>NZ_CAXBFW010000001.1:0-461666 GCF_963975215.1 uncultured Gilvimarinus sp.
CCACCGTCCACCGTCCACCGTCCACCGTCCACCGTCCACCGTCCACCGTCCACCGCATCTGACCTCAGACAAGCCGCATTAGCGGCTTTTAACAATCCCCGCCCAGCCGCCGCCCGAGGCGAGGTTGATGGTGAGTTTGTCACCGGCCTTTACGGTTTGGCTGTCGATTTTATAGTCTTCGGCAAAATGCTCGGTATTGATGCCGTCGCGCAGCGCGGTCAGGTTGAAGTTGCCCTCGCCCAAAAAGCTAAAGTCGATGGTTAAGGTGCGCGCGGTGTCGTCGGTCATGGCGCCTATGTACCAGTTATCACCTTTGCGTCGGGCCACCAGAATGTAGTCGGCCACTTGCGCATCCAGCACGCGGGTTTCATCCCAGTCGGCGGGAAACTGGCTGATAAACTCGGTGACTTTGGGCTCGCGGCGGTAGGTAGAGGGTGACTCGCACAGCATTTGCAGGGCGCTCTCGTACACGGCGTACATGGCCACCTGGTGAGCGCGGGTGCCAAGGCTGACCGGGCGATAGTGGCTGATGTGGTGATTGGCGGCGTGCGCGTTGCGCAGGGCACCGGGGGTAAAATCCATGGGGCCGGCAACCATGCGAATAAACGGCAAGGTGACTGTGTGCTCTGGGGTAATATCGGCGCTCCACTTGTTGTTCTCGTTACCTTTTACGCCCTCGTAGGTCATTACGTTGGGGTAAGCGCGGCGCAGGCCGGTGGGTTTAAAGCCACCGTGAAAGTCCACCAGCAGCTCGTGCTTGGCGGCTTCGCGGGCTATTTTCTCGTAAAAGTTCACCATGTACTGATCGGAGCGCTGCATAAAGTCGGTTTTGATGCCGGCTACACCCCATTCGCTGTAGGTTTTTAAGATGTTCTCATAGTCTTTGTCGAGTGGGCCCCACAGCGCCCAAAGAATAATCTCGACGCCTTTGCTTTGGCCGTAACGCACCAGCTCGTGCACATCGATGTCGGGGTTCATCTCCAGTAGGTTGGTGGTGGTTTTGGTCCAGCCCTCGTCCAAAATCACATACTCAAGGCCGTAGTCGGCGGCAAAGTCGATATAAGCCTTGTAGGTCTGTGTGTTTATGCCCGCCTTAAAGTCCACATCAAACAGGTTGTTGGCGTTGTACCAATCCCAGGCGATGCGGCCGGGTTTAATCCAGCTGTTGTCGGCCAGTTGGTTGTCGCGCGATAACAGCCACACCAGCTGACTCTCGATTAAGGCGCCGTCATCGTCGCTGATTACCGCCACGCGCCAGGGGAAGGTGCGCTCGCCTTGCGTGTCGGCCAGGGTATCGCCAAAGCTAAGGTTTTGGTTGCGGTCTTCCGAGCCGGCCATGGGGGTGGCCTCGGTAACCGTGGGGGTAAAGCCCGCGCTAAAACCGTCTTGCCCGGTGCCGTATAAAAACAGGCCGGGGTAGTCGTACAGGTCGGCTTCGGTGAAGACAATATTAATATCGTTAACGCCGATGTAGGCCGGCAGAGAGGCAAAGCGCTCGGGGGCGATATCGGCGACTTTTGCCGGTACGTACAGCCGCTCGTAGTGAGAAATTAAAGATTCCTCTTCTGGAAACAATGTGCTGGCACCGGCGGGAAAGTTAAGCGCCATGGTCTCGTCTGTGACGGTAATGGGCTGATCGTACTCACCCACAAAACGGTAGGCTACGCCGTCATCATAGGCGCGAAAATCAATACCAAAGTCGTTGTCAAAGCGCAGCGACAGCTCGCGGTAGTGCTCAACAATCGTGGCCGACTTATGTTTTACCACCGGCGTATGGCTGGTGTCGACCTGGTTGCGATCAACGCTAATCAATTTGCTGTCCTGGGTGATGTCACCGAGGCCTTTTAGCGTTAAGCCGATGGTGCTGTCAGTAATCACCGGTGCTTTGTCGAGTGTGGCAGACCAGCTGACGCTTTGCGCCACGTCGATACTAACGGTTAATCGCTCGTCCGGGGATTGCAGGGTAAAGGTTTCGGCATGAGCGCCGCCGGCGGCTAAACAAACTAACAGCGCACCGTGAGGTGCTAACAAACGCAGATGGTTCATGGTATGGGCCTATTCTTATCTCGCCTGATTGGGAGTCAGGGCAGCAATTAGTATGATTTATTAGCAGGTACTTTGCCGTTTCGTGTGGGCGAATACAAGCGCCAGAGGGCGAGTTAGGCTAAGGGATATGCAAGAAGTGTAAAGGAGGGGCGGCGCCTTAATCACACGTGTGATCAAGGCGCCGGACAAGCTAAAAGCTAAAGCGAAAAATCGTAGACGGCTCTGGCTCGTTGACGTCGCTGTGCAGCTTGATGCGGTTGTCGCTGTTGCGAATTTCATCCAGCACCGGGTCGTAGCCAAATTGCATACGGCTTTGCATCTTAACCCGGGTCTCATCGTCAATTTGCCAGCGAGGGTCTTCCGGTAGAGTGGGTGCGGTTTCCTTACGCCAGTTGGGCGCGGTGACCACAATCTCTTCCATTGCCCGATCGTCTGCGGCATTGCGGTTGCTGTCCTGGGCGACCGCTACCAGCGCGGTGCCGAGAAACAGGGTGATTATTAACGGAAATTTAAGCGCCATATTATTGCGCCTCCTTCCACTCCAGGCTGGTAAACCAGTAACGGGTACTTGCCGGCAACCATTTGTCGGCAGTGCGGGCAACAATCCACGCATTTAAAAAGTTTAGCAGTGATTGCTCGCCTTTGTGCACGGCCAGACCATTTTTATAGCTTAACAGCGGTGCATTCATAGGCAGGTCAATTTTTTTGCTGTTGCTGACCGAAAAGTAAGTCACCACGGGTTGGCTGGCAATGTAGGCGTGCGCTTTGCCATCCAATACCGCTTGCTCGGCGGCTTTAGAGGTTTCAAATACTTTTACCTCGGCGTTTTTAAACAGCGAGCTGGATACGTCAAAGGCGATGGTGTCGCGTACCACGGCAATGGTGAAGTCTTTGTTGTTCATCTCCGCCAGGGTTTTAACGTTGCGGGTTTTCTCGATATTGGCGGCTAAGCCAACGCCCGATTCCGAGTAGGGGTTGGTAAACTCAACCTGCAGCGCGCGCTTAGGGGTAATGGCCACACCGGCGGCGACCATATCGACTTTACCCTCGGCCAGCGATGGCAAGATTTTGTCCCACTCGTACTCGACAAACTCGACCTTAACGCCCATGTCAGCGGCAATTTTACGGGCTACATCTACATCAAAGCCGGTCAGCTCGCCTTTTTCGTTTTTCATGGTCCAGGGAGTGAACTGGGCGACCCCGACGCGGATGGTGCCGCGATCTAAGATGTCGTTGAGTGCGTCGGCACTGACGCCAGCGCTAAGGCAGCACAGGGCGAGGGCCGCCGTGCGAAAGAAGTTTTTAACAATAGATACCATGATTCACTCCATTTATTGATCAAGATATTGGCAGCCTGCGCGGCCGTGGTAAAACGTAATCCGAGTGTACACCAATTTTGTGCTGCGCCGGGCGTGGGTTATGAGTCGCGCTTGTCCCGGGGACGGCGATAGGCAGCCGCCTCGGGCGGTATCAGGTCGCCGTCCTCATCCAGCTCGGGGTAGGGCAGCTGGTGTTGTTTGCAGTAGCGCGCCATGTCTGGTTGAGCCCATTCAAACAGGGTTTTATGGTAATGGTCGTCTTCGCTGCAGCCGCGCTGGTAGTGCCCGGCCTGCTGCCGCTGGTGGAGTGCCTCCTGCAAAATAATACCGGCGGCGACACTGACGTTGTAACTCTCTACCAGGCCCATATTGGGAATAGTGACGTGGGCGTCCGCCTCGCGGGCGGCGTAATCGCTCAGGCCTTTTTTCTCGGCTCCCATCACCAGCGCAAACGGTTGGGTGTAGTCAAACTCGCGGTAGTGCACCGCCCGCTCGGACCAGTGCGCCGCTACCAAGGTAAAGCCGCGCTTGCGCAGGTGGGCAAAACCATCTTCAATGCGCTCGTGCACGCGCTGGCTGGTAAAGCGGCCAATACCGCCCGCGGTGTTGTGGTACACAATGTGGCCACGATCGGGCTTGACCATATGCACCTGACCGATGCCCGCCGCCTCAGCGGTACGCATAATGGCCGAGATATTCTGCCCCTTATGGACTTTATCGGTCAGTACCGTCATGTCGGGCTGACGCTGGTGCAACACTCTTATAAACTTCTCAAAACGCTCGCGGCTCATGGATGATCTTTCATTAATAGCGGAAAAAGCGTCATTATAGTGGCTAACCACCGGAGGTGATTATGAAAGCATCGGAATTTCTCAAAAAGTACGAGCGCGACCAGCAGGCGAAACAGGATAAAACCAACGAGAGCGAGGATGAAGATCACTCGCTGGAGCACAATGCCCGCGAGCGCGCGGCGCACCTGGAGCAAGGGCTTAACGTCGGCAGCCCTTTCGACTGGGAAGACCTGGAAAAGTACAAGCAAGAGCTTGAGCGGATGGAGCGCGAGGGGCCGGGCCGCGGTAAAAAAAGTGATAGCGACGAGCAATAGGCCCGCGATTTACATGGATAGGAGTTGTTAGTGGAGTGGATCTGGTTGCTGAGTTATCTCGCGCTGGGCGCCGTAACCGGTGTGTTTGCCGGGCTGCTTGGTATTGGCGGTGGCGGCATTATGGTGCCGGTGCTGAGTATGATGTTTACCGCCCAGGGTTTTAGCCCGGAGCACAATGTGCACCTGGCGCTCGGCACCTCGATGGCGGCCATCGTACCTACGGCGGTGGCCAGCGCTCGCGCCCACCATCGGCGCAAAGGGGTAGATTGGCACGCGGTGCAAGGCTTGGCGCCCGGCGTATTAGTGGGCACGTTTGCCGCCACTTTTATTGCCAGTTTTTTAAGTGCGGCGCCGCTGGCGATTTTCTTTGCGCTATTTATGAGTGCTGTGGCGCTCTATATGATTATCGGCAAACCGCCGCGCCCCGACCGCACGCTGCCCGGGCCGCCAGGGCTTGGTGCGGTGGGTACAGGTATCGGCGGTGTATCGGCATTAGTCGCTATTGGTGGTGGCTCGCTGACGGTGCCGTTTTTGGTGTGGTGCAATACGCCTATTGCCCGCGCGGTGGGCACCTCGGCCGCCGTAGGTTTACCGATCGCCGCCGCCGGTGCGGCGGGTTATATCGTCAATGGCTGGGGCCTTGCGGGTTTGCCCAGCCACACCCTGGGTTATGTCGTATGGCCGGCGGTGTTAGCGATGGCGCTGATGAGCTTTATGACCGCGCCGGTCGGTGCGCGTTTGGCGCATCGGTTGCCGGTGGCCGTGTTAAAGCGCATTTTTGCGGTAGTGATGGTGCTGTTGGCGGTGAAGATGTTGCATGGGGTTTTGGTGGGCTAGCGCTGTTGCTAAGAGCAAAATCTTATTCTTAAGTGTGTGGCCGTTATAAGATTGGCTACGGTACGGCCTTTGATTTGTGTGAGTTAATGGTTCGGCCTGGAGCGGAAAGTGGTGTCGGGCCAGGCCGAGATAGGTTAAGTCAAGATTTGACTCCTAAGTTTTTAGTTTGTTTTGAATAACTAAATTTTGCTGTGCGTATAAGCAGCGATAAGCCAAATAATATCGCAGGGCAAGAAATATAAAGCACGACGGCTCACTTTCATTTTTTTGATTTATGAAATTTTTCGGGATATTTTTAGCTGAAGCAGTAAGCTAATGACCAGACTTCAAGAGCTTTGTTGGGTGTGATAGGTTGCCAATGGTAAAGTAAGACGGCTTCTTTACAATATTACAAAAATACGTCAAGTATAATTTTATGCGAGATACAACAGTATGCTACAAGTGACTTCTAATATCTTTCTAGAAAAGATAGGTTGCCGGGCGTATTTTTCAACTCGCTCACTATTAAGCTGTTAAGCCCTTAGGAAAGTATGAGAGACGAACCAGAGTTAAAAGAGCTGTCAGAGTTTCTGAATGAATTCAATAAGGAGAGCGATAGAGGTGCCGCGCTTAACGCAGCTGCGGTACTTGATGACTGGATTTCCAATATATTGAAAGAGTTTTTGGTTGATAATAAGTCGGCAGAAAGTCTATTGGGTGGCTTTAATGCACCGCTAGGTACTTTTTCTGCTAAAGCGGCAGCCGCGCACTCACTGGGTCTAATTCAAGATAATGAAATTGAAGAAATTACCATAATACGAAAGATCAGAAACGAGTTTGGTCATAGTTGGAAAGGTCTCAGCTTTGAAAATCAAAAGATCAAAGATTTAACTTTTAACCTTCCTTGGCTTGGCCCTAAAGAATTAGAAGAAGAATCAACCGTAAGAGGTCGCTTTAATGCAGCGGTCGCTATTCTACTTACAGATCTAATGTGGCGCTCAAGATTGGTATCCAAAGAAAAAAGGCAGGTCAAAACGTGGCCCAACAAATCAAGAGACTAGGCTTAACAAGCGCCTGCTGTCGGACAGTCAAAAGCTCCGGTCAAAAAGCGGCCTACACTTTTGCCTACCGCAGAGCCGGGCGTTATGCACTTCACTATGCCGAGTATTTTAAATGAAGCGTAAGCCGAATGGCTCCTTCTATATAGAACTAGATACTTCCGGTAGGAAAAGCGTTACATCGATTCAATGGATGTGGTGTTAAACACTGTCGAAGCTAGATCTGCATTGCCTATTGATGAGATACAGTCCGAAAACAAAATTAAAATATCGATGTAATCCCCCCAATCATCCACAGCGATTACTCGTAGAAAATTCCATTAAAATAGGCTCAAAGAGTTTTCTATGAGAGGGTCACGTCACAGCGATAGCCAGATATTGGTGATATCGAAGCAGAGCGAGAGCCGCATTTCAGGCTCCCGGTCTTTAAGCGCCTGCCTGTCTTAATACATCCACCAACATTTTAATATGATCTTCCCGATCATTGAGCGCTGGTATGTAGTGGTATTGCTCGCCGCCGGCTTCAAGAAAAAACTCGCGGTTTTGTTCTTCTAGTTCTTCTAAGGTTTCTAAACAATCGGCGCTAAACGCGGGGCTTAGGATGGCGATATTTTTTACGCCTTGGGCGGGCAGTTCTTTTAGGGTTTGGTCGGTGTAGGGTTTTAGCCACTCGGCTTTGCCAAAGCGGGACTGGAAGGTGGTGATGCAGTCGTCCGGGTTGAGGCCGGCTTGCTCGGCGGCCAGGCGGGTGGTTTTAACGCAAAAGCAGTAGTAAGGGTCGCCTTTTTCCAGGCTGAACTTGGGGGTGCCGTGGTACGAGAACATCCATTTGTCGGGCGCGCCGTGTTCAGCTTGGTGCTCGTGTAGGGTGTTGGCGAGCGCGGCGGCGTAATCTGGGTGTTCGCAGTAGCCGCTTAAAAAGTGCAGCTCGGGCACCCAGCGCCAGTGTTGCAGCTCTTTGGATACCGCATCGAAGGTGGAGCCAACGGTGGCAGCGGCGTACTGAGGGTAGAGCGGAAGTACGATAATTTTGCGCACGCCGGCGGCTTGTAGCTCGGCCAGGGCGCTGGCGATAGACGGGTTGCCGTAGCGCATGCCCAGGGCGACTTTTACCTCGGAGCCCAAGTCTTTCGCGATGGCGTCGCGCTGGCGGCGGCTGATGGCCAGCAGTGGCGAGCCCTCGTCGGTCCAGATGCTTTGGTAGAGTTTGGCGGATTGCTTGGGGCGGGTATTTAAAATAATGCCGTGCAAAATCAGCAGCCAAAGCAGCCTGGGGATTTCGACGATGCGCGGGTCCGATAAAAACTCGGCCAAATAACGGCGTAAACCCGATTTAGTGGGGGCGTCGGGGGTGCCGAGGTTTGTTAATAAAACACCGGTGCGGGGGGTGGTTTTTACTGTGTCGTGGGCGTTGTCGGTGAGTGCCCGGTACCTTGCTGCCATGGTTTTGCCTTTGTGTTGTGGTTAACAGCTTGCTAGGCAAAGTTTACCAGCTGTGGCGCGATTTTACCGGATAGGATGTAAGTTTTCGCGTCGCTGTAGCGGGCGCGACCTTGCGTAACCCCTGCCTCTGGGAGCAGAGGCGGGGGCTCGGGTTTACTTAGATTGGGTTTACTCTTCTGGGCTCAGGCGCAAGATGGCGCCGTTGGAGTCATCGGTGAGTAAGTACAGGTAGCCCTCAGGGCCCTGAACCACGTGGCGCAGGCGCTTGCCCACCTCGTCTTGCAATAGGCGCTCTTCGTGCAGCACTCGCTCGCCCTCGATATCAAGGCGCGACAGGGTTTGGCCTTTTAAGCTGGCGACAAACATATCGCCCTGCCAATCGGGGAATTTATCGCCGGTGTAAAAGGTGAGGCCTGCGGTTGCCAGTGAGGGCAGCCAGTAGTACACGGGTGTCTCCATGCCGTCTTTTTTAAAGCCTTCGCCAATCTCGCCACCGCCGTAGTCTTCACCGTAGGTAACGACGGGCCAGCCGTAGTTTAGGCCGGCGCGGTCGATGTTAATTTCGTCGCCCCCTTGGGCACCGTGTTCGCCGCTCCACAATGCGCCGGTTTGAGGGTGAATTGCCGCGCCTTGCATGTTGCGGTGGCCGTAAGACCAGATCTCGGGCAGGGCGCCTTCGGTGTCAACAAAGGGGTTATCGGAGGGCACGCTGCCGTCGGTGTTAATGCGCACAACTTTACCGTGGTGGTTGTCCAGGGTTTGGGCGTCGTCTTTGCGCGAGTAGCGGTCGCCGAGGGTGACAAACAAGGTGCCGTCGCTGCCAAACACCAGGCGTGAGCCAAAGTGCGAGGTGCTTTTTACTTTGGGTTGCTGGCTAAAAATACGGGTGACATCGACCAGTTGATCGTCGTCTATGCGCGCCGAGGCGACGGCGGTACTGTTGCTGTCGCCATCTTCACTGGGCTCTGAGTAGCTAAAATAAATACGCCCATTAGTGGCGTAATCCGGGTCGATAGCGACATCCAGTAGCCCACCTTGCCCCTTGGCGACAATCTCGGGCAGCCCTTTTAGCGCTGGCCACACTTGTCCGTCAGCGCTAACCAGGCGCAAGTTGCCGGCGCGCTCGCTAACCAGCATGGTGCCGTCGGGTAAAAACGCCAGGCCCCAGGGGTTTTTTAGGCCCTCGGCAATGGTTTCAACGGCAAAATTGGCCCGCTCGCTGTCGATGACGGTTTTGCCGCTGGCGCTAAAAGGGGCGGCCAGTGCGGCGGCCAAGCCTAAGGCCGTCAAGGTGCGTGTCAACATGGTGACTCTCCTGTGTAATGTGGATCACTGGTTTGCTTCGATGCTTAAGTGTAACAGCCTTATTTGTTGTCTGGCGCGAGCTTGGCACAGGGTTGGTGGCGAAAACAGTCGGTGGTGTGATCGTTGACCATACCGGTGGCCTGCATAAAGGCGTAGCAAATGGTGCTGCCGACAAAGTTAAAGCCTTTGTTTTTTAAGGCTTTGCTCATGGCGTCGGACTCGGGTGTGGTGACCGGCACTTCGCTCAGGCTGTGCCAGTGGTTTTGTATTGGCCGGCCGCCGACAAAGCTCCATAAAAACACTACCCAGTCTTCGCCGTCTTGTTGCATCTGCAGGTAGGCGCGGGCGGCTTTGATGGCGCTTTCTATTTTGAGCTTGTTGCGAATAATGCCGGCATCCTGGCGCAACCGCTCGACGTCCTGCTCGGTAAATTGAGCTATTTTGCCCGGATCAAACTGACAAAAAGCCCGGCGGTAGCCCTCGCGTTTTTTGAGTACGGTAATCCAGCTAAGGCCCGCTTGGGCACCCTCTAAAATCAGCATTTCAAACAGCTCTTGGGCGTCGTAACAGGGTATGCCCCACTGCTGATCGTGATACTCCTGATAGATCGGGTCATCGCTGCACCATTGGCAGCGGGTGGGTTGTGTACTCACGGTATCTCCTGATGATTGACTTTACTTAACACAATCAAGTGGTCATAATGACCATAAGAGGGTGGTATAAAAAGTATACGACACTCTGCCCATTACAATAAAACTAATGATAGGTGATTTATGCGCACGCAACTTTTATGGCTGGCAGGGTTACTTGCCGCTACTTCACTCACGGCCTGCGGCGGTGGTTCCAGTGACGGAGACAGCTCCCCTAGCAGTTCCAGTGCCTCCTCGGTGGACTCCTCCTCATCAAGCTCGTCCAGCAGCTCGCAACAGAGCAGTTCGTCGTCATCTGTGGCAAGCTCGTCTAGCTCCTCGGTTAGCTCAGATAGCCCGATTGCGATTGAGCCAGATTTTGACCTTTACGCTACAACCCCGTCGGATTTTCCTGTGGGTGTAGCGGTATCGGCCGCCAATGAGGGTTACAGTATTTTCAATCACAGTGATGCCAGCGAGCGTCAGGATGTGATTGCCCGGCATTTCAGTCAGTTGACCGCCGGTAACATCATGAAGATGAGCTATCTGCACCCTGCCGAAGACACCTTTACCTTTGACGATGCCGACCAGTTGGTGGCATTTGCCGAGTCCAATGGCATGAGTGTTCACGGGCACGCGTTGGTGTGGCATTCCGGCTATCAGGTGCCGAGCTTTATGAACGGCTATGAGGGTGACTTCGCCGCTATGTTGGCGAACCACGTTAAAGGCATTGTCGAACACTTTAAGGCTGATTACCCCGGTGTTGTGACCAGCTGGGATGTGGTGAACGAAGCCGTGGATCAGGGGGCCAGTGACGGGTTCCGTCGCTCGGTGTTCTATAACGAGTTGCCACCAGCGGCTGAGGGTGAGATCCCCGAGTACATTAAAGTGGCCTTTCAGGCGGCGCGCGATGCTGACCCGAGCATCGATTTGTACTACAACGATTACGACAATACCGCCAATAGTACACGTCTTGCCAAAACACTCGAGATTGCCGAAGCCCTAAACAACGAAGGAACCATCGACGGTGTTGGTTTCCAGATGCACATCTACATGGGTTACCCTTCGCTTAATAATTTTCAAAACGCCTTTCAGCAAGTGGTGGACATGGGCTTGAAGGTCAAACTAACCGAGCTGGATATCGCGGTGGTGAACCCCTACGGTGGTGGTACCCCGCCTGCTTTACCGGAGTACGATGAGCAGCTGGCTGCCGACCAAAAACAGCGTTTTTGTGAAGTGGCCAAGGTGTATTTGGATACAGTCCCGGCCGATCAGCGTGGCGGGTTCACCGTCTGGGGGCTCACCGACGATGAGAGCTGGTTGATGAATCAGTTCGCCAACGCTGCCGGAGCTGATTACGATGATGTTTGGCCGTTGCTGTTTAACGCCGACCTCTCGGCTAAGCCGGCCTTACAGGGTGTGGCGGATGCCTTTAGCGGTCAGGGCTGCCTCTAAATTTTGACCCGACCCCGGTGCAACGCACTGGGGTCTCCCTCCGGTCGCCTTTGTGTGCTAAGTTGCAAGCTGGTATTCAGTCGCACTCTTTCTTAGTACGCAGGGCCATCCTACATGTTGATGTTCTACCCCGAAATTAAACCGTTTGCCCGCCACCAAATTCCCGTAGAAGCGCCACACGAGCTATATGTGGATGAGTCGGGCAACCCCGACGGTATTCCCATCCTGTTTGTGCACGGCGGGCCGGGGGCCGGGTGCGGTAAGTACGACCGGCGCTTTTTTGACCCAGAGCGCTACCGCATTATTTTGTTTGATCAGCGCGGTGCCGGGCGCTCTACCCCCCACGCCGAGCTTGAGGGCAATAGCACGCAAGCGCTGGTGGAGGACATCGAACGTATCCGTGTGGCACTCGATATCGATCGCTGGGCTCTGTTTGGTGGCTCGTGGGGCTCAACGCTTAGCCTGGTGTACGCCGAGACTTACCCAGAGCGTGTACTGGGGCTGATTTTGCGTGGCATCTTTTTATGTCGTGAGCGGGATTTACGCTGGTTCTATCAAGACGGTGCCAGCGCTATCTTCCCGGATTACTGGAAGGATTTTCTCGCCCCGATCCCCGAGAACGAGCGCCACGATTTAATGCACGCCTACTATCAACGCTTAACCGGCGATAACGAGCTGCAAAAAATGTCGGCGGCCAAGGCCTGGTCTTTGTGGGAGGGGCGCTGCGCTACCTTGCGCCCTAACCAGGATGTGGTGGATACCTTCTCTAACCCCTTTAAGGCGTTAGCCCTGGCACGCATCGAGGCCCACTACTTTGTGAACAAGGCCTTTTTGGAAGACAATCAAATTATTAAAAACGCCGATAAACTGGCGGGTATCCCCGGCATGATTGTGCACGGGCGCTACGATATGGTGTGCCCGTTGGATAACGCCTTTGCCTTGCAGGCGGCCTGGCCCGATGCCGAGCTGCAAATTATCCGCGACGCCGGGCACGCCTCGCGCGAGGCGGGTATTGTCGATGCGCTGATCCGCGCCACCGATGGTCTGGCGCGCAAGCTCAGCAACGACTCTGACCAAATGGCGTAACCGATGCGTGGTTTGATACAGCGTGTGTCTCAGGCATCGGTTTCGGTGGCGGGTGAGTGTGTTGGGCGTATCGATCAGGGCCTGGTATTACTGCTGGGCGTCGAGCGTGACGATACCCGCGAGCAGGCCGATAAACTTCTGCACAAGCTTTTACACTACCGCGTGTTTGCCGACGCCGACGATAAAATGAACTTAAACGTCGGCGAGGTGAACGGCGGAGTATTAGCGATATCGCAATTTACCTTAGCCGCCGATACCCGCAAAGGTTTGCGCCCGGGCTTTTCGGGTGCCGCTACCCCCGCGCTTGCCCAAGAGCTGTACGATCACTTTGTCGCCGAGCTTAACGCCCGGCACCCACGGGTGGCTACCGGTATTTTTGCTGCCAATATGCAGGTGAGCTTAACCAACGATGGCCCGGTCACCTTTTTATTAGAAGCGCGCGCTTAGTGTGCTGCCCGGCTAGCTAAGCGCGACTGTAAAACCGCACCATTAAAACTCTACGATAAAAGCAGGACTGACTATGACTCGATTAAAAGGATTTCTTGCCGCTTGTGCCCTGTGCGTTACGGCTACTACATACGCAGACAGCTATATCTGGCAGGTTAGCGATGGCGACAGTACGCTGTATATTGGCGGCACCATTCATATGTTAAAGCCCAGCGATTACCCGTTACCCACCGAATTCCCCGCCGCGTTTTCCGCCGCCGATAAAATTGTGTTTGAAACTAATATGGATGTGGTGAGTGACCCGGCGTTTAGCCAAAAGCTGCAGCAGGCAATGATGCTGCCCAAAGGTAAAACCTTGCAAGATCAGGTGAGCGAAAAAACCTGGGCTCGCCTAAGCGAGTATGCCATTAGTCGTCAGTTACCCCTTGCGCCTATGCAGGCGTTTCAACCGGCTTTTGTGGCACTGGCTTTTACCATGATGGAAATGCAAAAGCTGGGCTTCGGTGACGGCATCGACCAAAAATACTTTGCCCAGGCTAAGGCGCAGAACAAAACGTTAGGGGAGCTGGAAACCGCCGATGAACAGCTAAGCTTTATGGTTGCCATGACGGAAATGGACCCCGATTTATTTATTAACGCAACGTTAGACGACCTGGAGCAAATGGCTGAGCTGTTTGATCAGATGGTGGGCGAGTGGCGCGAGGGCGATGCGGATGAATTATTTGCCTTGATGGGTAAGCCGATGTTGGACGAGGCTCCGGCGCTGTACGATTTAATTTTAACCGAACGCAATAAAACCTGGGTGCCACACATAAAACAGTTGCTGGCGACCCCCGAAACCGAGCTGGTGTTAGTGGGCGCGCTGCATTTGGCCGGGCCCGATAGTGTCTTGCTTATGTTGCAGCAAGCGGGCTTAAGCGTTACCCGTTACCAGCCAGAATAACGCAAGCGGCTGTGTGGCGGGCGTAGCCCATCACCGTTTAAGGGAAACATCATGGCAGCGGCTCACATCTCACTCGCTCTACGGGGCTTCCAGGCTGGCCCGTACTCGTCGTTGCCACTTTTCGATGGGTGGTCACACACCTCCAAAATGGCGTCTAGATTACGAACCAGCCTGAAAGCCTGAGTACGTAAGGGTTTTTCAACAGCTTGCTAGCCACCCACAAAAAAGGCAGCCCAACAGGGCTGCCTTTTTTGTGGCGAGGTTGCTTAAATCGCTGTGATTTTAGCCTTCCATATTAAAGTCGTAACTCATCGACTGGGTGGGCTCTTGCAAATAGTGGCCCTGAATATAGTGCACCCCGGCCTGCCAGAGCGTCGAGAGCACGCTGGCGTTTTCGACAAACGGCACGATGGTTGTTTTATCGGCCTCGTGCAGCTGCTCCAGTAACTGGGTTAACGACTCCGGGCTCTCGCTTTTGCTCTGTACATCCTGAGTAAAAGAGCCGTCGACTTTAATAAAGCTGGCGTCCACATGTTTGAGCGTATTAAACGGGTTGAGCGAGCAGCCAAAGTTGCAAATGGAGAGTTTGCTGCCTAGTTTTTCCAGGCCGTTATTAAGTGCTTTGGCGGCGTTAAGGTGGTTGGTGATATCCACCTCTTGCGCCTGAAAGACGATCGCATCGGGTGGTAGGCCCGCCGCTTTAAAAGCGACACCGAGCCAGGCTACCAACGAGCTGTCACAGATAGACGCGCTGTTTAAGTTAACAATCAACTTAGTTTTGTTGCCACGGCTGCGGTGCTCGGATAAAAGCTTGATTGCCTCCAGAATAACCCAGCGATCAATCTTAACCCCGATGCCCGCCTGGTGGGCGGTTTCGATAAACTGATTGGGCGATACTTCTTCGTTCTCGCTGTTTAACAGGCGCAGTAATACTTCGTAGTACTCTTCCTCGGAGCCGCGCAAACTTATAATGGGCTGAAACAAGAGGCGGAACAAATCGTTATCCAGCGCGTGCTGTACATCTTTTAGCATGTCGCGCTCTTGTTTTTCTTCCGCGCTGACGGGCGGCTCGTAAAGCAGTGCGCAGTTGTGCTCATGCTCGCGCACCTGGTCGGCGGCGGTCATGGCTTGCTCGATTACCTGCTCGGCATTGCTGGAGTTTTCGTTTAACACCGAGATGCCGACGCTGGCGCTAAGTTGCAGGGTTTTGCTGTTTACTTCAATAATATGTTCGGCAATGGTGGCACACAGTTTTTCGGCGCGGTTGACCGTTTCGCTGGCGGTAGTGGCTGTGCTCAGCAGGGCAAAAGCGCTGTCGCCAAAGCGGGCCAGGGTTTCGCCTTCGGCGCTTTCGCGCGTTAACAGTTGGGCGAGATCTTCCAGCGCAGCGTCGGCGCCGGTCATTCCCAGTTTTGCCTGAGCGGTATCGGCAAAATCGTCGATATCAATGTACAGCAGGCAACGGCTTTGCTCGCCGTCCATACTGTCGATAATTTTTTCGGTGTGTCTCAGGAAATAGCTGCGGTTATAAAGCCCGGTGATGCTGTCCTTCCACTTGGCTTCTTCTAGCTCTTTGGCCGAGACGCCGGCCGCTGCGGCAGCTGCCGCTACCGAGGCGCCAGCGCGGGTGCCTCGGGTTAAAAACTGCAGGCAGGGCTCGTCATCGTAACTGGCGTGGGCCACCTCGAGTGATACCTCGGTTTGTTCGCCGTCGTGGCGCAGTCCCTGAAAGCTTAGGGTGCTGGATTCGGCGTCGAGCCCCTTGAGGGTAAACTCTTTCAAAAAGTTTTTAAGCTTGTCGTGATCGCTCTCGGCCACCATGTCCATAATCGGCATACAGTCGATGTCGTCTTTGTCGTCGTAGCCAAACAGCTCGGCAAAGGATTCGTTGGCGTAGAGGTAGAGGCCGTCCTGCACGTAAGCGATAGCGTCGCGGGAGCTGTCCAGCAGCGATTGGGCGCGGCGCTCTGACTCGCGCAGGCGACGATCGGCAATGCGTTTTTCATGGCGCTGGGCGCGATTGGTTAACTCGCGGCTAAGCACCAGTAACAGGTGCTGGTCTTCATCCAGGCGCACCACATCGGCTGCGCCCACTTTTAGGCCCTCGACAATGGCTTGGCTGGTCTCATCGTCCGTTAGCAGTACGGCGGGAACATCTTTGTTTAGCCGGCGGATTTGCTGGATGGCGGCAGCCGGCGTCAGGTTTTGGGTTTGGTCATGAGCGATCAGGATGTCCCACGCTTGCTCTTCGAGCAGCTTGTTCAGAGATTCGTCACTGGTGACATGCTGCGCCCGATTGGGGCGCCCGGCATTGTGCAGCATGCTGATTAAGCGTTCGGCTTCAGCTTGGGAATCGTTCAGGATGAGCAGGCGGATCGTTTCATTGGGATTCATAGAGGTCTACTGCGCTCGCTATTCCACGGTTTTTATCGAGTGCCAGGCTTGTTGTGATTGCAAGGACGAATTTCCCCCATTCGCTCGAAAATTCGAGCCGGTAGTCGGCTACCGCTTGCAAACTGGCACTTATAGAAGAGGCAACTATATTACCCGAATATTCACTGACCTCAACACTTGTACGCTTATTGCTACAGGCTTGTCATACTGCCTGTTGAAAAATGCGACGAGGTCGACGCTTTTACGGCCGTCCCCAGCTTGCATAATACCGGGGGCGGATGGTTAATCTTTACTGTCCCACAGGGCGGCAAAATTAGTCTTGGGCCGGGTTTGCTCATCTTGAGCCGGTTCGGCGCTCGCCAGTACCTTGTAGGCGAACTGGCTGATGATGCCGGTAGAAAATAGCCGGCGTGTTAGCTGCAAGCTGGTAACGCCGCCGTCCTGATAAAGCCTTATTTTTTGCAGTTCGCGAAAACTGACCGCGTTGGTCAGCAAGCTGGCCGGTTGATTGGCCAGGCGTTGGGCCGGCAGTGCCAGTACCCTCTGGTACTCGGCGTAGTCGCCGGTTTTTTGCACGATGGCCGCTGCCGCCGGTTGCGCCTGTGGGGCGAGCATTTGTATCCCTACCTGAGTGGTGTTGCGCGCCTGCTGTACCCAGCGCACGGCGGCAATGCCCCACTTGTGGCGACCGGGCTCTCGCACCCCTAGCAGCTCGCCAGCCTTAAGGCCGGCGGGGCTGGCGCCGTGCCACTCGAGGCAATAACCTCCGGCGCTGACATCAATGACGGCGACTTTATCGATCGGGTGCTCACCGCGGTACTTGGCCCGGCTGGCCCGGCGAATATTCTCCTCCACATTGACGGTGGAGTGGGTGCCGCTTTGCAGTGTTGGCTTGGCGACATCAAAGGCCTCGCCCCAGGGGTCGGCGGCACTGGGGCTGATACGGTCTTTTAGCTTTAAGCTGCGCTGTTTAAACAGGCCTTCGCTGCTGTCTTCCAGGCCTAAGTCGGAAGGGCTTTTAAGGTACAGGTTAAAAGGTGTTTCGCCGGCGCTGTAAAAGTGCAGATTGCCCAGCCCGATGGTAACTTCAAGTTCGCCGTTGCCTGCGTGGCGCGGGTAATTGCGCTCGACGGTGCGCTGCCAGGCGGCCAGTAAATGGCCGGTCAACGCTGGCGATAAACGTGTTGTGGCGTTGTCGGGTAAAGCCTGTAAGGTTTGGCACACAGCGTTGCTGTCCAGTACGCGAATCTGCTGGCTGTCGTACAGTGACAGGCGGTTGCGATAGACCGGAGGTTTGTCGTGGTCGAGCATTACCGCATACAGGCCGTCGGCCGCCTGCTCGCCCTCGGGGTACAGCTGCGCTTTGGCACTGAGCGACTCAAGCGACAGGTACAGGTTGTACAAATCGTTTTGCCCCAGCTGGTTGGGGCGGGCCGCGGCGAGCAACAGGATACGCAGGTAGGCCTGTTTGACGCTGCCAACCTCCTGATGATTGGGCAGCGGATCGTTGGTTTTTAGCTCGCTTAGGCCGTTGCGTTCGGCCAGTAAATAAAGCGTGTGCAGCTCGAGCCAAAGCTGTTTGATGGTGGGGGTGTACAGCTGGTAGCTGCGCAGTAACAGTAAGCCCAGCCCGGTGATGGCCCGGTGTAGTGCCCGGGCGCGCAGCTCGTTGCTGCTGCGCTCGGTAAAGGCGGTGCGCAGAGCGCTTAAATAGGCGTTACTTAGGTGTTTTTGCAGCGCTTGGGCGATGACGGCCGCCTTGCGTGCCGGCTCGGGTAAAATCAGGGGCTGATGTAAAAACGCTTTGCTCAGGCCCTGAATCGCCACATGTACGGCCGGGCGCACCTGATCGAGTATATCGAGGTGGGTTTGCGCGTCGGTTTTCAGGCGTGCCAGCTCGGGCAGTGCCGCGTAAAGAATCGCGCTGATATAGCGCGTTTGCGTCAGGGGTTGGGCGTCAATCCACTGGGCGACATTAGCGCTTGTCGCACTTTTGCAAAAGCTGAGACTTTTAAGGTCCGACTCTGGCAGTTTTAGCTGGGCCAGCAGTGCGGCGTCGGTTAAGGCTTCATTCATTCATGCTATCGCTTATGACTCTGAGGTTACCGTTACACTATAGCGGATGGTGCGTGCTTGTGACGAGCTGGCGGTACATAGAGTACTCGGTTCGGCGGTGATTAGATCACCGGTGTTTTAGACGGATGGCCGGGAATTTCGCGCACCAGCTTTGGTACTAAATACCCCGATAGGCTGTGTAACAGCCCTTGATGCAGGTGTTTTGCATCGGCCTCCGGCACATCAAAGTGCGCCGCTCCGGCGACTTTATCCAGCACATGTAAGTAGTAAGGTAACACACCACAGGCAAATAGCCGTTCGCTGAGCTGTGCCAGGGAGCTGACCGAATCGTTAACGCCTTTTAATAATACCGTTTGGTTGAGCAAGGTGACGCCTGCCGCGCGCAACTGGCTCAGCGCCTGTGCCACGCTGGTGTCTAGCTCACGGGCGTGATTGGCATGAATCACTAAAGTGTTGGCAAAGCGCGGCCGGGCCAGCCACTCGAGGCACTCATCGGTGATGCGTGAAGGCAATACCACGGGCAGGCGCGAGTGTACCCGCAAGCGGCTGATGTGCTCGATCTGGCTAATCTCGTCGGTTAACCAGCTGAGGGTGGCATCGGGGGCGTTTAACGGGTCACCGCCACTAAAAATCACCTCGCGAATACTGGTGTCGGCACGAATATAATCGAGCGCCTGCTGCCACTGGGCGCGGCTTGGGCGATTGTCGGCGTAGGGAAAGTGCCGCCTAAAACAGTAGCGACAGTTAATGGCGCAGCTGCCGGTCACCACCAGCAGTACCCGGCCCTGATATTTGTGTACCAACCCCGGGTGGGGGTTGGTGGTTTTTTCTTCCAGAGGGTCGTGGCTGTAGCCGGGCACGGCCAGCAGCTCGTCGCCAATAGGCAGCACCTGACGCAGCAGTGGATCGTTGATATTGCCCGGCTCCATACGCCGAACAAAGCAGCGCGGCACCCGCAAGGCGAAGTCGCCGCTGGCCAAATGGGCGGCCGGCAACAGTGCCGGGTCGAGTTTTAGCAGCGAAAATAGCTCTTCTGGGGTGCGAATAACGTTTTTAAGCGCCTCTTGCCAGGTCTCGGTCTGCCATGTAGCGACGGTTCGATGTATCATTGGCGCCTTTCAATTTCCGTTAATGTCTACGAGAGGGGTTATGGCCACCTATTCTATCAACGATTTCCGCACCGGTCTGAAAGTAATGCTAGACGGTGATCCATGTAACATTGTTGAAAACGAGCTGGTAAAGCCGGGTAAAGGCCAAGCCTTTAACCGCGTTAAACTGCGCAACCTGGCCACTGGCCGGGTGTGGGACCGCACCTTTCGCGGCAGTGAGAGCCTGGAGGGCGCCGACGTTGTCGATCGCGATATGGAGTACCTGTACAGCGACGGCGAGTTTTGGCACTTTATGGACCCGGAGTCATTCGACCAGTTTGCCGCCGATGCCAAAGCGGTAGCCGACGCGGCTAAGTGGCTGCGCGAGCAAGACAAATGCGTGGTGACTTTGTTTAACAACGCGCCTTTGGTGGTCACCCCGCCAAATCACGTTGAGCTGGAAGTGACCGAAACGGACCCGGGCTTAAAAGGTGATACCGCCCAGGGCGGCACTAAGCCTGCCACCCTAAGCACCGGCGCTGTGGTTAAGGTGCCGCTGTTTATGAACGTGGGTGACGTGGTTCGCGTAGATACCCGCACCGGTGAATACTTAGGCCGCGCGTCTAAAGACTAAGCTGTGAGTGAATCATGGCAGCCGAGCTGCTCGCCCGCGCTATTACAGGCGCGGGCGGCGCTCAACCATCACATACGCGAGTTTTTTAACGCGCGTCAGGTGCTTGAAGTCGAAGTACCGATTCTGGCCAGTACCTTTGTTACCGATCCGTTTATCGAGCCGATAACAGCGCACAACGCGGGCCACACCTATTATTTACAAAGCTCCCCCGAATACGCTATGAAGCGGCTGCTGGCCGAGTATCGCCAGTGCATGTATGCGCTTACCAAAGTGTTTCGCGCCGGTGAGAGCGGCTCGCGCCACAACCCAGAGTTTACTATGCTGGAGTGGTATCGCGTGGGGCTGGACGACCACGAGCTTATGGCGGAAGTCGGTGATCTGGTGGCGCTGCTGATTCCCGAGCTGGCTATCCACAAGCTGAGTTACCGTCAGTGGTTTTACCGCCGCTGGCAGATTGACCCTCATGAGATCTCTTTGGCTGAGTTGCGCGTATTAGGCAAAAGCTTGATTGAGATCGACGACACCGGGTTAGACAAAGACGCTTGGCTGGATTTATTGGTCACCCATGAGTTAGAGCCTGCGCTGCCCGTTGGGCTGACCTTTGTGCACGACTTTCCGGCCAGTCAGGCCGCGTTGGCCCGCATCGTGAGTGACGCTAACGGCACGCCCGTGGCGCGGCGCTTTGAAGGCTATTTGGCCACGGCGCCGGGCAACGCTATGGAGCTGGCCAACGGCTACTGGGAGCTCACGTGCCCACACGAGCAGCGTCAGCGCTTTGCGCGCGATATCGCCCGGCGCAGCGCGCTGGGTTTGCCCCACTATCCGGTGGATGAACAACTGCTGGCGGCATTGGCCCACGGGCTGCCCGATTGCGCGGGTGTTGCCCTGGGGGTCGACCGGCTGTTAATGCGTCAACAAGGGCTGACGCGCATTGGCGATGCCCTGAGTTTTGAGTTTTCCCGCACTTAACAAAATTGTGCAAAACATTTTTTAAGCGGCTTATTTAGCCCGGCAGGCTGTTCGTAAACGGGCTTGTGTCAAGTGCTTTTGTGCCTAAAAAGCGGGCATCATTGGTTGCCGAGTACTCGAATCGGTGCATTTTAAACTATTGATTTTGTTTGTGTTTTGCACTGTGTGAGAATCACACAGTGAGCGCAGAGCCGGCGCTGCCGGTGGCTTTGAGCGGTTACGCAAAGCTCATGCACAAAGTTGTCCACAGGCTGTGTGGATAAGCAAAATTGCGCGGTCTTGGCGCTGACGTCAAGGGCGCGATTACCGTAAAATAGAACGTTGCCTCTGAATAGTAGAGCGGTGTTGTGGCCTTGCTGTAGGTTTGTGACACACCTGTATTATTCAGAGGTTCCTTTTACCTTTATTGGCTATGGAGATAGTAGATGCAACAGCTACCGGAAACCCTGCGGGAAAACGTCCGATTATTGGGCGAGCTGCTGGGCGAAACCATTCGCGAGCATGAAGGCGAAGAGCGCTTTGCCAAAATTGAAGATATTCGCCAGCTGGGCAAAAGTATCAACCAAAGCGAGAACGAAGACTCCAGTGCCCTGGTAGAGATGCTGGGTGAGCTGGACGACAACGACATTCTGCCGATTGTCCGGGCGTTTAATCAGTTCTTGAACCTTGCCAATATCGCCGACCAGGAGTATGGCGCCAGCGCCGAGGCCGAGCCCGAAGACGGCTTAAAAACCATGGTGTTGGATTTTGCCGAAACCTACGGCAAAGAAAACCTGATTGAGGTGATGCAAAAGCTCAGCATCGAGCTGGTGCTGACTGCGCACCCCACCGAGGTAACGCGCCGCACCCTGATCCGTAAATACGATCAAATTGTGAATACTCTGTCTGACCAACAGCGCGGCAACCTGCTGTCGTTTGAAAAAGACAAAGTGGTGGGACGCCTGCATCGTTTAGTGGAAGAGATGTGGAGCACCGATGAAATTCGCGGTGAGCGCCCAACGGCCGTCGATGAAGCTAAGTGGGGTTTTGCCGTTATTGAAAATAGCCTGTGGCAAGCCGTGCCAGATTTTATTCGGCATATGGACCGCATTTGCAGCCGCCATTTGGGCCAGAGCTTACCCATCGATTTACACCCTTTTAGCTTTTACTCCTGGATGGGCGGCGACCGCGATGGCAACCCCAACGTCACCCACGATGTGACCCGCGAGGTACTACTGCTGGGCCGCTGGATGGCCGCCGAGTTGTACTTAAGCGATGTGCAAAATCTGTACGGCGATTTAAGTATGTACGAAGCAAGCGCCGAGCTGCGTGAAATTGTCGGCGACAGCGAGACACCGTATCGCGACTATCTGGCCGGCCTGCGCAGCCAGATTCAGGCGACGCGGGATTGGGCCGAGGCCACGTTAAAAGGCAAAGAGCCCTCTCGCCCGCAAAACCTGATCGAATCGCGCGACGATTTACTGGCCCCGCTAATGATGTGTTATCGCTCGTTAAAAGACGTGGGTTTACCGCACATCGCCAACGGCCCGTTGCTCGATACTATTCGCCGGGTGCACAGCTTTGGTATCAATTTAGTGCCGCTGGATATTCGTCAGGACGGCGAGCGTCACGTTAAAGTCATGGACGAGTTAACCCGCTATTTGGATATGGGCAGCTACTTTGACTGGAGCGAGTCCGAGCGTCAGGAATTCTTACTCAAGCATTTAAAAGACAAGCGCCCATTGTTGCCGGCTGAGTGGCCGGTGAGTGATGAAGGCCGCGAAGTACTGGCCACCTGCAAAGTCATCGCCGGCGAGCCGCGCGAGGCACTGTCGCAATATATTATCTCGATGGCGCAGCAGCCCTCCGATGTATTGGTGGTGGCGCTGTTGTTAAAAGAGTGCGGCATGGGCTGGAACATGCCAATCGTCCCTCTGTTTGAAACCCTGGACGATCTCGATCGCTCCGCCGAGGTGATGGAGTTATTGTGGCAATTGCCTTGGTACAAAGAGTACACCGATGCCAAGCAAACCGTCATGATCGGTTACTCCGATTCGGCCAAAGACGCGGGTAAATTTGCTGCCACCTGGGCGCAGTACAAATCGCAAGAGCGCTTAGTGGCGCTGGCCGATCAGTACGGCATTGATTTAATTCTGTTCCACGGTCGTGGCGGCACCGTAGGCCGTGGCGGCGGCCCGGTAGAAAAAGCCATGGCCTCGCAGCCTCCGGGTTCGGTAAAAGGCAAAATTCGCGTGACCGAGCAGGGCGAAATGATTCGCTACAAGTTTGGTTTGCCGAAAGTTGCCTTTAGCAGTTTCTCCACCTATGTGGCCGCCACCTTGCGCGCGACTATGGAGCCGCACTCGGCGCCCACCGACGAGTGGCGCGATTTAATCGAGCGCATGGCGCAAGCCAGCCTCGAAGGTTATCGCCGGGTGGTGCGCGGCCATCCGCAATTTGTGCCTTACTTCCGCTCACTCACGCCCGAGCAAGAGTTGGGCTTGTTGGCGCTGGGCTCGCGCCCGGCAAAACGCAAAGCCACCGGCGGTATCGAAAGCCTGCGCGCAATTCCCTGGGTGTTTGCCTGGATGCAAGTGCGTTTAAATCTGCCCGCGTGGTTGGGTGCGCGTCAGGCGCTGGAGTTTGCGCTGGAGCAAGCCCCCGCTACCCTAAACGACATGGTCGACAACTGGCCGTTCTTTTCGTCGTTCCTGGATTTGCTGGAGATGGTAATCGGCAAAGCCGATGGCCCAATGGCCGCTTACTACGAAAAGCAGTTAGTCCCCGAAGAGCTGCACCCACTGGGTCAGCAAATGCGCGCCGATCTGGCGGCCCTTGAAGTGCTGATTAATCGTATTAAGCGTCAGGATGAGCTGCTCGACTCCGACCCGATCCTGCGTCAAACCATCAGCGTGCGTAAGCCTTATATCGACCCGCTCAACTATTTACAGGCCGAGCTGCTTAAGCGACACCGCAGCGGTAAGCCCTTTAGTAAAGAGTTAGAGCGTGCGCTTAAGGTGACCATGGCCGGCATCTCGGCCGGGATGCGCAATACCGGTTGATTGGGTTGCCCGGATGACGGTAAACGGTAAACGGTGAACGGGGGGAGATGGCTATTGGCTGTCTCCCCTTTTTTTGTTGGGGAGTCTGATGTCGGACGTTCGAGGTCTGATACTTTTGGGTATTTCGACGAACCTTTTTGATTCACTCTGCCCGAGGGGTAATATTAATAGAGGTAAAGTCTTTCTGAGTGATTCAATGGTTCAACGTAGCTTGTGCGACAGAATAAAAACAATTAACTTGCCTATATTAATGGATATTAGCTGCGCTATTCCCGGTAAAAAGTTTACAAATGATGGGCTTTCCGCTTTTTCAAGTGCCTTTATTTCTAACTTAACCCAGATTTGAGTGAGGGTTGGTTGATAGAAGAACGTGCCTAAGTCGCCTTAATTAGCTGTTATATGGTCTTTAGTATGGAAGTGCTTTTTAATGCGTTGCTAATAATTGGAGTGGTGAGCGGTGGCGTTTTTACAACCCTTAGCATTTTCGTGCTTCATGGCTTTGAGAAAAAGCTTGGAAAGAGACCGCCGGCATTCAATTTTTGGCCATTCTATAAAGAGTTAAAGGAAGTCTACCCAAATGCTGCCAAGGTAGGATCGATTCTGGAGGTCGCTGCAATGGCTTGTTTCGTAGTTGTCTTCGCAGTTAATTACGTTGGCAAGCAGTGAGGCGCCATAGTTTTTTATCCATATAACCAAACGTATCATTACACCATCGCAAGGGAGATGAGGCGCGCGAAAGATCCGCCCCTGTGCGCGGTATTACATTATAAAGAGCCATACATGACGTTATACATAGCATTTTTTCGCGGTTTAAATGTCGGTGGGAAAAACATCATTCCGATGAAGGGCTTGGCGGCGCTCATGGAGTCGTGTGGTTATCAAAATGTTAAAACGTATATACAAAGCGGTAATGTTGTATTTTACGGTGTAACGGCGCCGGGGTTAGAGATCGTCACTGCGGTTGAGCGTGAATATGGATTTAAGCCGGATGTTTTGTTTCTGCAGGAGTCAGAGCTACTTGATGCTATCGAGCATGGGCCTTTCAACTCAGAAGAGGGTAAAACGTCGCATTTCTATTTTTGTAAAACAAAACCGAAACTGGACCAAGCCAAGTTGAAAAAGTATGCGGCCGAATCCGAAAGATATGATCTTGTCGGGAACGTGTTTTACCTGCATGCACCCAGCGGCATCGGCCGCTCTAAACTTGTGGCGAACATAGAGTCGTGTTTAGGTGCTGTTGCGACAGGGCGAAACCTAAATACGATTAACAAGGTTTTAGAAATGATGCGCAATGCCTAACGGTAGATGCCCGAGGGAATTTTGGGGCGGGGCTCTTTTGCGAAGGGCATTGCGAGGTACAGCACTTTGACTCTTGATGGTAATGTATTGGCCCAAGTAAAAAAGGGAAGCCTTAGCTTCTTTTGCGGCAAGATGGGCGCCGGTAAATCGACTCTGGCCCGGCAACTTGCTGCCGATGAGGGCGCTGTGCTGCTTAGCGAGGACGACTGGCTCGCGGCGCTTTATCCCAATCAGATATTTACCTTAGCGGATTATGTCGAGTGCTCAGCCCGGTTAAAAGCGCCGGTTAAAACGTTGGTGCAGTCGATGCTGCTGGCGGGCACGGATGTGGTGATGGATTTTCCCGCCAATACTACAGCGCAGCGGGCGTGGCTGCGAGAGGTGTTTAGCGAGGTGGGGGCCGAGCACTGTTTGGTGTATATCGACTTGGCTGATGCTGTTTGCCTCAAGCGCATCGAACAGCGCCGCCTTACTGAACCCGGGCGCGCGAGCACGGATACGCCGGAGATGTTTGCGCAAGTGACCCGCTACTTTGAGGCGCCGTCGCCGGCCGAGGGTTTTACTCTAAAAGTGTATGAATAATTCGCTGAATGGCTGCAGCGCCGCTGGTTAGACGCTATTCTTAAGGCTCTTGGGTAACGCATCAAGGAGTGATCCATGCGCTGGCAAAACCGCAGACGCAGTAGCAATATCGACGATCGGCGTGGGCAGCGGGTATCGGGCACCCGTGCCGGTGGCGCACCTTTGCTACGGCTGCTGCCGCTATTGTTGGGGCGCAAAGGAGGCAAGTGGGTGCTGCTTATTATTGGCGGTTTGTTCGTTGCGTCTTACCTTGGGGTGGATATTCCGTTTTTATCGGCTACCGGGCCCACCGGCCAGCAAAGCGCCTCTTACCAACCCAGTGCCGCCGAGCAGGAGCTGGCGGAGTTTACCGCGGTGGTTTTGGCGGACACTGAAGACACCTGGACCCAGCTGTTTCAGCAAACAGGGCGAGCCTACCAAAAGCCCACGTTAGTGTTGTTTAGCGGTGCGGTGCAGTCGGCCTGTGGCCAGGCCAGCTCGGCCGTGGGGCCGTTTTACTGCCCGGCCGACCAGCAGGTGTATATCGATTTAAGCTTTTATCAGGATCTAAAAAACCGGCACCAGGCGCCGGGGGATTTTGCTCAGGCGTATGTGATTGCTCACGAGGTAGGCCACCATGTGCAAAATTTGCTGGGTATCTCGACCATGGTGAATCAGCGCCAGGGGCAAATGAAACAGGTAGAGGCAAATCAAATGTCGGTGCTGCAAGAGTTGCAAGCCGATTGTTTTGCCGGCATTTGGGGGCACCACGCCGACCGCTTTAGGCAGCTGCTTGAGCCCGATGATTTAAACGAGGCCTTGGTGGCAGCGGCCGCCATTGGCGATGACCGGTTGCAGCGCGAAGCGCGCGGTTCGGTGCAACCCGATAGCTTTACCCACGGCAGTTCAGCGCAGCGCGTGCACTGGTTTAAAGTGGGTTTTGACAGTGGTGAAATCGCCCGATGTGATACCTTTGCCAGCCTGCGCTAGGGCGGGTGTATGGTTAGCCGTCTGTTAGCCCGGGAAGCGGTTATATTTTTTTGCTTGCACGCCCTGTTCGTACCACCCGGCCCGCTCACACCAAAAAATATGATCCTGTGGTGCAAGGGTGGGGGCGCGATCCAGTGACCCCACCGGCACAATCAGAGTGTTATCGCCGGCCGGGTAAGGTGATGGACAACCGCAGGTTTTACAAAAACCATGGCTGATGTTGCGCCCGGGCACAGTGTAGTGGCCTATGTGTGCCTCGCCGCTTTGCCACTGTAAGGCATCTGCGGCAATAAACACGTTGGCCACATGAGCGCCACCACTGATTTTTTGACACTGCTGGCAGTGGCACAAATGAAACGCACTAAACTCATCACGGACAGTAAACTGAACCGCTTTACACAAACATCCGCCGGAAATTTCCATTGTGTTACCTAAATTTTTTTGTCGCGCCGGGCTACTTACCTACATCGACTCACTCATAGGCCTTAATACACGTTGGCCGCTGGCGCGAGCCTGTAACCTGTTGGCGTACTGTAGCAGTTTCGGGTGAGCCCTGACCAGATTAATACAATCGGGTGCATCTTTGTTGTAGGCTAACATGGGCGCTAGCATGGCATCGGCCAGGCTAAACTGATCCCCAACCAGGTAGTCTGTATCGCCCAGCTGTTGGGCAATAATATTCAGTGCGTGTTCGGCACGGGGGCGATTGTCGGCAATCACATCCAGGCGCGGCTCACCGTTAGCACCTTTTGGAAACACCAGCTCGAGCATAAACTGACGCACCACATAAAAATCAATGTAATGTGTAATCAGGGAGCACCACTGGTCGATGTGTGCTCGCTCCCATTCGTTGCCGCCCTGTAAAGTCTCGGGGCCAAAAGCGCGATCTAAATAGCGGATGATGCTGGCGGTTTCGCACAGAGTGTTATCACCGTGTTGCAGTATGGGAATTTTGCCAAATGGGTGCAGGTTAAAATGTGCCTCGCTGTGCATCTCGAACGGTTGGTGTTTAAGGGTTTTGCTGTACTGATAGGGAATGTTTTTTTCTTCGCATACCAGTGCAACTACGCGCACAAACACACTGAATGTCGCGCCATAAATTTGAACGGTCTGGCTCATAACAGGCTCCTTATGATGTAGTAGAGAGCCTAGCAATCACAACAGTATGTTCAAGAACATATTGTTGTGTGCTTTATTTTAATAATGAGCCTAGCAGCCCGCGCATGATTTTACGGCCAACGCCACTGCCTAAGCTGCGGGCGACACTCTTTAAAAAAGCCTCGCCGACGCTTTGCCGGGAGGATCTTGCGCGTGATTTTTTGGGTTTTACGGTTTCTTTTTCGGCCCGCTTAGCAAGCGCTTTTTGCCGCTTTTGTAATATCTCATGGGCAGACTCCGGGTCTACCGCTGTTTTATAGCGAACCAGCAGTGGGTCGGCGGCAATGATCGCGCTACGGGCGGTTTTACTAATAAGGCCTATTTGTGATCGTGGCGGCGCCATGATAGTGCGCTCTACCACGCTGGGAATACCGCCGTTCTGTAGTGTTGACACCAGTGCCTCGCCCACGCCCAACTCTGCAATTACCTGCTCGGTATCCAGCGCCGGGTTGGGGCGAAACGATTGCGCGGCAACCCGCACGGCCTGTTTTTCTTTGGGGGTATAGGCGCGCAGCGCGTGCTGAATGCGGTTGCCCAATTGCGCCAGTACATCGTCGGGGATATCGCTGGGGCTTTGGCTGATAAAATAAATACCAACGCCTTTTGAGCGAATCAATCTGACGACTTGCTCGATTTTATCGATAAACGCCTTGGGGCAATCTTTAAACAGTAGATGTGCTTCGTCAAAAAATAACACCATGACGGGTTGGTCCGGGTCGCCCACCTCGGGTAAATTTTCAAACAACTCGGACATTAACCACAGCAGGAAAATGGCGTAGGTTTTAGGCGTGTTCATCAGTGAGCGGGCATCCAATATATTGATGGTGCCACGTGCGTTATCTGTGGTTATTAAGTCGTCAAACTCAAGCGACGGCTCGCCAAAGAAGGCTTCCAGCCCCTCTTGCTCCAGCAATAGTAAGCGCCGGCGGATAGCCGCAACTGAGGCGGAGGAGATACGGCCATAGGATTTCTGGATGTCCGCCGAGTTCTCCTGAATAAAGCTTAAGCTGGTTTTTAAATCGTTTAAGTCCAGCAGTAAAAAGCCCTGATCGTCGGCGTAGTCAAAAATAATACTCAGGATGGCCTCCTGAGTATCGTTTAAATCCAAAAGGCGTGCCAGCAGCTGTGGCCCAAGGTCCGATAAAGATAACCTTACCGGAATACCGCGGACGCCGGTGATGTCCCAAAAGCGAACGGGATTGGCGCTAAAGTTAAAGTCGGGGATTTCCATTTGTCCGAGCCGCTGCTCGATTTTTTTATGGGGCGCTCCGGCGCAGGCTAAGCCCGATAAATCGCCTTTAATGTCCGCCAAAAACACCGGTACCCCTAGGCGCGAGAAGTGCTCGGCGAGCACTTGCATGCTAACCGTTTTACCGGTGCCGGTAGCTCCGGCGATTAAGCCGTGGCGGTTGGCCAGTGCCGGTTGTAAACAGACATTGCCGCCGTTAGCGCCGCCCAAAATAAGTGGTGAAGCCATATTTTTACCTCGGTAAACGTCGCCTTTGACTATAGACTAAATTACCCGGTGTTATAGCAAGCGGCCCGCCGCCGGTTAGCAAGCGGCATACTCACCTCTAAAATATGTTGATGAACATATTTTAGAGGTGAGTATGATGGTAGCTTAAATCTAAGCGTTAATTGGTAGGAGCGACGTACCATGGCATGGAGCAAAACCCATAAACCCCAATCGCGCGAGGCTATTGTAACGGCCGCCGCCATGCTGTTTACCGAGCGCGGCTATGAGCGGGTAGGTATTGATGAGGTGATGGCGGCGGCCGGGTTAACCCGGGGCGCTTTTTATGCGCACTTTGACTCTAAATCGGCACTTTACGCCGAGGCTATCGCCGTGGCCGCGATACGCGCGCGCGATCATATTCTCGAGCGCACCCCGGTAACCCCCAGTCTGGCCGATATTACCGAGCGCTATTTAAGCCGCGAGCGTGCCGATGGCGGTAGCAATAGCTGCCCGCTGGCATTTTTGGCAACCGATATTCAGCTGCGTAACCAGCAGGTGCGGGATGCTTACGCCCGTGTTTTTAAAGGGTTTGTGGGCAATATCGCCGGTGCCGATCAACGCGATAAGCAAGATACCGCCGCCTTGCAGGCGGCGGTGCTGATGGTGGGAGGCCTTGCTCTGGCCCGGGCGCTGGGCGATGACCCTATTGGCGATCAGGTGCTGGCGGTGAGTAAGAAGGCGATTGCACAGCTAACGGATAATACCCAACGCTCTTAATTGGCCGACTGCGCGATCGGGGCAAAAGTGGCGCCGCTTAAACGCTTTAAATCGGCCGGTGGCAGCTCGATCTCCAACCCCCTTTGGCCGGCGCTGATAAAAATGCTGTCATGGTATTGCGCCGAGCTGTCGATATAGGTTGGCAGGCGTTTTTTCTGCCCCAGCGGGCTGACGCCGCCCAGCACGTAACCGGTGGCGCGCTGTACATCGGCCGGTTGTGCCATGACGACTTTTTTCACGCCGGCGGCGCGGGCTAATTGCTTTACGTTTAAGGTCCCGCTGACTGGTACCAGCCCCACGATTAGGCCTCCCTTGGGCGTCTGAGCAACCAGTGTTTTAAAAATTTTATCGGGGACAACGCCGAGTTTTTGCGCCGCCTCCAGGCCATAGGAGGTACTTCCCTCGTCGTGCTGATACTCGTGCAGTGTGTAGGGGGCTTGGTGTTGTGCCAGAACATTAACCGCCGGAGTCATGGTGTGTAGCCTTAGTTTTCTTAGGCGTTGGCGCCAGATAAAAGCGCGATAATACCCCCAAAGTGTTTCTGGCTCTAGTGGTCCATCCCCCGCGCAAAAACCGGTTGCCACAATTGATCATAATTGCCCATCAGATCGCCCGCTTTAGTCTCTCTAAGGGCTGATTGTGCTGTTGTACTGGTTGTATTGACACTCATCAGTACAGGGAGATTCACAATGGCTAATCAACAATGGCGTTTTGCCGGGGTAATGTGGCGCTGGCTGGGTTTGGTAGTCGTCCTCGGTATCGGCGCCCAGGCGCGGGCCGAGGACGACGCTGGCCGGCTGGTTATAACGGCGGCGCAAGCCGGCACCGAGCTGCGCCAAAACCGCCAGGATGCACTGCACTTAGACACGCATATCGAGCTCGACGTGCAAGGGCTACAGGCCCGTGTACTGGTGACGCAAAGCTTTAAAAACCAAACCGAGCAGTGGGTTAACGGTACTTATACTTACCCGCTCGCCGAGGACAGTGCGGTAAGCCAGCTAACCATGTTGGTGGGCGAGCGCGTTATTAAGGGCGAGATCCAGGAAAAAGCTCAGGCACAAAAAACCTTTGCCGCTGCAAAGGCGGCGGGCCAAAAAGCTACATTAGTTGAACAGCAGCGGCCCAATTTATTTCGTCAGCAAATAGCCAACATAGCGCCCGGCGAAACCATTCGTATAAAACTGGGCTACAGCCAACAGGTATTGTACGAGTCGGGCGAATTTCGTTTGCGCTTACCTCTAACCTTAACGCCGCGTTATATCCCGGGCTCTGCGATTCCGGGTGTTGTCGCGGGCGACTTAAACACCGAGCAGGCCTTAACCACGGGAGCCGGTGGTTGGGCGCTGGCTACCGATCAAGTCCCGGATGCCGCCTTAATAACACCCGTTCAGCAGCATGTTGCCGCGGGTGAGACACTAAACCCGGTGACCTTGTCGCTAAAGCTAAACGCAGGCGTGCCTTTGGCGCAGGTGCACAGCGCCACTCACAAATTGGATATTGCTCAGCCCGCCGGGGCCGATCAGGGGCAGCGCCAGATTCAGTTTGCCCGCGGTAAAGTCAGTATGGATCGCGACTTTGAAATCACCTGGCAGCCTCAGCCCCAAGCCGCGCCAGTGGCGGCGCAGTTTGTGCACCAGTGGCAAGGGGATCGCTATGTACAGTTAATGCTTATGCCGCCGCGCGAGGTGAGTGATGCGCAAAAAATGCCCCGCGAGCTTATCTTAGTGGTAGACACCTCGGGCTCTATGGCGGGCGACTCGATTAAGCAGGCGCGCGCCGGTGCACTACTGGCACTGGATACCTTAACGTCACAGGATCGCTTTAATGTGATTTTGTTTGCCAGCGATACCCGCCCCTTGTTTGATCGGGCGGTGGTGGCAAACGATGCCAATGTGCAGCGCGCCCGTCGGGCCCTTGAACGTATGCGCGCCGATGGCGGCACCGAAATGATGTCGGCGTTAACCCGGGCATTTGCCCACCCGGCAAGCGATGAATACCTGCAGCAAATTGTGTTTGTGACCGATGGCAGTGTGGGCAATGAAGCCGCGCTATTACAGCATATTCACCGCCATCTCGGCGATGCCCGATTATTTACCGTGGCCATTGGCAGTGCGCCCAACCGCTTTTTTATGCGTCGCGCCGCCGATTTTGGCCGGGGCAGCTTTACCGAGATCGCCACAGCCGCACAAATTGAGCAGCGCATGACCGGCCTGTTAACCAAATTAAAAAGCCCGCTGGTGCGTAACATTACAATCGATTGGCCCCAGCCGGTGCAAATGTTTCCCCGGCGCATTCCCGATTTGTACTGGGGCGAGCCGCTGTTAGTAACAGCAAAATTGGCGCCCTGGCCAAGCCGGTCGCAGCCGCTAATTACCGTGCGCGGTACCAGCGCCGGTAAACCGTGGCAGCGTGAGCTAAGCCTTCGGGAGGCAAACAATGCCGAGGTGACGGACACGCAAACACCGCCACTGTTAGCGCAGCGTTTTGGTCGGGAAAAAATTACCTTTTTAGAGAACGAGTTTTACGTTAATGGCCGCGACACAAACGATGCCGCGCGCGAGCAGATATTGCCGGTGGCGCTTAATTATCAATTGATGTCGCGCTACACGAGTTTAGTGGCCGTGGATAAAACTCCGGGGCGCCCCAAAGAAGCCACAGCCCATGAACGGGCGCTAAGTAATGCTATGCCTGCCGGCGCCACAATGCAGGCGGTGGGCTACCCGCAGACGGCACTGGGTGTTGCGTGGCGCTGGCTGTTAGGCGCGCTGGCGTTATTGGGTTTAATGGCGGTGGCTAGCTGGGAGGTGCGCAATGTGCGAGCTGCGTAAATCACCCCGTACGCCGCTGCCGCGTTGGCATCGCGGGCGCCTGTTGCTAAGTGGGCTGTTACTGCTGGTGCTTGTTTGGCAGTGGGGCAGTGCATTTGCCATTGAGGCAAAAGCGCAATTGGCGCAAGTACTTATCGAGCGAGCCTGGCAACAAAAGCTCGACGCCCCCGAGCTTGATGTGGCGCCCTGGCCCTGGGCCGATACGCAGCCGGTGGGACGTTTACAGTGGTTGGACGCGAGTGGCCGGGTGCGCAAAGATTTATACGTACTGGGCGGTGGCCACGGCGAGGCGCTGGCTTTTGGCCCGGGGTTACTGCAGGTGGGGGCGGCCAGCCAACCCGGTGCCCGGGTTATTGGCGGGCACCGGGATACGCACTTTGCTTTTTTGCAGCAGCTAAAAAGTGGCGAGGTGTTGCGCTGGCAGGCAAGTGATGGTCAGTGGCGCCGCTACGTGATCAGCCAGCGCAGCATTGCCGATGCCGCGCAGGGAGATTTATGGGTAAACCCCGATGCGGATAGTTTGTGGCTGGTTACCTGTTACCCGTTTGATGCGGTGCGTGCGGGTGGCTCACTGCGTTACGTGGTGCGTGCCGATAGCGTCCCCGCGGCGGCCGGCTTTGCTCACAATCGGCGTTTTACGCTGTAGCGACGCTGTTTACGTCTTACTTAGGGCACACTTTGGTGGCGCAGCAAGGGTTGCTTTAGCTCGGGCATAAGGCTGGGGTTAGGGTGTTTAAGCACGATAATACGAGTGTTTTTATCGCTGATATGCCGGATGATGTCGCCAAAGTACTGGTTGAGTAATTGCTCGTGGGTACCGTCTTGTATGAGCCGCTTAAAGCCCTCGGCAATGCGTTGCGCAAGCTCGGGGTATTTACCGCTTACCTGAAACACCATCGCATGGGGGTAGTAAATAATCGGTTGCCCGGCAACGCTAAGTTGTGCCTTTAACGGGCTGGCCGCGAGCTCTTGGTTTGCCTCGGCGGCGCCCAGCAAGAGGGCGTCAAAACGGCCATAGCTAAGCATTTCAAACAAGTTGTTAAAGCGCCCGTTGTCGTTGACGGTGTAATGGTTAAAACGCAAAATTTTGGCGTCTTCCCAGTCGCGGCCCTGGCCTATGACTAAACTGCGCAAGTCACTCTCGCTGGCGGCCCTGGCGTAGCGCTCGGCATCGTCGGCGCGGATAATCGCGGCGCGGTAGCCCATTAGCCCTTTCATTGTGGGCTGGTGCACCATCAGTATCTGTTGCTCGCGAGTGAAATTATCTTCGCGCAAACCCGAGACATACACATTGGCTTGCTCGCCATCGGCAATAACCTGTCGGCCGCGCTGGGTGCCAAGCGAATCGTGGATAACGCTAAATTGATACGCTGGGTAGCGATCTTTTGTGCGCTCTAATATCGCTTGAAGTAGGGCACGTTCAAACTCGCCACGGCCACTTTTACTGGCCCACAATGATACTGGCATGACGGCGTTTGCTTGAGTACGGAGGCCGGGCTCGGCGTTTGTCACGGGCACCCAAAACAAACCAAAACCCACGCTAAAAGCCAACAGTGGCGTTAGCCGTTTAATTGCAGTGGCTACATGAGTGGCGATTGATACATGCATAATGTGGCTCGTTTTGCGCGGCGGTAGCAGGCGGGGCCTTGCCGACACACCGGCGCTGGTGCGGTATTAGATTATTGCACTGTCTGGATAGTATAACGCGTCACTGCCTGGCGCAACCGGTGCGCAGGGCCGGCGATTAACACGTATAATAAAAGTCTTTAAACACAAGGAGCAGCTATGTCCGCGCGGCGTCATCTACAGGGGTTGCAAGTTGCCAGTGCGCTGCGCGCCAGCTGCCTGCGCGAGCGCTACAGCCTGAGTAAATTTCGCGGCGATTTAATGGCCGGCCTTACCGTGGGTATCTCGGCGATCCCACTATCGATGGCACTGGCCATTGCCATTGGCGTACCGCCGCAGCACGGGCTTTACACTTCTCTGGTGGCCGGGTTGATTATGGCGCTGCTGGGCGGCTCGCGTTATTCGGTGTCTGGCCCCACCGCCGCTTTTGTGGTGATTTTGCAACCTGTCGTGCAGGCTTATGGGCTACCCGGGCTACTGCTCACCACGCTGTTGGCGGGCGGTTTTATTTTGCTGATGGCCATTGCCCAGTTTGGCCGGGTGCTAAGTTATATCCCCCATACGGTGACCTTTGGTTTCACCCTGGGTATTGCTGTGGTGCTGGCCACTTTACAGGTGCCGGATTTATTCGGCTTGGTGCTGACCGAACCGCTGCCAAATTTTTTCTTTGCTAAATTGTGGGATATCGCGCGTCATATACCCACCATCCACTGGCCCACATTAATGGTTACCGCGGTATCGTTTGCGGTGATGTACCTCTGGCCCAAATTAAAAATTCCGATTCCGGCGCATTTAATTACGTTGCTAGCCGGCGTGTTGGTGGCATTGTTGCTGTCCCATTGGGGTTACCCGGTGGCCACCATTGCCAGCTCATTTGAGTACCATGCCCACCCTGGCCACACCGCCGGGGGGATACCGAATTTTTTGCCGCAGTTTGCTTTGCCCTGGCAGGGGCTCGAGGGCAATTACTGGACCTTTGATATGCTGGGTGAGGTGTTGCCCCAGGCGTTAACCATTGCTTTACTGGGGGCCATCGAGGCTTTGCTTTGTGCGGTAATGCTCGAGCGTATGACGGGCAAGCGTTATCACGCCAACTCGGAGTTGTTTGGCTTGGGGGTGGGTAATATTGTCGCCCCGTTTTTTGGCGGTTTTAGTGCGGCGCCCGAGCTTGCCCGCTCGACCACTAATATTCGCGCCGGTGCGGCGACACCATTGGCAGCGGTGATTCACGCCGGGGTAATTGGTATAAGTTTGCTGTGGGCGTCGCCCTACCTTAAACATTTGCCCATGGCCTGCATGGCAACCTTAGTGGTGATAGTGGCCTGGCGCATGTGCCATGGCCGACAAATAGTAAACACTATACGCACGGCGCCCACCGCCGATGTCGCGGTGTTTGTGGTGTGTTTTTCATTAACACTCTTGGTGGATATGGTGGTCGCCATAGGCTCGGCGGTGGTGATCGCCGCACTGTTGTTTATGCGCGATATTGCCGCTATGACCAAAGCGCGCGATATTACCAAGGCGCTAAAGCATGTGCCCCGGCCGCTGCCCGAGGGCTGGCGGGTTATTAAAATATCGGGCCCGTTATTTTTTGCCGCGGCTGATAAAATTTTTGCCGAGCTGGACGAGTTTGCCAAAGAGCAACAAGGGTTGGTGGTGCATATGGACGGTGTGCCGCTGCTGGATGCCGGTGGCTTAGACGGCTTAACCGGGTTTATTACGCGCTGTAAAAAACGCAAGTGCCAGCTGATATTTTCCGATATTCAGTTTCAACCGCTCAAGGCCATGGTGCGCGCCGGCATTAAAGCCGAAAATGGCAACTTTACCGTGTACCCTATTTTAGCCGATGCGTTGGATGCGGTGCTCGACCAAGATCCTCATCAACCGCCGGTAACGGAGCCGGCCACTGAGAGTAAAGTTTAGCCCGTATTTATATTGCCCGGTATAATTTGATTTTTTGGACGGTGTCGTAAAGGGCAAATAGGACGTAGGCGGCAGCGGCTAACGCAATGGAGTTGCTGCTTATCGCCCACTCCCTACTCGCCTCGCCGGCACCGGTGATAATCGTCAGTGGTGCATCCCAGCCGTGAATCACCGCCACAATAATCAGCGTGGGAATATACAGCGCCAGCTCGGTGATGATTTTACGCCGCGTCCAGTAAGGGAAGAGTAATTTGCTCACCGCTAGCACAATACTGCCCAGCAATACGGCGTTAATCCAGGGCAGTAATGTTGCCCACTGCTCAGAAAAAACAAACTGGATAGGATTGTCCCCCAAGCTTTGCGGTATCACGCGGTTTAACCACGCGGCAAAATATACGGTAACCACCAACTCAAACGCCGATGCGGTGCGGCTTATATAGTCGCCCTCGGCAACTACTTTAGGCAAAGACTCTGGGTGCCAGCGTTTAAAAATGTCTGCGCGGCTGACCGACTCGCCTATCAGGTAAAAAATTAGGGTAAGCCAGGCAAAGCCGTACAGGCTTTTTTGCAAAATACTCCACATTAGTTGCGGTAGAGCTTGCCACAAACGCACTTCGCCGGCTCCGGCAAAGGCGGCCACCATCAGGCACAGTTGCACCACGGCGATGGCGAGGATCATCCACTGCAGCAGCTGCCGGTAAATGGGAAACAGGCTTTCACTGACGAGCGTAGGGCGCGGCTGAAAATCAGCCGCCACTAACATGGGATGGCCGCGTTCGCGCAGTAGCGCTTTCAGTTCGTCATCGGTAAGCGGGCGGCGCAAAGACTCTTCGCGATAATCGCGCTCGTCCTGTAAGTCACTTAGCAACTCGTCGGCCACATCGTTTCTAACACTGGCAGGCAAGTGGGATTTAACCGCAAAGGTATAGCGTTCTAACCAGTTCATGGTGTTGTCTCCGTAATATTGGCCAGCGCTTTATTCAGGCTTTGCCATTCGGTATTCATAGTTACCCGGGCAGAGTCGCCGGTTTTGGATAACCGGTACACACGCCGTTTACGGCCCTCCTGCACCTGCCACTCGCTTGCAAGTAAACCCTGACTTTCTAGCCGGCGCAGCAATGGGTAAAGTGTGCCTTCATCCACCTCCAGCCCTTGCTCTTGCAAAAAGCGCCGCAGCGAATAGCCATAGTGCGGCTGCACCAGTGCTTCCAGCACCGCCATCACCAGCAGGCCCCGGCGCAGCTCCATGGTTAATTTAGTCAATCGTTCAGCGACGTCCGTCAAAATCTTACCTATACTGTGTGTTGCACAGTATTTACTATGTGACACACAGTATTGAGTTGTCAAGAGGGTAATCACAATGAATGAACTGGCTTAGAGGGGGCGTTTGTTCTGCGTCGGTTAGGTTCCAGGGTGTTACAGCAAACTAGCTGGGCCTAATACCATGGGCTTTAAATTGCGCGTACACCTTTTGTCCTGGCGCTAGCGCTAGCGCCTGAACCGCTCTGGGCGTAATAAGCGCGTAGAGCTCAGTGTTGTACCAATCCAGAGTGGCGATGATGCTGGCTTCGCTCACCGGGTGTAGCGCGTTAATGGTGACTGCCAGGGTATTGGCAATACTGGAGGGAGTGGGTGGCTCGCGGGCGATGGAGACCTCGTGAGCATCGATGCGAATGCGCTGAGTCGTCCCGGGCAGCGGGCCGCACTCCAGTGTCTGGCCATTGACCCAGACTTGTCCGTTACCAGGCGGCTGATCAAGCGACCACAAAGCATAGGCGTTGTCTGGCTGCTTTTGTACGTGGTGTTTATGGGCCTCAGAGATCGCGCAAAGCGTTTGGTTTTGCCATTGATACAACCAATCGCAGCTGGAGGCTAAATCGTGCCACTGGTGGCTGACGATAATGGCGCCCAGTTGCCGCTCGCGCGCCCAGCGCCGCAGGCAGTTAAGCGCCTCACGCGCGGCGTTAGTGTCCAGCGCCGAGACCGGCTCGTCGAGCAGCAGTAAATGTTTAGCGCAGATAAACGCACTGAGCAGGGCGACCCGCTGACGCTCGCCGCCTGAAAGCGTATTTGTGTATTGTGGCAACAGAGGGGTAATGTGCAGCTCGCGAGCGCATTCTTGCCAGTCATTAAAATTGTGTCGTGTCGCCAAGCTGGCGAGCATTGTGTGTACGGTTTGGTTGGGCCACAAAGGCGCGCCCTGTACCGCCCAACCAAGGCCGCGTTGATGTGCCGGATAGTCAAATAAATTAGTTTGTTGCGGGCTTTGCAAAAGCCCTCGCTGGCCGCAGGCAATCGCGGTTAATAGCTGGGTTTTACCACAGCCAGATGGGCCGCTAATGCCCAGCCACTCGCCTGCCGGCCACTGCCAGTGATGGCCGTTTAACTTAAGCTGCCACACGGGTGTGCCTCCGGTGACGCTGCCAACCGTAAAGCGCCACTAGCAAAACGAACGAGGCCGCCAGTAAGCCGCCGGCAATGCGATGGGCCGCGGCAAAATTTAGGGTCTCTACCTCATCGAATAATAATATCGAGAGCACCTGAGTCTCGCCGGGAATATTGCCGCCAATCATCAGTACCACGCCAAACTCGCCCACGGTGTGGGCGAAGCCCAGCGCACCTGCCATCACAAAGGCGTGGCTGGTGGCGGGTAAGACGATACGCCTGAGTAGCTGCCAGGTATTGAGCCCCTGGCTGCGCCCCAGTTGCAGTAGGCGGGTGTCCAGCTGGCCGAAGCTGGCGGCGAGCGGTTGCACCACAAACGGCAGCGAGTAAATGACCGAGCCAATCACCAGCCCGATAAAGCTAAAAGCCAACCCCGACTGACTGAACTGCCCGATAGCGCCACCCGGAGCCAGTAATAACAACAGATAAAACCCCAGCACGGTGGGGGGGAGTATAAGCGGTAGCGCCACGACGGCTTCGGCCAGGGTGCGCAAATAGCGCCCACGCCCCTGCGCCAGCCACCACGCCAGCGGTGTGCCGATAACGAACAGCACCAGTGTTGTCACTAATGCGAGTTTGCAGGTAACCCAAATCGCGGCGTTCACGGTGTGGCGGCTAGGTATCCGTTTTGTTGTATCAAGTGTTGTGTTGTATCGCTGAGTAAAAAGCGTAAAAACTCGGGCGCAGCGCCTGTGTTATCCAACACGCTGGCCGCTTGCGTTAACACCGGAGCGTGGTCCAGTGGGTACCAGTGTAGCTCAGGCGCCAGTGTTTGAAAGCTGCTGGCTACCAGAGCGCAATCGGCGTTGCCGGTGGCGGCAAATTGCAGTGCGCCGGCCACGGAGCCTGCCTGTACTTGTTTGGCCGACATTGCTTTGCCGTATTGTGTAAGCCAGCGGGCGGCTGCGCGACCATAAGGGGCTGTGCGGGCATTGGCAAGTGCCAGGGTGCGGGCCTGGGTTAGCGCGTGGGTGGTGGAGCTGGTGGCAAAGGTGCAGGCGGCGATCAGTTGCCCGCGGGCGTAGACGACCGGCTTGGCACCTTTGGCTTTGGCGTGCAATGCCCTGGGGTAATCGGCATCGGCCGACAAAAACAGCCCGAAGGGGGCGCCGGCTAGTATTTGCTGGGTAAGCGCGCCAGAGGGGCCGCTGGAGATAACCACGGGAGTATCGCTCTGCGCCCGCCAGTGCGGCAGCAGGGCCTCAAGCGTGGGGGTGAAGTTGCTCGCCACGGCAATTCGTAAAGGCTCGGCGGCCTGTAGCTGACAGGTAAAAAAAAGCAGCAGAGCGGCACTGAATATTCTCATGGATACCTAACTGATAGCGGTGACGTTCGCTGGTGTAGCGAGCGTCAGTGACCGCTATTGTGCCACAGAAAATCGGCGTGATCAGGCCGCGTGGTGTTTGCTTTTACCTTTGCTATTGTCGGGGGCGCCCGTTTTATCGCGGCGTGTTGCAATGGGCTCGATTTTGCGTTGTTTCTCGTACAAAAAGCGTAACACGGCGCTGCGGTAATGGTTGTACTCGGCGTTGTCGGCCAGAGCCAGTCGGTCACGCGGGCGCGGCAAATTGATATCGAGAATCTCCCCCACGGTGGCGGCGGGGCCGTTGGTCATCATCACGATACGATCGGACAAAAGCACTGCCTCATCCACATCGTGGGTAATCATAATAACGGTGTTGCCCAAATCGGCCTGAATCTCCATCAACGAGTCTTGCAGGTGGGCGCGGGTTAGCGCATCCAAAGCGCCAAAGGGCTCATCCATTAGCAGTACTTGCGGCTCCATAGCCAGTGCCCGGGCAATACCAACGCGCTGCTTCATACCACCCGAGATCTCATCGGGCTTTTTGTGTAACGCGTGGCCCATTTGCACCAGCTCCAGGTTGTGCTCGATCCACTCGCGCATCTCGCGGCGGCTTTTGCTGCGGCCAAACACTCGCTTAACGGCCAGCTCAACATTTTGGTAGGCGGTTAGCCACGGCAACAGCGAATGGTTTTGAAACACCACGGCGCGCTCGGGCCCCGGCTCGTTAACCTCGCGGCCATTGAGCACAACGCCACCGGTACTGGCTTGATATAAACCGGCGACGATATTCAGCACGGTGGATTTACCACAGCCCGAGTGCCCGATAAGCGAGACAAACTCGCCTTTTTTTATTTTTAAATCGACGTCTTTAAGGGCGCAAAAAGGCCCCTTGGGGGTTGGAAAACTGATGCCCACGCGGCTGAGCTCTAAATGTACATTGTCCATAGTGATCTCCTAACGCATCACAGCGTTTTTGTCCCAGTTAACCCGGCTTTGTAACAGCAGTAGGGCGCGATCTAGTAAAAAACCAATAAAGCCGATCATTAACACGGCGACGCAAATTCGCCCGAGTGAGTCGGACGAGCCGTTTTGAAATTCATCCCACACGAACTTTCCAAGCCCCGGATTTTGCGCCAGCATCTCGGCGGCGATTAACACCATCCAGGCGATGCCCAGCGACAGGCGTAGGCCGGTAAACATCATCGGGATAGACGAGGGTAAAACGATGGTTTTAACGTGCGTAAGCCAGCCCAAACGCAGCACCCGGCTAACGTTTTTTAAATCCTGGCCGATGCTGGCAACACCGACTGCGGTGTTGACCATGGTTGGCCACAGGCAGCAAAGGGTGACGGTTACCACGGAGGTGATAAACGATTTGGCAAACATCGGATCGTCAGTAACATACACCGCACTCACCACCATGGTGACCAGCGGTAACCAGGCCAGCGGTGATACCGGTTTAAATATTTGGATGATGGGGTTGAGTGCACGGTACATATTGTTGCTTAAACCGATGCAAATACCCAGCGGAATAGCAATTACTGTCGCCAGTAAAAAGCCCGTCATTACCGTAATAAGGCTGGTAATAATCTGGTCAAAAAACGTGGGGCGGCGGTTAAAGTCGCGCCATTTGATCTCGGCATCTGGGTTGGCCGCTAATTTTTTTTCGTTGCGCTCTTGTTGTCGCTCGTAAAAGGCCGCTTCGCGTTGGTTCTCGGCTTGATGCTCGCTGAGCAGGTTATTCCATTGCTGTTTAACTTCGACGGGCCCCGGAAACGTACCGAGCGAGGTGTCGACTTGTTGCGCGCCAATGTGCCATAACCCCATAAACAATAGCAGCCCCAGAATGGGTAAGGCGACTGCCCGGCTGATGGCCAACCATTGAGTTTTACCGAGATCGGTGTGTTGCCATTTTTGGCGAATTGCGATGGCAGGGTTCATAACGGATTCCTCACAAACGGGCGCCGTTGCCGGCGCCACAGTGTTTAGTGCTTACAGAGAGTCGTCGGCTTTTAGGCCAATGGTGAGTTTTTCCAGATAGGCGTTAGGCTGGCTGCCGTCGTAAGTAATGCCATCGAGAAAATCAGCCTGCGGCGGTTTTATGCCGGTTTCGCTGGCAAAGGCCGGAAACTCGTCCGCGTTAGCGGCGCCATCGGCAATCAAGGCTTTGGCCGCTGTAGCGTAAATGTCGGGGCGATAAACTTTTTTCGCGGTGTCCAAATACCAGGCGTCGTCTTTGTGCTCAGAGATTTGACCCCAACGACGCATTTGCGTTAGGTACCAGATGGCATCTGAGTAATATGGGTAGGTGGCGTGGTAGCGAAAGAACACGTTAAAGTCGGGAACCTCTCGCTTGTCGCCTTTTTCGTATTCAAAGGTGCCAGTCATGGAGTTGGCGATCACTTCGTAATCGGCGCCTACGTAGTAGGGCTTAGACAAAATCTTAACCGCCTCTGGGCGATTGGCATTGTCGTTTGCATCCAGCCATTTAGCGGCACGAATAAGCGCCTTGGTTAAGCGCACGGTGGTGTTGGGGTATTGCTCGGCAAACTCTTTGGTAATGCCGAATACTTTTTCCGGATTGTTTTTCCAGATTTCGTAATCGGTAATAACCGGCACGCCAATGCCTTTAAAAACGGCTTGTTGGTTCCAGGGCTCGCCGACGCAGTAACCGTAAATGGTGCCGGCCTCCATGGTCGAGGGCATTTGCGGTGGCGGTGTTACGCTCAGCAGCGCGTCGGCTTGTAGCTGGCCCGAGGTGTCGCCTTTATGGGGCGCGTAAAAACCTGGGTGAATGCCGCCGGCCGCCAGCCAGTAACGCAGCTCGTAGTTGTGCGTCGATACCGGAAAAACCATGCCTAAATTAAACGGTTTGCCTTCTTTTTGGTAAGCGTCCACCACCGGCTTAAGAGCGTCGGCTTTAATAGGGTGAACCGGTTTGCCATCGGCGCGCTTGGGAATATTGGGTTTCATTTGCTCCCAAATTTCATTGGAAACGGTAATGCCGTTGCCGTTTAAATCCATCGAGAAAGGCGTAATGATATGAGCCTTGGTGCCGTAGCCAATCGTTGCCGCCAGTGGTTGACCGGCCAGCATGTGTGCGCCGTCCAACTCGCCGGTAATAACCCGGTCTAGCAGTACTTTCCAGTTGGCCTGGGCCTCTAGCTCCACGTATAGCCCTTCGTCTTCGAAGTAGCCTTTCTCTAATGCGATGGCGAGCGGCGCCATATCGGTAAGCTTAATAAAGCCGAACTTTAAGTCTTCTTTTTCGGGCTCGCCCACGGCCCAGCTTTGGCTGCTGATGCATACGGTAGCGGTAACCGCCAACAGGCATGTAGCGAATTTTTTGCTGACCTTTTTTATCAGTCGGGCCGGCTGTAAGTCGGGTGCGTTGCGCTCGTTCATAAAAGCTCCATCCGTTTTTTTGTTTGAGGTTGCTTGCACTTGTTTTAAGTAATAAAAAAGGCGCACACCAAAGGCGGCACGTAATTGTGCTGCCGTTGATGGACGCCTTTGTCCGCTGCCTGTGACCGCCGTTGGCCAGTGGCAGAAATTAATTGGCTGTTTAAAGCCATTTGCACGCTTGTTATTTCAATTGTCGTGCCAGATATAAAATCGCCCAAAATCGTGCAACAAAAGCCTGTGTTTAACCTGTTTAAAGGTGCCTATGCACAAGGCTGAGTCGGGCGGCTTTTTTTAATGCACAGGCTTGTGCATTTCTGGTGCGGGTGATGACCAGGCTTAGCGACAGCCGTTGGTGCAAAAGTGGGGCGCGGTGTTACATCTGGGTGCGCTTTGCGCCGCAAACGGCGGGAAGGTAGGGTTATGGTTGCAGCAATTGCCCGACGGACAACAGCTGGCGGGCCAGTTCGATGATAGGTAGTTGGCGTTGCATCGCCTGACGGCGCAGTTGTTGGTAGGCGTCGTTTTCACTGCAGCCTTTGGTTTGCATCAGCATGCCTTTGGCTTTTTCGATAGTAATACGGTCGCGTAACTGTTTTTGGCACTGTTGCAGTTGCCGCTGCAACTGTTGCGCTTTTTGTTGTTGCCGGTGGGCGATGGCGACAATTAAGGCCAAGCGATCGATAGCCGTATCGACCCCGCTAAAACTGTTGGCGCCGGCATCAATGGCTGCTATGGCGTCTTGTTCGCACACGGTGTGGCAAATCAAAGCCGAGGTGAGTTCAGGTTGCTGTAGCCGCGCGAGCCAGCGGCTGTTGGCGATATCCTCCCAGCTGTTGAGCTCGGCAATTAATACGGTGGCGGCGGGGCAAAGCTCGGGACTCTCGCTGACACAGTGGTGAACAAGCGGGCCATAGTGGACGGCGATACGCTCTAAGGCGGCTGCCAGGTGGGCTGGGCGGCGCGATGATGTCAGGTAAAGCAGCGTCACATGATACTCCTTGTTTTTTTGTGTCGGTTTGTTGCCCGAGGTTAGAGCAAAAGGCGTACCACCGCGCGGTTTGCAGCGGCTCCCCAAAGCGGTGCGCTGAGCGTGATACGAGGCCTGGAACACAGTTGCTGCTAGCGAAAACACGCGGGAGGGGTATACTCAAAGTGTCCCACTAATAAAGAGGCGCTGGCTATGTACCAGAAAGCGTCAAATCGATTGTTGGCAACCGTACTGCTCGGTTTGCTGTTACCCGCGCTGCTGGGGTGTAGTAACAACCCTATAAGCTGGCTTGTGCCCCCCTCGGACGACGCGTTAGTGTCGCGCGCCCTGCAAGGTACGGCATTGGATATTCTGCACCAAACTCCCGGCGCGCGAATTCCACCCGATGAGCTGCTGGCATTGACGCCCGAAATGGCCGATTTTGCCGAGCAGGCCGTCAGTGGTATGCGCAATGATGCCGATCGGGTTCGGGCGCTGCACAGTGCCTTACTTACGCCCGAGTCGGGCGGCGGTCGCGGCATTCGCTATGTCACTATGGCGACCTATACGCCTGCCGAGGCGTTTCAGCAACAACAGGCAAACTGTCTGAGTTTCTCGTTGTTGTTTGTGGCCATGGCACGCCATGTGGGCTTAAAGGCGGATATTAACGACGTATCCATCCCGCCAACCTGGGATCGCATCGATGAGCGGGTGCAGTTTATGCGCCATGTGAACGCCAAAATTCAGCTGCGCCACAGTATTGATTCACTGGTGGTAGATTTAGATATGCGCAATTATCGAGCTTACTACCCGCAAACAACCATCAGCGATCGCACCGCGAAAAGCCAGTTCTACAACAACCTGGCCATCGCCCCGGTCGACGCTGCCGGCGATACTTTGGCGAATCGCTTTTTTAATTTACAGCAGGCTATCGAGCTAGACAGTCGTCAGAGCTTTTTATGGAACAATCTGGCTGCGCTCTACCGCCGGCAGGGGTTAGAGGACTACGCAGAGGCACTTTACAGTGAGGCCTTGACGCGCAACCCCAAAGACTTAACCGCCATTCAGAACTTGAGCCAGCTCTATCGTCGCACGGGGCGCGATACTCTGGCCGCTGAACTTGAGGCTGTCGCTTGTGAGTACCGCGAGGAGAATCCCTATTATCAATACCGTTTAGCCTCTAAGTATTACCGCAATGCGGAGTATCAACAGGCGGCGCAGCGCATTGAAATTGCAATTGAAAAGCACCCCGATGAACCTTTTTTTTATGAACTGGCCGCCGATATTTACGCCACAATGACGGACGATTAAGTCGCTGTTATGAGTCGCCTCAAGGTTTGTATAGCGCGCGCTGTTAGCGGAACCTCTGCCGCTGTCATTTGTCTTACAAATAGGTCAGGGTAGCGGCCTACAGGTTGTTTTTGCGCCCTGTGGTGCTTGTATTGGCCGTCTATGGCCCCACTAAAAGCGTTACACTTAGGCAAGTGCAGTGTCGCTCAGCGAAACGCTTTTATCAGGACGCATTCAGTTATGATCCACCCGTTAAAACCTGTGGCGCCAAAGGCTGCATCACGTACCTCTGCGGCTACAAAGTGGCGGCTTTGGCACAGAGCGTTACTGAGTATTTGTGTCTCTGCTTTATCGCTGCCGGTGTGGGCGCAAGCCGAGCCGATTGTCGGTGAACCCGGCTTGACCGACACCGCCAATACCGCCGAGGCCTGTCTGGCGCGGCTTAATGGTAGCCGCGAGCAAAGCTACGGCCCGGCGTATCAGTTGCCCGATGCCTTCTCTATTTTAAGCTGGAATATCTACAAAGCGCAGAACGAGCATTTGTGGCGGGATCTAACTCTGCTCAGCCAGGAGGTGGATATTGTTTTACTGCAAGAAGCGCTGGAAGACGAAAGGCTTGAAGCGCTTAAACCTTTCTGGCGTTTTGCGCCTGGCTATCAGTCCGGCGATATGCAATCGGGGGTAATGACCTTGAGCCGTTGGCCGGCCGCCGTGCACTGCCAGTTTACCCATGAAGAGCCTTGGTTAAACACGCCCAAAGCCACCGGGGTGGTGGAGTATGTGCTGCAAAATGGCGAGCGTTTACTGGCCGTTAATGTGCACGCCATTAATTTTACTTTGGGTACCGATGCCTATCGCGAGCAAATTGCAACCGCGGCGGCCTTAATGCGTGAGCATCAGGGCCCCATTATTTTTGCCGGCGACTTAAACAGCTGGAGCGATGCCCGCAACGACGTACTGCAAGAGCTACTGGAGCCGCTGGGCCTAGAGGCTACCGAGTTTCACGAAGATAACCGCACCTTAACTTTTGGTTTGGCGCTGGATTATGTTTGGTTGCGTGGCGTGTCTATCAGTGCGGCGCGTGTGCCTATCTATGAAAGCTCGGATCACAACCCACTGTTAGTATCGTTAATGATTACCGCGCCGGAGGAGACACACCATGTGGTACAAGATTAATACGCGCGTTGTTGTACTGGCGCTGCTTTGTGTACTCACGCTTAACGTATACGCCGACGCCAAAGATGAGCGCGAAGTGGATTATTTGATCGACTTTGTGGCTGGCAGTGATGCGATATTTGTCCGCAATGGCAGTGAGCACGAAGCGCAGGAGGCCGCCGATCATTTGGCCATGAAGTATCGCCGTGCCGGTCGCTACGCAAAAACCGCCGAAGACTTTATTGATAACCTTGCTAGTAAAAGCTCCATTACCCGCAAGCCCTACACGATTATACTCAGCGACGGTTCAGAGATTCTCGCCCGCGACTGGCTTTATGGTGCCCTTAACGATTACCGCGCGCAGCAGGCAACCGAAAGTCTACCCGGCTCGGCGGGGCACTAATCTGGCTTATGTCTCAAGCGCCGCCAATAACAGACGATAGGCAAGCGCTGCTCGCGGCAATAGAGCGCGGCGTAGCCGACTACTTTACCGAGTGTCGCGCTCGCATCCCGGGTTTTGTTAAGCAACACTTTCGCTATCCGGGTGCCTGGCACACCAATCGTCGGGCGCTGGGGTGGGATATGCTGCGCGCCCCGCTCAACTTGATGTGGGTGCCGTTTTATCTATTTTTTCAAGCGCTGGCCTGGTTGAGTAAGCGGTGCCGCCTGAGGTGGGTGGCGCGTCAGCTGCGCCGTGTACCCATTGGGATGCAGACGAATATTCAAAGGTATTTGGTCGTCTGCGCCGAGCGCGAGTTGCTGCTGCGCGGCACCGATCAAAATCGCTTGCGTGAATGTATTGTGGCGGCCATCGTCGAGCGGGAACAGTTTGCCGGGCTGGAGCCGGCGCAAGAGCAAGCGCTGCAGCAGAGCCTAGACGATGCATTGGCCCAATACGCACTAACGCGTACCGCCAGTGCCGATATTAGCAATACCTTGTTCGCCACGTTGGCCGGTGCCTTTACCCTGCAAAAGTTTACCCCCGGCGGTATCGCTATTGGTATAACTCTGGCCAGTGTGGTTGCCAACCGTTGGGCGGCGTGGGACTTTTTTCTGGGGCCTGTGCTGGGCGGCTGGTATTACAGTGTCTTTCCGGTGGCGCCAGAGGCGAGCTTAATTGTGCTCTCTACCGCTTCGGTGATGGCATTAATGGCCGTATTTGCCTGCTTCTCGGGGCTTATTTCCGATCCTGTGCAAAGTATAACTGGTATCCATCAGCGCCGACTTAGACGTATGCTGGATGGTTTAGAGCGGGATGTAATACGACGTACCAGCGGCAGCTTTCGGCCCAAAGATGCTTATTTAGCCCGCTTAATGGATATTATCGATGCGGCCCGGGTCAGCATGATTTAAACGACGGGCTCTATGAGAGCCCGCCACCGGTGTTGTTATTGCGGCTCGCCCTCGCTTGGCTCCGGGGGAGTATGCAGTGCCTCGGCCAGGGTTTCCGGGGTGCTGTCTTCCTGAGGATCTTCGACATTAATCTCGCGCATAAAGATTCCCCAAAAAGCGATAAACAAGGCCGCAATCAAGGGGCCAATGACAAACCCGTTTATACCAAACAGAGCCATGCCGCCCAGAGTTGAGAGCAGCACCAGGTAGTCGGGCAGTTTGGTGTCGCGCCCCACCAGCACCGGGCGCAATAAGTTATCCACCAGACCGATGACCCCGCCGCCAAAGGCGATCAGAATGATGCCGTCGACATAGTTGCCCACCGCCAGCAGGTAAATCGCCACCGGCGCCCAAATAATGGCCGCGCCCACGGCGGGCAGTAGCGAGGCAAACGCCATTACCACGGCCCACAATAAAGCGGCTGGAATACCCAGCACCCAAAAGATAAAACCGCCCAGCGCGCCCTGTACCATAGCGACCACCAAATTGCCTTTTACGGTGGCGCGGGTAACTTCGGCAAATTTGGCAAATAACAAACGCTCGCGGGTGTCGCCCATCGGTAGGGCGCGAATCATCAGCTCCAGCAACTGGTTGCCGTCGCGCAGCAAAAAGAAGGTAAGGTACAGCATCAGGCAAAAGTTAAGCACAAACTTAAAGGCATTTTGCCCGATATTAAAGGTGTACTGAGCGATGTATTTGCCGCTGTTCATGGCAAAGTTTACCGCCTGCTTTTTTAAGTCATCGAGGTTTACCCCAAAGCGTCCCAGAGTATTTTGCACAATGGGAAAGCTACTCTCGAACTGCTCAATCTTTTTCGCCGGGTCTATCTCGCCAGAATCTATTTGCTGATACAAAGAGGCGGCTTGAGCCACTACGGAGCTGACCAAAAAGATCACCGGGATAATCACGATGATAAGGCAAAACCCCAACGTTATTAGTGAGCGGATGTTAGGGCGATGCTTAAGGTTGCCTAAAAAGCGCGATTGCGCGGGGTAAAAAATAATAGCCAGTGCGCAGGCCCAGAACACCGGGCCAAAAAAAGGCTGAAGTATCCATAAAAAAGCGATGGATACCAGTATTAATAATCCCAGAAAGGACTTTAGCTCGAGCGTTTTTCGCAGCTCAGACATGGGGGGCCTCATGGCGGTGTGCACAGGGGAGTGGGCACGGCATTCATTAGCCGTGCCCTTTGATTTATTCCGCGGCGGTCGCTTTAGTGGGTTGCGCCAGCAAAACAATCAGGGCGATGGTACCGATCACCGGGATTAAACCAATCAGCACCCACCAGGGCGAGAAGCCGGCATCGCGTAAACGCCGGATGGCGGCCGCAAGGCTGGGGATAAACAGAACCAGACTGTAAAGCGTGCTAATAAAACCAATTTTTAGCAGGGACTCGACAACGATAAGACCGAGTATTATCAGAAAGTTAACCAAAAAGAACATCCAGTACTGGGTGCGGGTCCAGCGGCCGGAAAAGTCAGCGTATTGGCGAAATGCCTGTAGATAGTGTTCCATAGTTATCCTCATCGTTATGTGCGCCCGGCCCGGATGGGCAGGGGAATCCTTTGCCGCAGGCCTCGTGCCTACAGCTGCAATATTCTCACCTATCGCAGCGATCGTGTCGACTACTAGCAGCAACTGTGTTCTAAGTCGTCATGGGCTGATAAGGCTCACCGGATCTGAACACAGTTGCTGCTAGTAGGGTATTGCTCGGTTGCTTTGGGGCGGGCAATCAAAGGCCGTGTTAACGGGGCAGGAAGAGCAGAGCCTGATTGCCTTTGGCTTTTTGGCGTGGCTGAGCATTCATGGTGCGTTGGGCCGTTTATCTGGCGTCCATTGGCACAATATCGGCGCGGCGGCCTGGGCCGTGCTCGCTTAAATAACCGCCTGCTATTGTAACCCTCTGTTATAAAAAGCCTTTTATTGCCCGCGCTGTTTGGCATATATCCTGCGTAGTTTGGTCAGTGCTGCGCCCCGTTGCACGGCTAACCAACAAGAGGCTGTCATGAACCGATTACTGACCCACCGCTGCTCTTTTATGATGTTGTGCTTTGCTCTGTTGTTGAGTGCGTCGCCGGCCCACGCCCAAAGTGTCACGCAACACTCGTTGGATACGGTTTGGATTGCGGTGGCCGCGGCCCTGGTGTTTTTTATGCAGGCGGGTTTTGCGCTGCTGGAAAGCGGTATGGCCCGCAGTAAAAATGCCATCAACGTGATTATGAAAAATTACGCCGATGTGTGTTTGGGCTCGCTGGTGTTTTGTTTGGTGGGGTTTGGGTTAATGTTTGGCGCCAACCCGACCGGCTTTGTCGGCACGGATCACTTTTGGTTAAACCCGGATGACGAGTGGGACTGGAGCGTGGTGCTGTTTCAAACCATGTTTGCCGCAACGGCGGCGACGATTGCCAGCGGTACCATGGCCGAGCGCACGCGCTTTGGCGGCTACCTGATCGGCGCGTGTTTGGTGATGGGAGTGCTGTACCCGGTGTTTGGCAGTTGGGTGTGGGGCAGTGCTTTTAGTGGCAGTGGTTGGCTGGCGCAGCTGGGCTTTATCGATTTTGCGGGCTCTACGGTGGTTCACTCGCTGGGGGCCTGGGTGGCGTTGGCGGGCGCACTGGTGGTGGGGCCGCGTATCGGGCGATTTGCCCCCGACGGCACGCCGCGGAATATTGCCGGGCATAACTCAAGCTACGTGGCGATGGGCGGCTTTATTTTATGGCTGGGTTGGTTTGGCTTTAACGGCGGCAGTACTCTGGCGGCCGATGTCGCTATTGGGTTAATTAATTTAAACACGCATTTGTCGGCCTGTGCCGGCGCCGCCGGTGCCTTGTTGGCGTGCCGTATAACGGGGGTAAAAGTGCAGGTGGCGCATGTCATTAACGGCAGTTTAGGCGGCCTGGTGGGTATTACCGCCGGTTGCGCCACTATGGATCCGCTGTTTGCCATTATTACCGGTTTTATTGCCGGCATTGTGGTGGTGTTGGGCGCCGGGTTGTTGCTGCGCTTAAAAGTCGATGATGTGGTGGGTGCTATACCGGTACACGGCTTTGCCGGTGCCTGGGGCACCTTGGCGGCGGGTTTATTTTATCGCGGTGATTTATTTTCGTTGGATTTATTTGTCGTGCAGTTAACCGGTGTGTTGGTGTGTTTCGTCTGGGCGTTTATCGGTGCGCTGATTATTTACGGTGGTATTAATGTTATCTCGCCGCTGCGCGCCGAGACGTTGCACGAGCAGCGCGGGTTGGATATTACCGAGCACGGTGAAATTGGTTACCCCGAGTTTGCTAACAACAAAGTTTACAATAGTCGCACGCTTGAGGTGATGGAGTCATGAGTAGCGCTGCGGATCAGAGCCTTAAGCGCCGTATTGTGTTTACTGCGCTGGCCGATTACTTAAGTGGCGAGCCATTGATGCAGGCACTTAATTTATGGGAGGCGCAGTACGCCGCTAAACCTGTGTACGCGTTAAATGAATTTGTCGGTAAGCTTGCCCAGTACCCGGCGATAGCCGGAAAGCGCAAAGAGGTGATTCGCACGCTGTTGAGTTTAAGCCAAAATCCGGTGGGGTTATTGCCCGAGCCAAACCCTTTGCACACGTCTTATAAAGCGCCCGAGACACAGGTTCAGGCAGCTTATCCCGAGCGTTTAGATAAAGTATTTGAGCACTTTTTGGTAGCGCTAGAGGTGGTAATGCCGAGCGCCGAATACGGCAAATTGCGCCTAAGCTTTTTGCTGCGGCTGGATGAGATGTCACTCAACCCGACACTTAAAGCGTGCTTGCGCCGGTGGTTTGAGTCCGACGGCAGCGACAAGGCTTTTGCGGTTGTCTGCAGTGCGGCGGAAATAAGACGGGTGGTTAATCAGCTGTATGTGGCGCTGTGTGAACAGTGCGGCCCGGTACAGGCCGACGACACCCTGGAGGCGACGGTGGTGTGGCTAGAGCGCAAGCACCCGGCGTGCGTGCGAGATATCCGGCGCTTTTTATAGCGCCGGATGCGGGCGGTTAATCCCAGTTAAGTTGCGGCTCACGATAGTACTCGATGCCCATGGCATCCAGCATTGGTCGTAGGGCGTTAAGGCGCTGCAAAAATGCTTGATAGTCGCGGTCGTCGGCACGGCTCCAGCCGAGCTCGGCGGTTACCGCCACCCGCGGCCACAAGCGGTTGTCCGCGGCGGCGTCGGTATGAACCAACTCGGACCACATAGCCGACTCAACCCCGACAATTTGCTCAAAGTCTTCAGGTTTTAATTGGTACGCACGCTCTAGCGGTACGCCCTCTTTGCGGCACCAGTCGTAGGTGTTGGGCTGACCTTGATAGTTGCCGTGATCAAAGTAGGCGTAAGAACAAGGTGACAGAATCAACTGATGGCCGCGGTCCAGCGCCGGTTGAATATCGTACTCATCGTTCCACAGTTGCAGCAATACGTCTGGGTCGTTATCGGCCACCGAGCCCTCTTCCCAGGCAATGGCGGTGCGACCTAACTGGTCGACAATACGAGTCGCGCGGGCAATAAACTCAGGGTAGAGCGGGTCTTTGATTTCGTCGCCGCCGATGTGGATATATTCCGACGGAAACAGTTTTACGATTTCTGTCAGTACATCTTTAACAAAGGTGTAAGTGGTTTCGCGGTCGGTTAAGCACAGCTTGCTAAAGCCCACCTCTAAACCGCTGTAAGGCGCCAGGTTGGTAACGTCGTCGCAGGCCAACTCGTTGTACGAGGCAATCGCAGCCTGAGTGTGACCGGGTAAGTCGATCTCGGGCACCAGCGTGACGTGGCGGGCTTTGGCGTAGCGCACCAACTCGCGAATGTCATCTTGCGTGTAAAAGCCACTGCGGCCACCTTTAACCGCGCTGGCTCCGCCAATCTCGGTCAGCTTGGGGTAGCCTTCTATCTCGACGCGCCAGCCCTGATCATCACTTAAGTGCAGGTGCAAGCGGTTGAGTTTAAAGCGCGCCATGCGATCTATGTGCTGTTTTAGGTACTCAACAGAAAAGAAGCTGCGGGCCACGTCCAGCATATTGCCGCGCCAGCTATAGCTGGGACTATCGGTAATACTGAGGTTGGGTAACGGGTAGCTCGCCTGCACGTTGGCGGGCAGTAATTGGCTGAGTGTTTGTACCGCGTAAAATAAACCGGCATCGGTGTTGGCGCTCAGGACAATTTGCTGGTCGATGTCCAGGCGGTAACCTTCATCGCCCAGCGCTGGCTCATCCACCAAGTATAACTGGATCTGAGTGTGGGCAGAGCTGTCCCGGGTAATATCCAGAGCCTTTAGTAAGCGGTTAAGCGCCGGCGCGGATGTCTCGGTGCCGTCGGCCGCCTCGACATGCACGACTTTGGTTAGCTCCAGAGTGCCGGGCATTGGGGTTACGTCGTCGGGGTAGGGGACCAAAGCCAGCTGGCTGGCTGTTGTGCCGTCGGCGGATGCCCCACTGTTAGGGGACGTGGATTGATCCATATGGCTGCCGCAGCCGGCGAGCAGGCAGGCTGCAACGGTGGCCAGTAATAGTTTCATGCGTTTGCTCCAATTAAGTGCTGTCGGGCTAGTCTAGCGTAAGCCGCAGCGCATTATCATTGAGTGGCTATTGTTGGAGGGCATTATTGTTGGTACGGCGTCCACATTGACGTGTGTTGTTTAGTGTTTTTCGTCAGGTCGCTGTGCCGTTGCTGGCTCGGTCACGCAACGATAGATAAACCAGCGCCACAACGCAATAATATCCACAGGCATTGCAACGAATACTTACAGTTCTTTAGGGTTGTAGCGGACCATAGCAATAAGCGAAGCGCACCACGGACGCAAGCCTTGAGCGGCGAGTCTGCGGCCGGAGCTGGCCAGTATGAGGTGACCGGCTATCATCGTGCCGCGGTTGTGTAGGTTAGGGGGCGAGTTTGCCGCTAGTCGGCCCGGGCAGTTGTGCCAGACGGGCCCGAATGGCGTGTTCGATGCCGCCGGCGTCCAACCCTTGCCCGGCCAGCTGATCGGCCTGGCTGGCGTGGTTGACGAAAACATCGGCCAGGCCCAATTGCAACAGCGGAGTCACTTGCCCGCTGGCGGCCAGGTATTCGGCAACCGCCGAGCCGGCACCGCCGGCGATGGCGTTTTCTTCGAGGGTGACGATCAACCGGTGGCGCTGGCTGATGTCGTCGATCAGTGCGGTATCCAATGGCTTAACAAAGCGCATATCACACAGGGTTGCGCCTAAGGTGTCGGCGACCTGACGGGCCGTTTTGCACAAAGTGCCAAAACATAAAATTGCTACGTCGCCGCCTTCGCGCCGCACAATACCTTTACCCAGTGGCAGCGCGTTCATGGCGGGCGCAATCGCCGCCCCGGTACCGGTACCGCGGGGGTAGCGCACCGCGCTGGGCCCCTTGTGGGTAAAACAGGTGTACAGCAGCTGGCGACACTCGTTTTCATCGCTGGGGGCGGCAATCACCATATTGGGGATGCAGCGCAGGTAGCTGATATCAAAACTGCCGGCGTGGGTGGCGCCGTCTTCACCCACCAAACCGGCGCGGTCGATGGCAAAGGTCACATCGAGTTTTTGCAGGGCGACATCGTGAATCAGCTGATCGTAGGCACGCTGTAAAAAGGTCGAGTAAATTGCCACCACGGGTTTTAAGCCTTCACAGGCCATGCCGGCGGCTAGGGTAACGGCGTGTTGCTCGGCAATGGCGACATCAAAAAATCGTTCGGGGTACTCGCGGGCAAACTCCACCATGCCCGAGCCCTCGCACATAGCGGGGGTAATCGCGTTAAGGCGCGGCTCCAGCGCGGCCATATCGCACAGCCATTGGCCAAACACTGCCTGGTACTTAGGCCGGTTGGCTACCGGCTTTTTCGGTGCCGGCTCCAGCTTGTTAAGCGCGTGGTAGCCCACCGGGTCTTGTTCGGCGGGCTCAAAGCCTTTGCCTTTTTGCGTGATTATATGCAGCAGTTTGGGGCCTTTAACGTTGCGCAGGTTGCGCAGATAGCGCACCAGCGACGGTAAGTCGTGGCCGTCAATTGGGCCCACGTAGTTAAAGCCCATTTCTTCAAACAGGGTGCCGGGCGAGACAAAACCCTTAAAGTGCTCCTCGGTGCGCTTGGCAAACTCCCAGGCCGAGGGGATTTTGGTCAGTACCTGCTTGCTGCCCTCGCGCAGCGAGTTGTAAAACTTGCTGCCCCAAATCTTTGATAAATAAGTGGCAAGGCCGCCCACGTTGGGGGAGATCGACATATTGTTGTCGTTGAGAATCACCAGCAGGTCGGCATCGGTGTGGGCCACGTGGTTGAGCGCCTCGAACGCCATACCGGCGGTCATGGCGCCGTCGCCAATAATGGCGGCGCATTTGCGCTCGCCACCGGCTAGCGCCATGCCCAGCGCGGCACTGATCGAGGTGCTGGAGTGGCCCACGCCAAAGGTGTCGTACTCGCTCTCTTCGCGCTTGGGGAAGCCCGACAATCCGCTCTCTTGGCGCATCGTCAGCAGTCGCTCACGGCGGCCAGTGAGTATTTTGTGAGGGTAGGTTTGGTGGCCCACATCCCACACTAAGCGGTCGTCTGGCGTCTGATAAATATAGTGCAGGGCAATGGTCAGCTCGACCACGCCGAGCCCGGCGCCAAAGTGCCCGCCGGTTTGGCCCACGCTATAGAGTAAAAACGCCCGCAGCTCATCGGCAACGGTGGCGAGCTGCTTTTCTTTTAGCTCGCGCAGGTCCGCCGGCGACTCGATGGTGTCGAGTAGCGGGGTATCCGGGCGCTGTGTCGGGATCTCATTAAGCATGGATGTAATTTATCGTTTGCGGAAACCCGCCATTGTAGGTAGTTACCTGCACACTGGCTAGGGCCTGTTAGCACTAATTTAATACCGCCTGTTGCGTCTGGCTGGAAGCAAAACGGGCATTCGGCAGGCACATAAATGGGTGTTGATTGGCCCTGTGGGTACCCGGGAGTTAGTGGCTGCGCCGGATAACATATTGCGCAATTTGGCGCAGTGGCCCGACATCGCCGTCGAGCTGGTGCAGCGCGGCCAGCGCCTCTTGGTGCAGCTCTTCGGCCCGCGCCTGGGCCGCTTTAAGGCCCAGCAACGACACATAAGTCGGCTTGTTGCGGGCGATATCGGCGCCTTGTTGTTTGCCCAAAGTGGCGGTGTCGGCGGTCACATCAAGGATGTCGTCGTGCACCTGAAACGCCAGGCCCACTGAGCGGCTGTAGCGCGCCAGAGCGCTTAGTTGCTCCGGGGTTGCCTCGCCAATCGTGGCGCCCATGGCGACGCTGGCGTCGATCAGGGCACCGGTTTTGCAACGGTGCATGTGCTCGAGGCGGGTAATGTCCAGGGCGGTATCGACCGCCGCTAGATCAATCGCCTGGCCCACCACCATACCCTGCATACCGGCGGCGCGGCTCAGGCAGCGAATAAGCTGTACCCGGACGCTATCGCTGAGCGCCGGGGTGTCGGCCAATAACTCAAACGCCAGGCTCTGCAGTGCATCGCCAGCCAGTATGGCCAGCGCCTCGTCAAAGGCGAGGTGGCAGGTAGGGCGGCCGCGGCGCAAATCGTCGTCGTCCATGGCGGGCAAATCGTCATGAATCAGGCTGTAGGCGTGAATCGATTCGACTGCGCACGCGGCAATTTCGAGTGCCGGGTGCTCGGTGCGGCCGGCTATGGCGCGATAGCTGGCAAATAGTAATAGCGGGCGAATGCGTTTGCCGCCCCCGGCTAAACTGTAGCGCATGGCCTGGGCCAGCTGGCTGGCGGGCGTGTCGGGGATGACTTGATTGAGCGCGGCATCAATTCGCACGCGCAGGGCACTGGCATACTCGTTAAAATCAGTCATTAACTCGCGCCATCGTCCTGAGTGCTGGTGTCAAACCCGGTCAGGGTGGGTTCGCCGTTTTGTTCGATCAGCATCTGTACTTGCTGCTCGGCCTGTTGCAGGCGGGTTTGGCAGTCGCGGGTGAGTTTTATACCTTGCTCAAAAGCCGCCAGAGACTGCTCAAGCGTTAATTCCCCGGTTTCCATTTGCGCGACAATTGCTTCCAGCTCAGACAGTGAGGCTTCCAGATCGAGGCTTTTTTTCTTGGCGGGCATAGGGCAACCTGTTTTTGCAGTATAGAATTTGGGGTTATGTTCCAGCGTTGGTGGCCGATAAGCAGTGATATAACGGACGCTGTGGGTTCTTGTTGGCGGGCATTATACCGTTTGCGGGTGACGAGGTGCACTAGTGTCCGCGCCTAATCGGGTTACTATGGTGATTGGCGTCAGATTGTGTGAGCGAATACGGCGAGCGTGACGGCTGTTTAGAGCCCTAAGTGCAGTAAAAGTGAGGAGTGGCGAGTGGATTTAGCAACGCTGATCGGGCTGATTGGGGCCGTGGGCCTGATTATTGTCTCGATGTTTATGTCGGGTGAGATCGGCATGTTTCTTAACGCGCCGTCACTGGTGATCGTGGTAGGCGGCAGTGTGTTTGCGGTGATGGCAAAGTTTGGTCTCGGGCACTTTTTAAGCGCGTTTAAAGTGGCGGGTAAAAGTTTTGTCAACAAAATCGACGATCCGTTGGACCTGATCGACGAGATTGTTGCCCTGGCCGATGCCGCACGTAAGGGCGGGTTGCTATCGCTTGAAGGGCGTGAAGTGGGTAATAATTTTTTGCAAAAGGGCATCCAACTGTTGGTGGATGGTCACGACCCGGATGTGGTGCGGGTTATGTTGTCCAAAGATCGCTCGCTGGCCGAGCGGCGGCACAACAACGGCTCCGCGATATTTGCCTCGCTGGGCGACGTGGCGCCGGCCATGGGCATGATCGGTACCTTGATTGGGCTGGTGGCTATGCTCGCCAATATGGATGACCCCAAGGCCATTGGCCCGGCCATGGCGGTGGCGCTGTTAACCACACTTTACGGCGCCATGCTGGCCAATGCCGTCTTTTTGCCTATCGCCGATAAACTAAGGTTGCGCGCCAGCGAAGAGCACATGATTAAAAGCATGATCATCGATGGCCTGTTGGCCATTCAGGCGGGGCAAAATCCGCGGGTGATCGACAGCATGCTGCGCACCTATCTGCCCGAGCGCAAGCGTGACGTCGTCGATGCGGCGGATGGTTGATAAGCCATGAATGTTGACGACGAAGATATCGGCGACGGCTGCGATTGCAAACCGGGGCTGCCCCCCTGGATGGCAACCTTTGCCGACTTAATGGCACTGCTGATGTGCTTTTTTGTGCTGTTGCTGTCGTTCTCTGAGATGGACGCCATGAAGTTCAAGCGCCTGGCGGGCTCATTGGCTCAGGCGTTTGGCGTGCAGGCCGAAATATCCGTTAATGAAGTGCCTAAGGGCACCAGTATTATTGCGCAGGAGTTTAGCCCCGGTAAGCCCGAGCCAACGCCCATCAATGAGATTTATCAAAGTACCGAAGATATCACCCAAATGAGCTTAGAGGTGCGCGACTCGCAAGAGTATGACATTGAGCGCGGCGAGCCCGACATGGATGACAGCGCCCGCGAGCGGCTAGAGCAAGTTATGCAAGAGCTGGTGGCGCAAACCCGCAGCGATGCGGCCGAGCTTGCCGATAAACTCAAAGAGCGTATTGCCAATGGCGAGCTCGAAATTGAAACCCGTGGCCGGCACATTATTATCCGCATTCGCGAGAAGGGCTCATTTGAATCGGGCACCGCAACGCTGGCGCCCGACTATTACGATGTAATCGATGAGATTCGCGCCGTGCTGATGCTTAAACCCGGGCGCATCGAAGTGCAGGGCCACACCGACAATGTGCCCATTAACTCGGCGCGCTTTCGCAATAACTGGGATCTATCGGCTATGCGCGCCGCCTCGGTGGCCTCGCAGCTATTGCGGGGCAACTACCTTGAGCCGCGCCGCTTTGAAGTATCGGGCTTTGCCGACACCCGCCCGCTGGTTAGCAATGAAACAGGCGCCAATCGGGCGCGCAATCGCCGGGTTGAGATCGTGATTCGTCAGGGCTTGGGCGAGGATTTAAACCCGGACGACTTACAACTGCTTAAAGAGCAGGGCGACGATATAAGCCGCAAGCTGGATGTGGCGCCTCAGTACTTGTTTGACCTGGAGCCGGAAGAGGTTTTTTAAGTTTTGTACGAGATGTCGTACACAAAACTGTGACAAAGGCGACTATGTTGGCTGCCTGTAGGGGCGCATAATAGCTAACTGGACACGAGCATACGGAGCATGGCTGTTCAGAACGGATTTCGACGGACTGTCACAGGGACTTTGACGTAACATGGATTACCCACACGGAGTGTGAGGCAAGGAACAGACGGATCTCGCCGACTTTGAGCCCAGGGCTGGTCTCCATCCTGTAAAACCCGCAGCAGGCCCCCTTGCTGCGGGTTTTCTTCGTTTTACGTTAGCACTTTTCACTTCTCTTTATTTTGTTTCTCGCCGTCACTGAGCCGCTCCGCTGCCCCGGCGTATAAAGACGGGTAAAGCCGGCCTGGTTTGCACTGGCACTATGTTTTAATAGAACGAGTTTTAATAGGGCGAGCGATTAATGGCTTGCCGGTTTACTGTGCCAACCGCCCCGCTTTTTGCCAAAGGTCTCCGATTGAACAACGACGCACGTCTCCCGCCACAAAATGCCTCACCCTGGTTGGTGTTGCTGACAGTTTGTCTGGGCGCTTTTGTCGCGCCCCTGGGTATGGCCTCGGTGAATGTTGCGATTCCCGCGCTGGCGGAAGATCTGGGGGCCAACGCGGTATTGGTGAGCTGGATACCCACCGTGGTGTTAATCAGCAATATTATGTTTATGTTGCCGGCGGGTAAGTGCGCCGATTTATGGGGCCGTAAGCGGCTGTTTTTTTTAGGTGTGTGCATTAACGCCGGCGCCAGCGCGGTGGCGTTTTTGGCGCAATCGATCGAGATGGTACTGGTGTTGCGTTTTATTCAGGGCATTGGCTCGGCGATGATGTTTGCCACCAGTATGGCACTGTTGATATCGGTATTCCCCACCGATAAGCGCGGTTTGCCGCTGGGGTTAAATGCCGCCTGTGTCTATTTGGGGTTAACCCTTGCGCCGGCATTGGGCGGCTGGGTAACTGAGGCGTTTGGCTGGCGTTTTGTGTTTCTGTTGCCGCTACCTATTGCGGCGGTGGTGCTGAGTATTTTACTGCGGGTTAAAGGTGAGTGGCACGGCAACCAGTCGGGCCGTTTTGACTGGCGCGGCGCGGTGCTATTTGCCGCCGTGGCGGTTTGTTTGGCGCTGGGGTTGGCAGGGCTGCCAGGTGCCGGGCACATTGCTTTGGTGGTGCTTGCTTTTATTTTACTGGTGCTGTTTATTCGCATGCAGGCGCGTGCGACGACTCCGTTAATCCGGGTGCAGATGTTTCGCGAGTCAAAGCTGTTTTCGATGTCGCTGGCCAGCGCTTCACTGATGTACGCCAGTAGTTACCCACTGGGTTTTATGCTGAGCTTATACCTGCAGTATGTGCGCGGCTACAGCGCGGGCGAGGCGGGCCAAATTTTGTTGGTGCAGGCGTTAACCATGGCGTTTGTCGCCCCGGTTGCCGGGCGCTTATCCGACTTTGTCCCGGCGCGCTGGTTAGCCAGTGCCGGCTGTGCCTGCACGCTGGTGGGCTTTGCCTTGCTCAGTACGCTGGATGCCGGCACCGAGCGCGCCGACATTGTCTTAGCGCTATTGTTGATAGGTTTTGGATTTGGCTTTTTTTCCAGCCCCAATAATCATGTGGTGATGCACTCGGCCGCGCCGCACGAAGTGGGGGTGGCGGCTGCCACGCTGAACTTGGCGCGAGTGATGGGCAATTTAGTGGGTATGAGTATGGTGAACCTGTTGGTTCACTGGCATCTGGGGGAGCGGGCGATGAGTCGCGCGATTGCCGAGCCGCTGCTGTTAACGTTTCATCAGGCGATTAACGTAACCTTGTGCTTTTTGTTGGCGGCGTTGGTGTTTTCTTTGCTGCGCGGCGGCACCCGCGCCGCCGCGACCTCTGAGTAAGGTGCGGGCAGGCGGGTTAATCGTGCGCGGTTAAGGTTTAGGCGTTGCCAATTAGCGTGTCGTACAAAATTCGTGTGGCCTGGTCGGCAACGGTTTGCGATACTCCCACATGAAAACAAATTTGCGACGGGCTCTGGTCGATTAAGTCGATGGGAATATAAGCCTCGCCCAAGGCGCTTAAGGCCTCGATGATCGGGTAAGAGTTACGGTTAAGGCCTAACCCCACGGGCGTGATTACCGACAAGTTATACACCACGCGCATATTGTCCGGCTTTAAGCGCTTCTCAATTACCCGGCGCAGATCGTTAATGCTGCCCAATAAATCATCTTTACTTACCAGCACCGCAATGTCGTCCTTGTCGGTGGGGTAGTGGTAAGTGTTAATACCAAAGTCGTGAAAAATCTGCAGCAGTGAGGCGGTAAAGCCTACCTCTTCGCCCAGCATGTCTTTCTCGATATGAATATAAGACATGTTATCCAGTCGGGCGATTCCCACCACGCCTTCCTCGGGTACCCGCTCGTTTAAAATAAGGGTGCCGGGGTTTTCCGGGGCGTTGGTGTTGCGAATATTAATGGGAATCTTCCGGTCGCGGCACTTGAGCATCGCATCCAGGTGAAAAACGTTAAAGCCTTTGCTCGATAGCAGGCGAATCTCTTTAAAGGTTAACCGTGGAATGGCGCGCGCTTCGGTAATAATGCGCGGGTCGGCCTCGTATACGCCATTGACGTCGGTCCAGTTCTCGTAGGTGTCGGCATCTAGTGCGTAGGCGATTTCGCCACCGGTTAAGTCCGAGCCGCCGCGTGAGAATACCGCGATATTGCCGTCTTCGGTCACGCCATAAAAGCCCGGCACTACCGAAATGCCATCGTACTCGGCCAGGCATTGCACGTTGTCGTAGGCTTGATCCAGGGTTTTGGCGGCGAGGTAATTGTCGCTGACCACAAAGCCGATGTTCTCGGGCAGTTGTGCCTGGGCTTTTAAACCGTTTTGATCAAAGTAAGCGGCAATGATGCGGGCGTTGTAATGTTCGCCCCTTGAGGCCAAAAAGGCCACGCGTTTGTCGCCGCCAAGGTCGGTGTCCAAATCTTTGGTCAGCGAGGCCAGAATCTCTTTGTTGTCGATTTTTAAGTCGCGCATGATGGCGGTGAATTTGTCTATCACGGCCTGACGGCTGTCGTCGGCGGTAATTTCCTGGCGCTGGTTGTAAAAATGAATGCCTTTGGTGGCAATGTTGATCAGGTGATCGGTGACCTTCTCTTCATTTTTGTGGCTGCGCCCCGGGCCTGATACCACGATAACGCGGCGCTTTTTATCGCTTTTAACAATGTTTTTGACTTTGCTGATCTGCTTGGCGTCGGCAACTGAGCTGCCGCCAAACTTGCTGATAATAATATCTGACATGGCATCCTTCTGATGGCTAGTGACGGCGGCCGACAATGAATCGGGCGAGTTGTCTGGCGGCCTGCGGTTCAAGGGGTGCGGGGCTTAACGCCCCGCGCTAGCGGAACACTACTGGCCGGTCATCATTTTGTTGCGTCGCTCGGATAATACTTTAAGCGAGTCGCGAATAATCCCAAGCCCTTCGTGCAGGAGGTCTTCATCGATGAGCAGCGAGGGCAAGAACTTTAATACCTGATCGTCCGCCCCGGCGGTTTCGATGACCAGGCCGCGCTCAAACGCTTCGGCCGAGGTCTCGCTGGCCACTCCGTTGGGCAACTCCAGGGCGTAAATCATCCCAAGGCCGCGCACTTTGGGTTCAAATTCCGGGAACTCGGCGGCGATTTTCTCCAGCTCAGTTTTCAGTAGCTCACCCTTGTACTCGACGGCTTTGGCTAAATCGTCGTTATCCCAAAAACTGAGTGCCTGGGTGGCTGCAATAAAGGCCAGGTTATTACCGCGGAAGGTGCCGGTGTGCTCGCCGGGTTGCCACTGGTCGAGCTCTGGGCGCATCAGCAGCAGCGCCATCGGCAGACCGCCGCCGATGGATTTAGACAGAGTCACCATATCCGGGTGAATCCCCGCGCGCTCAAAACTAAAGAAGGTGCCGGTGCGGCCATTGCCCACCTGAATGTCATCGATAATAAGCAGAATATCAAACTCGCGGCACACATCCTGGAGCCCTTTAAGCCACTCGATGCTGGCCACATTAACGCCGCCTTCGCCCTGCACGGTCTCGACGATAATCGCGGCGGGTAAATCGATACCGCTACTGTTGTCTGAGAGAAATTTACGCAGGTAATCGATGGTGTTAACGTCTTCGCCTAAAAAGCCGTCAAACGGCATAAAGGCGGTATTGGCGCGCGAACCGTAGGATTCGTCTTTGTAAAAGTAGTTGCCGGTGGCCGCCAGTGCGCCCATGGTGAGGCCGTGGTAGCCGTTGGTAAAGGCAATAATATTGGAGCGCTGTTTCACCATACGCGCCAGTTTTAACGCTGTTTCAACCGCGTTGGTGCCTGTGGGGCCGGTAAACTGAACTTTGTACTGTAAGTTGCGCGGCGCCAAAATGGTGTCGCGAAACTTTTGTAAGAAGGCGCGCTTGGCGATGGTGGCTTTATCCAGCCCGTGAACAATACCGTTGCGCTGCAGGTATTCGATGATCGCCTCGGTAATCATCGGGTGGTTGTGGCCGTAATTAAGCACCCCGGCGCCGGCAAAAAAGTCGATAAAGCGTGCGCCACTTTCATCAAACAGCTCAGAGCCCTGCGCTACATCAAAGATTGTGGGAAACGAGCGCACATAACCACGTACTTCTGATTCCATCTCTTCAAAAATTCTCATAGATTGCTCCTGCAGCTGTTGTTAAATATTGAGTCGAGCGATTCAGCGTGCGCGTGCGCGTTACTGAATCTTAATTCCGGGCCGGCCAATGGCTCCGGCGCCATACTGTAACTGCCGTATTTGATGCTTTGGCAGCGTTACTGTGTTGAGGGCTCAACGGCCAGAGCCGGTGAATGTTGCGGTGTAACCTGAATACCGTTGGGCGTTCTATTACATAAAAATCGATCAGCTGAATGCTTGTGTCGTCAGCTGTAGCGCAGCAAATGGCCGCCCGGATCAACGCACCTTTTACGCGCAAGCACCGGATTTGGTTCAAATGTGCGGGAGGCGCCAAGCCCCGCTTAATAATAGATGATAACAAGCGAGGCGGAGAAAAACTAATCGCCTATGGTGCGGCTTTGCCTGTGGCGGCGATAACGTACAATAGCGCGCAGAATGTGTGACAGATATCGCCGGTGCGAGCGGCAGGAGCAATATGAGTCAAAGTTATCAGGTGTTGGCGGCACCTTGTGAATACCTCTACGAGGAAAAGCGCAGCACCTTTACGGCGGTTTTGCAGCCCGCACAAGAGCGAGAGGTGGCTCTGGCGCAACTTGAGGCGATACGCCGCGAGCGCCCCGGTGCCAGCCATTATTGCTGGGCTTATATTTTAGGCTCAGCCAGCCAGCCGCGCAGTATGGCCTTCAGCGACGATGGCGAGCCGGGCGGCACCGCAGGTAAACCCATGCTCAGCGTGTTAGAGCATCGCCTGGCGGGCGATTGCATGGCGGTGGTGGTGCGCACCTTTGGCGGCACTAAATTGGGGGCCGGCGGCTTGGTGCGCGCCTATGGTGCCGCGGTGTCGGGGGCGCTTGATGTGGCCCAGTGGCGTCAGATAACACCGACCGTACCGGTGGCCATTGCGGTGGGCTTTGCCCTGGAGGAGCGCGTGCGGCATAGCTTAACGCTGCGCGATATTGCGATTAGCTCGGTCAGCTACAGCAGCGAGGTGACGCTCGTGGTCGATGTGCCGGAGCAAACGCTGGATACCTTAACCACTGAGCTGGCCGAATTGAGCTCGGGCGCGGCGCGGGTGTGGCCGGCTGAATAAGATACGTGTCGGCCGCAAACAGTGCCGAAAAACCCACAATGTTAGGGGGTTGCTAGGTAAATGAGTAAAAAAGGGGTACATTTGACATATTGTCGTCATATACAAAACACATTGTATAGCTAGGCCTGTGCCGAGGTGAGGTAGCGCTGTAAACCGCGCGAAACAACATAACCAATAACAGCAATGCAGTACCGAATAGATCGTTAACTATGCCGTAAGTAAGGTTTGACTTACTTAGGAGGTATCGATGGAAGCGCGGATTCTGAGGCTTAACATTGCCGGCCAGCCCATTGAGTGGCTGCACTGGCAAGATGCGGTTTGTTTATACGCCCGGGATTTAGTGGTGTGGAGCCTCGGTGGCTCTGTGCGCCGGGTACTGGGGGGTAATGCTCGCGCCAGCGGGTTGCAATCGGAAATCAACCTCCCCGCGATTATCGCCTGCGGCGGCAGTCGCATCGCCCGTTACCGCCAAATTCCTCCGCTTACCAACCGCGCCTTGTTCGCCCGGGACGACTACCTCTGTTTGTACTGTGGCAAAGAGTTTCCGGTGGCGCTGTTGTCCCGCGATCATGTGCATCCGGTCAGTCGCGGTGGGCGCGACATCTGGCGCAATGTGGTCACCGCCTGTAAGCGCTGCAATCAGCACAAAGGCAACCACTTGCTGGCTGATATCGATATGGAGCTACTGGCGCTGCCGTTTTGCCCCAACAATGCTGAATACCTCGCACTGATTAACTCCGACCGTATCCGCGGCGATCAAATGGAGTTTCTTCGCCCGCAGTTTTCCTCCCGCCGCAATTGGCACTGACGCGCGCACGCGCTAGAATCTCAGAACGATTAATGTTTACCGTTGCGTTACTAGCGTGATGGTTGTTGTGAGGTTGGTATGGCTGGTTTATCTCGTCGGCAGTGTTTGCAGTGGGCTGGTGCAGTTTTGGGTGGCTCGGCGCTGGGGGTACGGGCCGGTGAGTTAACCGCTGCGGCGCCGTTTCATTTTGATATATCGCTCGCTCAGTGGTCGCTGAATAAAGCCTTTTTTGACAAATCGTTAAGCACGTTGGATTTTCCGGCGGTGGCTCGCACCAGCTTTGATATAGGTGCGGTAGAGTACGTTAATCAGTTTTTTATGGATAAAGCACAAGACACCGCTTTTATTCGCGATTTAAAACAGCGCGCGGCCGATCACAACGTTAAAAGTTTACTGATTATGGTCGACGGCGAGGGCGATTTATCCACTGTCGATGAAAAGCGCCGCAAACAATCCGTAAGCAATCATTACAAGTGGATAGAGATGGCCTCGGAGCTCGGCTGCCACAGTATTCGCGTAAATTTACACGGCAGCAGCGGGGCCGAAGATTGGCACCGGGCGTCGCTGGCAAGCTTGCTTGAGCTGGCCGAGTTCTCCAGCCCCATGGGGGTTAAAATCTTGGTGGAAAACCACGGGGGTTACTCATCCCACGGCGCTAAGCTGGCGGCTGTTTTAAAAGAGGCCGACACGCCCTATTGTGGCTCTATGCCAGACTTTGGTAATTTTTGTTACCAGCGTGAGTCGGGCGATTTGTGGGACTCGGCCTGCATTAAAGAGTACAACCTGTATCAGGGGGTGGCCGACTTAATGCCCTACGCTGGCGCCGTCAGCGCTAAAACCTTCCGCTTTGATGAACAGGGCAACGAGCCCAATATCGATTACTTACGGCTCTTTGAAATCATTAAGGCCGCCGGCTATAACGGCTATGTTGGTATCGAGTACGAAGGGCACGACCTGCCCGCCGCCGAAGGCATTCGCGCCACCAAAGCACTGCTTGAGCGAGTGCGTACACAACTTAGTTAGACGGTCGCTCGGGTGGTTGCGGTTTGGGTGCCTGAAGCAGAGGCCACTGGGCAACCGCCGAATTTAAAAAGCCGGATTCGCGGTAGGCGCGCTGGATGGTTCCCTGCCGTCGCATCTGCGCCAGCCCACGCTCCAGGGCGGCAAGATAGGCCGGCCCGCCAGGGTGTTGCCGGCTGACAATCCAGTGCCGCGAACCTTGCAGCGCCACTTTAATGTTAGGGATGGGCACCAGCGTTACCCCCTCCGACTCCAGCTGCATATGGTCACCCGCCTGAAACGGCGCGAGGGTGATGTCGCCACGCTGGGCGTACAACATACGCACAATAGACACCCAGGTATTGGTTAAATGCACCTGCTTAAAGCCCAGTGCCTGCAGGGTCAGCTGATCGGTTTTCCAATCGAGGCTGGTAACGGCCGTCAGCTCGCGCAGTGTCTTGGGGGTGGCACTTAGGGCGCGCAGATTTTGCGGCGCGGTATACAGCCCGACGATAAACTCGCCATCCTCAATTACGGCGCTGCTAACCAATAGCTCATTGCGTAAATCCGCTGTATCGGCGCGCCACACCAGCGCCCCCGAGCCTATTAGCTCTCCGTTAGCCACCTGGTGTAGGGTACGCCGGTAGGTTTGCTCGCCCACGATGGCGATCGTCTGATTAAATCCGCCCAGCTGTAACGCCTGCTGCAGCAGCACCAGTTCGATTACGTCGCGTCTGGCGCCGGCGCCGCCGTAAAAACGAATGGCAGCGATGTTACGGCTGCCGACAAAACGTTGGTAATCGGCAATGATGTCGGTTGTTACCGCGATTTTTACCGGATCTTCAGTGGGGGAGGCCGGCTGGGCAGCGGCGCACAACAGGGCCGCTAACACCCCAATAAAAAAACGGATCGCAAGAGGTCGTCGCACGGCTTGGGCCTTTTGGGTGATCGCAAGCGGGTAATTTTAGCATAGCCCTTCAGGCGCGCAGCCGCTTAGCTGTAAACTACTTGCCCGCGATAAACCCGCAGTGGCCGCTTGGCTTCCGGCTCTGCAGGGGTTTTGCTGGTGTCGCTGCGCTCTTCCAGGCTAACCTGGCCGCGATACACCTTGGTTTGCGTTTTGGGTGAAGGGGTTGCGGGGTTGTTAAGTTGCTCCGGCCAGGACTCGCCCGCCAGTTGCATTAACTCTTTGATCAAGGCGCGGGTGACGGTATCGCGGGACACCGGATAGTGCCGGGCCAGCTCGGTAAGCAGCTCGGGATTGGCCAGTTTAACGCTGGGTTTTAACTCTGATGGCAGGCGGCGGCGAACCTCCATAACAATATCGATCATGGGTTTACTGTAATGCATAGGTCTGGACCTTCAGTGCCGGTGAGGGAGCAATCTCGGGCGCACAACAACCCGTACCTTGTTTTATCTCAGGTGTTTAGTTGCGGCAGCAAGATATCTGCCAACTGGCTAATAAGCTTGATTTTGCGGCTATACTCACTTTTTCTGCCTGATTTTGGCGCATCGCGGTGGGCACGCTGATCTATATGGTGCGTTTCGGGCTTGATATCACTGAAGATAAGCAAACAATACTTAACTTGAACGCCTGCAACGCTGGCTTATACTCCAAAATCGCCGTAAACCCCAAGACCATAATGATAACCGTGAAGCTTATGTCTAAAACTCAGAAAGTAATCCGTTACGTCACCGCATTTAAATTAACGGCACTCGCCGCTGCCATAGCCTTGGCTGGCTGCTCGCAAGACGATTCTGCCGCAAAGCCCGCCGCCATCGACGCCCAGTTGCCCGCGCAAGAAAGTGCCAGCGAGCCGGTAAAAGCGATTGCTATGACCGACGCTAAGATGGCCGAGCGGGCCAAGGCTATTCGCTCGCAGGTAAGCCTTGATCTGGCCGATGGCCTGGATATGACGCTGTGGGCCTCGGAAGATTTAATGGCCGACCCGGTGGCTTTGAGTATGGATAACCAGGGTCGCGCCTGGGTTGCCATTACCCATCGCAGTAACAACTCTGAGTTTGATATCCGGCCCTACCCGCACTGGCTAACCGACTCCATTGCCATGGAGAGCAACGAAGATCGCCGCGAGTTTTTGCACAAAACCTTTGCCGCCGATAAAAACCTGACCGAAAAAGACGTGCCCGATCGCAATGAAGACGGCGTACACGACTGGCAGGATTTGGCCGTGGTAAAAGAGCAGGTGTTGCAAGTGAGCGACACCACCGGGGACGGTCGCGCCGACCGGGCACAAACGTTTTTAGAAGACTTTAATTCAGAAATCACCGATGTGCTCGGTGGCATCTACTACGATAACCGCAGCAAAGATTTGTTTTTAGGCATCGCCCCTAACGCCTGGCGGGTTTCCGACACCAATAACGATGGCGTTGCCGATGACAAGCAAGCCATATCAGAAGGTTTTGGCGTGCACGTTGGTTTTAGTGGTCACGGTATGTCGGGTGTGGTTAAAGGCCCTGACGGACGCATTTACTATGGCATCGGCGATGTCGGTGCCAACATCACTGATGTCGACGGCAATCAATTTCCCTATCCAAACCAGGGTGTCGTGGTGCGCAGTGACCCGGACGGCAGCAACTTTGAAGTTTTTGCCCACGGGGTGCGCAACACCCATGAATTTACCTTTGATAAATACGGCAACCTGATCAGTGTCGACAACGACGGCGACCACCCAGGTGAGTTTGAGCGAGTGGTTTATTTGGTCGATGGTTCTGACTCTGGCTGGCGTATCAACTGGCAGTTTGGTAAGTACACCGACCCCAAAAACAACACCTATAAAGTGTGGATGGACGAAGATTTTTATAAACCACGCTTTGATGGTCAGGCCGCCCACCTTTTGCCGCCTATTGCCGCGTACCACGCCGGCCCCACCGGTATGGTCTACAACCCCGGCACCGCCCTTAGCGAGCGCTGGAAAGATCACTTCTTTATTGTGCAATACACCGGCTCGGCGCCGCGCTCAGGCATTAATGCCTTTACCCTCGAGCCCGATGGCGCCGGCTTTGAGTTGGCCAGCGACGAATCAGTCATGCGCGGTGTGCAAGCCACAGGTTTGGATGTGGGGCCCGAAGGGGCGCTTTACACCAGCGACTGGATTGAAGGTTGGGGGCGCAATGGTAAAGGCCGTATCTGGCGCTTAGATGCCCCCGGTGATGCAGGATCAGAGGCCCGTGCCGATACGCAACAGTGGTTAACCTCTGATTTTAGTCAGCACGATCTGGAAACCTTAACCGGCCTGTTGTCCCACGCCGATATGCGAGTGCGCTCGGAGGCTCAGTTTGAGTTGGTCGATCGCAACGAGCAGGCCACGCTGGTGGCGGCGCTTAACAACAGCGAGCAGTTAGCGCGCATTCACGCTATCTGGGGCTTGGGGCAAATCGCACGCGATCAAGCCGACGCTGCCGAGCCTTTACTGGCCCTGCTGGAGGATTCCGACCCGGAAATTCGCGCGCAAGCTGCCAAAGTCATTGGCGATGCGGCCTATCAAGCGGCATTGCCGGCGTTGCTTGCTAATTTGCAACACGATAGTGCCCGCGTGCGCTTTTTTGCCACACAGGCACTGGGCCGTTTAGGCAAAGGCGAAGCGACTGCACCGATCATCGCCATGCTTGAGGCAAACAACGACCAAGACGTGTACTTGCGCCAGGGCGGTGCAATTGCGCTGGCGCGCATCGGCGATACCGAGGCGTTGTCCGCGCTCGCCACGCATTCATCCGAGGCGGTTCGAATTGCCGCTTTGGTTGCGCTGCGCCAACTGGCCAGCCCTGCTTTGGCTGAATTTCTCGATGATGACAGCCAGTTTGTGGTGACCAACGCCGCCCGCGCCATTAACGATGATTTATTTGTCGATGACGCCCTGCCAGCGTTGGCCAAACTGCTGGGAGAGACCCCTTTTAGCAACGAGCCGCTGGTGCGTCGGGTAATTAACGCCAATGCGTTTGTCGCCGATGCCGCTGCCGCAAAACGCCTAGCCGATTACGCCGCCGATACAGATGCGCCGGCGGCCATGCGTGCCGAGGCGGTGGACGCCATGGCTAACTGGGCCGAGCCCTCGGTGTTTGACCGTGTGAGCGGCCGCTACCGCGACGAGCGCGAAGGCAATGGCGAAGACGCCAAAGCCGCGCTGGCCGATGTGTACCCTAAACTGCTAAAAGACACCGACGCCAAAGTGCGCGAGGCCAGTGTGAATGCGTTAGGCGCCTTGGTGTACGCCGATGCGGCCGCCCGCCTAAACAGCATCCTCACCGACGATGATTCGGCCGAGGTACGCAACGCCGCGCTCGTTAACTTGCAAAAGCTCGACTACGCCGATATGCAAAAAGCGATTTACAAAGCGCTGGAAGACACATCGGTAAAAGTGCGCATGACGGCCTTGGGTATGGTGCCAAGCCTGGATATACCGGTATCCACCAAAGTGGATATGCACACTATTTTGTTGGCGCAAGGCTCGGTTACCGAGCAGCAGGCCGCCTTAAAATCGCTGGCACAAATCAAAGCCCCCGAGGCCGAAGCTGTGTTGACTGAGCAGCTGCAAAAATTGCTTGCCGGCGAGATTCAGCCGGCGGTTAAGCTCGAGCTGATTAACGCCGCCGACAACTTTGGCAGCGATGCGCTTGCGCAATTGCTTACCGAGTACGAGGCGGGTAAAGATCGCGACGACCCGCTGCAGGTGTACGCCGAATCGCTCGCCGGTGGTGACCCCGACGCCGGGATGGCGTTGTTCCGCTATAACAGCACCGCGCAATGTGTACGCTGCCACGTAGTGGGCACCCGCGGCAGCCGGGTGGGCCCCGAGCTGACTCACATTGGCCAGCAGCTAACCGAAGAGCAACTGCTGGAGGCTATGGTCGATCCGGGCGCGCGTATCGCCCCGGGGTTTGGCCGCATCAGCGTTACCTTAACCGACGGCTCGAGTGTTGAAGGTTTGTTTGCCGCCGAGTCTGATACTGAGCTCACCATCGAAACCAACGATGGCAAGTCAGTAAAAGTGGCGCGCGCGGATATCGCCAAGCAAACCAATTCGCCATCGGGTATGCCGCCCATGGGCTTATTGCTGGATAAAACCCAGCTGCGTGATTTAGTGGCGTACCTTAGTAACCTCGACGGTGCCGAGGCGCCCGAGAGCCACTAATTGATTTAGGTTATACGCTAATGTGTAAAAAAGCCGCCCCTTGCAGGGCGGCTTTTTTGTGTCGGCCAGAGAGTGTGTTGCTAAATCGCTATTTGCCGCAAACTACTCGGCGTACTGGCAGGCATCGCTATCATTTTTAATAAAGTAATCGCGGTAGTTGCTGGCTTTTTTATCCATACAACCTTCTAAATTTAACAGGCGTACACGGCGAAAATCCGTGGGGCTCGACTCGGCCTGCAGGGCGATAAACCCGCCGCTGTGGGCCGTGCCGTCATCCAGTTGCAGGTTGGTGTATCGCATTACCGGCTCGCCGTTAACGCTGTGAATGGCCAACTCGCTGCCGTGAACCTCGAGCTGTACCGTTACCCACTGATCGCCGTGGTAGGTTTTACTGGAAGAGACAATACAGTGATCCTGACGCAATTTGCCGTCGATAAAGATCTGAGTGCCCGGGGTACATAGGTTGGCGGTCGAGCGTTCCTCCTGGCCATTACCGCCCAACAACTGGTACTCGATGCTAAGCGGAAAGTCCTGATCGAGGCCCATCGATTGCGGGCTTTGTGCGTGGTACATAATGCCGTTATTGCGGTACGCCCACTCGGGGCCGTTGGGCACTTGTTCGCCCACAAAGCGGTACTCGACTTCTAAGCGGTAATAAGAAAACGCTTGGTCGGCGTAAAAAATGTGGCCAAAGCCGGCATTTTTTTGCCCAAAGGTGTCGTACTGGTCGTAGCGCACTTTTAGCAGGCCGTCCTCTACGCGAAAGGTGTCCAGAGTGTTTTCACCCAGCTCTGAGCCCTGAATTTTGATGGCCCAGGCATCCAGGTCTTTGCCGTTAAATAAATCGATCCATTGTTCGGTTTTTGCGTCAGTGCCGGCGTAGGCGGCACCGCTAAGCAGGGAGGTAAAGGCAAGGGCCAGGGGGAGCTTGGCGCTGTGCAAAAGCATGGGCATGGTGGCAATCCTTATTGTTGGTGTGTTGTTGGCGTATTAAGGTGCTGTAGCGTTAATATTTTATCTGTAAAAGCAGTGCCAAATATACACCACGCCGGTGCCCCCAAGGGTGAACAATTGCAAAGCCGCGCCGGGCGGTTTAACCGTCCAGCGAGTGGTTCATGGCGCGCGAGGGATGGTCGCAATCGGCGCTGCCCACCACTTTTGCCGGTACCCCGGCCACGGTGCTGCGCGGCGGCACGGGCTTAAGTACCACGCTGCCGGCGCCGACTTTGGCGCAGCGGCCAATCTCGATATTGCCTAAAATTTTGGCGCCGGCACTAATCAGCACACCGCTGCGCACTTTGGGGTGGCGATCGCCCGACTCTTTGCCCGTGCCGCCCAGCGTGACCGATTGCATAATCGAGACGTCGTCTTCCACCACGGCGGTTTCGCCAATCACAATGCCCGTGCCGTGATCGAGCATAATGCCGCGGCCGATAACGGCGGCCGGGTGAATATCCACCGCAAACACCACCGAGATGCGATTTTGTAAAAACAGCGCCAGGGCGTGCCGCTCACGTTGCCACAGCCAGTGGGCCACGCGATACGCCTGCAGGGCGTGAAAGCCTTTAAAAAATAAAAACGGGGTGGTTAGCGAGCAGCAGGCCGAGTCGCGCTCGTTAATGGCCTGGATATCGGCCCGTACCGCGGCGCCAATGGTGGCGTCGTCGGCCAGCGCCTGGTCGATCACCTCGCGCACCGATATTGCCGGCAGTGCCGGGCTGTCGAGCTTGTTGGCCAAATGAAAGCTCAGCGCGTCTTCCAGTGTGTCGTGATTTAAAATAGTGGCGTACAAAAAGCTCGCCAGCATGGGCTCGCGGCTCGCCTGCTCAAAGGCGCGCTGGCGAATCTCATCCCAAACGGGGTCGGCGCTTGAGGTGGCCGTATCGATTGACATGGTAACTCCTTGGTAGGCCGGTCAATGTGCCTATTATGGCGGCATCCAGCGCAAATGCCCAATGGCCCGGCTTAATAAATCTCTAGCGCTGGCTCGTTAATGGCGGCCAGCTGCTCGCGCAACTCTAAAATGTGCTCGGCCCAATAGCGCTCGGTGTTAAACCACGGAAAGCTGTGGGGAAAGGCCGGGTCTTGCCAGCGCTTGGCCAGCCAGCCGCTGTAATGCATGATGCGCAGGGTGCGCAGCGCCTCAATTAGCAGCAGCTCGGCACTGTTAAAGTCGCAAAACTCGCGGTAGCCCTCCAGCACCTCGGATATTTGCGCCGTCTGCTGGGCGCGATCGCCCGATAGCAGCATCCACAAATCCTGAATCGCCGGGCCGTTGCGGGCATCGTCAAAATCCACAAAGTGGGGCACATCGTCGCGCCACAAAATATTGCCGGGGTGGCAGTCGCCGTGCAGGCGAATACTCTTGTACTCCACCTGGGCAAAAATCTCGTGGCAGCGGGCAATTAAATCGCGCCCCAGGGTGGTGTAAGCCTCCAACAACGATCGCGGGATAAACTCGTTATCCAGCAAAAAGTTAAAGCTCGCCTCGGCAAAGGTCGCGGTATTAAGCGTGGGGCGGTGCTCAAACGGCGCCACCTGGCCCAGCGCGTGAATGCGCCCCAGCGCGCGGCCCAGGCTTAGCAGGTGATCAAAGTTATCCAGTGTGGGCGCGTGACCACCCTGGCGCTTATACAGCGAAAACCGAAACCCCTGAAACTCAAACAGGCTCTGGGCGCTATCGTCCACAATCGGTGGCACCACCGACACGCCCAAATCGTGCAAGTTAGCCGAGAAGCTGTGCTCCTCTAAAATTTGCGCATCCGTCCAGCGTGCCGGGCGATAAAACTTGGCAATAATGGGCGAGCTATCTTCAATGCCCACCTGATACACGCGGTTCTCGTAGCTGTTTAGGGCAAACACCCGCGCGTCGCATGGGTAGCCAAGGCTCTCGACGGCATCCATAACCAAATCGGGGGTTAAGGCTTCGTACGGGTGTGAGGTGTGCTCGGGTGATTCGCTCATACGGGCCCCCTGGGGTAGTGGGTGGTTGTGGCGGAGTATTGTACGGGGTTTGCTGGGGGTTCACACGTTTTGTGGTTGGTGGGGGTTGTTGTAAGTTGCAGAGCTGTTGCTGGTATGTGTATTGCGTTCCGGTAAACGAAGTAAGGCTGGTAAGCGCATGAGCCGCCAAGGCGGGCTTTGTTTGTATGCCCGCGTCGCCGGGCGTGGCGAAATACTTTTCGTTTCGCGACGAAAAGTATTCAGCCGTTCCTGCGCATCTCGACAACTGCTCCTGCGTTGCTCTATTCAGCTACACCCCTGTAGCGATTCGGGTCCCCTCATTCCAACCGATTTTTGCGGGCCGCATCGACAGGCCATCCGTGGCCAGACGATGCTTGTGCGCACGCAGCCCAGGCTGCCCTCTCTGTCGCTCCGCGCCATTCACCTTGTCCCTGTGCGCGTACCCCCAAAAATAGGTCTCCATTCGGCTGTATCTACGGGGGATGTGAAGGCGGTACTTCGTAGTTGGCTTAACATCAACCATTCGCTGGCGTTCTTGCCAGCGCCCAAATATGCACTTCGGCGGCGCCGGCGCGGCGCAGTACTTTGCTGATCTCGCGTGCGGTTGTGGTTGTGGTGACTACGTCATCGACTAAGGCAACGCGCTGGCCTTTTAGGTTGCGGGCAACAAACGCGCCGTGCAAATTTTCCAGCCGCTGGCGGCGGGTTAGGCCTTGTTGCGGTTCGGTGGCGCGGGTGCGCTTGAGTAGCTTCCGGCTTAGGGGCAAGCCAATGGCTCGGGCGCCGGCGCGGGCGAGTGCATGGGTTTGATTAAATCCGCGGCTAATGTGTCGCCGCCAGTGCAAGGGTACGGCGACGACTTTGGTGGGCCATTCTCGTTGCGGCAGTACGCGATAGTACTGCTGAATATGGCGCTGCATTAATTCGCTCAGCACCCGTGCGCTGCGTAAACAGTGGTGGTGTTTGGCGCGGCCTATTAAATAATCCAGCGGATGCGCATACAAGCAGGGCGCAATAATACGATCAAACGCCGGCGGCGTTGCCAGGCACTCGCCGCAGTATTCAATATCGGTATCCAGCGGTAAGGCGCATTGGCGGCACTGATGCTCGCCGATGGTTAGCGTCGTTAAATGCGCGGCGCATCCGGCGCAAAGAATTTCATCGGCGCTTTGGTGGCATAAAAGGCATAGGCTAAATCGGGTTAGGCGCAATGAAAGTCCCTTCGTTTTTTGTTTGGCGATCCTTGTCGGTTGCTTGTTAGTAGTTTTAGTTAATGCTTTTGTAAAAGTCTAGGAATGGCATCGTTAATCTTGGCGTGGCGGTCGTGCGGGGCCTTTCTCGCACTCGGCATTTTGGCAGTGTTTCCGTCGTTCCCGCGAATGCGGGAACCTAGTGGCTTTATTAAGTGCTGCCCCGGTTAGTAACTTTGTCTTTACCGCTTAGGGGCAAGTTATTTGGGGTTATCTGTGACGCCTTTTCTCGTCGTGTTGGTGGTAATGTCTCCACGTGTCCCGAGGCCATATCTGCTAAAATCGCCACTCATTCTCTCCTGATGTGTATTGATATGATCCCTTGGCAATTACTCGGCACAGCTGTTATTCCCAACAACGGCGGTGAGCTGCGCCTGATGCAGCGCGACAAAGAATTCTCTATTTCGCTTAAAGGCGTGCGTGGCGAGTTGATGAACAGCCGGGTGCACAGCTCGGAGCTGGCGTTGGCCGATTTAGGCTGCGCGCATATTGCAGGCGTAAAAAACGCCGCCGTGTTGGTGGGCGGTATGGGCATGGGCTTTACCTTGGCGGCTGCGCTTAAGGCGACGAACGAGTCCACCAAGGTTACCGTGGCCGAGCTGGTGCCCGAGGTTATCGAGTGGAACAAAGGCCCGCTCGGCGAGTGTGCCGGTTACCCGCTTAATAACCCAAGGGCGCTTGTGCATCTTGGCGACGTGGCGGAATTATTCCAAGATAAAAAACCGGCCTTTAACGCGATACTGCTGGATGTGGATAACGGCCCAGAGGGGTTTACCCACGCCGATAACACCAGCTTGTATTCTATGGGTAGTTTACAAGCGATTCGCAGTACGCTGCACAAAGGTGGTGTGCTGGCGGTGTGGTCGGCGTGGCACGACCCGGCGTTTACCACGCAGCTGAAAAAAGCCAAGTTTAACGTGACGGTAAAAACCGTGCGGGCCCATAAGGGCAAGGGGAGTAAGCATACGATTTATTTGGGGGTAAAGGGCTAAGGTTCTGGTGTGTCGGGCTGTATCTGGCGCTTGTACCTTGTAAGCTATGCTAATAAAACAACCCGACGCACGCTTGCAAACCATAGGGGCACCCCATGACCGATAAACGCAAACACTCGTCCAAAGTAGTCGACGGTATTGAAAAGACACCCGCCCGCGCCATGCTGCGGGCCGTGGGTTTTACTGACGATGATTTTAAAAAGCCCCAGGTCGGCATTGCCTCTACCTGGAGTATGGTCACGCCCTGCAATATGCACATCGATAAACTGGCCGATGAAGCCTGCGCAGGCGCCGATCAGGCCGGTGGCAAAGGCGTGGTGTTTAACACCATCACCATCTCCGATGGCATATCCAACGGCACCGAGGGCATGAAGTACTCTTTGGTGTCCCGCGAGGTGATTGCCGACTCTATTGAAACCGTAGCGGGCTGCGAGGGCTTTGACGGGCTGGTGGCCATTGGGGGCTGTGACAAAAACATGCCCGGCTGCATGATCGGCCTGGCCCGGCTGAACCGCCCGTCGGTGTTTGTCTACGGGGGCACCATTAAGCCCGGCGCCAACCATACCGATATTGTCTCGGTGTTCGAGGCCGTGGGGCAGCACGCCCGGGGCGATTTATCCACCATTGCCGTAAAACAGATAGAAGAAACCGCCATACCCGGCCCCGGCTCTTGCGGCGGCATGTACACGGCCAACACCATGGCCTCGGCCATTGAGGCGCTGGGCATGAGCCTGCCGGACAGCTCGGCGCAAGAAGCGGTGTCGTCGTCTAAAGCCGAAGACTGCCGCCGCGCGGGCGCCGCCGTGCTCGATCTGCTGGAGCAGGATATTAAACCCACCGACATCATGACCCACAAGGCGTTTGAAAACGCCATTACCATTGTGATTGCCCTGGGCGGCTCTACCAATGCCGTGCTGCACCTGTTGGCTATGGCTCACGCTGTGGATGTGCCGCTATCGCTGGATGACTTTTCGCGCATCGGCAAAAAGGTCCCCGTACTGGCCGACCTGCGCCCCAGCGGGCAGTACATGATGTCCGAGCTGATCGCGGTAGGCGGCATTCAGCCGCTGATGAAAATGCTGCTGGATAAAGGCCTACTGCACGGCGATTGCCTGACCGTGACAGGTAAAACCTTGGCCGAGAACCTGGCCGATATTAAGCCCTACCCGGCCGAGCAGGATATTATTCACGACTTTGACAACGCCATTAAAGCCACCAGCCACCTGGTTATCCTTAAAGGCAATTTGGCGCCCGAGGGCGCGGTGGCCAAACTGACCGGCAAAGAGGGGTTGGTGTTTACCGGTACAGCGCGGGTGTTCCACTCGGAAGAAGAAGCGCTAGAGGCCATACTGGGCGGCACCGTGGTTAAAGGCGACGTGATCGTCATCCGCTACGAAGGCCCGCGCGGCGGCCCCGGCATGCGCGAAATGCTCAGCCCCACCTCGGCGGTAATGGGTAAAGGTCTGGGTAACGATGTCGCGCTTATCACCGATGGCCGTTTCTCCGGCGGCAGCCACGGTTTTGTGGTGGGCCACATCACCCCCGAGGCCATGGACGGCGGCCCCATTGCCATTATCGAAAACGGCGACGAAATCACCATTGATGCCGACAGCGCTCAAATCAGCCTGAATATTCCCGAGGCCGATATTCAGGCCCGGCTGGCCAAATGGCAGGCGCCAGCGCCGCGTTATACTCGCGGGGTGTTGGCTAAGTTTGCCAAGACGGTGTCGTCGGCTTCGGAGGGGGCGGTGACGGATAAAGGGTTGTGACGCGCGCTTGCCTGGCGCCACACTTCTGAAAAAGCCAATGATTAATCTTTGGATACCGCTAACGCGGGCTTTGGTTGATATGCCCGTGTCGTCGGGCGTGGCGAATACTTCACTTGAGCAATCCTCTATCTGGCATGAAACAATACGTCTTTTAAGTGTCGCGGGTATACGATAACTGCAACTTAACCTTCAACTTGCTTGCCCTCTCTCGCCTGGCGGGCGAAGCACTTTTCTGCTTGTCCAGAAAAGTATTCAAAAGAGGACACCCCGGCATCTCAGCTCTCGGCAACTGCTCCTGCGTTGCTCTATTCAGCTACATCCCTGTAGCGATTCGGGTCTCCTCGCTCCGGCCGATTTTAGCGGGCCGCATCGACACGCCGCGGCCCAGGCTGGCTTCTCTGCCTCCGGCATTCACCTTCTCCATGCCCTGACAATCCTCTCGCACACGCAGCCCAGGCTGCCCTCTCTGTCGCTTCGCGCCATTCACTTTGTCCTGTGTGCTCAACCGATAAAATAAGCCTCCATTCGGCTGTATCTACGGGGGAAGTACAAGCGGCGCTTCGTAGTTAGCTGAGTCACCGCGATATCACATTCATTGTTCTACATCGTCATGCCGGCCTTGAGCCGGTATCTAGTGGCTTTTTGGCTACGGAGTGCTTTGGGTTGAATTGGTGGGTTACCGCCTCGCTGGCCGAGGAGCTCCGAAAAACAGTTCAAAGGTTGTAACCGTAACCACAGGTTTGGTTCGTCCATAAGGCCGAATAATAAATGCTAGGGCTCGGGGGGCGTAGTTAGTTTTCGCCGCTTCCTTTGCTAAAGCCATTCAAATAAACATTAATTAGTGAGTCATTGGGCCGTTAGTTGGGCTTTGTGTAACGGCAGGCCCTGATGCCCGACAGGCTGTAGTCGCGCTCGTTCTGTGCTGCCTCGGTGCAAATAATGTACAACCTAAGGCTGGCCAGATATACTAAGAATCTTTGAGAACCTCGGAGAACCGTTTTGCCTCTTAAAGCCACTTCAGTAAGGCTGGATGACGAAACCCTGGCCCGAATCGGACAAATGGCAGAAGCCATGGACAGGCCTCGCGCCTGGCTAATGGCCGAGGCTATTAAACAATATGTCGCGCGGGAAGAGTGGTTTATCCGCGAGGTAGAGCAAGGCCTGGCTGCCGCTGACGATAACCGCGTCATCGACCACGCCGACCTAAAAGCCCGGTGGGAGGCCAAGCGTGCAGCTCAAATGGACTGACCTCGCCGCGCAAGATTTGGAAAAGATAGAAAGCTATATCGCGCAAGAAAGCAGCCTTACCATAGCGATAGATGTTGTACTGTCGATTATTAACACCGCAGAACTGATCTTACCCCGCCACCCACAAGCAGGCCGCCAGGGCCGGGTTAAAAGCACGCGTGAACTCGTCATCGACGGCCTGCCCTTTTTACTCGTCTATCGAGAAGCAGCTAGCAGAATCGACGTGCTTAGAGTTTTGCATAGCTCGCAGCAGTGGCCAACGGCATAGCCAATTCCCGGTTGCCAACACCACCGAACAGTGGCACGATTTACCTCATAGTGCGTAAGGGTTATGGTTGAACATCAGGCTTGCCAGAGGGCAGGTCGCCATAACCTTAGATTTAGCCAGTCAGGAAGGTGAGATAATAAAGGGCACGGCCCAGCGCGGTAAGTATTTTCTCTTCTCCTTTCAACTTGTCAGATCACTCGTGAGAAATTTAATGTAGAGCGGGATGGTTGATGCATTTCATCGTGCGAAATGTAAGCCCTGTAGTCTGTGTTATGCCACATGCATTTCTATAACTTGCTGACGTCAGTGGGTTTTTTGTTGCGTGTTGGGTGCATAAAAGACCTCAGTGGGTCTCGTTAAACACAATGGCTTCTTTTTACAGTGATAGTCTGCGCAAAAAAAGATAATCTAATTGATTGATTTTTATGATATTTTAGGCGAAATAACCGGCAAATAAAGTGGTGGTTTCGTGTTGTTTAAACGAAATTCCGCCTAATATACTGTTAGAGGGCACCCCTAGTTCATTGTGAATCATATAGTTTATTGCAACCATAAAAAAATTAGTGAGTAAAGTTGATTGCTAACAAACCTGAACTTTCAGACTGTTTTAAAGGATACTTAAATTGATAATTGAAAAAGTAAGTCTTGAAGGCTTCAGGAACTTCCGAGAAGCTACTATTCGGTTTACAGACAAGACACTAATGATTGGAGGCAATGATGTTGGTAAAACAAATTTGCTCTATGGCATCCGTTTGCTACTCGATAAGTCGTTGTCAGATAGGGATATTGAGCCGGAAGCTACGGATTTCTTCATAGATAGCGATGGAACTCAGGCAGAATCTTTCTCTATTAAAATCTATTTTTCCGATATCAATGAGGATGCTGTTCTTTCTGCGCTAAAGGGAAGTGTGAGTGATGAAAGTAAGACCGTGATTGCTCTTACAGCAGATAGAAAGACACTTGATTACGAGATATCTATTGGATGTTCGGATGATGAGCTTGAGCTTGTTCCATCAAGATTCTATTTAAAACAGTTAAATTTTCGATATGTAAAATCCCGAAGAGACCTTCAAAAGTTCATTCAAATTGAGAAAAGAAAATTACTTAAACAGTCCCAAGACAGCCTTGAAGACGAAGAACTCGAGCATGACCAAGTTGAAATGGTAGCCATCTCAGCCAAATTAAACGAAGTTAATGAAAAGGTTGCGGAGCTTAACTATGTAAAAGATGCTACTTCAGTAGTTAATGAGGAGTTGAAAAAACTATCATATAAAAATGATAACTATAGTGTTCATTTAGGTACTGGGGCTATAAAAGTAAATCAGTTTATTGAAAATTTAGAATTAGGTGCATCCACATCTGGTTCAAAACTAATGCTTGGTGGTGATGGTCGAAACAATCAAATATTGTTAGCCTTATGGAAGGCAAAAAGTCAAAGAGAGTTTGATCCTGACCACGAGGTTACATTTTATTGTGTTGAAGAACCTGAAGCTCATTTACATCCACATCAACAACGAAAGCTAGCTGATTACTTAATTCATGATCTTCCCGGACAAACTATAATTACAAGTCATTCCCCTCAAATAACAGAACGATATAAACCAGATTCAATAGTTCGAATTCTCTTAGCTGAAAACGGTAGTGTAGCAGCCAACGGTGGCTGTTCTGCATGCATTTCCGATGCTTGGGACGACTTAGGTTATAGGATGAGTATTCTTCCGGCTGAGGCTTTTTTTTCTAGCTGTGTTTTTTTAGTTGAAGGACCATCAGAAAAACTCTTTTACGAAGAGTTGGCAAGACAGATAGGAATAGATTTAGATTTTCATAATATCTCGATCCTTAGTGTTGATGGAATTCAATTTAAAGTTTACAGCAAAATTTTGGATGCTATGGAAATACCTTGGGTGTTGAGAACAGATAATGATGTTTCAGGTATTAAAAATAGTGTTAACAAAAGAGCTGTTGGCATTAATAGATGCTTATCTTTGGCTGGCCTAGCTAATGGCCCGGACTATATTCCAACAACAACTTCGCAAGGCTTAGTTGATTCAGGAGTTTGGAAAACGACTTCAGATCAAATAAATCCACACGGAATATTTCTTTCAAAGATTGATCTAGAAGCTGATCTGGCTTTAGAGCTTCCGGCTGAATTGTTAACTTATTCTGGAAAGACCGATATCAATGATGCAGTAAAATACTTGCAGAGTAAGAAAGCCATTAGAATGCGAGAATTTTTGTCACAAAATCAAAAGGCGATTGCAGGGGTGAGTGGGGGTGAGCTAGCTAGACCATTGCATCATGCTGTTAAGTTGGTAGGCCAATAACATGAGTGATTTCGACTATACGCCGGATCAAAGAGCAGCGATAAGCTCAAATTCAAATATGGTAATTACTGCTTGCCCAGGAAGTGGAAAAACCACTGTTGTTGCAGAAAAGATAAGAAATGAAGTTAAAGATCTTCCGCCTTATCGAGGTGTTATTGGAATTACTTTTACTGTAAAGGCCAGTAAGGAATTAAGAAAACGATGTAAGAAGAATGCTTGCGATACTAAAATGAGCTTTTTTGGCACTATTGATCATTTTTGTTTGAGTGAGATTATACATCCTTTTTTAGCAAGGGTTCTTGATAGGAAAAAGAACCAGTTAGAGTGTATTAAATTCGATGAGATACCTGAATGTGTTATGGGCAAACTGAGTGTAATACCTCATTACAGCGATGAGGTAAACTCAACTTCATTTAAATGCTTAGAAGATGATATTGGCACATTATTCGATCATGGTTTTGTCTTGCTCGAACTGCTTGGTGTGATAGCCAATCATGTCATAACGGAATCTCATGCTTGTCAAAGATATATTGCAGCAAAATACAACTCGGTATACATAGATGAATATCAAGATTCCTCTGAGCCACAGCATGTACTCTTTCTCAAGTTACTAGAACTGGGGCTGGTAGGTGTTGCAGTTGGTGATGTACAACAATCTATCTATGCTTGGCGTGGGAGTGATCCTGAGTTTATTAAAGAATTAACAAACAAACCTGATATCTTCGAACATCATATCGTAAATATCAATCATCGCTGTCACCCATCAATTACAAATTATTCTAACCGACTTTACGACGCTGAGTGTGATTTATTACCAGCTAGTGATATCAGAGTATATAGGCGCAACTACACAGGTACTCAAGTAGATGTAACTGAAAAAATAAATGAGTCAATTGAACTTGCATTTAAGAAAAACCTAGTAGAATCATACTCGCAAATAGGAATACTTGTAAGGAATAACATATCTCTAGAATTTCTTAGTAATGGATTAAATGTACCGTTTCGAATCTTTGACGAAGACCCATTGGCAGTCAGAAACACAAAGGTTTGTAATCTATTTTCCCAGCTTTTAAGGTTTCGATTCGACGAGCATCATCGTTTAAATGATGTTGTTGAGTATATACAGTCATTTACTCCAGTTTCGAAGAATAGTTTATCTGTATTACGTAAAACGATATCAACTATTGGTGATAAAATTCAAGATGAACTATCACGTGCAATTGTGGATATCACTGGTCAAGTCTTAAATATCGATATCAGTGCTTCAGATAAAGAGTTGATCAGTACAATATGCTTGGAGTCTAGGTTACTTCAGCACTATAAGCCGATAAATGAGAATGAAGTTCAAGTTATGACGCTTCATAAATCTAAAGGGCTAGAATTCGAGATTGTCTATCACTTGGATCTATACGATTGGATTCACCCTAAAAGAAAGTTTGTTCGAGGTTGCTTCGATGTAATATATGATAATTGGGAGCAGGAGTTGAATTTACATTTTGTTGGGATAACTAGAGCGAAAAATTACTGTGTTCTAGTTACAAGTAATAGTCGTCTCAATCGAGACTATGAAACCAAAACAGGAAATCCGTCTCAATTCTTTGCGTTGCCTGGATTAGATGGTTTGTATCGGTAGCACAATAAATATGCTCTTTCGTCATAGTGAGAAAGACTGTTGTTAACTCGCAGCATATTACTCTTTGCCCTCTAACAAGTTGCTGCACACGGAAAAATTACTCGCTGTGCTCCTAATTTTCCGGTGAGCAAGGCGTTCTATATTTCCAAGTTGCCCATGGAAGTCATCGGTTTCAGGCCTTACATTTCACGCGCCGCCACTACCGGGAAAACTAGAATGTCGACCTTAGTAAAGCTCTACGGTCAGTAATTCGGCGTCATTGTCCTTGCCGTCGAACCCGACTTTTTACCAAATATACAATCATTCGCTCGCCTAGAGATACCGCTTATAAAACAGCACAGCGGCTCTGCCTCCTCGCCTCACCTTGCTAGCACCAAGACAAGAATGTGATACTAAAGCTCAACGTCTGAACCTCTTAAATGTTTTAGCCCTATGTCTGAATCCGAGCAAGCGCTTGCCGCTATTATCGACAGTTGCCAGCCCAATACGATCGTCGCGCTGGGTGACACGGCGCAGCAGCTGGCGCAGCGGTGGTCTGAACATCACGAGTGTGAGGTTACCCGTGTAACCGCTGATGATACCGAAGGGGCATTGTCGCTCTCTGGGGGTCAGGACCTCGGCTTAGTCTCCGACACCTTGGAGCATGTGAGTTTCCAGCAAGGGCAGATACTGATCGGCCAGTTGCGCAATTACGGCACCCGCCAGATTGCGGTGCTGGTAAGGGATCAAAGTGGTTGGGGTTTAAATGATTTTATCGCTCTGGGCTTTAAAAGAGAGGCGCGGCTAGAGGCAGACGGCGGCGAACCCTCGACGCTCTATACCTACAACATCAGTAGCTATAACCACCAGCGCCCCTGGAACAATCCCAGGTTTTGGGCTAACCCGCACATGTGGGGTAAGGCGCGGTGGTAAGGATGCTAGATCGGACTAGTTGCCCGGCTAATTGTTTTAATAGCGGTACGCAAATTAATGGTAAAGTCGGTTAGATTGGGTCTATCATAATAATTCTAAGATGTCGCTCTGCACGATGGTTTGATTGTTACTAATAAAAAATAAGAGATACACTATGCCATTTTCCCAAGAACAACTTAGTGAACTTAACCTGCTCGCCACGTTCCATTCTTCGTCTTCGCAGGAGGGCATTAAAGTCCATCAACACTCCGCCGAGCCTGCTACCGTGGCCGCCGCGCAGCGTTTACACCAGCGGGGCCTTGTCACCCAGCCCGATGGCGGGTATCTCACTCCCTTGGGTAGTGAAATTACCGAGCAAGTCCACAAAATACTGTCAGTGCTAAGCAGTACCCCTTAATCGCACTCCAAGCCCGGTTCAGGGCGTCTGGCGAAAGGGTTATGTGTTTCTGTCCGGCGCCCAGATTAGCTCATCTCTGCTAAGAGGCTGCTGGGTGCAGCCGGCGGCCTGCCCTGACATTACCCATATTCATTGCCTCCGGTGTCATCTAAACCCCGCGTCTACGCGTATTCTTTTAAAAGGGAGATACCATGAGCAATCCACTGACAGGCCAACTGGCCAAGCAAAACTCAAAAGCGTTAACCGCAGACAGCAATAACGGGAACCTCGACCCGGCATCATGGCGGCTCCCTTGCCGGGGGTGCATGAAAAGCTGTAAAAACTATACCACTTGTGGCGGAAGGCCTTGGCAATTGGCGGCAGATGTTTCTGCCAAATACTAGGCGTTTTGCATCTACGGCGAAGCAGGCTCCGCATGTAAGAAGCAAGGGGGCCGGGCTTTGGCCTTTCAACGGTTTGTTATAAAACGCCTCATTCCTGATATAGATCAAAGCCGCATCTAGATAAAAGCCTAAAATTACCCCTCACTCCAGGGGGTAATATGGCTTATAAAAAATTAGCGGGCACATCGGCGGTGTTTATTGATGAGAACTACCGCAATAGTTCGGCTCAAGAGCGCGATGGCCTGACATGGACGGCGGCAGAACTGCATTTAGGCGACATTCCCACCCAATTAGCCCGCAAAGAGCCAATGGCGAACAGCTTGGCGCTGGAAGGGCTTGAAGACTATGACCCGCCAGAGAGTGGGGATGTGCGGTTGGTGCAATGCCTTAACGCCGACTTTGTGTATGTGGCCTCAGCTAAAGCGTGGGTGCAGTACAACAATTAAGGTTAAGTGGGGTCAGGGCCCCTGACGCTGAAAAGCTTTGTATTTAGCAGCACTGACATCATTGCCCCCGACCTTTATTGTGTGGGCGGAATCCTCGCGATTACCTTAATTTCAAAATCAAACCCCGCTAGCCAATTTACGCCCACAGCTGTCCAGTTTGGATAGGGGCGGGTGTTGAATGCTTGTGCTTTCACGTCCATTATCGTGGCAAACTGATTTTCGGGGTCGGTATGAAAAGAGGTAACGTCGATGATGTCCTCTAAGGTGCAGCCGGCAGCGGCAAGTACCGCTTTTAGGTTCTCAAAGGCTAGCTCTACTTGTTGTTTAAACTCCGGCTCTGGGGTGCCGTCTTCGCGGCTTCCTACTTGGCCGGAAACGAATAGTAAGTCACCAGACTTTATGGCTGCAGAGTAGCCATGGGCCTCGTATAGGGCGTGTTTGTTTGTGGGGAATATAGCTTCTCGTTGCATCATGATTTACCTTTTTGGTTACGTTAAATAGTGCTTCAGCGTCATTGCTGAGCCTGCGTATGCGTCCCGAGGTGGATGCTAGCCAATTCCTGCATACGTATCGTATGTGAAATTACTCCACATACGTGGCGTATGTCAAATGCGTTGTGAGATAAATGAACGATGAATAAGCGTGATAAAAGTGCTCGGGAAAACAGAGTAAGGTTGATTGCGGCGGCCCGCCAAGCTTTTGCTGAGCACGGCTACGCCGCCGCCTCTATGGATGATTTAACCGCGGCGGCGGGCCTTACCCGCGGTGCGCTGTACCACAGCTTTGGTAATAAACGCGGGTTATTCGCCGCCGTGGTCGAGCAAATGGATTCAGAGATGGCCCTGTACGCGCAAACGGTGGGTGATAAATCCCAAAGCGATTGGGAAGGCTTATTGGCCGAGGGGGCGGCATATATCGAAAAAGCCCTCGACCCGGAATTTCAGCGTATTGTTTTGTTAGATGGCCCGGCAGTATTGGGTGATCCATCTCAATGGCCCAGCCAAAGCAGCTGTTTGCAGGCGACTATCGCTATTGTAGAAAAGTTGATTAACGAGAAAGCGCTGAAACCTGTGGATACTGAAGCGGCCGCAAGGTTACTAAATGGCGCTGCCCTGAATGCGGCACTGTGGGTCGCCGCCAGCGAGACCCCGCTAGAGGTTTTGCCAAAAGCCATAGAGGCTTTTAAGGCATTAGCAGCGGGCTTACTGAAGCTTCCCGTAGCGAACGGCGTAGATTTGTAAGTTGCTGTTAGTTAGCGAGCCTGTGGAGGTATCTTGCGAGAACTGTCTGGTGCGAGGGAGATAGTTACCGTGATGCACAGGCTAAAGCCGTTGCCACAGGTTGGGGGCAGCCGCGTACGGCGGACACCACATTTAATGGAGTAGGTTTTATGGGGCGGCATCAGTGCGGTCATCTCAGTTGAGTGAGATCGCTGAGGGTGCTCACCACACGGGCCTCTCATCGTACTCGCACAATGTGGGTGGCAGGCTGGTAATCCCACTTTAACTGACTGAGCGTGGAATTACCGTGGCCTTAGGTGTTGAGAAAACCTTCGTGTACTATTCAGTTGCCATTAATCGCGAGGGCGCGGTCAATCATAGCCCGAAGGTAGGCTTTGTCTGACTCTTTAAAGCCTGCATGAACGAGTGTGGGAACCCCATCGGCATCGAGTAAAAAAGCCGAAGGAAGGCCGACAACATTCAGGTGTTTAAGTAGCTGACTGGAGTTGTCGTGCGCAACCGGGTAGTTAACTGGATGCTTTTGCAAAAAGCTCAGAGCGTCTGCTTTATTCTGATCGACATTGACCGCAAGCACCTCAAAGCCTCTGCTTTTAAACTCGTCGCGCAACGCATTGAGGAACGGCATCGACTTTATACAAGGACGGCACCAAGAAGCCCAAAAGTCGACGTAAACAATCTTCCCTTGGTAGTCTTCAACCCTTAGCTGAGTCGTGTCGTCTCCCTCAGCGAGCAGTGGTAGCTCCCAGTGCATTGGGTGCGGCTCGCTGGCCTGGGCCGACCCGCCGAAAAGCGGGCCAGCCCAAACGATGAGCGATAGAAAAAGCAAAGACTTTAGCTTAATCAACGGGGGTGACCTCAAGCAAAAGGTGGTCTGTAACGTTAATCTCCAGAGTTGCATCGCTACCGTCCACCATGCCTAAGGTGCGGTCGTTTTCATAATCCCTTACTTTATAGCGACCATCTTTTAAGCCTCGCAGCTCAACACGGCCCTGCCACTGGTCGGCGTAGAATGCGTAGTACATCTGCCCATTTTTAGAAATCGCATGGGTTTCTGGCGCATCAAAACCGATGTCGTAAAGGCTGCCTTCGTAGACGCCTTTAGGTAGCATTTTCTCTTTGTAAATATCAATCCAGTGCTGGAATTCACGCTCTTTCTCGGGGGTGAGCAAAAAGCTCTCTTTGTTGCTTCCGTCCTTGGGCCAGGTGAATTTGGTGCCGATCACTGCACCGATGCCCACTGAAGACGCAAAGTCACTGGCATCATCGCTCAGTTCGACATGATCGCCGTAGTACGGAGAGGAGGCGCCCATTAAGGCTTTAAGCGTTTTGCCTTTATGGCGAATTTGCCACGAGCTTTCTGGGTCGGAGCTGACCGATTGGTTCATATAAGGCATGTTATGAAATGCGTAAGAGGTACCGCAGGGGCAGATTTCAACAATCGCATTACTGTTGATTTCCAGAGCCGTATCGTAAATCAGTTTCCAAAACTCCTGCAGCTGCTCTACAGACTCTTCAGGGTGGTCGTGGTTGTGCGCCGGATTGTAACAGGGCGGGACGCCGTTCAAATGCTGGCCGTCAATTTTCAGTCCTGCATAACCCCATTGGCCCATCATCTTCTCGACTAGTTCTTTGCTGTATTGCTGTGTTTTTGCATAGGCTGGGCAAAGGTAGTAGCTATCCCACCAAGTGATATCCACGGGGTTGCCGTCTTTATCCAGCAAAAGCATGTCCTCGTGCTCATTGATTAAGTCGGTGCCTGGGTCGACAGCAAGTGGCGCCCACCATAATTTAGCTTTTAAGCCGGCTTTATTGATGTCTTCAACCAGCTCCCGCATGCTTTTATCGCCTTCGGGAAACTTACTTTTGTCCAGATACCAATCCCCTTCGGAGGTCTGCCAGCCGTCGTCGAGAACCGCCCAGGTTAATCCCATTTCTTTTGCTTTTGGTAGCGTCTGTAAAACCTCTTCAACAGTAAATTTACGGTCGTACCCCCAAGCGCACCAGATTGGCTCGTAACTCTCTTCAGGGTATTCCGGGGCTTCCATCCCTTTGGCTGCCATAATGTCCTTGTAACGCACTAACGTATCGTAATAGTCCCCTTGGTGAACTGTTACAAAGGTCTCAAAAGTTGTCAGGGATTCACCTGGCTTTAGCGTAGTGGGGCGGTCATATTCAACGGCTACGGAGGCAGCTTGAGCGCCTGTAGCATAGTTGATCGGGAGCGATACGAGCTTAGGCGTGAGCTCTACATGGCCGACACCTATTCCTGCGTCGGGCGTCCAGATATCAGACACAGGGGTTCCGCTACCGTAATCCGATGAGTTCATGCCCATGAAGTTTTGTTGGCTATAGCCCGGTTCAACGGGCTGGACCCAATCGCGACGATCGGCGAATGAGGCCCCCTGGAAAGACCAAAACGCAGGCGTTGACTGCTCGCTGGGAGTTAGGCGGTAGTGATTGTTCACCCACTTCAATACCCGCACAGATTCGTCAGTATGATTGGTGTATTGGACTGACATTAAGGCGGTATCTGGGTGGTTATCATACAGGCTAACCGTTACCTGCTTTTCCATCCCGTCGGCTGTGCTGCCGGTAATGACGTACTCCTGTCCTGCCCCAAGATCATTTTGAATTGCATTAACAGCATATGACTCGGCTTGGAACGCGCCGAGAGTTCCGCTTTCCAGCACAATGTATTCGCTAGTTTCGAAACTCTTTTGTAGCGGGGTAGATTGGCCGTTTTGTTTTCTAAAGACTTTGCTTTGCAGCTGCTGGTTAAATTCCAGCTGTAAGTCGCCGTTTTCCAGGGTTAAATCTTGAGTTAAAGGCTTGAGGCTATTCTTTGGTGTTACTTGGCAGCCAAGCAAGGCGACACAGACAAATCCTGTGGTTAGCCAAGACAAGGATATCTTTCTGATGTTATTCACGTCTTGTCCTCTTAATGTTGTTCTATAAGTGTTTTATTGAAAAAGTTTTTTTTAAAAACCCGTTCTGCATTGGTGCGGTAAATTTTGTTGATTACTTTCTTGGGTAGCTGCAGGCCTCGGAACTCACCCTCAACGAAACTGGATGTCAGCATGTTGTCTGTGGCCAGGTAATCCCAGTCGGACTGCCAAACGTCCATTGCTTCTTGCAGAAACTCTGCCCCTGTCTGACCCTTTGAGAGTGTAAGGTCGGTGGCGTAGAGGATACGATCTTGGTACTTGATAAAAAAGTCGCGTACTTTGGCGTAGTTCTCCATTGATTGGTGTTGTATTTGCCCTATGCGGGCGGCCATGTCTACCACGGCCTTCGGGTTGTCCTCCAGAAAACTGGATAGCGCCTCTACGCTCCACTCCAGGCTCGCCATATGAGCGCCAATAAAGGTCAGTGATGGATGTTGGTCTAGCATCCGGTTACGGCTGTTCATCTGCTCTTCGTAGCTGGGCATCTCGGGGTGGAGGTACATGTGGTAATGCGGGTGTTCTTTGAAGTACTTTTTGTCGTTCAGTACGGTCATTTCACTGACAGGTAACCAGCAATTTTTGGGTTCGCCCTGGTGGCCAATCAAAGGCAGCTGTTCTTTTTCTAGGTAGCTGAAAATAGGTGAGAGTTTTTCATCGTTGACCATGACCAGTTCGTCGGTCTCGTTGCGAAATGACATGCCTATGTTTTTCCATACCTTAATGGCGATGGCCCCTTGCTCGCGAGCCTGATTGATTTGCTCAATCTTATTGTCTACCCAATGCTCTGAGCCCCAGCCCTGCATAGTGAAGGTCCCGGCGAAGGCGAAGTCGTCGGGGTGTCGATTTTGGAGTTCCGCGGTAATTTCAAGCTGCCGCTTTACTGGCGGGAAGTCTGGATAGTCGACATTAATGCTGATCAGCTTGAAGTTTGCCTCTTGGGCTAATGTGACTATATCGCTATCTATAGAGTTCGCATGAACGTGGCTGTCAATTTTTCCTAGCCATTTGAAATCGTTGCTCTGATAGAACTGCTGATCGGCGGAGCTACTCAACGGGTTGAGTAAGGCCGCTGCCAGAATACCTAGTTTAAGAGATTGCAGCATGGCTTTGCTGTGCATGAATTGACCTCCGCGTGACTATCAATGGGGCCCAATGTTTCACTCTCGGGCGCAATAAGAAATATAATGAAACTACAAAAGGCCTTCAAAATCAACTTTTACCTTTCGGAAGTTGCAAGTTAGCAGTGGCAATTATGCTGACGCTGCTTAAAGTCAAAGCGAGAGTTATGTAAGTATATGATAATAAACAATAAAATATCAATTCTTGCTGGTCTGGAATTGTGCGCTTAACTTTTTGTTTTTTGTAAATGCCCGGTGCAGGCCGAACATAAAGCAACAAAACGAAACATTTTTGGTTTACATGGTACTAATACTGATTCATAATTTCTCTCATGGAAACATAATCATGCTTTTTTGTTGGTTTTTTATCTTGTTCGAAATATAGTGAAACTGGAGTGTTTATGAGCGTGCTTTTGAAGATGTTGAGTGAGCACAAGGCGGGCCGGGCGGTGGGGATATGCTCGGTTTGCTCCGCGCACCCCCTGGTAATTAAAGCGGCGTTATCTCACGCGCTGCGTATTGGCAGCGATGTGTTGATTGAGTCCACATCCAATCAAGTCAACCAGGACGGCGGGTACACGGGAATGAGGCCGGTTGACTTCCGTCGGTTAGTGCTTGATTTGGCGAATCAGGCTGGGCTTGCGCCTGAGCGAGTAGTGCTTGGCGGGGATCACCTTGGGCCTAACTGTTGGCAGGGGCTTCCCGCCGAGGAGGCAATGATCAAGTCGGAGGAGTTGATTCGCCAATATGTTGAGGCCGGTTTTGCCAAAATACACTTGGATTGTTCGATGTCTTGCGCTGATGATCCAGTGCCGCTCTCTGATGAGGTTGTCGCTGGGCGAGCAGCGCGGTTGTGTCGGGTAGCAGAAGAGGCTTGGCGCCGAGTAGAGGGGGAGCCGCCGGTTTATATTGTGGGAACCGAAGTTCCCGTTCCGGGCGGCGCGACAGAAGATTTAGCCGAGCTGGAAGTTACCTCGCCTGAGGCTGCAGTGGCAACAATTGAGGCGCACCATGAATCTTTTAAAGCGCTTGGTTTAGAAGAGGCCTGGCCGCGGGTGGTGGGGTTGGTCGTGCAGCCTGGCGTGGAGTTTGATCACCATAAGGTGGTCGATTATCAACCTGAGGCGGCATTAGCGTTAAGTCGTCGTATTGAAGATTATCCTTTTATGGTGTTTGAAGCGCACTCTACGGATTATCAATTCGATACGAATCTAAAGCGCTTGGTGCAAGATCACTTTGCCATTCTAAAAGTGGGGCCCGGGGTAACATTTGCAATGCGTGAAGCGCTTTGGGCGCTGGATGCCATAGAGCAAGAGCTGTTCGCGGAAAATGCTTCAGGCTTGCGCAGCATAGTTCTTGAAGAAATGAACATTGAGCCTAAGTATTGGAAAAGCTACTACAGCAGCGAGGGTGGTGCTCTATTGTTAGATAAGCAATATAGTTTGAGCGATAGAGTCCGTTACTACTGGAGCCGACCGAATGTTGTCAAGGCGATGGAGGTGATGCAGCGCAATTTTGAGCAGCGTACCCCTCCTTTGACAATGGTTAGTCAGTATCTGCCGGGCCAATACTCGGCGGTTCGATCTGGTGAAATTACATTCGGTGTGGAGAGTGTTGTGATTCACAAGGTTCAAGAAGTGTTATCTCAATACGCGACTGCGTGCGTGGAATAAGGAATAAGTGATGAATTACCTCGGTTTTACTGAATCAAGTCTCGATGAGCTTTCAGCTATTTGGACGGCGAAGGAAATATCTCAACAGCCTGAGTCGTGGCTGCGCACTTATGACACTTATCACGCGGTTAAGGGCAGCGTTGACTCCTTTTTAGGTAGTTTATTGCGCAAGCCAGAGCTGAGAATCATCCTGACCGGTGCGGGAACCTCCGCTTTTGCTGGTGGGTGCTTAGCCCCCCTGATGACCAACACACTTCAGCGTCGGGTGGAGTCGATCTCCACGACAGATATTGTTTCTAATCCGATGAGCTACTTAGAGGCCGATACGCCAACGCTAATGGTATCGTTTGCTCGCTCAGGAAACAGCCCTGAAAGTGTTGCAGCGGTTAGCTTTGCCAATCAGTTGGTGAAAGATTGTTATCATTTAGTGATCACATGTAATCGCGAAGGCAGCTTATTTCAGTATTGCAGTGACAGCAATCGGGCGTTGGCGGTTTTAACTCCGGAGGAGACCAACGACAAAAGTTTTGCAATGACATCAAGTTTTACCTCGATGATGCTAATGGCGGGGCTTGTTTTTTGTCCTTCTGAAATCCCAGAAAACGATCTCGAAGTGGTTAGCCATGTCACCCGTGATTTAATCGCGAAGCAGGCGGAAGGTTTTAAGGCGTTGGCGCAGGAGCCATTTGATAGAGTGGTTTTTCTCGGTAGCGGCGGATTTGGCTCGCTAGCGCAAGAATCGGCGTTGAAGTTACTTGAGCTGACGGATGGTCAGGTGGTTGCTATGCACGACTCTCCGTTGGGGTTTCGTCACGGCCCCAAGACGATCATCAATGAGCATACTTTGGTGTTTGTATACATTTCCAATAACCGTTATACGCGACAGTACGATCTCGATTTACTTGCAGAGCTGCGTCGCGACGCTGAAGCGGGTAGGGTGATCGCACTTTCTGCCGACGATAGCCCTCTGTCTAACCAGGATATTGGCCTTGGCTGTGGCGCAGCATTAACGGATTTTCTTTTGCATTTTCCTTATATCGCTTGTGCACAAATGTATGCGTTTTACAAAGCGCTCGCGCTAAACAACAAGCCAGATAACCCGTCTTCGGGCGGCACGGTAAACCGTGTGGTTCAGGGAGTCACTATTTATCCGATGTCTGGCAAGAGACGTTCCGCGATCAAAGAGGGGGAGAGATGTATTTAGGCGTCGATGGCGGAGGCACCAAAACTGCCTTTGTCATGCTTGATACAGATGGCGATATTGTTGCTCGTCACACTGAGCCTACCTGCTCTCATCTAGAGGTAGGCTTGGACGGGATGCGGCACATCTTGCGTAATGGTGTGCAGGAGGTTAGCCGGCAAAGCGGTATAGCTTTAAAGGATTTGGACTTTTCTTTTTTCGGTCTGCCGTGTTACGGCGAGGACAGTAGCCTGACTGATGTATTGGATGAGGCTCCGGGTGTAATACTGGAGTCCTCCGCTTACCGTTGTGGTAACGACATGATTTGTGGTTGGGCGGCTGGCGCTGGTTGTGCTGATGGTGTGCATATAGTGGCCGGAACAGGCTCAATTGGCTACGGCGAGCGAGGAGCCCTTAGTGCGAGGGTTGGCGGCTGGAGCGAGATTTTTGGTGATGAGGGGTCGGCTTATTGGATTGCCCGAGCCGGCCTTGAAGCCTTCACTCGTATGTCCGACGGCCGTATGGAGAAAACCTTGTTGCATAAGCTGATGGCGGAGCGCCTGGAGCTTTCTTTTGATTTGGACGTTTGTGCCTTGGTGTTGAGTCGGTGGAATGGATCAAGAACAAAAATTGCGAGCTTGTCCAAGCTGGTGGCCGAAGCTGCCAGCCTGGCCGACCCGGTAGCGCTAGACATTTTCGACCGAGCTGCAGGCGAGCTGGCGCTGATCGCTAAGTCCCTGATCGATAAATTGCAGTTTGCGGAGCGTGACACGGTTGTCGCCACATACTCTGGGGGGGTGTTTCAAGCTGGCGCTTTGATAATAGAGCCGCTAGAGGCTGCTTTGCTTGCCGGGCCTCAGCGGTGTGTTCTTAAGCGCCCTGATTACCAGCCGGATATCGGCGCGGCACTTTATGCGGCGAAATTGTCCGGAAAGGCGTTGTCTGGTGACAGTCTTAACAACTTAAAATTTTCACGTATAAATAATACCGTTCAATAAATTACACGGATTGGGGATTTCAGTCATGTCGATTAAACCAGAACCTACGAGTGCCGGTGTTGAAAAGTCGGGCCTGAAGGCTTGGCTCATGTACGCCTTGCTGACCATAGTGCTCTGGGGCGTGTGGGGTGCGACCATTGTTATTCCGGAGAATAACGGTTTTCCGGCAGAGCTGGGGTACATTATGTGGTCGCTTTCGATGTTGGTCCCCTCGCTGTTTTGCTTGAGGCGGGTGAGGTGGAAGCTCGATATAAGCATTGAAGCTTTGGCCTATGGTGCGGTAATTGGTTTTTTAGGTGGTGTTGGGCAGCTTATTTTGTACTCGGGCGCTATTGCTAATGGTCCCGCTTATCTAATTTTTCCTATTATTGCGTTAGCTCCGGTAGTGACTATTTGTCTCTCATTTGTCTTCTTGAAAGAGCGGGTGGGTAAAGTCGGCGGCTTGGGAATTGTGGTGGCCTTGATCGCCATTCCGTTTCTAAATTATTCTGACGGTGACGGATCAGTGCAAAACTCTGTCTGGTTGTTTTATGCTATTTTGGTTTTTCTTGCTTGGGGCATACAAGGTTTTTACCTAAAGCAGGCAAACAATAAAATTAGCGCTGAAAGTATTTTCTTTTACATGGCAATAACAAGTGTGATGTTGGCACCTGTGGCTTGGTATATGACAGACGAGCCGCTTGAGGCTAACTGGGGGCTTGATGGCGCTGGTTTGGCATTTGGGATTGGGCTTTTTAACGCGTTCGGGGCCCTCTTTTTGGTTTATGCGTTTCGCTACGGTAAAGCCATTTTAGTCAGTCCGATGGTGAATTGTCTGCCACCTATTGTGACTAGCGTGCTTTCGTTGTTGATCTTGCAAACATTGCCAACGGCGTACGCCGCTGTGGGGATGGCGCTAGCCATTTTCTCGGCGTTTCTGTTGGTGGTTGGCGAGGAGTCGGACGACGTAGCTGTTGGTCGGCCAACAAGCTAGAGGTTTCATTTTTCTTTCTTTTGAGGTGATTTGTTTCACTGTTGGTGTTTCAGTGTTATAGTTTCGATGTTTGGTCACCTTAAGAGATTTGTATGCGAGACACTACATCCCGAAGAGAAAAAATTGTTGGGCTGCTACGGGGCAATGGCAGCGTTCAGGTGTATCCGTTAGCTAAGATGTTTGGCGTTTCCGCGGTTACCATAAGAAAGGACCTCAAGTTCCTTGAGCAGCGTGGTGTCGCGTCGCGAGCCTATGGTGGAGCCATTTTGAACGAGGTGGTCCCCACCACCGAAAATGCCGTTAACCTTAAGCAAAAACTAAATTCTGAAAAAAAAGGTTCAATCGCTAAAGCCGCCGCTGCATTTGTTGCAGAGGGGGAGTCGCTGATTTTAGATTCCGGTACTACAACTAATCAGATGGTGCCGTACCTTCGGGACTTTGAGGAGTTGACGGTAGTCACAAACGATTTGCTGGCGGTGACCCAGCTTTCCGATTGTGCCAATGTCGAGCTGATTGTCTTGGGGGGTACTTTACGCCGAAAAAGCATGTTTTTTCATGGTCAGCAAGCGGAGCGAGCCCTGAAGGAGTTGCATGTTGACAAGTTGTTCCTTGGTGTCGATGGCTTTCACATGCAAAAGGGGGTTACGACTCACTTTGAGCCTGAGGCGACATTGAACCGAATGATGTGTAAGGCGTCGACGGAAATTATTGTGGTTACCGACTCAAGTAAGTTTGGCAATATCTGTCTGCATAATATTGTCGAGCCGAACGAGATATCCAAGCTCATTACCGATGATGGCATCCCCCAAGAGTATTATGATGGCCTTGTCAGTATGGGGATTGACGTTATTGTCGTTCCTTCTGCTGATTGACTCCAAAAGTGCATTTTAAAGGCTGACCAGGCCGGGCAGCCTTCCCCAACTCTCCCTTCCGTTTGATCTTAGTAAGCCCGAACCCTTTCAGCTTCAATCTATATATCAATCTAGCTCAGTGGCGCGCCCGCTGGGCGACCTTGTGGTCGCTGACCTTTTGTAGTGCAGCGCCAAAAAAACTGTTTCAGTGTGGTGCTTTTTTATGAAGATCTTGAAGCCTAAAGCCTATTTAAGTTTCACTTCGTTATTTAATTGGTGTTTTTTAAGCATTTCCCTCTGTTTTACTGTTGACATGCGTTCTTTCAGGTTTCATTATATTTCCATTGGTCGTCGGTAAGTATGGCGTGGATTAAGGTGTAGTCACAGTTGGGGAGTGTTATGAAAAATAAAACAGCTTTCAAAAAAACGTTGATAGGCATAATCATTGGTGCGGCCTCTCACGGTGTTAATGCGCAAAATGTAGAGGAATACGCGCCTCTCGAAGAGGTTGTAGTGACCGGTGTTCGAGGCAGTCTTTCCAAGTCTTTAGATTTGAAGCAAGAGGCCACTTCCATTGTGGACTCCATTAATGCTGAAGAGTTGGGGCGTTTTCCTGATGACAATGTTGCTGACTCTCTTTCGCACATCTCTGGTGTCACCGTTAGCCGAACCAGAAATGGTGAGGCGCAGTATGTAAATATTCGCGGGCTAGGGCCCGAGTTCAGTATCGTTACGCTGAACGATAGGATTTTGGCCACAGACGACGGCGGAAGAAACTTTGCTTTTGACGTTATTCCATCGGAAATGATTGGCGGCGCGGATGTTTGGAAGTCTGTGGAGGCGAATCATGAAGAAGGGAGTATTGGTGGTGCAGTTAATTTAAGGTCGGTCCGGCCGCTTAGTGAGGCGGGCACCACGGGCGTTTTTTCTGCGCAGACGAACTACAACGACCTGTCTGAAGAGTTTGGGCAAAAGTATAACGCTATTTTTAGTACCTCTAACTTGGACGAAACACTTGGCTTTATTGTGAGTGGCTCTTACGCGAAAGGCGACGAGCGGGCCGACGATATGTTCGATAACTATTATTTCGGTGTCGGTGATGAGCGCTCCTACGATGTGAACGGCGATGGTGCGATTACAGAAAACGAAACCAATTTAGTTATGCCTGGTTCTTATGCTTTGGGCTCTTATGCCACTGAATTTGAACGAACAGGGGTAACCTCGGCTATTCAATGGCGGCCGAGCGATCGGGTAGAGATTGTGGCGGATATGCTTTTTACACGCCTGGAGGCGGACTCGACCGGTTTTACCCAGTCCTTCTACATGGAGGATTACCCTGGTCGCTGGAGCAACATTGTTATGGATGGCAATGTAATTACAGAGCTGGATGTTGAAGAGATGGCCATGGAAGTCGTGACGATTGACGAGCATCGCACTGTCGATACCTCGCTGTTTGGTCTCAATGGTGACTTCCAGGTTACGGATACATTAACGTTAAATGCCGATCTTTACCGCTCTAAGTCAACTCGTGACTCTGGCGGCAAAAACACCTATGTCGTTGCCGGCGCTCCCGGGCCGAATACGGGCCATTTTAAGCTTAATGAGGGGGGGCTTCCTGATTTTGTTCCGCAGTGGACAGAGGGGCGATCCTCCACAGATTTTGACAATACTGACTTTGCGCCTCACTGGGCTGCAAGAGATGGTAGTGATATTGAAGACACCATTACGGGATTTAAGCTGGATGGCGCCTGGGAGCAAAACTTTGGTCTTTCGGCTGTAAAAGATATTCAATTTGGCCTCGCAGTAACACGTCGCGAAAAGTCCAACCAAGCCATAGATAATGAAATGCTAGGTGCTTGTAATTATTGTGACTACCCCTTTACGTTCGCCGATGTGGGAGTAGATGTCGTACGAGATTTCCCTTATGACAACCTCTTTGATGGAGAGGCGGGGAATTTCCCAAGAGCTTTCCCTATTTTCGATATTCCGTCGTATGCCGAGGCGCTGGCCGCCTCAGACGGAAAAACCTTGGTGTCATATAACGGTACAGAGCGAACCTTTGGCGAGAATGAGTCGGCACTTTGGGAACCAGTTCCCAATCCAGTAAATTCCTATGTGATTACAGAAGATACGCAGGCGGCTTTTGTTCAGGTGAACTTCGAGCAAGATGCTTGGTTTGGTAATTTGGGTGGCCGTTTAGTTCATACGGAAATTGATTCGGCTTATGCCTATAACGCCATAGAGTCTATTACGGTTGTTGACCCTGATGTTCCAAATCCGCAATGGATTGTTGAATATAGTGAAGCAACCCCTGCGGTGGGCACAGGAAGTTACACCAAATTTCTGCCGTCCGCTAACCTTGGTTACTACTTGGCGGACGATTTAATTCTTCGGGGGGCACTGGCAAAATCCATGTCCCGCCCTACGCTCGATCAACTGGCACCCTTGACCACTGATAATGCACAGTCGGGTGTGTTCACTATGTCGATTAGTGGTAATGCTGAGATCGAGCCGGTCTATTCAGACCAGGCGGATCTTTCGTTGGAGTGGTACTTTGCGGCCGATAGCGCTTTAACGGGTGCTGTATTCTGGAAAGATTTAAGTGGGTTTATTACCCAAAGCACAAGACGTGAAGAAATTGCCGGTGAGCGATTTTTGATTACTCAGCCCGTCAATGGTGACACCGCTGAAGTGCTCGGTTTTGAAGTTAGTGCACAGACGTTTTTCGACAACGGCCTGGGATTCACTGCTAGCTACTCGTACACAGATACAGACGCGACTGTTGATGGCGTAAGTGTTGGAGCGTTGCCAGGCGTTGCTGATACCGCATATTCGGTTTCCGCCATTTATGAGAACGATCGTTTAAGCGCCCAGTTAGCTCTGGACTACACCGGAGATTACGTCGTCGACTCTTACAGCCCGCTTGGTGATGGTTATCAAACCTATATGGAAGAGCAATACATGGTTACCGCGTCAGTGCGTTATGACCTATTTGATAATGCTCAGATATTTGTCGAAGGCTTAAATCTGGCAGACGAGTCCAACAGAAGCTTCCAGGGGCGTGATGATCTTCCGTCGTCAATCCAGATATTTGGTCGAACTTTTAATATGGGGGTTCGGGTGAGCTTCTAAGGCTGGTAACCCTAGCGCGCCAACGCGCAAATACGTTTCTAGTAATGCAAAACCATCTCAACAGTGTTGAGGTCTCTCTCTAGGCAGGCGAGCCTGCTTTTTCTGGCCCCAACCCTTATTAGGGCAGGGGCCAGCTTTTTACCGAGCGTGAATTTACATATTAATTGGCGATCGTTGCCATAATAAAAATTAAAATTAGTTGTATTCCAGTAGTTTTTATAGTTGGTGCTAAGAAGGGTCTAAAAGTTTTCTGTGGCCGTTTTTCTCCATAGCTTTCTTTTACTTTCTTCTTTTTCGAGTAGTCATAATTACTTGAGTTTTATGCTGGTGGTTCAAACATAAAGTAGCTATCCAGAAAAACTATTAATAACAAAGGGGTGAAGCTTGATGAAGATAACGGTGCGAATGCAGGCAATTACAGCGGTGATGCTGGCTGCTAGCTACTCTGTCATGGCGCAAGAAAGCGTTAATTCTGATGTTGAGGAGATTTTGGTTACGGCTAAGCAGGAAAGCCTGAAGAAGTCTCTGAGTGGAAAGCGCGATGCCGACTCGGTTATAGACGGTATTTCCTCGGAGGAGCTGGGGTTGTTTCCCGATGATAATGTTGCGGACTCGCTCGCTCATATCACTGGTGTGACGGTGGATCGAACGCGCGGTGGCGAAGCTCAGGGCGTTAGTATCCGTGGGCTGGGGCCTGAGTTTAGTATTGTCACTATGAATGACCGGCTGATGGCAACCGATGCTGAGGGTCGTGAGTTTGCTTTTGATGTGCTTCCTTCGGAAGTTATCTCTGAGGCGTGGGTTCATAAGTCGGTCACTGCAGCCACCCTTGAGGGGAGCATCGGGGGGGCGATTAATTTGGTCACAGCTCGCCCGTTTGATAACCCCGGCTTACAGGGCGCGATGTCTGTTGAAGCCAACTACGGCGACAAAGTCGACGACACAGGTTACAAATTAACCGCGGTGGCCAGCAATACTTTTGCGAATGATACCTTGGGCGTTTTGGTTTCTGCGCTGTACAGCGATACTCCCACCCGTACAGATGAAATGACTGACCTTAATTATGGTGAAAACTGGGACTGGGACCATGATGGTGATAAAGGTTATGTCGATTGGATGGACTCTTCCAATTTGCTTAAAATTCCGAGCACATTTGCGACTACTGCGCACCTGGAAGATCGTAAGCGAACTTCCATATCCACTGCGCTGCAGTTTCAACCGAATGATCGGGTTGATATTGTGCTTGATGGTTTGTATACACGCTTAGATTCGCCCTCTTATGGATACACGCAGTCCTATTACTTGATTGGTCGTTCCGCTACGTGGACAGATGCCACCTTTGAGGGGGCCGCAACACCAGAAAACCCTGACGGGACAATAGTCACAGGCATGACTATGACCGACCTAATTCCCGAGTTGGTTACAATTACCGATCATCGAGTGGTGGACACCTATCAACTTGGCTTGAACGGCTCTTTCGATGTCACTGACAACCTTAGCCTTGTGGGCGACATTTATCTGTCAAAGGCTACTCGTGAGGCGGGGGGGAAGGACAAATTTGTCGTGGCGCACGGCGTAGGTGCTGTGCCCAATACAGCCACTTTTAGTTTGACTGAAAATGGGATCCCCAATATTGAGTTTGATTTTGACGAGAGCACTGGTGTTGGTTCGGTAGGGGATTTGGTGCGAGATGATCAGTTCGGGCCGCATTATTCTCAGTCGAACGGTGTGAATATTGATGACGAGGTAAACGGTGCATCCTTGAGTGGCCGTTGGGATATGGATGCTGGAGCCCTTGCTATTCCATTTGTTGCGACAGAGTTGAGCTCCTTTGACTTCGGTATCATTTACAACAAGCGAACCAAGGAACGTGAGAAGTTTGACAACCAACAAGCACGCGGACTATATGATGGCGCGCCTTTTACTTTTGGGCAAACCGGTGTCGGTGTCGTTCGCCCCTTCCCGGTAGATGATTTTCTGGCTGATATTGATGGAGAGTTTCCTCGACAGTTCGTTGGTTTCGATATAGATGCATACCAAGAAGCATTGCACGCCGCAGATAACAATCCGGACATTATCAACCCTGATACCGGCATGCCTTACCCTGAAGGATATTCGTATCAAGATGTGCCGTTATTCAACCCTAATGAATCATTTTCTGTTACTGAAGAAACGACGTCTGCTTACCTTCAAGCGAACTTTAGTGGTGCTCGATGGAGCGGTAATGTTGGCCTTCGCTACGTGCAAACGGATGTCAGTTCACAGGGATGGCTGTGGGAGATCGAGCGTGTCGATGCGCTTTCGGAGTGGGACTACGTGGTCGTTCATAAAGATCCCGTGCCCATAGAGAAAACCAATGACTATGATAAATTGCTCCCCTCGTTCAATATGTCATATGAGCTAACAGATGATCTTCTGTTGCGTCTTTCGTATGCCGAGGTTATGGCGCGCGCCTCGCTGAATCAACTGTCGACTCAGGTTAACGACGAGTCTGCGTCATGGGGTGAGTGGACCATTAACCATGTCGGTAACCCAGAGCTTTCTCCGGTTGAGGCGGAGCAGGCGGACATTTCTCTGGAGTGGTACTTTAAAGAGGGGTCGGCATTAACTGCCGCTATATTCAAGAAGAACATTAGTGGGTTTATTCAGGACTGGCGTGAGCGCTACCCGGATGATCCGGAGTCGCTCCCGGTATATCCGCGCGAAGACTTTAACACCGGTGAGTACATTGATCAGCCGTTCAATGTGTTTGAGCCAAAAAACTTAGATCGCGCTAAAGTATTGGGCTATGAGTTTGGCCTCCAGCACTTCTTTGATAATGGTTTTGGTGTGACGGCAAACTACACCTATATCGACACCGAGTCTTATATCGATGGAGCCAAAGAGGGAGTGCTTGCGGGCGTTCCGGACACGTCCTATTCCCTGACATTCTTGTACGACTTTGAAAAGTTAAGTTTGCAAGTTTCCGCAGACCATACTGAAGGCTATATCACAAGTCATTGGAGTCCGCTAAATGCCACTGGAGAAACCACTTATAAATCGACGGCGGATGCTATGACTTGGATGTCGGCCTCTGCGAATTACTATTTTAGCGACTCCTTGTCGGCTTACGTTGAGCTTAATAACCTTCTTAATGATAACTGGCATGGATATCAGGGCCGAAAAGATATTCCAGGCTCTTATTCCGAGTGGGGGCGAAAGCTTAACGTAGGCGTGCGTTACCGGTTTTAGAGCAAGTGAATAGCGGAGGGTCTGTTTGAGGTTTACTCCGCTTCATATATTAACGGAATTAATAGAAGTTTAACAAAGGGTGAGTAATTCTGTGCGCGCAGTTACGCAACTTTTTAGCTCCATTACTCGATCTACAGTATTGGTTGTAAGGCGAAAAACCGTTACACAGAGATGGATTGAAAAGATACTTCCCGATGCGTCGGGCGTTCTTTTCAAAGTGCTGACTGCCTCAGTATAACAAGCCAGAATTACTAAGCGTTATTTAGGAGAAAGTATGAAAAATTATGCTTTTTTTACAGGTATATTGGTATTGCTTTTAGGTGTTTCTTCGCAGGTAAAAGCAACCACAGAAAAGACAGAAGCATCGCTTGACTCACGTCTTCGTCCCAGTGGGCAATGGTCCGCATTTGTCGGGGGGAATGCTAGTACCCCGCCGATGGGGTGGAACTCCTGGAATGCATTTAGAACTGATGTCGATGAAGACAAGGTGATGGGAGCAGCAAAAGCTATTGTGGATTCTGGCCTGGCACAGAAAGGCTATAAATACATCAATATCGATGATGGTTGGTGGCTTAAAAGGCGACAGTCTGACGACAAAATCGTCATACGAACTTCTATTTTCCCCAGTGCTGATATGGGGGACGGTAATGATACTAGTTTTCGGACGTTTGTTGATCGCATTCACGGTATGGGGTTAAAAGCCGGAATATATACGGATGTTGGTCGCAATGCATGCTCTCAGGTTTGGGATCTGCACAGTCCAAACCTACCGGAAGGCTCAACGCAAGAGCGCGAGATTGGCCTTTGGGGGCATATGCCGGAAGATATTGCGCTTTTTTTTAGAGAGTGGGGTTTTGACTATGTAAAGGTCGATGCTTGTGGTATTGCCGACTATAGCGCGAGCGAAAAGTTTGTCTCAGAGTATGATTACCAGCCCTTTGAGCCTCTTATTGTTAGGGGCGACTTGCCGAACAACGATATCGCTGCTGTCGAAGAGCTTTATTACGATTTGTCCAAAACGTTGGTACACGTAAACCCTGATAATGATTATATCCTCTCGATATGTACTTGGGGTACGGCTAATGTACGGTCATGGGGGAAAAACTATGGCAACCTCTGGCGTACAAGTGAGGATATCCGCTCTAGTTGGGAGAGCATGCTGCACGTTTTTGATAGTGCAGTGACTCGGGCTTTATTCGCGGGGCCAGGTAACTGGAATGACCCTGATATGTTATACATCGGGCACGGGGATTTCGATGAAAATCACTTGACCGAAGCAAAAAGCCACTTTGCATTGTGGTCTATAATTTCTGCCCCTCTAATGATTGGTTATGACTTGAGAAGTGCTCCTCGACCTTTGCTGGATATTTTAGGGGCAGAAGAAGTCATAGCGATAAACCAAGACCCCGCAGGCAATCAGGGGGTTTTAACATATGATGGTGAGCGCAGCCAAGTTATTGTAAAAAGTTTGCAAAACCCGTCGGAGAAAGCAGTGGTGTTGTTTAATCGTAGCGCCGAGATGGCAAGCGTAACGTTGCGTGCTTCCGACCTGAATATGAATATTGAAACGCCGATACTTCTGAGGAATTTGTGGTTAAAAAAAGATCAGTATAGTTTTACAGGCGAGAAAACCTTCCAGCTGAAACCTCATGAGTCTTTGATTTTCAAAGCCACCGGCAAGCGGCAGCTTAAGGAAGGACTTTACCTGTCGGAGATGCCAGGGCGAGTCAATGTTGCTGTCGATGGCGTGGACGAGCTTACACTGGATCCAGATGCGCATCGCAGGTTAAGTCTGAAGCACAATCCTGACAGATACGGCAGCGGTTACCGGCAGCACTATCCTGGCTTCGGTGGCCCGAGGGTCAATGTCTCTCCTTATGGCGACACTATTACTCTGAATGGGAAAAGGTATCGTAATGGCATTGGTGTGCTGGCAAATTCCCGGCTGGAAGTTAAAGCTCTTGGCGAGTTCAATAGCTTCAGTGTTTTAGTCGGAGTGGATGAAAATACACTGGGAACTAAGGCCAAAGTAGAATTTTTGGTTTACGGCGATGGTAAGAAAATCGCGTCTTCACCTGCTTTGGGTATAAAGGACAAGCCTTGGGCACTGAATGCTGATGTACAGAATATCAATATTATTGAACTTGCGGCACGACAGGTAGATGAAGAGTCGTCTCCTGTTGTTGTCGCTTGGGCAAACGCTAGTTTTGAGTAAATATATCGGTACTTAACAGCCTGTTAAACACTTGTGTAAGCTACAGAGCCGGTGTCGTGCCCAAACGTTGGGTTATGAAGACTGCTGTGACTCTGAGCCTTACATTGATAATCGGAAATTAGTTAACCCTAAGCTACGTCGGGTGTTCACGGAGAGAAATATGACGTGGGCTTCGACACAATTATTGAAAGGAGCTCGACAATGAAGCACATGTTTTTTTCTATTGTATTGCTATTATCGTGTCTTGGTTACGGCGTATCGGTTCAAGCAGAGACGCTATATGTGGATGATATTGTTTTACAGCACGGGCAAGTCAGCAACCAAGGGTATCAGGTGCTAAACGTCGCTGAGCAATCCGGGCAGCAGGATGACTGGCCTACTTATATTGAAGCCGCGCCAGATGCGACACGCTTCAGCGGTACATTCTCCTTTGTCGCCCCTACGCCATCCACAGGTACTTACTGGGAGGATTTAACTGTTCATATCAATACGCTTGGCGAGGCGAAAGCATCCCAGCGGTGGCTGATTCAATTGCGAGACTTTGATGATAGCCAATGGGTAACGATCGGTGATAATTCGGGCGCGCAGGGTTGGGTATGGCATTCGCAGAGTATAACCATGGGGAGCAATCCATCGCGATACATTAATAGTAACGGCGTGATTAAAGTTCGCTACCGCTCTAACAATGCGGCCGATGTAAGTAATATTGATTTGCTCACAGTTGAGCTAGAGCCTTCGGCTGAGGTGCCCGAGGGTGCTTGGTGGCAACCTTCCCCATACGATAATTTAACCTGGCAATGGCAGATCAATGGCAGCCTGGATACAAGTTTGGATGTGGACATGTATGACGTTGATCTATTCGACACGAGTGCTGCTCAAATTCAGTCACTTAAAAATCAAGGCCGCGTAGTAATCTGTTACTTTAGTGCGGGAACTTATGAAGGATGGCGCAGTGACTGGCAAACCCATTTCTCCTTTATAGATGGCGATAGTTACGAAGGAAGTGAGCCGCCGTTTGCTGGCAACATGGCAGAGTGGGATGAGCGCTGGCTCGACATCCGCCGCATCGACCTGCTAACCCCTATTATGACGGGCCGACTTGATCTGGCCGTTAGTAAGGGGTGCGATGGCGTCGAGCCCGATAATATGGACGCTTATACCAATGGCTCTGAGACTCAGCTGTCTCTAAACGGGAGCGACCAAATTGCTTACAATCGTTGGATTGCTCAAGAGGCCCATGCCAGAGGGTTGTCGGTTGGGCTGAAAAATGATGTTGACCAATTGGCAGATCTTGTTGATGACTTTGACTGGGCGTTGAATGAACAGTGCTTCCAGTACAACGAGTGCTCGGGTTATCAGGTGTTTGTGAATGCGGGAAAAGCGGTATTTGGAGTCGAGTACCAAGGCAGTGCTGCGAGCTTTTGCCCTCAGGCTAACAGTCAGGACCTTTACTGGCTCAAGAAAACCTTGGCACTGGATAGTTGGCGCGTTAGCTGCGATACCTATTAGGTCTAACTGCTAGCTGCGCTCTTTGGGCCCGCCAGGCTTTAAGTTGCTCGAATTTGGCCGGCTCGGGATAGGCGTTGCCACAGCGTTTGTCCGTTGGGGTTGAGTTGCTTTTTCAAGCTTGCCTCGCTTTTCTTAATGCGTAGCTTTGGGGCTGGCTCCAGTTTTGCTGGGGCCAGCCCTTTAAGTAGCGTTGCGCCCTTCAAAACTTGTTAACCTGAGCTCTATCCCTGGGTTGACAGATCTCCACCACAGATTACTATAGCCACTAACCAAGATTAGCCGCTGCCGGCCGCCGAGCTGGCAGCAGCACCCACGACTAAAACGACTCAAAAAGTTACCCGGACGCCTTTATGAACGCCTCTATTACCCCTGCTCCTGTACGTCACGACTGGACTCGCGCCGAGATTATGGCGCTGTTTGCTCAGCCGTTTAACGATTTGTTGTTTCAGGCGCAGACGGTGCACCGCGCGCACTTTAACCCTAACGAGGTGCAGGTAAGCACTTTGTGCTCGATCAAAACCGGCGCCTGCCCGGAAGATTGCGCCTACTGCCCGCAAAGTGCCCGTTACGATACCGGCCTCGAGCGCGAGCGCTTGATGGCGGTAGAGAAAGTGGTGGAAGAGGCCCGTGCGGCCAAGGCCTCGGGTGCGACGCGCTTTTGTATGGGGGCCGCGTGGCGCTCGCCCAAGGGCAAAGACATGCCCTACGTGACCAAAATGGTACAAGAGGTTAAATCCCTCGGCTTAGAAACCTGTATGACGCTGGGCATGCTGGATGAGAAGCAAGCAGGCGATTTGGCCGCAGCTGGGCTGGATTACTACAACCACAACCTGGATACCTCGCCCGAGTACTATGGCGAGATTATTACCACGCGCACTTATCAAGACCGTTTAGAAACGTTGGATAACGTGCGTGCCGCGGGCATGAAGGTTTGCTGCGGCGGCATTGTGGGCATGGGTGAAGAGGCGGACGACCGCGCCGGTTTGTTGCAGCAGCTGGCCAATATGCCCGAACACCCCGAGTCGGTGCCTATTAATATGCTGGTTAAAGTAGCCGGTACGCCGCTGGAAACCGAGGCCGACCTGGACCCGCTGGAGTTTGTTCGCACCATCGCGGTGGCGCGTATTTTAATGCCGCACTCTCACGTGCGCCTCTCGGCAGGCCGTGAAGAAATGAGCGATGAGATGCAGGCCATGGCCTTTTTTGCCGGCGCGAACTCGATTTTTTACGGCGAGAAACTGCTGACCACCGCCAACCCGGAATCCAACAAAGATATGCAGCTGTTTAAGCGTTTGGGTATTAAGCCCGAGTCGCGCGAAGTGCATGAAGACGACTCTGAGGCCGAAGCCTCGATCGCCGCCTCGCTTGAAGCGGCGCACAACGACAAGTTCTTTTACGACGCCGCCCAGTAAGGCCGCTACCCCCGCCCATGAACCCCTTTGATCAACACCTGCAGGCGGTGCTCGATGAGCGCCGCTTACAGCACCGCTATCGCCAGAGGCGCGAGCTTGGCTCGGCCCAGGGGCCGGTGTTGACGGTCGATGGCCGCGAGCTGGTTGGCTTTTGCAGCAACGATTATTTAGGCCTGGCCGCTCACCCGGATATGGTTGACGCCATGAACGCCGCTGCCCGCGAGCTGGGTGTGGGCAGTGGTGCCTCGCACTTGGTGTGTGGCCACTCGCGCGAGCATCATGAGCTTGAGCGCGAGCTGGCCGAATACACCGGGCGGGAGCGGGCGCTGTTGTTCTCTACCGGGTATATGGCCAACCTTGGCGCTATTACCGCACTGGTGGGCAAGGGCGATGCGATTTGGCAAGACCGCCTTAACCATGCCTCCATGCTGGATGCCGGCGCGCTATCGGGCGCGCGCTTTGGCCGCTTTTTGCATAACGACCCGCAAAGCCTACACAGCAAAATGGCAGGCTTTGCGGGTAATCGCCAATTGGTGGCGGTGGATGGTGTGTTTAGCATGGATGGCGACTTGGCGCCTTTGCCCGAGTTGGCCGCCAAGGTAAACGACCATAACGGTTGGTTGATGGTGGATGACGCTCACGGCTTTGGCTGTTTGGGCGCCACCGGTGCCGGCAGTTGCGAGCATTTTGGCTTAAGCCAAGCCGATGTGCCGGTCATGATGGGCACCCTGGGCAAAGCCATAGGCAGCTTTGGGGCCTTTATTGCCGGCTCCGAGCGCTTGATCGAGGCGTTAATTCAGTTATCCCGCAGTTATATCTACACCACCGCCATGCCCCCCGCGGTAGCCGCCGCCACACGGGTAGGGCTGCGCTTGGCGCAAACAGACGCCTGGCGCCGCGAGCATTTAGATGAGCTGATCGTGCACTTCAGAAAAGGCGCCAGCGAGCTGGGTTACCAGCTAATGGATTCACCCACCGCCATTCAGCCCATTGTGATTGGCGCCGATGCCGACGCCGTGGCTTTATCCGAGGCGTTGCGCCAGCGCGGCTTTTGGGTGAGCGCTATACGCCCGCCCACCGTGCCCGAGGGCAGCGCCCGGTTGCGGGTGACCCTAACCGCCGGCCACAGTGTGGCTCAGGTGGATGGGTTACTCGCCGCGTTAAAGGACGTACAGCCGTAACATGTCCCTTCATATTCAACGTTTACCGTCGGCGGAGAGTCACCGGGAGCCTATCGTGTTATTGCACGGTTGGGGTTTTGATTTGCACGTTATGGCGCCATTAGCCGAGGCCTTAACCGCCGTAGCCGAGGTGTGGCTGGTGGACTTGCCGGGCTTTGGCGAATCTGCCCCGCTGCCCGAGTGGCGCTGCGAGCAGGTGTTGCAGCAGCTTGCGGCATCGCTGCCGAATCGCAGCCAATTAGTGGGCTGGTCGCTGGGTGGCATGTTGGCTACGCAGTTTGCGCAGTGTTATCCCGCGCGGGTTAGCCGTTTAGTCACCCTCGCCAGCAACGCCTGTTTTGTGGCCCAATCCGACTGGCCAGAGGCTATGGCTCCGGCGGTAAATACGCCATTTAACTCGGGCTTTAGCGCCCAGCCTGTCGCCACCGCGCGACGCTTTGCCGGGCTTGTGGCGAGCGGTAGCCCCGCCGAGCGCGAGCGTTTGAAGCAGTTGCGCCAGTGTTTGGCCGGCGCCGATGTTATCGAGGCTGGCCACAACAATTGGCGTGCCGCGCTCGATTATCTGGCCACAAGTGACAACCGCGCCGCGCTGCGGCAGTTACAGATTCCCGTATTGCATTTGTTGGCCGAGCACGATGCCTTAGTGCCCTTGGCAGTTGCGCCTCAACTGGCGGCACTTAACCCGGCTCACCAGGTAAGTGTGATTGCAAACGCCGGCCACGGCCTGCAATTCGATCAGCCGCAAGCCGTGGCGCAGGCGATTCGCGACTTTTTAACCCCCAGCAATGCGCCGGTTAACCGGCTCGATAAGCAGCAAGTCGCCCGCTCGTTTAGCCGCGCCGCCGCTACCTATGAGTCGGCCGCCCGGTTGCAGCGCGCGGTGGGCGAGCAACTATTAAGCACCATTAGTCAGCCCGCATCGCGAGTGCTCGACTTGGGCTCTGGCACCGGTTTATTTGGCGCCGGGTTGCGTCGGGCCTCGGGCGCCGATTATCACTGGGCGCTGGATTTAGCCGAGGGCATGTTGCGTTACAGCCGCCAACACCACCCAGAGCCGGACGCCTGGTTGTGCGCCGACGCCGAGGCGTTACCGCTGGCCACCGAGAGTGTCGATTTGGTGTTCTCGAGTCTGGCCATTCAGTGGTGCGAAAACCTACCGGCGCTTTTTGCCGAGCTGCACCGGGCGCTGGCGCCCGGTGGGCGGTTGTACATAGCAACCTTGGGCCCTGGCACACTGGCCGAGCTGCAACATGCCTGGCGGGCAGTCGATGAATACGTGCACGTTAATAATTTTGTGCCGGCTCAGCCGCTTGCACAGGCGGCGCAAGCGGCAGGCTTGAGTGAGGTATGCCATCGCGTGCACACCGAAACCTTGTTTAGCGCTAATGTGCGCGAGCTAACCCGCGAGCTAAAAGGCTTAGGGGCGCATAATGTGAATCGTGGCCGGCCCCAGGGGCTTACTGGCCGCAGGCAGTTGCAGCTGCTTGAAGCTGCGTACGAGCAATACCGCGAGCCGCGGGGTTTACCCGCCAGTTATGAGGTGGTGTATTTAACCGCTCACAAGCCGGAGGCAACTGAATGAAGCATTTTTTTGTCACAGGCACCGACACGGATGTGGGCAAAACCCAAATAGCCAGTGCGCTGCTGTATAAAGCGCGGCAGGCGGGTTTTACCACGGCGGCAGTAAAGCCCGTGGCCGCCGGGTGTGAGCACGATGGTGAACGCTTACTTAACGATGACGCCCTGCAGTTGCAGGCCCAGTGTTCTCCGCCGCTGGAGTATCCGGCCGTTAATCCGGTGGCGTTTGCCGCGCCTATCGCTCCGCACATTGCCGCGGCCGAGCAGGGCGTGGTGCTGAGTGTGGTGCAGCTGGCGCCACAGTGTGAGCAGGTGCTGGCGGCGGGCGCTGAGTTTGCATTGGTCGAGGGGGCTGGCGGCTGGTGCGTGCCGTTAAGCGGTGCCGAGACACTGGCCGATTTAGCCCGCGCCCTGCAATTGCCGGTTATTTTGGTGGTGGGGGTGCGCTTGGGTTGTATTAATCACGCGCTGCTGACTGCCGAGGCGATCGCCCGTGACGGCCTGCCCTTGGCCGGCTGGGTGGCGAATATCATTGATCCGCATACCAGCCGGCTGGAGGCCAATATCGCCACGCTAACCGAGCACTTGAGTGCCCCTTGCCTGGGGGTGGTGCCTTTTTTGGCAAGCCCCAACCCCGAGTCGGTAGCCGCGCATTTGAGCTTGGCGCCACTGAGTTAACGACGGGCCTGTTTTAGCCAACCCGTAGTTTAGCTATAACCTTGAGATTTTTAGCCCTAACCAATCTTACCAGTCTCGGGTTTGTGGCTGATTTTGGCTGTTTATTGTACGCCGATGGCGCTAAAATAAGCCTATATAGAAGCTGGCCTAGCTTCTCGCCCGTAAGTAGAAGGTGATAGGGGGTATCGTGGATATCGGATCAGTGGTTAATCAAAGTTTAATCGGCATGCAAAACTCCCGTGCCGAGATAACGCAATCGGCACAGCAGATTGCTCAGGCGGGGGCGGCCGGCGCCAGCCAGCCGGCCGATGTGGTCACGCCGCTGGTTAATATGCAGCAACAGCAGCAGGTGTTTGATAGCTCCGCCCGCGTGTTGGAGGTGGCCGATCAAGTCATTGGCTCGCTGCTGGATGTAAAAGCCTAGGCCAGCTCGCCATGCTAAACCCTCTGCCCTCCAATTTTGCCAGCGCGGTAACCCCGTTCGCCCCCTTGGGCCGGGCCCCCGTTAGCCAAGAGGAGGTCGAGTTAAAGGCATCTAGCTTTAAACCGCTGGAGGAGGGTGCCAAACCCGGCCGCAGTGAGAACCGTCGCTCCCCCGAAGATCAGCCCAATCAAACCGAAGAGCAAGGGCGCACCCGCGCCGATGCACAATTAAACGCTCAGCAAAAAGCCGCCGAGGCGCAGCAGTTGCGCGAGCGCCAGCAGGAGATCACTGAGCTGGCCGCACGCGATCGCGAGGTACGTGCCCACGAGCGCGCCCACGCCGCCGTGGGAGGGCAGTATGCCGGTGCCCCCAGTTATCAGACCGCCCGCGGCCCCGATGGCGTTAGCTACGCGGTGGCGGGCGAGGTGCGTATTGATACCAGCAAAGTCGCCGGCGATCCGCAGGCCACCTTAGATAAAGCTTTGCAGGTAAAAGCCGCCGCGAACGCACCGGCCGAGCCCTCGGCGCAAGATCGGCAGGTAGCGGCTGAGGCCTCCCGTATGGCGGCCGATGCCCAGGCCGAGCTGGCGCTGTTGGTCCGCGCGACCCAGGTGCAGCAACAAGAGCACGCTCGGGCCGAGTCGCCATCCGTTAAATCGGCTTATCCCCGCGAAGGTGAAGAGCCAGTAACGTCAGGTGCTCAGGCCTCTGGACTGCCGCCTTCGCAGGAGTAACGAAGCGGGTGTTTGTACCCAACCTCTGGAGTCACGGCCCGCGCTGACGGTCGGGCCGTGCTCAATCAGCGTTCTTTATTGCTCGCCAGTGGTACCCGTCACTCGATGCGCCTTTGTATAAAATCCCCCTTCTTTAACGTCACCCGGAGCACTGTGTAGTTGGCTCGGTGCAGCCGGCTTGTTATTCTCTGCTCAAGCGCTATATAACAACAGGAGAGTATCGCTATGCCGAGTAAGTTGTCGCCCGAAGATCAGGCGCGGGTCGACCGGGTTATTAACCGTGGCACCTACCGCACCGAGCGCGGGCCGTTTCGGATTAAAACGCTTTTTTTTGGATTAATTTTATTATTAACGGTGATGAGCGTGCTCAGTTACGCCATCGCTTGGTATCACGGGGTGGTCTAGGTGGGGCTCTATGGGCGGTGTATCGTTCGCGCCTTAGTCAAATTGCTCTGTAAGTAAGCTAACTATCGGTTATTTAAAAGTATTTTGTAATCGGGCTTGACCGATGCCTAAGTGCTCCCTATAATGCGCCACCTCGGTTCAGGGAATGCCCAGAAACGAGTTGATGATGCGGGGTGGAGCAGCCTGGTAGCTCGTCGGGCTCATAACCCGAAGGTCGTTGGTTCGAATCCAGCCCCCGCTACCAAATTACAGTTTGGCGTTGTTTTAGGTAGGATGTTTATCCTGTTAAAAAGCCGTTAAACTCGAGTGAGTACTTGTTAAGTATTCAGTCGGCGCACCGTTATGACGTGCGCAGGCAGCTTGCCGGGGCTGCTGGAAATACAGATTGTTGGTTAGGTTTGTCAGTTCTGCGATAAACGCCCAATAATCATTGCGCGAAGTGTGCGCAATCCTAAAAGCCCCTGTTTGGGGCTTTTTTGTACCTAAAAATCAGTGGCGTGCCACTGCCACTTTTTCGGTGGTGTAGATGTCAAGGTGGGCCTAGGGCCCATTTTTTGTTTCTGGGCTAAGTGCTCTCCGGCCATTATTGCCGGCGTTGATCGGTCCGGTTGGTCTACGCCTCCCGACTTGCGGGGTTGGCCCGCTGCCATTTGGGCGTCGTAGTTTGCACGCCTTGTTCATTTAAATCGTTTTGCGCAATCAGTTTTATCGGGGGCAGTGTATGGCGTCGAAAGAAGAGCAGTTGTTTGCGATGTTTGCTCCCGTGGTTGCCGCGTTGGAGTGTGAGCTCTGGGGTGTCGAGTATATGACCGGCACGCCTACTAAAGTGCTGCGAGTCTACATCGATAAAGAAGACGGTGTAGCCTTGGAAGACTGTGAAAAAGTCAGCCGCCAAATTAGCAGTTTAATGGATGTGGAAGACCCGATTGCGGGTGAGTACAACCTGGAGGTTTCTTCGCCGGGTATGGATCGTCCGCTTTACACGCTTGAGCAGTTTCAGCGTTATATTGGCGAAGTGATTGCGGTTCGTTTGCGTGTGCCCTTTGACGGGCGGCGCAAATTTAAAGGAAAAATGATCGGCATCGAAGATGAAGATGTCGTGGTGGTAGTGGATAATGAAGAGTATCTGCTGCCGGTAGACTCGATTGAAAAAGCGAATATTGTCCCCCAGTTCTAATCAGACGGTTTGATTAGCCCAGGAGTTGAACGAGGCAAACTCATGAACAAAGAAATTTTGCTTGTCGCCGACGCGGTATCTAACGAGAAAGGCGTAGAAAAGGATGTAATTTTTGAGGCGATCGAAAGCGCATTGGCTATGGCCACTAAAAAGCGCTTCGATGAGGACTCAACTATTGAAGTAAATATCGACCGCGCCACTGGGGACTACGAAACTTACCGTAGCTGGGAAGTGGTTGCCGACGATGTGTTGGCCGAGTTGGGTACCCAATTAACCACGCAAGAGGCGGCCGAGGCCGACCCCGAGCTGCAAGTGGGCGACATTCACCGCGAGAAAATCGAGAACGTTGAGTTTGGCCGTATTGCCGCGCAAATTGCCAAGCAAGTGATCGTGCAAAAAGTTCGCGAAGCCGAGCGCGCCCAAATGGTCGATGAGTATCGCGACCGTGTAGGCGAGCTGGTAAGCGGCACCGTTAAAAAAGTAACCCGCGATAGCATTATTGTCGATTTGGGCAATAACGCCGAGGCCTTGTTGCCTCGCGATCAGTTAGTGGGCCGCGAGATCTTCCGCATGGGTGATCGGGTTCGCGCTCTGCTGCAAGACGTGCGCTCTGAAGCGCGCGGGCCGCAGCTGTTTTTAAGCCGCTCGTGCTCGGAGATGCTGGTTGAGCTGTTTAAAATTGAAGTGCCCGAAATTTCGGAAGGCATTATCGAAATGAAAGGCGCCGCACGCGATCCAGGCCTTCGCGCTAAAATCGCGGTTAACACCAACGACGGTCGTATCGACCCGGTGGGTGCGTGCGTGGGTATGCGCGGTTCGCGCGTACAAGCGGTATCGAACGAGCTTGGCAATGAGCGTGTTGATATTGTGCTGTGGGACGACAACCCGGCGCAGTTTGTGATTAACGCCATGTCGCCGGCCGAGATTGAGTCTATTGTTGTTGACGAAGATGCCAACTCGATGGACGTAGCCGTTGCCGAAGAAAACTTAGCAATGGCCATTGGCCGCGGCGGTCAGAATGTGCGTTTGGCGTGCGAGCTGACCCAGTGGAACATCAATGTGATGAGCATTGCCGAGTGGGAAGAAAAACAGCAAGCCGAAACCGGCGGATACATTCAAGTGTTTATGAACGCGCTGGATGTGGATGAAGATGTGGCCGAGGTGTTGGTAGAAGAAGGCTTTACCACCATCGAAGAAGTCGCCTATGTACCACTGGAAGAAATTGCCTCGATTGAAGGCTTTGATGAAGACGTAGCTGAAGAGCTGCGGGCGCGCGCAAAAGACGCGCTGCTGACTCAAGCGCTGGCATCGGAAGAGCAACTCGAAGGAGCTGCCCCGGCCGATGACTTGCTGAACATGGAAGGCATGGATAAAGAACTGGCTGTAGTGTTAGCCAGCCGCGGCATCGTTACTATGGAAGATCTCGCCGAGCAGGCGATTGATGATCTTCTGGGTATAGAAGGGTTAGACGAAGAGCGTGCTGCGGCTTTGATTATGAAAGCCCGAGAGCCCTGGTTTGCCTAAGCGCCAGTAGCAATGAATGGTGTTGTGGGCAATATACGAAACTGAGGATACGTAATGGCAGAAGTAAAAGTTAGCGAACTCGCCAAATCAGTGGGTACTCCCGTTGAGCGACTGCTGAAGCAAATGCAGGAAGCCGGGCTGAAGCATACCGCTGAGGATGCATTGGTCTCTGATGAAGAAAAACAGCAGTTGTTGGCCTATTTAAAGACCAGCCACGGCGAATCGGCGTCAGAAGAGCCGAGCAAAATTACTCTCAAGCGTAAAACCACCACAACCCTCAAAACGGGCAGTGGCAGTGGGCGTAAGACGGTAAATGTTGAGGTGCGTAAAAAGCGCACTTACGTTAAGCGCAAGCCCGCCGACTTGCTTGAAGACGAGCAGGCCGAAGAAGTGGTAGACGCGCCGGTAGAAGCACCGGAAGCGGTCGCTGAGCCCGAGCCCGTGGTTGCCGCACCGGAGCCAGAAGTGGTGCCCGAGCCAGAGCCTGCGCCGGAACCCGCTCCCGAGCCTGAGCCGGCCCCCGCGCCTGCCTCCGAGCCGCCAGCGCGCCGATCGTTTGTCGATGATATTGAAGAAAAACGTCTGGCCGCGCTCGAGCGTCGCCGCGCCGAAGAGGCCGCGCGTGAAGCGCAGCTGCGCGCCATCGAAGACGCTAAAGCAGCCGAGAAGGCCGCCGCCGAAGCTAAGCCTGCGGCCACAAAGCCCGCGGCTAAGCCCAGCGCTCCAGAGGCCCCAGAGCCCCCGGGTGCCGGCAAGCCCGACACTAAGCACGGGCGTAAAAAGAACGAGCGCCGAGGCAACTTTGAAGACGACGAAGCGCCACGCGCCAAGCGCGCCGGTAAAGCTGGCAAGAAAGGCATGGGACCGAAAAAGTCATCCAAAGCCGATCTGTACGAGCTGGCCGATGACGATGTCGATCAGGCGTTTATGGCACGCCGTAAAGCCGGACGTGCGGCGCATAAAGCGTCCAACAAACACGGCTTTAAGAGGCCCACGCACAAAATGACTCATGAGGTAGAAGTACCCGAAACCATCATCGTCTCTGACCTTGCTCAGCGCATGAATGTTAAAGCGGGCGACGTAATCAAGCAGCTGATGAAGCTGGGCGTTATGGCTACCATCAACCAGCCGCTGGATCAAGAAACAGGCCAGTTGGTTGTTGAAGAAATGGGCCACAGCGCCAAGCTTGTGAGCGAAAACGACATCGAGATCCACCTGGAAGAAAAAATTAAGGTGGAGGGCGAAGAGCTCCCCCGCGCGCCGGTGGTTACCGTTATGGGTCACGTTGACCACGGTAAAACCTCGCTGCTCGATTACATTCGTAAAGCCAAAGTCGCCTCGGGCGAAGCCGGTGGTATTACCCAGCACATTGGTGCTTACCGGGTGCAAACCAGTCAGGGCGAAATCGCCTTTTTGGATACCCCCGGGCACGCCGCGTTTACCGCCATGCGGGCACGCGGTGCACAGTGTACCGACGTGGTAATTTTGGTTGTGGCCGCCGACGATGGCGTTATGCCGCAAACTGAAGAAGCGATTAACCACGCCCAAGCCGCTGGTGTGCCGCTGGTTGTTGCTATCAACAAATGCGACAAAGAGAGCGCCGACCCGGATCGCGTTAAAAACGAGCTGGTAGCCAAGGGCGTTGTGCCGGAAGACTGGGGTGGCGACACGCAGTTTATCCAGGTGTCTGCGCACACTGGTGCCGGTATCGATGAATTGCTAGAGGCAATTTCGCTGCAGGCCGAGCTGTTAGAGCTTAAAGCCGTTGTCGATGCTCCCGCACGTGGTGTGGTGGTTGAATCGCGGGTTGATAAAGGCCGCGGTGTGGTTGCCACCTTGTTGGTGCAGCAGGGCACCCTGAAGCACGGTGATTTAGTGCTGGCGGGGCAAAGCTATGGCCGCGTGCGCGCCGCTACTAACGAGCTGGGTCAGCAGGTAAAAGAAATCGGGCCCTCATCGCCGGTAGAGATTCTTGGCCTGGATGCCGCGCCAAGTGCCGGTGACGACTTTGTGGTACTGGACGACGAGCGCAAAGCGCGCGAAGTGGCCGAGTTCCGCGCCGAGAAAGAGCGCTCCGATCGCATGCAGCGCCAGCAAGCGGCCAAGCTTGAAAACATGTTTGCCGGTATGGACGGCGGCGAGAAGAAAGTCTTGCCAGTGGTTGTTAAAACCGATGTGCGCGGCTCGCTTGAAGCTATCCTGGCCTCATTGGCCGATATCGGTAACGATGAAGTTGAAGTGCAGGTGGTTTCGTCCGGTGTGGGTGGTATTACCGATAGCGACATCAACCTGGCGCTAACGGCCAACGCCATTGTGCTGGGCTTTAATGTTCGTGCCGGCAGCGCCACGCGCCGTATGGCCGAGCAAGAGAGTGTCGAGATTCGCTACTACAGCATTATTTACCAATTGCTGGATGAAGTGAAAAGCGCCCTGTCTGGCATGCTCGACCCAGAGCGTGTGGAAGAAATCATTGGTATTGCCGATGTACGCGAAGTGTTTAGTTCACCTAAGTTTGGCCAGGTGGCCGGCTGTATGGTGACCGAGGGCACCGTGTACCGCAACAAGCCCATCCGTGTACTGCGCGATAACGTGGTGATCTTTGAAGGCGAGCTGGAATCTCTGCGCCGCTTTAAAGACGACGTTAACGACGTGCGCAACGGTATGGAGTGTGGTATCGGCGTTAAGAACTACGACGTTAAAGTAGGCGATCAGATCGAAGTCTTTGACGTTAAGGAAGTAGCCCGCGAGCTGTAAGCCACGCGGATTACTTTGCCCCGCCAGAGTAATGTGGCGGGGCTCTAAGGGCGCCTGATTAAACGCAGGCGCCCTTCATCGTTTTATGGCGACTCACGTTTTTAGCGACTTACGCTTTTGCAGCGTAGCTGTCGCACCCATTGAGCAGGTATACCCATGCCTAGAGAATTTACCCGTTCCGACCGCGTCGGTGATGCGATTCAGCGTTATCTGGCGAATATGATTCAGCAAGAAATTCGCGATCCCCGGGTGGGGATGGTCAATATCAACGATGTAAAAGTCACCCGCGATATGGCCTACGCCAAAGTCTACGTGACCCTGGTAGGCGCCGACGAAGAGGCAAGCCTGACCAGCGTAGGCGTGCTGAATAAAGCCGCGGGCTTTTTGCGTACCATGCTGGCCAAAGAGCTCAACATGCGCACCGTGCCGCGCCTGCAGTTTTACTACGACCACACCTCGGTACGCGGCCAGGAGTTGTCCTCGCTGATCGACCGCGCCGTCGCGGCCGATAAGGCTAAATCGGGCGATGAGGACGAATAATGGCGCGTCGACGTAAAGGCCGCGCGATTGATGGCGTATTGCTGCTGGATAAGCCGTTAGGGCTTAGCTCCAACCACGCGCTGCAGCGCGCCAAGCGCTTGTTTTTTGCCGCCAAAGCCGGCCATACCGGTAGCCTCGACCCGCTGGCCACCGGTGTTTTGCCCGTGTGCTTTGGCGAGGCCACCAAATTTAGCCAGTTTTTGTTAGATGCCGATAAGCGCTACCGCGCCACTTTCGTATTGGGCGAGAAGACCGCCACCGGCGACGCCGAGGGCGAGCTGCTGGAGACCTTAAGCGCCGCGGCCGTAACGGAGCCGGCGGTACTAAAAGCCATGCAGGCGCTGAGCGGCGAGATCGATCAGATCCCGCCTATGTACTCGGCCCTTAAGCAAAATGGCCAGCCGCTGTATAAGTTGGCCCGTCAGGGAATCGAGGTCGAGCGCGAGGCGCGCCACGTCACCATTTATGAGTTTGACTTACTGGCGTTTCGCGCCGGCGAGCGGGCCGAAGTCGAGGTGGATGTGCTGTGCAGTAAAGGCACCTACATCCGCTCGCTGGCCGAGGATTTAGGCGAGGCGCTCGGTTGCGGCGGCCACGTTAGCGCCTTGCGCCGCACCGCCACGGGCCCCTTTGACGAAAGCCAGTGTGTGAGTATCGATGAGCTTAACGACGAGCGCGGCGATGGTTTGGCCGAGCTGCTGGATCATCACCTGCTGCCCACCGATACTCCGGTGGCGAGTTTGGCGGCCATCACATTACCAGAATCCAGCGCCTATTATTTCCGTTTAGGGAACCCGGTAATGGACTCGCAGGTCTACCGCACAGGCCAAGAAGGTGATATGGTGCGTGTCTTTTGTGAAAGTGGCCAATTTTTAGGCGTTGGCACCCTCGATGAGGGCCGTGTCGCCCCCAAACGCTTGGTCGCAAACACCGCCACCGCCAGTTAAGTGGGCGCGGTGACAAACCCCCAATTTGCCGTTTTGGCGGTAAATCCCCGGCCTTTGGGCCGGGGGCAATAGTTGCCAGTCTCGCACTGGTAAATGACCTTGGCCTACCTGTAAATATGCACGGGTATGGCTGTAAATCATGCATATTAAATGAGGATATGATTATGGCACTAAGTGCTGCTGAGAAGTCTGAGATTGTAAAAGAGTATCAACAAGCTGAAGGTGATACTGGTTCTCCTGAAGTACAAGTTGCGCTGTTGACCCACAACATCAACAAGCTGCAAGGTCACTTCGCAGGCCACAAACAAGATCACCACTCCCGTCGCGGTTTGATCCGCATGGTAAACCAGCGTCGTAAGCTGCTGGACTACCTCAAGGGTAAAGATACCAGCCGTTACGCTGCACTGATTCAAAAACTGGGTCTGCGCCGCTAATTGCACAGTGCCCGCTTATGCGGGCACTTTTTTGTTGTACATCATTTGGGCGTCTCTATTAATTCAGGGTTGCCTCTGACGCTCGGCGCGCGGCCTAAACCGCAAAGCGTACCCCGCTGAGTGAGCTACACTTGTGCCCTGGTGCATGAGTGTTGGAGTAGCAACGGCCGCAGGCGTGGTCGAGGGACACCCCTGAATTAATAGAGGCCCATGTTTGACCGACAAGCTGCGTAGAGCAAGCAAACGCAAAAAAGGATAGAAGAGTGAATCCGATTATTAAGAAATTCCAGTATGGTGATCAAACCGTAACCTTGGAAACCGGGCGCGTAGCGCGTCAGGCCACCGGTGCGGTTATGGTGACTATGGGCGAAACCACAGTCCTGGTGACTGTTGTTGGTGCCAAAGAAGCAAAAGCAGATCAGCCGTTCTTCCCGCTGTCTGTTCACTACATTGAGAAGGCGTACGCCGCCGGTAAGATCCCAGGCGGGTTCTTTAAGCGCGAAGGCCGTCCTACCGAAAAAGAAACCCTGACATCACGTCTGATCGACCGCCCCATTCGCCCGCTGTTCCCTAACGGCTTTATGAATGAAGTGCAGGTAGTTTGTACCGTTATGTCGACCTGCAAAACCACCGACCCGGATATTGCCGCTATGATCGGCACCTCGGCGGCTCTGGCCGTATCGGGTATTCCGTTTAGCGGCCCGATTGGCGCGGCGCGTGTGGGTTACACCACCGACGGAGGTTACCTGTTAAACCCCAACTACGAAGCCCAGAGCACCTCTGAGCTGGACATGGTTGTCGCGGGCACCAAAGACGCCGTATTGATGGTGGAATCAGAAGCCAACGAGCTGCCTGAAGACATCATGCTGGGCGCGGTATTGTACGCTCACCAAGAGATGCAAGCGGTGGTTCAAGCCTGTGCCGAGCTCGCCCGCGACGCTGGCAAGCCAACCTGGGAGTGGGCGCCTGCGCCAGAGAAGACCGATTTAGTGGCCGCGCTGGAGCGCGACTTTGCTGAGTCTATCGGTGTTGCCTACCGCATTACCGATAAAGCCAAGCGTTACGACCGCTTGGGCGAGCTGCGCAACCAGGCCGTTGCCGAGCTGGCTAAAGAAGGTTCTGAGTACAGCGAAGACGACGTTAAGAAAGTTTTTGCCAAAGTCGAAAAATCCATTGTTCGCAGCCGCATTGTTGCCGGCGAGCCACGTATTGATGGTCGCGACGCCAAAACCGTGCGCGCCATTGATGTAGAAGTGGGCGTACTGGGTAAAGCACATGGCTCGGCCCTGTTCACCCGCGGTGAAACTCAGGCGCTGGTGGTAGCAACGTTGGGCAACGCCCGCGATGCGCAAATCATCGATGCACTGGAGGGCGAGCGTAAAGACCCCTTCATGCTGCACTACAACTTCCCTCCTTACTCAGTGGGCGAAGCCGGCCGCATGGGTGGCACTGGCCGCCGCGAAATCGGTCACGGCCGTTTGGCGCGTCGCGGTATTGCCGCGGTACTGCCAGAGCTGGAGTCCTTCCCTTACACCTTGCGTGTGGTGAGCGAGATTACCGAGTCTAACGGTTCTAGCTCGATGGCCTCTGTGTGTGGCTCGTCGCTGGCACTGATGGACGCGGGTGTACCGCTTAAAGCACCGGTGGCCGGTATCGCTATGGGCCTGGTTAAAGACGACGAAAACTTCGCCGTATTAACCGACATCCTGGGCGATGAAGATCACCTGGGTGACATGGACTTTAAAGTGGCCGGTACCTCTAGCGGTATCACTGCGCTGCAAATGGACATCAAAATCGAAGGCATCACCGAGCAGATCATGGAGATCGCACTTGAGCAGGCTCTGCACGCTCGTTTGCACATCCTCGATGAGATGAACAAAGTGATCTCGGTATCACGTGACACCGTTAGTGATAATGCGCCACGCTTTGAAACCATTAAGGTTAATCCAGACAAAATCCGCGACATCATCGGTAAAGGCGGCGCCACTATCCGCTCGATCACCGAAGAGACCGGCGCGTCTGTGGATATCGATGACGATGGCACCGTTAAAATCTACGCCACCGACACCGAAGCCCTGCAAGCGGCCCTTAACAAAATCGAAGGCATTACCGCCGAAGCCGAGATTGGCGCCACCTACGAAGGTACCGTGGTTCGTATCGTCGACTTTGGTGCGTTTGTTAACTTCTTGCCAGGTAAAGATGGTTTGGTACACATCTCGCAGATCGCTGAAGAACGCGTAAACGCCGTTAGCGATTACCTGAAAGAAGGCCAGGTGGTTAAAGTTAAGTGTCTGGACGTGGATCAGCGCGGTCGTATCAAGCTGTCCATTAAAGAAGCTATCGCCGATCAGAAAGCTGAGTCAGGCGAAGCAGCCCCAGCCGCTACCGAAGAGAACTCTGAAGAGAGTTAATTCTGCAGTATGCTTTGGCTAAAAAAACCGCCTTCGGGCGGTTTTTTTATGCGCGCTGGTTTATCTGTCGCGCTGTAAATCACTCACTGCCACCGCTGCGCTTTAGCCGTTAGTATAGCTTCTCACTCAATATTACCCGCTCAGTGAGGGCTGGGCAGAAAGGTTTGACAACGTTGTCTTTAGCGGATATTGTCTGCTTAGTGAGATAAATAGTCACTATACTGAATGGCGGAAACACCGCACCTACATAATTATTACAAGAGATCTCCCGGCGCTTTGGGCGGCGGCTACTGGAATGTATAGGTAACCTTATGAGCAACGAAACTGCCGCTGCACCCAATGCAGCGCCTCAGGCGAGTAACAGTGTGATCGTCCCCATGGCGATTATCGCCGGTTTGTTTTTTATCTTTGGCTTTGTCACCTGGTTGAATGGGGCGTTAATTCCTTTTCTGCAAACCATCTGTGATCTAACCGCCTTTCAGGCGATGCTAGTTGCCTCGGCTTTTTACGCCGCTTATACCGTTATGGCGATGCCTATGGCGTATATCATTGAGCGCACCGGCTACAAAAACGGTATGGCAATCGGTTTGTTTATTGTTGCCGTGGGCGCTCTGATTTTTATCCCCGCCGCTTATGGCCGTCACTTTAGTGTGTTTTTGCTGGCGCAGTTTGTGGTGGGTACCGGCCTTACAATTTTGCAAACCGCCTCAAACCCGTACGTGGTTAAGCTGGGGCCACCAGAGTCGGCCGCCGTGCGTATTTGCGTGATGGGCCTGCTCAATAAGGGCGCGGGCGTGGTTGCACCTATTGTGTTTTCGGCGTTGGTGTTGTCCGGCATTACCGGTGTGTCCGAGGTAGAGTTAGCCGCTTTGTCCGAGGCCGCGCGCGATGTAAAACTGCACGAGTTGGCAGCGCAGCTGGTATCACCCTATGTGGGCATGGCCATTGTTTTGGCAGTGCTAGGTGTAGCCATGCTGTTTGCTCCCATCCCCGACATTGAAGACGAAGTGCTTGAGGGCCAGGAAGAGGGCGATATTCGCCTGTCGGGTGTGTTTCAGTTTCCGCACCTTGTATTGGGCGCGTTGGCGCTGTTCTTTTACGTCGGTGTAGAAGTAATCGCCGGCGATGCCATTGGCCTGTTGGGTAAGCAAGCCGGGCTTAGTGGCTCGGTTAACTCGATGCTTACCTCCTACACCATGATCTTTATGGTTATCGGTTATTTGGCCGGTGTGGTGGCCATTCCGCGTTTTATTAGCCAGCAAACCGCCCTGATGTGCTCGGCCATATTGGGTATTATTTTTACCGTTTGCGTGATGACCGGCTCGCTGCAAAGCACCGTTATGTCAGCGGCAACCTTAAGTTTATTTGGTATGCCTGAAATCCCCAATGCCGTTTACTTTGTTGCACTGCTCGGCTTTGCCAACGCTATGTGCTGGCCTGCCATTTGGCCGCTGTCGCTGCAAGGCTTAGGTAAGTACACCAGTAAGGGCGCGGCGCTGTTGATTATGGGTATTGCCGGTGGCGCTGTACTGCCTCCTATCTACGGCCACTTTGCCGATACCGGCGATGGGCAGCTGGCCTATATGGTGTCTATCCCCGCTTATTTGTACATTCTGTTTTATGCGGTAAAAGGTCATAAAATGACCAGCTGGAAATAGCTTTCGCGAAACAAAATTGACTTTAACCCGGCGTATGCCGGGTTTTTTTTGTCCTTGGTTAACCGATCTCCCTCTTTTTAATTGTCGACTTCTACGATTCGCTTGAGCCGTCTTAAAAGTGTGACGTGTGTCGCTTTTACCACTCCTTAATGTTTAAAAAAACGCCAATGCTCGGTAATATACGCGAACAAATATAAACAAAACTTTTAATTCCATTTTGTAATTAATGGGTTAATAACGAAAGCGGATTGAGTTTAAGGCAATGGACTGTATGTTCTGGCGATACCCTCTACCTTTTACCAAGGTATGTTTATTTTTCCTGTTAGTTTGGCTGCTCCCGTCAGGCTACTCCTCCGGTGCGCTTGCGCAATCCGGCGCTGGCCCTATAGACAAAATCCAGCGCGAGCACGAGCAGCTGCTTAAGCAAGATCAGCTGCGCCGCGATGACGAACTAAAGCGCAATCAACCTGAAGTCGATATATTTCTGCAAGACGATGACGACGATACCGGTTGGGTCGGGGACGATGAGTCACGCTGTTTCGATATCAGCGATATCGATGTGCAGGGCGTAACACTGTTTGAGCCCGGGCAAATCGACGCAATCACTGCGCCATACCTCAACCGTTGCCTGGGTTTGCAAGAGTTTAACCAGATTATAAAAAGTATCAGTAACCTTTATTTAGAAAAGGGATACGTTACCAGCCGCGCCTATGTCCAGCCGCAAAACTTAAAAGATGGCGTCCTCGATATTCTGGTGCTTGAGGGTAGGCTGGAGTCCATTATTTCCCCCGAAAGTAAGCTCACAGAGCGTCAGTTGCGCTGGGCTTTTCCGGCTGAGGTTGACCGGCCGCTAAATCTTCGCGATTTAGAGCAAGGTCTAGAGAACCTTAACCGCTTAAGCCAAAACCGCGCGAGTATGGACTTAGAGCCAGGCGAGCAGCCCGGCCATACTCAGCTTCGGGTTAAAAACACCTTGGGCCGTTATTTATCGGGTGGGGCCGGAGTTAATAACAGTGGCAGCGAATCAACCGGCGAGACACTGGCCAATGTGTACGCCTCGTGGGACAACCCCACCGCCTCCAACGACAACCTGTACGTATCCATTAGCGATTCAGTCGACGCTCCCAGCGGCGCGCAATCGCGCAGTTACTCGGCCAATTACAGCGTGCCTTACGGGTACAGTTTGTTTCGTGTAAGTGGCAGCTACTTTGACTACCAGCAGCGAGTGGCCGGCTCCGTGGCAGACTTTACCACCAGTGGTTCGTCCGCCAGTCAGTCGCTGAGTTTCGATTACTTAGCCTATCGCGGCCAGCGGGACAAACTAACCTTCACCTCGGCGTTGGTGCGCAAAGAGAGCAAAAACTACCTTGAGGATGTTTTTCTTGAGACGTCATCCCGCGTGTTGTACCTAACCAATGTCGGCGGGCGCTACACGCGTTACATCGGGCAGGGCGTGTTGCGCGTCACGCTTACCTGGGCCCGCAGCGAAAGCTGGTTTGACGCGACGGAAAAAATTGTTGCCGATGAAAACGAATACCAATTTGATACTTTTTCAATCGACGGCTCGTATTCCACGCCGTTTGCGTTGGCCGGCGCTGAATTTTCTTATCAAAGCAATGCATCTTTGTTTTATACCCCCGATGATGTGATTGCGTCTGAAGCTTTATCGTTGGGGGGCGAATACACCGTTCGCGGCGTAGAAAACACCGGGCTTGTTGGTTACAGCGGTGGTTATTGGCAAAACGAAATACACTTTTCTAAAAGCCTGCCTTTACTAGGCAGGCTGGATCTATTTTTGGGGCTGGATGTAGGTAACACCGACACACCTGAGTTAGAGAGTAAAGACCGGGAGTGGTTGTCCGGCGCCGTGTTTGGCACGTCTCTCGCGCATCGTCTTTATCGTTTAAGCCTCGTGTACGCGCAAACCATACATGCTCCTGATTATCTCGGTGCACAATCGCACGCTCTATACGCCTCGTTACAAGCCTATTTTTAAGAGTTAAAACTATGGACAGTAATTCTAAAAATCAACTCGTTTCTTTACCGCTTATTGTTGCCATGATTGCTAACCCTGTTTTGGCCGAGCGTTTACCTGCTGCCGCACAAGAGCCGCGCACCCCGCGAGTCATGAGTAATCAGCAGCGCTTAGCGGTAGGCCTGGCGCCGCAAACCATGGCATCGGCCATTGTTATCGACGAGAGTGTCAACCGTGAGCAGCGTCCTGGCCTTAAAGAGTCATCCAATGGCACGGTCGTTGTTGACATTGCCGCGGCGACCGCGGCAGGGGTCTCGCATAACCGTTATAGCGAATTTAATGTCACCGAGAATGGACTCATTTTAAACAACAGTCAGGCACCGGTACTCACCCAGCTCGGTGGTTGGACCGATGGCAATCGCCGGCTGGCCGGTGGCGAAGCGCGTATTATTTTAAACGAGGTAACCGGTAGCAACCGCTCTGGTTTAATGGGGCACATTGAGGTTGCAGGTCAGGCGGCCGAGTTTGTATTGGCCAACCAAAACGGTATTACTTGTGACGGTTGCGGGTTTATCAATATCCCCAAGGCAACCTTAGTCACCGGCCGTGCAAAAATGATCAACGGTGATATCGATGGCTTTACCTTGGGCGACGGTAATATTGTTCTTCAAGGTGATGGCATCAACGCCTCGAATGTTGATCGCTTTGACATCGTAACGCGAATGGCGTCCATCAACGCGAGCCTTTACGGTAAAAACGTTAACGTCTTTACCGGTAACGATTATTTTTCTTACCGCGATGGTGTTATCAGCTCGACCGAAAATTCGCAAAGCTCGCCTTATTCTGGCGTCGCTCTGGATATCGCCGCGCTGGGCGGCATGTACGCGCACAGTATTCATTTAATTGGCACCGAAAAAGGCTTGGGTGTTAACAGCGAGGGCTTAATTCAGTCGGTCGAGCAGCTGGAGATTTCGGCGGATGGTGATATTCGCATAAAAAATGCGGTTGCCAATGAAGCCTTAACCATTGCCTCCGCGTCAGAAAGTATTGTCTCCGATGGGCAGGTGTACGCACCAGCGGTGGATCTTCGTGCGAGTGAAACCATCACCAATACCGGCGTGTTAGCTGCCCGGGATTCACTCGCTTTGCAGGCTGAGCGTATTATCCAGCAGGGGGATTTGTACGCAGGGATGGCGGAAGACGGCTCGCTGCTCTCTGAAGCAAGTTTTAGTTTACGCGAAGTTAATCATCTTGAAAATTCCGGTTTTTTGTACAGCGCGGAGAGCTTGTCACTGTCGTTACAGTCTGTGAGCAATGACAACGGCCAGATGGTATCCGGCGGAGGAATTGAGCTTGAGGCCATCGGTCGTATTAGTAACCGTGCGGGTGTACTTCAGGCGCAATCAGGCAGCGTGCATTTAACGGCCGATGCACTGGACAACCACGCCGGTGAGATCTATGCGGCGGATCAATTTGAGCTTTTGATTGAAGCTGGCAGTGGCGTCGATAATTCTCAAGGCACTCTGTTTGGCGCCGAGGCTACAAGCATACAGGTGGCAGGTGGTGATATAGAAAATTTCGAGGGCCGAATAAAGAGCCAGCATATTGAGCTGGACGCGGATAAGATTACCAATGAATCCGGTTTTATTGATGCGCAAAGCCTCAACGTAAATGCCGGTACGTTTGAGAACCACCGTGGGGTTTTACTGGCAAACGATTCGGATGGCGAAGGTATTTCGCTTCGGGTTCGGGGGGGCATTGACAACGAGGAGGGAAGCATTCACTCCGCGGGAGAGTCTCTTCGTGTCTCAAGTGTTGGCCTGAACAATAGCGGGGGTACCATCAGCTCCGCTAAGGGTAGGTTGCTGGTTAGTGTCTTAAATGATGTTGATAACACACTGGGTACCATCACCGGGCAGACATTGACGCTCGACGCTGCGGACCTGACAAATACCGACGGTTTGGTGTCGGCCGATGCGTTAACCGGCCGGTTCGACGGCGTGGATAATCACGGGGGCACCATCCAGGCACAACGGTTACGCATTGAGGCAAATCAGTATCAAAGCGCCGGTGGACTGTTACTCGCGCACGGCGAACAGGCCGAACTGAACCTCAATATTGACGGCCTTATCAATAACACGGCAGGGGCCAGCATACAGGCGCAAGGAGAAAACCTTGGAATCGTAGCTGAAAGGCTGGTGAATCGCGACTCTGATATCCTGCATTATGGCAACGGAGTGCTGAATCTGGCAGCGATCAATATTGACAATATCGATGGTATTGTCAGCAGCCAGGGCGATGTTCGCATTGATGTTTCCACGCTAGATAATCGTGGTGGAGTGATCAATGGCAATGGCCTGTATTTAACCGGGCGCGAACTCATCAATGACGATGGTCGATTATCTGCGTCCAATATTACCTTGGATTCGCGAAGGATCAGCAACCGGTCTGGCCTTCTGTCAGCGTCAAACCGTTTGAATTTAAAAACCTTTGCATTGGATAACGTCGGTGGAGAAATCGCCGGCACAAATGGCGTGACTCTGTCCTTTGAAGCGAGTGATGCATTGGACAATCGCGAAGGAGCTATTTTCTCAGGTCGAGATTTACGCCTGGATGCAGAAGGGGCAGTGGATAATGCCGGTGTGCTTCAGTCGCAAGACAGCTTCAAGCTTGAGGCCGATCAGTTTGCCAACTATGGGCAACTGCTTGCCGGGAGCTTGAGCCTTGTATCAAATGATTTGAGCAATCACGGTGGCGGCTTGATCGAAGCGCAGTCGCTGAGGGTCGATGCCACAGATTTACAAAACGCTGGGGCGATTATTTCCTCTGGGGAGAGCGGCCAGAACTTTCAGCTACGTGTCGGCAGCTTTTTTAACAGCGGCTTGCTGGAAGTTTACTCTCATAATTTACAGCTAAGTGATATTGCCTATGTGGCCGACAGCGGCAGTATTATTCACCATGGTGAAGGGCAGCTTTTTGTTGCCACCGGTGAGGTGTTTGATAACCGTACAGGCGTGCTTTATACCGCAGGTAATCTCGATATAAATGCATTGGTGATCGATAACCGCGGCGGTGAGATTAGTGCGGGTAAGACATTAGGCTTAACAGTTGATGAATTTAACAATGAAGAGGGCCTGCTGCAATCGGGTGGCAGTGTTGCTTTCGAACTTTCCGAGCTAAACAATCGCGCCGGGCGTATTCATCTGTTCTCCGATGACGATTCAAGCTTTACCATCGAGAACACATTGGACGTTACTGATGGAGAGATAATCTCGTTTGGCGAAGGCGGACTATTGCTTACGGCCAATCAGGTCGCTAACACCCGCGGGGAAATCTCCTCCAATAGCGACATCGATATTCAAACCGAGACATATTTGAATCAGCAGGGTGTTCTATCCAGTGCGCTCGGCGTTAAGCTTACCGCGAGTGAAATTGACAACCTGGAAGGTGAAATAAGTGGCCAGAGTGTCACCGTAACGGCCCCAACGTTTGAAAATCACGGTGTGGTATCCGCGTTTTCGCAGCAGGGAGAGGCGTTGACCTTGTATGTGGATGAACTCATTAACCGTGGCATAGTGGAAAGTTACGGCGTGACTCTGGATTTAAGTAATGCCCGGCTCGATAACCGCGAGGGGCGCCTGCTGCACAAGGGCGAAGGAGCACTAACGCTGACCCAGCAGACACTCGATAACACCCTTGGTCAGCTTTACACCGCAGGCTCACTTAGCGTGTCGGTTGAGTCCGTCGACAACACCTCTGGGGAGATTGTCGCGCAAGGTGCAGCTAACGTAAATGCCACACAGGGCATTATCAACCACGCCGGGGTAATTCAAACGCATGGCAACCTCACGGTGCAGGCAGACGAGCTGCGCAATGAAGCCGAAGGCTATGTGATCGCGTTGGGTGAAAAAGCGAATTTCAATGTGGCGCACCTCACCAACGACGCGGTGATTCAGGTCGCACACGATGTAAGTATTAACGCCAATGAGATTAGCAATAGCGGCGACTTAACCGGCACCGGAGTCTCTTTGAGTGCAAATCAATTGCATAATACCGGATTTATCAGTGCGCAGAACCTGACGGCGCAGGCGGAGCAATTACTTAATACACAAGAGGGTATTGTTCAGGCTGGTGAGCTGAGTATGGTTGCCGATGATTTGATTAATGCTGGGACCTTGGTCGGGTATGGGCAAGACGATTCAGGTGTGTCGCTTAGCGCCGATACGCTGGCCAATACGGGCCGCATAGAAAGCCATGGTGATACCCTGTCGGTTCAGGCGCGCGTACTGACCAACTTGCAGGGGTTATTGGTCGCCTCGGGTGAAGAAAGTCACTTAGCGGTTGCAACCGAAACGTTCGATAATCGCGATGGCGTGCTCGCTTCCAGCGACACTTTAGCTATCGGCACCGATAGCTTCGTCAATACCGGCGGTGAAGTGGGCGCCGAACAGACGCTGCTATTGCAAGCCGGACAACTGGATAATACCGGCGGTGTTATTTCTTCTGGTGCCGAGCTGGATATTACCGCGACTTTACTGAATAACACGGACGACGGCTTGCTGGTAGCTGATGAACGTATTAGCGCGAATGCTACAAACTTTGATAATACCGGTGGCCGACTTGCCACCTCTGAGCTTAATCTTACCCTTGATGCACTGCTCAACCTAAATGGCTTAATCAGTGCCGATCATTTCAGTATCGCGACCGATAGCGTGGATAATACCCAAGGGCTTTTGGTCGCCACGGATTCACTCATTGGCAGCACGCTGTCGGCAACCGGCTTCCTCAATAACACCGGCGGCATCTTACAGGTGGACGGTGGTAGTTTTACCATCACAACCGGTGAGCTAACAAATGTCGAAACCGGGCAAGTGGTTCACAGTGGCGCTGGTAGGCTGGCGGTTACAGCAGGGCGCATTGAAAACGGCGCCGAGTCTATTATAGCGGGGGAATCGAAAGTTTACCTGACGGCCCATACAGACATTATCAACCAAGGAGCGATTCAAGCGGCTGGTAACGTGGTGCTCGATGCTGCCAAGCTGGAAAATAACATGGGACGGATTCTGGCCGATGGTGGTATTAGTATCCACGCTGATTCCGTCGCTAACCGCTCCGCGAATGAACAAGAGCGTGGCTGGCTGAATGCCGACTGGATCGACATTACCGCAGCGCGCTTTACTAATGATGAATTTGCACGGGTGGAAGCAACCGAGCTTTTGGTGTCAGCCTCTGAAATAGTCAACCAAGGGTTGCTGCTGGCGACCGAGGAGCAAGCCACCTCCAGGCTTGTCATCACAGCCGATACTATTTCCAACAGTGGTCATATTGAATCGTACAATGGTGCGGCCACCGTTCAGAGTGGGGTGATCGACAACAGCGGGGTGATCGCGCAAACACAAGGGCAAACCTTACAACTTGAAGTCGATACCCTGCACAATAGCGGGTCACTGGTAGGTGATGGCGAGCTGGCTGTTATTGCTAAAAGCCAGTTACTCAACCAAGGCCAAATAGCCGGCACCGGGAGCGGAGCGGTGAGTCTATCGGCCGCCGTATTGGATAATGAGCAAGGCCTGCTCAGTGCCAGCAACCTGCATATTCAAGCCGGTCAGCTTAATAACCTGGCCGGAGAGATCAACGCGGATACCCTAGACATTACCAGTCAGACATTGATAAATGATACCGCCACCATCCTCGCCTCCAATCTCTCCATTGAGGCCAGCGAAGTAATTAACCAAGCCGATGCCGGTGAGCAAAGCTACATTAGTGCCGATACTCTGGCTATTAGCGCGGATTTTCTAAGCAACAACTCCACTGTTCAGGGCGAGCAGCTGACTCTGGATGCCGATACACTGACAAACCGCCAGGGTAAAATACTTGCCACAGGTTTGCTGGGCGAAAGCCTGTGCCTGTTGTCAGAGCAGGTGGACAACTCCGGCGGGTTTATTGAGTCTCACGGCGAGCATTTGTCTGTCGGTGCGGTACTCACCAACCAGCAAGGCACTTTATTGCACGCCGGTGATGGCGTACTGACACTATCGGATATTGACAACAGTGCGGGGCAGGTGGCGACGGAAGGCTCTTTACTGCTCGAAGCCTCTGAGGTTAATAACAGCCAGGACGGATTAATTCAGGTGGCTGGCGGTGCACGGGTATCAGCAATCAATTTTGATAATCAAGACGGTACCCTCGTGACCGGGCAGGGCTTATCGCTAAGCGTGGACGAGCTGCAAAATACCGATGGCGGTTTGGTGTTATCTCAATCCACGAAGGCGGACGATTTTCTCTGGAGTGGCAACACTTGGAATAACCAAGGCGGAACTCTGGAGGTTCACTCGGTCGACCAGATCTTGCAGCTTGATGGGTTTGATAACTCCGACGGCAATCTCTACCACGCCGCTACTGGCAAGCTCACGCTTGAAACGTTAGCGGACTGGGATACTGGGGATGGTCTTATCGTCAGCGATGGTGACATTCAGGTCGAGGCTCAACAGCGCTTCACCAATAGTGGAGCGCTGGCGGCAGACGGCATTGAAATTCACGCCACCAACCTGGAAAACCAACTCGACAGCGTCATAAATGCGGTCTGGATGAGTCTGGATGCTCAGTATGCCACTAACTTTGGCACAATCCAGACCGGGCAACTCTCTTTGGCATCCGGTGTATTGCGTAACGAGGCCACGGCCACCGGCGACGATAGCTACACGGGTGGCTTGTTGATGATTACCTCTGAGGAGGACAACGCCTTCCGCCTCAATGGCAACGGCCTGGAAAATACCGCCGGAGCCCGGCTGCAGCTCCATTCCGCCAGTAATCAGATCGATGGAGAGGTAATCAATCAGGGCGTCTTGGCTGCGCTGGGTGATGGCGAGCTGTCGTTTAACGGGCTGGTTAACCACCAGGGCGTGGTGTATTCGGGTGGCTCAATCACTGTGGATCAGGCCGACTGGGATAACCGCCAGGGCGAAATGCGTGCCGATGGCGCCGTGAATGCGGTCGTGGAGATCTTGAACAATACTCAGGGGGTCGTTCAGGCAACTGCTGGTTTGAATATCAGTGCCGATAGCGTTGCGAATGTCGACGGCTCCGTGTTCTCAGAAAATGGCATTGCGCTTTCGTTGCAACAGGCGCTGGATAACACCCGCGGCGCGGTGGTAGCAGAGTCCGGAGAGGTCACCATCCAGGCTGACAGATTACTTAACGAACGCGGCTTTATCGAGCAAGCAGGCTACGGCGACTTGACCCTTGAGCTGGATAGCCTGCTGAATAACACCGGTGGTCAGATTAATACCCAAAGTCACCTGCTAATCGACGCCGCTCAGATCATCAACAATGCTTTCGTCCAGCTCGGCGATGACGACCGCGAGGCAATCATCAATGCCGCGCATATGACCCTGACAGCCGAGCAACTTAGCAATGCCGGCGGCTATGTTCAGGGGCAAGAAGCATTGTTGCTGGATATCAACCACATCGACAACCGCGCCGGTACCCTGATTGCTAACGGCGAAAGTAACGGCAGCTTTGTGCTGCAAAGCGAGCTTTTGGATAACCGCAATGGCGGTTCACTGCAGGTATTTCAGCACGATGTATCCCTTGTGGGAGTCGAGCTGGATAACCGCAGTGGGATCATCGAGCACCGTGGCGAAGGTTTGTTTGCAGCTAACAGCGCCTCTGTGCTGCGCAATGTATCGGGCGTGATTCAATCGGCCGGCGATATCACATTAAACGCCGCCAGTATTGATAACACCGATGGGGCCATTGCTGGGCGGGGTGTAACCTTGACCGCCGATAACACGATTCACAATACGGATAAAGGCTACATCACCGGTGATACCCTAAACCTTTCGGCGCAGTGGGTAGATAACACCAATCAGGGCATCGTGGCCTCCGTAGGCGAGGGCGAAGACACTCTGACGTTAAATGTTGGTGATTTTAGCAATCACTACGGCACCGTGCGAAACAGCTCCACCAACTGGGATTTTGTGTTTGGTGAAATCGACAACGAAAACGGCACCATCATTCACACCGGTAGCGGGCTGTTTAACCTAGATCACCTCGATACGCTCACCCTTACCGGTACTGTCGCCTCTACCGGGGATATCCGCGTCAGCGCCAGTGACTTGCATAGCACGGGCAACTTGCTGGCCGATGGCGACATGACACTTGATATCACCGGCGCACTGGTCAACTCCGGCCAGGCCATCATCCGCGCTGGTCAGGCATTGAACGCTACCGTGGGAGGGCAAATAGATAACTCCGGTGGTATCACCGCTTTTTCCGGTTTTGACCTTACCGCCACTGGCGCACTGGCTAACAGTGGCATTATTGTCACCGATTCAGAAGACGCCACAATAACAGCCAGCCGGCTTACCAACCGCGGCGATATCGCCCACAACGGCACGGGCACCTTCAGTCTAAACACGGCCGAGCTTGAAAACGGCCTGGTACCGGGCGCCATAGGTGTTCAGGAGGAGCGCACCGCTGAACCCGCTGGCACCCTTAAAACCGGCGGTATTTTAGCAGCCAGCGGCGTGGCGCTGAATAACAATGGCGTTATCAGTGCCAGCACCTTGCAGTGGACAGACTTTGACACCCTCGTGAACCAGAGCCTCGGTCGTATAGAGGCCGGCAGTATTCAACTGAGAGGCAACAGCGTAGACAACGCCGGGCAACTGGTCGCCACCGGCACGTCGGGTTCGCTGGAGTTGGCCGTGGCTACACTGACCAACCGGGACGGTGCCACCTTGGCCAGCAACAGCCAAAACCAATCGTTTATCGGGGATGTAATCAACGCCGGTAGCATAGTTCATGCGGGCACTGGGGTTTTAAAACTGGGCAATGCAGGTGTTATGGACATTAGCGGCGGCACAGTCTCCACCGCTGGTATTGCGCAGCTTAGCGGTAGCATTACTGGCGCGGGCACGGTCTCGGCGGCCGAGCGTATTAGTATTACCGGTGTGGGTACTTTTACTAACACAGGCAGTACCCTTTACTCCGAGGGCGATATCGACATCAGCGCTGCGGTGAATAACCAGCAAGGCGTTTTGATTGCCGATGGCGTTTTGGATATTGACACCAATGGCACCATCGAAAATAACAATGGTCACTTGCAAGGTGGCCGGGTGCAGTTAAACGCCTCGCGGCTTAATAACACCGGCGGCGGTAAAATACTGTCTACCAATGGCGGCAGCGGCTACATCAGCGTAGGAAGTCTAAATAACCGTGGCGGTAGCATTTCCGCCAATAACGCCAGCTTTTCGGTCTCCACCAGCGGCACTCTCGATAATACGGATGGCAGCATTCAACAAACCGGTGGCACCCTGACGGTTACAGCGCAATATGGGCTAAACAATACCAGCGGCAAAGTACAATCCGCTGGTACCTTGCGCTTGCGTGGTGGCGATATTGAAAACAACAATGAGGGTATACTGTCCGGGTCTGTACTGGACATAAATACCAGCGCGTTGACTAACACAAGCCTGGCTAGAATTATTGGAACCGGGTCCGGTGCCAGTGAAATTAATGTTTCCGACTTGACTAACTCTGCCACTATATCGGCAGGCGGCTCTGGTTTGAACCTGGATGTGGCCAGCATGTTTAATAACACCGGCGGCACCCTGGCTCTTACCGGTACAGGCTTGCTGGGTTTGACCTTTAACGAATACCAAAGCGATGCTGACAGTAAAATTCGCAGCAACGCCAACCTTTCCTTGCAAACCACTCAGGCCTTTAGCAATGCCGGTGAAATATCCGCAGGAGGCTTTCTCAGTATTTACGCGCAATCGTTCAGCAACGCTAGTTCGGGAGTTGTTGACAGCGGTAATATTCTTGCCATTGATACCATAGGCGGCAACTTTAGTAATGCTGGTACGGTAAGTTCGGGGGTGACACTTGAGGTAGAGACATCCGACTTTTCTAATAGCGGTACGCTCGCATCCGATAACGCGATTCGCTTGAACATGAACTCGCTAACACTGGGCGGAGGTGAAATTGCGGCCCAGGGGCTATTGGATATCGAAGTTGTGGAAAGCGTAGTTATTGGTAATGGTGATGTATTGGAAACGGAGGGCAACCTTTACTTAAAAACCCAAAACGATTTTATCAATAATGGCACTATCAGTGCTGGTGGGGCTGTGTGGTTGGAAGGGGGAAACCTTGCCAACAGCGATACTGCGAAAATTAACGCAGGGCAAGCTATCGACAATCAATTGATGCCAAATGCAGTTGACTTGCCCGATAGTTCATACCTTAACTTTTCGCAATCCATCGTAAACGGTGGTGTTTTAAGCAGTAGTGCGGGACTAGTTCTGAATTCTTCCAGTGTTTCAAATACTGGAAATTTTATCAGTGGTGGCCGATTGGCAGTTTTTGCCGATGATCTTTCAAACAGTAGCAGCGGCGTTATATTTTCCAACGAGGACATGTACTTGGGTGTCAGTGACTCCTTAACTAATGAGGGGGCGGATATTGTCGCGTTTACGAATATGGTGATTGATGGCCGTTCTTATTCCGAGTATTCCAACGGAGGCTGGGCGGCAACCGGATTCTCTTCTACTCAGGCCATTCAAAATATTGGTGCACGCATTGAGTCTTTTGGCAATATGTACCTGACGGCTTCATCTATTACTAACCGTCGCGATGGTATCTCGTTGATTGAGGGGGAGCGGACGATTGAAGATACGTTGTTGCGATCTGGTGGTGGCGGTACTTATCTGGCAGGTGAAGGTGAGGCAACAGTAATTGATGGGCCTACTCCTTCTCCAACTAGAGAAAATAAGAACAATGAAAGGTACAGCGCGAAGAAGATAGAAAGAACGACCACACAATATTACGAGGTTGAAAATCAAGGAAGCCGAGACGCCATTATCTCATCGGGTGGAGACCTTAGGGTAGAAGACGGGGTGTTTGTCAACGACCACGGCACAATTAATATCGGCAATAATCTTTTCTGGTATGGGGATGACTATGTTTCCATAAGCTCAGGTGATTATGCAGAGCAAGAAGTCAAAGAGGTTGATGAGTTTGAGTGGTATCACGAAGGGTGCGGTAACAACGGTGGACAATTCTGCACTTTCGCGATTATTGAGTACGAAGGACAGACAACGTTAATCGACGGCGAGGAAATATTTGGGACGATCAGTATTGGCGGTGGCCTATACGGTGAAGCGGATGATGACTTTACGCTTCAAACACAGCGTTACTCAGGCGGAAGTGATACCAAGAAAGATGTTGGCTTTGGTGTATTTGGCACTGAAAGAACAGGGCTAGCTAACGCTACGCGGGAGTCAGCGACAGTTTCTGGCGACGAGGGTGAGGATGGTGAAACGATAGCGGAAACAACGCTAGAAAATAAATATTCTGGCTATCGAAGCGGGTCGGACGCTCAGGCCGATGCCGGCGGCGAAGAGACGATTGGTATCAACATTATTTCGCGGCAGGCTGAAGATAGCACGGTCAAGCAGGTTCAGGCCCAGCAAGTGGCTGTCTCTACGGCGCGGCCCACGGAAGAACGTGCCGAAGCGGGCGATGACTTTGTACAAAACCAATTGCAAGACTTAATTGCTCGCTATACACCAAAACCAGAAGTTTCCGCTGCTGAGCAGGCCCAAGGTGGTGATGCGGGTGTGGACGGCACCGGCGCCCAGCAACAAGCACTGGCAGATGGCGAATCCAGCCCGGTCGCCGGTACCCAGGTAGACGGTAATTCCGAGGTGGTGGCTAGCAACACAAATACTGAAGGCGGCAACCAGACGCTACCGGCGGAGAATACAGATCAGCTGGCCGAGTTTAAAAGCCGTGCTGCCGAACAGGGTAAAGAGGTGGTGCTAACGCCGGGTGGTCAGTACGTGATGGTGGAATCGAAAAACCCAGACGCCTCGGGGGCGCAAAGCCCCACGGGCATTGAAATTTCTACCGCCCCGGACAACTACAACCCCGATAATCTGGGCGGCCTTTACGTGGAAAACACCGCTCCCGAAGGGCAATACCTGGTAGAGACTCGCCCGGAATACACTGAGTACGGTAATTTCCTCGGTTCGGACTATTTGCTGGACGCCATTGGCTACAACCCGGATAAGACCCACAAGCGACTGGGTGATGCATTCTATGAGAATCAGATTATCCGGGATGCGCTAATGGATCAGGCTACCACTCGCTACCTCGGGCAAAACACCTCAGACTATGATCAAATGAAAAGACTCATGGATAACGCAATTGCGGCCAATCGATCCATGGAGTTGGCTGCCGGAGTTGCACTCACTCCAGAGCAAGCCGCAAGTCTGACGCAAGATATTGTGTGGATGGTGGAAGAAGAGGTCAACGGCGAGACCGTTCTCGTTCCCCGGCTTTATCTGGCCAGCATGAGCGAAAGCGATCTTCTGTCTACTGACAGCGCCCTGCGTGTTGGTGGCGATATTAACCTGTCTGTCGGTGGCGATGCCATCTTTGGCGCTGATATCAGCAGCCGAGGTAATATGATTTTTCACGCAGGAGGAGATGTTCAACAAAATGCGGATTTAGATTCTACACAGGGGGTCTGGCTGGATGCGTCCGGCGAGCTAGTAAACAACGGCTCAGCAAACGCTGATATGCTTGAGCTAACAGCCGGTGGAAGCGTGAAAAATTTGGGATCCTTGGTGTCAGATCGAGGGCTTTGGATAAACGCTGGTGACAGTGTATTAAATCAAAGTGTTGGGGAGATGGTGTCAGGAGGCGTTCTTAGTGTACATGCCAAAAACGATATCATAAATGCTCAGGGTTATATTGAAGGGCGTGATGTCTCTCTAACGGCTGAGCGCGGCGACATTATAAACCGCACCGAGTTTGAGCAGATCACCGGGAACACTCGCAGCGGTGGTTCTTATATCAGTACTACTGTGGGCGAGGACTCCATCATCGTATCCCACAACAGCCTGATGATGGACGCGGGCAACAATATCGACCTGCAGGGCAGCAGCTTTGCCGCCGACGGCACTATTAGCCTGAATGCCGGTAACGATGTATTACTCGGGGCGGTGGAAGATAAAACCGCCCACCAGTTTGATCTGGGCAGCTTCAGCGGCTCTCGCGAGCGCACCACCTATCGAGTGGTTAATATCGATGCGGGTGAACATCTGCTGATTAACGCCGGGCGCGATATTGTCGGCGAGGGTAGCCAGTTGAGTGCCGGTGGCAGTGCTATGCTGAATGCCGAGCGCGATATCCACTTAAGTGCCGTGGCCAATGTGGATCATAGCGCCTTTGACCGCAAGGACTATGAGCGCAGCGGCACCATTATCACCCACACACAAGCTACTGTTAACGCTGATGGCGATGCCAGCTTGCACGCGGGGCAAGACATAAACCTTACCGGCGCCAATATCATCGCCGATCGCAACATCAGCCTGCACGCCGAGCGCGACACTAATATTCTTGCGGTCACCGACTCCGAGCACCACTACCTGTATGAGCGCGATGACAAGAGTTTTGGGCGCAGTGAAACTACGGAAGTGGAGACTCTCAGTAGCACCAATGTAGGAAGTGTCATACAGGCTGGTGGTAATATCACGGTCAATACCTTGTTGGATGAAGGCGGCGATGTGCACCTCCAAAACAGCCGAAATGTCACCATACAAGGCAGTTTACTGGATGCGGGAAGTGATATTGCGGTAAGCGCATTGGAAAATGTCACTATGACTACGGGCCAGGAAACCTATCTGGATTATAGTCACCGTAGTTCATCAGGGCTGGGTGGCCTAACAAGAAGATCACAGTCTGATACCGCTGCCGATGTGGTTCAAGTCGGTAGTATGTTGAATTCAGGCAATGATGTTGTAGTGATGGCCGGCAACGATGTGGGCATTGCCGGTAGTGTTGTTAGTCCAAATAACGATGTCGAACTTTATGCAGGATTGATTAACGATGAGGGTGATATCAATATTGAGTCCGTGAGCCATGAACGCTTCCGGGCCTCAGAGAGCAGCCGAACGTCGGTCAGTCTGGATGTTGGCAGCGATTCCGTGTCAGTCAGCGAAGAAAAAACAGTCAAACAGGATAATACAAGCACTGCAAATGCGGCCAGCTATATACTGGCCGGAGGAGAAATATATGGAGATGCGTCTCGTGATATAAACGTCACAGGTAGCGTGCTAAGCGCAAATGGCACTGTTCAGTTGGATGCAGGTCGTCATGTCACCATTCAATCTGGAGCCAGTGAGCGCTCTGCTGGAGACGAAGATAAAAAACGTCGTTACGGGGCCAGTTGGGATACCACGAGCAATGATGTCAGCGCCTTTGTGGGAAGCGAAACTAACGCCATACGTCACCAGCAGGATTACGAAGGTGTGGTTGGTAGCTACATTGGTGGGCAACAGATTAACGTAAATTCTGGCGAAGATATTAATGTCATTGGCAGTGACCTTGATGCGGGGGGAAGTCTTATTCTCGACGCAGGGAACGATGTGAATATCCTGTCCAGTGAAGAGGCATTAACCACAAGTACTCGCACAAGTTTTACCCAGGACGGGTTAACCATGGCATTCAGCCATAATGTAGGGCAAGCGGTTGATGCAATCGGCGATCTTGGCAGTGGAGGTGATGCAGCCAGCGATGCCAGCGGGGTGATGAAAGCTATGGATGCTATGGATAGTGTGGCTCCAAGTGCCAGTATCTTCCTAGGGCAAACAACAACCAGTCAGACGGAAAGTGACACCTCTACTTTTGCTCGCGGGAGCAATTTAAACGCCGGAGATGATGTTGTAATCAGAGCCGGAAATAATGCCACAGTCTCAGGAAGCCAAGTTAATGCTGATCGCAATATTCAGGTGGATGCAAACGATATTACAATTTCATCAGCCGAGAATACTACTCAGCTAAACAGTATCCATAACTATGATCAGGTCGGTTTGACCTTGGCGGGAGGTCAAGGCAATGTCAGTCTAACGGCGGGCTTTGCAACCTCGGAGTCTGATTACCGACAAGAGATGTTTACTACAGTCGGCAGTAGTTTGAATGCGGGGCAAGATATTAACCTCAATGCGCGGAATGATTTTACCACAGAGGGCAGTGACATCAACGCCGAGCGCAATATTGATTTACGTGCCGGCAATAATGTAGCCATTATTGCCGGGGAGGGATATGTACGCAGCACTCTAGATGAGGAGCATTTAAGTGGTGGTGGCGGTGTCAATCTGGGGTCTGATGGCTTTGGCTACACTGCTTATGTGGCTGCAGGAGAAAATGATCTCGACCGGCAGAACATTACGAACCGTAACAGCACAGTCAGTGCGGGAGAAGGACTAACCATCACCAGTGGTGCAGATGCCGATATCAGTGGTGCTAACCTGACGGCGGCGGATGTGAATATGGACATTGGCGGTGACCTCACCGTTGCTTCGGTGCAGGACACTGGTAGTGTCTCTGGTCGTCGATGGGATGCCAGTTTAAGCGTCACCGTTGGGGCAGGGGTCAGTGCCAGTGCGAGTGTGGGTTATGGTGAAACCGAGGGCTCCAGTGCCTGGGTAAGTAATCAGACCAGTATAACCGGCAGCAGCTCGGTTAACATCAATGTAGGTGGCCATACTCAGGTAGATGGCGCGCTGATTGCCAATATCCAGGAAGATGGCACGGACGGCGGAAACTTAAACCTGTCTACCGAAACCTTTGGCTATACCAATCTCGAGGATCACCATGAAGAAACCAGCTCTTACCTGAGCGTGGGCTTTGGAAATGATGCGGCTACGGGAGACACGGGCTGGAGCGTATCTGGCAACTATTCTGATGTAGATCAACAGCAAACCACCTATGCGACACTGGGCAATGGGGCAATCACCGTTAGAGGTGATTCGGAAACCGGAGCTGATAGCACGGCGGGGATTAATCGAGACACTGATGAGGCTCAGGAAATAACACGCGATAAGGAAATAGACCTTGAGGTCTATGTGACCAGCAACTCTATCGAATCTTTTAGCGGTTTGTTCACCGCAGATAATCCTGATACGCCAGAAATAGAAAATACATTTTCACGCTGGCAAAGCAATATTGAGAATCTTGGCCGGAATACGGTGCTAGTTTATGAGGGGATAGATGACTTCACCGAGCATGAGGATGTGCCACAATTTGCACGAAATATTGCCGGGGCCATGGTGGATATGGCGGATACAGCTGGATACCTGACTTTGGGTATTGCGCCAAGTGTTAAGAACCATGGGGGGCTTGCAGGACAAGCGGGGACATTGGTAGTAGGAGATCAATTTTTCTACCATGTTACAGCCCAAACAAGCTATAACCCTGAAACCATGAATGTAGATTTAGAAGGATATGAAGTTGTAGAAGTGGATAAGCCTTTAGAGGGTTATACTGTTTCTACTAATGGTATGAACAATACACTTGATGATTCAATCCGCAATGGAGTAATGCAAACTGGCAGCGATAAATTCATCCAAGCTTATAATCCTCAGCACGGATTTTTGGGCGATGTTTTGGAGTCTTTTTGGGATAAAAATATTGGGGGTGTGGTATCCACAGGGAACGCACGCCAATTAAATGATTTCTACCAAACTGGCATTGATCATAACACCAGTTTCAATATTGCAGCCCATAGCCAAGGGACATTAATTAATCAGCGTGCTATAGAAGGGTTGGATTTTACTAATGGTGGTACGATCCAGCCAGGAAGTGTCCAGTTCTCTGGCTCACCGATTGGCTTCGATGCTTTCATTGAAGTAACAACGCAGGCGGGATTTCCGACATATGTAGAAAATCAAAGCAGGGGCTTGGAACCTAATTTAATTTTCCAAACAAACCGACCGGAAGGTGAGACATCGCTGTTTGGCTTTCCTTTGGTGGATTCGGTTTCAGATGCGCCAGTGTTCTTGGGAGGCAATTTTAACCAGGGTCAAGGAGGTTCGCTGGGTGGCAGTATTTTCTCCTTGCCCGAACTTTTTGCTGATCACAGCCCCCATAGCAACTATATTTGTCAGACCCCAGCATGTACAGAAAGCTCTGAATCTATACCCTCTGCTGTGCAGACTTTCCGGGATAATCTCCGTACGCCGGACACGGGTGGTGGAGGGTATATACGCCCTGAAATTATTTATCCACCCAGGCCTGCTCTAGATGAGCCAGCTAATCAATTCCAGTTAAGTCAAACGCCAGTTATAACAAACGAATTATCAGGTGCTGCCCTAACACCTAATTCGTATCCAGAGTTGGAGCGGTCACCCTTGGTTCAGCAGCCATATCAGTACCCAGAGCATAATGTTGAGTCGGAACATAGGCCAAGCAGTCAATCAATTGACCTTACATTGCATCTTGTGCCCAAAGGTGACGGGCAAACTAGCGATCAAGAGCGCGAAAGACGGCAGATAACTCTTCCAGAAATAGTGAACGAGGCTGTGAAGAATCATGGGGAAATCGCCGGTGAGTAGACAGTACAGTGCTCTATTTCAGATTCTGGGTGTAACAATAATTTCTATAATATGTACGGGCTGCTCTTTAGACCCTAATTACGTTAATCGAGACGCGTTAGCAAAATTCCGATCGTTTACTTTATGCGCAATGGACGGAGGGAAGGATACATTATATGGTATGAGATTTAGTTTTAAACCCCCCAAAAGGTACTTTCTCCCTCATTGTAATGCATCCAGGGTCCAGTACTATCCAGGGGAGGATAAACTTTGGATTCATACGCATGGTCCTGGGCTTTGGGTCAAAGGATTGGTGAGCGGTCATTATGCTTTTTATAATATGGATATAGACACAGCCTACCAATGGCTGGAAAACCTCCGAAATCATTCTACTCTTGGACGATATGGCGTAAAGAGCATGGGGGGCTTAGTCAGGGTCAAGCGGAATAATATGGAGTGTTTGAGGCACGTTAGCATAATGGGGACATATAAATCCAAGGCGTTGCTGCAAAACCGACGTACAATCTATCAAGAGTACCACCGGGCATTAACTTATTATTGCTGGCCTGGTGGTTCACCTAGACACCCCATATCGATTTCTTCCTCCACGATGGCGACGTATGAAATCCCGATTGAAGATCGCGACATCTATTACCAATATTACGCCCTGCCAGTCAACGATAGTCGACGCTCCTGGTTTTGGAGTGAGGAGGACAAGTACCGGGATGTGGAACCTGAGTTTTATACCGATTTGGACAAAGAGATATTTGAGCCGGCATTTGAAACACTGGCGGTACGGAAAATTCCCGAGGAGATTCGAGCGCAGGCTCAGGAAAAACTTCATAGAGAGTGGCGAGAGTCCTGCGCGGCAGGATGGCCCGAGTATACAATACCCGGTGCTATGACCAAGTTGCCTGAGAACGTAGAACTGTATTTAAAGAATTGCGCTTATGAGCAATAACATTGATGGAGTATTTCTTCGATTTAGCCCCCTGCTAGGGTTCTTTGTCGTATTGTTTTTGGGACTGGTCATTACCGGTTGTGCGACCCCTTTGCCTGAGCATCATCGTTATTATGATAGAGATAATCTCTTTGTGTCTTCTGATCAGATTTATTATTACGAAGATGTTATTTCCTCAGAAGAGGCTGTTACCCTGTATTTTCAGGCACGACAAAATAAAAGTGATCCAGATGCAGAAATATCCATGCTGACGGTGGACTATTTCGACGGTCTCAAGTTGCCCCCAAGGCCCATTTCGACCCGGTGGCTGTATTTGGGTGATTATTATGGCTATCAATGTGAGTGGGAAGATATAAGTGAGTCATTTCGCCAACAGTGCAAAAAGGTTCACGCGCTGATCGATAAAGACCGACCCTATATGGATATTGGTTTTACGAAACGTTCACAACACCAATTCAGGGGGCAGCAGGCAGTTCGTGCCGTACCCGGTGTTTACAGCTTTCGGGTCGTTTACCACCGAAGATGGGCCATGGGATTTGGCAACGCGTATTATTTTTTTAAAGAGGTACCCTTATTAGAGCCAGGTTCGTACCGGGTAAGATTCGACTCTGGCTCTACATCCTCTGTGTCAGGCAACTTGCGTTTATGGATAGAAAAAGAGAGCGATGGAAAAGTCATAGCCGAATTGCAGCCCAGTGAGAAAATCTCTAGTACCAAACCCTATATTACGAGAATACTGGATCCGTGGCCACATAGAGTGATTCAGCCTGGAGGAATGCGCAACTTCCCCGGTCACAACCCAGCGCCACCGCCCTCTGGCCCAGCGCAATGACAGGTGACGAAGGCTCTCCCCGCGGAGAACGAAGACCAATTGGCCGAGCTTAAAGAGCGCGCCGCCGAGTAGGGCAAATAGAGGTGATGATATCTTAGAGTAGCGAGATGTTTATGTAGTACATGCTTGTAGGATTATGCGGTGTTTTGTAAACCGTGTTATAAATGCGAGTTCGGATTCATAATAAAAACATGGAGTATGTATATGATTTTACGCAAAAGGTTCCTTTCTTTTCTGGTTGTGGTGTTATCACTCAGTTTTGCGGAAAGCAGCTATTCAAGCTCGCCTAAACTGACATTGAATAACCAGTATTATATTGAGAGCGTCCGGGTTGATTTGGCGCAATGCTGTGTGTTTGGTCTGTACCTGAGCGAGGCGCAGTTTACGCGCCTGGTGCAAGAGACGATCGAGCACAAGTTAAAAGAAGCGGGCGTTACCCTTGCCAGTCAGCCTGCTGAAGGGACGATTAGTCTCGATTTTAGGCTAGACTACCGTCGAAATTTTGTGGGTGATGGCACGCCGTTTCCTATCAGAAATCTTCGAACCCCCGATTATTATTTCTATTTAACCGCTTCTCAGGGCGGTCAGTCGGTTTATTCGTTTGAATCGAGAAAGTTGACGCAAAACCCAATTGCAGTCTCTGGTGCAGGGCTCTCCAAAGAGCAGGAAAAGGATTATGGGCACGGGATAAACGTCGGCGCACTTATGGCGAAACAGCTTATAAGCGTTATTGATGGTGCTAGCTTTAATAAGAAGGTTCTCGCCGGTGAATATATACCTATTGTTGAGAGTGTGCAAAGCGCGGTTGCGAGCGAGGCGGCGGGCTCTCAAGATTATATTCCGGAGTCAGTTATTGCAGGGTATCTGCGGGTGCTTGAAGGCTCCGCTCAAGACGCACGCACAGATGCCTACCAGGAGATTCGCAGAGGCTGGTTTAATTCTTCTCGCTTGTTTTCGGCAATAGCGGCTAACATTGAGTCCGGTTATAGGGCTCAGGATCGTTCCGATATCAAGGAGATGCGTGAGGCGATGAACGCTCTGGCAAGCTCTGGTGATGAAGCCTACAATGCGCTGTTTGAAAAAATAGGCGCCGATGAGGCTGCCAGCCGTAAAGTCCGTGCGGAAGCCGGTGACAGCATGAAAATATTACAAAAGCGCGCCGCATTGGCCGGGGCTGTACATGACACCGCAACGATGGATGCTAGTCAGCCCTGGTATATCAATCAGCTAGCCAATCGCGCCAGAAGCCCAGACCCTAAGACAGCTGTGTACGCGTTAAAAGAGATTTACCGGGATTACCGTGATAACCCCTATCTTTTAACGGCATTGGCTACCATGCTAGAAAATGAAGCGATGATTAATAGTTATAAGTCCGGTGCTAAAACAGATGTTTACGCTTGGGCCATACGAATTGTCGGGTTAAGTGGCGATGCTCAGTATCTAGAGCTTCTTAAAACCCTCGAAAATGATTCTCCTTTTGATAAGGTCGAAGATTATGCCGAGGAATATTACGACGAACTTGAAGATTTGGTAGAAGACCAGGCAAGCTAGCCAAAAGCGTCTGGCTCTGAACGACTGAGTCGTCAGGGCCAGGCGTCATTACTGGTGATAGTCGCGTTGGGTGTCGATTCATTGACCGTTTATAAATATTAACGTCTTGTGATGTAACAGTTCTCGCCCTCTGTATGATGAGGCTTGCAAGCTACGCCTCCAAGGCTACGTTAAACGATACCGCCCACTTTGCGCTGCTAGTCAGCAGCACTACCGCTATAACCTATCCCCATCAAAATCGTTTAAATCCTCAGCCGGCAATATAAAACGTGTATGATAACCGGCAGGTTATTAGCTCGCGCGGAGGTTTACGTAAGTGAATGCACAAAGCCAGGTGGACAACCTTGAGGCGGTAATGGATCGCGTTGTCGAGACAGCCCATGGGCGCGATACGGTGTCGCTAGACGATATTCTCGATGCCGTGGGCCAGCGCTCGTTTGGCCCGGTGTTGCTGCTGGTGGGGCTGATTGTACTTGCCCCGCTTATCGGTGATATTCCCGGTGTACCGACCCTTTGTGCGCTTGTGGTGCTGCTGTTCTCTGTGCAGTTACTCTTGCAACGGGAGCATTTTTGGTTGCCCAAATGGCTGCTTAACCGTTCGGTTAAAAGCAGCAGTTTGAACAAGGCGGTCGAGCTCTCGCGCAAGCCAGCACGCTTTGTTGACCGGTTGGTTAAGCCCCGGCTAACGTTTCTTATTCGCGGCTATATCCCCGCACGCCTTGTGGCCCTTTGCAGTATCGGCATCGCCTTGATGATGCCCGCCATGGAGTTTATCCCTTTCAGTGCCAACCTCGCGGGAGCGGTGCTGACCTTTTTGGGGCTCGCTTTGGTCGCCCGCGATGGTGTGCTCGCGCTTTTGGCTTTTGCCTTAACGTTCGCCTGTGCGGGGGTGGTGGTGTACGGTATTTGGGGGTAGCCGTGTCGTACGCTATTTACAGCAACGTGGCTCTTTTGGGGCGGGCCGGTCGCAACGGTCGTCGTTTGGCCAGACCGTGCACTGAATCTCAGTGGCGACGAGCGCATTTTTAAGCGGCTGCATTAACACAAGGGCGCGGCGATTATCGTGTTGATATGGTATCGTTAGAATTTTAAATGGCGCGCCAGCGTTAGCAGAATCAACGGTACAGAATGACTCTAGAGGCGTTAAAGACTCACACCCAGCCCAGCCACACTCAGGTGGAACAGGTATTCTCCCGGTTATTGTTTAGCCGCTCGCTTACGCCTGCAGGTTACCTGGGCATATTACGCTGTATGGCTAGGTTAACGGGTGAACTTGAGGAGGCTTTTGCGGGCGACGCGCTAACCGCCGAGCTGTACAAAGGGCGCGTCAAGCAGGCGTGGCTGAAGGCTGATATACACGATGTATGCAATGATTTTGCTCTGCGTGATATGCCCCCGCCGGTGTTCTCTGCCCCGGTCGGGCCGGGCACGCTTAACCGTCACCAGTTGGTGGGGGCGATGTATGTGCTAGAGGGCTCGACATTGGGCGGGCGCATTATTGCCCGGCACATGGTGCAAGCCCACCCCTGGATGCAGCCTGAGCGACATTTGCGTTACTTTCAAAGTTATGGAGCCGGGCGAGACCAGCGCTGGAGCGATTTTAAGGCCTCGTTAAATGCGCATTTACAGCGCTACCCGCAGTGCTTTGCCGAGATCGAACAAGGCGCTACGGCCACTTTTACCCAATACCAACACCTATTAAGACAGCTTGAATCTGGACCTGCCAATGACACAGCCCCCCGTAACCCTCGATAACTGTCACGAAGAGCCCATTCATATTCCAGGCTCTATCCAGCCCCATGGCTACCTTCTGGTGATTGACGAAACCAACCATGCCATTGTCCATGCCAGTGAGAACTGCTCGGTGTTGTTTGATTGTCCGGCAGAGCATCTTATCGGCAAACCGGTAGGCGATTACCTGGGACAGGCATTCTCGGATGCGGTGAACGATTGTGACGGTTACTACCATAGCGTTAACCCCTATTCGGCCGAGTTTGGCGAGGGGCAACATTACGATGTAATCGTACGGGACGGCGAGGGCCAACTGCTGCTTGATATTGAATGCCGCGACGCTAAGCCAAGCAAAAGTTTTGAGGCGCATTTTCATAGTTTGCAGAGTTTTTTAAACTCTATCTTGCAGATCGACTCAGTCCGTGAGGTGTTTCAGCGGGCGGCCGTCGAGGTGCGTGCCATTACGGGCTTTGACCGGGTGATGGTGTATCAGTTTGATGAGGACTATAACGGTGAAGTGATTGCCGAGGAAAAAGTTGACTCGTTAAACTCTTTTTACGGGCAGCATTTTCCAGAGTCTGATATTCCTGCTCAGGCGCGCCTGCTTTATTTAAAAAACCGTATCCGGTTGCTCGCGGATGTCGATGCTACGCCATCACCGATCGTGCCGAGCAGGCCCGTGGTGGATTTAAGCTTTAGTAGCTTGCGCAGTGTCTCGCCGATTCATTGCCAGTATTTGCGCAATATGGGCGTGGCGGCGTCAATGTCTATTAGCATTACCATTGGCGATAAGCTGTGGGGGCTGATTGCTTGCCATCACTACAGCCCTAAAGTCGTCCCCTTTAGAACGCGTGAGACTGCGGCCTACCTGGGGTTGACCTTGTCGCACTTTATCTCAGTTAAAGAGCGACAAGAGCACAGCCAGATGGAGGCAAAATCCCAGCGATTGTTGAATAATTTGTTGGACGTTGTGAATAGCGATGTCGATTTTTTTAACGGCCTAAAAACCTCTGTGGCAGAGCTTATGGCACTGGTCGGTGCTGATGGCGTGGCCTACTGCCTGGATGGATCAATAGAGACCTACGGCGATACACCAGGTGTTGAAGGTATTGAGGCTGTGTATGCCTGCCTGTCGGATCAGAAAGACTTGGATCACGGGGTGTTCTCGAGTAAACACTTGTCGGGACTCAACCCGGATTTTGCGCGTTTTCAAAGTGAAGCCAGTGGCGCGCTACTGTTGTGTGTGGATACGGCTGAGCGACAGTTTATTATCTGGTTTAAAAAAGAGATTATCCAAACCAAAAACTGGGGCGGCAAGCCAGAGAAACACATTGAGTTTACCGATGATGGCAGTCACCGGTTAATGCCCCGTACCTCGTTTGCGCTGTGGCAAGAAAATGTTAGAGGCCACTGTTATTCGTGGCAGTTGAACGATAAAAATAGTGCCATTAAGCTGCGTAACGCGATTTTATCTCATATGATGCGGCGTGCTCATGAAATTAAAACGCTTAATCAAACGTTATCGAGCTTGGTGGCCGAGCGAACTGTTGAGCTGCGCGAGGAGATTGCCGCACGCGAGAGCGCCCAGATCGATTTAACCCGAGCGCTGGCCGAGGCGACCGAATCGAACGCCCAGCTGGAGCAGTTTGCTTACGTCGCATCCCATGACCTGCAAGAGCCGCTGCGCAAAATTCAGTCGTTTGGCAGCCGTGTGTTGGCAATCTCAAAAGACCAGGGCGATCAGGATTTGCAGCTGTATACCGAGCGCATGGTGTCGTCTGCCGGGCGTATGCAAACACTGATTAAAGATGTGCTGAATTTATCGCGCATACACCGCTCGACGAATCCGCGCGAAAAAATTGACCTGAATAGTATGCTTGACAGTGTGTTGTCGGATTTAAACCTGCTGGTTGAAGAGACGCAGGCGAGCATTGAGGCGAGTGAGCTGGGAACGATTGAGGGCGAACCCAATCAGGTTTACCGGTTGTTGCAAAACCTAATACAAAACGCCATTAAGTTTCATCGCCCCGGTGTGGCGCCGGTGGTAAGGATTACCAAAGAGTTTGATGATCCAGCCTCGGTGACCTATAAAGTGCAGGATAACGGGATTGGTTTTGATATGGATTACAAAGATAAGGTGTTTGATCTTTTTGAGCGTTTAAACCCGCGCGGAAATTATAAAGGCACGGGGTTGGGCCTGGCGATTTGTAAGCGCATTATGGATAATCACTCGGGCGCTATTTGGGCTGTAAGCCAGGAGGGGCAGGGCACCAGCATCTTTTTTAGGTTTGATCGGGTGCCTTTATAACCTAACCGTTATAGCGGGTCTGAGCCATTAAAGTGATGGGTAATCTTGGACTTTATCAGCCAGATCTGACTTATGGCCTGCTGTTTTAGTGTGTATGACGTGTAGGCGGGGTTATCGCTTGTTAGCGTCAGGTTATCCTTTGGGCCGGCGTAAATGCGTTTTACAACGATGCCGTCTTCGGCGATGACCACGGCAAGCGACCCGTCGATAAACGTATTGCCGGTGTTCAGGTATTCGGCAACCACTATCTCACCGGCGTAAATGGCAGGTTCCATACTGTCGCCCTCGGTTTCAAACAGTCGATACTGCCCGCCTTCAAACCCGGGAATTTTGTAAACGTCCAGTGTTTTAATAAAATCGGGGTCGTTGCACTGCTCAATGTAGCCGGCGTGCGCGTCCATGTTGACCATGGGGATCAACGAGTTTAAACGTCTGGAGTCGTCCGAGGTAGACATGTTGCCGGCGGCGTCGACCAGAAAAATTTTACCTTCGCCCGAGACCAGCCAATTGCAATTGACGTTAAAGACGCGGTGAATGGCGTTGATGGTCGACATGGACAGCTTGGACTTTCGCGTCTCGAGCTGAGACAAGGCGCCCTGAGTGATACCGATATGGTCTGAAAACTCGCTCTGTGAGAGGCCGAGTATATCCCGCAGCTGACTAATGCGTTCGTTGGCTAATAAATTCGTGTTCATAAGGGCCATACAAAATTAAAGGGTGGCTATTGCAACCACTATATTAGCTTGCTAATATCGGCGGCCAGAGCGATTTGAGAATAAAAAATCGCCATTGCGCTTGCTCGGTAAGAGCAATGACCAATCCCAAGCATGCAAGGATCGATGCTTAACTTCATCCACAGGTGTGGCTACTCACTCCCTCGATGTACTCGCCGGGCGACTACTGGACCCTATTTATGAGCACAACAACATTGGCATGGCGGCAAAACCGTGGGTTGATCATAGCCGAAGATGATGTCGACGACCAACTACTTATACGGGATGCGCTGGAAGAAAACGGTGTACTTGCCGGTGATGTACTGTTTGTGGACGATGGCCAAGCCTTAATGGACCGACTCAAAGCGCCAGACCTGGTGCCAGGTTTGATCCTGCTCGATTTAAACATGCCTCGTATGGATGGCCGGGAAGCGCTGCGCCAGATCAAGCAGGATGATACCTTAAAGCATATCCCGATTGTAGTGTTCACCACCTCCAGCAGCCTGCAGGATGTTAAAAACACCTACCAGCTGGGCGGGAATACCTTTTTTACCAAGCCGACAAGCTTTGACGAGCTGGTAAGAGTCATGTCTTTGATTAAATCTTACTGGCTGGAAACCGCCTTACTGGCAAAAGACTAACACCCCTGATAACCCTGGCGTCGTTATTCAATGAGCGCTCGCCAGTGTGTGGCATTACCGTTTACCCCTGCGTATAAACCTCTCCGGCTGAGCTGTGCTTAAAGGGGTATTTTGAGCACTGCGTCACGCCGGCTGCGTGACATTGTTGGCGCCCAGTGGCAAAATGCCCGGGCCAAAACAGGAGGCAGCACGAAAGGGATTTTTAGATTTTCTCACCAAAGTCGGCATCATTCCCCTTCCTCGATTTTAGTAGCCTGCGCTAACGTTGTTATGCGTTAGGGCGTTGCTGCACGCCTGTGTTTTACGGTGATACTTATTATTAAAAATCAAAATGGAGCTTGTTATGCTTTTACGGAACTCAATGATCTTGGTAACACTGGCCGGAACGGCTTTACTTAGCGCCTGTGGTGGCGGGGGTGGCTCGTCCGACTCGGGTAGCCCGGCGCCCACGGCTGAACCTGTGAACTCGGATACGCCTGCGGCAACCAGCGATGCCTACGATACCATTAAGGGCTTGTACGATACTAAGGCCGGGGATAACGAACAGTACTACTATATTGGCGCGGATGGCGTTTTTACGGCTTATAACTACTTGGGTGATGCGGTAGATGCCGGCGATAACTGTTATCGCGAGTCTACCGGCGATGAAGCAAACGCAAAACTTAATGGCGAGACATTAGAGGCCCTCAGCTCAGGTGACTTTGTGCTTGATGTGGGCGGTACCGACGTGACGTTTACGATGGATGGTAGTGACGTAAGCAAAATTGAAGGTGGCGGTATCAATGTAAGAGGCACAATGGCGCTATCGTTTAACGGTATAAACATTCGTTTAACCACACAACGTGCAACCGCAATCGCGATTGACGACGTTGAGAGCATGCTGTGTGAGTAACGCCGGTGCTTTGATCGAGTAACGCCTGCGCCACACCCGTATTTTACGGTGTGGCGCATTGGCTTTTAAGCTTGCGCTTTGCGGCCAGTATCGGCCGCGCCGTGTTACCTGTTTTTGCGGTAACCCCTCCTTTAATTAAAATGTAAACTTGGCAAAACCCACTCCTGTTTTTCTAATTCTCGCTCGCCATTTTTTCTTAACAGCCTCCAAGCTGTTGAAAAATATAATTATTTTTTGGTGGCACGTTATCTGCTTAAGCTCCTCCAGACTACAAAAATATAGGAGCAAACGGAATGAACACAAAAATGGCCGCACACCTTGGGGCAATGAAATTTACCGCACTCGCTGCAGCGATAGCCTTAGCAGGCTGCGGCGGTAGTGACGACAACGACTCTGGCCCGGTAGCCAGTAGCTCTTCCAGCTCAAGTTCAGTTGCCAGTAGCTCTAGCAGCTCGGTGCCAGCGGGCAACAGCGCTCCGGTGGTAGAGGCGGGTGAATCCGTTACCGTCAATGCTGGCGAGCAAGTGCAGTTAGCTGCAACGGCCAGCGACAGCGATGGCGAGGTACAGAGCATTATTTGGCGTCAGGTGTCCGGCCCGCGCGTTCCATTTGATGTAATTGACGGCAGTGCCGGCGCGATTACTTTTAGGGCGCCAAGCACTGGCAGCGCGGCCACCGCAGAGATGGTCTTTGAAGCTACGGCCAAGGATGATGGCGGTGCGTCGGTAAGCGATAATGCGACTGTGGTGGTTAATCGCGTTAATCGGGCGCCGGTCGTCGAGCTTAGTGGGCTTCGCTCATTAAGTCACGTGCAATCGGTGGACTTAACCGCGACTACTTACGACCCGGATGGCGAAATAGAAAGCTATTTGTGGGAGCAGGTAGGCGGCGAGTCGGTTGCCATTGAGGGCAGCGCTGAGCCGTCGGCGAGCTTTACGGTTCCGGCCTTTGAGCAGGAGGCCCGGCTGGAATTTATGTTAACCGTTACGGATAACGACGGCGCCCAAAGCTCTGATATAACAACGGTGGTGTTAACCAATGAAGATGCTCCCGTTGTGCAGGTGGATTTCCCTCCGACTAAGGCGCTGACCAGCCAAAACAGTATGACGGTGTTTGGTACTGCGATGGCTTCGGAGGCGTCTGATTTAACCGAGGTGGTGGTGGATGCCGGTGTAGCTTCGGTGACGGCATCGCTTGATGATGATGGCAGTTGGCGCGCTGAGAATGTGCTGTTGCCTGAGGGGGTTGCCGAGGCAAAGGTCACCGTTACCGCGTACGATTCTGAGGGGCGTGCCGGCTACGCTCAATCCGAGTTGGTGTTTAATGCCAATGGCAAAGTAGGGTCGGGTGAAAGCTGGGTGCAGTCTACAGCCATTGAATTAGCGCCTGATAACCGCTCGGCGTGGGTATTGACTGCGGGCGATTTAGCCACCGATGTTAAAGTTGTAAGCGTGGATTTACGTCGCGGTACACGCGAATCAGCCGTGACAGATTTTAGCGACCAGTCTCAGGGCGATGTTGCACAAAAGTACGACGACATGGTGTTTGATGAGGCGCGGGGCCAGTTCTACCTTGCGTCGCGGACAGTGCCAGAGCCGGATGAAAATGGCGAGCGTCCTAACCCGGTGGGCTCTATATACGAGGTAGCACTTGATTCGGGTATGCGGGTGTCTATGCCATTGACTGGACTGCCGGAAGACGCGCCCCTGACGATTCCAAGCAGCTTATACCTGCACTCGGATAACAATCTTTATGTGACCGACCCGGGCACTAACTCACTGTTAAGCATTAACCCCGATTCTAATGAGGCGAGTAATGTACTACGTAATGAGGCGCCCAGCACTGATTTTGCGGGGCCCGCGAGAGTCAATTATGACGCGACGTTTGATCGCTTTTTGGTGGCACTGAATCAGGTGGATGCGGTTGACCTGGTGGGTGTGGGCACTGGAGAGTCCCCCGAGCTGATGGGTATATCGGAGGGCACCGATGTATCATTTGGCCCGACACCTTTGGAAACTGCCAGGGGGTTGGTCGTGGATCAGTCTGCAGGGCTGGCCTATGTGATGACCAATATCGAGAACGATTTAATTCGGGTTAATTTGGCTGATGGTACGAGTACCCTCTTAATCGATAATGTATTCAATAAAACCAACAGCGCCAAGGATATGGTTTACAGCGAAGAAACCGGCATTATCTATGTGGTGGGCGGTCAGAAGTTTCGCCAGCAGCTAATTGCTATCGATGCCAAGAGCGGCGATAAAGTTGTGATAAGCAGCAGTAGCTTTTAACTGAGTAGATTTGGCTGTGTCGACAGCCTTGTTCAGCATTATAAAAAACGGCGGCTCACAGCCGCCGTTTTTTATGGTTTATCTGATTCGCTTGATGCGCGCGATTCACCCACCAACACTGCGCCCCAGGCACGCAGCCTCTCAAAACCCAGCAGGCACACGCCAACAGCGGCAATAGCGCCCATGACGCCAAGCGCGCCAAGCGCGCGGTACTCTGAAAAACAGGTCCAAATAAACTGCCCGACACACAGTGCGGCAACGACTAACAGTGTGGGTTTGCGGCCGATCAGCCCGACGATAAACACGCCCAGTGGGGCGCCTAAGGCTACCACGGGTGCGGCGGCTAGCCAGTTTTCGTAAACCCCCTCTTGCCAGCTGCCCAATGCACTTTTAATGATTACGCCGTACACAGAGTTCATCGCCATAATCACCACCGAGGTGGGGATGGCAATTTTTAAGTCGGCGCGGCACAGCAGTACCAGGGCGGCGTAAATCACCATGTCGATACCGACGCCTGTCACCGAGACGGCTAAAGCGCTGGACAGCAGCCCGAGCACAAGCCCCAGGCGGATGTCCCAGCGCTCGTTAAAGTCTGTCATGCCGCTGTGGCCGGCGATCTCATCAATGCGGTAAAGGTGTAGCAGGCCAAAGCTGCCCCAGATGACGGCAAAGATGATTTTAATCCAGAGGTCGGCTACGAGCGGGGCAATAAACACAATGCCAATGGGGGTGCCGATCAGTGCGCCTAGCATGGCGCCTTTTAATATGGGCCAAGCCAGAGGTTGGCGCCGGGCGAAGATAAAGATACTGGCACTCACCATACCAATGGATTGCACCGCAAAACTAAAGTCGCGCCCGAGGCTGGCCGGTAAATCAAACAGTAATACCAGTACCGGAAAGCCCACGGTGCCGCCGCCCATGGGGGTGGAGCCGGCGGCGTAGCTGCCAATAGCCATAGCCAGTGCGATGGGCCAGTGACCTTTTGCCGCCTCCCAGGCGCCGGTGGCCTGAATTAAGTATAGCCACACACCGTAAAAAGCAGCGAGCCACAACAGCCAGACCCACAAGTGGCGGCGCGGTTTGGGTTGGAGGGACATGGTTAACTCGGTACTCCGGCAGTCATGTTAAGAGGTTGTCGCTATGGCGGGCTATGATACGTGAACTTGCCGCGGTAGGCACCCAGAGCGGGTTGCTCTTTGTCAGATTTACACGCTTTGGGTGGCTGCATGTAGTTTGTGCCTGCTTTTTCGTGCGCAGGCGGCACCAAGTGGTTTGGTCTGGTTGGAACAACCTTTGCGTAGCAACTAGTATGACAGAGGGCGTGAGTTTAGCGCTTGAATCTGCGTAACGCGTGCACATTTGTGTGCGTGCAATCGCCCGGTTGCCTTAAATCGGGCAGGTTTCAACGGGAGGCCTATGTCAACCTATTGGCAGCAGACTCTGACATTTGCGCAGCAATTGCGCCACGAGTTGCATACCCAGCCAGAGCTTGGCTGGCAAGAGTACAACACCGCCCAGCGCATTCGCGCGGAGCTAGACCGGCTGGGCGTCCACTGGCGCGACTGCGCTGGTACCGGCACGGTGGCGTCGTTAAATGCCGGGGCTAAAAAAGCCGGTGCGCCGTCGGTGGCTTTGCGCGGGGATATCGATGCGCTGCCGATTCACGAGCAAACCTCGCTCGACTGGCAGTCTCAGGTGCCGGGATGTATGCACGCCTGTGGCCACGATGGCCATACAGCCGCCTTGTTGGCCACGGCGGCCTGGTTAAAGCATGTCGAGCCGCAGTTGCCCGGCCCGGTAACCCTGCTGTTTCAGCCCGCCGAAGAGGGCGGCCACGGCGCTCGCCAAATGATTGCCGACGGTGCGCTTGAAGGGGTCGACTGTATTTATGGGTGGCACAATTGGCCGGCCATCGAGTATGGCAAGCTGGTGTGCCCCGATGGCATTGTAATGTGTGGTAACGGCACCTTTAACATTACGGTTAAGGGCAAAGGGGGGCACGCGAGCCAGCCCGAGTTATGCCGTGACCCGGTGTTGGCGGCCAGCGCTATTACCCTGGCGTTGCAGCAAGTGGTGAGCCGCCGTTTGGCACCACAACAGACGTGCGTGGTGAGCGTTACCTCTATCGATGCTCGCGCCGCGGCCACCGTTATTCCACAAACAGCGGTTATCGGCGGCAGTATTCGCGTATCGGATACCGCCGCGCGCGATACGGTTAACCAGCTGATTACCGAGATCGCGCAACACACAGCGGCGAGCTACGGTGTCGAGTGTGAGGTAGAAATAACCCCGCGTTACAACCCCACTATTAATCATGCGGGAGCCGCGCAAGCGGTGCGCGATAGTTGGTGTGAGCTGCATGGCGACGAGGCGCTCGATACCCGTACCCGGCTGCCTATTATGGCCTCGGAAGATTTTAGTTATTACCTGCAAGAAATTCCCGGTGCGTTTGCCTTAATTGGCGCCGATGACGGAATGGGTCACGCCGACCCTTGTCACAGTCCTCACTATGATTTTAATGATCGCTTGCTGGAGCCCGTGGTGCGTTTGTACTCGACATTAGTGGGAGCGCCGCTGCCGTAAGTGAGTTTTACTATCGCCGGTAAAAGGCCGGCATGTTGTGCTAAGGCACTGTTAAGGAGACGAGTATGAGCATATTTGAACAGCGCGAATCCGAAATAAGAGGCTACTGCCGTGTATACCCAGTGGTGTTTGATACGGCCAGTAATGCACGACAGACGGATGATCAGGGCAATGAGTACATCGACTTTTTTGCCGGTGCTGGGGTATTAAATTTTGGCCACAACAACGAGCGCATGAAAAAAGCGGTGATAGATTATATTAGCGCCGATGGTGTGACTCACAGCCTGGATATGCACAGTACGGCCAAGCGGCGGTTTATGGAGCGCTTTACCAAAACCATTTTAGAGCCGCGCGGCATGAACCACAAAATGCAGTTTATGGGCCCGACCGGCACTAACTCGGTAGAGGCGGCCCTGAAGATTGCCCGCCGGGCCACTGGTCGCACCGACATCGTAGCATTTACTCACGGGTTTCACGGCATGACGCTGGGCGCGTTGGCGTGCACGGCGAATCAGGCATTCCGCGGCGCCGCAGGCGTACCGCTTAATCATGTGGCGCACTATCCGTTTGGCGCCGATAAGCATACCGCCGACAATCCCTTGAGCGGCGGCGCCGGTGTGATTGATGAGCTGCGCGCGCTGTATCGCGATGGCTCTAGCGGCATTTTACCGCCGGCTGCTTTTTTGGTGGAGACTATTCAGGCCGAAGGCGGCGTGAATGTCGCCGATAAAAAATGGCTGCAAGATCTGGCGGCGTTAGCCAAAGAGGTCGGTGCGCTGCTGATTGTGGATGACATACAAGTGGGCTGTGGCCGTACCGGAAGCTTCTTCAGCTTTGATAGCCTGGACATCGACCCGGATATTGTGTGCCTTGCCAAAGGCATCGGTGGCTGGGGTACGCCAATGGCGATGAACTTAGTCAAACCCGACGTCGACAAACACTGGAAGCCCGGTGAGCATACCGGCACCTTTCGCGGTCAGGGCTTGAGTTTTGTTGCCGGCGCCGAGGCGTTAAGTTACTTCGAAGACGACAGCTTTATGCAAGAGGTGGTGGCCAAGGGTAAAGTCATGCATGAGGCCATTGCGCCACTGGAGAAAACCTTTGCCGACGTCCAGGTGCGTGGCACCGGAATGATTTACGGCGTTGATGTGGGTAATGGCGAGCGAGCCAAAGCGATAGTCGCCGCCTGCTTTGCCGATGGTTTACTGGTGTCGGCCTGTGGCTCTGGCGGGCGCGTGGTGAAGTTAATTCCGCCGTTGACGATTCCGGATGACGATCTGCAAGCCGGGCTGGACACACTGGTGGCGCACACCAAAAAAGTCATGGAGGTTGCCGCATGAGACAGCGCGATGACATGACGTTTCCGTTTGAGGAGTACGAGCGCCGCTTAGGCGAGTTACGCACACGTATTCAGCAGCGCCACTTAGATGCGGTGGTGATTACCGACCCTGAAAATATTATGTACTTAACCGATTATCAAACAACCGGTTATTCATTTTTTCAGGCGTTGGTCGTGCCCCTCGAGGACGAACCTTTTATGATTACCCGGGCCATGGAAGAGTCCAACATTATTGCCCGGACCTGGGTCGAACGTACCCGGCCTTATCCTGATACGGGTGATGCCATTCAGATGCTGGTGGATGCCCTGCGCTCGTTTGGCTTGGCCGATAAACGCATTGGCTATGAGCGCAACAGTTATTTCTTTCCGGCCTATCAACAAGACTGCATTCACACCACCTTAACTGACGGCAAGCTGCTTGACTGTTTTGGCATTGTCGAGCAGGGGCGCATTTGTAAATCACCGGTCGAAATTGAGTTGATGCGCCGCGCGGCGACCGCCACCGAGGCGGGTATGCAAGCGGGTATTGCCGCCTGTGAAGCCGGCGCGACCGAAAACGAAATTGGCGCAGCGATTAGTGCCGGTATGTTTCGCGCCGGGGGCGAGCCGCCGGCTGTTATGCCTTATGTTACGTCCGGGCCGCGCTCTATGATTGGTCACGCTACCTGGGAGGGCCGCACCGTGCAGCCCGGCGAGCACGTATTTTTGGAGGTGGGCGGGTGTTATCGCCGCTACCACACCGCCATGATGCGCACGGTTGTGATGGGTAACTTGTCTGATTCTATGTACAAAGCGCAAGAGCGAATGAAGCAGGCACTGAATGCGGTGCACGATTACTTCCAGCCGGGCATGACGGTCTCGGATGCTGACAATATTGTGCGCAATATTATTTCTGACAACGACATTGGCGCGCGGCTGATTACCCGTTCAGGTTACTCCATTGGTATCGCGTTTCCGCCCAGCTGGGATGAAGGCTACATCGTCAGCTTAAAACAAGGCGAGTCCGCCATCCTGCAAGAGGGTATGACCTTTCATATTATCCCCTGGATGTGGGGCGTCGATGGCGATAAAACCTGTGGCATTTCAGACACTATTCATATTACCTCCGAGGGGTGTGAATCGTTTTTTAGTATGGATCAGGATTTTACGGTAAAGCCTGAACATGGTGCCGGGTCGGTGGCGCAACTGTCGAGCTCCCGAAAAAGTAAAAACTCATCGACGCCCGAACAAGAAAAAGCGGCGACGACTGAAAAGCACAGCGCCACAGACACTGTTAAACAAGACAAGCCGTGAGGTATTTATGCTGACAGCAACAAACCCCTACACCGGAGAAAAAATTGCCGACTACCCGGCTCTTGATGTGGCGGCGATGCAGGAGCGAATTGGTGATGCCAGTGCCGCGTTTGCCTCGTGGCAGGCTACCAGCTATGCCGAACGCGCCGACGTGCTGCGCACTGTGGCAAAAAAGCTGCGCGAGCAAAAAGCCGCCATTGCCAAACTGATGGCCGACGAAATGGGTAAGCCCGTTAAAGAGGGCGGCCCCGAGGTAGAGAAAGCGGCAACCTGTGCCGAATTTTACGCCGATAACGCCGAAGCATTTTTAGCCGCCGAGACGTTGGCGTCCGACGCCAGTCACAGCTATGTGCGCTATCAGCCACTGGGTACCTTGCTGGGCATTTTGCCCTGGAACGCGCCCCTGTGGTTGGCGTTTCGCTACCTGGCGCCGGCTCTTATGGCAGGCAATACCTGTGTGATGAAGCACGATCCGAATGTGCCTGCCAGCGCCCAAGCCATTGCCGATGCCTTTGCCGCCGCCGGTGCACCCGCCAATATCATGGTTAATTTGCCGGTCGAGACGCCGCAAGTTGAAGCGGCTATTCGCGACCCGCGCATAGCCGCGGTATCGTTTACCGGCTCGGCCGGTGCCGGCGCTAAAGTGGCGGCGATAGCCGGCAGTGAGATTAAGCCCTCGGTGTTAGAGCTGGGAGGCTCGGACCCGTGCATCGTGATGGCCGATGCCGATCTGGAGCGAGCGGCGGATGTCGCGGTGTTATCGCGCATTATTAATGCCGGGCAGTCGTGTATTGCCGCCAAGCGTATTTTGGTCGAGCAAAGTATCTATACCGAGTTTACCGAGATGTTACGCACCCGGCTGGCGGCCTTGACCCTGGGGGACCCGAACCTGGAGACCACGGATGTCGGCCCCATTGCCCGCGATGACTTGCGGCAAAACCTGCACCGGCAGGTGAGCGAAACCGTAAGCGCGGGAGCCCGCTGTTTACTGGGCGGTGAACTGCCCGCCGGCGAGGGCTACTTTTACCCGGTGACGCTATTAGCCGACGTAACGCCTGAGATGTGTGCCTTTCGGGAGGAGACCTTTGGCCCGGTGATGGCGGTGGCGCCGGTGGCCGATTTGGAACAGGCGGTTGCCATTGCCAATGACACCGAGTACGGCCTGGGGGCGGCGCTATGGATGGCCGACACCGATACCGCCCAACAGGCGGCCGGGCAACTCAACGCCGGTCAGGTGGCCATCAATGGCATTGTTAAAACCGACCCACGGCTGCCCAGCGGGGGCATCAAGCGCTCGGGGTACGGCCGCGAGCTGGGCCCCCACGGCATTCGGGAGTTTGTTAACGCGAAGCAGGTGTGGGTGGCGTAACCGGCGTCTTTGAGGGTGGGTGACTGTGGTATCATTTGTTGTTTTTAATGCCACGGTTGCCCCCTGATTCGGACCCCTTTGATGGTACAACGCAAATTATTTTTTGTTTCGGCTCTTTGCTTGCTACTGCTTGCCGGTTTTTTAGCAACGAGCCTGGTGAGTTACTTTGTGGCCAAAGATTCGGTGGCCACACAGCTGCAAGAACAAATGTTGCCTTTGACCAGCGACAATATCTATTCCGAAATCCAGCGTGATTTGTTGCAGCCTTTACTGATCTCATCACTCATGGCGCACGATACGTTTGTTATTCGCTGGGTGAGTGAGGGTGAGCAGAACCCGCAAAAGATCGCCGAGTACCTTGAGCGTATCCAGCAAAAGTACAACACCATTACCGCGTTTTTTGTCTCGGAAGCCACCCGCAATTACTACCACCCGCGAGGCGTGTTGAGGCAGGTGGATGCTGCCAATCCCGACGATGCCTGGTATTTTCGCAGCCGTAAAATCCCCGCCGAATACGAAGTGAATGTCGATTACGACACCGCCGATCGCTCCCGCTTGAGCATTTTTGTTAACTACCGGGTGCTCAATGAGCAGGGTGAGCTGCTGGGCGTTACCGGTGTGGGCTTGTCTGTGGCGTCGGTGATGGAGCTGATAGAGAACTATCAAGAGCGTTATGGACGCAAAGTTTACTTTGTCGATCGCGAAGGAGAAGTAACATTACACGGCAGCGGTTTTAACGATGCTATGCGCCTAAAAAATAAGGCCGGGCTCGACCGGCTGTTTGTGCGTATTTTGACCAGCCCGAGTGCATCGGTCAGTTATAACACCGACGATGGCAATAAAATTTATCTCAACAGCCGGTTGGTGCCCGAGTTTGACTGGTACCTGATAGTTGAGCAGGTTAATGATCCGGCGGCGCAGCGCATCGAGCGGGCACTGGTGATCAATGTGCTGGTGTCGCTTGTGATTACGGTTATTGTGTTGCTGACGGCTTATTTTACCCTGCGAGGTTATCAGCGCAGGCTAGAGCAAATGGCGACACAAGATAAGCTGACCGGGGCGGCCAGCCGGCAGGTGTTTGATATTATTTTTAGCCGGGCGGTAAAAAGCGCGCGCCGGCGCCAAACAAGCGTGGCTTTGGCGAGCCTGGATTTGGACCACTTTAAAAATATAAACGACACCTACGGCCACCAGAGTGGTGACGAGGTGATACGCACTGTGTCGGCCATTGTGCTGGCCTGTGTGCGTGATACCGACACCCTGTGCCGCTGGGGCGGCGAGGAGTTTTTGCTGCTATTGGAGGATTGTGACCTTGAGCGAGCGGCCAGGGTGGCCGAGGCGATTCGGGCGGCGGTCGAGGCGCACGAGTTTCGTTTTGGTCGCGATCTGGTGCGCACCAGTGTCAGCCTGGGGGTGACGGTGCAGCACCCCGAAGAGTCCCTGAACACGCTGGTCGACCGGGTGGACCGGGCCTTGTATAGCGCCAAGCGCGATGGCCGCAACCGGGTGTGCACGTTGCTATAGTTAAGAATGTTGAATAAACGCAAAAGCAGCATGTAACGGGTTACATGTTGGCCGGTAGCTGCTAAGCTTGCGCCAATTATAATCGTTAGGAGTTGCCATGACCTTGCTGCCGCATGCGCTGTTGCGCTTATTGTTACCCGCCTTGCTCGGCTTTGTTGCCCTTCCGGGGTACGCCTTTGACGAGTTTATTACGCGCGATGGGCACCGCCTGCTGGAGGGCTCGCAGGAGTTTCGGTTTGCCGGTATTCACGCCCCCGAGTTGCACCGCATAGAGGATGATGCTCGCGGCACCTGCGCGGCGGATCCGCGCGGCTGGGGGCAGTACTTTCGCTGGCCCACAGCCGACGAGCAAACCAACTGGATTAAATCGCTGGTAAAAAGCGGCCACCGGGCTATGCGGGTGTATGTGTTGTCGGTGGCAACCCCCTCCGATGCCGAGTGCGGCCGCGAGACCCACATATTGCCGCCCGCCGAACCGGGCGCTATGCCCCGTTTAAACGAGGCGGCGATGGTGCATTATGACCGCATGATTGCGCTCTCTGAGCAGTATGGGTTGCGGTTAATCCTGCCCTTTATCGACCACTGGAAGTGGTGGGGCGGGCGCGAGCAGTTGGCGGCATTTTATAACGAAAGTGCCGATGATTTTTACGATACCAACAGCAAAACTTACGCGGCTTACCAGGATATTATCCGGCAGGTAATTAATCGTACTAACACCATTACCGGCCGCGCTTATAAAGATGAAAAAGCCATTATGGCGTGGGAAACTGGTAACGAGTTAAAAGCCTCCACCGAGCCTTTTGTGCGCAAAACCGCCGCACTGATAAAACAGCTTGATAGCAATCACCTGGTGATTGACGGCACCTATTTAAAGGTTAATAAGTTTGCGCTGGATGACCCCAACGTCGATATTATCTCTAACCATTTTTATACCACCAATGACAACAATAACCCCGAGCAGGTGCTGCAAGATCTACAGGCCATTGACGGTAAAAAAGTGTACTTAATTGGCGAGTTTGGTTTGCGCGATGCCGACGGTTTAAATGCAATTATGCAGGCCGCTGTACACACCGAACATAATGGTGCCCGTGCCGCCGGGGCGTTTATTTGGGGGTTTCGCGGGCATCGCCACAACGGCGGTTTTTATTGGCACAAAGAGTACACCGGGCACTACAGTTATCATATTCCGGGCTTCCCCGAGGGGGAGCCAAACGAAGAGCGTAAAGTGGTTGATTTGGTGCGCAAGGCGCAGGCACAAATGGCGGGGCTCGATAGCGCTTTGCCTTTGCCGGCCCCCGAGCCGCCGGTGCTGCGCGCTATTGCCGATCCGCGTGTGCGCATCGACTTTATGGGCGCACCTCTGGGGCGTCGCTATCGCATTGAGCGGGCGACCAATATGGCCGGCCCCTGGAAAGTGATTGGCGACAATATCTCCGACGGTTTGCAAGAGTATCGTCCTTACGAGCAGGCACTGTTTCGCGACACCGGCGCACTGGTGCCGGGACAGATGTATTATTACCGGGTGATTGCCATAAACGAGAGCGGCGAGTCCGACCCGTCTAATATTGCCCAGGTGGTGCTGCCTTAGTGGCTTAGAGTCTTGTTGCCTGCATTAAAATGGCTTAGGGTACCAACTGTTCATCACATCCTAAGCCGTTTATGCACATCAAAACTACCACGATTACTTTACCCCATAGCACCTTGGCCCAAGGGTGCGCTGGCCGCTGGCGCCGCGCATTGTTGTGGCTGCTGTTTGCTCCGCCGTTGGCGGGGCTTGCCGGCTGCTCGTCGGTGCCCTCCTACGGCACTATGCCACAGGTTTTAAGCATTCAGGTTTTGCCGAACCAAAGTAAGCAGTTTATGTATCGCGTGGGGCAGGCGGCGCAGATAGCGCCCGGCACGCTAGTACGCGCGCCACGCTATGTGCCCGACCGGCGCGATTACGAAAAACTGCAGCGGCGCACGGCGTATGTGGTGGCCGCTACCGGTTATTGCCGCAACGGTTATATGGAGCTGGATTTTCGCCTGAATATGCAGCAGCAGTGGTTGCGCGGCGAGTGCAAAGAGAGTGCGACAGAGTCGGACATCGCCGCTTTTGCCGGCCGTGCGAGCCTGCCATTGGATAATCTCGAAGAGTAGGCTTTAACGGCGGGCGTGAGTATACTGGCGCGGTTTCTGTCCCCCCTGATCCCGGAGATCGCCATGAGCCTGCCAAGTCTTTACCTCAAGCCTCAAACCGACCGACGTTTGCGTCGCGGCCATTTGTGGATCTACAGCAACGAGGTGGATGTTCAGCGCAGCCCACTAAAAGCGTTTAGCCCCGGCCAGCAAGTACGCGTGCTAAGTAAGCGCGAAGAGCTGTTGGGGGTTGCCGTTATTAACCCCGCCAGTTTAATTTGCGCCCGCCTGATTAGCCGCGATGAGACTCAGCTGGATGCGGCGCTACTGCACTCGCGTTTTAGCAACGCTTTATCGCTGCGCGAGCAGGCGTTTGATCAGCCCTATTACCGGTTAATTTTTGGCGACAGTGATTTGCTGCCGGGCTTAGTGGTGGACCGCTTTGGTGATTATTTGGTGGTGCAAATAGCCTCGGCGGGGATGGAGGCGGTGCGCGAGCTAGTGGTCGAGCAGCTGGTGGCCTTGTTGCAACCAACCGGCGTACTCTTGGCAAACGATCACAGCGCCCGCGAGCTGGAGGGTTTAACCCGCTATACCGAAGTGGCCTATGGCGAGGTGTCCGATGAGGTTGAGCTGATTGAAAACGACACCAAGTTTGTGGCGCCGGTGGCGTCGGGGCAAAAGACCGGCTGGTTTTTTGATCACCGTGTCGGCCGGGCGCAGATGCGTCAGTGGGTTGCGGGTAAGCGCGTGCTGGATGTGTTTTCTTATATCGGCGGCTGGGGTGTGCAGGCGGCCACCGCCGGTGCCGCGCAAGTGGTGTGTGTCGATGCCTCGGCCAAAGCCATCGCCGGTGTTGAGGCCAACGCCCGGCTAAACGGTGTGCAAGATCGCGTGAGTGGCCGGCAAGGTAAAGCCATCGATGTGATGAAGGCGCTGTTGGCGGAGGGCGCTAAATTTGACGTGGTGGTGCTCGATCCGCCGGCGTTTATTAAGCGGCGCAAAGATCAAAAAGCCGGCGAGGCCGCTTACCGCCATATTAACGAGTTGGGGTTAAAGCTGCTGGCCGATGGCGGGCTGCTGGTGTCGGCCTCGTGCTCGATGCATCTGGCGGCCGATACCTTGACGGACATTGTCCGCGCCTGCGCGCAAAAAGCCGGGCGCGATGCCCGCCTGATTCACTTTAGCGGCCAGGGCCCGGACCATCCGGTGCACCCGGCCATTATCGAAACCAACTACCTCAAAGCGGTGTTTACCCGGGTGTTCAATCGCGACCATTAATGGCTTGGTTCAGCTCGGCGATGGCCTGTTGGCTGAGTTGGTCGTTGCGCGGCTCGCTGGCAAGCGCCTGTTGTAATTTTGTTACGCCGCTTTGCCACGCGGCACGCTGATTGGCGGGCAGTGCCGGTACCGCCGGTTCGGCGCGCCCGATAAATGCGAGCAAGCCGCGGTAGCGCCAGCGAATGTCACAGCCTTTGGGGGCAAAGTCGCAGTGGTGTGCGGCGCGCGGCTTGTGCAGTGCCTGAAGCTCGGCCTGAAGCGCTGTTTGCCACAGTTGCAAGCGGGCTTCTGGGGTGAGGGCAAAGTAGGGGACGGCTATCGCTGATTGGTGCTCGCGCCACTGCTCGGTAAGTTGCTCGCTGTCATCACACAGTAGCTTAGTGGTAAGTGCTAAATAATCCCGCCGCCGGTTTTGTGGCCGGTTAAGGCTGGCAAGCTCGGGGGTACTGGTTGTTTGACGCACGAAGTCCCCGGCGCTGCGCTGGCCTGTCTCGGCAAATAACATAAACTCCAGTGGGTGCAGCCCCAGGCTGGCTTCATTGTCGGCGGTGAGCCCGTGTTGCTGGCGCACGTTGCTGTGGTTGATGTCTAGGGTAATGTCGTTGACCAGCCCGCTGTTGGGGTAGCCTGCCACGCTGTCGAGATAGCCGGCGGCGATTGGCTGCTGATCGATGTTCGCCAGGCTCTGTGCCAGCGGAGAAAACAGCCCGGGGTTGGTGGCGGCAAGTGATGTGGCGATGGCTAGGGTGCGCAGCTCACCGTGCAGTTGCCGCCACTGTTGCTGTGCGGTTAGCAGGGTTTCATCGGTGGGGGTTTCCAGCAATTGCCCGATGCTTGTTTCAAATTGCCGGCAGTTGCGCGATAGCTGTTCCAGCTGCGAGCCGGTTGCGTCCCACAGTCGGGTACTTTGAGTCTCAAGCGCTTCGCTATCGGCTCGGTTACCTGGTTGATGGGCGCTTTGAATGGCGGTGACAGGCTCTGGGGTGCGGTTGTCAGAGACGGCTGTGTCGCGCCCGCAGCTGCAAAGACTGGCCAGCAGAGTCAATACTACCCCTACGCGGATCATAGTGAGTCGCGCAAATCCATGACCGGCCAGCTGCGCTCGGCGGCAATGGCACTCAGGCGTTCGTCAGGGTTAACGGCGACAGGGTGTCCCACTTGCTCCAGCAGCGGTAAATCGTTGATTGAATCGCTGTAGAAGTAGCTTTCGTCCAAGGGGTACGGGTGCTGCTCTAGCCAGCACTGTAGGTTGGTGACCTTGCCGGCGCCAAAGCAGGGCGTGCCCAGATAATTCCCGGTATAGCGTCCGTCTTTTAGCTCGGGGTCTGTTGCCAGAATGTCGTCCACACCTAAGTGCCTGGCAATGGGGCGGGTGATAAAACCGTTGGTGGCGGTAATAATCAGCAGGTAGTCTCCCTGAGCGCGGTGTTCATCCAGAAGCTGTTTTGCCTTGGGTAGCATAATGGGCTCGATGCACTCGCGCATAAATCTTGCGTGCCACTGGCTGAGCTCGGCGGAGCTGTACTGTGTGAGTGGCGCCATGGCAAAACGCAAGTAGGCATCAATGTCTAGGCTGGCGTTTTGATAGTCTTGGTAAAATTGGTCGTTTTGGCGGCGATAAGCCTGTTCGTCAACGAGTTTATGGGTCAGTAGAAACTCGCCCCAGCTGTGGTCGCTATCGCCGTTAATAAGAGTGTTATCTAGATCGAAAATGGCCAGTGCCACGAGGAATCCTTAAAATTGTCGGTCTTTGGCGCGCTAGCATAGCGCCGCTGAGCGCGCCGCTCAAGCGTGTCGGTGGGGCCAGGTTTGGTATTCGCCGTCGGTTTGTGTAACCTCAATTGCTGAGGTAGGTCTTTTTGTGGAACAATGCCAAAGTTTCACTGCGCCAAAGTTTCACCGCCATGCAATAAGAAGACGGATACGACAGGAATTTAATGTGATAGACGCCGACGGCTTTCGCCCCAATGTTGGGATTATTTTAAGCAACGATCAGGGCCAGGTGCTTTGGGCGCGGCGCGTGGGGGGGCAAGATGCCTGGCAGTTCCCCCAGGGCGGTATACATCAAGATGAGACCCCCGAGCAGGCGCTGTTTCGCGAGCTGGGCGAAGAGGTGGGACTAACTGAGGCCGATGTTGAGGTGCTGGCCTGCACCCGGGGCTGGTTGCGCTATCGTTTGCCGCACCGCCTGATTCGGCAAAATGCCCAACCTTTGTGTATCGGTCAGAAACAAAAGTGGTTTTTACTGAAGATTAAGAGCGATGATACCCGGGTGTGTCTGGAAAACGGTGGCCGCGCCGAGTTTGATGACTGGCGCTGGGTTAGCTACTGGTACCCTCTGGGGCAGGTAGTGGCCTTTAAACGCGATGTCTACCGCCGGGCGCTAAAAGAATTGTCGCCGGTGCATAGCCAGCTCGAGCGCCTTGTTGTGGGGTAGATGGCGCCCGGTTAGGATGACCGGTTGATTTTTGTCCGAAAATACGCACCTATGACTGACTATAACTGAGAAATAAATGGATTCTATGCTGAACTCGTTGCGCAGTATTGTTCAAGAGGTGAATGCTGCCCGCGACCTTCCCAAGGCGCTGGCCATTATTGTCTCGCGCGTTAAACGAGCTATGCAGACGCAAGTGTGTTCGGTGTACTTGCGTGGCCCCAACGACGAGTACGTGCTGATGGCCACCGAGGGCTTGCAGCAGCAAGCCGTGGGTCGGGTGCGTATGGCGCCAGGGCAGGGGCTGGTCGGGCGTGTTGTTACGCGTGAAGAGCCGGTCAACCTGGAAGATGCCGAAACCCATCCCGCTTACCAATATTTTCCCGAGACCGGAGAGGAGCGATTTAGTTCGTTTTTGGGGGTGCCCATTATTCACCACCGCCAGGTGCTGGGGGTGCTGGTGGTGCAGCAGTCCGAGCGGCGCCGTTTTGACGAGGGTGACGAAGCGTTTTTAGTGACGATGTCGGCGCAGTTGGCCGGCGTCATTGCGCACGCCGAGGCGACCGGCACTATGGTGGCGGTGGGTGCTGCGGCCTCTCAGGCTCGCTTTGTCGGGGTGTCGGGCGCGCCTGGCATTGCCATTGGCGAATCTGTGGTGGTGGCACCACTGGCCGATTTGAAAGGCGTGCCCTACCAGCCGTGCGAGGATATCGAGGCCGAGCTGGCATTTTTTCAGCGCTGCTTAAACTCTGTGCGCGATGATATTAAAGATCTGGGGGCGCAACTGGAAGAGCGCCTCAACCGCGAAGAGCGAGCCCTGTTTGACGCGTATCTGGCGATGCTGGACGACGCCTCGCTGGGCGGTGAGGTGATCACCAAAATCCGCGAGGGGACTTGCGCGCCCTACGCCTGGAGTGAGGTTATTCTTGAGCACGAGAATAATTTTGCCGGCATGACCGATGCCTATTTGCGCGAACGCGCCACCGACGTGCGCGATTTGGGGCGCCGGGTGTTGGCCTACCTGCAAGAGTCAAATCAAAGCTGCAAGATCTACCCGGATAACACCATCTTAATTGGCGATGAATTAACGGCCTCTATGTTGGGTGAGGTGCCAGAGCATAAATTGGCCGGTCTGGTGTCGGTGCAGGGCTCGGGCAACTCCCATGTGGCGATTTTGGCCCGTGCTATGGGGATTCCCACGGTAATGGGGGCGGTGGATTTACCTTATACCCGTATGGATGGCCGGCCGGTCATCGTCGATGGCTATAAAGGGGTGGTTTACAGCGACCCTAGCGAGCCGTTGCGCAAGCAGTATCGCGCCATTGCCGAAGAAGAGCAGGAGCTGGTTAAGGGGCTGGAGGCACTGAAAGATCTGCCCTGTGAGACTCTGGATAAATATCGCTTACCCCTGTGGGTGAATACCGGCCTCATGGCCGATGTACTGCGCTCGCTGGAGCGCGGTGCCGAAGGGGTTGGTTTGTATCGCACCGAGGTGCCGTTTTTACTGCGCGATCGCTTCCCCTCTGAGGAAGAGCAGCGGGTCATTTACCGCGAGCAGTTAGAGGCGTTTGCGCCCCACACCGTCACCATGCGAACCCTGGATATTGGCGGGGACAAGGCGCTGCCTTATTTTCCGATTGAAGAGGATAACCCCTTTCTGGGGTGGCGCGGTATTCGGGTAACACTCGACCACCCGGAGATTTTTCTGGCGCAAATTCGCGCCATGATCAAAGCCAGTAGCGGGCTGGATAACCTGCGTATTCTGTTGCCAATGATCTCGAGTGTGTCGGAGCTGGAGCAATCTAAAGCTTTGATTCATCGCGCCTACCACGAGCTGATCGAAGAGGGGTATGACGTCAACCTGCCTCCGCTCGGGGTGATGATTGAGGTGCCGGCGGCGGTTTATCAGGCGCGCGAGCTGGCTGCCCGAGTTGACTTTTTGTCGGTCGGCAGTAATGACCTTACTCAGTACTTATTGGCGGTGGATCGCAACAACGCCCGGGTGGCGGATCAGTATCAGGCGTTTCACCCGGCGGTGTTGCGCGCCTTGCAGCAGGTGGTAACCGATGGTCACACTCAGGGGGTGAGCGTTGGTATTTGTGGCGAGCTGGCCGGTGACCCGGGGGCGGCTATCTTGCTGATGGCCATGGGTTACGATGTGTTGTCGATGAACGCCACCAACCTGCCCAAAGTAAAGTCTGTTATCCGTGCGATTAACTTAGAGCAAGCCGAAGCGCTGCTGGACGATGTGATGCGTTTGGTGGACGCCGAGCAGGTGCGCGCCCGCATCGATCAGATGCTGCTGGAGACCGGCGTTAACCGCGTGGTGCGGCCCCTGGAGATAGACGCATAGGCGTATCGCCTACTCGCGGTTTTATCTGGCACAAACGCGGTGTTATGATTGCCGCTCTTTTTTTAGCTGGCGCTCGCTCTATGCTTACCCATCCCAATTTTGACCCTATTGCTGTCTCAATCGGCCCGTTAGACGTTCACTGGTACGGCTTGATGTATTTGGCCGCGTTTGCCTCGGCCTGGTGGATTGCCATGCGCCGGGCGAAGCGCCCGGACTCGCCAGTGACGCCCGCCCAGGTAGAAAATCTGATTACCTATGGTGCTTTCGGTGTGGTGATTGGCGGCCGTGTGGGCTATGTGGTGTTTTATCACTTTGATGCCTGGATGCGCGATCCACTGTGGCTGTTTCGTATTTGGGAGGGCGGCATGTCCTTCCATGGCGGTCTGATTGGTGTGCTGCTGGCTATGCTGTTTTACGCTCACCGGATTCGCATCCCCTATTTACGCTTAACCGACTTTGTGGCTCCTATGGTGCCGCTGGGGCTGGCTTTTGGGCGGCTGGGTAATTTTATTGGCCAGGAGTTATGGGGACGCCCTACAGACTTACCCTGGGCCATGGTATTCCCTAACGATCCCGAGCAGCTGGCGCGCCACCCTTCTCAGCTGTATCAATTTGCTCTTGAAGGTGTGTCGCTGTTTTTGCTGCTCTACTGGTTTTCACGCAAGCCGCGCCCGACCGCCGCGGTCAGCGGTATGTTTTTAATTGGTTATGCCTTCTTCCGCATTCTGGCGGAGTTTGCCCGCGAGCCCGATCAGCATATCCAGTTTGATTTGTTTGGCTGGGTCACCCGCGGCCAGCTGCTGTGCCTGCCGATGGCGGCCCTGGGTATCGGGTTGCTGATTTACGCGTATCGCTTTAGCGGAGCCGATAAAGCGCCCGCCGAGCAAAAGGAGGCCCCGTGAAGCAGTATTTGGAGTTAATGCAGGATGTGGTCGATAACGGCACTGATCGTGGTGATCGTACCGGTACCGGCACGCGCTCGGTGTTTGGCCGGCAACTGCGCTTTGATTTAAGTCAGGGCTTCCCTTTGGTGACCACCAAAACCGTGCACCTTAAAAGTGTTATCGTCGAGCTTTTGTGGTTTTTGCAGGGGCGCACCGACGTGCAGTGGCTGCAGGAGCGCGGCTGTAAAATCTGGAACGAGTGGGCCAGCGGTGACGGAGATCTCGGGCCGGTCTACGGCAAACAGTGGCGCAGCTGGGCTTGCCCCGATGGCTCGACCATTGACCAGATCGGCGATGTGGTTGCCCAGATAAAAGCCAAGCCCACCTCGCGCCGGTTAATTGTCAGCGCCTGGAACCCTGCCGATTTGCCCGATGAATCTGTTAGCCCGCAGGATAACGTGGCCGCCGGGCGTATGGCGCTGGCGGCCTGCCATACGTTATTTCAGTTTTATGTGGCCGATGGCAAGCTGTCTTGCCAGCTGTATCAGCGCAGTGCGGATTTGTTTTTGGGCGTGCCGTTTAATATCGCCAGCTACGCCCTGTTGACCCATATGATTGCTCAGCAGTGCGATTTGGGGGTGGGGGATTTTGTCCATACCTTTGGTGATTGTCACCTCTATCACAATCACCTGACTGACGATATTGTCTATGAGCAGCTCGGGCGCGAGCCTAAGGCGCTGCCTAAGCTGGCGATTGCCCGCCGGCCGGCGTCGATTTTTGACTATCAGCTCGAAGACTTTAGTTTTGAGGGGTATGATCCGCACCCGCGCATCAAAGCGCCGATTGCGATTTAAACGGGCTGATAAAACGAGGTGTACCCGATGCAAGTAGCCATGATTGTAGCCTGTGGTCATGACAACGCGATAGGCAAAGGCAATGCGATGCCCTGGCATCTGCCGGCAGATTTACAATACTTTAAATGCGTTACCTTGGGGAAGCCCATTATGATGGGCCGCAAAACGTACGAGTCGATTGGCCGGCCGTTGCCGGGCAGGCTTAATATCGTGATTACCCGCGACCCGAACTGGTCGGGGCCTGAGGGCGTGGCAACCGTTGCCAGTGTTCCGGCGGCGATCGCTTTGGCGCGCGCTGAAGCCGACGGCGATGAGGTGGTCATTATCGGTGGCGAGCAGATTTACCGTGCGGCGTTGCCGCTGACCGATCGTATTTATAAAACCGAGATTGATACGCGGGTAGAGGGGGCGGATGCGTTCTTCCCTGAGCTACCCGCCGAGCATTGGCGGGAGGTATCCCGGCAGGAGGGTGATGCAGAGGCTCCGCTGCGCCATCGTTTTTTAGTTTTGGAGTCAAGCTCTGACACGGATTCTTAATAATTAAATTGTATAAGATCCGTAGGTTTTGCAACCTAGTTCAGATCAAAAAGTAATCATGTGTTACTGGTGCTCGGTTGGGGGGCGGTAAAGTGTTACCCGCCTGATACCTATGTACACATGTGCAATACCATTTGGATAAAGCATTGAATGTAGAGGAACGCTCTTATTACAATGCTGCGTTCTTAAGCTGCCTCGAAAGAGGTATTCGTGGATTATGTGTCTGTGGCAGCACTCTGTCGCATATAACCTGATTGCAAGCACCCGAGTTGGGGGAAATATGAAAAAGCAGCGATTGAAAGCCGTGGCTCTGACCACTGTGCTTTCTGCCAGCGCGCTAGTGGGTAGCGTGGCCTTGGCAGATCAAACCCTGGATGAAATTCTTCAGGTAAGTCAGGCCAAAACTACTTTGGCGCGAGATTCTCAAAAACGTATCGATCGTTTGTCTCAGGAGACTGAGGACTTGCTGGTTCAGTTCAAGCAAGTTAACAAGCAAATCGAAGACATGCGTGTATACAACAGCCAGTTAGAGAAGCAAATTGCGGCTCAGTTAGCTGTTATTAAAGATCTGGATGACTCAATCGAGAACGTAACCGTGATCGAGCGTCGCATTCAGCCTTTGGTTCTGCGTATGCTGGATGCACTGGAGCAGTTCGTTAAGCTGGACAAGCCATTCAAAATGGATGAGCGTCTGGCCCGTATCGAAATGCTGCGTAACAACCAGGATCGTGCCGATATTTCAGTTGCTGAAAAATTCCGTCAAGTTCTGGAAGCCTACAAAATCGAAAGTGATTACGGCCGCTTCATCGAAGCGTACCGCGATACTCTGGATGTAGGTGGTCAGGAGCGCGAAGTAAACATTCTGCGCATCGGCCGTGTATCTCTGATGTATCAGACTACCGACACCGAATCATCAGGTGCCTGGGATCCTACTCAGGGCGCTTGGGTTGAGCTGGATAACTCTTATCGCGGCACTATTTTGAAAGGCTTGCGCATCGCGCGTAACGAAGCCTCTAAAGACATCATGTTTGTACCTGTCCAAGCACCGGAGGCAGCAAAATGAAAATGAAGTTTGCAAAACGCTGTCTGGTAGTAATGGCTGCCGGCTTAATGAGCACCAGTGCTGTAATGGCACAAGAAAGCGATCAGGCGGCAAGCCTGGATGAGCTGTTGAACATGGTAAAAGACTCGCGCGTGGCTGAAACGGCCGAGCACCGCAAGCGCGAACAACAGTTTACCCGCGAGAAAAACAATCAGGCGAGCCTGCTGAAGCAAGCTCAGGACACTCTGACTGCCGAAGAGCGTCGCTCTGAGCGTCTGGAAGAAACTCACGCCGAGCAAGAGTTAGATGTAGACGCCAAGCGTCAGCAGTTTAACGAGCGCTTAGGTTCACTGCGTGAGCTGTTTGGTCACCTGACCTCTACCGCTGGCGATCTTCGCTCTACGTTGAGTACCTCTTTGATTTCGGCGCAATACCCGAATCGTGGAGAGTTCCTGGCTGAGCTGATCGACAAAATGAACTCGAACACTCGTTTGCCTAGCATCGAAGAAATCGAGCGTCTGTGGTACGAGCAACAGCGTCAGATGGTTGAAAGCGGTCGCGTAGTAACCTTTACCGGTACCGTCATCAAGCCTAACGGCGAAAACGCCGAGCAAGAAATTGTTCGTGTTGGTTCATATAACTTGCTGTCTGAAGGCAAGTACCTGAACTACGTTCCGGATGGTTACAAAATGGAAGAGCTGATTCGTCAGCCTGACGGTAACTACTTGGATGCGGCTTCTGAATTGCAAAACGCTACCTCTGGCTTGGTTGGTGTCGGCCTTGACCCCACAGGCCCTACCGGCGGTACTCTGCTGGGCGCGCTGATTAACAGCCCGACCTGGAAGGAGCGTCTGTTGACTCAAGGCGGTGTGGTTGGTTACGCGATTATGGCGGTTGGTGCTCTGGGTCTGTTGATCGGCCTGTGGCGTATCATCTACCTGTTCACTGTAAGCGCTAAAGTAAGCAGCCAGCTGAAGTCAGATAAAGCCAACACTAACAACCCACTGGGTCGTGTGTTGAAGGCGGCGGAAGAAAATCCAAACGCCGATACCGAAACCCTGGAGCTGAAGCTTGAAGAGGCGGTGTTGAAAGAGCGTCCTGCGATCGAAAGTGGCTTGGCAATTCTGAAGATTATTGCCGCGGTTGCGCCTCTGATGGGTCTGTTGGGTACCGTTACCGGTATGATCTTGACCTTCCAGGCTATTACGATCTTCGGTGCGGGCGATCCGAAAAACATGGCAGGCGGTATCTCCTCTGCATTGATCACAACGGTTTGGGGTCTGTTAGTAGCGATTCCTGTGGTACTGATCCACACCGTGGTTAATGGCCGTGCTAAGCGTGTTATTCATGTTCTTGAAGAACAATCGGCAGGTATCATCGCCGAAAACGCAGAACGCAAGTAGGAGATAGAAGCATGCTGGCATTAATGGAAGCTATCGCAGCCATTAGAGCCTTTTTGGATCAGGGCGGTATGGTATTGTTATTTATCGCCGCCCTTACCTTTGTCATGTGGACCCTGATTTTTGAGCGGGTGTGGTATTTCAAAGGTGGTCTAAAAGGCGACCTTCAAAAATCTTTGGATATTTGGGAAGAGCGCAGTGAGCGTAAATCTTGGAATGCCCATCAGATCCGTTCGGCACTGATTTCTAAAGTCGAGCTAAAGGTTAATACCAATATGGACATGATCGCCACTATGGTGAGCTTGTGTCCTCTGCTCGGTCTGCTGGGTACGGTTACCGGTATGATTGAAGTGTTTAACGTTCTCGCAATGACCGGTGGTGGTGATGCCAAAGAAATGGCAGGCGGTGTATCTAAAGCGACAATCCCGACAATGGCGGGCATGGTTGCAGCGCTGTCAGGCTTGTTTGCCAACACCTACCTCACCCGGATTGCCGAGCGTGAAAATCAGTTGTTTGCCGATCACCTGACAATGGATCACTAAGGCTGGCACGTCGTATCAACCAGTAATAAGAGATTTGTCATGAGCAGGAAAAACGAATCTGAAGACGATCAGACCGGGGCGATCGATTTAACCCCTATGCTCGATGTGGTTTTCATCATGTTGATCTTCTTCATTGTGACTGCCACATTTATTAAAGAGACCGGGGTTGAAGTCGAGCGTCCGGAAGCAACCATGGCTGACGAAAAGAAAAACGCCAGTATCCTGATTGCTATTACAGACGAAGATGAAATCTGGATCGACAAGAACCAGGTTGATCCCCGTGGGGTGCGAGCGCAGATAGAGCGTTTGCTTGCCGACAACCCGAGAGGCTCCGTTGTTATCCAGGCCGATGCCGAAGCTAACGTTAAATTGTTAGCCGAGGTTGCCGATACTGCCCGTCAGTTGAATGTGAGCAACGTCGCTGTCTCCACAGCTAAGAAATAGGCCGCTATGAAACTTGTAAGAGTAATTATTGCTGCCGTTTTGGCGGTGGTCGTGACCCTCGGCCTTTTGTTTCTGATGCACTCGTTGATCAACTCCGATCTGAAGGCAGATGAGCAAGACGAGCAGGTACGGATCGAAGATATTCGCATGCCGGATACCGAGATCGAGACCCGTTACGAGACGGCTAAACCCGATAAGCCTGAGACACCCGAAACGCCTCCACCGGATATCCCGGAGCCGGATTTCGAGTCACCCGATATTAACCCCGAAGGGTTGAATATGGATGCACCGTCTCTGAGCAGTGATATCAATGTTAGCGCTGGCGGTATTGGTGGTGACGGTGAGTACCTTCCAATTGTGAAGGTTGCACCTCAGTATCCTCGTCGTGCAGCTCAGCGTGGTATCGAAGGGTTTGTGACTGTTGAGTTTACGGTAACCGTTAATGGCTCTACCAAAGACGTTGTGGTGATCGAAGGCATCGATAAAGATGGCGACCCAACCAGCATCTTTGACCGAGCGGCCATTAAAGCGGCCGAGAAGTTCAAGTATAAGCCGCGTGTTGTAGACGGTACGCCTATTGAGGTGCCGGGTGTTCGCAACCGCTTTGTATTTGAGCTTGCGCAATAAGGGTGATGAAAATGAAGAATGTAAAATCGATGATTTCAGGCACCTTCAAAAAATCACTGTTGGCTTCGGCGCTGCTTGCAGCGCCAGCCGTTACAGGATTTGTTGCGTACCAGCTGGTGCCGAACCAATCGTTATTGGTGGCCGGCAGTGCGCAGGCGCAAAGCGTACAGCCCATGCAGCCCGCCGAGCAAAAGCTTGATCCGCGGCGCTTGCCTGGTTTGTCGCAGAGCTTTATTGAAGATCTGCAGGAAGTCAGTGAAGCGTTAGACCCAACCGAAGAAGCTATTGCTGAAGGTGCTAAGTCTGACCCGCGTAGAGCATTGCAGATCGTCAATGAAATGGCTGAAGATTTGGGTGATTACAACCCTTATGAAAAAGTCATGGTCTACACCTACTACGGCTCCATCTACTACAACCTCGAAAACACCGAGAAAACGATCGAGAGTTTCGAGAATGTAATAGCGCAAAGCCCAAATTTACCGGTAGGTACCGAAGCTCAGTATCTGTACACCTTGGCGCAGCTGTATAGCCAGGAAGATCAGCCGCAAAAAGCACTGGATTATCTGAAGCGCTGGAGCAAGATGGTCACCAGCATTTCGGCCGAGCAATACGCCGTAATCGCACAGGTGTACTACGCCAACGATAATCTTGATGCGGCGCTGTCCAACATGCTGGAAGCGTCTCGTCAGTATGAGGCTGCGGGCAAAATTCCCAAGGAAGAGTGGTTAGGTTTTACGCGGGCGGTTTATTACACCCGTGAAGACTTCCCCGCAACTTTGGATATTGTTGAGCAGCTGGTGCGTCACTACCCTAAAATGAGCTACTGGCGTCAGCTGGTAGGTTTGTACTACGAGCTGGGGCGTATCGATGATTACTATCGCGCGCTGGACTCTATGTATGTGATGGGTGGCTTGAAAAAAGAGGGCCAGTTGCGCACTTTAGCGGGGGGCTTTATTGATAAAGACGCCCCTTACAAAGCCGCTAAGGTTTTAGACAAAGGCATTAACGAAGACAAAATCGTTGCCCCTACGTCGAAGAACTTAGAGCTTTTAGCCAACTCTTGGCGTTTGGCGCAAGAGACCGAGAAAGCGCTGGTTGAAATGAAGCGTGCGGCGGCTAAAGCCGAAGACGGTGATCTGTACTTTAACTTGGCGCGCTTGCTGTTCTCGCGCGACCAATTTGCTGAGGCGATTTCCGCTGGTAACAATGCGCTGAAAAAGGGTGGCTTAAGCCGTCCCGATTCGGTTCACCTGACCATTGGTCAGGCCGAGTTGTCTCGCAACAACTTTGATGCTGCCATTGCATCTTTTAAGAAAGCGGCAAAAGATGATCGCAGCCGCAAGTTTGCCACTCAGTGGACAAGCTACGCGGAGAGCGAGAAAAAGCGTCAGGAAGCACTGAAGGACAGTTAAGTTAGTAGGTCTGTCTTACAGTAAAAAAGCCGGCATTTGCCGGCTTTTTTTATGGGCAAAAGTTAGCGCACTAAAAAAGCCCGCCAGATTAAAAACCTGCGGGCTTTTTGTCGTTTTAGCCGATAAGCGCAAGCTTAGTCGAGCAAGCTTAGATCTCTTACGGCGCCTTTGTCGGCGCTGGTCGTGAGCTTGGCGTAGGCTTTAAGCGAGGCGCTGACCTTTCGTGGGCGATTCTCCACAGGCTTCCACGGGTTGTCGCGCTGCTCCATGCGCTCGCGGCGATCGTGCAGCTCGCGCAGGCTAATTTGCACATTGATGGAGCGCTCGGGGATATCAATACGAATGATATCGCCTGTCTCCACTAATCCGATGGCACCGCCAGCGGCGGCCTCTGGGGAGGCGTGACCAATAGACAGGCCTGAGGTACCGCCTGAGAATCGACCGTCCGTCAGCAGGGCACAGGCTTTGCCCAAGCCTTTTGATTTAAGGTAACTGGTGGGGTACAGCATTTCTTGCATACCGGGCCCACCGCGGGGGCCCTCGTAGCGAATAATCACCACGTTGCCAGCTTTTACCGTGCCGTTAAGTACGTCTTCTACCGCTTGTTCCTGGCTTTCAACCACGTGCGCCGGACCTTCAAACACTAAAATTGAATCATCTACGCCAGCGGTTTTGACCACACAGCCGTCTTCGGCGATATTGCCATACAGTACCGCAAGGCCTCCCTCCGTCGAGAAGGCGTGCTCCAGCGAGCGGATACAGCCAGTGGCGCGGTCACCATCGAGGCTTGGCCAGCGCGTCGCCTGAGAGAAGGCCACCTGGGTGGGGACACCGCCGGGGCCGGCTTTAAAGAACTCTACAACCTCGTCGGATGGGTTGCGCATAATGTCCCATTCGTCGAGGGCTTCTTTTAGCGTGTCGCCATACACCGTGGGTACCGAGGTGTCGAGCACGCCGGCGCGGTCGAGTTCACCCAAAATACCCATCACACCGCCGGCGCGATGGACATCCTCGATATGGTATTGCTGCGTGTTGGGGGCCACTTTGCACAGCTGCGGCACCTCGCGCGAGATGCGGTCGATATCGCTCATGCCAAAGTCCAGCTCCGCCTCTTGCGCGGCAGCCAATAGGTGCAAAATGGTATTGGTGGAGCCGCCCATGGCGATATCCAGTGCCATGGCATTACCAAAGGCCGCCTTAGAGCCGATTGCGCGGGGCAGTAAGTGCTCTTCGTCGCCTTCGTAGTAGCGTTTGGCCAGCTCGACAATGCGGTGGCCGGCGCGTTTAAACAGTTTTTCGCGATCGGCGTGAGTGGCAACGATGGTGCCGTTACCAGGCAGCGATAAACCCAGTGCTTCGGTCAGGCAGTTCATGGAATTGGCGGTAAACATTCCCGAGCAAGAGCCGCAGGTCGGGCAAGCGCTGCGCTCAACCTCGGAGAGGGTCTCGTCATCGACACTGTCGTCAGCGGCCATTACCATGGCATCGATCAGGTCTAACCCGTGATCGAGGAGCTTGGTTTTACCGGCCTCCATGGGGCCGCCAGAAACAAAAATCACCGGTACATTAAGGCGCATAGCCGCCATCAGCATTCCGGGCGTGATCTTGTCACAGTTGGAGATGCACACCAGTGCGTCGGCACAGTGGGCGTTGACCATATATTCAACTGAGTCGGCAATAATGTCGCGCGAGGGCAGGGAGTAGAGCATGCCATCGTGGCCCATGGCGATACCGTCATCGACCGCAATGGTGTTAAATTCTTTGGCGACACCGCCGGCCTTTTCCACCTCGCGGGCAACCAGTTGGCCCATGTCTTTTAAGTGCACGTGGCCTGGCACAAACTGCGTAAACGAGTTGGCGATGGCGATAATCGGCTTTTGAAAGTCATCGTCTTTCATGCCGGTGGCGCGCCACAGGGCGCGGGCGCCGGCCATGTTGCGGCCGGCGGTGGTGGTTCTGGAACGATAGGTTGGCATAAATACCCCGTTTAACACTATCAAGTAAGATCCCCGGCGCGAGGCGCCCCGGGAACCGGATAAATTCTAACCGGCAAGGATAACAGAATGGTGCCGTAAGGTCAGGCAGTGCGGTCGATTTGAGCGGATTAAGCGATCAGCGAATATCTTTGATAAACACCTTAGAGCCGCGCTGGTAGTTGTACATAGATTGCCGCTCGAGGGGTAAATCGCTGATTGCACCGGGTACAAACCCGTGCTCTAAAAACCAGTGAGCGGTTTGTGTGGTTAACACAAACAGTGTCTCAATGCCGCCGTCCCGTGCCCGCCGCTCCAGCTGCTCCAAAAGCTGCGATGCGCGCCCGCCTTTGCGGTATTCCGGGTGAGTGGCGACACAGGCTAGCTCGGCGACTTGCCCATAGGGGTAGACGGCGGCGCAGGCGATAATAGTGCCGTCTTTTTCCAGTACGTTAAATTTGGCGATCTCTGTCTCGAGCAGCTCGCGGGAGCGCCGCACCAAAATACCCTCGGCCTCGAGGGGCTCTATCAGGCCCAAAATGCCGCCAACGTCGTCGATGGTGGCGCCGCGCAGCTGCTCGTAATGGCCGGAGTACACCATGGTGCCCTGACCGTCGCGGGTGAACAGCTCGGCCAGCAGAGCGCCATCGGTGGTGTAGTTTACCAGCTGGGCGCGCTGCACACCTTGCAGGCAACTGAGGTAGGCGCTCTCCAGTGCCAATTGGGCCAGCTCGCTTGCCTGACCGTTTCGCTCTGCTAAATGTTGCTTGCATTGTGCCAGCGTAAACTGCCGTATTAAGCGCCCATCGGCGCCGGCAACACCGTCGGTATCGCAGTAGGCCAGCAGCTTGTCGGCTTTTAGTGCGATGGCCGCCTGAGTGGCCACATCGGTATAGGTTAGATTAAACACCTCACCGGTGGCGGAGTAGCCTAGGGGCGATAGCAGCGCGATCGCGCCGGCATCCAGCGCTCGTGTCAGTTGCGCGACGTTGATGCGACGCACTTTGCCGGTGTGCTGTAGGTCGACGCCGTCGAGTACTCCGTGGGGCATGGCTGCCACGTAATTGCCACTGGCGACCTCGATCCGCGCCCCGTGCATGGGCGAGTTGGGCAAACCGGTAGACAATGCCGCCTCCATGGTGATGCGCGCCTCGCCAATGGCCTGCAGCACACCCTGCAGTGACTCGGTGTCGGTAATACGCAAATTGCGGTGAAATTGCGTGGCGCACTGATGATTGCTTAGGCGTAAGTCGATTTGTGGCCGCGCGCCGTGTACCAGTACCAATCGCACCCCTAGGCTCGATAGCAACGCCAGATCGTGAATGATGTGGCCAAAGTTGCCGTGGGTTAATGCCTCGCCCGGGAGCATTACCACAAAGGTTTTGCCACGGTGGGCATTGATGTAGGGCGACGAATGGCGAAACCATTTTACGTAGTCCTGAATGTTGCTCACGCTCATGTTGTGCCCTTGTGGTTGGCCTCGGTGGCCGTTGAACTGATACAAAAATGATGGATAAGCGAGCGCAGAACGTCAATAGCCGGTGCTAACTGCTCGATCGCGATAAACTCATCGGGTTGGTGGGCCTGATCGATCGAGCCCGGCCCCATAACCACGGCCTGCATATCCAACTGCCGGTAAAAGGGTGCTTCGGTGGCAAAGCCTACGGCTTCGGCGGTGGCGCCGGTGAGTTTTTCACAGGCGCGTATAAGCTCACTATCGCGCGGCTGCAGTAATGGATCGACGCCTTCAAACAGGGTTGAGAAGACAATATCAATTTTCCGGCGCTCGGCTATGGGGACCAGCCGGCGGTTGATTTCGTGGCGCAATTCATCGTTGTGCATATCGGGTACCGAGCGCAAATCAAAGTGCAGCTCGCACTCGCCGCAAATGCGATTGGCACCGTCGCCACCGTGAATGCAGCCTAAGTTTAAGGTGGGCACGGCCACGGCAAAGCCCGGGTTGTGAAAGCGTTGCTGCAGCTCGCCGCGGTACTTAATCAGCTCGGAGGTGACTTCATGCATGGCCTCCAGGGCGCTGTTGCCCAGTGCCGGGTTGGACGAGTGCCCGCTTTTTCCCAGTACCCGGATGGACTCCATCAAAATACCCTTGTGCATATTGATGGGGCGCATGCCGGTGGGCTCGCCCACTACCGCGTAGTGCCCGGGGGCGATACCGGTGTCGAGCAGCGCCCGGGCACCGCTCATACTGCTCTCTTCGTCGGCGGTGGCAAGTACCACAATGGGGGCGCGCAGCCGGGCGGGGTCAATGTCGCGTACCGCCTCTATAACCGCCGGGAAGAAGCCTTTCATGTCGGTCGCCCCCAGGCCGTACAATCTGCCCTCGCGCTCTGTCAGCGTGAAGGGGTCAGAGCTCCATTGGTCGGCATCGTAAGGCACAGTATCGCTGTGACCGGCAAATACCAGCCCGCCTTCGCCACGGCCGAGGGTGGCCAATAAGTTGTACTTGCCCGGATGTTCGGGCACGGCGATGATTTCGGTTTGAAATCCAAGCGCCGCAAAATCCTCCGCTAGCTGATCAATCACTGCTTTATTACTGGTGTCCCACTGGGGTAGCGCGCAGCTGACCGATGGCTGAGCCACCAGGCGCGCCAGGGTTTGCGTGTAGCGATTTAGATCAAACGTCATAGCTGGACTCTCGATGTGTGAGTCGAGAGTGTAATACAGCTAGGCTAAACGCAGAAGAGCCCGCAATAGCGGGCTCTTCTGGTGGGCAGCTAATAGGTGTGATTAGCTGAACATGCCTTTGAACATAAAGAAGAACAAAATGGCCAGGCCCGCGCCGGCGGGCAGAGTCACCACCCAGGACATAAAGATCGAGCCCACCACGCGCAGGTTAAGCGCGCCGATGCCGCGCGCCATACCAACACCCAGTACAGCGCCCACCAGAGTGTGGGTGGTCGAAATAGGCAAGCCGGTGCCCGAGGCCAGTACCACGGTAGCGGCCGCGGCCAGCTCGGCGGCAAAGCCACGGCTAGGGGTCAGCTCGGTGATCTTTTTACCGATGGTAGCCATCACCTTAAAGCCGTAGGTGGCAAGGCCGATGACAATACCCGCACCACCGATCAGCAACACCCAGCTGGGCATGGCCGACTGGGCGGTAACACCGCCGGTTTTGATGACGTTAATAATCGCGGCCAGCGGTCCCACGGCGTTGGCAACATCGTTAGAGCCGTGGGCAAAGGCCATGGCGCACGCGGTAAACACCATAAGAATGGCAAACAGGCGCTCAACGTTAGCAAAGCGATTGCCCGTGTCAGTGGCCTCATCGCGTTTGATGTTACGTAAGAAGTAAATGCCAACGGCAGCTACAACTAATCCCAGCAGCGCAGCGATGCCAGCGCTTTGGAGAAAGCTTAAGTCGAAGCCGGTATCCTTAAAGACATGCTTTAAACCTTTAAGAATGGTTACCATGGCAATTAAAAAGCCTACGGCGAACATGTAAAAGGGGATATAGCGTTTGGCGGATAAGAAGGGGTCTTCGGTATTGAGGATAAGTCGCTGTACTGAGCGGAATATCCAGAAGGCGATAGTGCCGGCCAGCAGCGGCGAGACAACCCAGCTGGCGACGATAGACATCACCTTGCCCCAGGCGACCGCCTCGACCGATATCCCCACCGCCGCAAACCCGACGATGGCACCGACGATGGAGTGGGTGGTGGATACCGGCCAGCCGAGAATACTGGCGATTAGCAGCCAGGTACCCGCCGCCAGCAGGGCGGATAACATCCCGTACACAAGTAGCTCGGGAGAGCCCGCCATTACCGCCGGGTCGACGATCCCTTTGCGGATGGTGGAGGTGACCGCGCCGCCGGCGAGGTAGGCCCCCAAAAACTCAAAAATCATGGCGATAATAATCGCCTGTTTAATGGTCAGCGCTTTCGAGCCAACCGACGTGCCCATGGCATTGGCGACATCGTTGGCCCCGACCCCCCAGGCCATAAACAGGCCAAAGACGCAGGCGAGAATGAGTAGAATCTGGCCGTATTCTGCGATAACGGTCATGTGTGTATCCCCAGTAGTATTTTATTGGTGCAAATTCAGGCGGCGTACCGCCGCATATTAGCGCGCCAGCAGCAAGTGTAGACGGCTGCCCACGGCTTGGGCGCGGTCGGCTAAATCGCCAATCCAGTCGATCACTTTGTAGAGAAACATCACATCTACCGGTGGCCACTCGGACTCGAGCTTAAACAGCGCGGAGCGGATCTCGACTTGGAGGCTGTCGTTTTGGCGCTCGTACTGGTCGAGCTTTTCGATCATATCTTCTACCAGTGTTAGCTCGCGGCCACTAAAGCCGGTTTCGAGCAGCTCGTCGAGCTCGTTAATGGCTGTGAGGGCCTGCTCGGCGGTGCGCTGGCCCGACTGGACAAAGTCGACAAACAGCTGCTGCAGCGAGGCGGGGATACGCATTTTGCGCCCCAGCATGATGCCGGCGATATCCTGCGCTTTATTGGCGATGCGATCTTGCATGCTCAGCAGCTCGAGCAAGTCGGTGCGCGGTACGGGCAGAAACAGGCTTTTGGGCAGGTGCAGGCGCAGCTGCTTTTTCATGTCGTCCGCCTGATGCTCCAGCTCAACAATGGCTTCCTGGGTGGCGCGAGCCTGCACCCAGTCGTCGTTAATGACAGCCTCAAAAAAGCTCACCAGCTTGCTTGAGGCGTTGACGGCCACCGCCATATGCTCTTGCATCGGCTTAATGGGCGAGCGTCCAAACATGTTGGAAAATGGATTACCAAGGGGCATAAAATGTCTTCCTTCCGTAAAATGAGCGCGCAGTATAAAAATATCTGTGCGTCAGGTCACCCGTTAAGGCATATTTGTCTTCAGTCCGGGCGATACACCGCCGTGACGGCTGGCGTCGATGCAGGCTACAATCGCCGCTGACATGAAGGTTGATGGAGTAAGGTATGACGCAAAAGGTAGCGACTGACCGGGTGCTGGATTTGCGCTCGCTGCTGAATGATTTAGTGAGCGAAGGCCGCATGAGCCAGGAAGACGCTAACTTGCTGCAAGGCGCCAACCGCAACCGCCAGCAAGCCGCCATGCACCCGCTGGCGTATATTGCCAGCCAGTCCGTTGAGGATTTAACCCGCCCCAACAAGTTGCTCGACGGTGAAACCCTTACCCACTGGCTGGCCGGGCGCGCCGGGCTGCCAGTGGTGCATATCGATCCGCTCAAAATAAACGTCTCCCAAGTGACCTCGGTGGTCTCTTATGCCTTTGCTAAGCGCCACAGCATACTGTGCGTTGAAGTAACTCCCGACGAAGTCGTGATTGCCTGCGCCCAACCTTTCGTAGCCGGGTGGGAGCCTCAGGTCGAGCATGTGGCTCGTCGCCGGGTGCGGCGAGTGTTTGCCAATCCGGCTGATATCGATCGCTTCAGTATAGAGTTTTATACTCTGGCGCGCTCGGTTTCGGGCGCCAGTGGCGGCCCCGGCGGTTCCGGCGCGACCAATTTTGAGCAGCTGGTCGAGCTAAAAACTCTGGGCGACCCGGACGCCGACGACAAACACGTGGTCAATATTGTCGATTGGTTGTTACAGTATGCTTACGATCAGCGAGCCAGTGATATCCATATCGAGCCGCGTCGCGAGGTGGCTCGTATCCGCTTCCGTATCGATGGCGTGTTGCACGACGTCTACGAGCTGCCGGCGTCGGTGGCGATGGCGGTGACCAGCCGCTTTAAAGTACTGGGGCGCATGAATATTGCCGAGAAGCGCAAGCCCCAGGACGGCCGCATTAAAACCCGCCGCAGCGATGACAGTGAGGTAGAGCTGCGCTTGTCGACTCTGCCCACCGCGTTTGGCGAAAAACTCGTGATGCGCATCTTTGACCCCGAGGTACTGCTGCGCAGCTTTCACGACTTGGGCTTGGTGGGCGACGACTTTGCCCGCTGGGAGGGAATGACCAGCAAGCCCAACGGCATCGTCCTGGTCACCGGCCCGACCGGCTCGGGTAAAACCACCACGCTTTACTCATCCCTGCGCAAGTTGGCCACCAGCGAGGTGAATGTCAGCACCATCGAAGACCCCATCGAAATGGTGGAAGAGAGCTTCAACCAAACCCAGGTGCACCACAAGATCGAGCTGAATTTTGCCGCCGGTATCCGCACGCTGATGCGTCAGGACCCGGACATTATTATGGTGGGCGAGATGCGCGATCTGGAAACCTCGCAAATGGCCGTGCAGGCCGCGTTAACCGGCCACCTGGTGTTGTCGACGCTGCACACCAACGACGCACCCGCCACCGTGGCGCGCCTGCTAGATTTGGGTGTGCCGGCGTACCTTATTAACGCCACCTTGCTCGGCGTCATGGCCCAGCGCTTGGTGCGAACCCTGTGCCCGCACTGCAAAGAGCCGGGCACGATTCCGCAAAAAGAGTGGGGCGCGCTGGTGATGCCCTGGAAGGTGAATATGCCCGAGGTGGTGTACCGCCCGGTGGGCTGCCTGGAGTGTCGCAACACCGGTTATCTGGGGCGCCAAGGCATTTTTGAGATTCTGGTGTTATCCGATAGCCTAAAACAGTTAATTACCGAGGGTTGCGACCTGCAGGCGTTGCGCAAGCAGGCCATGCGCGAGGGGATGCGTACATTGCGTTTATCCGGCGCGCAAAAAATTGCCGCTGGTTTAACCACCCTGGAAGAAGTGCTGCGGGTCGCCCCGCCGCAGTCAAATTAAAATACTAGGAGCAAGCATGAGCGAGCGATGGACCTTGCCGGCAGAATTAACAGCCAGTGCCGATAGTTGGCTCGAGAAGCTACAAGAAGCCCTGACCCGAGAGGGTATTGAACGCCCCGAGACGTTACTTGAGGGCGCCCCGAATGCTCCCGAGGCCACTGAATTTAACGCCGAGCTGCGCTATGTGTTGGCAACCAGCGAGTTTGTGGCAAAAACTCTGAGTATTAATCCCGGGCACTTGGCCGCTCTGGCGCGCGGCGAGTTGTTTCGTGCGCAAACAGAGGACGATATCGCCGCTCTCGCTACTAAGCTTGCCGAGTGTGCCGATCAGGCCGCGCTGGATCGCACTTTAAGGCTGGCACGTAACCGCGCTATGGTGCGTATTATCTGGCGCGATTTTACTCGCGCGGCGAGCATGACCGAGACCACCGCCGAGCTGTCGGCGGTGGCGGACACCATGATTCATGGCGCGCTCAATTGGCACTACCGCGCTCTGATCGAGCGCTTTGGCGAGCCAGTGGGGCAGAGCTCCGGTGCGGTTCAGCCGCTGGTGGTGTTGGGGATGGGCAAGTTGGGCGCCCGCGAGCTAAACGTTTCTTCCGATATTGATTTGATTTTCTCCTACCCCGAGGCGGGCGAAACCAACGGCGAGAAAAAAACCTTAAGCAACCAAGAGTTTTTTATCCGCCTGGGGCAAAAGCTGATTCAGAGTCTGGATGCCAACAACGCCGACGGCTTTGTGTTTCGCGTTGATATGCGGCTGCGCCCGCACGGACAAAGTGGTGCGCTGGTGCAAAATTTTGATGCCATGGAAAGCTACTATCAATCCCAGGGGCGGGACTGGGAGCGCTACGCCATGATTAAGGCTCGGCCGGTGGCTTGGGTTGCCGGGGGCGAGCCCGCTTGCGATGAACTAATGCAACTGTTGGCCCCGTTTACCTATCGCCAGTACGTCGACTTTAGTGTGATTGAGTCGCTGCGCGCCATGAAAGGCCTGATTAACCGTCAGGTGCAGCGCAAGGGCATGGACTCTGACGTAAAGCTCGGCGTGGGCGGTATTCGCGAGGTCGAGTTTGTGGTGCAGCTGTTTCAGCTGATTCGCGGCGGGCGTGATTTAGCCCTGCGCGAGCGGCAGGTGTGTAAGTTGCTGCCACTGCTGGAGCAGGAAAAATACCTACCTGACGGGGCAGGCAAACAATTGCTTGAGGCCTACGTTTTTTTGCGCAATACCGAGCACGCGATTCAGGGTTATCAGGATCGCCAAACTCAGTCGTTGCCAGCTGATGAGCTTGGCTGTTTGCGCTTGGCGCGGGTGATGGGCTACCCAGATTGGGCGGCGTTTTTTGCCGATCTTGAAATCCACCGTGAGCGTGTTAATAACGAGTTTCAGCAGGTCATTGCCGACCCGGACTCGGAGCACGAGGTGGACAGTGAGTCGCTGGATGCGTGGTTCTCGGTGTGGGAGGCCACCGGCCCGGACGAGCAGGCGCTTGAGGTGTTGCGCGAGGCCAACTGGGTAAACGCCGAGCGTGTGCTCGCCCTGTTGGAGGACCTGCGCCAGAGCCGCCCGGTGCTGTCGATGCAGGCTTCGAGTCGCACGCGGTTGGACGCTTTTATGCCGCGGCTGTTACACGCGCTGGATCAGGCGCCCGAGATTGAAGCGGCCGAGGGCCTCAAGCGGGTGCTGCCCTTCGTCGAAGCCGTAGCGCGGCGCAGCGCCTATTTGGTGTTGCTGGTGGAAAACCCCACCGCCATGCAGCAGTTGGTAAGGCTCAGTGCCGCCAGCCCCTGGATTGCCGATCAGTTGGCGGCGCATCCGATTTTGCTCGATGAGCTGCTGACCCCAGAAAGCCTCTATGCGCCGCCGGCCAAAGACGAGCTGCGCGATGAGATGCGGCGCGAAGTGCTGCGCATGAGCTGGGACGACTTAGAAGGGCACATGGAGTCGCTGCGTTATTTTCGCTCGGCCCACGCCCTGCGGGTGGCTGCCAGTGAAGTCACCGGTGCGTTAGCGCTGATGAAGGTCAGCGATTACCTGACCTACATCGCCGAGGTGATTTTAGAGCACGTATTGGCCGTCGCCTGGGAGAACATGGTGGCGCGTCATGGCTACCCCTGCCGCAAAGACGGCACTCAAGAGCGCGAGCCCAACCTAATTATTGTCGGCTATGGCAAGCTCGGGGGCATTGAGTTGGGCCACGGCTCGGACCTGGATTTGGTATTTATTCACGATACCGACACCCAGGGCAGCACTGACGGCGACAAATCGGTCGACAATCAAACGTTTTACACTCGCCTGTGTCAGCGCATGATTCATATCATAACCACACAAATGGCCTCGGGTCAGTTGTACGAGGTGGATATGCGCCTGCGTCCGTCCGGCAACTCCGGGATGCTGGTGACCTCGCTGGCGGCGTATGAAAAATACCAGTTTACCGAGGCCTGGACCTGGGAGCATCAGGCGGCGGTGCGGGCCCGTCCGGTGGCCGGTGACCAGACGCTGATGGAGCGCTTTGCCAAAGTGCGTGAGGCGGTGCTGGTTAAACCGCGCGATGAGCCGGCGCTGCGCCGCGATGTTATCGAGATGCGCGAGAAAATGCGGGCACACCTGGGCAGCGCCAACGGTGACAGGCAATTATTTCACCTTAAGCAAGATGCTGGAGGTATCGTCGATATTGAATTTATGGTTCAATATGCCGTTTTGGCGTGGGCCCAAAAAGCGCCCGAGCTTACCCAGTACACGGACAACATCCGGATCCTGGAGACACTGGAGCAAGTTGGCCTAATGGCCGCTGAGACAGTTGCCCAACTGATTGAAGCCTACAAGGCTTATCGGTCCACCGGACACCGCCTTGCGTTACAACGCCAGGAGGCGGTACTGCAAGGCGAAGATGAGTTTGCCAGCGAACGTCGGCAAGTGATTGATGTGTGGCAAGCGTTAATGCTGAGTCCGGATCAAACCTAACGGCTCGCTAAAACCATCGCGCCCTTCCCTTATTTTACTGTGAATATTTTTAGGAGTTGGCTATGTCATTTGCCGATCGCGACGGCGTAATCTGGCTGGATGGCGAACTGGTACCTTGGCGCGATGCGCGGGTACACGTACTGACCCACACCCTGCATTACGGCATGGGTGTGTTTGAAGGGGTTCGTGCTTACGAAACTGCCGAAGACGGCACTTGTATTTTCCGCCTTAAAGAGCACACCGACCGGTTGTTCCGCTCGGCCCATATTATGCGTATGAAGTTGCCCTTCGATAAAGAGCAGCTCAACGCCGCGCAAAAGCAAGTCGTACGGGAAAACAACCTGCACGAGAGCTACCTGCGCCCCATGGCTTTTTATGGCTCTGAGGGCATGGGCCTGCGCGCCGATAACCTCAAGGTGCATGTGATGGTGGCGGCCTGGGATTGGCCCTCGTATATGTCGCCCGAGGCGCGCGACCTGGGTATTAAAGTGCGCACCTCCAGCTACACGCGCCACCATGTGAATATCTCCATGTGTAAAGCGAAAGCAAACGGCCACTACATTAACTCGCTGTTGGCCTTGCAAGAGGCGCTCGACAGCGGTTGTGAAGAAGCGCTGTTGCTCGACAACGAAGGTTATGTGGCTGAAGGTAGCGGTGAAAACGTATTTGTGATCCGCGACGGTATTATTTACACCCCGGAGCTCACCTCCTGCCTCGACGGTATTACTCGCAACACGATCTTCGCCCTGGCGGCTGATTGCGGCTATGAAGTGCGTGAAAAGCGTATTACCCGCGATGAAGTTTATGTGGCCGATGAAGTCTTTTTTACCGGCACGGCAGCCGAAGTACTGCCGATTCGCGAGCTGGACGGCCGCGCTATTGGTGAAGGTAAGCGCGGGCCTATGACCACGCAGCTGCAAGGCCTGTACTTCGATGCGGTTAAAGGTCGTCTACCGCAACACAAAGGCTGGTTGGCCCCGATTACAGATTAATGGCCCCGGTGAGTAAGCCCCGTTCCAACGCACGCACCCTGATTGTCGGCCCCTCGTGGGTCGGCGATATGGTGATGGCGCAGAGCTTGTTTAAGCTTTTGCGCCAGCAGCGCCCCGACAGCCCCATCGATGTATTGGCACCTGCCTGGAGCCGCCCTCTGACAGAGCGTATGCCAGAGGTGGATACCAGCATTGATATGCCCCTCGGTCACGGTCAGTTGATGCTGGGAGAGCGTTACCGGCTGGGTAAGGCGCTTGCCCAGCGCGGTTACGATCATGCCTTTGTGCTGCCCAACTCGATTAAGTCTGCCTTGGTTCCGGCGTTTGCCGGCATTGAGACACGCACCGGTTGGCGCGGTGAAATGCGCTTTGGCTTGCTCAATGATATTCGCAAACTCGACCCCAAGCGCTACCCGCTTATGGTCGAGCGCTTTGCCGCGTTAGCGTTTGCCCCGGGTGCGGCACTACCCGAGGCCATACCGCGTCCGGACTTGCGGGCGAGCTCAGAGGCTCTGCCCGCCCTGTGCGAGCAGTATGATCTAAGCCTTGACCGGCCGGTGCTGGCGCTGTGCCCGGGGGCTGAGTTTGGCCCGGCAAAACAGTGGCCTGCTGAGCACTATGCCGAGGTGGCCGCCCGCGCGATTGCCTCGGGCTGGCAAGTGTGGCTATTTGGCTCCGAAAAAGATCAACCGGTAACCGCCGCGATTTGCGATTTAGTGCCACAGGCTGAGCGGCACGCGTGCTACTCGCTGGCCGGGCGCACGAGTCTGGCGGATGCGATTGACCTGATGGCCGCGGCGGGCGCTGTGGTCAGTAATGACTCCGGCTTGATGCACATTGCGGCGGCACTAGGGTTGCCGCTGGTGGCCGTTTACGGCTCGACATCACCGGGCTTTACTCCGCCGCTAAGCGATCGCGTTGCTGTGGTCTCGGAGGCGCTCGAGTGCCAACCCTGCTTTAAACGCGAGTGTCCACTGGGGCACTTGCGCTGCCTGCGTGAGTTGGATTCTGCCCGGGTGCTGCGGGCGTTGGCGGACGTGACCAGCGGCGCCATTAGCCCTTGATGTTACAGTTTTTCACAGTGTTTGAGTGGGTGTTGCTATCGGCTGGGGGCGTTTTGTGCTTCAATACGCCGGCGTTTAGTCGCTCTATTACCACGTTGCGGCGCCAGCGCTTATCCTCGTTATAAGTCTGTAATCTGTTGATGACATCGCGGGCAACAATAAGCAGCCTTGCAAAGGTGTAGGTGAGATCAATTAATGAAACCGACAGTCGCCGCTGAATTTGTTGCGCCTTTTACGCCGTTATGTCGTTATGCTTCTTACACTGTTGCCGCGGCTGTTGCGCTTTGCCTGGCGATCCCCTCGGGTTACTCCTATGCTCCTGGTCTGCTGTTCTTGTGCGGTGTGCCTATCTTGTTTATTAAACGGCCACGCTTAAACCTTGAGCGCTCTGATTGGCTGCTTATCACTACCTTGCTGTTTTACTTTGTCGTTTCGGGGTCGATTAGCGCCTATCATCAGCTGGCCGGTAGCTCGTTTGAAGAGCCGAGCCGATTTTTATTGATTGTCCCGGTGCTGCTGTATTTACTTGCCTACCCTCCGCGGGAGCAGTATTGGTGGGGGGCGCTGGTGGTGGGGACGCTGGCGGGCGGCTCTCTGGCGCTGTGGCAAATGCTGGTCGAAGGGCGGATTCGTGCCGGTGGCTTTATGAACCCGATCCAGTTTGGCAATTTATCGCTGCTGATGGGGGTGCTGTGCTTAACGGGTATTGGTTGGGCGCGTCAGCAGCGCTACGCTCACTACTGGTATGTCGCGCTGTGTTTGGCGGCCGTGGCAGGGGCGATCGCATCGTTGGTCTCCGGTGCGAGAGGGGGCTGGCTGGCGCTGCCGATAATGCTTATGTTGCTCTATCTGTCCTACCGGCGGTATTTACCGAAACGAACTCTGGCCGTGGCTTTGGCGGTGATTGCGGTGGGTTTAACGGTGCTGTACTTAGTGCCGAAAACCGGAGTTCAGGGCCGTATTGACCGCGCCGTGGAGGATTATAAAGATTATTCTAACGGTGTGCGTATGAGTAGTTCGGTGGGTATGCGGCTTGAGATGTGGAGCGCCGGAACCGAGCTGGCCGTGCAAAAACCACTTTTGGGCTGGGGTGAATCCGCTTACGGCCAGAAGCTCACCGGTTTGATTGATGACGACCGCTCGCGGATGATTATCAGCCACTACGATCATGTGCACAGTGACGCTCTGGATGTATTCTTGCGCCGGGGCATTACGGGCCTGTTCGCCTTGTTATTGATTTATGCCGTCCCCTTTATGCTTTTTGCCCGTAAATTTATTCGCGGAGGTGCGGGTGATTGTTACGCTGTTGCGGGGATGATTTTATGCTCGTCTATTGCCATATTTGGGTTAACTCAGGCGTTTTTTCGTCATAACAGCGGCGTGACGGTGTACTTGTTTTATATGGTGGTGCTGTGGGCGTATTTGCGCGCAGCCGAGCGGCGTACCGTGGCGTCTTACGTTAAACGAAGCGGTGTCGCACCCCTTGAGCCAAGCCCCGAGGTTCACCGTGCTGGGTGAGGGCGACAAGCCGGAGGCGGTTCGCTTATCGGCCGTACTCATCGTCAAAAATGAAGCTGATAAGTTGGCCGATTGTTTGGCGAGCCTGGATTTTGCCGACGAGATTGTGGTGCTGGACTCTGGCAGTGACGATGCGACGGTTGCGATCGCCGAGCGATATGGCGCTCGGGTGACGGTCAATACGGATTGGCAGGGCTTTGGTGTACAGCGCCAGCGGGCGCAAGCTTTAGCACGCGGTGATTGGGTGTTGATGATTGATGCCGACGAGCGTGTAACTCCTGAGCTGCGATACAGTATCGCGGCCGCCCTTACCGGCCCTTCCGCTATCTATTATTTAAACCGCTTAAGCTGGTGTTTTGGTCGTTATATGCGGCACACCGCCATGTATCCCGATTGGATTCCCAGGCTGTATCCGCGTACTCTGGCGGGCTTTGACGATACCCGTGTGCACGAGCGCTTGTGTAACCGGGATAATTTACCGGAGCATCGCCTGGCGGGTGACTTGCTACACTTGGTGTACGACAACGTACGCCATCTAGTGAACAAGTCGGCTCTGTATGCGGAGCAGTGGGCCATTGCCCGTGCCGAGGCCGGGCGCACCTGCTCGCTGTGGTCTGCGTTCGGTCACGGGTTGTCGTGTTTTATACGTATGTACCTGTTGCGCCGGGGGTTTCTCGATGGCGGTCAGGGGTTTTTAATCGCGGTAGTGATGTCCCACTCGACTTTTGTAAAATACGCCGATCTTTGGGTGCGCTCCCGCTCCCAGCCCCATTCACCCTGAAACTGAAGGGCCTATGAGTCGCAAACAAACCAATAACCCCAATGCTGCATCGGAGACGGCTTCGCTGACGGTTTACCTCAGGCTTTTGGCCTACCTTAAGCCGCACCGGACGCTGTTTATTTTTAGTGTGTTGGGCTTTCTCGTTTACTCGGCGGCGCAGCCGGCCATGGCGCAGTTTCTTGACTACCTGCTGACCTTTATCGAAGCCGAAGAGCGCGGCCCAGCGTGGGTACCCTCTGCCATTATCTTGGGCATTATTGTGGTGCGCGGCATGGGCGGCTTTGTCGGCAACTACCTGATCGCCAAAGTATCGTTTCGCATTGTCGATACGCTGCGGGTGCAGTTGTTTAGCCACATGGTGTATTTGCCGGGTGAGTATTTTGATCGCAATGACTCGGGCCAATTGATGTCGGTGATCACCTTTAATGTTAACAATGTGACCACGGCCTCGACCGAAGCGTTAAAAACGCTAATTCGCGAAGGCACCACCGTGATCGCGCTGCTGGCTTATTTGTTTTACAAAAACTGGGCGCTGACGCTATTAATGATGACGGTGGTGCCGCTGATTGCGGCGTTGGTGGGGTTTGTCGGCAAACGCCTGCGCCGCCTGAGCACCAAAGTGCAACACAGCATGGGCGAGATTACTCAGGTTAGCTCGGAGATGATCAACGGCTATCGGGTAATGCGCAGCTTTGGTGGCGAGGAATATGAAAAGCGCCGCTTTGCCGAGGCCAGCTGGCGCAACTACCTGCAGAACATAAAAATTGTATTAACCACGACCCTCAATACGCCGTTAATTCAAACCCTGGTGGCACTATCCATGGGGGCGCTGTTGTGGGTGGCGCTAGGCTATATCGAGATTAACGACGCGAGCGCGTTTATCGCCTATTTTATGGCCGTAGGGATGGTGTTAAAACCTATGCGTCAACTCAGTGAAATTGTCCCGGTGATTCAAAAAGGTGTTGCGGCGGCCGACAGTGTATTCCAGGTGTTGGACGAAGAAACTGAAGAAGACCCAGGCAGCTATCGGGTGGAGCGCGTGAGCGGGCAGGTGTCGATCCGCAATTTAAGTTTTGCTTACGACGATGACACCACTGTGCTGAAAAATCTGTCGCTGGAGGTGAACGCCGGCGAGACGGTGGCGTTGGTGGGGCGCTCCGGCAGTGGTAAATCTACGTTGGTGAGTGTGTTGTCGCGCTTTTATCATCAGTTTGATGGCGCGCTTGAGGTGGATGGGGTAAACATTCGCGATTATCAACTCGCCAATTTGCGCGAGCAAATCGCTCTGGTAACGCAACATGTGGTGCTGTTTAACGATACGGTTGCCAATAACATTGCCTATGGGGCACTGCAGAATATTGGCGACGAAAAAATTCGCGAAGCCGCCGAGCTGGCCTATGCGCTGGAGTTTATCGAGCAGCTGCCACAGGGCTTTGATACCCTGATTGGCGAGGGCGGTACCCGCTTGTCCGGTGGTCAGCGTCAGCGCTTGGCGATTGCCCGGGCCATTTTAAAAGACGCGCCTATCTTGCTGTTAGATGAGGCGACCTCGGCGCTGGATAACGAATCCGAGCGTTACATTCAGCAAGCGCTTGAGGCGGTGTCGAAGGGGCGCACGACTTTTGTGATTGCCCACAGACTTTCCACCATTGAGCAGGCCGATAAAATTGTGGTGATGGACTCGGGTGAGATTGTCGAGCAGGGTACTCATCAAGAGTTAATGGGCATGAATGGGCATTATGCGCGTTTGCACAGCGCCTCACTGGATGGCGCATTAGCGCCGCGATAGACAACTTTTTATTATTCGTCTGGCGAAAGGGCATACAGACTATGCAGCTTCCTGCAGCGCGATTTGACCGCGCACAAATCTTAGTGGTTGGCGACGTTATGCTCGATCGCTACTGGCACGGCGACACCTCGCGGATCTCCCCCGAGGCGCCGGTGCCCGTGGTGCGCGTAAATGAAACCGATGATCGCGCCGGCGGGGCCGGTAACGTCGCGCTTAACCTGGCGGCGCTAGGCGCGGGCGCCTCGCTCATCAGTGTGGTGGGGGCCGATGAGGCCGCCGACGTGCTGTGTGGTCAATTACAGGCGGCCAATATCCGCACCGACTTTCAGGTGGCGAAGGCCAAGCCCACCATTACCAAACTGCGGGTGATGAGTCGCCATCAGCAGTTGTTGCGAATGGACTTTGAGCAGCCTTTTACCGCGGCCGACTCCGCCGAGCTCGCGGCTAAAGCCGAGGCCATGTTGCCCAGTGTGGGCGCATTGGTGTTGTCCGACTACGCCAAAGGCACACTGGCTGATTGCCAATCTTTAATTCGCCTCGCCCGGGCACAGCAGGTACCGGTATTGGTCGACCCCAAAGGTACCGATTTTAGCCGCTACCGCGGAGCGACTCTGTTAACCCCTAATTTACACGAGCTCGAAGCTGTCGTTGGCGCGTGTCCGACCGAGCGCGTGTTAGTTGAGAAAGCGTCGGCACTCATGGCCGAGCTGGATTTGCAGGCGTTGTTGGTTACCCGCGGCGAGCAGGGTATGACTCTGCTTCGCCCAGGCGAGAGCGAGTTGCACTTGCCTGCGCGCGCGCGTGAAGTGTTTGACGTGACCGGCGCCGGCGACACCGTGATTGCGGTGCTGGCTGCGTCTATTGCCTCTGGTTGCTCATTGGCTGAGGCCACCGGCCTGGCGAATCTGGCGGCTGGCTTGGTTGTGGCCAAACTGGGTACTGCTACCATCAGTGGGCCGGAGTTGCGCCGCGCCGTGGGTGCCGAGCAGGGTGTCGAGCGCGGCGTGGTCAGTGCCGAGCAGTTAGTGTCGGCGCTATCGGAAGCTCGCGCCCAGGGCGAGAAAATTGTGTTTACGAACGGCTGCTTCGATATTATTCACGCCGGCCACGTCGGTTATCTGGAGCAGGCGCGCACCTTGGGTGATCGTTTGGTGGTGGCGATTAACTCCGACGAGTCGGTGCAACGGCTCAAAGGGCCGTTGCGCCCGATTAACCCGGTAGATCGCCGTATGGCGGTGTTAGCGGGGCTCGAGGCGGTGGACTGGGTGGTCAGCTTTACTGAAGACACCCCCGAGAGTTTGCTGCGCCAGCTGCGCCCGGATGTGTTAGTGAAAGGCGGCGATTATACCGAGGATGATGTGGTCGGCGGGCCCATTGTCAAACAGTACGGTGGCGAGGTGGCGGTGCTGCGCTTTTACGATGATTGCTCCACCACCGGTATTATAGAGACCATTACCAACAAGCAGCGCTAAGTTATCGTTGCTGTGAGGGCGTCGCCGAAGAAGCCGGGGTTAGGCCTCGGCTTTTTGTTGTGCGGCCGTTTTCAATGCGCCGCGACGATATATTTGCAAATAGCAAAACAGCGCAATAATCAACGAGTAGGGCGCGCCCAGCTCGAACACTTCTTCGATGATGGTGGTGTGTACTTCGGTGTGTGCGCTGACGTCGATGCCGAACTCTCCCAGTTTACGCGCGATGCCATCCAGAGTTCGTGCCACTACCAATAGCCCGCCAGCACAACAAATACTGATTGCCACCATATTAAATTGTACGGCTCGTGTCAGAAGCGGGCGTAGGTATTTAACAATCAGCGTAATGGCCAGCCATATAACTAGCAATACCACCACCAGCGTGACGCCTTTTTCCAGCAGCGAGACATCCGGCGAGCGGAATGTGGCCGATTTGAACAGGCCCAGTGTGGAATAGCGTTTGTCAAAATCCAGCTCGCGCAGGCCGAGTAGCGTCACCGCTATTATCAATGGGTAGTGGTTTTTTAAGACATGCGTGCCGCCGAGCAAAAGCATGAGTCCGGCACACACCAGATACCCCACTGCCGAGGTGCGATCGATTAGGCCGCCCTCTTGTGCGGCTTGTTGGGTAAGCTCGTCATCCAGCGGCAGGTAATAGCCAATGATGGCTATCAGCGCCAGCAGTAACAGGCTTTGGAGCCAAAAAAAGCGGAGAGGGCGAAAAGCGGGTATGGTTTTCATGATAGTGGGCCGGTGCGCAAAAGGCGGCTATTGTAGCGACAAAACTATCAAAATGCGAAAGCCACCTCTGTCGGCGGGGTGTCGGCCAGATTAGATTAGCTTGATGACTTGCACGTCATCGGGCATACGGCTGGCTCCGGCGGCTTCGAGGGCATCAAGATACGCCTGCCAGTAGCGATCCTGGTGCTGGCCGAACTCGTAGAGTTGATCCCACGTGTAAATCCCGGTGTCGTGACCGTCGTCAAACACCAGTTTTACCGCGTAGTTGCCGACCGCCTCAATGCGCTTAATGTTAACGTCCTGTTTGCCAGTTTGCAGTGTCGCCTGCCCCGGGCCGTGGCCTTTGACCTCGGCGCTGGGGGAGTGGACGCGCAAAAACTCAGCGCTTAAGCGGTAGTGATTTGTGCCGAACTGGATTTCCAGTTCGGCACTTTTGCTGTGCAGCGTCAGACGCTCTGGGGCTCTCATGCAAATACCCGTTAAAGGATGTAGCGGCTGAGGTCTTCGTTTTGCGACAGCTCGCCCAGTTGTTTTTCGACGTATGTGGCGTCGATGGATACCTCGGGCTCGCCATTGCCGGCATCAAACGAGACGCTTTCCAGCAGCCGCTCCAGCAAGGTGTGCAGGCGACGGGCACCGATATTTTCGGTGCGCTCATTGACCTCGTAAGCCATTTCGGCAATGCGACGAATGCCATCGGCAGTAAACTCAATCTTAACACCTTCGGTTTTTAGCAGCGCCTGATGTTGCTCGGTGAGTGACGCGGAGGGCTCGGTGAGAATTCGCTCGAAGTCATCGGGGGTCAGCGCTTGTAGCTCTACGCGAATGGGTAGGCGACCTTGCAGCTCGGGAATCAAATCCGAAGGCTTACTTAAGTGAAAGGCGCCCGAGGTGATAAACAAAATATGGTCGGTTTTTACCATGCCGTGCTTGGTGCTGACGGTGCAGCCCTCGATTAACGGCAGCAAATCGCGCTGCACGCCTTCGCGCGACACATCGGTGCCGCTACTTTCGCCGCGCTTGGCGACTTTATCGATTTCGTCGATAAACACAATGCCATTTTGCTCGACAGATTCGATCGACTGAGCTTTTAAATCTTCGTTGTTCACCAGTTTGGCCGCTTCTTCCTCTTGCAGGGTTTTGAGCGCCTGCTTCACGGTCATTTTGCTGGTTTGGGTTTTGTCGTTAGACATGGACGAGAACATATTTTGCAGCTGGCTGGTCATCTCTTCCATGCCAGGAGGCGCCATAATCTCTACCCCCACTGGAGTGGCGGAGACTTCGATCTCAATTTCGCGCTCATCCAATTCACCTTCGCGCAACTTCTTGCGAAAGATCTGTCTGGTGTTTTGGCCGCTGTCGGTTTCTTCGTCGCCACGGGCTTTGGGTAGCAATACGTCAAGTACGCGATCTTCGGCGGCTTCGGCTGCGCGTAACTCGACGCGCTTCATGGCTTGCTCGCGCTGCATTTTAATGGCGCTTTCAAGCAAGTCGCGAATAATCGACTCGACATCGCGGCCCACATAGCCTACCTCGGTAAATTTAGTGGCCTCGACTTTAATAAAGGGTGCGTTGGCCAGCTTGGCTAAACGGCGGGCAATTTCGGTTTTGCCCACGCCGGTGGGGCCAATCATCAAAATATTTTTTGGCGTGATTTCGCTGCGCAGGTCGGCCTCTACCTGCATGCGGCGCCAGCGATTGCGCAGGGCGATGGCAACAGAGCGCTTGGCGTCGTGCTGGCCGACAATAAAGCGGTCGAGCTCGTGAACAATTTCACGGGGAGTCATGCTAGACATATCGATAGTACTCGCGGTTTAGTAATCCAGTGTTTCGATGGTCTGGTTGTGATTGGTGTAAATGCAGATATCGCCGGCGATGTTTAGGCCTTTTTCGACAATGCTGCCGGCGTCTAGCTCGGTGTTATCCAGCAGCGCGCGTGCCGCCGACTGAGCAAACGCACCGCCAGAGCCGATGGCGATTAGGTCGTCTTCGGGCTGAATAACGTCGCCGTTACCGGTGATAATTAGCGAGGCCTCTTTGTCGGCAACGGCCAGCAGTGCCTCTAGCCGGCGCAGTGAGCGCTCGGTACGCCAGTCTTTGGCAAGCTCTACGGCAGCGCGAGTGAGTTGGCCGTTGTAGGCCTCTAACTTGGCTTCAAACCGCTCGAATAGGGTAAAGGCGTCGGCGGTGCCGCCAGCGAACCCGGCCAACACCTGATCTTTGTATAAGCGCCTGACTTTGCGGGCGTTGCCTTTCATGATGGTGTTGCCCAGTGATACCTGGCCGTCGCCACCGATAACTACGGTGTTGCCACGGCGCACGGAGAGTATGGTGGTGCCTCGGTACTGTTCCACGGAAAGTCCTTTGTGCAATAAAACTGATGCCACCGTATGGGTGCCGGTGGCGTTGAACTGAATAGATGGGGGCGCACCCGATGATTTCAAGCGCGCGAGGGGCGAGTGCTAGTTACCTGGCTTGCGCTTGAGAACGAGTGCGTTGTATTGGTTGGATACCAGGGTCGAGCGGGCTTTGGCCAGGCGGCTTTGGTTGTCGAACGGGCCAACGACAACCCGGTGCCAGCGCTCGCCATTATTAATGGTGACGCTTTCGGTGCGGGCGTCCAGATTAAGCAGGATGAGCTGGGCGCGCAGTTTATCGGCGTCGTCCGGGCTGCGAAATGAACCGACTTGCAGTAAATACTCCACCGGTGCGGCCGGTGGGGTATCGTCGCTGCGACGTGTGGGCTCAGTGGCCGGTACGATCACTTCCTCCTCTTGCAGGAGCTTGTAAAAATCAAAGCGCGGTTTGGGCAGTGGCGCTTCTGCCTCGGGCTCGGGGGCGGGCCTTGCTTGCGGCTCGGGCGTTAATTGGGTGTTGGGGGTGGGCTGAGGCGTCGTCCGGCCGGGCGAGATTCCCCACAAGTACACCAAAAACATAATAAAGGCGCCTAACATGGAGCCAATAAACAGCCATACCCACCAGGGTATTTGGCTGCGCGGCGGCTGGCGCTTAGGGGCTGGGCGCTTTTTGCGGGCGTAATCGCGGGTCATGTCGGGTCGCTTAACAGTAAAAGGCGCTATTTTACGGGCGTGTAGGCCGCCGCTGCAATTGCCTAAGTGCAATAAGCGGCAATCAGTGCTCTCAACTCATTTCCTGAGGGTCAATATCAATCGCCCAGCGGGTGTCGCGCGTTATTTTTTGTTGGTCGAGAAGGCCAATAAGCTGGCCTAAATAAACGCTAAGGCCCCGGCGACTCAACGCTTTAAATTGCAGCAGGTAGCGAAATCGTTGGCCGCGTTTTTCCATGAGTGCCGGCAAGGGGCCGAGTATTTGTATTTGATGCTCGCTGGGTAGGGTTTCGGCCAGCTCGCGCGCGGTTTGCAAAACAGCCATGGCAGCACCGGGGTTAGGAGCGTCTGCGCGCAACAGAGCGAGAAACGCCAGGGGGGGCATTAGGGTGAGCTCACGTTCATCGAGCAGCGCCTGGGCAAATTGCCCGTAACCTTGGTTAAGCAGTAATTGCAGCAACGGGTGGTCGCCGTGCTGGCTTTGCAGTAGTACTTGCCCAGGCTGGTCGGCTCGCCCGGCTCGCCCCGCCACCTGGGTAATCAGCTGCCCCATGCGCTCGGGCCCGCGAAAGTCGGCACTAAACAGGCCGCTGTCGATATCCAAAATAACCACAAGAGTCACTTTGGGAAAGTGGTGGCCTTTGGCGAGCATCTGTGTGCCCACTAAGATGCAGGGTTCTCCCTCGTGTACTTTATCGATTAGGGCGTCCAGCGAGCCCTTGTTGCGGGTCGAGTCGCGGTCGATACGGATAACCGGCGTATCCGAAAATGTTTGGGATAAATACTCTTCGCTGCGCTCGGTGCCGGCGCCCAGCGGCTCGAGCCTGGGGCTTTGGCACGATTCGCAGCGCTTTGCCGGCGGCCGCTGGAAGTCACAGTGGTGGCAGTGCAGGTGGTATGGGTTGCGATGCAGGGTAAGCTTGGCATCGCAGTGCGGGCAATTAAGTTGATGGCCGCAATCGCGGCACTGCAGTACTGGCGCAAAGCCGCGGCGATTGAGAAATACCAGTGCCTGATTGCCAGCCCCGATGTGTTGCTCTATCGCGTTGAGCGCTTCAGGCGTTAAGCCTTGGTGCTCTTTAGCGGATTGGCTATCGATGACCTCAATGGGGGCGGTGGGGTTGGCGGTTGCTCGCTGGGTGAGCCGTAGGTGTTGGTAGCGCCCGGTACGGGCGTTGTGCAGCGCTTCAAGTGAGGGCGTCGCTGTGCCTAATAGTAGTGGGATGTTGAGTTTTTGCGCGCGTACGGCGGCCAGATCACGGGCTGAATAGCGAAACCCGTCCTGCTGTTTAAAGGAGCCATCGTGTTCTTCGTCGACAATAATCAGCGCCGGGTTGGCCAGCGGGGTAAAAATAGCCGAGCGAGTACCAATAATAACCCGTGCTTCACCGCTGCTGGCGCGCAGCCAATTGTTTAACCGCTCGGTATCGTTAAGCGCCGAGTGCACCGCGCAGACGCTGGGACCAAAGCGCCGGCGAAAACGCGCCAGGGTTTGTGGTGTTAAACCAATTTCGGGCACCAGCACCAGTGCCTGTGCCTGCGGATCGTTAGCGAGTGCGCGGGCAATTCCCTGTAAATAGACCTCGGTTTTACCGCTGCCGGTGGTGCCGTCGAGTAGGTAAATACCAAAGCTGTCCAGGCCGATGGCGTCGAGTGCGCACTGCTGCTCGGAGTTGAGCGTTAATGGTGGCTCACCGCGAAACGAGGTGGCTTCGCGGGCGGGGCGAATAAGCTTTTTATCGCCCAGAGCCCGGAGCGCCTCGCGACTATACCCTTCGGCCTTGAGCTCGGACCAGCGGCATACGCCTGTTTGCTGTAGTTTCTCGATAAGCTCCGCTTGCCTGCGCGAGCGTTTGAGTGCACCTGAGGGTAACCCTTGCCCCTCTTCGGTGAGCTCCCACAATTGCGAGCTGGGGTCGTTTTTTAGCTCGGCGGCACTGCCTTGGCGCAGCGCCGCGGGCAGTGCCGCCTGTAGTGCCTCTCCCAGCGGGGCGTGGTAGTAGTCAGCGGCCCAGCGGATAAATGCTAGCAGCGGCTCTGGCAGCAGTGGTTGCGAGTCGATAATGGTGTCAATAGGTTTAATTTTGTTGGCGTCGAAGTCGCATTGATCGGTGCTGGCGATAACGATGCCCGCCAGCGCGCGCCCGGCAAATGTCACCCGCACCCGGGACCCTGGCGCGGGCGCTGGGGTGGGGGCTAAATAATGGAATAAGCGGCGCAGGGGCACAGGGAGCGCAACAAGCAAGTAAGGAGCGGCGGTCATCATGGACGGCGGGGTCCGGCGGTTGTTTTGGGTGAATGTTGAGGGTGATAGCTTACTGGAATTGAGCCCGATTGTGGTGGTTGATGCCGCAGGCCCGCCAATATGAGCAAGTTGCACGGAAAGTGGACAATTTTGCTTGCTTTCGTGTTTTATTCTGCTAGTATCGCCGCTCTCAAAATTTAGTTGCTTTAACCCTGCGGTTCCGTGCCAGGCGAAATGATCGGGTGGCGGAGCACAAAACATAGGCGAATATCATGCAAGCAGAAATTCATCCCCAGTACGTCGACGTGACTGCAAACTGCAGCTGCGGCAACAGCATTAAAACCCGCTCTACTCTGGGCGAAGACTTCCATATCGATGTCTGCTCTGAGTGTCACCCTTTCTATACCGGTAAGCAGAAAGTGGTTGATACCGGTGGTCGTATTGATCGCTTTAACAAGCGCTTCGGTGGCCGCATCGGCGGCAAGAAGTAAGCGATTGTCGCCGCAGAGGTTAATCCCTCTCGCTAAAAAAGCCCGCCAGGATGCTGAGTGGGCTTTTTTTTGTCTGCTGATTAGGGTTTTGCCGCAGCCGGAACTTGCCCGGCTGCGGTGTTAAAACAGCTCCTCAGGGAGAACGTCCGGAGTGCGCTGGTTGCCGTTTCCGGCCTCGTTGCCCTCGGTGAGTTCGGGCACATTGTCCACCCGGAAAATCTCGAAAATTGCGTCCGGGTCTTGTGGTCCGGCGCGTTTGCCCGTTTCGGGATTGATTCTTACGGTGATAATGCCGTCGGGGCGCTGTGCGGGGCGCTCTGGCTTGTCGGCCAGCGCGGCGCGCATATAGTCAATCCAGATAGGCAGAGCTGCCGAGCCGCCGTACTCGCGGTTGCCCAGTGGCGTGTTACTGTCAAAGCCCAGCCAGGTAATGGTGACAATCTCGGGGTTGTAGCCGGCAAACCAGGCATCGCGTGGGCCGTTGGTCGTACCGGTTTTGCCGGCAATATCGCCCCGCTCAAGCACTCGGGCACGCTTGCCGGTACCGCGGGCGATGACATCGCGCAGCATCGAGTCGGCGATAAAGGCGGTTTGGGCATCGAGAATACGTTTTGCCGGTGGCGGAGCGTCGTTAGGCTTTTCGCTGGGTTGTTGCCCCCCCAGCAGTTCTTCCAGGGTGCGTGCCTCGGCGGGTTTGCTGCTGGTTGCTGTAGCGCAATTGCGACAGACGGTGTCAGGGGTGGCATTAAACACGATACGACCGTCCACTGCCTCGATGCGCTTAATCAAATAAGGCTGTACGGCAAAACCGCCATTGGCGAAGGTGGTGTAGCCCCGCGCCAGATCGAGCGGGGTGACATCGTGGCTGCCAAGGGCCAGGGATAAGTCGCGCGGTAAGGCGTCTTTATCGAAGCCAAACCGGGCAAGGCTTTCGTGGGCGGTGTCCATGCCCAGCGCGCGCAGTATACGAATAGACACCAGGTTGCGAGAGCGGTAGAGGGCCGTGCGCATACGCATGGGCCCTAAAAAGCTGCCGCCGTCGTTTTCCGGTCGCCAAGTGCCTTCAAGGCTGGCGTCCTCAATTACGATAGGCGCATCGTTAATAATGGTGGCAGGGGTGTAGCCGTGCTCCAGCGCTGTGGTGTAGATAAAGGGTTTGAAGGCGGAGCCTGGTTGGCGGGTGGCCTGAGTGACACGGTTAAAGTGGCTCTGTTCAAAATCAAACCCGCCCGCCATAGAGATAATGGCGCCATCGGTAGGATCTAGCGATACCAGTGCGGCCTCGGCTGCGGGCAATTGTGCCAGTGCGATCCCCTCTGGTGTGTGGCGCAGGCGAATAACGTCGCCAGGGGTCAGTACGTCGGACGCTTGGGTGGGTTTTTCTCCGCGATAATTCTCGCTTAGGTAGGGGCGGGCATCTGCGATACCTTGATCCCAGCCAAGTTGGGCCTCGCTTGCATCGGGTAACAGCAGTGTGGCGGACTGTTCGTCGGTATGGCTAACCACTGCGGGCGTTAGGCCGCCGTATACGGGAATGTTTTGCAGCGTGTCGAGCCACTGTTCGGCGGGGGCGTCTGCCGCCAGTTGTTGCTCGGGACCGCGGTAACCATGGCGCTGATCGTAGGTAATGAGGCCATTGATAACCGCGCTTTGCGCGACTTCTTGTAAGTGAGCATTTACTGTTGTGTAAACGCTGTAACCATCAGTGTAGGCCGAATTGCCAAAGCGTGTGATGGCATCTTGCCGCGCCATTTCGGCGACGTAAGGGGCGTACAACTCTGGTGTCAGGCCGTGGTACTTTGCCGTCACCTCGGCGGCTGTGGCTGCTTTCCAGGTCGCTTGATCTATATGCCCCAGTTCGAGCATGCGCCCTAAGATCCAGTTGCGGCGGATCAGGGCTCGCTCCGGGTTGGCCAGCGGATTGTAGGCCGAGGGCGCTTTGGGAAGGCCGGCGATCATGGCCCATTGCGGCAGGGTTAATTGGTCGATGTTTTTGCCGTAATAAACATTGGCTGCCGCCTGAATACCGTAAGCGCGGTTACCGAAGTAAATTTTATTGTTGTAAAGTGTGAGAATCTCCTCTTTACTAAGTTCACGTTCTATTTGAAGTGCTAGCAGGATCTCGTTGAATTTACGGGCAAATGTTTGCTGGAGAGTCAGGAAAAAGTTCCGCGCGAGCTGCATGGTAATGGTGCTACCACCGGACTGAATCTGACCTGTTTGCAATAATTGTGATGTGGCTCGCAAAAGTCCTCTGATAGAGACGCCGTTATGATCGTAGAATTGGGCATCCTCTGCTGATAATAACGCTTTGATATACAGCGGGGGTATATCGTCGTAATTAATGGGGGTGCGGCGCTGTTCGCCAAACTCACCAATCAGCCGGTTATCGCTTGAGTAAATCCGCAGCGGAGTCTGCAACTTAACCTGTCGCAGGCTCTGCACATCGGGCAGCTTTGGGTTTAAATAGAGGTAGAGTCCGGCAAAGGTAACGCCGGTTGCACCGCAACCTGCGACGAGTAACCAGAAAAGCAGTGTGATATAAGAATATTTTTTAGGCATTTTTTCTAAGCGAATTAGATAGTTAGCGGTATTAACCGACTGGATGCTGCATTATACGGGGTTTTTGCCTGTTTACATATGTGCGATCTTGTTGCAGGCTTAAGTTAAAGTGCTATAACATAAACGACGTCTAAGTTACGGATATAGATAGAAAAATGGGCATTTTCGGATTCTTAGAAAAAAAGACGAAGCCAGTTGTGGGGTTGGACATAAGCTCGACGTCTATAAAACTCTTAGAGCTGAGCCGTAGTGGCGATCGGTATCGTGTAGAGACCTACGCGGTTCGACCTTTGCCGCCCAATGCGGTCGTTGAGAAAAACATCAACGACGAAGCGGCGGTCGCCGAGGTTATCAAATCGCTGGTGAAGCAATCAAAGACCAAAATCAAGCATGCCGCGGTATCAGTCGCCGGCTCTGCTGTGATTACTAAGGTCATTGAGATGCCGGCCGGATTGTCCGATGACGATCTGGAGAACCGTATCTATATTGAGGCTGACCAGTACATCCCTTTCCCAATTGACGAAGTCTCGATCGATTTTGAGGTTCAGGGCGAATCGCCCAACGACCCGGATCAGGTCGAGGTGTTGCTGGCCGCGTGCCGCACCGAAAATGTCGACTCTCGGGTTTCAACACTGCAATTGGCGGGGTTGGAGGAAGAGGTTGTCGATGTCGAAGCATACGCCATGGAGCGCGCTTTTGAGTTGGTGTTAGAGCAGCTTGAAGATCAGGACAATCAGGTGGTCGCGGTATTGGATATCGGTGCAACCATGACCACGCTAAGTGTACTGGTCGATGGCAAAACCGTGTATACCCGCGAGCAGTTGTTTGGTGGCCGGCAGTTAACAGAAGAAATTCAGCGCCGCTATGGTTTGTCGATGGAAGAGGCCGGGCTTGCGAAAAAGCAGGGCGGCTTACCCGATGACTACCAATCCGAAGTGCTCCAACCCTTTAAAGAATCGGTCGTGCAGCAAGTGACCCGCTCGCTGCAGTTCTTCTTTTCCGCCAGCGAGTATAACGATGTTGATTACATTGTGTTGGCCGGTGGCGTCGCCTCCATGGAGGGGCTGGTTGAGCTTATCGAAGAAAAGCTAGGTACGCAGGCAATGGTGGCCAACCCATTCGCTAGCATGTCGGTGGCGTCGCGGGTTAATGCGGCCGCGCTGGCAAATGATGCACCCTCATTGATGGTGGCAACTGGCTTAGCGATGAGGAGCTTTGACTAATGGCGAATATCAACCTACTTCCCTGGCGTGTAAAAGAGCGGGAGAAGAAAAAGAAAGATTTTATTGCGATCATGTTTGGGGTGGCCGTTGTCACTGTTGTGATTGCCTATTTATGGATCGCCAACGCCAACGGTAAAGTCGATCATCAGCGTCAGCGCAACCAAATGCTGAAAACTGAAATCGCTACACTTGAAAGTAAAGTGTCCGAACTGAACGACTTGCAGCAGCGCCGCCAGGACTTGCTGGCTTTGATGAAGTTGATTCGGGATCTGGAGGGAACCCGCTCGGTCATTGTGCACCACTTTGACGAGCTGGTGCGCGCCTTACCGGATGGCGTTTACCTGACAATGGTGAGCCGCGAAGGTGAGCTGATGAGCATTGAAGGCTTTGCCGAATCGAATAACCGAGTGTCGAGCTTTATGCGCAATTTAGACGCTTCAGAGTGGTACAGCGAGCCTAATCTGGCTTCGGTGGATGCCGCACCACAACAGGGTGGTCAGGCAAATGCGTTTTCGATGACGGTGAAGACGATTGTCTCTAAAGCGCAACAGGCCTTACAAGAACAACAGGAGGAGCAGTAATGTCTCTGCGGGAATCCTTCGAGCAGGCTCGAGACTTTGACTATAGTGACTCCACAAAATTGGGTGTTTGGCCGCTGCCGACAAAAATTTTAGTGTGTGTCTTAATTGTGGCGGCGCTGCTGGCGGCGACCTATTACGTTAAAATTAAAGAAATTGAAAGCACTCTGGTGCGGGTAAAAGCCGAAGAGCAAACGCTGCGCAAAACGTTTGAGACAAAGAGTGCTCAGGCGGCAAACCTGGATGCCTACCGTGCGCAAATGGAAGAAATGCAGCGCTCATTCGAATCCTTGTTGGCTCGCCTGCCCACGGATACGCAAGTGCCCGGCTTACTGGAAGATATCGATGCGCGCAGTGTCGAGAGTGGTTCAAGTATCCAAAGCATTGAGCTGGAGCCTCAGCGTGCGGCAGAGTACTACACCGAGTTGCCTATTAAGATTAACGTCACGGGCAGCTATCACGATTTTGGTAATTTTGTGAGCGGTGTGGCCGGTATGCCTCGTATCGTGACATTGCATAATTTCACCATCGAGAACGCGAAAGAAGGCGGTGACTTAGTGATGCAGATCGATGCAAAAACATACCACTACCAGCCAGAGGGGGAAGCCAATGAACAACAATAAGTTAGTGTTGGCGTCCGTGTTGGCTGCAATGGCCGTGTTGGCCGGTTGTGGTGGCAGCAGTGGTGATTTGCGCGATTTGCGTAACTACATCGAAGAAACCAAGCGCCGTCCGGGCGAGCAAATTGAACCGCTGCCGGTGTTTCGGCCATTGCCACCTTTTAGTTATGCCGCTATGACGTTGCGCAGCCCCTTTGAAAAGCCGGTGGAAGAGCTGGCGCGGGTTAAGGGTGGTAAGTCAGTAAAGCCTGATCTTACCCGGGCAAAAGAGTATTTAGAGAGTTTTAATATTGCCAATATGACAATGGTTGGCTCCGTGTCAAAAGATGGCTCTCTGTGGGCACTGATAGATACCGGCCCGGGTGCTCAGCGCAGCGTTGAGCCGGTAACGGTGGGTAACTATATGGGGCGCAATCACGGCAAAATTATTTCGGCGACTCCCAATCAGCTCGAGCTGATGGAAATTGTCTCTGACGGTGACGACGGCTGGGTTGAGCGTCCACGTATTATTAAATTAGAAGAAAAGGAATAGGCGGTCATGCGTGCTTTGTTCTTAATGGGGTTAAAAATGAGAAAAACAGTCGCGTTACTTTCGGTCTGTCTGTTGTCACCGTTCGCAGGGGCGGCGGCGTTAGATGATATCCGGTTTGCGGAGCTGCCTAATCAGCGTTTTGAGGTGCGTTTGAGTTTTGATGAGGCGCCGCCAGAACCACAAGGCTACACGATAGAGTCTCCTGCTCGAATCGTGTTGGATTTCCCGGAGGTCGAGAGTGAGCTTAAAGAGCGACGCTACCCGCTGGCCTTTGATAACGGTAAGAGCGCGCTGGTGCTCACCTCGGGTGGTCGTACCCGCCTGATTCTGAACCTTGAAAATTTGACCAACTACAGCTCGCGCATCGATGGCAATGCCTACGTGATTGAGGTGGGTGGTACTGGCGAGCGGCAAGTAGCTGCGAGCAAGCCGGCGAGCGTATCGGCTCCTGTAACAGGTAGTGATGATCGCTCTCGTTCAAAGGCTACGCGTGCGGTGAGCGGCATTGACTTTCGCCGCGGCGATGCCGGTGAAGGGCGTATTATCGTAGATTTGTCTACCGATCGTATCAGTGCCGATATGCGTGATACCGCTGACGGTTTGCGAGTAACTTTTGCCAATACGGCATTGCCCAGTGAGTTGCGCCGGCGCCTGGATGTGCTGGATTTTGCGACCCCGGTAGCGACGATTGCGGCTAATAACGACAACGGCGATGTGGTGCTGGACGTATCCGCGAATGGCGATTACGACTACCTGGCTTACCAAACTGATAATCGTTATGTGATTAGCGTTAAGCCTTTGACGCCCGCTGAGAAAGCCGAGCAAGAACGTTTATTTGAATATACCGGTTCACGCTTGTCCTTTAACTTTCAGGACATCGAAGTGCGTGCGGTGCTGCAGATTATTGCCGACTTTACCGACTTGAATCTCGTGGCCTCTGACACGGTGCAGGGCCGCATAACTTTGCGCTTGGATAATGTCCCGTGGGATCAGGCGCTGGACATGGTCCTGAAAACCAAGGGGCTAGATAAGCGTCAGGTGGGCAATGTATTAATGGTGGCTCCTGCCGCCGAGATTGCTGAGCGTGAGCGACAAGAGCTTTCGACCAAGCGTCAGCTGGAGGAGCTTGCACCTCTGCGTACTGAATATATTCGGGTGCGCTACGCCAGTGCGAAAGAAATCTTTGAGCTGTTTAAAGGTGGCAGTGGTAGTGGTGATAGCGACGATGGCACTGCCAGTCGATCCACTGGCAGCGTACTGTCAGGCCGAGGGCAGGCCGTGGTTGATGAGCGCACTAACTCCATTATTGTGACGGATACGGCCGAGCGCATTGATGCCTTTAAGCGTCTGGTTGAAGAGATCGATATCCCTATCCGTCAGGTAATGATTGAAGCGCGCCTGGTAATTGCCAATAAAGACTTTCGCGAAGAGCTGGGTGTTCGCTGGGGCGGGGTCGGTGCCAGCCTGAACTCTGACTCTTTATTCGAAGTGGGTGGCTCTACTAGTGGTCTGGATTCGGATCCGGGAACGCCTGCCGACTTTATTTACGGTGGCGGCTCGATGGATCTTAATGAAAATATGATGGTGGACATGGGGGTTGCCAACCCTGTGGGCAGCATCGCATTTGGTCTGTTGACGGATAATGCTTACTTAGACCTTGAGTTGTCGGCGCTGGAGTACAACGGCTACGCAGAGATTGTCTCTCAACCGAAGGTGATTACCGGCGATAAGCAGCGCGCTAAAATCTCGACCGGTAGCGAAATTCCGTATCAGGAGGCATCGGCTAGTGGTGCGACATCAGCCTCGTTTAAAGAGGTGGTGCTGGAGCTGGACGTAACGCCGCAAATTACCCCAGACAACAACATTATTATGGAGTTGGCGATTAAGAAAGATTTACTGGCGGAGTTTAATACTGAATTTGGTGTTCCGATTATTGATATTACCCGCCTCAACACTAAGGTGCTGGTGTCCGATGGTCAGACGATTGTGCTGGGTGGCATCTTTGAGATGCAGCAGCTCAATGGTGTCGACAAGGTGCCGTTCTTAGGTGATATTCCGTACCTTGGCCGATTGTTCCGCCGCGACGTGAAAAACTCAGAGAAGAGTGAGTTGTTGATCTTTATCACGCCGCGCATTATGGCCGAGAGTTTAACCGAATAAGACTATGCTAGATCGGCACGTATTTCTTGTCGGCCCCATGGGGGTCGGCAAGTCAACCATCGGTAGAGTTCTTGCCTCCGAATTAAATGTCCCCTTCTATGATACGGATCGTGTGATTGAAAGTCGCACCGGTGCCGATATCCCGTGGATTTTTGATATGGAAGGGGAGGAGGGCTTTCGGGTTCGCGAGACCGGCGTTTTGCAGGATTTAGTTGCTGAGCCGCCCTGCGTTATCGCGACTGGGGGCGGCATTGTAACCAAGCCTGAGAACTGTGAGCTGATGTCGCAGGGGTTGGTGTGCTACTTGACGGCCTCTGTGGATCAGCTGGTAGAGCGCACATCCCGCGACAAAAAGCGACCTTTACTGCAAGTTGATAACCCGCGTGAAAAAATTATCGAAATTCTTGCTGCCCGCGACGAGCTGTATCGCGGTGTGGCTGATGTCTGTCTCAATACCGACAGATTCTCTCCCAAAGCCGCCGTCGCCGAAATTCTCGAACAACTTCCTTAAGGGCGCCTCCGTGGCGCCTGCCTGCGATTGTAGCTGATGTGCTAAAGTACAGCCATTACGATCGTGTATCCATTGAGCATCAAAGACATTAACTATGAAGACCTTAACAGTTGACTTGGGGGAGCGCAGCTACCCTATTTTTATTGGCGCTGAGCTTATGGGCCGGGCGGCGCTGTTGGGCCAATACATTGCCGGCAAGCAGGTATGTATTGTAACCAACGATACCGTAGCAAAGCTCTATCTTGTTGAGCTAGAGCAAGCCTTGAGCAACAGCGCCGAGGTTCACTCGGTTGTGCTGCCCGACGGCGAGCAGCATAAAAATCTGGAGACGTTGAACCTTATATTTGACGGGCTTTTGCAGCAGCGTTTTAATCGCACGGTTACTTTAATCGCCCTGGGTGGAGGTGTTATCGGCGATATGACAGGTTTTGCTGCGGCCTGCTATCAGCGCGGAGTCAATTTTATTCAGGTGCCAACGACATTGCTGTCTATGGTGGACTCTTCGGTGGGTGGCAAAACCGGCGTAAACCACCCGCTGGGCAAAAATATGATAGGGGCTTTTTATCAGCCTCAGGCCGTGGTCGCTGATGTGGCGGTACTGAAAACGTTGCCGCCCAGAGAGCTGGCCGCCGGTGTCGCGGAGGTTATTAAATACGGCCTTATCTGTGACTATGAGTTTTTTGAGTGGCTTGAGGCTAATATTGACCGCGTGATAGCGGGCGATCCAGATGCTCTGTCATTTTGTATTGAACGCTCTTGCCTAAACAAGGCAAAGGTTGTGGCGCAGGATGAGCGTGAAGGTGGTATTCGGGCCATATTAAATCTGGGACACACCTTTGGCCATGCCATTGAGACAGCGCAAGGCTACGGAGCCTGGCTGCATGGCGAGGCCGTTGGCGCGGGTATGGTCATGGCTCTGGATTTGTCGCGTCGAATGGGTTTGATTAACGAGGCTGACTTGACCCGGGCGGTGACTCTTATCCAGCGTGCCAACCTTCCGGTGGTAGCGCCAGCGGATATGACTGAAGCACAGTTTGTTGAGCTAATGTCGGTCGACAAAAAAGTTCAGGATGGGCGGCTTAGGCTGGTGTTGCTCCGCAAGCTGGGTGAGGCGTTTGTTACCTCCGACATCGACCGGAGCTTTTTGAGCCAAACTATTAGTGCCTGCCGTTAGGCAAGCGGGAGAGATTGCATGGTGCCGGATTACTGCGCGCGGCTAGGGTTAGATAGCGATCCGTTTACTAATGATACTTTTTATGTCACACCCGATTTAGAGTTGTTGGCTGATCAAATCACCCACGCCAGTCAGTTTAGTGCCGGCTTTGTGGTGGTTTGCGGTGAAAGTGGCCTGGGCAAAACAGCTTTTGCTAAGTTCTTTTACCGTCAGTTAATGGCTATTCAAGAGAGTGTGTTGCTGGATGTTGCTGTGGCAAGCTCTTCGCAGGCGCTTCTTTTGCAGCTGGCTGATTTTCTTGCTTTGCCCGTTTCAGATAGCTCAAGTATGGGCGAGATACTCGCCCAGTTGCGCACGACCACAAACAGTGGTGGTGAGGCGCTGGGTGTAACGGTGGTGCTGGATAATGCGCACTTGCTCGCCGATGACACATTGGCCGCCCTTGTAAGCTTGCTGCAAGTGCCCGCGGGCCACAGCCGCCCCTTTAGCTTTATACTTTTTTCCGAGTTAGAGCTGGCCGCTCGCCTCGATCAGTTTGAGATGCCTGATGTCGCGGTGCAAGATCTTGTCTTTCCTCCGATGAATGCTTCCGATGCGACGGCTATGCTTAACTATCGGGTAGAGCTCGCAGGCTTTTTGGGCGAGCCGATATTTGCGCTTCGTCGGGTGGAGTCGTTAATGGGCGACACCGGTGGGCGTTTAGATGAGTTGCTAGAGCTGGCCCGCCTGGAGCTGCAAAACCATTCCTCTGAGGCCTCTATTGATGATCCCGTACAGGGTGGGGCTAAAAGCGGTGGTATACCGGTTGTCCATATTGCGGCGGTTGCTGGCTTGCTGGCTGCTCTGGGGCTCGTTTACTTGTATCAAGGGGGCGATGTACCCGAGCCGCCAGAGCAGGGCGTGGTGAAGCGCTTGCCTGCGCCGGAGCCAGCTCCCAAGCCGGAGCGGCGGGTACTTTCGTCGAAAGAGCCGGAAGTTAATGCCCCCCTGACACATGAAGCTGTTAAACCGGTAATGCCTCCGGAGCAAGAGGCCGCTCAGGCGGCGGGCGCTACCCAAAATAAGGCGGCAGCAGATCAAGCGGAGCCTGTTGTCGAAACCCAAAAGCCTTCTGGGGCGGCCGAACCTAAGGCTGAAGTTGCTGATGACCGGGTTGATCCCGCCTCTTCTGTGGCTTCGGGCGACACAACTAACCCAGAGCCGGTTGAGCCGGAGGCCGCTAAAACACCGGCCGTCAGCTGGCAAAATGATGAGGCTGAGATTTTATCTTGGTCCGAGTCGGATTACTCACTACAAGTGTTAGGAGTGTCGAGCCGCGACGCCGCTATGAGCTATGTAAAAAAGCAGAGCAACGCTGATTCGCTGCGGGTGATGGAGACAAAACGTTCTCAGAGGCCTTGGTATATTGTGTTGGCGGGGCGTTACAGTTCAGCGGCACAGGCTAAACAAGCGGTATCAGGTTTGCCGGCAAGTCAGATAAAGGCGGGGCCTTGGCCTCGGCGTGTGGGAACGCTGCAGGAAGAGATTAGCAAGCAGTAATCTTTTGGAGTATAAAAAAGGCGGCAAAGAAAGTTTCTTTGCCGCCTTTTTTATTGCAGTTGTAACTTAATTTGATGAGTAAGAAATTACGTTAACGTGCCCGACTGAGTGAATAATCGACTCTTCGCCATCGGCTGTTGGTACGGTTACTGTAATGTAAGCCGTTCCTTCGGTCGACTGGGATTCGCTGACATTAACTGTCAATATAACGATTGTGCCCTCAGGGTTTCCGGCTAACTCACCTTCAGGAGAGACGCTAGCCTCAATACCTTCGCCAGTCGTTTCGGCGGCAATTTCCGTACCTTTAGGTAGGCCGTTGCCATTGACGTCGGCAACCATCATCGGGATCCGCATACTACCGCCAGGTTGCAAGCGAAACTGTTCCGAAGCGGCTGGTTGTCCAGGTAGACGGTAGTTGCTGCCTGGCATGAAAAAGAGTTCCTTCTCTTCGGTCGTTATTAGCATAATGTCGTCTCTGACCAGTACGCTGTCACGGCTGCAGTCGCCCGCTGCGGCGTCTTCTTCGCGGCATAAGCTTCCGTTATATATTCCGTCACCTGGAACATACTCGCCGGTGCCGCCGTCATTAATTGATGCAACTTCTTCGTTACTGTCATATTCGCCGTTAAAGTTGCGGTCTATATAGGCTGAGCCTAAATCATCGCAGCCAAATGCTCGAGAAGATGCGCCCGAGATGGGTGATGGTCGTTTGCATTGCGCCATACGTGATGCATTGTTGTCCGAGCTGGCAGTGTAAAATAAGTCGGTACCGAGGTCGTACATGCCGTTATTGTTAATGTCGACGAACGACTCGTTGCCAATGGTCGTGGCAATAATCTTGACGCGGCCGTTACGGCAGTCGCTACCTCGGCCGGCGACGTTCCCGTTGGGGCAGTAAAAGGTTAGGCTTTCTTCGTCCATCTCAACCTGAGTCTCGGAGTACAACTGTGGTTTCTGGCTGCGCCACGTGGCCGTGCAAACTCCAGGGGTGCCAATTTCTTCCTCTCCTTCATCATCAAACACAACCCCGGTTAGGCACGAGGCCGTGATCGAGCCACCATTGGTGGTGAAATACACAGGGGTGCGATTAGGTACTGGGTTGTTAAACGCGTCGGCTAAATTGACGGTAATTTGCGAGAGGACATTGTTCGTGCTCCAGGCAATAGGGTAGAGGTCGCTTGCGGCAATGCTCATGCTGTTTTGGTCGGGTAGGCCGGTAGAAACAATCAACTCGTTAGATTGGCTTGTAACGCCGGTATCGGTAGTGGCTGTTACTCGCACGCTGGTTGGGGTGGTGCCGGACTGGACGGTGGTGCTTACGTAGCCGTCGCTGCCCGATACCGCACTGGCGTTGACCAGTGATAGGCCGCCGGCCGTGGTGTTTAGTGCGAAGCTAACTTCTACGCCTTTAACGGGTGCGCCTGTTGTCCCGCGGATTTGAAAGCGAACTTGAGAGGCTTCAGTGCCTCCGGTGCCTTTTAGGGCGATGTAGTTGGGACTTGCATCGGCAAAATTGATGCTGGTCACCGTGTCAGACTCGATGTTCAGCTCAGTGGTAGCGCTGATAACGCCACCGCCATAGGTGGTGGTGGCTTTGATGCTGTCGCTGCCGATACAGCCATTGGCGGTGTAGCGCACACCCGCCTGACCATTGCTGGTGTCCACCACATTGCCGGCGCTATCGTCATCGCTGGCGCCACCAATAGGTTCTACCAAAGACTCTCCCGACGCAATACAGGGGGAGTTGAATGTCACCTGAGTGCTGTCTGTTATAAGCTCATCGCCTTGCACGACGTTCACCGTTAACGTTGTGCTGCCGCCGGCGGACAGGGCGTTGCCGTTAGTTTCGGTGCCTATTTCTCCAGGGACAAAGTCGGCGCCCGAGCCGTAGCCAATTTGTGCGACGCTGGTTGAGGGGTCCTCACCACCGGGGTCTTGACCATTAATTTGATCCAGAGTAGTGCCATCGCTGCTGCCACCACAGGCCGCAAGGCCGAGGCATAAGGCGATCGCTGAGGTTAACTTTATTGTCGTTGACCCAAGTTGTTGTATCCGCATGTTGAATTCCTGGTTGCCGGCGTTGTAATTGTGTTTGGCCGCTGTTGTGCTTGCTAAACCGCCGCCCGGCGGGGCATCGCACACCCAAGCGTGGGCTGTTAGGGCAAAAATACCCCTAATATTTAGTTGTATCGCCTAAATTAGCGTAAATCGCGAGCAGGATAAAGGGGCCAGCGTATTAAAAAGAGGAATAGTGGCACATTTTCACAAATTTCTTTTGTTTTCAGGCTTTTGTTGGCAGTTTTGCGAGTAAATTCTCGCTTGTGTCTGGCTTCATTTGCGGGCTGTGGTTGCATCTTGTGGCAATTGCCAATAACCTGAGCTTAAAGGCCCGTAATACGCGGCTTATCGTACAATCTCGCCGGCTGAGGCCGGCATCCTCGCGCCACTGTTCCGCTTGCCTAAATGGGCTTGAGCGGGTAATATTCTGCGCCCATTTGTAATAGCCCCTCTAGTTCAGGGGCTTTTTTGTCGGTAGCACTACTCGCGCTTTTGGCCGGGCGGTGCGCTGCCGCAGATACTGATATTGAGAGACAGCGTATGACCACTGGCCTGTACAGGTTGGACGAGTTTAAAGACAACTGTGGATTTGGTCTTATTGCCCACTTGAAGGGTAAGACTAGCCATCGTCTGCTCGAGACCGCGATCGAATCTTTGACGTGCATGACTCACCGTGGCGGTATTGCCGCTGATGGTAAAACAGGCGATGGCTGCGGTTTATTGCTGCAGAAACCTGACAGCTTCATGCGCGCGGTTGCGGCTGAGTCATTCTCCACGCCGTTGACCGATATTTATGGTGTCGGCGCCGTTATGTTGAGCCGCGACGCTGCGCAAGCTGACGCGGCTCGCGAAGTACTTGAGGGCGAAATCGCCAATGTCGGTTTGAGCGTTGCCGGTTGGCGTGACGTGCCGGTCGATACCGGTTGTCTGGGGCCGATTGCGCTCGAGTCACTGCCGCTGTTTAACCATGTGTTTGTCAACAGTCCCGATGGCCTGAGTAATGCCGAAGTGAGCGCTAAGCTGTTAATGGCTCGCCGACGTACCGAGATTGCCCTGCAAAGCGATCGCGCATTTTATATTGCCAGCTTAAGCACCACTGTACTGTCCTACAAAGGCTTAATGATGCCCGTGGACTTGCCACAGTTTTTTGCCGATCTTGCCGACGAACGCCTTGAGACCGCGATCTGTGTGTTCCACCAGCGCTTCTCAACGAACACGACACCCCAGTGGCCGCTGGCTCAGCCGTTTCGCATGCTGGCCCACAATGGTGAAATTAATACGGTCATGGGTAACCGCAACTGGTCGGTTGCGCGTACCGATAAGTTCTCTACGCCGCTGCTGCCCGATATTGCCGAGGTTGCGCCGCTGGTTAACCGCACGGGCTCTGATTCATCAAGCCTGGATAACATGCTGGAAGTGCTGCTGATTGGCGGTATGGAGCTGCATCGCGCCGTGCGTATGCTGGTGCCACCGGCCTGGCAAAATGTCGAGCACATGGATTCTGATTTGCGGGCGTTCTACGAGTACAACTCGATGCACGTGGAGCCGTGGGATGGCCCTGCTGGCCTGGTGATTACCGATGGTCGTTACGCCGTCTGTACACTTGATCGCAACGGCTTGCGCCCTTCGCGCTGGGTCATTACTAAAGATGACATTATTACCGTGGCGTCCGAAGTCGGGGTGTACAACTACAAGCCCGAAGATGTCGTCGCCAAGGGCCGTTTAGGGCCCGGGCAGATACTGTCGGTAGATACTGAGACGGGCGAGCTGTTTCATACGCAAGATGTCGACAACCAGCTTAAAAAAGGTCAGCCGTATAAGCGCTGGCTAAAAGACAATGCCGTTCGTATCGAGTCTACGCTCGAGACTGATGTGGCCGAAAATGGCTTGTCTGGCGCTGATATGAAAGCGTTTATGAAAATGTATCAGGTTACCTTTGAGGAGCGCGACCAAGTGTTGCGCCCGCTCGCCGAAGGTGGTCAGGAGGCCGTAGGCTCGATGGGGGATGATACCCCTATGGCCGTGTTATCGAGCAAACAGCGCTCGGTGTACGATTATTTCCGTCAGCAGTTTGCGCAGGTGACTAATCCGCCCATCGATCCGCTACGTGAAGCCATTGTGATGTCGCTCGAGACCTGTGTTGGTCGCGAGTTGTCGGTATACGAGGAGACCGAAGAGCACGCTAATCGCGTTATTCTAACCTCGCCGGTACTGTCTCCTGCTAAGTTTCGCGCCCTCACTAATCTGGGCCGCAGCGACTATAAAGCCGAGACTTTCTCGCTGGCCTACGACCCCTCAAAAACGGGATTGCAGCAGGCTATTAACGATTTGACAGCGCGCGTGGCCAATGCCGTGCGTGGTGGTACCGTTTTGGTGGTGTTGAGCGATATGGAGCTCAAGCAAGGCCAGCTGCCCGTTCACGCGTTGCTGGCAACCGGCGCTGTGCATCACTACCTGACGCAAAATGGTCTGCGCTGTGATGCCAATATCATCGTCGAGACCGGTACTGCGCGCGACTCGCACCAGGTCGCATCCTTGATCGGTTACGGTGCTACGGCTGTGTACCCATACCTCAGCTATTACGTGATGAACGATTTGCTGAGCAAAGGTGAGTTGCTTACCGATGTAGATCACGCCTATAAAAATTACCGCAAAGGGCTCGACAAAGGTCTGTTAAAGATTCTGTCGAAGATGGGTATCTCGACCATTACCTCGTATCGCGGTGCGCAACTGTTTGAAGCTGTCGGCTTAGCTGAAGAGGTGGTGGACACCTGTTTTGTCGGCACCCCCTCACGCATTAAAGGTGCTCGTTTCGAAGATCTTGAGGCTGATCAAAAAGCGTTGGCAAAAACCGCCTGGTTAGATCGCAAGCCAATTGTTCAGGGTGGTCTGCTTAAGTATGTTCACGGTCAGGAATATCACGCTTTTAACCCCGATGTGGTGCAAGCATTGCAAAATGCCGTGCAAACCGGCGACTGGAAGCTGTGGCAAAAATATTCCGACCTGGTTAACAACCGCCCGGTCGCGACCTTGCGGGATTTGATTAAAGTGAACGGCGGGGCCAATAAGCCGGTGCCGCTGGAAGAGGTCGAGCCTATCGAGAGCATTATTAAGCGCTTCGATTCGGCCGGTATGTCTTTGGGGGCGCTGTCGCCCGAAGCGCACGAAGCGCTTGCCGAAGCGATGAACACTCTGGGTGGTCGCTCGAACAGTGGCGAGGGTGGCGAAGACCCGGTGCGTTTTGGCACCAACAAAGTCTCTAAAATTAAGCAGATTGCCTCGGGCCGTTTTGGTGTGACTCCGCACTATCTGGTAAACGCTGAAGTGCTGCAAATTAAAGTCGCTCAGGGTGCTAAGCCTGGTGAGGGCGGCCAGTTACCCGGTGGCAAAGTAAACGCTTTGATTGCGCGCCTGCGTTACTCAGTGCCAGGTGTTACTTTGATTTCGCCGCCACCGCATCACGATATTTACTCAATCGAAGATCTGGCGCAGCTGATTTATGACTTAAAACAAGTCAATCCCGATGCGCTGGTGTCTGTTAAGTTAGTCTCGCGCCCTGGGGTTGGTACGATCGCCGCGGGTGTCGCCAAAGCGTACGCCGATTTAATTACTATCTCCGGCTACGACGGCGGCACCGCGGCAAGCCCGTTAACCTCGATTCGCTACGCCGGCTCGCCCTGGGAGCTAGGTCTATCGGAAACACACCAAACGCTGCGTGCTAATGACTTGCGCGATAAAGTGCGGGTGCAAACCGATGGCGGTTTAAAAACCGGGCTCGATGTGATTAAAGCGGCGATGCTTGGGGCCGAGAGCTTTGGCTTTGGCACCGCGCCGATGGTGGCGCTGGGTTGTAAGTACCTGCGTATTTGCCACCTCAATAACTGCGCAACCGGCGTTGCCACTCAAAACGAGAAGCTGCGCCGCGATCACTACATTGGCACCGTCGAAATGGCGAAAAACTTTTTCCGCTTTGTGGCCGAGGAAGTACGCATTTTGATGGCCGACCTAGGTGTGAAAACGCTGGCAGAGCTGGTTGGCCGGGTCGATCTTTTGGCCTTAACGGAAGGTCAAACCGTTAAACAAAAAAATCTGGACTTGAGCCCGATTATTCACACCGACGAATTTTTGGCAACCAAGCCGCAGTTGTGTGCCGTGTCGCGCAACACACCGTTTGATAAGGGTGAGTTGGCCGAGGCCATGGTGAAAGAGGTGTTGCCGGCGATCGAGGCGAAATCCGGTGGTGAATTTAAGTTTCACCTGACTAACTGCGACCGCTCTATCGGCGCACGCTTAAGTGGTGAAATTGCCAAGCGCCACGGTAACCAGGGTATGGCCGACAACCCCATCAGGCTTAATTTAACCGGTATTGCCGGCCAGAGCTTTGGTGTGTGGAATGCCGGCGGCCTGGAGCTTTATCTCGAAGGTGATGCCAACGATTACGTTGGCAAGGGTATGGCTGGCGGTAAGATTGTTATTCGTCCGCCAGCGGGCTCTGAGTTTGCGTCAAACGCGACCAGCATTATGGGTAATACCTGTTTGTATGGCGCCACCGGGGGCAAACTATTTGCGGCCGGTACGGCGGGCGAGCGCTGCGCTGTGCGTAACTCGGGCGCTCAGGTTGTGGTAGAAGGTGCGGGCGATCACTGTTGTGAATACATGACCGGTGGCGTCGTCACTGTGTTGGGTGACACTGGCGTTAACTTTGGCGCTGGTATGACCGGCGGCTTTGCGTATGTACTGGATGAGACCAATCAGTTTGTCGATCGTTACAATCACGAGCTGGTTGAGATTCACCGTGTTGACACCGAATCGCTAGAGGCGCATCGTCATCACCTGCGCGGCGTTATTGAAGAGTTTGTCCAAGAAACCGAAAGTGTCTGGGGCGAGAAAATCCTGGCCAACTTCGATGATTACGTGGGTAAATTCTGGTTAGTAAAACCCAAGGCCGCCAGCGTGAAAAGTCTGCTGGAAAGCGTTAAGACGCGCGGCGAATAACCCCGTTGGGTTTAACAGTTTAGAGGCATTAACTATGGCCGAACGTTTGAGCAATAACTTCCAGTTTCTTGATGTTGGTCGTCAGGATCCATCGAAGAAAGACATCCAGACTCGCAAACATCAGTTTGTCGAGATCTATGAGCCATACAGCAAAGATGAGGTGGCGGGCCAGGCTCATCGCTGCCTTGAGTGTGGCAACCCTTATTGTGAGTGGAAGTGTCCAGTCCATAACTTTATTCCTAACTGGTTAAAGTTAATCTCTGAGGGCAATATTTTTGAGGCGGCTGAACTCAGCCATCAAACCAACACCTTGCCCGAGGTCTGCGGGCGTGTGTGCCCTCAGGATCGTCTGTGTGAAGGTGCCTGTACGCTAAACGATGGTTTTGGTGCAGTGACGATCGGTAATGCCGAGAAGTACATCACCGATACCGCGTTTGCCATGGGCTGGCGCCCGGACATGTCCAAAGTAAAGTGGACCGATAAAAAAGTGGCCGTTATCGGTGCCGGCCCTGCCGGCCTTGGTTGTGCCGATGTGTTAGTGCGCAACGGCGTAAAGCCAGTGGTGTTTGATCGCTACCCCGAAATCGGTGGCTTGCTAACCTTTGGTATTCCGGAGTTTAAGTTAGAGAAGTCGGTTATGACCCGTCGCCGTGAAATTTTCACAGAGATGGGTATCGAGTTTCGCTTAAATACCAACGTCGGTACTGACGTTACTATGGCCGAGTTAATGAGTGAGTACGATGCCGTATTTATGGGTATGGGTACTTACAATTACATGAAAGGCGGCTTCCCCGGCGAAGATTTGCCGGGCGTTTACGATGCCCTGCCGTTTTTGGTGTCCAACGTTAATCGCAACTTAGGTTTTGAAAAAAGCGCCGACGAGTTTGTCAGCGTTAGCGGCAAGCGTGTTGTAGTGCTTGGTGGTGGCGACACTGCTATGGATTGTAATCGCACCTCAATTCGTCAGGGGGCTGAGTCAGTGTCTTGTGCTTATCGCCGCGACGAAGAAAATATGCCTGGCTCTAAGCGCGAAGTGCAAAACGCGCGCGAAGAGGGCGTCGAGTTTTTGTTTAATCGCCAGCCCGTCGCCATTGTTGGTGAAGATAAAGTCGAAGGCGTTAAAGTGGTTACTACGCAGCTGGGCGAGCCTGACGAGAACGGTCGCCGTCGTCCCGAGCCTATCGCCGGCAGTGAAGAAATTTTGCCTGCGGATGTCGTGCTGGTCGCGTTTGGTTTTCGCCCGAGCCCACCTGAGTGGTTGGCGGAGCAAAGTGTCGATGTGAATAGCTGGGGTGGCGTCGTTGCACCCGAGACGCAAGAGTTCAAGTTTCAAACCAGTAACCCTAAAGTGTTTGCCGGGGGCGATATGGTAAGAGGCTCTGATCTGGTTGTAACGGCTATTTGGGAGGGCCGCGAGGCCGCCGAAGGTATCTTAGACTACCTCGAAGTTTAAGCAAAAAAGCCGGTCATTTGACCGGCTTTTTTATCGCCGGCGAAACTGGCGCTGGCACAAATCATAACAAGACACTCGATGGATATCTGATTGACCATGACCCAACTTAAAAACGATCGTTTTTTACGTGCGCTGTTGCGTGAGCCTGTCGATGTAACCCCCGTGTGGATGATGCGCCAAGCCGGACGTTACTTACCAGAGTACCGCGCTAGCCGTGAACGAGCGGGTAATTTTATGGGGCTGTGCGGCAACCCTGAGATGGCGTGTGAGGTAACTCTGCAGCCGCTGGAGCGCTACCCGCTAGATGCGGCCATACTGTTCTCCGACATCCTTACCATTCCGGATGCCATGGGACTGGGCCTGTATTTTGAAACGGGCGAAGGCCCTAAGTTTAAAAAGCCTGTGCGCACCGAGGCCGACATTAATGCGTTGCAGGTTGTCGACCCGGCCAAAGACTTGCCGTATGTAGTCGACGCGGTATCGCTTATTCGTCGTGAACTGAACGGGCGCGTGCCGCTGATTGGGTTTTCGGGTAGCCCCTGGACGCTGGCGACTTACATGATCGAAGGTGGCTCGAGTAAAGACTTTCGCTGCGCCAAGCAAATGCTCTATAACCAACCCGAGCTAATGCATCAGTTGCTCAATACTTTGGCCGAGTCTGTGATTGTTTACCTCAATGCACAAATTGAGGCCGGTGCCCAGGCGGTGCAAATTTTTGATACCTGGGGCGGAGCCTTATCGCACGCAGCCTACCAAGAGTTTTCGCTGGCTTACCTCGATAAAATTGTCAAAGGCCTGATCCGCGAGCGAGAGGGGCGCCGGGTGCCGGTTATTTTGTTTACCAAAGGTGGTGGCCAGTGGCTAGAGGCCATGGCGGATACCGGCGCTGATGCGCTGGGACTTGACTGGACCACCGACATCGGTGCGGCGCGCACCCGGGTGGGCTCGCGCGTGGCGCTGCAGGGCAATATGGATCCGACCATCCTCTACGCGTCTCCCGATCGTATTCGGCAAGAGGTCGGGGCGATCCTGCAGTCGTTTGGCACTGGGGCGGGGCATGTTTTTAATCTGGGGCACGGTATTACCCCAGAGGTCGATCCGGAGCACGCCGGTGCTTTTATCCGGGCGGTTCACGATTTATCGGCGCAATACAACCCTTGATCGGTAGTCTCTGGCGCCACCTGCGAATATTGATTACACTGGCTTAACGCCAATGCCCCAGCGCTAGCGAAGGGGTTAAGAGGGAATGGCAGTGGGGATAAAACAGGTCAAGCTAAGTGTGAACGAGCTCACCATCGGCATGTATGTGTCGGGGTTGGATCGGCCGTGGGCGCAAACCCCGTTCCCGCTGCAGGGCTTTTATATTCGCGATATTGACGAGCTGAAAAAACTTAAAAGCCTTTGCAGCCACGTTTATATCGATGTGGTAAAAGGACGCTCGCCGCTGGCTACTAAGCTGCGCTCATACGATGGCGCGACGGGTGCGCCTGGCGGTAAAAGTGAAGCCACCCGGCGTGTTGATAGCGCCCCGGTTACCGTTCCGGTTAAGCCGATAAAAATCCAGCGCAATCAATACCAGGAGGTTAAATCCCTGGGGCGTGAGGTTAAAAGAGCCCGCGACCTGCACCAAAAGGTGTACTCCGCGGTTGCCGATGTTCTCTCCCAGTTAGATACAGAAACTTTTTACGATATTCCTGTGGCCGAGACGCGTCGCCTCGCCAGCGATATGGTCGATAGCGTGCTGCGCAACCCCGACGCCTTTACCTGGCTCTCGCGAGTGCAGGAGACTGACGAGTACACCTATAGTCATGCGCTGCGCTCATCGGTGTGGGCGATCTTATTTGGTCGTCATATTGGCCTGGCAAAGCGTGAGCTAGACATTCTCGCGATGGGGGTTTTGCTGAAGGACGTGGGGAAAACCAAGCTGCCTCACGAGCTTATTATTAAAGCGGATCGCACACCTGAAGAGCAAAAACAATACGAAGGTTTTGTCGCCCTTGGCGTCGAGCTGCTAAAAGGCGCCGATGGTATGGAGCCGCGCGTCATAAGCGTTGTGCGCACCCACTGCGAGCGCTTAAATGGCAGTGGCTTTCCACAGCACCTTATGGGCGACAAAATTCCGTTGTTGGGTAAAATTGCCGGCATTGTGACCTTTTACGATACCGTTATTACTCCTCGCGGGGCCACGGTCCCTATCGCGCCCTCCAAAGCGGTTGCCCGGTTATACGAGCTGCGCAATATTCAGTTTCAGGAAGATCTCGTGGTCGAGTTTATTCGCGCGATTGGTTTGTACCCCACCGGAACACTCGTCGAACTCAACACCGGCGAGGTTGGTGTGGTGGTCGAGCAGAACTTTGAGCGCCGTCTAAAACCCAAAGTAATGGTGGTGATCGATGCGCTCAAGCAGCCATTAAAAACGCACAGGCTGCTCGATTTAGCCGACGATGACCGCACCAAGCAAGCGTTGATTGATGCGGGCAAGGTCTCATTGGCCGATGTGCAAAAAGTGGAGATTGCGCGCGATTTGGAGCCCGGCAGTTACGATGTCGATATCATCGCGATTCGGGATGATTACCTGCTCTCTACCGAGAAAAAAGGCCTGCGCGCGCTACTGGATCGCTTTACCCGCTCGTAGGCTTAGCCGATGGTTTTGCCCATGGCCTCGCCCATACGGGTGGCGCTTTCGGCTTTAAAGGCTTCGTCCCAGAGAACTTTATCCTTCCCGAATAACACGATTGCTGTAGAGCCCAGTTTAAAGCGGCCCATTTCGGCACCTTTTTCTAAGGTGATTGGGGCGGCCTGATCGGTTCCATAATGGGTTGTAACAACGCGGCGCTTAAAAGGGGCGACCTCGCCGGCCCACACAGTTTCGATGCCGGCGACAATCATGGCGCCCACCAAAACAACGGCCATGGGGCCTGCATCGGTATCAAAAATACACACGGCGCGCTCGTTGCGGGCAAACAGTCGGGGTACTTCGCGGGCGGTAGCGGTATTTACCGAGAATAAGTCGCCGGGGATGACGGTCATTTGTCGCAGTCGCCCGGTGAGTGGCATATGCACCCGGTGGTAATCTTTGGGTGATAAGTAAACCGTGGCAAAATGGCCGTCGGCAAACTCGGCGGCTAAGGTCTCGTCGCCACCAAGCAACTCGCAGGCGCTGTAGAGCTGCCCTTTGGCCTGAAAAATACGGCCCTCTTCGATCCTGCCCACCTGGCTAATGGCGCCATCAGCGGGGCAGACAACGCTGTTACCGGTGTCGTCGATGGGGCGAGCGTCGGCTTTTAACGCGCGGGTAAAAAAATCGTTAAAGCAGGCGTAGCTGGCCGGGTCTTCGTTCAGTGCCTGAGACATATCCACGTGGTAGCGCTTAATAAACCAGTTAATAAACGCGCTTTTCACAGTCTGGTTTTGACAGCTTGCCAGTTTGCCGGCTAAACGGGACAGTGCGTGCTGCGGTACCAGATACTGCAGGCTGGTAAATAACTTATCATTCATGGAGTTGCTATCCTTTCGGCTCAAATGCGGCGCCCGTGGCGTAGGTGTATGCTATCAGAGATTTGCCATGGCGGCGTTCTCCGGTGTCGATCTGGCTGCTAAACTGCGCCGTTTATTGCCTGACAATACCGTGTGATAGCGAGGTTCGAGTGCTTCAGTTTCAAATTATTCCTGTAACTCACTACCAGCAAAACTGCTCGTTGATTTGGTGCGAGCAGACTGGCGAGGCTGCCTTGATCGACCCCGGCGGTGACCCTGAGCGCATCCGCCAGACGCTTGAGCAGGCGGGTGTTACGCTGACCAAGGTTTTGCTCACCCACGGGCATTTAGATCATGTCGGGGCCGCCGAAGTGTTCGCCGAGGAGTATCAAATACCGATTATTGGGCCTCATATCGACGATACCTTTTGGCTTGAGCAGCTCGATATGCAGGCGCAAATGATGGGGTTTTCGCTGTTGACGCCGCAGGTGCGGCCCTCCCGCTTTGTGGCCGATAACGAGGTTATTAGCGTCGGCAAGTGCTCGCTTGATGTCCTGCACTGCCCGGGACACACACCGGGGCATGTGGTGTTAGTCGATCAGCAGTCCCGGTTAGCGTTTGTCGGTGATGTTTTGTTTCACGGCTCTATTGGGCGCACGGATTTTCCGCGCGGGGATCACAGGGTTCTGTTGCAATCGATCACGACAAAGCTATGGCCGCTGGGAGACGATATTCGCTTTGTGCCCGGCCACGGGCCTATGTCGACTTTTGCCCATGAGCGAGCCCACAACCCCTTTGTGGCTGACAAGAATTTTGGTTGAGTTACCGTCGTTACCCTGGCCGGTAACCTTTCAGTTTAGTGCCCGGCGGCGCACGGTGAGTATCGAGGTGCGTGAGGGGCAAGTGCGCGTGCTGGCGCCCAAAGGAATCGCCAAACGCGATTTACAGGCCTTGCTACAGGCCCGGCACCAGTGGGTGAGCGCAAAACTGTCGCAGCAGCAACAGCGGATTGCGTCGCGCCCGCGCTATCGCTATCAGGCGGGCGAGCGTTTGCCCTATCTCGGAGGGCAGCTCACCCTGGCCATCGCTAACGGTACCCGTGCAGCCTGTGTGCGAGACGCCGACCTACTGCGTGTCTGGCTGTCATCGCGCAGCCGCAAAAGCGTAACAGAGCAAGTCTATCAAAGCGTAGCCCAGTGGTATCGCCACGATGCTTTGCGCTTGCTTGAGGCCAAAACACAGCAGTTGTGCCGCGCTACCGGGCTTCAGTGTCAGGGCGTTAATATTCGCGCGACACGCTCTAAGTGGGGCCACTGTACCTCTGACGGTTACATTCAATACAACTGGCAAATAGTGCTGGCTCCGATGGCCGTGGTGGATTATCTTGTAGCCCACGAAGTCAGCCACCTGCGTCATCACAACCACAGTCGTGCATTCTGGCAGCAGGTACATGCCATTTGTCCGGATTATCAGCGCCAGCGCATCTGGCTGCGCGAGCAGGGACACCGCTTGATCTTACCGCCCTATGAGAGGTAAACCATGGAACCTTTATCAGACGATTTTGAAGAAAATATCGATCGCTTTATTGTCGAGGGGATCAATACCGGCTGTGTGTGGGGGCTCGAAGGCCCGGACGGTTGGGCGCTATGCGACTCGGAGAAACGCGACGATACCGATGTGATGCCGCTGTGGTCTTCGCGCGAGCTGGCCGCCGTGCACTGCGTTGAGGAGTGGCACGATTACCAGCCGCTGCCCATCGCACTGGCCGAGTTACTGGAGGATTGGCTGCCCGGGATGCATGAGGATGTCATTCTGGTGGGGATCAACTGGAATCAGGATATGGAAGGCGAAGAGTGGGAGCCGCTGGATCTGCTATCAGAGTTCGAGCAGGAGCTAAGTTGAGGCCGGCCTTTAATTAACCGGCTTCGCTCGCCTCTGCCAGCTCCTCGACGCCAAACAGGTAATCGTGCAAAATATCCACCTGATTATCGGCGACATAACGCTCGAGTTGGTTTAAATCGGCAAAAGCCGGGGTAATGGCGCTGTTAGGGTCACCGCTGTAGTCAGCCCGTGTCATCACCACCACCTTAATCGGGGCGGCGTCCGAGTCGGGGGGGCTAAAAAGTAGCTGTAATACTTTAAATTTAAAGTCGAGACAAAAGCGCATTAGGTTGGGGTAACTGGATTCTTGCCGGTTGTGAAAGCGCAGTTCTCGGCTACCTAGTAGCGTATTATTGGCGGTGCTGGGTTGCTGCATAATGTGTCTCGGTGCGGCGGTAAAACCCGCTCGTGAATGAGGGGCTCGGTAAAATGTCGATTACAGCACACTCGGGCGTGTGCGCAGTGTGATTTGTGTCACAAAAATGTCTGGGTGGCGTTGAACGTGCTGACTCTGAGTGCCCGCACAGCCGCTTGATTCCCGTGCCGATTGAATCATAATGCCCCTTGGCTGACGGGACTGTCGAGCCGTATTAAGGAGTGCTGGTATGTCTGTAAATTGTCGTTTGCTCGGTTCTGGTCGCGTTTGGGCCGCTGTAACAATTTTAGTCTTACTGGCCGGTTGTGCGAGTTTACGGCCGGGCTTTACCGAGCCTACGGTCAATGTCACCGGGCTCCACCTGTTGCCTGCCGAGGCGGGTGAACTGGCTCCGAGAATTGGTCTGCGCCTAAGGATTACCAACCCCAACCCCGACGATCTGGTGATCAGCGGCATGTCGTATAGTATGGCGCTGCAGGGCTACGACTTATTAAATGGCGTGAGCGCCAAAGTGCCAGTGCTTAAAGCCTACAGTGAGACACCGATGGAGCTAGAGCTGACCACCAATATTCTGGAGCTGGTGCGCCTGGCTCGCTCACTGAGTCGCAGTAACGCCAACCAGCCCATCGATTATGAGTTTGCCGCTAAGCTCGACACCGGCCGTTACACGCCGTCGATTCGGATCAAAGAGTCCGGCGAAGTTAACTTTGAATCGCTGTCTGGGCAGCCTTAAACTGATCTTTTAAGACGCGAACAATCAGGATAACCAATGTCTGAACACACGCAATTTTCTGAGGCAGAAGAGTTTATCTCCCTCAAAGAGTACGCCGAGAAAGCTTATCTCGACTACTCCATGTACGTTATTCTCGACCGGGCTTTGCCCCATGTGGGCGACGGCCTAAAACCCGTTCAGCGGCGTATCATTTACGCCATGAGCGAGCTGGGCTTAAAATCCACCGCTAAGTACAAAAAGTCGGCCCGTACTGTGGGCGACGTGATTGGTAAGTTTCACCCACACGGTGACTCGGCCGCCTACGAGGCGATGGTGATTATGGCGCAGCCGTTCTCCTATCGTTACCCGCTCGTGGATGGCCAGGGCAACTGGGGGGCGCCGGACGACCCTAAATCGTTTGCGGCGATGCGTTATACCGAATCTAAGCTGGCGCGTTACGCCGATGTTCTGCTCGAAGAGCTGGGGCAGGGCACCGTTGACTGGCAACCTAACTTTGACGGCACCATCGACGAGCCCGAAGTGTTTCCGGCACGGGTGCCCAACGTGTTGCTCAATGGCACCACCGGTATTGCCGTGGGCATGGCAACCGATATCCCGCCGCATAATTTACGCGAAGTCGTTAGTGCCGCCATCCACTTGCTGGACAATCCTAAGGCCGATGTCACTGAGTTGTGCGAGTTTGTGCAGGGCCCCGACATGCCCACCGAGGCAGAAATTATTACCTCGCGGGACGATATCAAAACGATTTATCACACCGGCCGTGGCAGCTTGCGCATGCGCGCGATCTACACGCGAGAAAAAGACACCGGCGATGTGATCGTCACCGCGTTGCCGCACCAGGTTAGCGGTGCCAAAGTGCTCGAGCAAATAGCCGCGCAAATGCAGGCTAAAAAACTGCCGATGGTGGCCGATTTGCGCGATGAGTCGGATCACGAAAACCCCACTCGCCTAGTGGTGACACCGCGCTCGAACCGGGTCGATTGCGAGCAGTTAATGCAGCATCTGTTTGCGACCACTGACCTTGAAAAAACCTACCGTATCAATATGAACATGATCGGTATCGACGGGCGGCCGCAGGTTAAAAACTTACAAAAAATACTGTCTGAGTGGCTAAGCTTCCGGACTGTGACGGTGCGCCGGCGTCTGCAATATCGTCTGCAAAAAGTCGAAGAGCGTTTACTGCGCTTAGCCGCCTTGATGATTGTTTACCTCAATGTTGATGAGGTGATTCGCATCATTCGCGAAGAAGATCATCCCAAACCAGTATTGATCGAGCGCTTTAATCTGGTCGAGATGCAGGCCGAGTATATTCTGGAAACCAAGTTGCGCCAGCTGGCACGACTGGAAGAAATGAAAATACTCGAAGAGCAAGAGAAGCTTGAAAAAGAGCGCACCGAGCTCGAGAAGATTTTAGGCTCAGCCACACGCTTAAAAACGCTTATCCGCAAAGAGTTAAAACAAGTCGCTGAAGATTTTGGCGATGACCGCCGCTCACCCATCGTGGCGCGCCAAGAGGCGCAGGCCTTTAGCGAGTCGGAGCTGGTGGGCGCCGACCCGGTGACGGTGGTGGTATCCGATAAAGGTTGGATTCGCGCCGCCAAAGGTCACGATATTGACCCCGAAGCGCTAAACTACAAAGCCGGTGATCATTTTAAGTTAGTCGCGTTAGGCAAATCGAACCAGCAAGCGATATTGCTCGACTCCACTGGTCGCAGCTATGCGATTGCTGCGCACACCTTGCCGTCTGCAAGGGGGCAGGGCGAACCTCTCAGTGGCCGTTTAAACCCTCCTAATGGTGCCACCTTCGAGGGTCTGTTGATGGGCGCTGATGATCAGACAATATTGCTGGCCAGTGATGGCGGCTATGGGTTTATTGCCTCGTTAAGCGACTTGTACAGTAAAAATCGCGCGGGTAAAAATGCCTTAACCTTGTCGAAAGGAGCGCAGGTGTTGCCCCCATCGGTGGTGCTCGACCCCGAAAACGACTGGGTGGCAGCCGTAAGTAATGAGGGCCGGCTACTGTTATTTCCGGCGGTTGAGTTACCTCGCCTGGCACGTGGTAAAGGCAATAAAATTATTAACATTCCATCGGCTCGCGTGCAATCGCGCGAAGAGTTCGCCTTGGGGATTGTAACTTTATCGGCCGGGCAGTCTTTGACTGTGTACTCGGGCAAGCGCCATCTTACCTTAAAGCCGTCTGACCTGGAGCATTACCGGGGCGAGCGCGGACGTCGCGGCAATAAATTACCGCGCGGGTTTCAAAAGGTTGATCGTTTAGCGGTGAATGAAAAATAATAAATTACAGGGAGCCTTTGGTGGTGGATAAACGACAGTATTTACGTACCCCCATAGCATGCAGAATTAAAATTGTGCACGCAGAGCTGGGTGAGATGTTGGTAAAAACCCGCGACCTCTCTGATGGTGGCGTCTTTGTCTTGCTCGATCCGGAGCAGGCGCCACCGATTGGCTCGTTTGTCACCGGGCAAATACAAGGCTTGGTGGAGGACGCCCCGATCGTTGAGATGGAGGTGGTAAGAGCCGAGCCTGACGGGATTGGTCTTAGGTTTGTTACTCAGGATTAAGAGGCCCGCTATGCGCCGTGGGGCAGGTTTACTATTGGGGGTATATGCGGCTCTTGTCGCTGGCATGGTGCAAGCGCAGGTGTACAGCTGGACGGACAGTAATGGCCGCGTCCACTACTCTGATCAACCCACCGATCAAAACGCAGTATTGCAATCGTTGGACATTGGCACCATGCCGGCGCCCAAACTGGTTAAGTTAACCACCCCCCGATTGTTGCGCGGCGCGCTTTACCCACTGGTCATGTCGCCTTTTGGTTATAGTGATGCAGTTTTTTCGGCCACTAAACCTGCCGCGCGTTTTTATTTTGGCGGCGATTGTGTTTCCCCCACCTCGCTGCGTTTTAACGAGTTACGCCAAGCCCTGCCGACACTTGTGCGCACCCCGGAACAACTGCAGGTGGATGCATTTCGCGCGATACGCCGTTTGGGGCACACGCATTTATATCGCGCCGGGCACTATGGCGGCCCGGTAGTCGATAGCGAGCAAGTGCGTTATCTAAGTGGCGAGGTCATTGATCTCGATCTTGCCGGCTGTTTTAGTCAGGGCGCTTCTGCGTTTTCTGCGGCCGAGTTGCCCGAGTCGATGTTGTCGCGCTTTAAGATGGCGAACGCCTGGATCAAAGTTCGCTGGCAATTGCGCCGCTCGCCCGGTGCCACCCCCCTGTTAAGCTTTGAAACCGAAGGCTCCGCGGCGACCCAACTAACCCCTGAGGTAACTCTGTTGTCTGCCATGCGCGAGAGCTTTTCGGCGGCGGCCGCTAATGCGCTTAGTGATTCGCGTCTACGTCAGGCATTATTGGCTGACGACCCGGACAATCAAGAGCCACCGCCGCAAGCAGACGCCAATCAACAACTGATGCGCCAGGCCAACTTCGCCGCCGCTCTGTCAGAGCTAAGCGCGGTAAAGGTTATGGTTGCAGAGTACTATCAAATACGTGGGGTGATGCCTTTATCCATGACAGCGATTGGCCTGGGCGCCGAACAGCTGCAGCACAGCCGCTATATCTCGTCGTTGCGTATGCAGGCGCCTGGGGTTATTCACGCCGAGCTTAATGTGGGCGCGTTCTCAGCAGGGCACTTTGTCGAGTTAATCCCAAAAGTCAGTCAAGGTTTTACATTAATTGAATGGCGTTGTGAAACCAGCCTCGACACGCAACTGTCAGCGTGCCCTGCAATTGGCACGGCTCCTTAATGAACTTTTAATCAGGCGATTTTATGTATCGACAAGCGCTGCGGAAAATACTGCTGCTATGGTTGTTTATCAGCGCGCCGGGCTACGGCGCCGTGATTTTGCAATACCACCATGTTAGCGATAAAACTCCGGGAGCTACCTCAACCTCGCCCGAGCGTTTTAAACAGCACCTCGATTATCTCAAACAGCATCAGTTTCGGGTGATCCCTTTGCCGGAGCTGATAGAGCGTATAAAAAAGGGCGAATTGAGCGATGAAAAAATCGTGGCAATCACCTTTGACGATGGCTATCGCTCTGTGTACGAAGTGGCGTTTCCTTTGCTGCAGAAATACCAATTCGCTTTTACCGTGTTTGTAAATAGCACCCCAATTGATCGGGGTGCGGGTGAGTTTGTTACCTGGGCAGAGCTTAACGAGATGGCAAAAGCCGGCGGCACGATTGCCAATCACACCGCATCTCATCCACACATGGTGCGCTTGCTGGAAAACGAAACCACACCCCAGTGGCGCAAGCGCATGAGTCGGGAAGTTACCGCGGCGGAAGAGGCAATTAAAAAACAAGTGGGCCAGTCAGTGAAATTTCTGGCGTACCCCTACGGCGAGTTTGATGCAAAAGTCACCGCCTTGATGGAAGAGCTTGGGTTTGTTGGGTTTGGTCAGCACTCGGGAGCGGTGGGTGTTGATGCCGATGTTTTGCGCCTGCCGCGGTTTCCGATGGGCGCAAATTTCGGCAAGCTTGAAACTTTTAGTACCAAAGTAAATACTCTACCCCTAGCGGTTAAAGACCGGCAGTTGTTAGGTGCCAACAAACAGCCGCTATCAGAGGCAGTCGTTGCCGCGGGCTCGCGCCCGGCAGTACAGTTAACTCTGGCGCAAGCACCGCTGGCGTCGCGCTTGCATTGTTATTTACAGGGTGAGCCATTGCCGGTAGAGGTGGAGGGCGCTAAGGTGCTGGTTAAAGCGGCGCGCGGGTTAACGGCCGGCCGATCACGTTTTAACTGTACCGCCCGTGCCGATGATGGGCGTTACTATTGGTATTCTCAACCATGGCTAGTAACCGGGGAGCAAGGACAGTGGCAGCACGAGGATTAGACGCCGTTTTACCCTATTGGTTTGAGGAGCTTAGTCCCTCCGATTGGTTTCGAAAAAGTGCCCCACTGGATGCCGATATCACTCAGCGCTTTGGCGCATTGCATAAGCGTTTGTCGACTACGGAAGTAGACGTTAACGCAATGACGGCGAGTGAGGTGCTGGCGGTGGTGATAGTGTTGGATCAGTTCTCGCGAAATATTTATCGCGATGAGGCGCGGGCATTTGCAGCCGATGACAAAGCGTTAACCTTGGCGCAGCAGCTGGTGGCCCAGGGGCGAGATCAACAGCTGCCGGCCCAGCAACGTGTGTTTTTGTATATGCCCTATATGCACAGCGAAGATTTAACCGTGCACGATAAGGCGCTTGAGCTTTTTACCGATGTGGGCTTTGCCAATAACCTAAAATTTGAGCGCAAGCATCGGGATATTATCGCGCGTTTTGGTCGTTACCCGCACCGTAACAAGATTCTTGGCCGCGCCAGCACCGACGATGAGTTGGCGTTTTTGCGTCAGCCAGGTTCGTCGTTTTAACGCTCGCTCAGCAAGGTGTTGTCCTGATCGAGCAGGGCCAGTTTGTTGTAACGAATTAACTCTGCAAGCTCGTCGATGTACACTTGCCCTCGGCTCGAATATCCCCCTAAGCCCGCAATCAGCTCCTCGCCGGTAATAGCTTGGCCGGCATTGCGCAGTGCCGCTCTGCGCGAGCGTACCGCCGCGTAAGTGCGGTGGGTGTTGATGTTGTGATAATAAGCGTTGATCGCCTGCTCAAGGCTTGGAAACTTCTGCACCTCATGAGTGGCGCCCTTACTGCGTTTTTTGGGGACCAATCCGCAGCCTTTGGTGTAGCACCACTGGCCAAATAAGTTTTGCGCCTGCCGGGCAAAGCGCGATGTGCCCCAGCCAGATTCAGCCGCCGCTTGAGCCACCACCATCGAGGTAGGAATGATATCAACTCGCCTTAATAATTTTTTTATGTGTTGGGCGTGGGGCGTGGTCGACTCGTCTATTGGTTTATCAGCCGCAATCCGGTAGCGAGCTTTTAAACGCTGTAATTGCTCCCTTTGCACGTAGCTTAATGTTTTGCCTTGCGCTAAGTCGCCGAGCATGTCGGTAAGCCGTGCGCGCGCTTGCATGATCGCGTCGTTTTTGGCCGCGGCCATAGGGGCAATAAGCTGGATAAAGGTTTGCTTGCGGGTGGGGATGTCGTCAATGGCCCGCATATTGGGCAAAGTAGTGTCACCGCTAATACTTCCCAATGTTGCGGGCTGGTAATGGGTGCTGGCAAAAAATAAGGCCAGTGCCAAGGTACCCAATGCATAGAGTACGAGAATGGCAGCAATAAGCTGAAACTTGCGTTGTACGATCATTTTATGCTCGTTGTTATTCGCTATTAAATGTCTAGTGAGTCGCGCAGTGCTTGCATCCGGCGTTGATTTTCTTCGTTGCTTAAGGGCGTTTCGGTATGTTCCGGAAGCGCTGGGGTATCGGGCGATGGCAGCGTCTCGCCATTGATAACCCGCTCGCACAGGCGCTTGTAGTGTTGCTCAAACACCGGGAAGGCCGCGCGCTCGGTGCTGCTGCTTAAAAAGTACCAATCGCTGGCCCGGCCGGCGTGATAGACCGCCGGATGGCTCCAGTTAAACGCCGTTTTGGGCGAGGGCGCCTGGCAGGCTTCAACGTAGGCTGCGTGGGGGTCTTTTAGGCCGTGTTTGCGTGGGTCGCCCTGACAGGCCACCATCATTTTGTTTAGCGTTGGCAAGTAGTCGGAGGTTTCAATCACTTCGCGCGCGCCGCGGCGGATGGTATCCGGGTCAAACTTTTGCAGCGATTCTAGCCACAGTTTTTTAATTTGCCCCAGTACCGCCCCATCACTGTAGGCCTTGTAATACTGGTTGTGATAGTTGATGCGAAACAGCGCAAACACCTCATTTAAGGCATCAATGTGAGCGTCGCTAGGGGCGGCGGTGCGGCCCTCAGCTGGCCCAGCTGCGGTCGGTGAGGTCTTGGATGAGGCTTCGATCTCGCGTTGTGCTTGCTGCAGTAGTTTGTTGCTGTCCTGCATGGCTATGTACCTGTGTCGGCTGAGCATTCAGTGCGTGCTGGCGCGCCCAGTGGTGTTTAACATGTTGCAAAAACTTGGTGTTCCAGGAGGCGTTAAGCTGGTTGCTGTCGCGCCAAAAGAGCACAAACTCGGGCACCTGTTTGCGGGCAAAGTCTAAGTCGATATTGGCCAGTTTTAATACGTCGTACACATCCCGGCTTGGTTGCCAGTCGGCGGCAATGCGCTGTGGCGCTGTGTCGTGTTCCAAGGCGCTGGTGTAGCGTGCCCACTGGCGTTTAACATGCTGAATAAACTTGCTGTTCCAGGTGCGCCCCACGTCGCCGCGCTCGCGCCAGTAAAGCACAAATTCGGGGATGGCATCCTCGACAAAGGCCTGGCTGATGCCGGCATTGCGCACCAGTAGCTGCATGGCGTCGCCCGACGGGCGCCAGTCGGAGGGCACCGAGGTGTCCTGGTCACGTTTAAATAAGCCGGTTTCGTGTTCGCGCCACTGGCGTACCACGTGTTTTAAAAATTTAGAGCCCCAGGCGTGATGTGACTCGCCGCGCTCGCGCCAGTAAGTGACAAACTCGGGCAGCTGCTGGCGAATAAAGTAATCCGGAATATTATATTGAGCGATCTGTGCCATCAGCTCGGCATCTGGCTGCCACTGAGCACCGATGGTGTTGCTTTGGCGCGGCGCTGCCGGCCTTGCTACCGGTGCTACGGGCACCGGGGCCGACGGGCTGAGCACGCCGGCGGCAAAACGCACCCGCAGCTCGCCGCTGCTGGTAAAGGGCGCGCTTAAAATATCGATCAGGCCTTTCTCTTGCAGGTTTTTGCCGATGCGCTGCACGTCGTCAGGCCCCCAAAAGCCGAGTCGCTCGGCCGCGGCCTCGGCGTTCAGGCAGACGGCATTGGCCGCGTTGCCCGGGGCGGCCAGCTCGCTCAGGGTGCTGAGCATTATCGCCTCTTCCAGGCCGATGGTGGCGGCCAGAGAGGGCGATAATAGCAGCGGTTTTTCGGGTAGCAGCGTCGATGTCATAGGGTGCACTTTAGCATTGATCGGTAGCGCGGTTGTAGGGGCTGTAAAGTACGGGCCGCGTTAACGGTTCTCGAGCCGGTTGTAATCCAGGAGCCCGGCCGATTGGGGCTGGTGGGCGCGATACAACGCGTGTATCTGGTCGCTGATCGCCCAAAAATTTGGGTCTGAACGGCCAATACCGTAATGATCTTTTAGCTGGCGGTAGTCCGCCTCGCTGTTAAGCTTTGCAACGGCGCTGGCAAAGTCGCCCAGTTTGTCCTGCTCTACCAGCCAAAAGCTGTTGGGGTAGGCGCCCACTACGCCCGCGGTTACCGTTAAGTTATCTTCGCCGGGTAGTCGGTACTCCCCCTCGCGCAAGAGCGAGGTGAGGCTGCTGTGGGCGCTGTTGCGTAAAATTGTATACAGCTCACCCTGTGGGGTGACGATAATACTGGCCTCGGGCATGATGTTGGCCGCGCGCCCGGTGATATTTTGCAGTGTACTAAGGGCCTTGGTTTGCGCTTTGGGCCACTGCAATTGCCGGTAGGGGGCGCTGTTTTGGTATACGGGGGCGAGCTGCTGGGCAAGGCGTTCGAGCAGTTCAGTTTTAGGGTTGTTGGTGTGGTACTCAACCCCGCGTACCGGGGGTAAACGGTTGAGGTAGTGATCTAAAAAGCTGCCGATGTCATCTTCGGCGCCGCGATACCAGTAGTCAATGACATCATCCTGATACTCTTTGGGTAAAAAGGCGACGAGATTCATCTCGCCCTCAATGCGTAAAAAGTCCATGTACAAGCGGCTGAGCAGCTGGTGTGATACGTTGCCATACACATCGAAGCCCGCCACCAGCAGGTAGTGGATGCGCTCCAGCAATGAGTAGTTAATCAGCCAGGCGGTTTTAGGCTGCTGGCCCACCAGGCCTTTCACGACCGAGGCGCTGTCATTGTGCCGAAAAATCGTTAGCGCTGCGTTGTCGTTGCTGCCGTCACCACTCCAGACAGAATCCAGAGTCACCTCGTCGGTCTGTGCAATCACGGTGCTGATGTGCTCGGCGCGGCGGGCCAGATAGTCGCGCTGTAAATCGGCGTACTTAAGCCAGCGCGATAGCGGGCGAAAGGTGTTGCCTGCTTCGGCGGGCAACTGCAAAAACTGGCCGTTATTGGCCAAAAACTCGCCCTCGCGCTCGGTGCGGCTGGCCTCGGGTGAGACAAAAAACACCCAAAAGTGATCCTGAATGACATTCAGTGCTACCTGCCCACGGCACACCGGCCCTTTAATAAAGTTCATAATGGTAAATTGCGCTTCATCCAGTAAAAACTGATAGCGCGATTGCACCGGAATTTGCACAAAGGCGACAAATGGGTTGGCCGCCACTTCGGTTTCGTACCCCGGCCATTGCGTCACCTGGTAGTCGGCCTCGATAAACCACTCGCGCCAGCGCTGCATGCGAGCGTCATCCAGACGGTAGGGCAGGTAGGTTTTTGCCAGGCGGCTGGACGGGTCGAGCCATAAGCGGTAATAAACACGCTCGACGCCCGGATCGTCGAATGGCCGTCGGGTGCTGATACGTTTGATCGGTTCACCCGGCGGGGTTGCTGAGCGCACCAGGCGGAATGCATTTTGGCTGTCGTCGCCAAAGTGGACGGTGGCTATAAATAAGTGTTCATACACGTAGCGGGCAAACAGTTGTTGCTTAAGGCTGTTACCGTTTAGAAGTGCCTCCCAGCGGGCAACCTCTTTTAGCATCTCGTCCGAGGCTGTTTGGGCCGGGCCACCGTGGGCGCCGTGGGCCAGCCAGTTCATTAAGGTAGCGTGTTCATCGGCGGGCAACCCCGGCAGGCCATAGGGCATGCCCCACAGGGGAAAGTCGGCGGCAAAGCTGTCAAAGCTCTCTATTTTGGGGCATTGCTGGCTGCGCCCGGTTGAAAAATCAAAGGTGTCGGGTAGCACTTTATTGTTGGGCAAAGGGTGCGCACTTTTCAGTGTTAGCATGCGGGCCATTACCCCGGCATTTAGGTTCGCCTCGACGGTTTTACGGCGCTCATTGATTACCGGAAAGAAGTCCTTGTTGCGCCACTCGTCGGTGGTGTCGGCGTCCTCAAACAGGCGCGTTAGATTGGCGCCCAATAACCGGGTGCCGTCGTACACCTTTTCCTGATTAGCGCCGCGCAGCAGGCCCTCGTATGAGTCCAGCTTTAGTTGGCAAGGGGCATCGTAGCAGCCATGGCAAACCGTACAGCGCTTTTCCAGCAAGGGGCGAATGTTGTGATGGTATTCGTCGACGTCCCAGCCGGTGCCAAGCTCACGGGGTTCTGGCTTGCCGTAGCGTTTGTTTAGTTCTGAGGCGCCCAGAGCGGCACAGCCGACAACGAATAATGTGGCAATGAAAATGAAGCGGCGAGAGAGCATAACGGCGATCCGGGCAGCAGTACCAAAACAGAGGCGATAACCGCCATAGCATAACACAGCGACTTTGTTTTAAAGTGTCGCAATGTTCCGTAATGGCCGTGCTTAATGGCGATTAAGCACCATCCGGCCACCGCACCCAATCACAGCAATAGGTAAATCATGGCAAATTCTCCCGGCAATAAGCTCGAAGACCCCAAAGCCCACCTGACGGTGCGTAACGCCACCTTGGCGGATGTCGATTCGATCGTGGAGTTATCCGATCGGGTGTACACCCCGGTGGACATGGATGCCTACGCCCGCTCGGCAATTGTTGGGCAGATTAACAACTTCCCTCAGGGGCAGATTGTGGTCATGGTGGGCGATGTGTTGGTGGGTTATAGCGCGACGTTCCGCATCTCGGGCAAGATCGCCCTAAAGCCGCACACCTGGGTCGAGATTACCGGTAACGGTTACGCCTCGCGGCACGATATTAACGGCGATTGGCTGTACGGCATGGAAGTGTGTATCGACAACGATTACCGCGGCTACCGTATTGGCCAAAGGCTGTATAACGAGCGAAAAAAGCTGTGTCAGTCGCTGGGCCTTAAAGGTGTGGTTTTTGCGGGGCGTATGCCTAACCTTGCGCGCCGTCTTAAAAAGTTTAAAACCGTCGAAAATTACATCGATCAGGTGATACACAAAAAAGCGAAAGATCCGGTGCTGTCTTTTCAGTTACGCAACGGCTTTGAGATCATCGGCATTATTCCCAATTATCTGGATGAAGATAAACAGTCGCTCGGGTACGCCGCGCACATGAAATGGGAGAACCCCAAAGTGCCCGGCAGCGACGATATGCCCACCAAGCAGTTTGGCGTGCGCATGCCCGAGGTGGTGCGTGTAGCCACCGTGCAATATATGCAGCGCCGGGTCAGCTCGTTTAATGAGTTTATTAAGTACATCGAGTACTTCGTCGATGTGGTGGCCGATTACAAAAGTGATTTTGTCGTCTTCCCGGAGCTGGTGACCTTGCAGCTGTTGTCGATTGAAGATCAGGAGTTATCGCCCCACGAGTCGATCGAGGCGTTGACGAAATACACTCCGCGCCTGAAAGAGGCGTTTCGCGATATGGCATTGCACTATAATGTGAATATTATTGCCGGCTCTCACCCCACGCGGGTAGAAAATGGCCGCATCGAGAACATTGCCTATGTATTCTTGCGCGATGGCCGCGTGTTCGAGCAGCCTAAAATTCACCCCACCCCAAACGAGGTGTACTGGTGGGATATCGAGGGCGGCAGCACCTTGCAGGCCATTGATACCGATTGCGGCCCGATTGGGGTGCTTATTTGCTATGACTCTGAATTCCCCGAGCTGGCCCGGCACCTGGCCGATCAGGGCATTCAGTTTTTGTTTGTGCCTTTTTGTACCGACGAGCGCCAAAGCTATTTGCGGGTGCGTTACTCGTGCCAGGCGCGCGCTGTAGAAAACCAGTTTTATGTGGTAATGTCGGGCAACGTAGGCAATTTGCCCAACGTGGCGAACATGGATATTCAGTATGCCCAAAGCTGTATCTTAACGCCCTGTGATTTTGCCTTTGCCCGCGATGGTATTGCCGCCGACACAACGCCCAATGTAGAGACGGTAGCTTTTGCCGACTTGCGGCCCGAGTCACTGTTAATGGCACGCAACAGTGGCACGGTGCAAAACCTAAAAGATCGCCGCCACGATTTGTACCGTATGATCTGGAAAGGCGATCGCGTTAAGCCGATTAAAGCCGGCGAGTAACACGTAACTCCCGCAGAGGAGCTGTGCACTAAACAATAGTATCGAGCCTTGTTTAACGTCGCTGTGGTTATCCGCCGACGTTAAACCCTGATAGGTGATTCACTCTTTTTATAGGAAATCACCATGACACCAAAAATAAATTTGCAGGCCGTTGCGCTACTACTTTTGTGGCTTACTGGTGCGTCATCGGCATACGCCGCCGCCAATACCCACAGTGGCCACGAGCATCATCAGCATGCATCGCAGGCGATGGATCATTCGATGCATCACGCCTCGGGCGATGCGCACCAAGGCCCACAAAAAGTCGTTATCGGCTATGTGTTTAGCCCTGACGAGCCGCTCGACCCGGACACCATTGTGGCGGAAAAGCTCACCCATATTAATTACGCCTTTTCCAATATTGAAGATGGCAAGATTGTTAACGGTTTTGAGTTTGACGATAAAAATTATCAGGCATTGCAGTCGCTTAAAAAGCGCAACCCGAGCCTTAAAATATTATCGTCGGTTGGTGGCTGGACTTGGTCGGGCGATTTTTCTGACGCCGCGTTAACGCCGGCTTCGCGCCAGACTTTTATCGACAGTGCAGTGGCTTTTGTAAAACGTCACCAGCTGGATGGTATTGATATCGATTGGGAGTATCCGGGGCTGCCCGGAGCGGGTAATACGCACCGCCCTGAAGACGGCACTAACTTTACGTTGCTGCTAAAAGATATGCGTACTGCGTTTGATGCGCTTGAGGCCGAGCTGGATCGGCCTTTATTGCTGACTATTGCCTCGGGTGGTTTTCCCGATTATCTGGCTAAAAGCGATATTGGCCAGTGGCAAAAGTACCTCGACTACATCAACATCATGGCCTATGACTTTAATTTTCCGGCCGACGGTGGCACAACCGGTCACCACGCCGCGCTCTATTCACACCCGAATGATCAATCCGGCCAGTCGGCCGATGCCGCCGTGCGCAATCATATCGCAGCCGGCGTGCCGGCCCAAAAACTCGTGATGGGGGTGGCCTTTTACGGGCGCCACTGGACCGATGTTAACCCGGAGAAGCACGGGTTTCAGCAATCCGCAAACGCGGGAGACAACCCCTACGGTAGTTCGCGCTTTAATAATTTGGCGCCCAACTTAATCAACAAAAACGGCTTTGTCCGCTATTGGGACGATGTGGCCAAAGCCCCTTGGTTGTGGAGCGAGAGTGACCGTATCTTTATCAGCTACGACGACCCGCAGTCGCTGGCGGCAAAAACGCGTTACATACATGACAACGGCTTAGCCGGTGTTATGTTTTGGCAGTACACCTCGGATTACCAAACGCAGTTGCTGGATGCGATTAAATCGGGCTTTCACGGCTGCCATTAAGGGTTTGCCCCTATGGCGACAGCGCGGGTGACTAAACGGGTCACCCGCTTTACGAATCTTTTACCCCAGCGGCCTAGTGGCGCGCTATGCTGAGAGCCCGTTCGTTGTTTGCCGGAGCCTCTCATGTCCCTTAGTGATATTGCCTATTCTGTATTGGACTTAGCCCACGCCCGCGTTGATGCCAGTTATGGCGACGCTTATGCCGGTATGGTAAGCGCGGCAAAACATGCCGATGCACTGGGTTACCGGCGTTACTGGATGGCCGAGCACCACAGCATGGAGGGCATCGGCAGTTCGGCCACCAGTGTGTTGATTGGCCATATTGCCGGCGCCACAGAGCGTATTCGCGTGGGGGCCGGCGGCATTATGTTGCCTAATCACGCCCCCATGGTTATTGCCGAGCACTTTGGCACGTTAGAGGAGCTTTACCCAGGCCGGATTGATTTGGGGGTGGGGCGTGCGCCGGGTAGCGATGGCGCCACTATGCGTGCGCTGCGCCGGGATATCAGCAGCGGTGTGGACGACTTTCCCGAGCAGCTGGCCGAGCTGCAGTACTTTTTGGCCGATGCCCGCCGGGGGCAAAACGTGATGGCGGTGCCGGGGCAGGGCAGCCATGTGCCTATTTGGCTGTTGGGCTCGAGCTTGTACAGCGCGCAGTTGGCCGCAAAGCGCGGCTTACCCTTTGCGTTTGCCTCGCACTTTGCACCGCGCTTACTGATGGAGGCGCTGCACCTTTATCGCACAGGGTTTCAGCCCTCTGAGGTGCTCGACAAACCCTACGCGGCTATTGGTGTGCCCGTGGCCGCGGCCCCAACCGATGCAGAGGCGGCGCACTTATTTACCACGGCGCAGCAGAGTATTTTGGCGCTATTGCGCGGCGAGCATTTGCGTTTGCGCCCGCCGGTTGAATCCATGGAGGCGCTGTGGAACCCGGCCGAGGCCCAGCATATCCGCGAGTTTCACCAGCTTGCGGTGGTGGGGAGCCCCACCACGGTAAAACACAAGCTCGAACAGCTGGCCGAGCAAACCGGCACCGATGAGTTTATTTTTGCCAGTAGCTTTTACCAGCAAAGCGACCGTCTGCGCTCACTGGAAATAGTCGCCAAAGCGATGACGGGAGTTTGAGGGCTGGGGTAACGGGTAGCGGGAAATATATCGTCTGACGTCAGTCATCCGACGTCGGGCTCTCTTTCGCCCCACCCAGCTCAATATCGCTCGAGCGCAAATGCAGGTCGCGCTGTGGGAATGGAATTTCGACGCCGGCCTGGCGCAAGGCATCATCAATCGCCCACACGTAATCCGAGGTGACCTGAGTGGGCCGCTTAACGGCCACCGGGTCGACCCACACACCGAGAATAAAATTCAAACTGCTGTCGCCAAAGCCACTCATCCACACAACGGGTTTGTGTTTGTCATCGTTTAGGGTGCTAGGCAGTGCGCTGGCAGCTTTGAGTACCGAGTCGCGCACTAAGGTTTTGTCCGAGCCGTAGGCAACCCCAAAGGGAATGCGAAAACGGCGAATGTTTTCTTCCAGCGTCCAGTTGATTAAGTGCCCGCTGATAAACTCAGAGCTGGGAATTAAAATGTCCACGTTGTCGGCGGTGCGGATCAGCGTCGAGCGCAGTTTTATCTCTTGCACCTCTCCCATCAGGCCCGATTCCAACTCGATAAAGTCACCGACCTTAATAGACTTTTCCAACAGAATAATAATGCCCGAGACAAAGTTGTTAACAATCGATTGCAGCCCAAGGCCGATACCAATACCAAGTGCGCCACCAATGATGACCAGTTTGTCGAGCTGAAAACCCAGCACCGAGAGCGCACCGATAACGCCCAAAACAATTAAAAAATAATAGGCAATACGATTAACGGTATACAGCTGGTGCGCTACCGTTGGGTGGCGGTGCCGAGCTACCCGGGTAAACGCCCGACTCACCAGCGAGGCAATGACAAAAGTCGCGACTAATACCACGATGCTTGCCAGCAGTGCACCGGTAGCGAGTTTGTAATCGCCGACCTTCAGCAGCGTAATATCCAGCCAGTTAGTCAAAGGTTATGCCTCAACCGGTGTGTCAGGGTGGTTGCCCCATTCCGACCAGGAGCCGTGATAGCCTTTAATATCAAAGCCCAGCGATTTGCCCACCAAATAAGTAAAGCCCGAGCGGTGATGGCTTTGGCAGTGGGTAATAATGGTTTTGTCGCCGGTAATGCCGCGCTCGGCCAGATACTCGCGCGCGTCCGGGCGAATGCGCAAACTGTTGTGGCGATCCATCAGCTCGGTCCACTCGACATTGATTGCCCCCGGGATGTGCCCGGCCTTTTGCGCCAATACTTTTTGGCCGCTGTACTCGGCGGGGTTACGCGCATCCAACACCTGAATCGCGTCGTTCTCGAGGCCCGCCAAAATATCGGGAATCTCAATCAGCTCTTTGGGATTAATCTCAACTTCAATAGGTTTGGTGTTGGGGTCTTCCACGGCCGCGGTAACCGGCATATCGGCACTCAGCCAAGCGTGCAAACCACCGTTTAAGTAGCTGTAATGCCGATGGCCAATCATATCCAGCGTCCAGATAAAACGGCCGGCCCAGCCGCCGCCTTCATCGTCGTACACCACCACATGGGTGTCGGGTGTCAGACCCAAATACGTAAATAAGCGATTGAGCTGCTCGACCGGCGCGATGCGCCCCGGTGCCGGAGGGCGGTTGCACAACAGCATTTGCGGTGGCACATGAGCGGCGCCCGGAATGTGTCCGCGGCGGTAATTGGCCTCGCTGGATAAATCCACAATCAGTGGGGCATCTGGCCCTCCCAGCAGCGGCAATAATTCGGCGGGTTCGACGATTAACGGCAGGGTGGGCATACGATGATCCTTTCTGTTTGCAACAAGTATTTGGTCTCGGGTGCAGCGTGCCGGGCAGCTTACTGGCCGCCGCGGCCCGGATGCAAATCGGCTAATATATGGCGGTAACCGGCCAGCCGGCCGGCGCTAATCTCGCCGGCTTCCAGCGCTTTTAAGATAGCACAGCCGGGTTCGTGGGTATGTGAGCAGTCGCGGAATTTGCAGTAACCAATATAGGGCCGAAACTCTTTAAAACCGGCCAGCACGTCATCCGGTGCTATGTGCCACAGGCCAAACTCGCGGATGCCCGGCGAATCAATTAAACAGCCGCCGCTGGGTATATGAAACAACTGCGCACTGGTGGTGGTGTGGGTGCCGGTCTGGCGCTCGCTTAAACTGCCCACGCGCATATTACTGTCGGGCAGCAGGGCGTTTACCAGCGATGACTTGCCCACCCCCGACTGCCCGACAAATACGCTGGTAAAGTTGGCCAGGTATTCCCGCAGTGGCTCCAGCCCCTCATCGCGCTTGGCGGAGGCGCGCAACACCTGATACCCCAAATTGGTGTACAGGGTGGCAATGGCCTCGACTTTGACGCGCTGCTCGTCATCAATCAAATCGACTTTGTTAATCACCAGCGCCGGCTGAATACCAATGGCCTCGGCGGCCACTAGGTAGCGGTCGATCAGGTTAAAGTGCGGCTCGGGGTAGGGCGCCACCACAATGGCAATGCGATCGATGTTGGCGGCGACGGTTTTCATATCGCCGTAGGGGTCGGGCCGGCTCAGGGCCGACTCGCGCTCGCGTTTGGCCACCACCACACCGTAGGGGTTGCCGTCGCGCCAAATCACCTTATCGCCCGTTACCAGGCCGCCCAGATTGCTGCGAAAGTGGCAGCGCTTGCGCACACGCTCGGCGTCCTCAATCATCACCTGAGTGCCATAGTGGGTCACAATCAGGCCGTCTTGCTCGGGGCCCAGGTCGCTCTCGCCCAGTTTGGCGTCGGCGGTATCATCGCGGCGTGAGACGCGCTTCTCGCGCTCTTTCTGAATCTTCTCGATCCGCCACGATTGGCGTCTTGTCAGTTTGCGTTTGCTCAACGGCACGTCTCAGTCGGTAGGTGTTAACATACACGGGTTAATAATCGACATTGTAAAGGAAAACACGCTATGAGCCCTACTGCCAGCGACGACAATCTTATCTGGATCGATCTCGAAATGACCGGCCTCGACCCTGATACCGACGTTATCATCGAAATTGCCACCATTGTCACCGACGCCAACCTCAATATTCTGGCCGAAGGGCCAGTGCACGCGGTGTATCAGGCCCAGAGCTTTTTAGACGGCATGGACGAGTGGAACACCCGCCAGCACGGTAAATCCGGCCTCACCGAGCGGGTGCAAAGCTCCAAAATCAGCGCCGCCGAGGCCGAAGCCGAAACCATCGAGTTTTTGCAGCAGTGGGTGCCCGCGGGTAAATCACCCATGTGCGGCAACTCCATCTGCCAGGATCGTCGCTTTCTCGCTCGCGGTATGCCCACGCTCGAGCGCTACTTTCACTACCGCAATTTAGACGTTAGCACCCTCAAAGAACTCGCGCGCCGCTGGAAACCTGACGTACTCGCCGGCGTTAAAAAATCCGGTGCCCACTTGGCCATGGATGATATTAAGGACTCGATTGCGGAGCTGGTGCACTATCGGGAAGAGTTTATTGATTTGGGGTGATGGCTGTGTCGTTATAATTCGAAAAATAGGCATGCTCACATTGTTACTTAAGTCGAGTGGGTTCTATCGGAAATCGGTCTAACTGCTTTTACTTTAAGAGGGGGCAGAGAATCTTTTGGGCAATAAACTTTTCATGTCTCCTTGTTTCGCTTAACTCGGTTGTACCGTGAGCTGTAAATCGGTATTTAATATACTTACTTGGTAAGCTTAAGCTGAGAAGGGGAGTTTTAAGGTGGGTGATGAGGTTGATTTTTTGAATGGAGAGTTCGACCAATTTAAAAAAAGAATAGGCAATTTACACTTTCGCCAACTGCTTCTTAAACATGAGGCTCAAGAAAAACGACGTTCGACTACTTGGGTGGAGGGTAAATGGGCTCCGGTCTACAGAAACCCTTATGACGGCAAAAAAGAGAAATACAGCGCGCACGCTATCGAAGGCGAGTCAGAGTATCGAGCTATTCTTTCAGAACAGCAAAATGCAATGTACCGCTGGCTTATTGTTGACTGCTATGAGATTTTTGACAAATATTTAAAGGCTCTCCAACGGTTTATCTTAGTTGGTGACGGTAGAAGGTCGGGTGGTAGTGCTACTCGTCTATGCGAAGAGTGCGGGAGGAAACTGGGTCGGCGAAGTAGGTTTGATAAATTAGTTGCTTCCCTGAACCAAGATGCTGATTTTAAATCGCTGTTGAGAAAGTCACATATTGATATTGAGCTTGATGTGGCGGTTTTGGTGCTGTCAGAGTTTAGAAATATAATCGTACATGAAGCCGGAAGGCTGTCTAACCTTGACACGTTTGTTGATAAAGTGATGTACAAGGCAGGCTGGGAAGGGGCTGATAAAAGGGCGGATGTTTATAATTTTGCATGTGGCTTTGTAACTACAAAAAATTCTCCTTTATTGCCTGAAAGCTTGAGCTTTTTGGAGAGGTCGTTTCCGGGGTCGAGGGTGCCTGGCCACCACTTTGATCTGTACCAAGAGTTGTCCGGGTGTTTTGTAGGATACGCTGAGCTAGTGAGAGATTGCGTGCTTGGGCGATTGGGGTGCGAAGGTGGTTCTACTGTTAAGCGTGAAGGGGCTAGGCGCCATAAGTAAAAACGGGGAGCTTTAGCTCCCCGTTTTTGTGTATCGCTTTTCAGAGTCAGTCCTCAGACATCCGACCTCAGACGTCGTAAGTCGTAGACGCCGTATCCCCACCACGACCGGTCCAGTTGGTGTGGAAGAACTCACCGCGTGGCTTGTCTAAGCGCTCGTAGGTGTGGGCGCCAAAGTAGTCGCGCTGCGCTTGCAGTAAGTTGGCGGGCAGGCGCTCGGTGCGGTAGCCGTCAAAGTAGTTAAGGGCAGCCGTTAAGCAGGGCACAGGTACGCCGTTGGTGATGGCGGTGGCCGCCACGTTGCGCCAGCCTTGCTGTGATTTGACGACGACGTCTTTGAAGTAGTCGTCCAGCAGCAGGTTGTTAAGCTCTGGGTTTTTATCAAAGGCTTTTTTGATGTCGCCCAAAAAGGCCGAGCGAATAATACAGCCGCCGCGCCACATCAGGGCGATGCCGCCGTAGTTTAAGTGCCAGCCAAACTCGTTAGCGGCTTCGCGCATCAGGGTGTAGCCCTGGGCGTAAGAGACGATTTTGGCGGCCAGTACGGCTTGACGTAAGTCTTCGATAAACGCGGTTTTGTCGCCGGTGAAGTTTTTGGCGGGGCCGGTAAGTACTTTAGAGGCTTCTACGCGCTCGTCTTTAAGCGCCGAGATGCAACGGGCAAATACCGACTCGGCAATCAGGGTGAGCGGTACGCCAAAGTCCAGTGCGACAACGCCGGTCCATTTGCCGGTGCCTTTTTGGCCTGCGGTGTCGAGGATCTTTTCAACCAGTGGCTCGCCGTCTTCGTCTTTGTAAGCCATGATGTCGCGGCTGATTTCAACGAGGTAGGAGTCCAGCTCGGTGTTGTTCCAGTCGGCAAACACCTGATGAATTTCATCGGCGCTCATGCCCAGCAGTTCTTTCATGATTTGGTAGGCTTCACACAGCAGTTGCATGTCGCCGTACTCGATGCCGTTGTGCACCATTTTAACAAAGTGGCCAGCGCCGTTTTCACCAACCCAGTCGCAGCAAGGTGAGCCGTCTTCTACTTTGGCCGCAATGCCTTGGAAGATGGGCTTAACATATTCCCACGCCTCGGGTGCGCCGCCGGGCATAATAGATGGGCCGATCAGTGCGCCTTCTTCACCGCCGGATACACCGGCACCGATAAAGTGGATACCTTTCTCGCGCAGGTAATCAACGCGGCGGTTGGTGTCGGGGTAGTGGGTGTTACCGCCATCAATAATGATGTCGCCCTTGTCCAGGTGCGGAATCAGCTGCTCGATAAAGGCGTCGACCGGAGCGCCGGCTTTAACCATCAGCATAATTTTGCGGGGTTTTTCTAACGATGCCACCAGTTCTTCAATCGATTTAGCGCCGCGAATGTTCTTGCCAGCTGCGCGACCTTCAATAAAGTTGGTGACCTTCTCCACAGAGCGGTTATACGCCGTTACTGTGAAGCCTTTGCTTTCCATATTGAGGATAAGGTTCTCACCCATAACGGCGAGACCGACTAAACCGATATCAGACAGTGTTTTCATAGCGGACCGTATTTTTCAGTGGTTAGTATAAGAGAACTGTGTGGCCGATTAACGCCGTCAGGTACTGCATGGGCATTTGCGGCTGGGCCACAGAGGGCGGCAATTGTACCCGAAAATATGGGCTTTTGCTTGCCAGAGCCCATTTTTATTGACTATAGCCGCGATAGCCGGCGGTTAATTTGACCGTGGAGCGGGTCACTTAGGTGGTTATTTTGCGGGCTGTTTGATTTTGCGCCGCCGGCGCCGGCCGGGGTTGGCCTGTTGCGCCAGAGCCCAGTGGATATGATCGTCTACCATGGGGCTCACCTTGCCTAGTGCCTGCTGTAGCGCGGCAATAGTGTCGGGGTGCGACGGGGCGTTGCCAAGGCCGATGGCCAGATTGCGCTGCCAGCGTTCAAAGCCAATGCGGCGAATGGCCGAGCCCTCGGTATTTTTTAAAAAGGTGGTTTCATCCCACTTAAACAGGCTGAGCAAATCGGTGTTGTCCAGCCCGTGGCGCGGCAAAAAGTCGGGCTCTAGGGTCGGTGTGGCGTATTTGTTCCAGGGGCAAATGGCCTGGCAGTCGTCGCAGCCAAAAACCCGGTTGCCCATGGGCTCGCGAAACTCCTCGGCAATGGCGCCTTTGTGCTCGATGGTTAAGTACGATATACAGCGCCGGGCGTCCAGCGTATAGGGCTCGGGGAAGGCGTCGGTGGGGCACACTTGTAAGCAGGCGGTGCAGTCGCCGCAGCGATTGGGCTGCTCGCTTACGTCTACCGGTAGCGGCAGGTAGGCGTACAGCTCCCCTAAAAAGAACCAGCTGCCGGCTTTGTCGTTGAGTATTAGCGTGTGCTTGCCGGTCCAGCCCAGGCCGGCTTTATCGGCCAGCGGGCGCTCCATGACCGGCGCGCTGTCTACCAGCGCGCGCATTTGTTGCTCGCCCTGGGCTTTTAACTCATCGGGCAGGGCCGCTTCGATGCGCTGGCCCAGTGTCGCCAAACGTTTGCGAATGAGCTTGTGGTAATCCCGCCCCAGGGCGTAGCGCGATACATAAGCTTTGTCGGGGCTTTTTAAGATTTTGATTTGCTGTGTGTCGCCGGGCAGGTAGTCCATCCGCGCTGATATTACCCGCACAGTACCCGGTACTAACTCGGCCGGGCGCGAGCGCTTATTGCCGTGCTCGGCCAGCCACTGCATATCGCCCTGATAACCTTTGGCCAGCCACAGTTGTAGCGCCCGCTCCTGTTGCGCGAGGTCGGTATCGGTAATGCCCACTTGCTGAAAGCCCAGCTCGCGGCCCCAGCGTTTAATATCGCGGGCAAGTTGATTCCAGTCGAAGGCGGTGGTCAAAGCAACTCTCGGCTCTCTATTGGTTGGGCGGCGATGGTTGTGCGGCCGGTTAGTGGTGGCACACAGCGGGCACCACATAGTGTTGCCTGCGTGCATCCCCTATAATGGCGTTTTTTACGCGGCCGGCCGGTGATTTGTCGGCTTATTGTACTGATTTTTGCCTCAACTTTTGCGGATTTACTGACTTTATGACAGCCATTACTCGATCTACCGCGCTCTATACCGCGGCTCAGGTACGCGATTTAGACAGTGCGTTTATCGCCACCGGTGTGCCGGCGGCGGCGTTAATGAAGCGCGCCGGTCGCGCGGCGTTTGAGCTACTGTGCGAGCGCTATGGCGAGCCCGACGAAATTACCGTGTTTGCCGGTGCCGGCAATAACGCGGGCGATGGCTTTGTGGTGGCTGCGCTGGCGGCCGCTCGCCGTATGCCGGTTAACGTTGTTCTTATGGGCGAGCCGGAAAAGTTCAGCGAGGCCGCACGCGCCGCCTACGAGTACGCCCGCCAGGAGGGCGTGATTATGATGCCGCCGGGCCCCGCGCCTACCAGCGGTGTTATTGTCGACGGTTTGCTGGGCATTGGTATTAACGGCGAGGTGCGCCCCGAATATCGCAAAGTGATCGAGCAAATCAACAGCACTAACTTGCCGGTGTTGGCGCTGGATATACCTTCGGGCCTCTGCGCCGATACCGGTGCCGAGCTGGGTGTGGCGATCAAAGCGGATATAACCGTGACCTTTATCGGTAAAAAGCGCGGTTTGTTTACCGGTCGTGGCCCTGCGCTAACCGGTGAGCTGGTGTTTGACGATTTAGGCGCGCCGGACGACATTTACCAACCACTAGCCGCTGAGGTGACTCAGCAGGATTTTGCTACCTTGCGAGGCGCTTTGCCCGAGCGTGAAGCCGATGCCCACAAAGGCGATTTTGGTCACGTGATGGTGATTGGTGGCGATGTGGGCCACGGTGGGGCGGCGTTAATGGCCGCCGAGGCCGCCGCGCGCGGAGGCGCAGGCCTAGTGAGCTTGGCCACCCGCCCCGAGCATGTGGCGGCGATGCTGGCGCGCCAGCCCGAAGTCATGGCTTGCGGTGTGATCTCGGGGCAGGAGCTCGAGCCCTGGCTTGCGCGTCCCACCGTATTGGTTGTGGGCCCGGGGCTGGGGCAATCGCCCTGGTCCGAGCAAATGCTGCAGCAGGCGCTGGCCACCGATTTACCGCTGGTGCTAGACGCCGATGCCCTTAATTTAATCGCTAAAGGCCGCCTGTGGTCCGCAGGCAAAACTCGCGACAACTGGCTGCTAACACCGCACCCGGGTGAGGCTGCCCGCTTGCTTGGGTGCGAAACGTCCGCAATACAGGCCGAGCGCTTTGCCAGCGTACAAAAGCTGCAGCAGCAATACGGTGGCGTCGCGCTGTTAAAAGGCGCGGGCACCTTGGTGGCCGGCGCCGGACAGCCCATCAATATAATTAGCGGTGGCAACCCGGGTATGGCCAGTGGCGGTATGGGCGATGTGCTAAGTGGCCTGCTGGGTGCGCTATTGGCACAGGGCTTGAGCGCATACGATGCGGCCAACCTAGGGGCTAGCGTGCACGCCCACGCGGCCGACTTAGCGGCGGCCGATGGCGGCCAGGTGAGCCTGTTGGCGACTGACATTTTAGGCTACATCGGGGAGTTTTTAGGTGACTGAGTGGTCTACCTGGCTGGCCGACGAGGCCGCCACCGTAGCGTTTGGTGAGCAGCTAGGGGCGCAGCTGGCGCTTTGCCCAGGCTGCGTGAGTGTGCACCTGGCGGGCGATTTAGGCGCGGGTAAAACCACCTTAACCCGTGGTGTGCTGCGCCATTTTGGCCATTCAGGCGCGGTTAAGAGCCCCACCTATACGCTCGTTGAGAGCTACGAGCTGTCCAGCCGTACCCTGTACCATTTTGATTTGTATCGCCTGGGCGACCCTGAAGAGCTTGAATACATGGGGATACGCGATTATTTTGCCGGCAATAGCGTTTGCTTAATTGAGTGGCCGGTGCGCGGCGCGGGTATTTTGCCCGAGCCGGATTTGGCCGTCGCACTTAAGGTGCAAGCGGGTGGGCGTCTTGTTATGCTGGAGGCCTACTCGGATGCGGGGCGAGCGGTGCTGGAACGCCTGAGCGCAAACACCAGCTTAAGCTAGTGCTAAGCGGGCCTACTAAACCCGGCGAGTCTTACATTTGACGAACCTTGCATTCGACGAACCTTACATTCTAAGAATCACTTTATGCCGCTAACAGTTTTGTTATCACCAAAGCCCGCCAGTGGGCGCCGTTTAGTGCAGCTGCTAATCGCCTGTGCTTTGTGGTTGCCACTGTTGGCGCAGGCGGTGGATGTCGACAGTGTTAGGCTGTGGCGCGCGCCCGATCACACCCGTTTGGTGTTTGATTTGTCCGGGCCGGTAGAGCACACCTTATTTACTTTAGATAACCCCGATCGGGTGGTGATAGACGTATCCGACACCCGTTTTCGGGCCGATTTAACGTCGCTTAATTTAACCGAAACCCCCATTAAAGACATTCGCTACGCCCCGCGCGATGGCAACAATTTGCGGGTAGTGCTCGATTTGTCGACCTCGGTGAACCCTGACAGCTTCTTTTTACAGCGTCAGGCGGGCGCCGCCGACCGCTTAGTGGTTGATTTAAAAGACCGGGTGCCAACCGCATCAGGGCCGCCACCGCCGGTCACTGAGCCACCGGCCGAGGCCACGGGCAGTATGCGCGATATTATTATCGCCATCGATGCCGGCCACGGCGGCGAAGATCCGGGTGCCCTGGGCCCCAATCGCTTGCGCGAAAAAGACGTGGTGTTTCAAATTTCTAAAGAGCTGGCCCGCGCCATTAATGCACGCCCGGGCTATACCGCCAAGCTGGTGCGCACTGGTGATTACTATGTGGCGCTGCGCGAGCGGCGCAATATTGCCCGTAAAATGCAGGCCGATTTGTTTATCTCGATCCACGCCGACGCCTTTACCAAGCCCTCGGCCAAAGGCGCCTCGGTGTTTGCTTTGTCGCGCCGTGGCGCCACCAGTGAAATGGCGCGCTTTTTAGCCCAGCGGGAAAACGAGTCGGATTTAATCGGCGGTGTGGGCAGCGTCAGCCTCGAGGATAAAGACGAGGTTCTGGCCGGCGTACTGGTGGATTTATCCATGACGGCCACCCTGGGCGCGAGCCTGCAAGTGGGCGATTACGTTTTAAAATCCATGGGGCAAGTGGCGCACTTACACAAGCATCAGGTGGAGCAGGCGGGGTTTGCGGTGCTTAAATCGCCCGACGTGCCCTCTATTTTGGTGGAGACGGGCTTTATCTCCAACCCCACCGAGGCTAAAAACCTGGCCAGTAGTAATTACCGTAGTAAGTTAGCTAAGCAGCTGTTGAAGGGGATTGAGCAGTACTTTAATCAGTTTCCGCCCGCCGGCACTTACCTTGCCAACCAGCGGTTTGGTACTGGCGGTGGGGTAACCGAGTATATTATTGCGCGCGGCGACACCTTAAGCGAGATCGCCAAGCGCTTTAACGTGAGCGTTATCCAAATTCAGCAACTGAACAATTTAAACTCTCAAGTCATTAAGGTGGGGCAAACCCTGCGTATCCCCGCCTCTTAACCGGCAGTAACCTTTTAAATATGGCTAAAATTAAGCTATTAAGCCCCCGCCTCGCCAACCAGATTGCCGCCGGCGAGGTGGTCGAGCGGCCGTCTTCTGTGGTTAAAGAGCTCCTGGAGAACAGCCTGGATGCGGGCGCCACTCGGTTGGACGTAGAGGTCGAAGACGGCGGCGTAAAGCTTATGCGGGTGCGTGATAACGGCTCGGGCATCGATAAAGAAGACCTCGCCATGGCGCTGTCGCGCCACGCTACCAGCAAAATTATGGATCTGGATGACCTTGAGGCGGTGGCGACCCTGGGTTTTCGCGGCGAAGCGCTGGCCAGTATCAGCTCGGTGGCGCGGCTCGCGCTTACCAGTGCCACCGATGAAACCGGGGCCGGCTGGCAAGTGATGGCCGAAGGCCGCGATATGGAAGCTGAGCTCTCGCCCGCGCCACATCCGCGCGGCGCCACTGTCGAGGTGCGCGATTTATTTTTTAACACCCCGGCGCGGCGCAAATTTTTGCGCACTGAAAAAACCGAGTACAACCACTTAGAAGATGTGGTTAAGCGTCTGGCACTGTCGCGCTTTGATGTGGCCTTTACCCTGCGTCACAACGGCCGGGCGATCCACAACTGGCGCCCCGGCACCGGTCAGGCCGAGCGCGAGCGCCGGGTGGCGCAGGTGTGCGGCCCGGCGTTTATGGATAACGCCGTGCATCTGGATATCGAGCGGGCCGGTTTGCGTTTGTGGGGGTGGGTGGCGCTGCCGACCTTCTCTCGCTCGCAGGCGGATTTACAACACTTTTACGTCAACGGCCGCGCGATTCGCGATAAGTTGGTGAGCCATGCGGTGCGTCAGGCGTACCAGGATGTCTTGTATCACGGCCGCCACCCGGCCTATGTGCTCTATTTAGAGGTGGACCCAGCCACAGTGGATGTCAACGTGCACCCCACCAAACACGAGGTGCGCTTTCGCGATGGTCGCACGGTGCACAATTTTATTTTTAGCTCGCTGCACCATGCGCTGGCCGAGGTGACGCCGGGCGCGATGCTCGAGCGCGAGCGGGCAGAGCAGGCTAAGGCACCCGATAACGCCGCCGGGCAAATGTCGCAGCAATCGGCAATGGCGTTGTCCGGGCGCTCGTTTGAGCAACCGCGCCCGGAGGGGGACTGGCGCGCTAACTACTTTCCCGCTGCCATGGGTGATGCCGGAGCGACGGTTGCCGAGGCGCCAGCCCAGAGTTATTCGCCCGCAGCTAATTACGCCGCGCCGGCTGCTACCCGCTTAGAGGATATCGACGATGCCGATGGCGAGGTACCGCCGCTGGGGTTTGCCATTGCTCAGCTTAAAGGGATTTATATTCTGGCCGAGAACGCTCAGGGTTTGATTATTGTGGATATGCATGCGGCCCACGAGCGCATCACCTACGAGCGTATGAAAACCTCGTTTGCCGAGGGGCGTATTCAGGCACAGCCGCTATTGGTGCCGGCCACCCTGGCGGTTAGCGAGAAAGAGGCCGCCTGCGCCGAGGATCACCCGGATACCTTTGCCGCCCTGGGTTTTGAGTTGCAGCGCGCCGGGCCCGAGTCGCTGCTGATTCGTCAGGTGCCCTCGATTTTGCACGGCGCCAAGGTCGATCAGCTGGTGCGCGACGTGCTGAGCGATTTAATCGAGCACGGCGCCAGCGAGCGGTTGGGCCAGCACGTCAATGAGATACTCTCGACCATGGCCTGTCACGGGTCGGTGCGGGCTAACCGGCGCCTAACGATTCCCGAAATGAACGCTCTGTTGCGGGATATGGAGGCCACCGAGCGCAGTGGTCAGTGCAACCACGGCCGCCCCACCTGGACGCTGCAGTCGCTCGATGAGCTGGACAAGCTGTTTATGCGCGGGCAATAAAAGTGAGCGATTACAAACCCCCGGTGATTTTTCTGATGGGCCCCACCGCCTCCGGCAAGACGGATTTGGCGATTGGCTTGCGCGAGCATTTGCCAGTCGAGCTGGTGAGTGTCGACTCGACCCTGGTGTATCGCGGTATGGACATAGGCACTGCCAAGCCCAGTGCCGCGGAGCAGGCTGCGGCGCCGCATCGCTTAATTGATATTCGCGACCCGGCCGAGCCTTACTCGGCCGCCGATTTTGTCACCGACGCCGAGCGTGAGATTGCCGAGATTCACGCCGCCGGCCGTATCCCGCTTTTGGTGGGCGGCACCATGCTTTACTTTAAAGCGCTGCTGGACGGCCTGGCGCCCATGCCGGCGGCGGATGCCGCGGTGCGCGAGCGCATCGAGCAAGACGCCCGCGAGCACGGCTGGGAGTATATCCACCGTCAGCTGACCGAGGTGGACCCGGTGATGGCCGCCGAGATTCACCCCAATCACTCGCAGCGGTTATCGCGGGCATTAGAGGTGTACCTAAGCTCGGGGCAAACCATGACTGAGCTGCGCGAGCAACAGGCGCGCGAGCGCGGCCCGGCTTTTGCCGATAAATTTAACCTGACGCAACTGGTGATCGCCCCGCGCGATCGCAGCGTATTACACCGGCGTATCGAGCAGCGCTTTAACGCCATGATTGGCGCCGGCTTGCTGGCCGAAGTAGAGGCTTTATACAACCGTGGCGACTTGCACAGCGAGCTGCCGGCGATTCGGGCGGTGGGGTATCGGCAGGTGTGGGACTATTTAGAGGGGCGGCTCGATTACGATGAAATGATCGAGCGCGGCGTCATCGCCACCCGGCAATTAGCCAAGCGTCAATTCACCTGGTTGCGGGGTTGGGAGGGGGCAAATTGGCTATTTAGTCAAAATATCGATGGAAAAGCCTATTCCCGTGAAGAAATTGTACGATTTAGCTTGAATTTCATGCCGCCGGGGGCCATATAATATAACTGTGAAAATCCTAGTCAGTTTTTCATGCTTATCATCGCCCCCTCTCAGAATAAATCTGAAAGACTTAGGCGTATATTTATTATCAAAAGGAGAAAAAAGATGTCAAAAGGGCACAGCTTACAAGACCCTTACTTGAACGTGCTGCGTAAGGAGCGGGTTCCAGTATCCATTTATCTAGTTAACGGTATTAAATTGCAGGGCCAGGTCGAGTCATTTGACCAGTTTGTGGTGCTGTTGAAAAATACGGTCAGCCAAATGGTGTATAAGCACGCCATTTCTACGGTTGTTCCGTCGCGCGCTGTTCGTGTGCCACTGCTCAACCCAGCCGAAGGCGAGGGTGAGGGTGACGAAGGACAGGGCGAATAACCAACCTTTGAGGTAAGTCATTGTTTTTTGATCGTCCCGATTCAGGTGAGCTGGCGGTGCTGGTTCATCTGGATATCTCTAGCGGCCAAGAGCCCGAAGATCCCCGCGAATTTGAAGAATTAGTCCTGTCAGCCGGTGGTGACCCTGTCACTATGGTGTTTGGCGCGCGCGCGCGTCCTCACGCCAAGTACTTTGTCGGCACGGGTAAGTTGCAGGAGCTGCAAGAGCTGGTGATCGAGCACGAAGCGCAACTGGTTATTTTTAACCATACCCTAAGCCCGTCTCAGGAGCGCAACCTGGAGCAGGCCTTAGAGTGCCGTGTGCTGGACCGAACCGGTCTTATTTTGGATATTTTTGCCCAGCGCGCCCGTACTTTTGAGGGTAAGTTGCAGGTTGAGCTTGCTCAGTTGCGGCATATGTCTACCCGCTTAGTGCGCGGCTGGACTCACCTGGAGCGGCAAAAAGGCGGTATTGGCCTGCGCGGCCCGGGTGAAACCCAGTTGGAGACGGACCGCCGACTACTGCGCGGGCGGATCACCACCATTGAAAAGCGCCTGTCCAAAGTACGCACCCAGCGTGAGCAGGGCCGCCGCTCGCGGCAGCGCGCCGCAATACCTACCGTTTCGTTGGTGGGTTACACCAACGCCGGTAAGTCGACCTTGTTTAATCGGGTAACCGGCTCGGATGTGTACGCCGAAGATCAGCTGTTTGCCACGCTCGACCCGACCATGCGCCGGGTCGAGCTGGACGATATCGGTGCGATGATTTTGGCCGATACTGTGGGCTTTATCAGTCATTTGCCGCATAAGCTGGTGGAGGCCTTCCGGGCAACCCTGGAAGAGGCGGCCAGCTCTAATTTATTGCTGCACGTGATTGATTCGGCCGCCGATGAGCGGATGCACTACATTGAGCAGGTCGACGAGGTGCTGGAGGAGATCGGCGCCTCTGAGCTGCCGCAAATTCGCGTCTACAACAAAATTGATTTGTTGGGCATGGAGCCCAGAATTGACCGGGACGACAGCGGCAGCCCCATCGCCGTTTGGCTGTCGGCGCAAACCGGCGATGGCTGCGAGTTACTGCATCAGGCTATCTCAGAATTGTTGGGTGAAGAGGTCATCCAGGGCGAGTTGATTTTGTCGCCCGCCGATGGTCGCCTGCGGGCGCGCTTATTTGAGCAAAATGCCGTTGGCGGCGAACACTACCGGGAAGACGGCACCAGTGTGTTAGAGGTGCGTATTCCCGCCAGCGACTTACTGCGTATTTTAAGTGCGGTAGAGGTATCCTTTGAGCAACTGCGCTGGATCGGTGACGTTGAGCCGCCGCAGCAGCTGGCGGGTAACTTCTAAAACGGCGCAGGGCTTGTTTTGCGTGTAAATTCACCCGTGGCGTGCAGTATTTGCTAGAATCCACTGGCAAATTACGAGACAGAATTTCTAGGTGAGCACATTGGGCGTTTTAGCCTATTGGGCCCACCTTTTATTTTAATAACTGGAGTAAACCTATGGCCTGGAATGAACCGGGAGGCGGTGACAAAGACCCTTGGGGCAACCGCAATGGTAATAAAGGCGATGGCCCGCCGGATCTTGATGAAGCGTTAAAAAAACTGCAGGAAAAGCTCGGCGGCTTGTTTGGCGGCTCGGGCAAAAATAACGGCACCGGCAATGGCGGCGGTAGCGGTAGCTTTGGCACCCTGATGATCGCTGTTTTGGTGATTGGCGCTCTGCTGTACGGTTTTGCCGGTATTTATCAGGTCGACGAGAAAGAGCGGGCCGTGGTGTTGCGTTTTGGTGCCTTTGCTGACATCAAGCAGCCGGGTTTAAGCTGGAGCGCGCCACTGGTGACCGAGGTGTTTATCGTCAACGTCACCGAAGAGCGGCAGTACCCCAGCCGTGGCTTAATGCTTACCGAAGATGAGAGCATCGTTGAGCTGCCGATTACCGTGCAGTACAACGTCAACGATGTTAAAGCCTATGTGCTGAACGTCCGTGATCCCGAGATCAGCCTGCGTCACGCCGCCGACTCGGCGCTGCGTCACGTGGTAGGCTCCACCGAGCTTGAGCAAGTGCTGTCTGAAGGCCGTGGCAAAATAGCCGACGAGGTAGAAGAGCGTTTGCAGCAGTACCTCGACAGCTACGGCACCGGTATTTTGGTGCGCGATGTAAACATTCAGGAGGGGCGCCCGCCGGAAGAAGTGCGCGCGGCCTTTGATGATGTGATTAAAGCCAAAGAGGACGAAGAGCGCCTGAAGAACGAAGCGCAGGCTTACGCCAACGGCGTTGTGCCGGCCGCTCGTGGTCGTGCGCAGCGTATGCTGGAAGAAGCCGAGGCCTATCGCGCCGAGGTAACCAGCCGCGCCGAAGGTGAGTCCGAGCGTTTTACCGACTTGTTGGCCGAGTATCAAAAAGCGCCTGAAGTGACCCGCGAGCGCTTGTATATCGAGGCGATCGAACAGGTGATGGGCAACGCCTCTAAAGTATTGGTCGACGTAGAAGGTGGCAACAATATGATGTACCTGCCGCTGGATAAACTGATGCAAGAAGGTGTTGGTGGCAGCGCAGGCAGTAGTACGCGTGCGACGATCACCCAGGATCAGTTGCGCCAAATCAGTGACTATGTGTCGCGCCAGCTTGGCCGTGACAACAACACGCGGGGGGCGCGCTAATGTCTAATCGTTCATTTTTAGGCTTGATCGCCGTTATTTTGGTGCTTTTTGTGGGTGCCAATAGTGTTTATATCGTCTCGGAGTACGAGCGGGCGGTGGTGTTACGTTTTGGGCGGTTGATTAACCCCGACGTCGCGCCCGGCTTGCACGTTAAAATTCCGTTTGCCGATAAGCTGCGCAAGTTTGATGGCCGGATCCTGACCACCGATGCTCGCCCTGAAAGTTTTTACACCATTGAGAATAAGCGTCTGATTGTCGACTCTTATGCGAAATGGCGTATTCGCGACGTGCAGAAGTACTACAAAAGCACCGGCGGCGATGAGGCCGTAGGCGCCAGTCGTTTGGCCAGCCGTGTTGCCGATGTATTGCGTAACCAGATTGGTGGTCGCACCTTGCACGAGGTGGTTTCGGGTAAGCGCGATGAGTTAATGCATGAGCTGACCGTTGAGCTTAACAATACCGCCGACGAGCTGTTGGGTATCGAGGTGCTGGATATTCGCGTTAAGCGCATCGACCTGCCCGAGGATGTGAGTCAGTCGGTGTTTGACCGGATGTCGGCGGACCGGGAAAAAGAAGCTCGCGAGTATCGCTCTAAGGGTGCCGAGCAGGCCGAAGTGATCCGCGCCGATGCCGATCGTCAGGTGGCCGTACTCGAAGCCAACGCCTATCGCGATGCCGAAAAGATTCGCGGTGAGGGCGATGCTACTGCCGCGGCGACCTTTGCCGAGGCCTATCAGCAAGACGCTGACTTCTACGCCTTTGTGCGCTCTTTAACGGCTTACAAAAACTCGTTTGCCAACAAAAGCGACTTGATGGTGGTCGACCCCGAGAGCGAATTCTTCCGTTACCTGAAGAATCCGCAGGGCAAAAAATAGGCGATTTATCGCTCAACATTTGCCACAGAAAGATGGTAAAATCCCCCAGCCGGGCCGTTAGGCCCGGTTTTTTTGTGTCAGGCCGGTGGTTTTACCTCCACCCTGACGAGCGCGGCGTTGGCTTGCTTTAAACCGATTGCCGCTGCCTCTATCTGCAAAACCTTTTTTGCCAACCCCGCCCCGCGTTGTTGGCTGAACGTAAAACGAACCGACAGAGTCTGTTATGACTTACGCCGATCGCTGGCTGCTGCCTGACGGAGTGGAGGAAATCCTCCCTGCCGAGGCCCGGCCCATTGAACTATTGCGCCGCAGGTTGCTGGAGCTTTACCGCACCTGGGGCTATGACATGGTGATTCCACCGCTGCTGGAATACACCGACTCACTGCTTATTGGCCTTGGCCGCGATGTGGATTTGCTGACCTTTAAAGTCACCGACCAGCTAAGCGGCCGCACCCTGGGTATTCGCGCCGATATCACCCCGCAAATTGCCCGTATGGACGCCCACAGCTACAAGCGCAAAGGCGCTAACCGCCTGTGCTACGCCGGCCACGTGGTGCATACCAAGCCGAAAAACCCACTCGCCACGCGCACTCCCATTCAAGCGGGTGTAGAGTTTTACGGCGAGCCGGGTCTGCCGGCCGATGCCGAGGTGGTCTCCCTGCTGGCTGAGTCATTGCGCACGGCGGGCCTACCCCGTTTACACGTCGACATGGGCCACGTGGGTATTTACCGCGCATTAATGGCTAAAGTCGATGTCGAGTCCGCGCAAAAAGACGCTTTTTTTGACATGCTGCAGCGCAAAGCTGTGGCCGAGATCGAGCAGTGGGTCGCCGATAACATCAGCACCCCAGCCATCGCTAAAGTACTGCTGGCGCTACCGGGTTTGGCCGGTGGCCGTGAGATCTTAGCTGAGGCCCGCGCGCTATTTGCCGCCGTCGCCAGCGACGCGGTAACCGCCGTGGATCAGCTGGCCAGCATTGCCGACGTTATTGAGCAGCGCTACCCCGAAATAGAGTTGTACTTTGACTTGGGTGAGTTGCGCGGCTACCACTATTTAACCGGTTTGGTATTTGCCGCTTTTGCGCCAGGCTATGGCAACCCCATTGCCAGCGGCGGCCGCTACGATCACATCGGCGAAGTGTTTGGTCGCCGTCGCCCGGCAACCGGCTTTGCGGTGGATATTACCGCACTGTCTAAATTGGGCTTGTTAAGCGCCGAGAAAGGCACTTTGATCGGTGTGGTTAACGATGGTAGCAGCGAACAGTGGGCTGCCATTGGCGCACTGCGAGATCAGGGTGAGCGAGTGGTGAGCGCTGAGTCGAGGGCTGAATTGGCCGGGCTTGGTTGCGATCGCGAGCTGGTAAAAAAAGACGCACAGTATCAAGTGGTAGCGCTGTAAGCTATTGCTGATATTTCATTGAATTTACGTTTAGTTTAAGAGAGTAAGGCCAAAACATGGGCAAGAATGTCGTGGTATTAGGCACCCAGTGGGGTGACGAAGGTAAAGGTAAAATCGTCGACCTGCTGACCGATCAAGTGTCGCTGGTTTCCCGTTTTCAGGGCGGCCACAATGCCGGCCACACGCTGGTGATTGACGGTAAAAAAACCGTTTTGCACCTTATTCCCTCTGGCGTGTTGCGCGACGGCGTTACCTGCCTAATCGGCAACGGTGTGGTGCTCTCGCCCGAGGCATTGTTTAAAGAGTTGGCCGAACTGGAAGACAGTGGCGTACCGGTGCGCGAGCGCCTGCGTTTATCACCTGCGTGTCCGTTAATTTTGCCCTACCACATTGCATTGGATCAGGCCCGTGAGCTAAAGCGCGGCAAAGATAAAATTGGCACCACCGGGCGCGGCATTGGCCCGGCGTATGAGGACAAAGTAGCCCGCCGCGGTTTGCGCCTGGGTGACTTGCTGGATATGGAAACCTTTGCCGTTAAGCTGCGCGACGTGATGGAGTTTCATAACTTCTCACTGACCGAGTATTACAAAGTCGATGCGGTCGATTACGACGCAACTCTGGCGCAAGTAACCGCCTGGGCGGAAGAGCTTAAGCCGATGATCGCCGACGTGACGGATATTTTGCACACCGCCCGCGAGCAAGGCCGTAGCATTCTGTTTGAAGGCGCTCAGGGTTCGCTGCTGGACATCGACCACGGCACCTACCCGTTTGTTACCAGCTCTAACACCACTGCCGGCGGCACCGCCACCGGCTCTGGCTTTGGCCCGCTGTATCTCGATTACGTACTGGGTATCACCAAGGCTTACACCACGCGTGTTGGCTCGGGCCCATTCCCCACCGAGCTCGATTGCGAAGTAGGTCGGCACTTGGGTGAAAAAGGCCACGAGTTTGGCGCCACCACTGGCCGCCAGCGCCGCTGTGGCTGGTTTGATGCGGTAGCCGTGCGTCACGCAAACCGTATCAATAGCGTCACGGGAATGTGCTTGACCAAGCTCGACGTGCTGGATGGCCTTGAGACCGTCAAAATCTGTATCGGTTATCAGGACTTAGATGGCAACCCAATGCCGATTCCGTTTGATGCCGACGGCTGGGATCGCGTACAGCCCATCTACGAAGAAGTACCCGGCTGGAGTGAGTCGACCTTTGGCGTGCACGCGCTAGAAGAGCTGCCCGAAAACGCCCGCAACTATATCAAACGTTTGGAAGAGCTGCTGGATACCCCGGTTGATATTATCTCCACCGGCCCGGATCGAGTAGAGACGATCGTGTTGCGCCATCCGTTTGCGGAGTAAGGCAGCGCAACCTTTGCGTTGCGTTTTTTAACAAATAGCCGCTGTTCAAACGCATTCAGGCCGGATACTTTGTATTGCTCAAGGTATCCGGCTTTTTATTGGTTGCGATATTAGTGGGGCGTTTGCATTTGACTCAGGTTGCCGGTATTTGCGAATGACCCCGCCGTTCTTATGATTTATAGCGTAGGCCGGCTACTGCATTTTTAAAATTAAGGCGAGTTGATGAGCCGGTGGTTAACAAGGAGGTGTTTATGAAAGTGATTAACCTAACAGTTTGGGTGCTGGCCACGGTGTTACTGAGTGCGTGCAGCGGCGATGAGGGGGAAGCATCGCCACCAATTGTGGACGAAGAAGAGCTTCCTCCAATAACAGAAGAGCCGTCTCCAGAGACGCCTGAAGATAACAAACCTAATATCATCGTTTTTTTTACTGACGACCAAGGTTATGCGGATCTGGGTGTGCAAGGTATACGCAACGATATTGTGACCCCTAATATCGACCAGCTGGCGAGCGCTGGCGTTCGGATGACCCACGGTTATGTGACCTCGCCTCAGTGCACGCCATCGCGAGCAGCGCTGGTAACCGGGCAATACCCACAAGTTCATGGGGTTGATGACAACCGTTACAATCCACTGCCTCTCGGTGTGGAGACGGTTGCAGAAAAATTCTCTGCTGCAGGATATAGAACCGCCGCCGTAGGTAAGTGGAACTTAGATATTGATGAGAATAGCCATGAATGGTTTGCGCTTAATTACCCAGGGCTCGCTCAGGGGAGCAATAAAGTCGGTGCTGTGCCTGAGTCCGTCAAAGAGCAATATTATCCCACCAGCCGTGGCTTTGATGAAAGTTTTTCGGGCTATGGCAATAAATATTGGGCAACTTTTGATTTGTCAGGTGCGACCTTTTCTCCTAAATGGATCACAGTGTCTGATCATCGTATAGATGCCGTTAGTAAAGCCGCCGTAAACTTTGTCGAGCGCAACTATGAAGAGCCTTTTTTTATGCAGGTTACTCACTACGCACCCCATATTCCTCTCTCGGCCCCTGACCGGTCTTTAGAGCAGTTCTCGCACGTGGACAACTTGCGGCGGCGTTATGCTCTGGCGATGATGGCTGCGGTTGATGACGGGGTCGGCAGCGTGGTTGAAGCGCTCAAGCACAAAGGCATTTATGAGAATACGCTGATTTTCTTTATCAGTGATAACGGCGCCCCTACCGGGATGGTACAAAAAGACGCGCCAGTGAATGATCTCAGTGAGCCCTGGAATGGTTCGCTAAATACGCCCCTGCTTGGTGAGAAAGGGATGCTAACGGAGGGAGGTGTTCGAGTGCCATTTATTGCCCATTGGCCGGCGAAAATCCCAACACCTAAAGTGCTTGAAAAGCCGGTTAGTGTGTTAGATGCGGTTTACACTGGTTTGGTTCACGCAGGTTCTGCGCAGAGCGATTTGAATAGTCTTGATGGAGTCGATCTGCTGCCGGCGATGACCGGAGACGACGCTTATTTAGATGACCGTCCTTTATTTTTTAGATTCTGGCAGCAGTCGGCAGTTCGTTTGGGTAAATGGAAATTTCTAAAGGTTGGTGATAGAGAGTATTTGTTTAATCTCGACACTGATGCGCCGGAACAGAGCAGCGTCTTGACCGAGCAAAAAGAGTTGGCGGGTGTACTCAAAGAGCAGCTCTTGCACTGGAGCTCTACCCTAAAACGGCCCGTAAATCAGCAAGGGCTGAATCCTCAGGAGATTAAATGGTATGACTATTACTTGCCTGACGCTCATTAATTATTACCGTAACGCTGTGACCACAAGAACATCTTCTATGATACCTGCGCGGCTGCATTGGCGCGTAACTACTCTAAGACTGGAGTTTGGCCCTATCGGCTGAAAGTTGCTTTAATATCTGCTATCGTCTGCTGGCTTTGATTATTTGTTGTTCGAATAGTCAGCTGGCTCGGAGGCGGGCTGCACACCTGACAGGGTTTTGCTCGCCGCTGCAATATGTATAAAAATAACAACGAGATTGCTTTTTATGGATGAAAGTACTCAGGCGAGCCTGTCAGCCTCTGGCTCTTCACAAAACATTATTCCTCTACCCCAAAGATATGGCCTGTTTGCTGTGCTGGCTCTTGTGCAAGCGTTGCTTGTAATGCGCGTTGCATTACAAGAACAGTGGTCGTGGTTGCAGTCTTTTTATACGGCAGCGGTTTCGGTGTTCTCGGTGGTGGTGTTTTTTCTGCTCTGGTATTCGGCGCTGTCGCACTTGCGCTCCCGCTGGACGGGTACCGTGACCAAAGCGGTGATTGCGCTATACGCACTAATGGTGATTTACCACTGGTTGCGGCTAGAGCCCCTGTCGTTTTTAATTATTTATAAAAATGGGGCGGATATCTTTAGTTGGCAGGCTGTGGGGTATCTGCTGAGTAACGCCTCCTGGGTGGGTTGGGCCGTGTTGCTGGCTGTGGTGCTTGCGCTCGTGTGGTTGTGCCGGCGCTATGAAATGGTTAACACGCCGTTAAAGCACCCGGCAAAGGCGCCGGTTGTAGCCGCATTGTTGCTGCTAAACATTGTGTCGGTTGCCGCATTTTCGTCGTCGCGCAATGAGCTGGTGGAGTTTAGCGCGTCTGTTTATCACTATTTTTCTCAAGATGCTTTGCAGTGGGACTCTGATAACCCATACCCCTATGTGAAAAAATCCGATGGAGCCAATGACCAATTTGAGCTTGCCAAGGCGCCCAATGTTTTTGTGGTTATGCTGGAGTCTTTTAGCGCCGAGTATATTGATAAAATAGAGAATGGTCGGCCGGTAACGCCTTTTTTTAATGCGTTAAAAAACGAAGGGCTTTACCTTAATAATTTTTTTAGTGGCTCGGTAGAAACCAGCAAAGGACAGTTTGCTACCTTGTGCTCGGTTTATCCCAGCTATCGCTCTAACGTTTTTACCAGCTACCCGGACAATAATTTTCGCTGCCTGTCGCACATGCTGCAAGAGCGCGGTTATCGAACGGTGTTTATGAAGGCCTTTCACAGCTTAGGCTTTGAGAATACCGGTAATTTTGTTCGGGCTAATGGGTTTGAATACGCTCATGGCATGGATAAAAATTTTGTCACAAAGGCTGAGCGCGATGAGTATGTGATTGGTTGGGGGATAAGAGACGATATCTTTTACCAAAAGACGTTTGGCTATCTCGATAATTTGCAAGAGTCGGGCAGCAGCAACGCGCCGTTTTTTGTCAGTACCATGAGTGTGACCAATCACATGATGTTTGACGATATTCCACCTGAGCATCGTTATATCCACACCGATCCGAAATCGCATCAGGATAATTACGCCAACTCCATGTACTTGACTGATCAGTACCTAAAAGTTTTTTTTGCCGAGCTAAAAAAGCGAGATTATCTAGAAAATAGCGTAGTTGTGGTGTTGGGCGATAATGGTTTTCCCATGGGGCAGCATAACAACTATCACAACACCAAAACGGCTTACAATGAGTTGTTTAAAACGCCTTTGATGATCTGGTGGCCAGGCCAGGTTATGCCAGAGGTGATGGCTGGCACCGCCAGATCGCAGCTGGATGTAGCCCCGACAATTACCGATTTACTTAATATCGACAGCACGCACCACTTTGTTGGTCAGAGTCTATTTAAGGCGACAGATGAAAACTATTTTGTGCCTTTGATTCAACCCTTTGATGGCACCTACCTCGCCTCTATTCGCTACCCTTATAAGTACGTAAAGCACGTCAAAACCGGAGTTGAATCGGGGTTTGATCTGAGTGTGGATTCGGCGGAGCAGAATAACCTGTTGGCCGCAGATGATGCCCCTGGGGCAGGTTTCCCACTGTCTGAATTTCGGCGCGATATTCAAACCCTTAAACGCAATGAGGCACTGCTGCAGGAGAATAGGATTTATCCGGCCGGCGAGGGGGATGATGTGCGGGTGATTCTTGCGAGTAATCGTTTGGGCGAGGGGCAGCCGCTGCTGTATAGGGTGTTGGGGGATGCGGATAATATCGCAGTCGTCGTAACGGTTAGCGCTTATATACCTAAAAAAACACGGAGAATGTTAACGAGTGAGCAGCCGCTGGCGGACGATGTATCGCAGCTTGCTGCACATTATCTGCAGCCAGGTGTTAACCGGGTGACATTTGAGGTGTTTGTCGATGGGGAGTATCGCAGCACAACCTCGGAAGATGTGTTGGTCAGCACCCAAGAGGCAACCCTATTGGCCGATTTAGGTATGAAGGGCAAGCAGGGCTGGGGAAAGCTGCACATTAATCGCAATGTGCGTGGCGGCCCGTTAAGAGTAGGGGGCACTACTTACGGTTTTGGGATGGGGACGCATGCGGCGAGTGAGTATACGATTGCCTTAGATCGTGATTACGCGGCCCTGTTTTTTGCGGTGGGGTTGGACGATGGCGGTGGCTGTGGCAACGGCGCGACTTTTAGTGTTGAGGCCGATGGGCGGGTTGTTTATAACAGCAAAAGGGTAAAAGCCGGTGAGCTTGTGTCGGCATTGGTTAATATCTCGGGCGCGCGCCAGTTGCGTTTACGTACACACGATCGTGGCAACAGCGCCTGTGATCACACAAACTGGATAAATCCGGTGCTGTATCTACGTCCGCCTGTGGGCGGTTAGCGCTGCAGCTCGGTGGTTCGCAGGTGGCGCGTTATTTCATCGCGCAGGGGCGCAAAGACACCAACTTTGTCGGCTATCTCTGGCCAGCACTTAACGTGTTCAATGGTGTCGTCAATAATGGCGTTGGCCTGCTGTTGGCTAAAGCGGGTAATCAGCGTCGCGACTTGCAGTAAGTCGTCGCGGGTAAAGTGGTCGCGCTTGCCGTTAATGCTCATTTGATGGCTGTTAACCCAGGGCGAACCGGGTTTATAGCTGTAGGCAATGTCGTAACCAGGTGCCAGGCGCCAATTAAAGTCGTCATCGACAAAAAATGCGGTGTTTTTAGTGTGATCATCGTGATTGCGGGCGACAACGTTAAACACCATGCGGCGGTAGATTTGCTTTTGCTCGAGCAGTGTTAGGTTTAGCTGACGCGCGACGGTGAGTAGCTCTTCGTAACTAAAATAGCCCGGTTGTTGGTAGTCGGCATGGGCCATCGCACACAGCGTTAATACGTGGTACTTCTGATTGTTTTCCCGGTCGAAGCGCTTAGTCATAAAGTGGCTGCGGCCATTTTCGTGTAGTAGCTCGCTGTGCGACATATCGATACCGCAGTTGACGGCCATTTGATAATAGGCGTACTCCATTAAACAGTAACCTCTGGGGTCGCCAAAGGTTTCCCGTTCGTGGTGGTGCTCCACCACACCATCAAATTTTAATAAATAGTGCTCAAAGCCCTCGGGTGCCGCAACCTGGCCGGATACAATTTGGCTGCGTGCTTTATTAATGGCGATAACGGCCTTAGGCCTGGCCCCGCCGGCGGAGGTGCCCACTTGCAATAGGTGCATCATGGCATCGCTATTGTCCGGGGTAACGCCTATCTCGTTGCGTGCACTGAGTACCTGTTGCGCCAGATCGACCAGCTCGGCAAGCTGCAGATTATTGGCCCGGTTGTCAAAAGGGTTAATGGCGGTTTGGTACTCCAGTGCTCCCATGCCGCGGGTACCGGTATACAGCAAGCGGTCGATGGCGCCGAACTGAGATTTGTCCAGCCCCTGGCGAGCCAGCCAGCTATTGATTAGTGCGTTGCCAAAATCGTCGGGCAGAGAATCGGCAAAAGCCGCTGGCAGCCCCCTAAACGTATCCGGCGCCAGCGATGGAAACTGATACACCGCGTTAGTGAGTGGCATATGCAGCGGGGCAATGGCAAACCCCTCGGCAAGCCAGGCGCGATCATACTCAAAAATGGCGTACGGGGAGTCGTCGGTGCGCGCCAGGGTGCCGACGTCGACCCCCATAAATTGTACTTTGCAGGCATTGGCAACCATAGTGGGCCTCTCTACTCGCGAGTTTTAAGGCGTTGGCGAGCCGCCAGCCGCTCGCTGATACGGCCCGATGGCTCTTGAACCGCTCCCGCCCTGGGCTGCGTTTGGCGCCATACATCGGTTGGCCGAATCGCCGGCTGTGGCACAAGCTCATTGAGGTTCTCAAGCAGGTTAAGTTGGCGCAGCAGGCTTAATAACACCATAAGGCTGCAGCTACCGCTTTTGAGGTTGCGATAGGTTTTAGGGGTGATATCGATACGCGTGGCCATGTCGGCTTGAGTAATTCCCAGAGCCTTGCGTCGCGCTTCGATACGGGCAAATAGCTGTTCGGCAATGACTTTGTCTGTCATGCTGGCGCTGATGGTTTTCATGGGTAGATAAGTACCTATAAAGGCCTCTTTAGTCTAATTTTAGGTAAAAACATACCTTTTTAGATTTTCTTGTGTGGGTATTTTTATACTCTTTTTTGTCTTTTAAATCAATTATAGATAAAAAACTACCCATCTGTGTGTTGATTGCACGGTTAGTGCTGGCGGAGCCATCCCTGTGGTTCATTGCATTATGCGCTCTACCGGCGGTGGCGCACGCGACTAAGCTGAAGCCGATAAATATCGGGGGCTTGACCCTAGCCGGGCGCTTGCCGGGTATTACCGTGACATCTATGATGAATAAACACACGCTCGGTCAATGAATGATAAGGATTGCCTGAATGACGACCCAATGCCGGTGCGACAACGCATTAACGGGGGGGCTTATTGTGCTGCTGATGATAGCCCTTGGTGTATTGACGGGTTGTACATCGGCACCTGATCGAGCTGGCGTTAATGATGAGTTTACTGTAGCACCGCCGCCCGATACTAACCTGGCCCGGTGGATTGCGCAGGTGCGCAGCAGCGGCGATGCCAGTGAGGGGGACTCTGGCGTACATTTGTTGGGAGCCGGTACCGAGGCCTATGCGGCGCGTCTGGCGCTGATCGAGGCGGCCACCCAGAGTATCGATGTGCAGTACTACCTGTTTCATCACGATGCTACCGGCACAATTTTAACCTGGTCCCTTTGGCAGGCGGCGGAGCGCGGTGTACGCGTGCGCCTACTGTTAGATGATTTGGAAAAGCGCCCGGACGACTTCCCGGTTAATTTGCTAAACGCTCACCCGAACATCGAGGTGAGGCTGTACAACCCATTTTATCGCCGCAGTGCCCGCGCGTTACAAATGCTGGGTGAATTTGGCCGGCTTAATCACCGTATGCACAATAAGTCGTTAACCGCCGATAACCTCGCCACAGTGGTTGGCGGGCGCAATGTGGGGGACGAATATTTTGATGCTAATAAGCGGGTCAATTTTGGCGACCTGGATGTGCTCGCCGTCGGCCCCGTGGTGAATGAAGTTTCTGCAGCGTTTGATGCTTACTGGAACAGCGATTTGGTGTTTCCCTACGAGCTGCTCAACAGCGACAACCCTGTCGCGCAACAAGACAAAGCGCGCGCGGCTGCGCTGGTGGATAAAAGTATTGCCGCTTTGGAGGGCAGCCCTTACTCGACGGCGCTGGTTCAGTCCGATATCGCCCAACACTTAAAAGATGCCGACCTGGCTATGACCTGGGCGCCCATGACAGTGTGGGTTGATAAGCCCGACCTGGCCGCCATGCAAGCGCGTGAAGGCGGCGGTAGCTTTGTGATTGACCGCTTGCTAACGCTGTTTGGCGACGCCGAAAAAGAGTTGTTTTTGGTGTCGCCGTATTTTGTACCGCGCAAAACAGGCACCCGGTTATTAACCGATAAGGCGGCTGCCGGGGTAGAGGTTACTGTCGTCACCAACGCACTGGCGGCTACCGATGTAGTGGCGGTGCATAGCGGCTATGCAAAGCGGCGTAAAGATTTACTGGAGGCCGGAGTAACGGCGTATGAGGTAAAGGCATCGCCCGATGTAGACCCTAAAGCCTGGAGTATTTCGTCCAACTCTAGCCTGCACGCAAAAACCTTTATCATTGATCGGCGCTGGGTGTTTGTCGGCTCGTTTAACCTCGACCCGCGCTCGGCCTGGCTTAATACCGAGATGGGGATACTTATCGATTCCGCGGCGCTGGCTGAGAACATGTTAGGCAAAATGCAGGGCATGATCGATAAGGTGGCTTACCGGGTAGAGCTGGACGACGGTGAGTTGGTTTGGGTGGATACCTTTAACCAACAGCGCTTTGCCGCCGAGCCGGATGCCAGCTGGTGGCGCCGTTTTAGTGCGGGTTTTATGAGCTTTATGCCGGTAGAGTCCCAGCTGTAAAAACCGCACGCCAGCGTAGGGTCAGGGGCCGGTGAAAGTGCCCGAAAGCGTTATTGCAGCTTCTCGGCGCGGTGCCATTCGCCATCTTGTTTGCAAAACGAAAAATCCCCCCGCGAGTGCGCGCCGTTTTTGTCGGTTAGCTCAACGCTGGTTAAGCGGCACTGGTTGCCCTTGTCGTTTGTATGCGTATTAACGGGCGTAAGGGTGGCGCTATGGCCATTGTATTGCCAGCTTTTGGCTTCGCGATCTTGGTTATTGTTTAGTGTCTCATTGAGGGCGTTGTTCAGGCTGTCCCAATCGCTGCGACTAAACTCGCTGGCGGCCGTTTGGCTAATGACCCACTTGTCGCCTTGCTTACACACATCCGCATGATAAAAATCGCGGCGGTCTTCGTCGTTGCGCAGGTCGACAATGGCGTTGCGACACTCTGCCCCGTCGTTTAAGTAGCTGTATTTTATTTTAACGCGGCCGCGTAAGCCGGAGCTGTCCGATTGCCAATTTATGGTGCGTAAATCGGGCGCCTCATTGAGCGCCCCGGCAATGCGCTGCTTAAACGATGCGACTTCTGCGCGGCTTAACTCGCTGGTAACGCTGTGATTTAGAAACTGGATGTTGCCAGCATAGGCCGTTTGGCTGGCCAGCAGCAGCGCAAACCCGGTGATAAAAAGGCGATGGTTCATACTCACTCCGAAGCTAATCCCTGTGAAAGACGGCGCAGGTGGCGTCGCTTTTAAGCGTGCTACACTGGCGCTGCCGGATATGGCCTTATGATAACGTGAACCTTCAGTGAGCGCAGTAACGCGCCCAAAATAAATCGGGGCGTTTCGGGGGCAGGCGAGTGAGCGGCAATCGTCCGGTGGCTTTTAAGGTAAACAAACAGAGCAAGCCCTTAAACCACTGAGGGGCACGGCTATTGGCTAGGTTGCGTACCGGCCGGAGTTGAACTTTGGGCCCGCAGCGACGGTTCTGAACTATGTGAGGTGCCCTCAATGGGGTCGACAGTTTCATTTGTGTGGGAGCTGCTGCAGCAGCTGCTGATTTGGGGATACCTGTTTCTGGTGGTCGCCTTCTCCGTTAGGGTGATTATGCTGCGCTTGCCGGTGGGGGTATCGCTAGCATGGTTATTGGTGTTGTTGCTGCTGCCTTACGTTGGTGTGGGGCTTTATCTTTTGTTTGGCGAGCGTTTTTTGGGGGTTAAGCGCTCGGCGCGTACCGCCAGATTAAAACGTGCCTATCTGCACGCGCGTCGCAATGGCCCACACAACCACCCCGAGAGCTGGGCCGATAGTCACCCGGCCAGCCAGGCACTGGCGCAGCTCGAGTACCATACCTCTGGCATCCCGCCGCTGGGGGGTAACCGGGTGGGCTTTTTGCAGGGGGCGCAAGATATTATCGACGCCATTGTCGCCGACATCGACCGCGCCGAATACTTTTGTCACCTTGAGTTTTATATCTGGCAGTCGGGCGGCTTAATCGACCGGGTGGTCGAGGCGTTATTGGCGGCCGCCGCCCGAGGCGTACAGTGCCGTATTATGTTGGATGCGGTAGGCAGCTCGGTGTTTTTTTCATCCAGCGCGTTGCAGCAGCTGCAGGTGCCCAATATCACTGTTGTTAAGGCGTGCCCGATTCGGTTTATGCCCTGGCAGCTGGCGCGTTACGATTTGCGCAATCACCGCAAAACCGTTGTCGTCGACAACCGCGTTGCCTATATGGGCAGTTTTAATTTAGTCGATCCGGCCCACTTCAAAGTGGATGCCGGCGTGGGGCAGTGGATCGATATGATGGCGCGTATCGAGGGGCCCACGGTGCCTATTTTTGATGGTGTGTTTCGCTGGTACTGGAATGTCGAGACCAATCAGCAGTTGCCGCTACTCGATCGCGAGATCGTCTCGCTCGATGAGCCTGCTTTGCTGCAGGCTGCACCCTCCGGCCCAGATGTGGCACAAGAGAGTATTTTAAGTGCGCTGTTGCAGGCGATTTACGCCGCGGGCGAGTCGATCGATATTGTCACGCCCTATTTTGTGCCGGGTGAGGCATTAGAGCAGGCGTTAAAAATTGCCGCCCGGCGCGGCGTGCGAGTGCGCTTAACGGTACCTGAAAAGGTCGATTCATTTTTGGTGCGTCACGCCAGCCACTCGTACTTTTCGGGCATGTTGGCCTCTGGTGTCGAGATCTACAGCTACCGCGCCGGCTTGCTGCACACCAAAGCTGTGGTGATTGATTCGCAGCTGGCTTTTTTTGGCACTGTGAACCTCGACTTGCGCTCGCTCTGGCTAAACTTTGAGATGACTATGATTATCTACGATCGGCCCACGGCGGCCGAGTTGGGCCGTTTATTAGAAGAGTACCGCGCCGAGGCCGAGCCGTTAAGCTTACAGGTATGGCGCCAGCGCAGCGGCGTGTCGCGGTTCTTTGAGAATATTACCCACCTGTTTAGCCCGCTGATTTAGCGGGCTAATACTCAGTTCTTTTTAACAAACTCGGTCAAAATCACAATGCGGGTGCCGTTAACCCGGCCCTCGATGTGGGCGGGGTTGTCGGTGAGTGATATCCCCCGTACTGCGGTGCCGCGCTTGGCGACAAAGCTGGTGCCTTTTACGTTTAAGTCTTTAATGATGGTTACGGTATCGCCGGCGGCGAGGGTCACGCCGTTGCTGTCTTTGTGAACGATGGCGTGCTCATCGGCCTGGCTAATGCCGGCCTCTGCCCACTGGCGAATATCATCTTCCAAATAAGCCATATCGAGCTGCTCTTGCGCCCAGCTCTCGCTGCGTAGCTCATGCAACAACCGGTACGACAATACCTGGGCCGCGGCGGTGGTGCTCCAAATGCTGGTGGTTAAGCAGCGCAGGTGGTTTAAGTCGGTCGGTGCGTCGGCCTGTTGTGTGCACATTGCGCACAGGGCTAAGCGCTCGTCTTGCCCGTCACTATGGGGTAAAGCGTAGCTGCTTAGCTCGGCGTCGGCGCCGCACAATTCGCAGTGCCCATCACTGCGTTGTTGCACATCGTTATCCAGTGGCATAGTCATAACCTTGGTCGGTAAAGCCGCGCATTATGCCCCAGCGGGCGGTATTTGTCTGTGCCGGTTAATGCCCGAGCGCGGTGTCCAAAGGGTTGCTGCCATTTACCAGCGGGTAGATGTTGCCGATGGTGGCGGGTTTTGTAAGGCAGTAGGCGGCAGCGCTGGCAACGTCCTCGCGGGTAATGACTTGCGCGTCTTTGTCGCTTGGCATGGTCGTGCTAAACAAGCCGGTGGCGGGCTCGTTGGTAAGCCTGCCGGGGCGTAAAATAGTGTAGGGCAGGCCGCTATGGCGCAGGTGATCGTCCGCCAGCTTTTTACATACCGAGTAGTGCTTGATGGCGGCGGGCCCATTGTCCGGGTCCTCGGCGCCGCGCGAGCTGATCATCACAAACTGTGTAACCCGGTGCCGCTGAGCGTAATCCACTGCGCGCATCGCGCCCCACATGTCCACTAAAATCGTTTTGTCGGCACCGGTGCTGGCGCCAGAGCCGGCGCTAAACACGACTTTATCGCAACCGTTTAGGGCCTCGCCAAAGTCTTGTTCTAAATCGGCGATTACCACCTCGGCGCCAAGCTCGGCAAGGTGCGGCGCCGGCGCCCTAACCATGGCGCGCGGTCGCTCGCCGCGTTCGCACAGCTGCTTGATGAGTATTTGGCCGATCTGGCCATTTGCACCAATAATCAGAGTTGTCATGGGGCCTCCCTGGTGGGTGATAACATCATTTGCTGGTATGGTAACGCGCTGTGCCGGCGGGTGCGAGTTGCACAAACCGCCGTTATTTATCACGAACACGACAGAGGTGATGTATGGCTAATACAGTAGTAATTACCGGCGCGAATCGCGGTATTGGTTTGTCGTTTACGCAGCAGTATTTAGCGCGCGGTTATACCGTGTATGCGGCGTGCCGCAACGCTTCGGACGAGCTTAAAGCCTCTGGCGCCAAGCTGGTTGAGGGCGTGGATGTGGGCAGTGATGCCGGCATCAAAAAGCTGGACGAGGCGCTGCAAGGGGTGGCGATTGATTTATTGATCAACAACGCCGGCATTTTGCGTGATGAGAGTTTGGGGCGGTTAAACCTCGATACCATTCGCGCTCAGTTTGAAATCAATGCCTTGGCGCCACTGCGTGTGACTGAGTTGCTGGCCGAGCGCTTAACGGCTAATGCTAAAGTTGCCTTAATCACCAGTCGCATGGGGTCGATTGCCGACAACAACAGCGGTGGTCGCTACGGTTACCGTATGTCTAAAGCCGCCTTAAATGCCGCGGGTATGTCGCTCGCTTGCGATCTAAAACCGCGCGGCATTGCAGTGGCGATATTGCATCCGGGGCTGGTGGGCACCGATATGATTGGCGGCTATGGCGATATCACACCCGATGAGGCGGCCGAGCGCCTAATGGCTCGTATCGATGAGTTAAACCTGAGCAGCAGCGGTACCTTTTGGCACTCCAGCGGGCAGCAGCTGCCTTGGTAAAGGGCAGGGCAGCTCACGCTGTAGGGCTGGGCGATGCAAACTACCGCCTGGCCTTTTGCGTAGCCAATCGTCCGGCGCTGAATCATTACCCAACGCTGGACTGTATGATGCCGCTGGCGCCCGGTGAGCTGACACATATTGTGGCTAACTCCAGTAACCACTGGCGCAAGCTGTTTAGTGTGTACGCCAAGTTTTTGTATCAGCTGGATGCCCAACCTGGCTGGCCCACGCGCTGGCAGGATTACCGCGACCAATATTTGTTACAGGCGGGTAGCGGGGTGGCGCTGTTGTTTAGCGAGCCGGATACTAACCACAAGGCAGTACACATTATTGCGGGCAAAACCTACGCCGCCGAGCTGGGCCTTAAGGGGTTAACCTGGCTCGATAGCCACTTTGCTATTAGCCCGGAGCGCCGTCTATTGGTATCGCCCTATCTGGACTACCGTCAGTTATCCAACGAGAAAATTGCAATGTTGACGGCGCTTATTCATCGGTATCAGCTGCTAGGTAACGGCGACTAACCAGCGGTGTCTTCGTTTATTGCTCTCTTGGCAGCTGGTGCTACTACTAGGTGTTTTAGGGCGTGCTTAAGAGTGACGCTATTCTTATGTCTTTGGCCTCTTGAGCGTAGATGGATTCCACAGTTTTGCGTGCAGCTTTGCCTATCGCGCTGCGCAGTGCCGGATCCTCAGATAGTTGTTTAAGTATGGCAAGCGCTTGCTCAGTGGTGTCGAACAAAAAGCCGTTCTCGCCGGACTGGATCCACTCGGCGTAGCCTCCATGACGGTGGCATACGACCGGCAAGCCACAGGCCATGGCCTCAAAGATAACCCGGCCGAAGGTTTCAATGTGCTCCCCGCTTCGGTAATAAAAAATATCGAGCTCTTGCAGAAAGCTTAGCGCGTCCAGTTCTCCTTCTTGGTATAGCGTGGCACCGGTTCCTGCGAGCGCCTGTTCAAGGCATGAGGCTCCTTGAAGCTTTACGTGGTGTCCGGCTTGTAGCAGTGATTTGTAGACTTCTATATCCGCCAGGTTATGCTTTTGGTCTATGTCGCGACTCAGCCGGCCAATAGTGACAGGGCCGCTGTCTGGCTTTTTGGTTCCCGGGGTGAATTTTTCTATATCTATGGGCGAGGGGTGAATTTCTCCGCAAAGGTTCAAAGCATCGCGCTGAAAGCGGGAGATAAAAATAAACTCTGGTGCGGGCCAGCTAAGCAACGGGCGTCGCTTTTGAATGATCTGGGAGTGCTTTGGATGAAAGGTGTTATAAAAATAAATCAGTCGTTGTGGTTTGGGCAACAAATAGGCCCACCACTTTCCACACCAGTGAGCACCAACGAAGATGTAGATCCCTCCTTTGGGGGCCTTTGCGCGAATAGGGTTGATGAGAGTAATGCCGTGCTGATGCTGTAATGCGGCGTCTATGCGCGATGAGGTGCCCCACAATGTTACATCGTAGGCTTTACTTAAATCACGATACAGCTCTAACGCTTCATTTTCGCTTCCGCCAAACCGATTTTTAAAATTATTAAATATGTGAATAGCTGGTTGCTCAGTTGTCACCAGATAAAGTCTCCGGGTATAGGTTGTGCCGCATAGTGACGGGGTTAGCCATTGGGGCTCTTTTTCATGGCCTCGGTCGCGGTTAAATCGCGCACCAGTGCGCGCAAAGTGGTCGAGTGAAACTCCCGCCGATACAGCACGCCCACCACAACACCTACCGCTACAATAAAAAACCAAGTGTTAAAAAACCACGGCAAAATGGCCAGTGAAAAGTAATAGGCGCGCAGCCCGTAGTTGTAGCTGTGGCCGGCTTGGTCGATGATTTTGGCGGTGCTGATGGCGTAGCGCCGGCGCTCGGCCTCGCCAATGTCGGCATCGTGGGCCGGCGCGGCGCCCAGTAAAATCGAGCAAAAGCCATACTGGCGCATGGCCCAGGTGAGGGTAAAAAAGGCATACACGTAAATCATCAACAGCAGCACAATTTTAAGTTGCAGCTGCCGTGGCGACATCGACTCGTTGGCAAAGGGCAGCGCCGTAATGGTGATATAGACTTTGTCGATAGAGGCCATAATGGTCACAAAACCGGCGATAATCAGAATCGAGGTGGACGCCAAAAACGATACATTGCGCTCCAGGCTTGCGATCAAGGCGGTATCGGCAATGCGATTTTGCCGGCTGAGCATTTCGATCATCCAGGTTTTGCGGTAAACGTGCAGCACCGAGGCAAGGCAGTGGTCAGTGCGGGCGCGTTTACGGGCAAACCGGGCATAGCCCACCCAACAGACAAACAGCCAAACCGCGGCGCCAATGTTTAAATAATCGTGAGGGGTCAATGAACGCTCCTTAAGCGGCTGTGTCAGAACCTGTTAACCTTATCTTACTACAAGCCCGTGGGAATTTTTGCTGTGTATTAAAATTTGCCGCCACAATCGGGAGTGCATACTTATAGGCCGCTCGGTACTATGCGTAAAACTCACACAGGTAAGGTTGGCAATGACTGGCACCACTCCCATTATTGACTCCGCGAGCGATGCCGAGCGTTGGCGTTTAGTGCTGGCGCGTGATGCCCGGGCCGATGGGCAGTTTGTGTATGCTGTGCAGACCACCGGGGTGTATTGCCGGCCCAGCTGCCCGGCGCGACGCCCCAAACGTGCCAATGTGAATTTTTACACCAACGCGTACAGTGCCGAGCTGGCCGGTTACCGGCCCTGCAAACGCTGTTGCCCGGCGGCGGCCATAACCCGCGACGATCAAACCGTGATTGCGGTATGCCAGACGCTGCAGGGTGCACTTGAGCGTTTGCAGCGACTGCCGAGCGCCGCGCAGCTGGCGGCGGAGGCGGGCTTAAGTGTCTCGCAGTTACAGCGTTTATTTACCGCGGCGCTGGGCATAACCATCAACCAATACGCCCAAGCACTGCGCAGCCAGCAGGTGCAGCAGGCGCTGGCGGCCGGTAGCGCCATAACGGATGCCATAGCGGCCGCCGGCTATAGCTCGACCGGCCACTTTTACCAAAAAGCCACCAGCGAGCTGGGAATGCCGGCTCGTCGCTACCAGCGGCAGGGGCAAGCTATGACGATTGAATTCGCCATCACCGACACTACTCTGGGGGCGTTATTGGTAGCCCGTAGTGACGTGGGGATCTGCGCTATCGCCCTGGGTGATAATCCGCAAGTTTTGGCGACAGAGCTGCGCCAGCGATTTGCCGGCGCGCGCCGTGTGACGCCATCGGAGGAGTTTAACCGGCAGCTGCAGCAGGTGGTGGCGCTGGTTGAGCAGCCGGGCGCTCGCTCGATAACGCTGCCACTGGATATACGCGGCACCGCGTTTCAGCGCCGGGTGTGGCAGGCGTTGCAAAGCATTAAGCCCGGGCAAACGGTTCACTACAGCGAGCTGGCCCAGCGTATTGGCGCCCCTACCGCTGCTCGCGCCGTGGCCAACGCCTGCGGCGCCAATACCTTGGCCATCGCGATACCCTGTCATCGGGTAGTGCGTCAGGACGGCAGCTTATCTGGCTATCGCTGGGGGGTAGAGCGCAAGCGCGAGCTGCTTAAGCGTGAGGCAGACACAGACTGAGCTCAACGTTAGTTGCACGGCTCGACATCGTGTCTTTGCGTGCACATTTCATATCTTTACCCCGGCTATTTCTTTACCTACTACCTGATAATAAGTATCATTTAGCGGGTCAAGTCTTAATAATGGAAATTTTTATGAAAGTTTTATTGCAAAACTGTCACAAAGCGCTGCTGGCGGCCTCGTTAATACTGGCGGCGGTACAGGCGTCGGCCAATGGTGCCATTGGCGAGCATGTGAACCACCTGCAAGACAATCTGGGTGAGTACACCGAAGAAGTTAACTGGGTGATCGGTAAAATCGATACCATGGTTGATACCTATGAGGATAAAGGCGCTAAGGCCGCCGAGTCGGCTCAGGTGATCGAAATTTGGGAGGCGGTAGACTTTCACGCCGCCATCGAGACTAACTACGTGCCTGTGTATGCCAGTATTTGGCAGGGGTTGTACGGCGTAAAAGAAGCCATTGATGCCGAAAAACCGGTGGAGGACGTGTGGGCTGAGCAGGAGAAGCTGGAGCAATCGTTGTGGCAGGCGCTGGGTGCGGTTAAACTGGCGGCCCAATATCAGCAGCGCGGCCTGTTGGACAAGGTGAAAACCACCGCCAAAGAGCCCACAACACCCGCGGAAACTCTGGACGAAGTAAAACACCGCTTAGACCGGGTAGTGGCAAAGTACGCCGAGCAGTTGCCTGAAGAGGCCACCAACATTGTGCACGACACTTACCTCAACCTGTTTGAAGGGGTAGAGGGGGCGTTGATCGAGCAGGACGCCAAGTTGGTGGAAGATCTGGAGAAAGACTTTAACGTCACTCTGCCCAAAGCCATTTCCGGCAAAGGCAGTGTCGACGATGTACGCGGTGTGGTGAGCGATATGCAAGCCAAGCTTGATCGCGCCAAAGACCTGCTGAACGAAGCCGAATCCGAGCGTAAGGACGTTTTTTAAGTGCAACGCAGAACTTTTATACAGGCCCTGGCGGGCGCCGGTTTGCTCGGCAGCCTGCCGCTGGCAGCTACCCGTGCACTGGCGGCAACCGCCGGCGCTTTGTCCGTTGATGATTTGCCTGCCCTAAAAGGGGAGCTAACCCTGTACCTTGGGCGCGGCGAAGGCGGCCTGTATGAAAATGTGCTGCAGGCGATCCAAAAGCGCAACCCTGACTTTACCCTGAATATTCGCCGCGGCGTTACGGCGGCTCTGGCCAACACCATTGTGGCCGAGGCCAAGGCCGGCGTGCGCCGCGCTGATATTTTCTGGGCGGTGGATTCCGGTGCGATTGGCCTGGTGAATGATGCCGGCCTCGCCCGTCCGCTGCCGGCCGACTTAACCGGCCAGTTAAAAGAGGGCTTTCGCTACGATAACTGGTCGCCGGTGACCGGCCGTATTCGCACGCTGCCGTACAACACCGATAAGCTCACCGCCGATAAAATCCCCGACAGTGTGATGGCGCTGCCCGATAGCGGCTTGTCCATTGGCTGGGCGCCGGCCTATGCCTCTTTCCAGTCGTTTGTCACGGCCATGCGTTTACTGGAGGGCGAAAAAGCCACCGGTGAATGGCTTAAGGCCATGAACAAACGCGGCAAAAACTACGCCGGCGAGTTGGGTGTGGTGATGGCCGTTGAGCGCGGTGAAGTTGATGTCGGTTTTGCCAATCACTACTACACCTTACGCTTAAAAGCCGGTAAGCCGGATGCGAAAGTAGCCCTGGCATTTACCAATAACGATGCCGGTTGTCTGGTCAACGCCTCGGGTATCCTGGCGTTAAGCGAGGGTGATTTACCGGTTAACTTTATTCGCTATTTGCTCACTCGTGAGGTGCAATCGTACTTAGCCACAGAGGCCTACGAAATCCCGTTGGTAGAAGGCGTGGCAACCCCCGAAGGCTTGCCCGCGCTGGGCACTATCTCCCCCCCTAAAATGGACTTGACCCGCCTGGCCGATTTGCGCCCTACGCTCGATTTAATGCGCAGCGTCGGGGTGCTATGACCCGACTGCCCGGCTCATACCCACTGGCGCTGTTAATTGCGCTGTTTGCGCTGGTGCCGGTGGGGGTGCTGGTGTCGCTAGCAAGCGACACGGCTCAGCTGTTTGATACCCACAACGTAAAAGTACTGGGCAACACGCTGGCGTTAATGGGGCTGACGGTACTGGGCTCGGTACTGATTGGCGTGCCGCTGGCACTGCTTACCGCCTATGTTTATTTGCCCTGGCGCCGTCTCTGGCTCATTTTGTTTGCCGCCCCGTTGGCCATGCCTAGCTACATCGGCGCCTTTACCTTGTACGCGGCGTTTGGCCCCGGTGGCGAAATTAATACCCTAACCGGTATTCCTACACCGGCGTTTTACGGCTTGCCCGGCGCGGCGCTGGTGATGACGCTATACACCTACCCCTTTGTGCTGCTCACCACGCGCGCCTCGTTACTGAGCCTGGATGCCAGCCTCGTAAACGCCGCCCGCACCCTGGGTATGTCGCTGGGGATGAGCCTGTGGAAGGTGGTGTTGCCGCGGGTGTTTAACGGCATTGCGGCGGGTGCCTTGTTGGCCGCGCTTTATACGCTATCAGATTTTGGTACGCCGGCCATTATGCGCCTGGATACTTTTACCCGGGTAATCTACGTCGAGTACAACGCCTTTGGCCTGAGCCAGGCGGCAATGCTGTCGCTGCAGCTGTTGGTAATTGTCGGGCTGGTGCTGTTTTTGGAGTCGCGGGTTAAGGCAACTCGCGAGCGCCCCGGGCGCCGTTTAACGCTTTGGCCTTTGCGCTGGCAAGTTAATGCGCTGTTGGCGGCCGCGTTGCCCGTGCCTTTATTATCGATTGTTTTGCCCTTGGGTATTTTTGGCCTCTGGCTAGTGCGCGAAGGGGCCGGTGGCTTTGAGCTTAGCTATGCCTGGAACTCCACCTACGCCTCGCTCTTGGCCGCCTTAGTGGCTGTGGTGTTGGCGGTGCCGGTGGCGCACGCCGCCGTTAGTGGTAGGGCAGGCCGTTTGATGGAGCGTGTTACCTACTTTGGTTTTGGCGTGCCCGGTATTGTGATGGGTACTGCGCTGGTTTATGTGGGGCTGAAACTGCCATTTTTGTATCAAACCCTGGGCCTGTTGGTGCTCGCCTACGTATTGCGCTTTTTGCCCTTGGCGGTTGGGTCGGTGCGCTCGTCGGCCGAGAGCCTGGACCCAAGCCTGGTAAAAGCCGCGCGCTTATTGGGCGCCAGCCCCAAAGAGGCCTTTACCCGTATTACCTTGCCGCTTACCCTGCGCGGTATGATCGCCGGCGCAGCGCTGGTATTTTTAGAGGCCATGCGCGAGCTGCCCGCCACCTTACTGTTGGGCCCCACGGGCTTTGAAACCCTCGCCACTTACTTGTGGCGGGTGTACGAGGCGGGTTACTTTGGCCGTGCCGCGGTGCCCGGCTTATTATTGGTGTTGATGTCGGGGCTGGGGCTTGCCTTGATGCTCACGGGCGAGCGCCGCGGCGAATTTGATGTAACAGAGGATTCCAACCGCTAATGCTGAGCGTGAATAATTTATCGGTCGATTACGGCTCTACCCGCGTGGTGGATAAGCTCAACCTGGCGTTAGCCGATTCCGAAATCCTAATGCTGGTGGGCCCCACCGGTTGTGGTAAAACCACAATTTTGCAAGCGTTGGCCGGCTTAATCCCCATCACCGAAGGCGAAATCACTTTGGGTGCCTGGAGCGCCAGCGCCAAAAACCAAGTCCCGCCAGAGAAGCGCAATGTGGGTATGGTGTTTCAGGACTTTGCGCTTTTCCCGCATTTAACGGTGCAGCAAAATGTTTGCTTTCGCTTAAAAGACCCGGCCCTGGCCGATCACTGGATTGATTTGCTGGGGTTAAGCAGCTTGCGCAATGCCAAGCCCGACCGGCTCTCGGGCGGACAAAAACAGCGGGTGGCATTGGCGCGTACTCTGGCTCACGAGCCGGTGTTTATTCTGCTGGACGAGCCCTTGTCTAACCTCGATGCCGCGCTTAAAGATAGCCTGCGCTGGGAAATTCGCAGCGCCCTGAAAACCGCCGGCGTGCCCGCCATTTGGGTGACACACGATCAAGAAGAGGCGTTGTCGGTGGGTGACCGGGTCGGTATTTTAAACGGCGGAAAACTGGAACAATTGGACACACCAGAAACCTGCTTTTGTGAGCCATCAAGCCGCTTTGTGGCGCGCTTTTTGGGCGAGGCCAGTTTTATTCCCGGCCGTTTAGAGCAGGGTAAAGTGGTAACCGCTATTGGCGATGCGCCGGGTACGCCGGTCGATGGCGCCAACGGCGAGGTTGACCTTTTGCTGCGGCCGGACGATGTGGCGTTGGCGCCGGTATTTGAGGGCGGTAACGGCGAAATTAGCTGGGTGCGCTACGAAGGCGGCGCCCGTCTTTTTGCCGTAAACTTAGACGATGGTACGCAAGTTAAGGTGCGCGTCAGTCACGAGGTGCGCGCCGAGCCCGGTAGCCGGGTGCAGTTAAACGTCATCACCACCCATCCATTGGCCGTCTTTAACCGGAAGTAATATTGCTTCCTAATCCTTGAAGGAGATGTTTATGAACGCGGTAAAACAAGTGTTTTCAATTGGTTTTCTTGCGCTGCTAGGCTCAGCGGTTCAGGCCGAGGAGTGTTCAATTACCATCGACAGTACCGACCAAATGCGTTTTGATACCGACGCTATGACCATTCCATCCTCCTGCGAAGAGTACACCGTTAACCTGACGCACTCCGGCAACATGGCTAAAAATGTCATGGGTCACAACTGGGTGCTGTCAAAAACGTCCGACCTGCAAGGCGTCGCGATGGACGGTATGAGCGCAGGCCTGGAAAACGACTATATCAAGCCCGGCGACGAGCGGGTGATTGCCCACACCAAAATCATTGGTGCCGGCGAGACCACCTCAGTCACCTTTGATCCATCGGTACTAGAGGCGGGCGGTGACTACAGCTTTTTCTGCTCATTCGCCGGTCACTATGCGCTGATGAAAGGTTCGGTTACGGTTGAGTAACCCTTTTTAACCGCGCACAATTAAAAGCCCCGGCCGCAAGGTTGGGGCTTTTTTGTTGGCTCGGTTACGGTTGTTGTTAAAACAAGCCTTATCGTTGGTTAGTGTCATCCCAACCAGCCCGGAGCTTAATTAGCGCCCAAGAGGAAAACATTAATGCCCGTTTGTTTTGATATTGGCGGCACCAATATTCGCTCTGGCTGGCCCGACCGGGACGGTATTGTGCAGATTGCCGGAAAGTGTGCCACGCCAGGTGATTCTTTGGCGGCATTTTTAGACGCTGTGGTGGCAATGGTGCAGTGCGCCCCTCCAGAGCAACAAGATTTTGTTGCCATCTCGATTACCGGTTTTGTTAATCCGCAAACGGGCCTACTCACCATAGCCAATATCCCGTGTTTAAAGGATAAAAACCTTACCGAGCTGTTAGCGGCACGTGTTCAGGTGCCGGTATTGGTGGCCAATGATGCAGATTGTTTGGCGCTTGCCGAGGCTCATGTGGGCGCCGCGAAAGGTGAGAGTAATGTTTTTGCCATTATTTTGGGTACCGGCGTGGGCGGCGGTTTGGTGTTAAATGGTCAGCTGGTGACCGGCTTTGGCGGTATATCCGGTGAGTGGGGGCACGGCCCCATTGTCGACCCAAGCGCCGGGGCTCTGGTAGAGCCTATGGGGTATTTTCAGTGCGGCTGCGGTCAAAAAGGTTGCCTCGATACCGTTGGCGGGGCGCGCGGCATAGAGCGCGTACACAAAGCGCTAAACGGGACCGCGCTGGCGGCGCCGCACATTTTAAATCACTGGCGCAATAACGATGCTGCCGCCATAAAAACGGTAGACGTTTGCACTGAAATTGTCGCTCGTGCGCTTAGCGTTGTGGTGAATACTTTTGGCCCGGGTTTGGTGCCCGTGGGTGGCGGCCTGGCCAACGAGCAAGATTTAATCGCGCTCATCGATGCCAAAGTGCGTTCCATGGTATTGCCGCACTATAGCCGCCCGCTGGTTGTGCCGGCGCACTACGTTAAAAATGCGGGGCTCGTTGGCGCTGCCTTTCTAAGCCCGGGCGGGGTGAGGTAAATGCCAAAGGTCACGTTCGAAGTCTGTGTTGATACCCCGCCGTCACTCGTTAATGCCCAACAAGGCGGGGCTGACCGGGTCGAGCTTTGTTCTGCGCTTAGGCTCGGCGGGCTTACGCCAACACGCTCATTGATGCGCTTTGCGGCGGCTCAAACAATGCCTGCCCATGTGATGATCCGCCCGCGCGACGGCGATTTTTGCTTTGATGCGGCTGAGGTGCAGCTTATGCTTGATGATATAGCACTGGCGCAAGACGAGGATATGCAGGGTGTGGTGCTGGGAGCGACACGCCAAGATGGCTCGCCCGATCTGGAAGTGCTGGAAAAGTTGGTGTCTGCCGCTAAAGGTATGGACATCACCCTGCATCGCGCCTTTGATGTGGCGCCTGACCCATTTGCGGCGCTAGAGGCGGCCATTGCGTTGGGATTCAACCGGGTTTTAAGCAGCGGACAACAACAAACTGCCCTGCAGGGCAAAGACTTACTGGTAAAGTTCGTCGCCAAAGCCGGTGGCCGCATAGAGGTAATGCCAGGCAGTGGTATCAATGGTGCAAACGTGCATCAACTGACAGCGCTAATGCCGTTAACCTGCGTGCACGCCTCTTGCGCTGAGCCTATACCGCAAGCACCCGAAACGGTATCTAGCCTTGGATTTTGCGTGCCCGAAGGGCGCCGGGAGACCAGCTTAGCGATGGTGCGGCAAATGGCGCAAGCCTTGGCGCAGTTGTAAAGCGCGCGGCCGCTCACAGCCCATAAAAGGGTTTGGTTTGGTGGCTGTACTGTTTTTTTGGGAGGGGGTGCGAATTTCCGGTGTTGATCGCTGTGTTTCGAGCCGCACACAAAAAAAGCCCCGATCATCGATCGAGGCCTTTTAATGTATGGTGCCCAGGACGACGTACATGGATGTACTAGTGTCGCGGGAGGCAGGATGCCGGGAGCGATGCAGGACGTAGTCCTCGACGACGGGTAAGGGATGGCAGCTGACCAATAAAAAAGGCTGAACCCTGCGGATTCAGCCTTTTTCAAATATGGTGCCCAGGAGAGGACTTGAACCTCCACGGCCGTGAGGCCACTAGCACCTGAAGCTAGCGTGTCTACCAATTTCACCACCTGGGCAGATGGTTAGCGGTGTTTTAAGCCCGATTGGTTTCGCGCTGTGAGCGGTCTTGCCGACACGCTACACGTGGTCACTTACAGCGTCCTGCTTTTCGTGACACTTGTACATCCTGTACGCCGTTTACCAATTTACCACCTGGGCAGTGCTTTTGAAACGGGTCAAAAGCTAAGGAGGCGCACTATACGGTTCGCCTAAATGCTTGTCAATGTTTGATTTAAGAAAAGTGTAAAAAATAGTGTAATTCTCCAAGTTGATGATTTCGTAAACATTTTTCTTGTTTTTGGGGCGGGATTGCAGCTAATGACGTATTATAATACAATTAATTTAATGCGATACTTTGCTTAATAAAGACAATAGACAGAAGAGGCAGATATGAATAAGAAATTAATGGGCCTGGCGTTCGCGTCTTTGCTGGGCGCTTCTCAAGTGGCTTCGGCGTTAACCGTGGGCTTTTCGCAGGTTGGCTCGGAGAGCGGGTGGCGTACTACCTTCTCGGAGTCGGTCAAAGCTGAGGCGGAAAAGCGCGGTATCGATCTGAAGTTCTCCGATGCGCAGCAAAAGCAGGAAAATCAAATCAAGGCGGTGCGCAGCTTTATTGCTCAGGGCGTCGATGCCATCGTTATTGCCCCGGTGGTGGAAACCGGCTGGCGCCCGGTGCTGATGGAGGCGCGTCGCGCGCGCATTCCGGTGGTTATCGTGGACCGTAACGTAGCGGTGGAAGATAGTCGTTTGTACATCACCCGTATCGCCCCGGATTTTACCGACGAGGGCCGCAAAGCCGCCAATTGGTTAATGGATGCCACTGACGGTGACTGCGATATTGTTGAGTTGCAGGGTACTGTTGGCTCAAGTGCTGCTATTGGCCGTATGGAAGGCTTTAATGAGGTGATTGGCGAGCACCCGGAAGCCGAGATTATTCGCTCGCAAACCGCCGAGTTCACCCGTGCCAAAGGCAAAGAGGTGATGGAGAGTATTCTTAAAGCTGAGGGCGGTGGCAAGCAGGTCTGCGCGCTGTGGTCGCACAATGACGAAATGGCGCTGGGTGCGATTCAGGCTATCAAAGAGGCGGGCTTAAAGCCCGGAGAAGATATTCTGGTGGTGTCGGTTGATGCCGTTGATGATATGTTCCCGGCGCTGGCGGCCGGCGAGGTCAATGCCACGATCGAGATGAGCCCTCATATGGGCGGCCCGGCGTTTGACGTTATTGAGTCTTATCTTGACGGTAAGCGCGACTTTGAGAAATGGAAGGTGATGGACGGTCGCATCTTTACTCAAGAGAACTACCAGGCCGAGTACGAAGTACGTAAAGCTAATTAATAAAAAACAGCACCGGCGCATCCACGGCGCCGGTTTCGCGGATGATTCTATGACTACTGACGATACCCTTCTGGCGCTGCGGGGCGTAGATAAAGTATTCCCCGGTGTTAAGGCGCTGAATGGGGTGGACTTTACCCTGCGCAAAGGCGAGATTCACGCGCTTTTGGGTGAAAACGGCGCGGGAAAATCTACCCTGATTAAAGTCATGACCGGTGTCTACCGCCGTGATGGTGGCCAGATTGTGCTGGATGGCGCAGAGATCTCGCCCGCTAACACTGGCGAGGCGCAAGATCTTGGCATTAGTACGGTTTATCAAGAGGTAAACCTGCTGCCCAACCTGAGCGTGGCGCAAAACCTGTATCTGGGGCGCGAGCCCATGCGCTTTGGCTTGATTCACTGGCGCAAAATGAACCGCGATGCCCGCGAACTGTTGGCCGGGTACGATCTGGATATCGATGTTACCGCGCCGTTAACCACTTACTCGGTAGCGATTCAGCAGCTTATTGCGATTGCCCGGGGTGTGGCGATGTCGGCCAAAGTGTTGATTCTGGATGAGCCCACGGCGAGCCTGGATGCCGATGAAGTGGCCTCGCTGTTTAACATTATGCGAGAGCTGCGCGATAAAGGCATTGGTATTGTTTTTGTGACGCACTTTCTCGATCAGGTGTACGCCGTGTGCGACCGGATTACGATTTTGCGTAACGGCACTTTGGTGGGCGAGTACGAGGCGGCCACCTTGACTCAACAGCAGCTGGTGAGCCATATGCTGGGTAAAGAGTTAGAGAAAGCCGTGCACGCAAAAGTCGATCACGCCGAAGAGCAAAACCGCGAAAAACTGTTGGAAGTTAACTCGGCCTCAAGCGAGGTGCTGCAGCCGCTGAATGTGTCGGTCAGCGCCGGCCAGGTGGTTGGCTTGGCAGGTTTGCTGGGGTCTGGGCGAACCGAGCTGTGCCGTTTGGTGTTTGGCCTGGATGCAGTAAAAGAAGGTGAAGTTAAATTATCGGGTAACCCGGTTAAGTTTACCAATACCCGTCAGGCCGTGTTGGCCGGTATGGGCCTGTGCCCGGAAGACCGTAAACGCGACGGTATTTTTGGTCCCATGTCGATTCGCGAAAACATGGTTATGGCGCTGCAAAACAAGCGAGGCTGGTGGCGTTATATCCCCATGAAAAAACAACGCGAATTGGCCGAGCACTACGTTAAAGCGTTAAAAATTGCCACCAGTGATATCGAAAAGCCGATCAACCAGTTGAGCGGTGGCAACCAGCAAAAAGTGATTTTGGCGCGCTGGCTGGCAGCTGAGCCACGGCTGCTGTTACTTGATGAACCTACCCGCGGTATCGATGTGGGCGCTCACGCCGAGATTATTCAGCTGATTCGCAAGCTGTGTGAAGACGGGTTGGGTTTGTTGGTGGCCAGCTCGGAGCTCGAAGAGCTGGTTGAATTTGCCGATAAGGTTGTGGTGATGCGCGATCGGCGCAAGGTGGCTGAGGTAAGCGGTAGCGACATCTCTCAGCAAAACATTATGCAGGCCATCGCGGGCCAATAAGTTAGGTTTCCTCATGCGTTATAAAGATTTATCGCCGCAGGTGCGGCGCAGCATTTGGCCGTTACTGGGCCTTGCAGTATTGCTGTTGGCAAACGTGCTTATCGCACCGGAGTTTTTCAGTGTCGAGATAAAAGACGGGCGCCTGTACGGCAGCTTAATTGATGTACTGAACCGTGCCGCGCCTGTGGCCTTACTGGCAATCGGTATGACTCTGGTGATCGCCACCGGCGGCATTGATTTGTCGGTGGGCTCGGTGATGGCCATTGCCGGTGCGGTGAGTGCGGGCTTGATTGTCAGCGGCGTGGACAATATTGCCCTGGTTGTTGGCGGTGGCCTGCTCGCCGGTGTTGCGGCGGGTTTCGTCAACGGCTTTTTAGTGGGGTACTTTGGCATTCAGCCTATTGTCGCCACTTTGATTCTTATGGTTGCCGGCCGGGGTATTGCTCAGCTGATTAACTCGGGGCAAATTGTGACTTTCCATCACGATGCGTTTGAGTTTCTCGGCGTTGGCTATTTCTTTGGTTTGCCGTTCCCTATCATTCTGGTGATTATTGCTTTTGTGTTGGTGCAACTGTTAATGCGCCGCACGGCGTTAGGTATGTTTGTGGAGGGCGTGGGTGCCAACGCTAGCGCCAGTCATCACATTGGCATTAATGACAAATTAATTAAATTGATGGTCTATTGCGTATCGGGCCTGTGCGCCGCTTTGGCGGGTATGATAGCGGCGGCCGATATCGGTGGCAGTGACGCCAATAACGCCGGTCTGTGGCTTGAGCTTGACGCAATTTTGGCGGTGGTGATTGGCGGTGCTTCGTTAATGGGTGGACGCTTTTCGGTATTTTTGTCGATTATCGGTGCGCTGATTATCCAAACGCTGACCATTACGATTATTTTAAGTGGGGTACCGCCTAAGTTTAATTTGCTGATTAAGGCGGCCGCGATTGTCATTATTCTGTTGTTGCAGTCCCCTGAGTTTCATCGTCAAGTGGCGCGCCTGAAAAAAATGCGGGGGCCTAAGCATGTTTAATAAAAAGTTTTTGCCTCTGTACGTTACCAGCTTACTGTTTGCGCTGCTGTTTTTGGCGGGCTCTATTCAGTTTGAAAACTTCGGTACGCTGCGCGTATTTATGAACCTGTTTACCGATAACGCGTTCTTGATAATCGTCGCTATCGGTATGACGTTTGTTATCTTGTCCGGCGGTATTGATTTGTCGGTAGGCTCAACCATTGCGTTAAGTGGCGTTATTATCGGTGTGTTGCTGGAGGCCGGCTGGCACCCGTTACCGGCTTTTGCGGTTGTACTGGTGTTAGGCACGCTGTTTGGTGCGGTGATGGGGGCTATTATTCACTACTACCAGCTGCAGCCCTTTATCGTTACCTTGGCGGGGATGTTTTTTGCCCGTGGCTTAAGCTCGGTGATCAGTGAAGAGTCCATTCCCATCATGCACGAGTTTTACGACGATGTGGCCATGTTTGGTTTTCAGTTGCCCGGGGGCGCCTGGTTGGGAAGCTCGACCATTATTGCCCTAACCGTGCTCGTGCTGGCGGTGGTGCTGGCTAACTTTACCCGCTTTGGTGGCCGGGTGTATGGCCTGGGTGGCGATACCCAGTCGGCGGCGCTGATGGGTGTGCCTATTGCCCGCACCACCATTGCGGTATACGCCTTAAGCTCATTTTTGGCCGCTTTGGCAGGTATTGTGTTTAGCTTTTATACCTTCTCGGGTTATTCGCTGGCTGCGGTTGGTGTCGAGCTGGACGCGATTGCCGCGGTGGTGATTGGCGGCACTTTGCTGACTGGTGGCTACGGTTATGTGGTGGGCACCTTGTTTGGTGTGCTGATCATGGGTGTGGTGCAAACTTATATCTCGTTCGATGGCACCTTAAGCAGTTGGTGGACGAAAATTGTGATTGGTTTGTTGTTGTTTATTTTTATCGCTATGCAGCGCTTTTTGGTGCGCCGTTAATTCGGCGCATTCAAGCTGGTTGTGGTTACTTAAGCAACCCTCGATACTGAGTAACAAAGGCGCCGGGCGGCGCCTTTGTTACATCTGGCGCCCTGATTTACCAGTGGTCAGCCCCTTGCAACGTCAGTAGCTTTTGCTTGTGTTCGCGTTTTAGCGTGATGTTGATTAGCAGGGTTCGGTTTGCCACAAATAGGGTTTTAATGCTCTGGTGGTTTAACTCCAGGTGGCCGGCCAGAGTTTTCTCGTGATGTAAATCTGGCATAGCCGATAAGCTAATGCGCAGGTTCTCGCCTTTCTCGTTAATCATTGCGTGCAGTTGAGTGCAGTTAATCATAAAGCTGCGGTAGGATGCGTTGTCTTGGTAGGCGTGGACTTTAGCAATGGCTTTGGCATTTAGCTCGCGGGTTTTTTGGTTGAGCACGCCCCGGTGAGTTTTTTGATAAAACTCAATCACGTAATCAGTCGCCTCATTGCCTTGATCGTCGCGTACCCGAAACACGGTGTTTTGATAGCCGTGTTTATAGTCATCGCGCCGCTTGGCGTACTTATCCATCAGTGCGTCGGTACGTGACTGGCACTGCTTAACCCAGGCGCGGTAGTCGGTGCCATTGCGAATCGCCAGGGCTGTTGCAATGGCGTCAATAAGCTCGGGGTTGCCTTTGTGGCGCGGTTCTTTTAGTGCGATAGAGCTGTGGTCATGCTTATCTAACACTAAAAAGGCGCACTCGTCGGCTGGGGTTGCCATTGTGCGTAGCGTGGGCTGCTGCGGGTTGCTGGCAAAATCGGCCTCTACCCGGGCGCAGTTTAAGCTGGCGCCCGCAAGATAAATGGTTCCGTCCGAGCCGCGTTCATTGGCGATGGAGCTAATGCCATCGTAGCCGCAGTTGCCGATGATAACGGTGGTGCGCACTTGGGTTGGGTTGTATACGGTGTGTGTTATGCGATCGGCTTCGGCCAGTTGCCAGCTAAAAGGGCTGGCGATCTCCAGCGCTTTAAGTATGTGCTCGCCGGTTTCAAGAGGTTTGTCAGAGCCAAAGCCTTTGAGTACCCGTCCGTAAAAAGCCCGGCCTTTATGCGCCAGAGGCGAGCCAAAGTTGGCCGGTGCCAGCATCACTAAGTTATTGATGGGGGGTGTTAGCCCAATGCCGGTATATTGTTTGGCAATCCAGCTGCGCAGTATTAGGCCGCCGGTGGAGTGGACAATGACATCGACCGATTTGGCTTTGTCGGGCAGCTGGCTGCTAACCCAGGCGCGGCCGAGCGCTGCGACTAAATCACTGATGTGCACATCGTCATCCAGCGATGTGTAATTGCCCAGCCAAATGTGTTCGACTTTGCGCCCGGTGTGTTGCAGCAGCGCGTTGGCGAGGGCCGTAAATGATTTTGCCTCATCGTTCCAGCCGTGAATGATGACCAGTGGTTTCATGTCCTTAGCTCCTGGGCGCAGGCCCATCGTCAATCCTTGTGCGAAGGGGTGCTATTAATAGTAAATCAGCTTGCTTGAGATGCAAGGCGCGGCTTCATAGGCGACGGCTAAAGGAAGGTAAAGCGCGCGCCATTAGGTTTAATCATTAAGGGCGCAATGGTATTCTTTTGGTCGTTACGCGCGTTACCGTACTTTCTTAATCACCCACCTCTAACCTAAATAGGCACTCCTTTGTACGATCAGTATCAAGCCATCATCTTTGATATGGATGGCACCCTGGTAGATAGCGGCCAACTGCACGAAGTGGCCTGGACCGAAACCCTAAATAAGTTTGCCATCCCAATTGATCGGCCGTTAATGCGCTCGCTGGCCGGTGTGCCCACCAAAGGCACCATCGAGATACTGCTTAAGCATTTTGACTGTAAGGTCGAGGCGTCGCTGGATGTGATGAATGATTTTAAAGAGGCCGTGGTACGGGACAAGATTAACGATTACGTTAAACCCACCGCCCTGGTCGAGCTGGCGGAGCGCTACTATGGTAAAAAGCCCATGAGCGTGGGTACCGGTGCCTATACCGATGAAGCCAAAAGTATTATTGCGCAGTGCGGCATTAGCCACCTGATTGACCATGTGGTGGGCGCCGATTTGGTGGCCGCTCCCAAGCCTGCGCCGGATACCTTTTTGCGTTGCGCCGAGTTGATGGGCGTGGCGCCCGAGCACTGTGTGGTGTTTGAGGACGCCAAGCTGGGCTTGGAGGCGGCGCGCCGCGCTGGTATGGCGGCGGTGGATGTGCTGGATGTATTAGGTATCGAGAACGACTACTTTCTTTAATAGTAGGGTGCGGCGGCCTGTTAGGTGGTGGCCGCCAGAATATCCAGCGCTGTCACAACCCCCACCAATAGGCCGGCCTCCGTCAGATAAATAGCGTGGGTTTGCTCCTGCAGGGCAAGCGCGCGCAAAGCCTCGATGCTGGTGTCGGCCTCGGCACTGACGGGGTTGGTACGCATAATCTGGTGCGCCGTACAGTACACCTGGGCGCGCCTGACCCACTGGGTGAGCTCATCGAGGTTCTCTATCTCGGTGCCTGTCGCCCGCCGGAAGCTGTCGTTAACCGCCTGGGCGCGGTAGGTCTCATCGCTGTTTAAGAAGCCGGCGATCCGGGCGCTGCTTAATACCCCAACCAGTTGGTGGTCGGAGGCAATAACGGGGGCCTGGCTGAGGTTGTGGCGCGCCAAAAAATGCCGGGCGCGGTCGATCGACCAGCCCTCGTAAATACAGGCTACCTGTGTGTTCATGATGGCTCTGGCGGGAGCGGCTAGTGCGGGATTGGGCATAGCTATTCCGGTGTCGCTATTATTTTCATCCCCGAATGTTATCCCAATTCTTGCTGTAAACGAACTATGTCAGCGCTGTCTTTTTTATTGTAATATAAAACTATGAACCGATCGGCGGGGGCTGGCGTACTCTTTCTGTGGTAGGTAGCCTAAGCATTGGATAAGGCGGCGTGCTTTGTGGCGGTTGCCAGCGATTCCCGGTGAGGTAGGGGAAAAGTGTTTGACAAGCGCGCCGGCGGTTAGGATAATATTATAATACAAAATAAAGATGCGCTCGAAATCCGTGCGCTTGGGATGATGTCTTATGAATTCTTATGCCTTGGGCCTGGATTACGGCTCAGATTCAGTTAGAGCACTGTTGGTAGATACCGTCACCGGTGCAGAGGTGGCCTCGCATGTTGTTCATTACCCCCGCTGGGCCAAGGGTCTTTACTGCGAGCCGGCAGCGGATCAGTTTCGTCAGCACCCGCTCGACTACCTGGAGAGCCTGGAGCAGGTGTTGGACGGGCTTTGGCAGCAGGCTCCGCAAGGCGCCGCGCAGTCGGTGGTGGGGCTGAGTTTTGATACTACCGGCTCGACCCCGATTGCGGTTGATGCCGAGGGTACCGCGCTGGCGCTTAAGCCGGAGTTTGCCGAAAACCCCAACGCCATGTTTGTGCTGTGGAAGGATCACACCGCTGTGCGCGAGGCGGCCGAGTTTACCGCTGCCGCCGGGCAAGCGCCCGAGAACTACCTTAAATACGAGGGCGGTATTTACTCGTCCGAGTGGTACTGGTCTAAGGCGCTGCACGTTATGCGCGTGGACAAAGCCGTGGCCGAGGCCGCTTATATGTGGGTTGAGCACTGCGACTGGATGTCGGCCATGTTAACCGGCACGACTCATCCGGACGTATTCCGCATGGGGCGCTGCGCAGCGGGCCACAAGGTGATGTGGCACGAAAGCTGGGGCGGGTACCCACCTAACGAGTTTTTTACCGGAGTTGACCCGCTGTTGGATGGCTTTAGCCAGCGCCTGCCCGCCGAGACTTTTTGCTCTGACGAGCGTGTGGGCGGCTTAACCGCCGAGTGGGCTGAGCGTTTAGGCCTGCCCGAGGGCATCGCTGTCGGCTTTAGCGCCTTCGACTGTCATATGGGCGCGGTTGCCGCCAATGTGCAGCCGGGTGTTTTGACTAAAATTATGGGTACGTCTACCTGCGATATCACCATCGCCAGCCACGAGGCGATTGGCGATAACTGCGTGCGCGGTATTTGCGGTCAGGTTGATGGTTCGGTGATTCCCGGCATGGTTGGCCTGGAGGCGGGGCAATCGGCGTTTGGCGATTTGTACGCCTGGTTTAAGCGCTTGGTTAACGGCCCGGCGATTCAGGTTATTGAGCAGTCCGAGCACTTAGATGCCGCTACCCGCGAGCGCCTGCTGGCCGAGCTCGAAGATAAAAGTTTGATTGCCATGAGCGCGGCGGCGGCCAAACTGGAGCCGGGCAAAAGTGGCGTTACCGCACTCGATTGGGTTAATGGTCGCCGTACCCCCGATGCCGATCAAACCGTGTCGGGCGCCATTACCGGGTTAAAAATGGGTAGCACCAGCGCCGAAGTATTCCGTGCACTGGTTGAGGCAACCGCCTTTGGTGCGCGCGCTATTATCGAGCGCTTTCGTGCCGAGGGCGTTGCAGTAGATAGCGTTGTGGCGATTGGCGGCATCTCGAAAAAGTCTGACTTTGTGATGCAAACCTGTGCTGACGTGTGGAACTGCCCGATTGATGTGCTGGAAAGTGAGCAAAGCTGTGCGCTCGGTGCCGCGATTTTTGCCGCCACCGTCGGTGGTGCTCACCCGAATGTGGCCAGCGCGCAAAAGGCGATGGGCTCCAGCGTCACTCAAACCTATCAACCCAACGCGCAAGCGGCGGCTATTTTTGATGAGCTGTACCAACAGTATCAGGCGCTGGGTCACTATGTGGAGGCAGGCAAATCGTGAGTAAGTATCTCGAGCTAAAACGTCAGGCCTTTGAGGCCAATATGGAGCTAAACGCTCGCGGCCTGGTGGTGTACACCTGGGGCAACGTGTCGCAAATCGATCGCGCCGAGGGCGTGATCGCGATCAAACCCAGCGGTGTCTCTTATGCCGATATGAAAGTCGATGACATTGTGGTGGTCGATTTGGAAAACAACGTGGTCGAAGGGGCTATGCGGCCGTCATCGGATACCCGCACCCACACCCACTTGTATCGCCACTTTGACAGCATCGGTGGGGTTACGCACACCCACTCGACCTACGCCACAGCGTGGGCACAGGCGCAGGAGTCGATTCCCTGTCTGGGCACGACTCACGCTGATTACGCCTACGGCTCGATTCCTTGCACGGCGGTTATGACCGACGCGCAAATCGAGCGCGACTACGAAGAAGAAACCGGTGTGCAAATTACCGACTGCTACAAAGATCGCAACCCGGTTGAGTCACCGATGGTGATTATCGCCGGGCACGCGCCTTTTACCTGGGGCAAAGATGCCGCCCAGTCGGTTGCCCATGCCGTTATTCTGGAAGAAATTGCCAAAATGGCCTATTTAACCCGCACGTTAAAACAAGACGTGCAGCCTTTAAAACAAGGCATTATCGACAAACATTATTTACGCAAACACGGTAAAAATGCTTACTACGGCCAGAACTGAGCCGGCCCTAATAAAGTGAGGTAGTTATGAAAGTTTTTGGTGAAAAGAAAGTATGGTTTGTGACCGGCTCGCAGCACTTGTACGGCCCGGCACTGTTAAAAGAAGTGGCCGATAACAGCGCTAAAATTGCCGCCGGTCTTACCGCGTCTGAGAATGTCTCGGCGGAGATTGAATCGAAAGGCGTGGTGACCACTCCGGAAGAGATTCTGGATATTTGTCAGGCCGCTAACAGCGATAAAGATTGCGTTGGCTTGATTTTGTGGATGCACACCTTCTCGCCCGCCAAAATGTGGATTGGCGGTCTGTCGGCGCTGAATAAGCCCTACATGCACCTGCATACCCAGTTTGGCGCCGAGTTGCCCTGGGACAAAATCGACATGCACTACATGAACCTGAACCAAAGTGCGCACGGTGACCGCGAGTTTGGTTACATAGGTACCCGCTTGCGCCAGGAGCGCAAAGTTGTGGTGGGCCACTGGGAGCGCGAAACTGTTCAGGTGCAAATCGACAACTGGGTGCGTGCCGCCATGGGCTGGAACGAAGCGCAAAATCTGCGTGTTGCTCGCTTTGGCGACAACATGCGTCAGGTGGCGGTTACCGAAGGCGATAAAGTATCGGCGCAAATCCAGTTTGGCTATGAAGTTCACGCCTATGGCCTGGGTGACTTGGCCAAAGATTGCGACGCTGTGAGTGACGAGGATATTGCCGCACAGCTGGAGTTGTATAAGGCCGATTACAACATCGCCGCTGAAGTGTTTGACGACGCCCACCAGCTGGAAATGCTGCAAAACGAAGCTCGCCTAGAGTTAGGCATGGAGCGCTTTTTGGAAAAACGCGGTTGTAAGGCGTTTACCAACTGCTTTGAAAACCTGACCGGCTTGTCTGGTTTACCAGGCTTGGCGACTCAGCGCTTAATGAGCAAAGGCTACGGCTACGGCGGTGAAGGCGACTGGAAAACCGCCGCTATGGGGCGCATTGTTAAGGTGATGAGCAAAGGCCGCAAAGGCGGTACGTCTTTTATGGAAGATTACACCTATCACTTTGGAGCCAAAGACCAGGTGCTGGGCGCGCACATGCTGGAAATCTGCCCGTCTATTGCCGGTGATAAACCAGAAGTTGTTGTGGCGCCGCACACCATTGGTATTAAGAAGGACATCGCGCGGCTATTGTTTACCGGCGCGACTGGCCCGGCACTGAATATCTCGACTATCGATATGGGCACTCGTTTCCGTATTATCGTCAACGAAGTGGACACCGTATCGCCGCCGGCCGATTTACCAAACCTGCCAGTGGCCAAAGCGCTGTGGGAGCCTAAGCCCAGCTTGGAAGTGGCCGGTGCCGCCTGGATCCACGCCGGTGGTGCTCACCATAGCGTCTACACTCAGGGCATCACTACCGATCAAGTGGTGGACTTTGCCGAGATGGCGGGTGTAGAAATGGTCGTTATTGATGAAGACACTAATGTTCGCGAGTTCAAACAGGAGCTACGCCATAACGCGGTGTTCTATCATTTAAGCCAGGGGATCTAAGCCTGCGCTATCGATAAAGGGCGCTGCGGCGCCCTTTGTTTTGTCTGCCCCTGTTGGGGAAAAAATAACAAGAGTCAGTGACAACCATGAAGACAGAAAAGTTATCCGTATTGGAGAAAGTAGGCTTTGGTGCCGGCGATATGTCCGTGAATGTGATGATCGCGGCCATGTTCTACTTTATGCAGTATTTTTATACGGACATTTTTGGCCTTAAGCCTGCCCACGTGGGCACCTTGTTTCTGGCGGCACGTTTTATCGATGCCTTAAGCGACCCGCTAATGGGGATGCTAACCGACAAAGTAAAAAGCCGCTGGGGTCGCTTTCGCCAGTACTTTTTATACCTATCGATACCCTACGGCTTTGCCGTCTTTTTGCTGTTTACCACGCCGGACTTAAGCTACAACGGCAAGCTGGTGTGGGCGTATTTAACCTATTTGTTTGCCACCTTAATGTTTACCGGTGTGGCGATTCCCTATATCTCTTACATCGGCGTGCTAACCAGCGACCCGCAAGAGCGGCTGTCGGCTAACGGCTACCGGATGTTTTTTGCCAAAATTGCCAACGTTATTATTGTCGCCTCGGTGCCGGCGCTGGCCTCTATGTGGGGCGATGGCAGCCCCGCCAAAGGCTATCAGTTGGCGATGGGCTTTATGTCGTTTGTCGGGGTAGGGCTGCTGCTGTTTTGTTTTGCCACAACCCGCGAGCGGGTAGAGCATGAGGTGGATAAAAAATCGTTCCGCGAGCAAGTTAAGTTGCTGGCAAAAAATGATCAGTGGTTGGTATTGGCCGCCAGTTGTATTCTCGGCACCCTGGGTTATGCCATGCGTGGCAGCGTGGCCTTTTATTACACCATTTACTATCTGGGTGGCTCCGAGTCTATGGCGGCGATGTTTACCAGCGCCGGTATTGCCGCCTCTATTGCCTCGATGGTCGCCTCTACCTGGATTACCAAGCGCTACTGTAAAGTTCAGCTGTTTCGCTGGTCGCAAATATTGGTGGGTGTACTCAGTGCGCTGATGTTTTTTGCCGTATCGCCGGGCGATATTGCGCTGGCGTTTGTGCTTTATGTGATCTTGTCGTTTGTGGTGGATTTACACGCACCAATCTTCTGGTCGGCCATCGCCGAGGCGGTTGACTATGGCCAGGCAAAAACCGGCAAGCGTGTGTCTGGTTTGGCCTTTGGTGGTATTTCATTTTGCCAAAAAGCCGGTGCCGGCCTTGCGGGTTTTATCACCGGGTTGCTGCTGACGTTTTTTGGTTATCAAGCGGGCGAGCAACAGAGCGAATTTGCGCTTACCGGTATTGCCCTGATGCTGACTATTATCCCCGGTTTATTCCACGCCTTTTTGGGCTTTGTGATGTTTAAGTACAAAATCACCGATCGCTTTTACAACGAGATGAAAGCCCGTGGTGAGATTGCGACTGAAGCACCGGAATACACTGTTGAAGAGTTAACCTAACATTCGGAGAGAACCGTGACTGTATTAAAACCGTTAATCGAACAGCGGGCCGACCCGCATATTTACAAGCACACTGATGGCTATTATTACTTTACCGCCAGCGTGCCCGCCTACGATGGCGTCGAGCTGCGCCGCGCGCAAACCATCGCCGAGCTGGCCACTGCCGAGACGGTTATGGTGTGGCGCAAGCCCGATACCGGCCCTTACAGCGATTTAATTTGGGCGCCGGAGATTCATTTTAATCAGGGAGCCTGGTACGTGTACTTCGCCGCAGCGCCCTCACGCGAGATCAAACACGATTTGTTCCAGCACCGGATGTACGCCATCTCGTGCAAAGACGACAACCCGGTGGCTGGCGAGTGGACTTTTGAAGGCCAGGTAGATTCGGGTATCGATACCTTTTGCCTGGACGCTACCACCTTTACTCACAACGACGTACTTTATTACGTGTGGGCGCAAAAAGAAGAGGGCATTCGCGGTAACTCGAACCTCTATATCGCCCCTATGAAAACGCCGACCGAGATAGAAGGCGAGCCGGTGCGCTTGACCATCCCCGAGTACGACTGGGAAACCATCGGCTTTTGGGTAAACGAAGGCCCATCAATTGTTAAGCATGGCGGTAAGATTTTTATGACTTACTCCGCCAGTGCCACAGACGAAAACTATGCCATGGGTTTGCTGTGGGCCGATGAAAACGCCGACCTATTGGATCCTGCCAGCTGGCACAAATCCAAAGAGCCGGTGCTGCGCTCGAGCCCTGAGTACAATATTTTTGGCCCCGGCCACAACAGCTTTACCAAAGCCGAAGACGGTGTGACTGACTTACTGGTTTATCACGCCCGCACCTACACCGAGATCGAAGGCGACCCTCTGTGGGACCCTAACCGTCACACTTTTGTTAAAAAGCTTAAGTGGGGTGAGGATGGTATGCCGATCTTTGGTGATGCGGCTCTCGACGATTAATTTAATGTGGTTAATACAACTTTAGGCTCGCTTTGCGGGCCTTTTTTTGAACTGTTTCTCCGCTGTTTACTGTTTGTTAGGTACTAAAACTATGATAAAAAAAATAGCCATTAGCGCCGCCATTGCGCTAGCCAGTGTCAGTGCCCAGGCCGTCGATTATTTTGCTTTGGATCAGGTGCGCATTACCGATGGGCCCTTTGCCCATGCGCAACATAAAAACCTAGAGTATGTCATGACGATGTCGCCGGACCGGTTGTTGGCGCCTTATTTGCGCGAAGCCGGACTAACCCCCAAAACAGCCAGCTATGAGAACTGGGAAAACACCGGGCTAGATGGGCACATCGGCGGGCACTATGTAACCTCTCTGAGTCTTGCTTATGCCGCTACCGGCCGCACGGATGTTAAGGCGCGGTTGCAGTATGTGTTGGACGAGCTCGAGCGCGCGCAAAAAGCCAACGGCAATGGCTATTTAGGGGGTGTGCCCGGCAGCGATAAACTGTGGCAGCAGATCGCCAAAGGGGATATCCGGGCCGACTTATTTGCCTTAAATGACTCTTGGGTGCCCTGGTATAACCTGCATAAAATATTTGCCGGGCTGCGCGATGCGTACCTGTATACCGGTAGTGAGCAAGCCAAACGCATGATGATTAAGTGGGCCGACTGGGTAGATGCTTTAGTGGCCGATTTATCGGACGAGCAGATCGAGCAGATGCTAACTACCGAATACGGCGGTATGAACGAAACCTTTGCCGATGTTTATCAGATTACTGGCGATAAAAAATACCTAACCCTTGCTAAGCAGTTCTCGCACAAAAAAGTGCTTAGCCCGTTACAGCACGAGCGTGATGAGCTCACCGGTTTGCACGCCAATACGCAAATTCCCAAAATTGTCGGCTTTGAGCGTGTCGCGCAAGAGAGCGGCGATGACGCTTGGCATGAAGCGGCCGAATACTTTTGGGATACCGTGGTTAACGAGCGCAGTGTGGCGATCGGCGGTAACAGCGTGCGCGAGCACTTTCACGATAAAAACGACTTTGGCACCATGATCGAAGAGATCGAGGGGCCCGAGACCTGCAACACTTACAACATGCTAAAACTGACGAAGTTGTTGTATGGCCGCGATACCTCGCTCGATTATGTTAGCTACTACGAGCGCGCACTCTACAATCACATACTGTCATCGCAGCACCCGGATACCGGCGGCTTGGTTTATTTTACCCCCATGCGACCTAACCATTACCGTATGTACTCGCAAACGCATCAGGGTATGTGGTGTTGTGTGGGCTCGGGTATCGAAAACCACTTTAAATATGGCGAATTTGTTTACGCTTACGAAGACGACGACCTGTTGGTTAACTTGTATATCCCCTCGACCCTCAACTGGGAAGAGCAAGGCGTCGTGTTAACCCAGAGCACGGGGTTTCCTGACAGCTCCAGCACTCGCCTGACGTTTGAGTCTGCCGGTGATGTTACCTTAAAGCTGCGCTATCCGAGCTGGGCGGTGGGTGATGCCGAGCTAAGCGTTAATGGTAAATCGGTAGCGGTTAACACCTCAGCGGGGCACTACATTACGCTCGATCACGATTGGCAGCAAGGTGATGTGGTCGAGCTTAAACTGCCCATGCAAACGCACCTCGAAGCCTTGCCCGATGGCTCAGATTATTTTGCGGTTATGTATGGGCCCATCGTGTTGTCGGCCAAAACCTCACCCTTTAAAGATGAGGTTTTAAACTACTTTAGCGATGCCAGCCGCATGGGGCACATTGCCAGCGGTGAGCGCTGCCCCATTGAGCAAGCGCCGATGCTGGTGGCCAATAACACCGACTTTGCCGATCAAATTGAGCGAGTCTCAGACGAGGAGTTGCGCTTTAAGGCCTCGGGTGTGATTCAGCCCGAATCCTATAAAAACCTGGAGTTAATTCCGTTTTTTCGGGTGCATGAATCGCGCTATATGCTCTACTGGCCCTACAGTACCCCGCAAAATATCAATGCGCTTCGCGAGCAGCGCGCCCTTGATGAGGCCACACAGTTGGCGCTGGAAAAAGTCACCGTGGATAAAGTCGCCCCCGGTGAGCAACAGCCTGAGTCAGACCACTTTTTTAAAGGAAGCGAGAGCGAAGCGGGGGTTAACTTTGGCCGTCACTGGCGCCACGCGCGCGATTGGTTTAGCTACCAGTTAAACGACCCTGAGGGTGAGGCTAAAATATTGCGCATTACCTATTTTGGCGGTGACGCCGGGCGCAACTTTAGCATTGAATTTAATGGCGAAACATTAGCCGAGGTTGAGCTCACCGTAGAGCAGGGCGCTGAGTTTTACACAGTCGATTACCCGATCTCTGAGGCACTTTTGCAGCGGGGTAAAGAGGGTAAGCACGAGTTAAAATTTGTCGCAGGTAGGGGCTCTGTGGCCGGTGGCATTTACGGGGTACGGTTACTGAAGGCAACACCTTAATCGTGTTTTTTATAGTAGCCAAATACGTATTGCTGGCAATATAAACCCGGCGCCAGTAAGAGGGCGGTGGTTCGCCTTGTTATTGGCGCCGGGTTGCCGCAGGCTTTAAATTGCCCAGCATTTTTTGCCCGATGGCAATAAAAGCCTCGCGCTCTTGCGGCGATAACCCCTGCACGTATTGAGCTTCTACTTCTTGCTCGGCCGAGCGAATTTTTTTTAGCAGCGCCCTGCCGTCAGTGGTCAGTAACAGTATCTGACTGCGGCCATCGTTGGGGTTTGGGCGTCGTTCAATCAGCTGTTGATCTTCCAGGTCCTTCACAATGCGTGTGATTTGCGCTTTGTCCCGCCCGCTAACCGCGCATAAGTGATTGGCGGTGCATTGCTGTGGCTGGGCCTGTATCAGCAGTAGGGCGCGCACATGCATGCCTCCGAGCTTAACCCCAAACTCCTGCACAGCGCGTTTGCATTGCACTTTAATGTGAAAGGCGAGCTGCCACAGGGTGTCGTGTATGTTAGGTGATGCGCTCATGGTTATATGGTTGACTTTGTCAACTAAAAAGAATAAGGTTGATATTGTCTACTATATGGCGATGCGCCACAAGAGGTATTGTTATGGCCCGACCTGCTCCGCGATTATTGCGTGTTGTCCGAGCACACTTAGTTACGCCGCATATGCGCCGTATTGTTTTGACCGGCGATGACTTGGGGGACTTTCCCGAAGGCCATGAGAGCGCCAACTTTAAACTACTGCTACCGCCGGCCGATGGCAGCCCGTTAAACCTTGAAACCATTCGGGATGGGCAGGGGCCGCGTCCTATTGTGCGCACTTATACTTTGCGGCATTACGATGCTGTGAATCAGGAGGTTACGGTGGATTTTATGATGCACCGTAAGCATGGCCCGGCGTCCGGTTGGGCCGCACAAGCCAGCGCGGGCGATGCAGTCGGTTTCGCCGGCCCCGGTCAACCTAAGTTTGTGGACTTTACCGCCGATTGGTTCTTTTTTGCCGGTGATATGTCGGCGTTGCCGGCTATTAGCGCCAATATCGAACGCCTACCCAGCGATGCCAAAGGCCACGCCGTGCTGGAAGTGCTGAGTGAGGAGGATTGCCAGACACTGGCGTTCCCCAAAGGGTTAACGGTTACCTGGGTGATTAACCCAACCCCCGAGCAGGTGAGTGACCGATTGCTTGATGCCGTAAAACGCCAGCCTTGGTTGCAAGGCCAGCCATCGGTGTGGGTGGCGGGCGAAAGTACTGCCACACGAGCGCTGCGCCATTATTTTAAGCACGACCGGGAGGTAGACAAACACAATATGTACGCCAGCGGCTACTGGCAAGTCGGTATGACCGAGGATGTTCATCAGGTTGAAAAGCGTAAAGAGTAGCGCCGTGGAATAAAAGAGCGGGTTTTATAAAGGCGCGTGAAGGCGATATTGACTCTAGAAGCGCAACCAGAGACGAGTTGCCCGCCCCTGGTTGCACAGCGTTTAAAACGCTTGTTTAGTTACAGTTTCCGCTAAAGCAATCGTCGGTATGACCAAAGCCAATCACGCCGCTGCAGTGCATGGTCTCGGAATAAGAGCCGCCGCCGCATTCGCCGTTGGCATAAGTAGCGGTGTTGTACTCCATGTCTTCCGCCTGACGATTTTCACCGTTGACGGTGACGTAATCTAAAATTACGTCGCGGCCAGAGGTGTCGTTGTCGTACTCAACATTTACGTCGCCGTTGGCGCCACCGTTGTAGGTGTAGCTTTGGTTGCTGGTGCTTAGTGTCCAGTCAGCCACGGTTACACCGCCCACGCGCAGGTTAATATGCTCGCTGCCACTCACGCCACGAGCGCGCACGGTGATGGCGCCGCCATTATTGCCGCCGTTGCCGCCACCGGTACTGCCAAGGGTAATGTTAGAGTTACCGCTGCTTTGGTAGCCTTCGGTCGCCATGACCATGTAGTCGTGGTTGCCGAGGTTTAAACCGTGGCTGGCCCAGGCATCAAAGTGATTGCCGGTGGTAATGGTGCCGCCGGTGCGTTTTTGCTGGCGCACGCTCCAGTATTGATAGAAGGTGGCGGTGCCCTGAATCGAGGGCTGGTTAACCCGCTGGGTGCGGTAGATATCATAGGTGCCACCGTCGGTATTAACGGTACCGTAATAGTTGCCGCTCTCGCCCGGGCGATAGCTGCCCCAGTTATCAACGATGTAATATTCAACCAGTGGGCTGGTGGTCCAGCCGTACAGCGTTAGGTAGCCGTTACCCGAGGGGTTAAAGGTACCCGAGTAACTTACGGTACGGCGCCCGCCCGGGTTCCAGCCTTTACCGCCCACCCAGTTGCCGGTGTTGCTCCACTGCGATGTGTAATTGCCGCCGGAGCCCAGCGTCATGGATACGGTGCCCGGGGCATCGGTCCAAAACGAGTAGTAGTAACCGTTGTGAGTACCGGTCTGGTTAGAGGTTAGGGTTTGCGCGTCGGTTGCGGTCATACACAGCGCGGCGGCTGCACCGATAAACGCGGTTAAGCCTTTTTTTGCGTGCACTTTTGTAGCTCTCATTATTGTCATAGTGATTCTCCAGTGTCGCCTCTCAGCCAATACCGCCTATAGAGGTGGAGGCTGGTTCAAGGTTGCCTGATATGGGCGATCAGGCGCTTTTACGTGGCCACTTAACCCAAATGTTTATTGTTAAAAAGAGTTAAGTGGTTCGGACTATACGAACCTAAATTATTACTGTCAATATGACTATAAGCATCTGGTCAAAAACACTATAAGATGCTGATGCGATATAGCAATGTGCGATATCGATAGCGTTAACGCAGGGCTAACAATATCGCTGACGATAGGCCCCTATAGTTAGCTTGGCAGTAGCGTCACAAGATTCATTAAGCGAGAATCCGTAGCCTGCCGCTACCGCCGGAGCCCCCGTGCCGGTGTAAGTTTTTACGCCAACACGGGGCCTTACTGAAGGCCGGATAAATCCCCCGGCCCAAACCCGTTAGGGCGCTACGGCTTGCCCGCTGTTGGGGTCAATCCGCCCGGGGCACAGCCCTTTGGCACTGAGGCTGCTGGCGATTTGCGCAATGGCGTTATTGGTGTTGCTGTAGCCATCGTGCATTAAAATCACCTGACCGTTTTGCAGCTGGTTGGCGGCATTCACAATCGCACTGGTGCTGGCGTTGTTCCAGTCCTGTGAGTCCACATCCCAGGTGATTACACGCATACCAAGGTTTTGTGCGGCCTGTTGGATAGTCGAGTTAACCTCACCGTATGGCGGCCGGTAGAGCGTTGGCGCGGGAGCACCGGCATTTTGAATGGCCTGGTTGGCCTGACTTAGCTCATTGACCACTTGCTGATAGCTGTAGCTGGTCATGTGGGGATGGGTGTAGCTGTGATTTTGTACCTCGCCCACGTTTTGCATTTGCGCTACCAGCGATGGGTTGTTGCTGGCGCGCTGCCCCCAGACAAACCAGGTAACCGGCGTGAGGTTATTTTGCTGCAGTAAGTTGATGAGGGTGCCGGTGTTGCTGCCGGGGCCATCGTCAAAGGTGATGCCAACGTAACCGCTGCAAGAGGAGCCGTTATTGCCACCGCTGTCACCGTCGCCACTGCAGTTGCCGCTAAAACAATCGTCGGTATGACCAAAGCCGATAACACCGCTGCAGTGCATGGTCTCTGAGTAGGAGCCACCACCGCACTCGCCGTTGGCATAAGTAGCGGTGTTGTACTCCATGTCTTCCGCCTGCCGGGTTTCGCCGTTGACGGATACGTAATCGAGGATCACGTCGCGGCCGCTGGCGTCATTGTCGTACTGCACATCAACATCGCCCGAGGCGCTGCCGAGGTAGGTGTAACTTTGGTCGTTGCTGCTTAAGGTCCAATCCGCGACCACGGTGCCGCCCACGATTAGGTTAATGTGCTCGTCGCCATTGACCCCGCGGGCACGTACCACAATACCTCCACCGCTGTTGCCGCCAGAATCACTGCCGCCCGAGTCACCTGAGTTGTTGCCGCCCGTGCTGCCTCCGGAGTTGCCGCCGCCGGAGCAGCTGCCGCTAAAGCAGTCGTCGGTATTGCCAAAGCCAATCACGCCGCTGCAGTGCATGGTTTCGGAGTAGGAGCCACCACCGCACTCGCCATTGCCGTAGGTGGCGGTGTTGTACTCCATGTCTTCGGCTTGTCGGGTTTCTCCGTTGACGTAGACCGAATCGAGGGTGACATCGCGGCCCGAAGCGTCGTTGTCGTACTCGATTTGTACATCACCTGCCGCGTTGCCACTGTAGGTGTAATCCTGAGCACTGGTGCTTAGGGTCCAATCAGCCACTGGGTTGCCGCCAATCAGTAGGTTGATGTGCTCCTGCCCGCTGGCGCCCTGCGCCCGTACTACGATGTCGGTACTGCTCGGGCCGCTGTTGCCGCCGGTGTCGCCGCCGCCATTATGGCCGCCACTGCTGCCCAGCGTGATATTCGAGCTGCCGCTGCTTTGATAGCCCTCGGTCGCCATGACCATGTAATCGTGGTTGCCGAGGTTTAAACCGTGGCTGGCCCAGGCGTCAAAGTGATTGCCGGTGGTAATGGTACCGCCGGTGCGCTTTTGCTGGCGCACGCTCCAGTATTGATAGAAGGTGGCGGTGCCCTGAATCGAGGGCTGGTTAACCCGCTGGGTGCGGTAGATATCATAGGTGCCACCGTCGGTATTAACGGTACCGTAATAGTTGCCGCTCTCGCCCGGGCGATAGCTGCCCCAGTTATCAACGATGTAATATTCAACCAGTGGGCTGGTGGTCCAGCCGTACAGCGTTAGGTAGCCGTTACCCGAGGGGTTAAAGGTACCCGAGTAACTTACGGTACGGCGCCCGCCCGGGTTCCAGCCTTTACCGCCCACCCAGTTGCCGGTGTTGCTCCACTGCGACGTGTAATTACCGCCGGCGCCCATGGTCATCGAGACAGTCCCGGGGGCATCCGTCCAAAAAGAGTAGTAGTAACCGTTGTGGGTGCCGGTTTCATTTGAGGTTAACGTTTGCGCTTGTGCCGTTGGTAGGCATAGTGCAGTGGCTGCAAAAGTCAGTGCCGTTAAGGTTTTACGGGTGTGCTGTATTGTGGCTCTCATTATTGTCATGGTGTTTCTCCATGTTTTTCTCTACCAATACCGCCTTTAGAGGTGGAGGGTTAGTAGGGCAACTGAGCGTCGTGTTCGGTTGCAACTTGTGTGGCGCAATTCGCCGGGTTTTTGTTAATAAAGGTTAAGCCCAACGGAATATAGGAATCCAAAGTTATTGTGTCAATGTGACTATAAGCTTTTGGTCAAATTAACCATATGACATCGCTGTCAATGGTGGTTATGTCACATTTACCGCTGTTGCAAAGGCCGGGTGTGCGCCTGCCAACTTTTTTCTTACACCGTTAAATCGCCAGTGTGCGCAGTGGGCACTGCAGCGTTAAAATGCTGGACGGTTACACATCGGGCCCGTTATCGTGGCTCTTTTAAAGATACTTGGCGCCACTACTGGCGGTACTGACACTGATAATTGGTTGGATTTTATGGACCCCCAAACGCAAACAGACATTGAGGCGGCGGCGTTTCGCCGTTTACTCGAGCACCTTGATAACCGAAAAGATGTACAGAACATCGATTTAATGGACTTAGCCGGCTTTTGCCGCAACTGTTTAAGCCGTTGGTACCAAGAGGCAGCCGAACAGCGTGGCGTCGCAATGGATAAAGAAGCCGCCCGCGAGGTGGTGTACAAAATGCCTTACGATGAATGGAAGGAAAAACACCAAACGCCGCGTTAAACGTTTTACGGTACAACGCCGGCGTTGTTTTGCGGCAAGTTAAAAAGCAGGCTAATGCGGGTTAATAATACGGAGGCAACACTAAATCGTGAGACTTTTTTCTTTTGCCGCGCTGCTTTTGACGGTGATCGCGCCCCCGGTACTGGCAGCACCCTGCGTGTCAGAAGCCTCCGACGTGCCGGGCAGTAACGCTATTTCGCTGGCGGGCTTTTCTGATGCCATGCATCACTGGTACAACCGCACGGATCAGTTCGATGCTCCGCTTTATGATATTGCCGACACCGTCGCCATTGCCGATAATATTTTGCTCTATCAGCGCGACAGTGGCGGCTGGCCGGAAAACAAACATCCCCAGCGCGTATTAACGCCGGCAGAAATTGCCACTATTACGGCCAATAAGGCGCAAGCCGACGCCAGTTTTGATAACCGCAACATCTACCCGCAAATTACTTACCTTATGTGCGCTTATGAGCAAACAGGTAACGAGCATTATCGTAGCGCTGCGCTAAAAGGTTTAAGGTTTACGTTGGATGTTCAGTACGCCAACGGCGGTTGGCCTCACTCCCCCGGCCGCGCCGATCGCCCCTATGGTGATTACATAACCTTTGCCGATGAGGTCATGCCGGGTGTGCTGGGTTTTTTGCGGCGCGTGGCCGATGCGCAGCCGCCCTTTAGCGATATTCCGGCGCTCTTGCGTCAGCAAGCCGCGGCCGCTGTGGCAAAGGGGGATGCGTTGGTGCTTGACTTGCAGGTGGTGACACAGGGTAAGCGATCCATTTGGGCGGGGCAGTATCATCCACAAACACTGGCGCCGATGGCGGCGCGCTCCTATGAGCTGCCGGCACTGCAAACCTGGGAGAGCGTTGCCGTGGTGGAGTATTTAATGTCGATTCCCAACCCCACGCCCGAGATGATAGCGGCCGTCGATAGTGCGGTGGCTTGGTTTACCGCTCGGCGTATCCCGGGTGTACGCATTGAGGAGTTTGCCATTGACCCCGTTCGGTTTACGTACCACACCGCACGCGTCGACCGAAAGCTGGTGGTAGACGCAACAGCGCCGGGCTTATGGGCGCGGTTTTACGATTTAAAAACCAGTGAGCCATTTTTTACTAATCGCGATGGCACGCGAGTCGAGGCGCTGGCCGATGTGGCGCTCGAGCGGCGCAGTGGTTATGACTGGTACGGCACCTGGCCGGAGGAGCTTGTCCGTGAGGCTTACCCACAATGGCGTTCGACACTCACGGAATAACACGCTTATTTGTAACAATGACAATACCATTGTGGGTATCGCAACAAACGCTGCCAGTTTGTCGTTTATGTCTTGCCGTATAGGCGCCAGGAGGCTGGTTTAAATTTTGCTTTTACTTCTACTTTAGGTTTGTAGGGTAGAAGGAGTCTGGCATGAAACCAACGGCAACGCTTTATCGCATGGTTACCCCCGAGCATATTTGCCCTTTTGGGCTAAAGTCGCGCGCGCTACTTAGGCGCAAAGGCTTTAAGCTGGAGGATCATAAGCTCAGCTCCCGTGAGCAAACCGATGCCTTTAAAAAAGAGCATAACGTCGATACCACGCCACAAACGTTTATCGGCGGTGAGCGCATCGGTGGTTACGATGAGCTGCGAAGCTACTTTGGTTTACCGCAAGAAGGCAGCGAGGGCACCAGCTACACTCCGGTAATCGCCATTTTTGCGAGCTGTTTTTTACTGGCGTTAGCAGCGGTATGGGCCAGCGGTATCAGTTTGGTCTCGCCCCGTACCTTAGAGGTTTTTGTCGCGCTGAGTATGACCGTATTGGCGATTCAAAAGCTGCAGGATCTAACCGCGTTTTCCAATCAGTTTATTACTTACGATTTACTCTCGATGCGGTTTGTGCGTTACGCCTATGTGTACCCCTTTGCCGAGGCCTATGCGGGTATTGCTATGTTGGCCGGGCTTAGTGCGTGGCTGGTGTCGCCGGTAGCGCTGGTGATTGGCTCGCTGGGTGCGGTGTCGGTGATTAAAGCCGTCTACATCGATAAGCGCGAACTTAAATGTGCCTGCGTGGGCGGTAACAGCAATGTACCGCTGGGCTTTATTTCGCTGACTGAAAATCTGTTTATGGTCGGTGCCGCGATTTGGATGTGGGTTAAGTGAAGCGGGGTTGTTCACCCCGCTTAGGTTGCCCCTACTGGGCCTGCGTATTCTCGGCGGTGCGGCGGGTGTTGTCTTCCACGGCTACGCAAAAGGCGATAAAAGCCGACAAAAAATACAGGCTTAATGCCAAGGAGGTAAACAGTACGATGTTTACGTATGGGGGGATAATATTAAAGTCTGCGCCAAGGGCTAGCAGAAAAAAGACGATGCCCACTACGCCTAAAATGACACTGAGATAAAGCAATGCTCTTGCAATCCACAGCAGTGCCGTAAAGCGTTGGGTGGTGATGGTGCGATAGGGTAAAAACTTTCTCATACTAGCTCCTGTTATTTAATTAGGTCCTTTAGCTTTATCGATAATAACAAAAAAGGGGGCTAAGCCCCCCAAAAATGACAACACAGTCACGCAAAAAATTTTACGCAGTCACACGTCGTGTTACGGGCCTTTTTTAATCGGCAACAATTTCACTGGTGTAGCTGTCCAGTCCGGCCGGGTCTAGCTCGGGCCAGCCGTCGTTCCACTCAATGGGTAATATCTTCAGTTTTTGCAAACCGTTATCGGCCGCTTCATAGGCGTGAAAGACCAGGTAGTCTTTGCCCTCAAAAGTGTAGGCACTGTTGTGCCCAAGGCCTGGCCATTCTTTATTGCCTTTTAAAATCACAGTAGCGCCGCCCTGGGCGAGATCGCGGCCGTCTTTATCCAGATAGGGGCCGGTGACGGATTCACTGCGGCCCACGGCAATATGATAAGTGCTGTCGGCGCCGCGGCAGCATTTACCCAGCGAGATAAACTGGTAGTAGTACTCGCCGTGCTTAAAGATAAAGGGTGCTTCCAGCTCCACCGGGCCGGCCTCGTGGGCGGGAACGCCGGCTGGGCGAGTGCCGGCGGCAATGCTGTACCACTGCTCGGGCTCGGCTGGAGCAGACCAGTCATCGTTAAGCTTAAACAGTTTGTGCCCGCTCCAGAAAGAGCCAAAGGCCATCCAGCCATTGCCGTCTTCGTCCTCAATGACCGCCGGGTCAATCGCGTTCCAGTTGTCGCGGTTGGGTACCGATTGAATCACGATGCCCTGATCCTCCCAGCCGTAATCGGGGGAGTTTGGGTCGAGTGTCTCGGTGATGGTTAAGCCAATGGCTGAGGTGTTTTTGCCAAAAGCGGATACCGAGTAGTACAGCAGGTACTTACCGTCTTTTTCCACGACATCGGGGGCCCACAGGTGGCCGCCAAACTCGGGTGCGACGTCTTTAGCCCAGCTGGGCTCAGTCTCAAAAGCGCGGCCCTGATGCTGCCAGTGCACGCGGTCGTCCGAGCGGTAAATAGTAATGCCGGGGCCGGTACTAAACAGGTAGTAATGGCCGTCTTCTTCGGCCATTACCGGGTCGTGAATGCTTACTTCCTGACCGATCCGGTTAACGTCGGGCTTGGCGCTGGTGCAGCTGGCGGCCAGCAGAGTGCTAAAAATCAGGCCGGTGGTAAGTGTCGTTTTATTCATCAGATACTCTTATATTTTATGGCTGTTTACGCTTCTTGATAGTGTGTGGCTCTGCCTGTGGGTAATTAAGCTTCCATGCGCTTGTACCAATTATTGTATTATAATAGTATTCAAATGCAAGCGGATCTACCGCCTCCCAATAATAGTTGCTAACAAGGGGTTTCCATGGCTGTTAAGTTGCCAATACTGTTTTTACTTGGTCTGTTAAGTTGCGTCGGTATCGCCCAGGCGGCCGGGCCCAGCTACCAAAATCCCATTGTTGAGCAGCGCGCCGACCCCTGGATTCATCGTCACAGCGATGGCTATTACTATTTTATCGGTACTGTCCCCGAGTTTAACCGTTTGGTGCTGCGCCGCGCTAAAACCATCAACCAATTGTCCAGTGCCAAAGAGCACACGATTTGGCAGCCAACGGACAGCAGTACCATTGGCATTAATATCTGGGCGCCCGAGCTACACTATATTGATAACCAGTGGGTGATCTACTTTGCCGGGGCCCCCGTGGATGAGCCCTGGTTTATTCGGATGCACGCGCTTACCGCCGAGGGTGATAACCCCATCGCGGCCGACTGGAGCAAGCCCATCCGCATGCACATGAGCTGGGATGACTTCTCTCTGGACGCCACCAGCTTTGCGCATAACGGCAAACGTTATTTAGTGTGGGCGCAAAAAGACCGCGAGAAAAAGTACAACTCGGCTATTTATATGGCCGAGCTCGAAACCCCGGTAAAAATTAAAGAGCCGGTGATTATGCTTACCGAGCCCAACTTAGACTGGGAAGTGGTGGGTTATAAAGTCAACGAAGGCTCGGCGTTTATTAAAAAGCACGGCCGTATTTTTATGACGTATTCGGCCAGCGCCACAGATCATAACTACGCCATGGGCTTGCTGTGGGCCGACGCCGATGCCGACCTGATGGATCCGGCATCCTGGCAGAAATCGCCCGAGCCCGTGTTTTACTCCAACGAGTCACTAAAACGCTTTGGGCCAGGGCACAACAGCTTTACGGTGGCCGAAGATGGCGTCACCGACGTTTTGATTTATCACGCCCGCGATTATCGCGACTTAAAAGGCACCCCGCTGACGGATCCCAACCGCGATGCCCGCGCCCGGGTGCTGGAGTGGGATGATCAGGGGATGCCCCTATTTAACCAAGAAAAAGCCGACTAGCTCGCTAAGCATACGATAACGGAGAACTCCTCGCGCCATGACTGAGACGTTTAACATTACCCAATCACCCTTTGGCACATTACAGGATGGCCGCGCGGTCGAGCTGTATACCCTGCAAAACAATCGCGGCATGAGCGTGGGGATTATTACCTTTGGCGGCATTATTACCTCGCTGGTGTGCCCGGACCGTGACGGACGCTGTGAGGACGTCGTACTGGGTTTTGATTTTCTGGCTCCTTACGAAACCGACTCGCCGTATTTTGGCGCCCTGATCGGCCGGGTGGGTAACCGATTAGCCCGTGGGCGTTTTGAGCTGGATGGTCAATCCTACCAGCTGGCCTGCAATGAGAATAATGTGAGCCATCTGCACGGTGGTGAGTGTGGTTTTGACAAAGTGTTGTGGCAGGCCGAGTCGCGCATTACCGATGATGCTGCGGAACTTGTGTTGCGCTATTTGAGTGTCGATGGCGATCAGGGTTATCCAGGCAACCTCAGTGTTGAGGTGGTCTACCGTTTGACCGAGGACAACCGCTTGTTTGCCGAGTATCACGCCACAACCGATGCGCCGACACCGGTTAACCTGACGCAGCACAGCTATTTTAATTTGGCCGGTAAGGGTGACGTACTGAATCACGAGCTTACCCTTAACGCCAAAGCCTATACCCCGGTTAATGAGCAGCTGATCCCGACCGGAGAGATTGCCTCCGTAGCCGGTACCCCGTTTGATTTTCGTCAGGCAAAAAGCGTAGGCGCCGAGATAACACACGACGATGCGCAGTTAACCCTCGCCGGTGGGTACGATCACAACTTTGCGATTGATCAGGCCGCTGCCGGTGAGCTAACTCGCGCGGCACGGGTTTACGAGCCGAGCAGTGGCCGGGTGATGACACTGCACACCACAGAGCCCGGGGTGCAATTTTACTCTGGCAACTTTTTGGATGGCAGCTTGACGGGTAAAGGCCGGGCGTTTGCTCATCGCAGTGGCCTGTGCCTGGAACCACAACATTTTCCCGACGCGCCCAATCAGCCAAATTTTGCTGATATTACGGTGCGTCCGGGGCAAGAGTACCGCTCAACATTATGTTTTAGCTTTACAACCGATACATAACTTTAGGCAGCGTCGCGCGTAGTGTTTAGTGGCGCCTAACGGAAGGAACTATAATGAAAACTTGGATAATAGTGACCTTGAGTATTTTACTCGGCGCCTGTGGTGGTCAATCTAATTACACACTGACAAGCCCCGACGGCGATCTGGTATTAACCCTCACCCAAACCTCTGACGGCGCGGCTGTCTACGAGGTTAGTTTGCGCGGCCAGCCGGTATTGCAGCCATCGCCACTGGGCATAACCTTAAACAGTGCAGAATTTACCCGCGAGCTTACGGTCAGCGCCGTTGGCGAGCCGTCGCTGGTTAAAGAGCACTACACCATGGCGCAGGGCAAACAACGCGCTATTGATTACCAGGCGCAAGAGCAACGCTTTGCCGTTAGCAATGCCGATGGCCAGTCACTGCAGGTGGTGTTTCGGGTGTCTAATGATGGCGTCGCGCTGCAATACAGCTTTGCCGGTGAGCAAACCACGCAAGTCAGCATGATCGACGAGTTAACTGGCTTTGCCATGCCCGAGGGCACAAAGGCCTGGCTGCAGCCGGTCGCGCTGGCGCAAACCGGATACAAAAACACCAACCCCTCTTATGAAGAGCACTACCAGATGGGTATTGATGCCGGAACCGCTAGCCCAACCGAGGCGGGTTGGGTGTTTCCCGCACTGTTTAAAACACCGTCTGCCTGGGTGCTGATTACCGAGGCGGGTATGGATGGCCGTTTTCACGGTTCGCGGTTGCGCCAGCACAGTGACGAAGGCGTTTACCGCATTGGCCAACCCATGCAGCCGGAGGTGACCACCGGCGGCGCGCGATTGGCGAATGCCCCGGGCGAGCTTCACTCTCCGTGGCGCATTATCACGGTGGGTGATTTGGCCACCGTAACGGAATCCACACTAGGTACCGACCTTGCCGATGCCGCTGTACAGGACATGAGCTGGGTTGAACCCGGTATTGCCTCCTGGAGTTGGGCGCTGTTAAAAGACGACTCTGTTAACTTTGCCACCAGCAAAGAATTTGTCGATTACGCGGCCGACATGGGTTGGCAGTACACGCTTATTGACGCCGATTGGGATCAAAAAATTGGTTGGGAAAAACTGGCCGAGCTAGTGGACTACGCCGCTGAAAAGGGCGTTGGGATTTTAGTTTGGTACAACTCTTCGGGCGCCTGGAACGAAACAATCTACACGCCTAAAAGCGCACTGTTAACGCAGGCCGATCGCGAGCGAGAGTTTTCTCGCTTAGCCAAAGTCGGTGTTAAGGGCGTAAAGATAGACTTCTTTCCCGGTGATGGTCAGTCAGTGATGGCCTACTACCTGGGGCTGGCCCGCGATGCGGCAAAACATCAACTGCTGCTCAACTATCACGGTTCATCACTGCCGCGGGGGTTGCATCGCACGTATCCTAATTTGATGACGATGGAGTCGGTGCACGGCTTCGAGATGATCACCTTTATGCAAAACTCGGCGGATCTGGCGGCCTCGCATATGGCGATGTTGCCGTTTACCCGCAACGTATTCGACCCGATGGATTTTACCCCCACTACGTTTGATGAAATTCCCAATATCGAGCGCCGCACCAGCAACGGGTTTGAGTTAGCGCTGCCGGTACTGTTTACCAGTGGTATTCAACATATTGCCGAAACGCCGGCGGGTATGGCCAAAGTGCCCGACTATGTTAAAGCCTATATGAGCGACATTCCTGTCCTATGGGATGAAACCCGTTTGCTCAGTGGTATGCCTGGCGAGCACGCGGTAATTGCCCGTCGCCGTGGTACTGATTGGTTTATTGCCGGCATTAACGGCACTGATACAGAGCAATCCCTGACGCTTGATCTATCGTTTATAACGGCGAGCAAAGGCCAGCTAATAACGGACGGTGAAACCAACCGATCGTTTACTAAGCGGCAGGTGGCCGGCGGTAAAACACTTGATATTACTTTGCGCCCGCGCGGTGGTTTTGTCCTAAATTTTTAATAATGAGGTAAAAGGTAGCTATGAAACTTTGGAAAAAACTTATCGGTGTCTGTGCCCTTGCGGCCGCTGTTGCCGCCTGTGCACACACCGAGCAAAGCGCCACTAACGCAGCGCAACAGACGCTGCCCGATGGCCACTTTACCAACCCGCTGTTTGCCAATGGCGCGGACCCCTGGTTGGAGTACTGGGACGGTAATTACTACCTCACCACCACCACCTGGACCTCGCAGCTGGTTATGCGTAAATCACCGACCCTGGCGGGTTTGTCCGAGGCGGCGCCTATCAATGTGTGGTCCGATACCGACCCCGCGCGCAGCTGGAACTTTTGGGCGTTTGAATTTCACCGTTTAAACGGCCCCAACGGCTGGCGCTGGTACTTGATGTACACCGCGGGTGTACACGGCACGCTGGATCACCAGCATTTGTCGGTACTGGAAAGCGCCGGCGATGACCCCATGGGCCCCTACGAGTACAAGGGCCACTTTATGCCCGACGAGTGGAACATCGATGGCACCTACCTTGAGCACGACGACAAACTTTATTTGTTGTACTCGCAGTGGCAGGGCGATGAGCAGCTAAACCTGATTACCGAAATGGAAAACCCCTGGACCCTCAAAGAGGGCTCGCCCAAGGTAGTCATTACCCGCCCCACATTGGAGTGGGAAACCAGCGGCCGCAAAGTGACCGAGGGCGCGGAAATTTTGAAGCACAAAGATCGCACCTTTATGATCTATTCGGCGAGCTACTGCGATACCCCCGACTACAAACTGGGTATGAAAGAGTTGATTGGCAGTGACCCGCTTAACCCAGATCACTGGAAGCAGTATGACGAGCCGGTATTCCAGCGCGGCAATGGCGTGTTCGCACCAGGCCACAACGGCTTCTTTGTTTCGCCCGACGGTACTCAGGACTGGATCGTATACCACGGCAACTCTAAAGAAGAGTACGGCTGTGGCTCTACCCGCTCAGTCCGTGCACAAGAGTTCACCTGGACCGAAGAGGGCCTGCCCAACTTTGGCGAGCCTATCCCGGAAGGTGAGCCGGTGAAAATGCCGTCAGGCGAGAACGGTCCCATCAAAGTCTCGGTACAGGGTGTACAGCAGCAGCTGGTGAACCGCGATGGTCAATGTCTGGTAGCCAATGGCGGCAAAACCTCGTTGGCAGCCTGTAGCGGTAATAGTGCCAACTGGGTGCTGGATTCCACCGCCGACGGCGCTTACCGTTTGGCCCACGTGGCATCCAGCACTTTTGTGGATGAGAATGAAAAATCCAGCCCTTGGGTGAATACCGATACTCAGCGCTGGAGTGTGGCTACGGATGAAAATGGTTGGTTGACGATTAACAATCGCGATACCGGCGCAACCTTGGGCGGTGAGAATAGTCAGTGGCGTTTAGCGCCGCAGGGCGATGTGGCCGTTATGAGTGTGCAGAGCGGTAAAGCCCTGACGGCCGATGGCGATAACGCGGTGCAAGATGCCTGGACCGGCGTTGACGCCCAGCAGTGGCAGTTTAGCCATACCGAAGAGGGCTTCTATCAACTGCATCTGGCGCAAAACGCCGATCAGTGCCTGACGCTTGAGGGCAACCCTATTGTCCCCGGCGCCAATGCGGCCCTCGGCAGTTGTGATGAGGCCTGGGCCGAGTGGGCGGTAGAGCCCCTGGGCGACGGCTCGGTGCAACTGCGCAACCGCCACAGCAGCCTGGCGCTGAACGTGGACAGCTGCGGCCTGGCCAATGGTGCGAATCTGGCCCAGGCGCCCTGGTTGGATACCGATTGTCAGAAGTTCCAGTTACGGGAACCTCATTAAGTAATGTAAAAGCCCGCTCTTGTAGCGGGCTTTTTTGTACTATATAACGATAAATACCTTTGTATACATAATGACTAAATAGGGAGCCCACATGAAAATAAGAAACCTCATTGCCGCCGGTGTTTTACTGGCAAGCCATCCTCTGCTGGCTAAAGACCACAAAGTCGAGATCGAATTTGACGTCGACCAATCCGGCCCGCTGATTCACAAAGATATTTACGGCCAATTTGCCGAGCACTTAGGGCGCGGTATTTACGAGGGCGTCTGGGTCGGTGAGGATTCCGACATTCCCAATACCCGCGGTTTTCGCAACGATGTGCTAAACGCCTTGCGCGACATTAAAGTGCCGCTGGTGCGCTGGCCCGGCGGCTGCTTCGCCGACGAGTATCACTGGCGTGAAGGCATCGGCCCGCGCAATGAGCGCCCGGTTAAAGTAAACACTCACTGGGGTGGGGTAGAAGAGCCCAACACCTTTGGTACCCACGAGTTTTTTGAGTTCGTCGAGTTGCTCGGCGCAGACGCCTATGTAAACGGCAACCTGGGCAGTGGCAGCGTGCGGGACATGGCCGAGTGGATGGAGTACATGACCGGCGAGAAAGGCTCAACGCTTGCTGAAGAGCGCCGTAAAAATGGCCGTGAAGAACCCTTTGAAATTGCCTACTTTGGTGTGGGTAACGAAGCCTGGGGTTGCGGCGGCAATATGCGCCCCGAGTACTATTCAGATTTATACCGTCAGTACTCGACCTTCCTGAAAGCGCCTAAAGGCAATATGCCCAAGTTAGTGGCCAGTGGAGGTCACAGTGAAGACACCAGCTGGACCGATGTGCTGAGTAAAAACATCGAGCAAAAAATCGATGGTATCAGCTACCACTATTACACCTTGCCCAACAGTGATTGGGACAACAAAGGCCGCGCGATTAAATTCAGTGAAGACGACTGGTTTAAAACCATGACGCGCACTTACAAAATCGATGACTATATTCGCGCAAACCTGGCCAAGCTGGAAGAAAACGATCCAGAGGGTGATATTAAATTTTACGTAGACGAGTGGGGCACCTGGTACGACCCAGAGCCCGAGCGCGACCCGGGCTTTTTGTATCAGCAAAACACCTTGCGCGATGCCGTCGTAGCGGCGGTGAATTTTAATATTTTCCACGAGCACGCCGAGCGGGTCACCATGACCAATATCGCGCAAATGGTGAACGTGCTGCAGGCCATGATTCTGACCGATAAAGAAAAAATGGTACTGACGCCGACTTACCATGCGTACGGCATGTACAAGGTGTTCCAAAACGCTACGTCTATTCCGTTTGAGATTGATTCGCCCGAATACAAAAAAGGCGATGAAAGTGTTCCAGCGGTCACCGCATCGGTAGCCCGCGGCGAAGATGGCAAGCTGTATCTCGCGCTGGTGAACATGGATCCGGAAAATGCGGCCGAGATTGAGCTGGATATCGACGGCGTTAAGGCCAAGCGCGCCGTGGGGCAAATGCTAACGGCTGACGCCATGGACGCCCTCAATACTTTTGATAAGCCCGATGTTTTGCATCCGGTGGCTTTCTCTGCCGACTTAGATGAGCTGGAAATTCCGGCAAAATCGGTGGTGGTGGTTGAGTTGCAATAACGACCGGCCTCTTCGGGTAGCCTTTGGGCTGCCCGCGCTCACAAAAGCCCACACAGCGCTTAGTTGTGTGGGCTTTTTTTATGCCGGTTGGCAACTGGGGCTTGGCGGGGCTGGTGTTTAGGGGCTGGTACTTAGGGCTGGCACTTAGGGATTAGTTGCGAGGCTTAATACACATCGTTATGCTTAGCCCCCTTAATCGTCCATCTTTCAACGGTAGGGTAGCCACTTGCAAACCGATCAAGAGCACACGCACGAGCCAACAGCAACCATCGCCGATACCTCTTACACTCTCGCCCCTCGTGCGGCGCGGCTGTTTGCCGTTATTATCGATACGGCACTATCACTGTTAGTGGTTGTGCCGGCTACGGTGTATTTTGGTGTGTGGGATAACATGCTGGAGAACCCCGAGGCAGGCTCGGCACTGCCATGGACGACTACTGCGCTGCTGGCTTTATTCGGTTGGGGGGTGTTTTTGGTACTCCACGGCTGGCTGCTGTACCGTCGCGGGCAAACCATTGGTAAGCACTGTGTCGATATCGCGATTGTCACCCTAGATGGTAAAACGCCAGCCTTTGTCCCACTGCTGGCAAAGCGCTATTTTCTAGTCGCTTTAATTGGCGGTATTCCTTTTATTGGTGGGTTTCTGATGTTGGTTGATGTGTTGTTTATTTTCCGCTCAGACAAACGCTGCGTGCACGATTTAATTGCCGGAACGCGAGTGGTAAGCGTGGCAAAAGTGTCGGAATAAATACCTACCGAATAACACTGCAATTGTTGACATTGAAGGGCCTATGAAAATAATAACTTCGCTAAAATTAATAGCCTCTACCAGCCTGCTGCTTGTCTGTGTTAATTCAGCAGGCGCCGAAACCGTCGAGATAAAAACACCAACTCTAAACATCTCTAAGGCTGACTACCAACAGCAACTTTACGGCTTTTGGTTGGGGCAGTGCATTGCCAACTGGACCGGGTTGGTTACCGAGATGGACAAGGTTGGCAATATCGGTGATATTAAAACGGGTGACTTTTATACTCGCGATGATTGGGGTAAGCCTGATCAGCCCAGTATTTGGGGGCAGGGTGTTCCGAGTGATTTATCGCCGACCATTGATTTTGTATTTGAGGGCCCGGAAGGTATTTGGGGCTCGGATGACGATACAGATATCGAGTATATCTATCAGTATTTGTTGGCTGAGGAAGAAACCAGCTTATTAACCGCCAAGCAAATTCGAACTGGTTGGCTTACGCATATTTACCCCAGCACCGAGCCAACTCCCTTTGGCAAAGACCCCGACGGAAACTACGAGAACTTTTTGTGGGTATCTAATCAGCGAGCCTACGATTTGATGGCGCAAGGGATGTTGCCCCCCGATACCAGCTTACCCAGCAATAATGAACACTACGACATGATTGATGCGCAGCTAACTACCGAGATATTTGGTTTGTTTGCGCCCGCGCGGCCCGATGTGGCGCTCGCCATGGCGCACCTACCGATTCGCACTACGGCCAGTGGTGCCGCCGCTGAAATTGCAGAGTTTTATGTCACGATGTATTCATTAGCGGCGGGTTTCTCCCTTGGCAAGCCCTCGGCTGAAGATACGCAGTGGTTAGCACAGCAGGCCCGCGCACGGTTAACCGAGGGGGAGTATCCGGCCGCCATGTACGATTTTGTCTGGCACCAGTACCAAAGTGGAGCGAGCTGGGAGGCCACGCGTGATGCTGTCTATCAGCGCTATCAAGTTGATCAGGCAGATGGTTACGACATTACGTCAAGAGAGCTGTATTGCAACGGTTGTTTCGCCGCCGGAATTAATTTTGCGGCGAGCTTAATCAGTTGGTTTTACGGCGAGGGGGATTTTAAACAGACGCTAAAAATTGCCGCTCTTACCGGGTGGGACTCAGACAACCCCGCCGCTACCTGGGGCGGATTGCTAGGCTTTATGTTGGGGCGTGAGGGAATTGAAAACGCATTTAATCAGTCCTTTTCTGAACGCTTTAATATTCACAGAACACGTCGTAACTTTCCCGCTGACGGCATCGATAACTTTAACGCGATGGCGCAAGTGGGTGTCAGTATTGTCGATCGGGCAGTGACCGGACTGATGGTGAGCGAGTCGGACGAAAGCCACTGGTTTGTTTCCAATCCGATTGTGCGTTCAGAGTAAACCCATATTAAGCCCACCGAGGTTATCCCGGTGGGCTTAACTACTCTTTGATGTTTAGTTACTGACAAATATCGCCGGTGACATTAACGGTTTCGGCGCTGCCCGAGCCCTGAAAGCCAAAGCTAACCGATTGCCCTGGGTTGATGACGCTATTGCGGCCAATATCGCTGGCGGTAAATGGTCCGCTGCCGCTAACGTCGGCTTCCCAGCTGTTTACGATGCTCACTGCATTGCTGTATTGCCACTGCACCTGCCAGCCATTCACGGCGGTATCGCCCTCGTTGGTGAGGGTGATGTTCGCGGTAAAGCCAGAGCCCCAGGCATTTTGCGTTTCATAGTCGCAGCTGACTTCGCCGCCACCTGCTGCACTCGATGAGCTGGACGAGCTGGATGACGTGCTAGAGTCGCTGCTGGATGATCCGCCGATAATACCGTAGGGCGCCGGTTGTGCCGCGCAGGTATTGGCGCCGACACAGCTCTGGTTGTTTTCATAACCCCAGCCGTCATCGCTGTTGCTGCAAAGAGGCGTAGTCGTACCGTACCAGTTACAGGCGGTGCCGGTGGGAGTCGAACTGTCGGAGCTGCTGCTGGATGAACTGCTTGAAGAGCTGGCCGTGTCGACTTGTAAGAAGGCGCTGGTGTAATTGGCCGGAGACTCGGCATAGACTCGATTAGCCGTGGCGCTTTGGCTGGCAACCACGTCGCCTTCGGCATTTAACACACCCACCTGCACATCGGTATTCTCATCGTTAACCGCTTGTGCCAGGGCAAAAGGCCACTCGCTGGCACCGGCGTTAGTCGCATCCAGCACCAGTGCCTGCTCGGGTAAATACACATCGGTGCCGTTGCTTTCTACCAAACGCAGACTGACTTCATAACCTACCGCTAACGTTTGTGCGGTGTTACTGAGAGGGCCTAAGTCCTCCCAGTTGGCACCAGCGGCGGGTAGGTGAACAATATCGATCGAGGTGGTACTGGTGGCGTCGTCGTTACTGACTTGCAGGTTTACCGTCACTGTTTGCTGGGCATCGGGCTCGGTTAAGGTTAATACCGTGCTGCTGCCGTTGCTGGCACTTAAGCTGTAGAGCGAATCGTTATCGGCGTTAAGGCTCCAGCTGTAGCTTAGGTTGTCGCCCTGAGACCCTGATGCATCAAAACTAATACTGCCGGCGCCGGCAAATGTGCCGCCATCGGGGGTGGCGGTAATATCCGCAACAACGGGGATGGTGCCTGTGTCGCCATCAAAACTTACGTCAACACAACCGTGAAAGCGCTCGTAGGTGTACTCGTTGCGGCCCCACTCGCCGTAAATAACGTGGCGCCCGGTACGCTCTGGCACATCGCAGCTGGTGTGAAACAGTGCGTTGCCTTTATCCGGCACAATATTGGGGTTGGCGTTGGGGTTGCTGTCGTCGTACTCCAGCACGCAAAAGGCCTGGCTTTCAAAGTCGTCCCAGGTTAATGGCTGGCCCACCTGAAATTCAAAACCGGGTTTGGTGATCCAGTAGCGAAACTCTTCGGTGTCATCAAAGTGCGGCCCCCAGGAAATGTTCCAGGTAATGGTTTGCTCGCCGGCGCTCATGGGGTTGGTGGGCCAGTCGATGGCTTTGTCCCACGGGGTGGCGCCGCCCTGCCAAGTTTCGCTATCAAAACCGCAGACGTTGTCCGGTAGCGGTGTTACCCCAGCGCGGCCGACATCGTGAGTCAGTACACTCATAAACGAGTAGCCGCCGGTAAAGTCATCGGCAAACGCCTCGGCACAGGCGCTACCGGGTTCGGCGGTGTCGGGTTTGGTGCTGGCACCGCAAAACCAGTTGCGCGCCGGTGGGTCGGACATTAAGCCGTGGCCCAGTGCGTTGCTGCTGGCTAGCAGTATTAATGAGCTGAGGAGTAATCTGTTGCTACGCATAAAAAATCCTTCTAGTGTTTTTAGTGTTGTATTAACCGCTGACTTGTCGTTTATGTGTCGGCTAATACGCGGGCAATCAAGCCGGTAAATTATCAGAACTCCTTTTCATTTTATTCCGGCCTGAATAGGCTCTCCTTGGTTTCTTTGCATCTTAGTTTTATCGGTAGAGTCGGCCTTATGGCAGCGCTATCATTTTTTGCTAAAAATAATGGCGATGTTATCGATAAAGCTAGATTCATCATTTTTGTTTTTTCGCGACCTAAACATTATTTTTTTGGTGCTCGGTTCGGTAAAAATAATCACCCGGGTTTCATTGTTTTTTTTGCAAAAAAAATGAATCAACAAATCCGCTAAAGCACCGGGTACTTTGGATCGGTATCATTGATTAGTGTGATTGGCCCTGTAATTCAATGTCCGCTCGCTGGAAACGAGAACCGACGCACGCGATAGAGTTAATTTGGCTTCAAAATCATTGCGTGATAAAAATGAATAATTATTTTTATTTAAATTTTTGCGCCACGATTTTTTGCATAACAAGCCTTTGGTGCAAAATAATAAGCGCCAAAAATTCACGGCTTTAAAAATTCGTTGTCCGCTGCAGTTACCGATTCTTGGTTGCGTTTGGTGGTGCTCTGGTGCGTCAAAAACGTGCCTTGACCTTGCGGGCAACAAGTGGTTCTATTAAGTGGATTTTTGCGACGGAGAAGAAAGGTGAAAAACTGTAGCCATTGTCATGCGCCGCTCAGTTTTGGCGATGTGGTCAAGTCGGTGAATCCGGCCCGTATTACCTGTTCTAATTGCAAGGCCAAAACGCCGGTTAAGCTGGTGCCGGTAGTGGTGCTTATTGTGCTGACATCGCTGGTGTCGGTCGCGGTGGTGGTGGCAACGATAGCAAACACCCTGGTAATGCTGGTCGCGCTCACAGCCGTTGCTTTGGGGGGCGAGTATGTTTACTACCGGCTTATGCGGGCGGGGTATTTAGAGTAAAAGTGCCTAAAGCCTCAGTTGCCGTTGGCAAAGGCGCGCCCAAGTGCCGGCCCGACGGCGGCCACTGTGAGCAGAAACCCCGCAACCAGTAAAAACGCCGCCGTCAGCCCTGTGAGATAAGCGACAAAGCCAATCATCGCCGGCCCCACTAAAATGCCGGCGTAGCCGATCGTGGTGAGCGCCGGAACCGCCTGCGACTCGGGCATTGCAGTCTGCTTGCCCACTAGCGAGTACATAATGGGCGCAATATTGGCGCCGCCCAACCCCACCAGTGCGTAACCCGCCAGTGCCACTTGCCAGCTTGGCGCCAGCGCAGCCAGTGTCAGACCCAGCGCGGCCAGCCCGGCACCTATCACCAATACCGCTATTAAACCCACCCGCTGAATGATTGCATCGCCGGTTAGGCGCCCCAGAGTCATGGTGATGGCAAAGGCGACATAGCCAAGCCCGGCGTGCGCGGTGGCCATTTGCTGCTGTTGGTGTAGGTGTACGGCGCTCCAGTCGAGCATGGCGCCTTCGGCTAAAAAGGCAATAAAGCACAACAATCCCAACAAAATAACAATGCCGTGGGGCAAGGCAAAGCGCGTCGTGTCCGATGCTTCGCGGGTGTGACTGAGTAAGTGCCGCTTGGTGAGCGCAATGGCGAGTAGCAGCAATAGCGCAATACTCACAGAGGCATAGAGAGGGGAGAGCCCGGCACTGAGCAGCGCACTGACGCTTAGTGCCCCCACGATGCCGCCCAGACTAAATAAACCGTGAAATCCCGACATTAGCGCACGGCCACTGGCCTTTTCTACGGTTACCGCCTGAATATTGGCAACGCAGTCGGCCGTACCCAGCCCGGCCCCAAAAATAAAAAGTGTCACGGCCAGTAACCCGCTGGAGGGCGTGCACGCCAAAACCGGCAGGGCGACGCACAGTGTAAGGGCCGCGGTGGTGAAGACTTTGCGGCACCCGAACCGCCCGGTTAATAAGCCAGATAATGGCATCGCGATCAGCGAGCCAACCCCCAAACACAGTAGCAATAGCCCTAACTGAGCTTCGTTGAGGTTTGCCCGAATCTGGGCGTAGGGCACCAACGGCGCCCAGGCGGCGAGTGAGCTGCCGGCAATAAAAAAGGCGGCGCGGGTGGCGTGTTGTGCCTGCGAACTGGCTGGGTGTGGCGACATAAATAGGCTGTGTGGTTGCTGGGCTTACAGCATACCTAAAGTTTGTACTTAGTGACGAAAAGGTACGACAAATAGTGTAAATGACTACTATTTGAGCGTATACTGCAGTCCATTAAAGAGGCCTAAGAGCCTTTGATGTGCTAAACGGCACACTATAAAGATGCCGTAGCACGCAACAGTAAAATCAACGGCTGCCCTGTCGTTCAAATCACATGAAGCATACTCAAACTCTAATAAACCAGTGAGTCGTGCTCTATGTTTCGCAAACGTTTCTTGACCCCTGTGTTGGGGGTAAAACTGCTGCTCGTTGCAGCGTCGGCGGCGGTTATTTTAAGCTGCTATCACAGTGATACTCCCCCCTCTCTCGATACGTCACCCTATCGCTCGGTGTTTGGTGATCATGTCCTGGTGTTTGATGACACGATGGATCAGCGAGCGATTCAAAACACTCTGGATGCGCTGCATCACCAACAAAAATACAATGAGTTTGGCTCTGAGCGTTATGCACTGCTGTTTAAGCCGGGCCAGTATGAGTTAAACGTTACGGTGGATTACTATGTTCAGGCGCTGGGCCTTGGCCGAGTGCCGGCGGATGTCAGTATCAACGGAACCGTGCAGTCGATTGCTTCGACCGAAGGCAATAAAGTCACCACCATGTTCTGGCGCGGCGCGGAGAATTTTAAGGTAAAGCCGCACCACGGCAACACCTTATTGTGGGCGGTATCTCAAGCCTCACCTTACCGACGTATGCACGTCGAGGGCAGCGTTAACTTTGATAAAGGCAGCTGGGCCAGTGGCGGCGTGTTGGCCAACTCGGTGATTGAAGGCCGGGCCGGGCTTACCACCGGGCAGCAGTGGTTTACCCGCAACTCGGAGATCGGCCGCTGGGCCGGGGGCAACTGGAACCGGGTGTTTGTTGGCGTCAAGGGGGCCCCGGTGGATCAGTGGCCGGAAGAGCCCACCACCATTATCGAACAAACCCCGGTGGTGCGTGAAAAGCCTTTTTTGACGCTGGATAACCGCGGTGCGTATGCGGTGTTTGTACCGGCGGTTACCCGCAACACTGCGGGCGTAAGCTGGCGCGGCGAGTCAGAGGCCGGAGAGTTAATTCCCTTAACGGACTTTTATGTGGCGCTGCCCGATACCGACACCGCTGACAGTCTTAATCAAGCCTTGGCGGCGGGTAAGCACCTGCTGCTTACGCCGGGTATTTACCCGCTTAATAGCGCACTTAACATCACTCAGCCAAACACGGTTGTACTGGGGCTTGGTTTACCCACTCTGGTGCCACAGCAGGGCGAGGCAGCGATAAGCGTGGCGGATGTTGCCGGCGTTAAACTTGCCGGGGTGATGGTGGATGCCGGGCCGGTTAACTCACCGGTGCTGATTGATGTGGGCCAACCCCGTGCGGCGCAAACCTCTGGTACTAAGCATGGGGCTAACCCCAGTAGCCTACACGATGTGTACTGCCGGGTAGGTGGCGCGATCGTGGGGCAGGCTGACATTTGCTTGCGAATTAACAGCAACCAGGTTTTGGTCGATCACGTATGGTTGTGGCGCGCCGACCACGGCACCGGTGCCGACTGGAACGTAAATAAAAGCCGCAACGGTTTAGTGGTGAACGGCGACGACGTGACCATTTACGGTTTGTTTAACGAGCACTTTCAAGGCTATCAAACCCTGTGGAACGGTGAGCGCGGCCGCACCTATTTTTATCAGTCTGAGATCCCCTACAAGCCACCGAGCATCGATGCCTGGAACGATAACGGCAAAGCCGGGTTTGCCTCATACAAAGTGGCCGATCATGTGCAAACTCACAATGGTTGGGGCTTTGGTATTTACAGCTTTTTTCGCGGTGAACCCACGGTAAGCAATAATGTGCGGTTAGAAAATTCGATGGAGGTGCCCAATAATCCGGGCATCGCTATTAGCCATATTGCTAACTTCGCCGGCTTAAATGGCGGCATTAATCATGTGATTAACGGTGAGGGGCCAGCCACCGAAGTGGGCGAATTAAATTTGCACTCGGGTTTTGAGGGCGGTGCGCAGCAGGCGGAGTGATAGTCCTGGCTGGCCTGGCAAGAGTATAAAAACGGTAAGGTCAAAGTAGGCTGACGGCTCCGACCGATAGAGCAAAACCGATAGCGCAAAAGAGGGGGCTTATTATTGTTAGTCCCCACTGTGACGCTTTTATTGGCTCTCTAGTGAAAGTCCGGCTACGGTTTTTGATACCTGCTCGGCACTTTCTGTGATGCTTTTAATGGCCTTGGCGACTTGTACGTTTAACTCGCCACCGGCGGATACAGAGTTTGATACCGCGTCGATTTGAGTGGTAATCGCTTGGGTCAAGCCTTGGTTTTGTTTCACGACTTTTTCAATTTCCTGAGTCGACTGTGAGGTGCGCGCCGCCAGTTGCCGCACTTCGTCGGCGACGACGGCGAAACCGCGTCCCGAGTCGCCGGCGCGGGCGGCTTCGATCGCGGCGTTAAGGGCGAGTAAGTTGGTTTGCTCGGCAATGGCGCTGATAGTTGAGACGATCGCAGTAATGTGGGAAGACTGCTCGTTAAGCTTATCGATCAAATTAACGGCATCGGCCACATGCTGATTGATGGCGCCGAAGTTGCCCACGGCCTGATCCAGAACTCTGGCGCCCGTTGCGGCGTTGTCGGTGGTTTGTAACGCACTGTCGCGGGCGATGTGGGCCGCTTGCGCGACCTGACGGGCGTGCTCGACGCGCTCGCTAATATCCGTGGCAAACTTGACCACTTTATACACCTTGCCGTCGTGGTCGACGATGGGGTTATAGGTGGCCTCAAGCCACAGGGTGTCGCCGTTTGCGCTACGCCTTTCAAATCGCCCCGACTTAAACTCCCCCTTCGCCAGCTCGCGCCAAAAATTGGGTTGCTGACGATAAAAATCGGGCATACAAAATAGCTCGTGGTGCTTGCCCTGAATATCCGCCAGGCGATAACCCACGGTGCGTAAAAAATTATCGTTGGCGGTGAGAATGATGCCGTCCGGGGTAAACTCGATGACCGCTGATGAGCGGTTAAGGGCCGTGGTTATGTCGGCCTCGGCGCTTAGGCGCAAGTGCTCGCGGGTAACGTCGGAGGCGATTTTGGCCACTTTAATCACTTTGCCGTCTAGCACAATGGGAAAGTAAGTGGCCTCTAGCCATATCGGATCGCCGCTTGCGGTAACGCGCTCGAAGGTGCCACTGGTGCTTTTGCCTGAGGCCAGCGCGCGCCAAAACTCGCGGTAAGCGGCGCTATTCGTATAACCTTTGCTACAAAAAAGGCTGTGATGTTTACCCGCGATGCGATCATGGGTGTAGCCAACCGTATTAAGAAACCGCTCGTTGGCCTCGATAATCGTGCCCTCTGGGGTGAACTCTATATAGGCCATATGGCTCTTTAAAGCGTTCACCACCGCCTGGGCCTGCTCAGCGCTTTGCTGGGTGTCTTGCAGTTGTTTTTTGAGGGCTCGGTTTAGCATATCGGGCAGTTACCTTGTTGTGTTAAGCGTTAGTGTCCTGTCCGGTTAATTCACATGCTTTCAGAGCGCCGTTGCGAGGCAAGGTGCGCAAAGCCGTAATAGTGCCTCCACGACGCTCCCGCAGGGTGTGCCCTACAAGGGCCCTGGCTGTGTTGCGATTCTTGCAAAGGGCTACGGCCATTCGCGGCGAACCGCGCCTTGCCAGAGCCCTTGTATGACACGCTGAAATAATGCGAATTAACCGGACGGGACACTCGCTTTGTGCGTGTTCATGGTGTGTATACGCAACTTATGTTGATATAGATGCCACAATTTGAAAGGTTTTGTTAAGGGCGCGGGGGTAAATCGGTGGCGCAAGGTGAGTGTCTGGGTTGCTTTTTGACATCAGCAAAAGCGCTTGCCAAGCTACCGGCTATTCATTTGGGCGAGTAGGTCGGTGTTATGCGATGGTTTTATAGTGCGTTTTTGGTTCTTTTAACAGCGTGTCAGTCGGTTGCTCCGGTACCCGCCGGTGAAGGGCTTGCAAACGCGGCCATCGTCCACGCGGAGCTCATCAACCCAGCGGCGGATTACCCGCAAAGTCACGCCTCCAGCATTGCCGAAACCTCCGATGGTACTTTGGTTGCCACTTGGTTTGGCGGCCTGCACGAGCGGCACCCGGAGGTAGCCATCTATGTGGCTATCCAGCGCGACGGCCAGTGGCAACCTGCGGTTAAAGTCGCTACCGGTAAGCAGGCCGGCGGTGCGTCGCTACCGACCTGGAATCCGGTACTGTTTCAGCCCGACGGGGGCGATTTACAACTATTTTACAAAGTCGGCCCCAACCCGCGCGAGTGGTGGGGCATGGTGATTAGCTCGGCGGATCAGGGGCGCACCTGGAGTGAGCCCCGGCGCCTTCCCGACGGGGTGCTGGGGCCGATAAAAAACAAGCCGGTGATGACCGGCATGGGAGCCTGGCTGTCACCCTCCAGCACCGAGGGGCCCGAGGGCTGGCGGCTGCATTTTGAAATGAGTAAAGATCAGGGCCGTCACTGGAGCCGGACCGAGCCAGTTGATCCAGGGCCTGGGTTGGATGCGATTCAGCCCAGCGTGCTGCACTACCCCGATGGCCGGTTGCAGGCGCTGGCCAGAACCAAGCAGGGCGTGATTGCCGCTACCTGGTCAAGCGATCGCGGCAAGTCCTGGTCGCCGTTGTCGGCCATTGATCTACCTAACCCCAGCTCGGGCACCGATGCGGTAACCTTGCAAGATGGTCGGCAGCTGCTGGTGTACAACCACACGGCGCACAATCCCGCCACTCCCGGTAAAGGCTCGCGTTACCCTTTGAATATTGCCTTGTCCGATGACGGCATTCACTGGCAACCGGTATTAACGTTAGAGCAACAGCCGCTTAAAGAGGGCTACGCGTATCCGGCTGTGATTCAAAGTGGCGATGGCCTGGTGCACATTACTTATACCGTCGGGCGCAAACGCATAAAGCATGTCGTGGTGGACCCACAGCGATTGCCGGGCAGCACACTAGTAAATGTTGGGGCTACTTGCCTGCAGCGGTTGGCGCGGCGACTTGCGCATGGGTTGAGGCTGCCAATACACCAGCGAGCGCCACAGCCACTCGAGCGGGCCAAAGCGGTAATGGCGCAACCATAGTTGGCTTGCCAGCCACTGCAAGAGCCAAATTGCCAGCACAACGCCATACAGCTGAGCGCGCTCTAATTGGCCGTACCAGCCAAGTCCAAAACCGTAAAAGATAAAGGCGCAGAGTATGGATTGGCTGACGTATAACGTAAGCGCCATTTTGCCGCAGAGGGCAAGTTGCCTACGGGCGTACTGAAACCAGCCCAGCTGGCACAGCCAGAGTACCAGCCCGACGTAGCCAAGCGTGAGTGGCACGCGGCCCACATCGTAGTACAAACCAAGAAACCCCCACTTTAAGACCGCCACGATACTAAACTCGTGCCGCACCAGGGCGATTAACTCCAGCGCATTAACGCTTAGCCCAAGCCCGATACCTGCTAGCGCAAGGCGTGCGTAAAATCGGCGTGAGCGCTCGGCGGTCAGTACCCCGGTTTTAAGAAGCGCCATACCGAGCAACATCATGCCCAGCGCATCGAAGAAGCCGCCACGGTACAAAATGGTCGATTGGTAGGCGATTATGGTTGGCTTAAGCTCGGAGAAAACCGACAGGTATCCGCCGCGCAGAGCGTCGATCTGGCGTTGCACCTCTGTGCTATCGGGTTTGCGCCAGCGCTGAATATCCGCCCAGTGCTCGAGCGCGCCCTGTTCTTGTTGGCTTAGCTCGTGCCCGCTACTTAAGCGCAGCTCGGCGGCCCGGGCCTCGCGTTCGGTGGTGCTGGCATCCACGACTTTAATAATGCTACGCGGTATCAGGGTGGCCAGTAACAGCACGCCGATAACCATTAGCCAGCGCGCTCGCATTTTTCGCAGCGGATACAAAAACATGCCGGCTAATGCGTACCAGTACAAAACATCGCCGAACCACAAAAACAGCCACGCGTGCATAATGCCGAACAAAAATAACCAGATCATACGCCGGTAATAAAGATCGGCCATATCCTGCGGCGCGGTAGAGCGGCGCCAGTCGCCAGTCAGTAGTAATACGCTGGCACCAAACAGCAGAGAAAACAGCCCGCGCATGGTGCCCTCAAAAAACAAATGTGTTATCCCAAAGGCCGTTAAATTCCACCCCTGGTAGCCACCGTAAACACTGGGGTCTATGTAGGCGCGAGGCAAACTAAAACTGACAATATTAAGCAGCAGTATGCCCAGCACGGCGATACCCCGCAGGGTGTCGATGGCCTGAATACGCTGTGGCGGGTTACCCGCGGCGGCGTTTATTACGCTTCGCATAAGCGCCCCGCACGCAGGCGGCGAATTTGTTGACAGTCTTCGGCGATAACCGCCTGTGGCTCATGGCCAAACCACTCGAGCGAGGCGCTGTGGATTCGGTCTTGCGGCAGCATACTGATAAAATCCGCAAAGTCGTAAGCACCTTCAAACAGTGGCACCATTCCTTCACGGTTGCCGGCGGCAGAGTAAACATTGGCCGGGGCAAACACGGGCAGGTGTTGCCGCTGGCTGATGTTTTTAAAGTGCAAATGGTGAATGTGCGGCGCCATTAAATGCCAGGCTTTGATGGGGTCTTCATGGGCTTCCCAGATGTGCAGTACATCCAGGTTAACTTTTAGTGCCGGGTGATTTACCGCCTCGATCAAATCCAGTGTGGACTGAATGGTATCGGCCTGAGTGTTGGGGTGAGTTTCAATCAGTAACTCACAACCACACTCGTAGGCTTGTTGGCAGTAATCGCGCAGGCGCGAGACTAATGCCTGTAGCTCTAAAGGGTTGGTGTCGGCACTGGCTTTTTGCCCGGCAAAGGTGCGCAGTTTTTGCGTGCGCCAGTGGTCGGCCATGTCGCATAGCTGCGCTAATTTTGTCTGGCCTTGTCGGGCGCTTCCGGTAAAGGGTAGGTAATCGCTCAGCATAGACACCTGCAGGTTCATCGCATCCAGCCAGCGGCCGTTTAACGCCGGCTGATCGCGCAGGCTACTGGCGTGCGCGGCCCACAACTCAATACCATCCAGCCCTGCACGGGCCGCAAAGGTGGCAAGCTCGGGCAGTGATACTAAATGATGGCGAAAGCTAATAGTGCATAGGGATAAATGCATCATTGCAGTACCTCTTGCGGTTGTGGTGTCGTTGCCAGTGTAGCTTGCCAATCCTTGTAAGCGTCGAGCATCGCCGCTTTAATACGATTCTCACGCCGGTGTTGCTCGGCAATAGCCTCGGTTAATGCGGTGTAGTCCGAGTGGGTTTCGGTTATTGCCCACTTGTTGGCAAGGTAGAGCACCTGCTCGTAGCCTTTGGCCAGCGCTTCGATGACCACACACCAACTTTCAAACTCATCCATGGGGCGGCCCATGGCGCGGTAAAAATAGGCGAGCCCGTGCTCATACGCGTATTTACGGATGGCGAGTACCGGTAACTCGGCGAGCGCCTGCCCTAAATGTGCCAGTGGCTCAGTGCCGGTGGCGGGGTGATGGGCGTCGATTACCCGCTCGACCGCTTGGGTTAACACGTTGTCGTTTTGCATGCAGGCGGTAAAGTACGCAGTAACCTGTTCGGCCGCAGGCTCGTGCAAATTCCGTGTGTCTAGTGCGTAGCCGCCGGCGACGGCGGGAGATTCGATGGCGTAGAGTACTTTGCGGCGCTCCAGCTCGCCCTCCCAACGAAAGTCTGGATCCCACATCCAGACTTTGTCGGGCTGTTGTCTGTTTTCAAGCAACACGTAATGGGGAAACGGATTTAACTCAAAGCGGTTCTCACGTTCCGGCAAACGATACATATCAATCATCACCATCAGATGTTCGCGTGCGCTGCGTTCGGTCATCAGCGATTGTAAGCGGGCGATGTTGTGCGCTTTGCTTAGGGTGGTGTCGTACCACTGGGTGACTTTTGCGCCGTACAGTGTGGCAAACCACTTAAAGAAAAAATCGTGATCGACATCATCGGCGTGATAGCGCAGCCGCGACGCATCATCGATAAACACTTCGGCATCCCATACCCCAAAATACAGGGGCCGATGGTCGATCTCGGCTTGTTTAATTGGGTGGCATAAACAGCTAACCACACAGTGCACTTTTACGTCGAGCTCGGGTTCGCCTACAGGTTGTTCGCTATCTGTGGTTAAGATTCGCTCCAGATCACCAAGGGTTTGTAAGGTCTCTGGGTTGAGCGCGTAATCGGGGATGGTAAAACCCGCTTCGGTTTCGAGCAGCACTAAAAGTTGCATAAGATCGACCGAATCCAGATTTAAATCGTAGCTTAAGTGTGCATCGCGCGTGAGAGCGTCTTGCGGTACGCGCGGTAAGTGCTGCGCGATTAATCGCTCAAGTTGCGGCCAGAACTTGGGTTGTAATTCATCGCTCATGCGGGCGCCCCCTCGTTATTGGTTGTGCCTGGTTGCTGCGCGGCCTGATTGAAAAAACGTTGCGTGAGTTGCCGGCGGCTAATTTTTCCGTTGGCGAGACGCGGGATTTTATCGACCCGTTGAATCCAACTTGGCTTTTGGTGACTGTTAAGGTGTTGTTGGTAGAGCTCGCGTAGCTGCTCGTCAGTTAGCGCGGTAGCGGCCATATAAATAGCGGCGACCCGCTCGCCGGCCAGCGGGTCGGGCATGCTGAATACCACCGCCTCGGCAATGGCTGGGTGCATCGTGAGCGCGTGCTCCACCTCTTGGGGGAAAACGTTGAAACCTGCCGTGATGATGGTGTCGTCAATACGGCCACAAAAGTGCAGTTGCGGGTTATCGGTAGAATCTAAGTAACCGGCGTCGCCGGTATGAATGTCGCGTCCGTTCTGGCGTACAATCACCTCGGTGGGGGCGACGGGATTACGGCTTGTTACTAATTGGCAGTGGCCCAATGCCCGGCCCATAACACCGGCGTTGTCCGGTTGGTAGGCAAGGGCGACACAGCCGGCCTCAGAGCAACCGTACTGTTGCCAAATATGCCGGGCTTTCTTTTGTAACACGGCAAAGTCTTGCTCGGGCATCACCGCGCCCGACGTCATTACGCCGTACAAAGGCTGCGCGTCGCGCCAGAGCATTAAGAGGGTTTTAATAAATACCGGCGAGCTGTACAGCAAGGGTTTGGAATACTGCTGCAGCGTGCGCAGCAAGTGTTTGGGGTTCCAGCCGGTAATGATGTGTGGTGTTGCGCCGCGCGCCATGCTCGCCAGCAAGCCACAAATAAATCCGTAGGAGTGAGTGATTGAGCAGGCCACCACGGGAACTACGTCGGGCTCTAGCTGAATGGTTTGGTTGTAATGCTCAATCTCGATATCAATATCAGCCCAGCGGCGCTCAATTTGTTTGGGGGCGCCGGTGGTGCCGGAGCTAAATTGTATCAAGGTGCCGCCGGGCTCTGTGCTTGGCTCGAGCGTTTGCAGTTGCTCGGCATGTTGCCAGATAAGGGCGTCGCATCCAAAAGCAGTGGCTTTTTCGAAGGCAACGGCATGAGGTGTGTCGGGGTGAATGGGCGCGACCGACAACCCTCGCTCGCGACAGTAAAGTGCGATCGCCAGCCACTCGAAGGTGTCCTGGGTGCACACGGCAATGCGGCGGCAGGGTTTTAGGGCGGCTATACCGTCTAGTATTGTCCAGCGCTGTTGGATGGCGGCTTGATCGTAGGGTTTATCATCGAGGTAAAACAGCATCGGGCACCTCTTGGGTAAAGGAGTGGCAGTGATCTTGCGATAAGGGGTTAAACACACGGTGGTGATATTCTTGTCCGTCGGCGCACAGCTTTTTACGCAGCAGTGATTCGACGTTAATCATCGGTGCCTGATAACCGAGTTGCTCGAGCCGCTCGGCACTGCAGTAGCCCGCCTTTCGGTAACGCGCCAAACAGTCGCTTACCATCGCCCAAAAGCGGGCTTCGGCTAAGCCGTAGTGCTCGTCTAGTAACAGGGCAAGCTCGGATAAATGAAAAACGAATAAAGTATCCATGGCCAGCTCGCGTAGCGCCTCAATGTTTTGCATCCAATAGTATTCATCGGGTTTGGCGTGGGCGTAACGCGCCTGTTGAGAAAAATCTGGTGCGGCTTCGGGGTTGGCTAAAAACTCTTCGACGTACTCGACGCTTTCGTGAAAGTCTCGCGCGGCTAAGCGCACAGGCCAGCCGTCTTGATGCAACAAGATGGTGTTTTGCCCGTGTGCCTCAAGACCAATGCCGTGGTGCGCCAGCAGGTGCCACACAGGCAAAATGACCGTATCGAGCAGTTGGCTCAGCCAGAGGGTTAAACCATAGCGCTGCACCCACGGGTCGATAAACGGTTTGCCATCGCGCTCGGTCAGGGCGAGCGCCATGAGGGGCGCGACCGCTTCGTGAGGCTGTTGGTACAAGGCGATACTCTCACGCCAGAGCGCGCCCAGCTCGCAAATAGTCGGGTCGCAATGAGTAAACAGCTCGGACTCTTTGACTTTTATGCCGGCGTACTCGCGCAGTATCAGCAGCGGATATTGCTTAAAGAAATCATCGGCGGCCACGGTAGCGGCAAGCCATTGCGATAGCGCCGGGGCAGACTCTATGCCATGACTGAGCAAGTGTCTGGGGGCAGATGTGTTAACAATACTTACAGGCAGTTTAAGGTCTGCTTTATGGGGCTGTTGACGGTTTAAGAGTGTTCGTACCGATTGGCTGGCCCAGTAGTCATCGCCGGGTTGACCCAGATCGATAATAACAGCGCCAATGCGGTTAAAGCGCTCGGCTAAACGCTGTTGCCACTGCCAGGGGTGCACAGGTACAAAGGTAATTGTCTGCGGGTCTAAGCCGCGCGCTTTAGCGCGCGCTTGCAGAGTTTTAAAACCCGCATCGCCCAGTTCGCTGCGATAAAAAGCTTCGCGATTTTCCGCGCGCCCCGAACACACCGCAAAGCGATTGGGAATAGCAAGCCAGTGGGGCGTAATAGGTGAGTTGGATTCCGGGCTGTAGCGAAGGTGGTCTGCTTCGTTAAAGCCGATGCGCGCTTTAAAGCTCGGGTGATAGGGGTGGCCTTCGCTCATTGCCATTTCTAACTGAGCAAAATCTAACGGGCGCCGGTCGGCGGGGGGCGCTGTACCATGTTCTGTATTCCAGTCGCACCAGCGGAGCGTGTGGGCCAGCTCTTGCGCAAAACGGGTGCGGGCTTGGGGCTGGGCCGGGAGTGCCTCTAACAGCTGTGTCTGCAACTGCTCGGCGCTTATCGGCGTGCCGGCGCGATGAACCCGTTGTAACGTTGCGATGGCCAGACGTATGCGGCCAAAGCCACGCACCCGGCCCCGGCAGCGGTAATCGGTACTCTTCAGGCTGAAATATACAGTGCCCCACAGCTGATGCCCGGTGGGTACGTAAATGTAATCGACGAGTCCTTCAAATAACGCCGCCTCTAGTGCCTGACGAACAATGCGTTGTGCGTTGCTCTTGTCAGCCACCGGTAATCTATTGCTCGGGGCGCCACACCGGTGTTGGTCACTGGCCCGACTGACATCGGGTGTTGACGATTTGTGGTGGGCCGCCTGCTCCGTCTTTGCCGCATCAAACATAAGCGCGCTCCTTAAGGCGTTGATCGAGCTGAGCGGCGTCGTACAACGGGTTGGCAATCGTGCTGTAGGCGGCCAGCTCTAAATCGGCCTCTAGCTCATCAATGTCTTCGACACGGGTGAGTAAGTTGGCTTTAGCCGGTAACAGCGGCTGCGTTAACCAGGTTTCTATAAGCTGGCGCCCGCTGCCGGTTAGCGCATCGCGCAGCGCGTTTAGCTTTTGTCGCAGGTGCTCGATAAGCTCGTCTTCACTGACAATGGCATCGGCCCCTAAACGGTAAATAACGGCAAATAGTTGGTTGATTAACAGGTAGTAACCAAAGCGGTCATTAATGTCGCCGGTGGCATAAAAAAGCTCGCTGTCGGGGCTAAGCCTTGGTTGCCATTGCAGTAGTTGTTTTTGGCGCGCTTGGTCGAGGTAAAAGCCCTGATTGTCACGGTAGTAATAGGTGTCGGGGTAACCCGCGGATAAACGCAGTAAACTGTTTTGCTGGTGTGCCTCAAGGGCGATACCGTACTGATCGTACAGCGTTATGCAGGGCTCGATCGCGCACTGCCAGTAAGCGTCAAACCAGTCTAAGGCGACGGCGCGGGCGGGGCGCTGCTCGTGCGTAGCTCGGCGCTCAATAATTTCGCCTAGTAGGGTTTGCGATTGCTCCGGGTGCCAGACGTCTTGCACTAAAGCGGCAATGCAAAACACATCGCGACCCGACTGGGCGCCAAAGGGGTTGTCACGCAAAATGGTTTCAAACCCTGTCTCGGGGTGATCGGGGTGCTGCAGCGTTAAATACGCGGGGTCGGTAATAAGCTGAAATTGCGGAAACGTCTGACAAAAGCCTAAGCTCGTCACAAGCTCGGCCATCAATACACCGGCGCGCAACTCGTGGGTTTTATTTTGCCGCAGGGAGTTAGTGATTTTTACCGGCAAAGAGACTTTGTACATCCAGGGGGTATGGCGGTGGTATACCGAGCGCACCGAAGAGGTGGCCGAGAACAGTTGCCCCTGCGGCCCTAAATAACGCAGCTCGCCCGCGGCTAACCACTGCTGCACATGGGGCCGGGTTAATAACCACTGAGCCTGCAGCGGATGTGTCGGCAGCAGGACTTCATTGTAAGCCAGCGCTATGGTGCCAGGCTCGCCGTCAAAGGCATCGATAATTAAATCTTCGGCACTTTTTAACGCAAGCGAGTCTTGCGTAACCAGTGGGCGGGCGGCGGCAAAGTAATGCATTTGAAACTCACCCTGTAATTCCGGGGTGACCATTTCGTGTTGCCAATCTAAAATTCCCTGACGGCTCTTGGGGGTGGGGTGCAGCCAATGACCCAGCAGTAAACTTTGCTCGGCGCCGATAAAGTCCTCGCAGCTTTGGTAGGGCGATTGCCAGCGCGCTTCTAAATAGCGGATGGTGTTTTGCAAGCTGTCTGTTAGCCGGTGGGTTAACTCCAGCTGGCGGTGTTTTAAACCCTGGCCGTGGCCGTCCTGGCGCTCGTGAAATAACTCTTTAACCAATAACAGCAAGGTGCTCCAAAAGCCCTCGCGCTTAAAAGTGCCACTGGTGGTGTCGTGCTCTGGCAAAAATACCGCCTCGATATGATGCCGCCCCACGCGCGAGCGGTAGCCAATGGCGAGCCATAAGGTGATGCTTTGGTGCGGTAACTGCAACTGTAACAGGGCTGTGCCGGGTGCTGTGGTTGTCGTTAATAACTCCTGTATATGAGGGGCGTCAGGGCGCAGCCACTGGCCCGGGTTCACTTCACGTAAGTAGCAATTGATAAACGCCTGAAAGGTCGTGTGCTCTGCAAGATGTCGTGCAAAATCGGCCATAGCAAGTTCCCCGTTACGAGTCCTTTGAGGAGAGTGTGTGACCGATTATATGAGAGTGTTTCTCATTGTCATTTGGTTTTACGGTTGTTACACAAGCTTGTGCGGTTTTTATCTAAAGGCAAGCTTTGCGCGCCAAAGCGATGAATACTGCGCCTTAAGGGTCGTGGCAATCAGCAGTGTTACCAGCTCGGCAAAGGGCAGGGCCCATAAAAACGATACACTTATTGAGTGCGCGTGCAGCGCCCACAAAAACAGCAAGGGCAAGATTAAGCTGCGCGACAAAGCGATCAAGGCCGAGCGCCCAGGCAGTTGTTGCGCGGTAAACCACGCCGAGATAACGAGGTTGGCCCCCGTGAGTAAAAACACCGGCGCGATCACGGGCCAAAATTGTTGTGCGTAATGGGTGGCGTTTGCATCGGAAAAAAACCACTGACTGAGTGCCTGGCTGCCCCACTGGCTTGTGCACCATAGCGCGGTACCGGTGATAACGGCGAGGCCGAGCCCTAAGCGAAAAAATAATTGGCTGCGAATTGCTTGGCCGGCACCGTTGTTTTGGCTGACTAACACATGCACCACCTCGGCGATGGCGCAGGCGAGCATAATGTTCAGCAGTAGGGCGTAATGAATCAGCGCAAAGCCTGCCACCGCGCCCACGCCAAACTCGCGGCTTAATAACCAGTGAATAACCAGCAACACAATGCCGGCCGACACCTCATTGACAAACTCTGATAGCCCGTTAGCGCAAAACTGCCATAACCGTCGCGCGCTTAAAAAAACCGGGCGCCACTGCAGCGCTGGCGAGCGGCGTTTGTAAGTGAGCAGCAGCAAGCCACACTGGGTGAGTTGCGAGGCAAGAGTGGCGAGTGCGGCTGCGCGGATATCCCAGTGCAGCACGCCGAGCAATAAAATATCCAGGGCGATATTCACCAGCGCCCCCAGTACTAAGGCCCGGCTGGCGCGTTGTGGTTGGCCGGCAACGCGTAAAAAATAATACAACACAACAGCTACATACTGTGGCGCCAACCCTGCCAAAACAATTAAAAAGTAAGGCCGAACCAGTGCTTGTAACGGTTCCGGTACGGCGAGCAGTGTTAACATCGGATCGCTTAACAGGCCGACAACAAGCGTCAATGCCAGCCCGCTTATGCCGGCAACACAAACCGTGCCTGAGAAAATCCCACTGGCCGCCCGCAAGCGTCCGGCGCCTAAAAAGCGGCTGGCGACCACACTGGCGCCAATGGCCAGCATAAGCACCAAACCGAACAGTAAAATCCACAGGGGGATAAGCAAGTTGACGGCGGCTAATGCCTCGGCGCCAAGCCATTTGCCCACCATAAAGCCGTCGACAATGGCGGCACCGGTGAGCGCTAATAACCCGGCGACCGAGGCGCCCATAAAACGCAAGAATGTGCTTACGACTGGCGCGCTAAGGGCGGCGTTAGTTTGCGCGTTCATCGTTGCCAAATAAGTTTGGGTGGGTTTTGCCCTTGGCCGCTCAGGGGCCCTATGTGCCGCTCCAGGGTTTGCTCTATTTCACGCAGCGCATCGCACGAGCGCGCCCAGCAGGTTAATTGCAGTTGCTGTGCGGTGGCGTTTAGGGTGCATGCGCCCACAGTAAAATCGACCTGACCTTTGGTCCCCTGCCATTCGGCGGTTACTTTGTGGCTAAAATGTTTGCACAGGCGGTGCAGGGTGCGCTCGGGGGCGGTGAGTATTAGCGACGCGCGCGATGACATTAACACAAAGACTTCCTTATAAATTTGGTATTGGCCGCCGGGCGGCGCGGGGTGAGCAGACCTTAGCAAACGGATAAGGTTTGTGGCTCAAGGGATAACTGATAGCCGTGGCCGCGCACGGTTTGTATGGCATCGGGTGGCATGCCGGCGGCCTCGAGCTTTTTGCGAATTCGGCTGAGGTGCATATCGATACTGCGATCGTCACGGCAGTAAGATTTATTAAGTACCCAGCGATGCAAATCGGCTTTGTGCAGCAGGCGATTGTGATTGCGGCTCATGCACAACAACAGCTTAAATTGGATCGCGGTTAGCTGAATAGGCTGTTCATTATAGGAGGCCAACCGCCGCTGGCGGTGCAGCACGAGCGGGCCAATGGCGAGCTCCGCGTCTCCGGCTGGGGTGCCGGCCCTGTTGGTTGGGCTGCTTGCCCGGCGCAGCAAAGCATTGCAGCGCATCAGAAGCTCAAGTGGATTAAAGGGCTTGGCTAAAAAGTCGTCGGCACCGCGGCGAAAAGCATTGACGCATAAGTGGCGGTTGCGCGCGAGCATCACAACCGGCACTGGTTGCCATTGATGTAGCTGTGCCAATTGCTCCCAGGGGTTTGCTACGGCATCGGCGTCCAAGAGCAATACACACAGCTTACTAGCGGGTAAGTGCTCCGCCATGCAGGGGTTGCCGTTCTCTAAGCAGGGGGTGATTTGCCAGCCCTCGGCCCTAAACTCCACCTGTAATAAGCGGAATAACTCGTCCTGGGGGCCCACCCATAAAGCGTTAGGGATGGGTAGCTCGGTAGGGGTTGGGTTCACGTTAACTCCTGCTGATATTCAATCCTTAATGATAACGATACTCATTATTGTATTTTTCTGCAATTCAATTTTGCGCCAAGTGTGCCCAAATTAGTAAAAACCGGTGTCGGTAGGCGGCCATGTAATGTGTCTGTTGGTGCCCGTTAGCCCGCCGGATAACCGCTAAACACCTTCAGGGTTTTATTGTGCCGGGTGGGGCTGCGCCGCCCCGGGCATTCCGGCGCCCAGAGGTGGATTTGTAACGACTGTAACAAGAGTTTACTTTCGTTTTTATGAAAATGATAATGCTTCTTTTTTAGGTTAACCAAAAGGACGTCGTTATCATGCAATGCTTGTTTAAGCCCGCCCGTTATGTCGGGCCCATCTGCCTAGCTCCGTTTTTGGTGCTACCCGTCAGTGCTCTGGCGCAGTCGGATACCAGCTCGCCTGCCGAGAAAGAGAAAAAAGAGATTATTGAAGAGCTGGTGGTGATTGGCGAGCCAGTCGATAGCCTGCTGACCTCCGCCGAGCTGGACCGCAAACAGGCCAATGACCTGGACGATGTGTTCTCGGGTGTACCCACGGTATTGGTGGGCGGCTCTGTGGGAGCGGCGCAAAAAATCTATGTGCGCAACTTAGGTGAAGATACCCTAAACATCAGCGTGGATGGTGCGACCCAGTCGGGGGTGACCTACCACCACACGGGCCGTGTTTCCATCGAGCCCGAGCTGCTTAAACAGGTGCATGTACAGGTGGGCGCGGGCGATGCCACCAGTGGCCCAGGTGCACTGGGTGGTGCGATTAAGTTTGAAACCAAAAACCCCGAAGATCTGTTGGGCAGCAAAGATTTTGGCGCAATATTAAAGGCCGGTTACTTCTCTAATACCGAGGGCTATAAAGGCAGCGGTACTGTATTTGGCCGCCTGGGCGACACCTTTAGCGCCATGGCCAGCTACGTCACCTCTGATCAGGACGACATGCAAGACCCCAACGGCAACAGCTTGCCGGGCACTAACTCGGATCAGGATTTAGGGTTTGTGAAGTTAGTGGGCGATTTTGGCGGTGGCCACAAAGCCAGCGTTAGCTACGAAAACCTAACCGAGGAAGGCGAAAAACTCACCCGCCCAGAGTGGGGCGAAGGCCCGCGCAACCCGCTGCGCGATTTAGAGTTTGAGCGCGAAACCACCACGGTTAAATACTCGTGGGACAAGCCCGGCAGTGATTGGGTGTTGTTGGATGTTAGCCTGTATAACACCGACTTTGATATTTATCGCCCCTGGGATGATTACACCAGTGCGGTTAATACTCAGGGTTATGTGTTGAGCAACACCAGCCAGGTGGGCGAGCACAGCATTATTTACGGCTCGGACTATCGCGATGACGAAGTCACCGCCGGTGAGGCAGCGCTGGGCGGTAACGTTTTTGTAGAAACCAGCGATGTATTGGGCTTTTTTGTGCAAGACCGTTTTCAGGCCACCGATGCCTTGCTGTTAACCTTTGGCACCCGCTGGGATGACTTTAACGCGGTAGATAAAGAAAACAACGAGTTTAGCTCGGATGGTTTTAGCCCCAACGTGGGTTTTGCTTACGACATTACCCGCGATTTAACCGTCAGTGGTGGCTATGCCGAGTCTCTGCGAGGGGTAGAAACCAACGATGGCTTTAAGCTGTTTGGCACAACCAACGATCCGGATTTAAAAGCCGAGCGCGCCAAAAACTTTGAGTTGGGTTTGGATTACACCTTGGGCTCCTTTTTGTTAAGTGCCGGTTATCATGACACCGCTATCGAAGACGCCATTGGTAACGATTTGCCCTGGTCGCGTCACTACGAGAATCTGGGCGAGCTGGAAACCAACGGTTACTCATTGGGGGTTACCTATAACGGTGATCGTCTGTTTTCTAAATGGACTTACGTGGATACCGATGTCGAGCTCGATGGCGAGCCGCTAACGCGTTACTCCTATGGTTACCTGGGTACCTCAACCGGTAATACCCTGACCATGGATACCTCGTATCAGTTGAGCTCCAGCATGGATATCGGCTGGATTATGACGCTGGTGCAAGATCTGGACGATTTGTACGTTGAGTCTGCCGCGGCCAGTATTAGTAAACCCGGCTATAACGTGCACGATGTGTATGCCCACTGGGAGCCCAGCGGCTGGAGCGGCTTCAGCATGACGTTAACCGTGAAAAACGTGTTCGATGAAGAGTATCTGGATCACGGCAGTGTCGAGGACTTTACCGCCCTTGAGGGCTATGCCGGCGTTAAAGGGTATCCGGCTCCGGGGCGTGATGTTCGTGTGAGCTTAGCGTATCGTTTTTAAGCCAGGCTAAGGCCATTAAGTCTCAGGGCCAAAATATTCGGCTCTGGTACAAAAGCGCCATCGCGTATCGCGGTGGCGCTTTTTTTTGTGTTTAACGGGGCCGTTGGCGAGATAAAGTGGCGTTCATCTAAAGGTAAAAGTGGCGTGCAATTGTAGTCAGATGTGTCGTATCTTATGATTTTGCTAAAAGAGGGCAACACGCAAAGGCCCGAGCCGTACAGTTAAGGGGGCATTATGTACGATGGCGAGCGGATCAACAGTATTACCCATTTGGTGGGCGCCGTACTGGCGCTGGTTGGTTTTGGTGCCTTGTTAACCATCAGCATTCAGCAGTGGGATGCCGCGTTAATCGCAAGCTTTGCGGTGTTTGGGGTTACCCTGATTTTGCTCTACACCATGTCTACGCTCTATCACAGCTTTCGCTCGCCCAGGGTGAAAGCGGTGTTCCGCAAGCTCGATCATGTGTGCATTTATTTACTGATTGCCGGCACCTACACGCCTTTTATGCTGGTTACCATTGGTGGCAGCACTGGTTGGCTTATGCTCGGCATTATTTGGGCGCTGGCGGTAGCGGGTTTGCTGCTGGATATTCTGCCCAAAAAACGCATCAAATGGCTGCAAATTATTATCTATCTGGTGATGGGCTGGGTGTGCGTGGCGGTGTATCAGGACCTAGCCGAGGGCTTTCCCGCCGCCGGGCTTTACTGGTTGCTCGCCGGCGGGATTACCTACACCGTGGGGGTGATTTTTTACGTGCTCGACGGCCTTAAAAAACTGCGTCACGCCCACGGTATCTGGCATTTGTTTGTACTGGCCGGCTCGTTTTGCCACTTTGTTTCTATTGTGGCGTATGTGCGTTAGTTGCGAAGCCTAATCAAGCAGGCTTCGCTCTACGGCTTTGTGCCAGCCTTTGATCATGGCCTTTCGAGTGTCGTCGGCCATAGCCGGCTCGGTGCGTCGCTCCAGCTCCCAGCTGGCGGCAATATCTTCTAAATTGTTAAAAATACCCAGTTGCAAGCCCGCTAAGCGTGCCGCGCCCAGCGCCGTGGTTTCGATCATGGCGGGGCGCTCGGCGGGCATGGCGGTGATATCGCTGAGCATTTGCATAAGCCAGTTGTTGGCGATCATGCCGCCGTCGACGCGCAGGGTGTCGGGGCGTTTGCCGGCGTCGGCAGTCATCGCATCGAGTAAGTCGTGAGTTTGATAGCACACCGCCTCAAGCGCGGCGCGAGCCAGCTCGGCACGGCCGGTGTCGCGCGTCATGCCGCAAATAATGGCCCGTGCGTCAGGCTCCCAGTGGGGGGCGCCCAGGCCGGTAAAGGCGGGCACCAAATACACGCCGTTGTTGCTGTTAAGCGATTCGGCCAGCGCCTCGGTTTCGGCGGCCTGCTGAATGATTCCCAGTTTATCGCGCAGCCATTGCACCGCGGCTCCGGCAATAAAAATAGAGCCTTCCAGCGCATACTGCGGCTTGCCGTTTAAACGGTAGGCGAGGGTGGTAAGCAGCCGGTTGTCAGAGTTAATGGGGGTGTCACCCGTGTGCAATAAGGCAAAACAGCCTGTGCCGTAGGTGCTTTTAATCATGCCGGGGCTAAAGCAAGCCTGACCCACCATGGCGGCGTGCTGGTCGCCGGCGACTCCGGCTATGGGCAGCTCAGTACCCCCGAGGCTTTGCGTGGCGGTACCAAAATCGGCGGCGCAATCGAGCACCTCGGGCAGCATGGATTTCGGAATATTAAACAGCGCGAGCAGCTCGTCGTCCCAGCACTGATCGTGAATATTAAACAGCAGGGTACGGGCGGCATTGGTGGCGTCGGTGGCGTGTACTTTGCCGCCGGTAAAGTTCCAGATCAGCCAGCTGTCGATGGTGCCAAAGGCCAGCTCGCCGCGCTCGGCCTGCTCGCGAGCGCCGTCGATATTGTCCAGCATCCAGGCGACTTTGGTGGCCGAAAAATACGGGTCGAGCAATAAGCCAGTGCGTTCGCGTACAGTCTCTTCGTGGCCGGCTTTTTTTAAATCGCGGCATACTTTTGCGGTGCGCCGGTCTTGCCAAACGATGGCGCGACCAATGGGCTTGCCGGTGTCGCGCCGCCACACCACGGTGGTCTCGCGCTGATTGGTGATACCAATACCGATAACCTCGTCGGGCGCCTCCAGCTCGGCCAATGCCTCACGGCATACACGGGCGGTCACCTGCCAGATCTGCTCGGCATCGTGCTCGACCCAGCCATCATTGGGAAAGTGCTGGTCAAATTCGCACTGGGCGCTGGCGAGTGCGCGGCCCTCGGGAGAAAAAACCATAGCCCGACTGCTGGTGGTGCCTTGATCGATAGCCAAAATGTGTTTGCCCACGGGGACCTCCGTCAGTTTTTATAGCTCAAGCGTAACACGAGAGGTACATTATGCGCTTGTAACCGGTAAGCTGTCGGGTAAGTGTGCATTAGATTTCGTGAGCTGGCTTTAACAAGGATGCTGTTATGATTTTAGAAAAAGCGACGCTGGATGTGATACCTGGCCAAAGGGCGGAATTTGAGCGCGCCTTTGCCGAGGCGCAAACGATTATTGCCGCTATGCCCGGTTATCGGGAGCATCAGCTCCACCGCTGTATCGAGCAGCCCGATCGCTATTTGTTGTTGGTGTGGTGGAGCAGGTTAGAAGATCACACGGAAGGGTTTCGTCAAAGTGCCGAATACCAGCGCTGGCGGACGTTGCTGCATAAATTTTACGACCCCTTCCCGGTGGTTGAGCACTATAATCAAGTTGGCGAAACACTTAGCGGGGCACAGGTGTGAAGGCTAGGGCGATAGCTGAGATTAGGTGGCAGCGAAGGTTAATGTTGCTAGTGATTGTGTTGTTAGCGGCCTGCGCCGCCCCGCGACAGCCAACGGTCGCGAAGCTTGCCAATGATACTGGCGATTGCATTCGCACTCAGCCGCAAGTGGATGACCCGGCAAAGCCCGATTACTTATCGCGCTGCCTTAAGCGGCAATCTGATTTGCGCAACGCCGGGCAGTCGGTGGCTTTTACCTATTTCGATGGCGTTGTGGGCGCCGTGCTCAATAACCTTTTTAATAATGCGTTTGATCGCCCGTACGAGTAATGAGCTACCGGCACGGGCGCAGAACACTACCAAAATCGCACGTAAATACCCACGGTAATCGCAATAATCACTACAGTGTGGAAAATATCCCACTTGGTGATGCCCGCTTTAATTTCCGCTCGTTGCTCGGCGCTGATTGAGCCGTAGGTAATGCCGGCAATCTGGCTGTCGGGAGCGCGCTTGGTAAAGCAGCTGACGCCGATAACGATAGCGCAGGTCGCAAGGAACAAGCCGACGCAGTAGTACAGCCAGTTAACCGTAACCAGTGATTCCAGAAAGCCACCGGCGGGCAGGCTGTCAGAAAAGATCTGTAGTACCAGACGCAGCATGCCCAGAACAAAGCCACCCACCAGACCGATAAAGCCCGCCGTCGGGGTAATACGCTTAGAAAATACCCCCAGCAGGAAGACCACCGCAACGCCCGGTGCGATCAGAGACTGAACTAGCTGCAGGTATTCGTAGAGTACATCTGCTACCAGCTGCATCACCGGAATCCAGATAACACCTAGGGCAACCACCACCAGGGTGGCCATGCGGCCCACTTTCACCAGGTGTTGCTCGGAGGACTCGGGCTTAAAGCGCTTGTAAAAATCGATGGTGAACAGAGTCGCCGACGAGTTAAACAGCGATGCTAGTGAGCTCATCAGCGCGGCGATCAGGCCACCGATCACAATCCCCTTAACACCCGCAGGCAGCAGGGTTGAAACCAGCGTGGCAAACGCCTGGTCGGGGCTGTCCATTTGGATAATGCCTTTCTCGTGCAGAGCGAAGGCAATCATACCCGGGAACAAAAAAATAAAAACGGGCAGTAGCTTCAGGTAGCCGGCAAAAAATGTACCGCGCCGTGCGGCCTCAATGCCCTTGGCCGATAGCACCCGCTGAACAATGTACTGGTCGGTACACCAGTACCAAAAACCGATGATCAGCGAGCCAAAGATAACGCCCGGCCAGGGAAAGTCGGGATCAGAAGCTGGGCGGAACAAGCTCATCTTCTCGCCATTAATACGCTCCAGCTCGGCAAAGCCGCCCAGTGCATCCAGGCCCGCGAACAAAATAACCACCGAGCCGATAATCAGCACCGGGGTTTGAATCACCGATGTCCAGAGGATGGCCTTCATTCCCCCCAATACGGTATAGATACCGGTAATCACGACCAGGCCAATAGCGGCAACCCAGAAGAAGTCAAAGCCCCACAGGGTGTCGATGCCCAGTACCGTCTGCAGCACTACGCCTCCCGCGTACACGGTTACCGATACTTTGGTCAGTACGTAGCTAATCAGCGAGATAATGGAGAGAAAAGTGCGGCTGGAAGGGCCGTAGCGGCGCTCCAGAAACTCGGGCATGGTATAGATTTTACTGGACCAGTAAAAAGGCACAAACATCCAGCCGAGCAAAATAATAATAAAGGACTGCAGCTCCCAGTGGGCCATCGCCATACCGGTTTGGGCGCCGGCGCCCGATAAACCTACCAAGTGTTCCGAGCCGATATTTGAGGCAAAAATAGAAGAGCCAATAACCAGCCAGCCGGCATTGCGCCCGGCCAAAAAATAGTCCGTGGTGTCGCGCTCTTTTTGCTTCATGGCCACCCCAACGACTACGGCCAGAAGCACAAAGAATAGCCCGAGTACCCAGTAATCCAGTGCTGCGAATTCAATCATGCTGACTCCTTTTTTGACTATTATTGTTAAAAGTAGGGCCGAAAGCTATCTGTGATTATATTGTACTATAATAGTTCATCTGACTATAAGGGTGACTCGTTATTGCTCCAAGCTTGCTCCGGGCCCTGTCATTGCTCGTAATCGGGCCTGTCGCCGGCCAGAAAGCGTTAACCCCTTCATTTAAAGGGGATTTTCGGTTTTTTCTTCAGTAATTTCAATATTGCCTATAAAATCATTCGCTTAGCGTTGAGCTATATAAGTAGGATAATTGTTTTGTTTTGAGGGCTTGACTACCGCTTTGCAAGGTATTAGCATTCAAATTGTAATACAAATAACGAGGAGAGTCGTGATAGTACGCAAAGTGCTATCGCCCGTGTTGGTCGCATCAGCGCGGTTTGTATTTACTGATAATAATCGAGTTACAGGCGTGAGCGACAATAAAGCCTGTCAAAATAATGTACGGAGAATAAGATATGTTCAAGCGAAGTGTGCTCAGCTCATCCATCGCCTTGGTTGCTGCTCTAGGGTCAGCTCAGGTTGCCGCTCAAGATGACGAAATGTTACTGGAAGAAGTGGTCGTCACCGGCATTCGGGCCAGTCTGAATAAAGCCATCGATATCAAACGCGACTCCATGCAGGTGATGGACGCGATCATTGCCGAAGACATCGGCAAGCTGCCCGATAATAACGTTGTAGAGTCTTTGCAGCGTGTTCCTGGTATTCAGGTAACCGACCGCGCCGACGGCGAAGTGAACACGGTAACCATTCGTGGTTTGACTGACGTTAGCACTACCGTTAATGGCCGCACTATCTTTACCGCCTCAGGCCGTTCTATGGCCTTGGCTGACCTGCCGTCTACTCTGGTATCGCGCATCGACGTGATCAAAAACCGCTCTGCCGGCCAGTTTGAAGAGGGTATTGCTGGTCAAATTGATGTGCACACCTTCCGTCCGTTTGATTTTGATGGCTCAAAAGTGTCACTGGCGGCTCGCGGTGTATACAACGAAGAGTCTGAAGAGACAGATCCCATTCTTAGTGGTTTGTTCAGTAACGTGTGGGAAACCGGAGCAGGTGATTTTGGTGCTTTGGTGAACGTTTCGTACGCCAAAACTAACTTTCGTACGCAGTCTGTGACCCCGGGTGCTCAGGTTCCTTTTGTGAACGAAGATCCGATTGCGGAAGGCTATACGCCGCTGCAGCGTATTTTTGATACCAATGTGTGGACCCCTGGCCTCGAGAATGGCCTGCCTTCAGAAGCTGGCTCGACACTGACTATGGGTGGTGTCGAACAAGAGTACTACCTGGGCCGCGATGCCTTTATTATTAGCGACTTTACTGGCGAGCGCGAGCGTACTGCCGCAAATATCTCGCTGCAGTACGCTCCTAATGACTCGTCTACTTATACCTTCGAGTCTATGTATACCGGCTACCGCAATGATACCTTCAACAACATGCACTTCTCTTTTGCTGATTGGTGGGGTGATTTGGCTACGTTGGGTGATATTGGTGAGACATTTTCGGTGTATGAAGGCACCAATATTATTAAAGAGCGCACCGTTGCCAACCCGCTAGGTGGCTTTGTTAGTGGTGATTTTGCCACTAACGCTACTGACTCCTTTATGCACGCTGTGCGTGGGGAGTGGGATATTTCCGATAACTTTACGCTAGAGTCTGAATTGGTTTATCAGGATAGTGAGTTTGAGACTGACTTTATCGCAGCGCGTGGCATCAACCCTTATCGTTATCAAATGCTTCTAGACTTTAGCGATGACGCTTCTCAGGTCTTTTTGGATAATCCGGACACCCCCGACGTCGATGAGAGCGATCTAACCGATCTAACTCAGTACGGTATGGGCCCCTTGTACGACAATGGTGCTCGCACCGAGGGCTCGGCAGTAACTTTTACGGCCGATGGTGAGTATTTGAACGAAGGCGGTTTCTTCCACACCTTTAACTTTGGTGTGCGCTATGACGATCATGACGCTGCGGAGTATGGTCGTGATCAGTGGGCAGAGTTTTGTCAGGGCACGGCAGAAGAGTGTCAGTTCTCTACTTACTTGGATGACGGTATTGCCTACGTAAACAGTGGCTTTATGGAAGGTGAGTACGATGTGCCGAGCACTTGGGCCAATGTGAATGGTAAGTTTCTGTTTGACAACCGTGAGCAGTTCATCAACCTTTATGATGATGGCACTGAAAATGCCATGGATGTTAACCAGCAAAAAACTGAGCAGTTTAACCTCAACGAAGTGAATACTGCTTTTTACGCCACAGCTCAGTTTGAAACCGAGTTGGCAGGTATGCGCTTTGATGGTGAAATCGGTGGTCGTTACGTAAACGTACAAACGGATACTGAGTTTGTGGATAGCATTACCGATGAGCGTAGTCAGGGTTCTACCGAGGTCTCTGAGTTCTTGCCGAGCTTGACTGCGCGCTGGCACTTTACCGAAGGCTTGTTGTTGCGCTTTAACTACGGTGAAACCCTGCGCATGCCGCTGTTTACCGATCTGAACCCGACATTCACCTACACCGATGACCTGTCTAATTTAGGTTATGGAACTGGTAGCGGTGGCAATCCAGACTTGGAGCCAACCACCTCGCAAAATATGGACTTATCGCTGGAGTGGTACTTCGGTGATGCCAGCTCGGTTTATTTGACTGCATTCCAGCGTGATATCGAAGGCTTGGTTGTAGGCTTCCGCAATATGATTGAGCAGGATGTTCCTGGATATCAAGCGGATCGGTTTGTTGTGTCGCAGCCCGATAACGCCTCTGACGGTGAGCTGAGCGGTATTGAGCTGGGGGCAAGCTACTTCCCCGAGAACTTGCCGGGCGCATTAGATGGGTTTGGTGTTCAGGCGGCGTTGACTTTGCTGGATTCTGAGCAAACTATTCCTTTACTGAACAGCGAAGGTGAAGTCATCGGCACCGACACCACCGATATCATTGGTGTGTCTGATACCTCTTACAACATTACACTGGTGTATGAGCGCGAAGCGTTTGATACACGTCTGGGTTATGTGTGGCGCTCCGATTTTTACAACAACAACGAAGCTGCTGGTTTTGCGAACCCGCTGGCGATTTATCGCGATGCTCAGCAATCGCTGGACTTCCAGTTTAACTACAACGTCACCGACGACTTAACCGTATCGTTTGACGCAACTAACTTGACCGATGAGACGTCGCACAGCCGCTACGGCAACAGCGAATATCACACCTTCGGTAACTGGAAGATTGCGCGCACCTTTGCACTGGGTGCCCGTTACAGCTTCTAACTAGGAGAGGGCGGCGGCCTTTGTGTCGCTGGCCCTTCTAAAATGTAGTGAATTTGAGTTTCCCGCCGGTCGCCTATCCCGTTTGATGGCCGGTGGTGTTAATCGGGCTTGTCCCGTTTTCGGTTGCCAGCCAACTCCCGGCAGCCGGAGTGACGCTAACGCGTCACATTGTTCCGAATAAGCACGGAACAAGTGTTTAGCTGTAAGGCGTGCGCCGGCTATGGGCAGTCGGCCACAGAGTAAATTTGCAGTTATGCATGGTCTCTTCTTTTTGCCCCCGCTATGCGGGGGCTTTTTTATGCCGGTCAGTTGTGCTCTATTCCCGCCTGTTGCGCCTATTTATCGTTAAATGCGCTTGATTCAAAGTCCTCTAGCCGATACCTTTAGCGTTTAAGGGTGCCGTGATGCCCTGCATAGAGTGAGAGAATACATGGCTGTACTTGAGAGAAATAATAACCTGTCACAACGCATGACCCAGCAGCTGGGCCGCGCTATTGTCTGTGGCGAATATAGTCAAAACGAAAGCCTGCCGACTGAGGCCGAGTTATGCGAGCAGTTTGGGGTAAGCCGTACCGCTGTGCGCGAGGCGGTTAAGATGCTGTCAGCCAAGGGGCTGATCTCCAGCCGGCCGCGTCAGGGCATTCGCATTATGCCCGAGGAAGACTGGAACATCTTCGATTCGGACCTGCTGCGCTGGTCGCTGGAGGGCAACCCCTCGCTAAAGGTGCTAAAAGAGTTTTTGCAGATGCGCATTGCCATCGAGCCCGAGGCGGCCGCCTTGGCGGCGCGTTTTGCCCGGCCCGAGCGAATACAGGCGATTGGCGACGCGCTGGAGCGTATGCGCTTGGCCGCCGAAGGCGATGAAGACGGGCTGGAGCCGGATATCGACTTTCATATCAGCATTCTATACGCCAGCGAAAACCGCTTTTATATTCGTATGCGCGATTTTACCCGCACCGCTCTTAATGTCAGTATCAGTCATACCAATGTCATTAAGGGTAATCCAGACGGTGTTATCGACGATCACGCTAAGGTGTATCAGGCCATTGCCAGTGGCAATGCCGAGCGCGCCAAAAACGCCATGTTTTTGCTGATCGATGAGGCCCTAAGCTTTATCGAGCAGGAGCTGGCCAAGGCCGATTTAGCGTAAAACTGTTTTAAACCTCTATATACCCTATAATGTCTGGCATCGGGCCGCCCATACGGGGTGGCCGTTTTAATTTTGCTAATTTATGGGGCAAATCATTTGAGTAAACGCCAAGGTCCACCTGTGGACCCTTTCGCCGAGCGAGAGGCGCAGAAGTACGACAATCCTATTCCCAGCCGTGAAGTTATTCTGGAGTTGCTGGATCGACAGGACGGCCCTGTCACCCACCCCGAAGCCTGCGACCTGCTGGGCATGGTTACCGAAGACGATATCGAGGCGCTGCGCCGCCGACTTATTGCCATGGCCCGTGACGGTCAGCTGATCAGCAACCGCCGTGGCGCTTTTGCGCGGGTAGACCGCATGGATATGATGCGCGCCCGTGTACAGGGCCACCGCGACGGCTACGGCTTTGCGGTGCCCGTTGAGGGCGGCGAAGACCTTTACCTGCACAACCGCCAGATGCGCAAAGTGTTTGATGGCGATGAAGTGCTGGTTAGGCTGCAGGGCGAGAACTACCGCGGCCGCGAAGAGGGCGCCATTGTCGAGGTGCTGTCGCGTAATACCAGCACCTTGGCGGGCCGTTTTATCAAAGAAGACGGCGTGCAATTTTTGCGTCCTGAAAACCGCCGCATTACCCAGGACATTATGATCGCTCAGGGCGCCGAAATGGGCGCCACCTCGGGGCAGATCGTGGTGGTTGAGATTACTCGCCAGCCCGAAAAACAGCGCCCGCCGCAAGGCAAGGTGATCCAGGTGCTGGGCGATCATATGGCTCCGGGTATGGAGATTGAGCTGGCCATTGAGGCGCACTCGATTCCCAATCAGTGGAGCTATAACGCACTTAGCGAGGCCGAAGCGCTACCCGTAGAAGTCGACGATAACGACAAGGGCGGCCGAATCGATTTGCGCGATTTACCCTTTGTCACAATCGATGGCGAAGACGCCCGCGACTTTGATGATGCCGTACTGTGTCAGCCGCGCAAAGGTGGCTGGCGCTTGTTTGTGGCCATTGCCGATGTGTCGCATTATGTGCGCCCCGGTAGCGGTTTGGATGACGATGCCAAGCGCCGCGCCACCAGTGTCTACTTCCCCGATCACGTAGTGCCGATGCTGCCGGAGAAAATCTCCAATGGCCTGTGCTCGCTAAATCCGCACGTCGACCGCCTGGTGATGGTGTGCGAGATGAACCTTAACACCAGCGGTAAAGTGACTGGCTACAAATTTTACGAGGGTATTATTCACTCGCACGCGCGGATGACCTACACCCAGGTGGGTGCGATCATCGATGGTGACGAGGCCATGCGCGCCGAGTACGCCGATCGCTTAGGTGATATCGAAGCGCTGCACAACCTGTACAAAGTGTTGCGCGAGTCACGCAGCGAGCGCGGCGCCATCGATTTTGAAACCGTCGAAACCCGTATTGTGTTTAACGACGAGCGCAAGATCGACGATATCGTGCCGGTTAAGCGCAACGATGCGCACAAACTGATTGAAGAGTGCATGTTGTGCGCTAACGTCTGTGCGGCGCGCTTTTTAGAGCAGCATAAAATCGCTTGCCTGTACCGCGTGCACCAGGGCCCAACTGCCGAGAAACTGGAAAACCTGCGTGAGTTTTTAGGTGAGCTAGGGTTAGGTCTGGGCGGCGGCGATGAGCCCACATCGGCGGACTACCAGGTATTGATGGAGGCCATCAAAGGTCGCGCCGATGCCAATATGATCCAAACCGTCATGCTGCGCAGTTTGCGTCAGGCTGTGTATCAGGCTGAAAACGAAGGCCACTTTGGCTTGGGTTACGATGCCTATGCGCACTTTACCTCGCCCATTCGTCGCTACCCCGATTTATTAGTGCACCGCGCGATTCGCTCGGTGGTACGCTCGGCGCAAGACTCGAGCCATGTGACTCGCGTCGAAGGCGTCAGCGATATCCCGCGGGGTAAAATCTACCCCTACGAAGTGGCCGACGTTATCGCCTTAGGTGAGCATTGCTCACTGGCCGAGCGCCGCGCTGACGAGGCCACACGCGATGTGGTGAGCTGGCTTAAGTGTGAATATCTGGAAGACAAAGTCGGCGATGTGTTCGACGGCATCATCAGTGCCGTGACAGGTTTTGGCGTGTTTGTCGAACTAAAAGACATCTACGTCGATGGCTTAGTACACATCACCGCGCTGCCGCAGGATTACTACCGATTTGATCCGGCTAAACACCGGTTGGTGGGCGATCGTACCCGGCAGGTGTTTGGTTTGGGCGACGAGCTGACCGTAAAAGTCGTGCGTGTGAGCCTGGACGAGCGCAAAATCGATTTCGAGCTGGACTCGGTTAAATCCGGTCGGCGCGCAGCCGCTAAAGATACCCGTGGTTCGGGTAAAGGGGCGGGTAAGTCCGGCGCTAAAGGCAAAAAGTCGGCGAAAAAACCTGGCCAAAAACCCGCTGCACGCTCGGGTAAAAACGATGATCGCCAGGGTAAGCGCGGCGGTGGGCAAAAGTCTTATCCGGATTCTCAGGGCAATCGCAAACCACGTAAGAGGAAGCGTTCTAATGGCTCTAAAACCGACTCGTCGGTTCGTCAATCGGCGCAAACTGCAGCAGTTCGACCGGCGCAAGATGGCTCAGCGAAAACGGGCGGATCTTTATTTGCGAAGGCAGCAGCTGGATTTAAGAAGACGCTGGCGAAGTTTAAAAAGAAGTCTTAGGCGCACCAATGCCATGCTGTTCTGGTGTGATAAGTACAGCGGCGGCGCGCCTCCATTGGAGAGCGATGATTCGTGAGTAAAACCGAAACCTTGTACGGCCTGCACGCCGTAACCACGGTATTAAAAAGCGCCCCCGAGCGAGTGTTAAGCTTGATGGCGCTGCAGGGGCGGCAAGATCAGCGGGTGCAAAAAGTACTGCAGCTGGCGGCGCAAAACGGTATATCCGTCGAGCAAGTGGCGCGTAAAAAACTGGATGCCCTGGCTGGTGATGGTAATCACCAGGGCATTATTGCCCACTGTCGCCCGGGCCAGGCCCACGACGAAAACTTTTTGTACGCCTTGCTTGATAACCTAGACGAAGCGCCGTTTTTATTGGTGCTCGACGGTGTAACAGACCCTCACAACTTAGGTGCCTGCCTGCGTTCAGCCGATGCCGCCGGTGTGCATGCGGTTATTGCTCCTAAAGACAACGCCGCCGGACTTAACCCCACGGTGCGCAAAGTGGCGTGTGGCGCGGCCGAATCGGTGCCTTTTATTCCGGTGACCAACCTGGCGCGCACCTTAACTCAGCTGCAAGAGCGTGGCTTGTGGTTGCGCGGCGCCGCCGGTGAGGCCAAAGCTACCGTTTACCAGGCCGATTTAACCGGCCCGCTGGTGCTGGTAATGGGGGCCGAGGGCACCGGTTTGCGCCGCCTGACCCGCGAAACCTGCGACGAGCTGATTAAAATCCCCATGGCGGGCAGCGTTAGCAGTTTGAATGTTTCGGTGGCCACCGGCATCTGCTTATTTGAGGCCGTGCGCCAGCGCGCCAGCTGAGTCTATGTGGGCGCACTTTGTGCCGCTTTTTTGTGCTAATATGCGCGCAAATTGCGCCAAGCGAGGCTGAACTTCATGCATTGTCCATTTTGCGGTGCCGATGAGACCAAAGTGATCGACTCACGGCTGGTGGCCGAGGGCGATCAGGTGCGCCGGCGCCGTGAGTGCTTAACCTGCCACGAGCGCTTTACCACCTACGAAGTCGCCGAGCTGGTTATGCCGCGCATCATTAAGCAGGACGGTACCCGCGAGCCGTTTGATGAGGCTAAGCTGCGCGCCGGTTTACAGCGCGCGCTGGAAAAACGCCCGGTCTCGGTAGAGTCTATCGAGAGCTCAATCAATAACATCAAGCACTTTTTGCAGGCCACCGGCGAGCGCGAAGTTGGCTCCCGACGGTTGGGCGAAAAAGTGATGGATGAGCTGCAAGGGCTGGACGAAGTCGCCTACGTGCGCTTTGCCTCGGTTTATCGCAGCTTTAAAGATCTGCATGAGTTCCGCCAAGAGATCGACCGATTGGAAGCCCACGAGGACGATCCGGCCGTCGAGCAATAGCCGTTTTTTGCCCTGATTCGGGCCAGTTTTCATGACACAAGATATGACAATCACAGACCGTGCTTTTATGGCCGAAGCGCTGGGCCTTGCCCGCCGTGGCTTGACCACCACCACACCCAACCCCATGGTGGGCTGCGTGCTGGTGCGCGATGGCAAGGTTATTGGCCGTGGCTGGCACGAGCGTGCCGGCGGCCCCCACGCCGAGATCAATGCCCTGCGCGATGCCGCCCGCAGCGCCGGTGGTGACCCGGACAGCCCCGACGCCTGGCGCGCTGCGGCCAATGGCGCCACCTGCTATGTAACGCTCGAGCCCTGCAGCCACACCGGCCGCACCGGCCCCTGTGCCGAGGCGCTGGTGGATGCCGGTATTAGCCGGGTGGTGTACGCCATGGAAGACCCCAACCCAGAAGTCTCCGGCACCGGCTTTATGCGCTTGCGCGAGGCGGGTATCGAGGTGTCGGGGCCGCTGCTGGAGGATGATGCGCTGGAGCTAAACGCTGGTTTCGTCCGGCGTATGCTGCGCGGCCGCCCTCGGGTGCGCTGTAAGTTGGCGATGAGTTTGGATGGCCGCACCGCCATGCAAAGCGGTGAGAGCCGCTGGGTTACCAGCCGCCGCGCGCGCGAAGACGTACAGCGCTTGCGTGCCGCCAGCTGCGCCCTGATTAGCGGTGTCGATACCGTACTGATGGACAACGCGAGTTTAACGGTACGCCGCGAAGATTGGCCCGAGGCGCCCGAGGGCGAGCTGCGCCAGCCGCTGCGGGTAATTCTCGACTCCAAAGGGCGCCTTAAGCCCGACTGTGAGCTAGTCAAGAACCGCTCGCCTATACTGGTGGTTCATACCGGCGCCGATATTAACGACGAGTGGCCGGAACATGTCGAGCATCTAGCGCTGCCGGCGTTTGAGGGCAGGGTACGGTTAGAGGCCGTGCTGGATGAGCTGGGCCGTCGCGGCTGCAACAATGTATTGGTTGAGGCCGGCGCGACTCTGGCGGGTAGCTTTTTGCGCCGCGCGCTGCTGGATGAAATTATTATTTATATGGCCCCCAAGCTGATGGGTAACAATGCCCGTGGGTTATTTGATTTGCCGGTGGATAAAATGTCTGGCCAATTGCCGCTGCACATTAATGATATCCGTGCGGTGGGGCAGGACTGGCGTATCACCGCCGTCCCGGACGTAGACAGTTAAGAGGCGCAGCATGTTTACCGGAATTATCGAAGCCATCGGTGAGGTCGTCGAACTTACCCCCAACAACGGCGATATTAGCCTGCGGGTGCGCACCGGTAAGTTGGATTTATCCGACGTGGCACTGGGCGATTCGATCGCTACCAACGGCGTGTGTTTAACCGTGGTGGATTTGCCCGACGATGGCTTTCGCGCCGATGTATCCCGCGAGAGCTTGTCGCTAACCACCATCGGGCAGTGGCGTACCGGCCAGCCGGTTAACCTCGAGAAGGCCCTGACCCCTACCACCCGTTTGGGGGGGCATATTGTCAGTGGCCACGTCGATGGCATTGGCGAGGTGGTGAGCCGTGTGGCTGACGCTCGCTCTGAGCGGTTTCGGCTGCGTGCGCCGGCCGGGTTGGCGCGCTATATTGCCCACAAGGGCTCAATCACTATTGATGGCACCAGCCTGACCGTTAACAAGGTGGAGGGCGCCGAGTTTGAGCTCAACATTGTGCCGCACACTTTGGCCGAAACCATTATGGGCCACTACAGTGCCGGCTCAAAGGTTAATCTTGAGGTGGACGTGCTCGCTCGCTACCTCGAGCGCTTGCTGCAAGGCGACCAAGCCGCGGCAACCGATGGCGATATCACCCTGGAATTTTTGACAGAGAACGGCTTTAACCGATGATGGAATTAAATACAGTTGAAGAGCTGATCGACGACCTGCGTCAGGGCAAAATGATCATCCTGATGGACGACGAAGATCGCGAAAACGAAGGTGACCTGATTATGGTCGCCGAGCAAGTGCGCGCCGAAGATATCAACTTTATGGCGAGCCACGCACGCGGCCTTATTTGCCTGACGTTAACCCGCGAGCGCTGCGAGCAATTGGGCTTGCCGCTTATGGTGCAAGACAATAAGGCAAAGTATTCCACCAACTTTACTACCTCAATTGAAGCGGCCGAGGGGGTGACCACAGGTATTTCGGCGGCCGACCGCGCTCGCACTATTCGCGTGGCAGCGGCTGAAAATGCAGTGCCTGATGATATCGTGCAGCCGGGACATATTTTTCCGATTATGGCGCAGCCCGGTGGTGTGATGGTCCGCGCAGGCCATACCGAGGCAGGTTGCGATTTGGCGCGGATGGCCGGTTACGAGTCCGCCTCGGTGCTGGTGGAGATTATGAACGCAGATGGCTCTATGGCGCGCCGGCCAGATCTGGAAGAGTTTGCCCGAACTCATGAATTAAAAATTGGCACCATCGCCGATTTAATTCACTACCGCGCCACCAAAGAGCAAACCGTCGAGTGCATTAACAAGCGCTCGGTAACCACTGAGTACGGTGATTTTGAGCTGCACACCTATCGCGATTTAGCCCGCGGCGATTTGCATTTTGCGATGGTAAAAGGTGAGCTAGACGCAGAGGATGACACTTTGGTGCGCGTACACGTGATGGATACCGCGCGGGATTTATTGGCCATTAAACGCCCCTCGGTGGATGGCGTGTGCTCCTGGACTTACGCCGAAGCGCTTAAGCGCATCGAGCGCGAAGGCAAGGGTGTGCTGGTGCTAATTTGCCACGATGAGGCCACCACCGATGTCGAAGAGTCTATCGATTGGTTGTTGTCTGGCCGGCCCCAGCGCCGCAGCCCGGATGTGGTTTATAAACAAGTGGGCACCGGCTCGCAAATTTTGCGCGATTTAGGCGTGCGCAAAATGCGTGTTATGTCGGCCCCGATGCGCTTTTCAGCGCTGTCGGGTTTTGATTTAGAAGTAGTGGATTACGTCGGCCCCGATGCCGACTCAGAGAATATTACCGAGTAAGAGAAGCGATTATGAATAACACTATTGTTGAAGGTGATTTTTCGGCATCGAGCGGCAAGTACGCCCTGATTGTCAGCCGTTGGAACAGCTTTGTGGTCGAGAGCTTAAAAGACGGGGCGCTGGACACCCTGCGCCGCCACGGCATTAGCGAAGACAATGTCACCATTTACTACGCGCCCGGCGCGTTTGAGTTTCCGCTGGTTGCGCAAAAAATTGCCGCCAAAGGTGAGTTTGATGCAATCATCGCTTTGGGCGCGGTTATTCGCGGCGGTACGCCGCACTTTGACTATGTGGCTGGCGAGTGCACCAAAGGGTTGTCGCAAGTATCTTTAAACGCCGGCGTGCCGATTACCTTTGGTGTGTTAACTGTCGATTCTATCGAGCAGGCCATCGAGCGCTCGGGCACCAAAGCCGGTAACAAAGGCGTCGAGGCGGCCGCTACGGCACTCGAAATGGTTTCACTGCTAGGTAAGATTTAATGAGCACAACCGATAAACAAGGCCCGTCACCTTCGGCGCGGCGCAAAGCACGTCACTATGCGCTGCAGGGTTTGTATCAGTGGAAAATGTCGGGCAATAGCGTCAATGTTATTGAAGCGTCGTTTCGCGCCGAGTACGACATGAAAAACGTCGACGTGCCTTACTTTCATGAGATCTTACATGAAGTGCCGGCACGCTTAGACGAAGTGCAGGCCGTGTTTGAGCCGCACCTGCAAGATCGCTCGCTGGCCGAGCTGGACCCGGTCACCGAAGCACTGTTGCGTTTGTCCGCCTACGAGCTTAAATACCGCATCGATGTGCCCTACAAAGTGGTGATCAACGAGGCTGTGGCACTGGCGAAAAAATTCGGCGCCACCGATAGCCATAAATTTGTTAACGGTGTGCTCGATCGGGCCGCCGCCGACGTGCGCGCGCTGGAAGTAAAAGCGCAGCGTCAGTCGCGCTAAACACTTAAGGGGTAAATGTGAGTGCCGGCGAGTTTGAGCTGATTAATCACTACTTTAAAGCGGCCCCGGATGCGATTACCCCGGCCTCGGTGTTGCTGGGTATTGGTGATGACGCGGCGCTGGTACAGCCTAGCTCCGGGCAGGCTTTGGTGGTGGCGGCCGATACTCTGGTCAGTGGTATTCACTTTCCCGCCGACGCGCCCGCCGAACAAATCGGCCAGCGTGCGCTGCGGGTAAACTTAAGCGATATCGCCGCCATGGGCGCGCAACCGCGCTGGTTTACTCTGGCCTTAACCCTGCCGGCAGACTGGGGCCCGGATACCCGGCGCGAGTGGGTGGCGGAGTTTAGCCGCGGCCTAAAGCAATGCGCCGACGAGTATCAATGCACCTTAATTGGTGGCGATACCACTAGCGGCCCGCTTTGCATCAGTATTCAAATGCTGGGCGAGGTGACAGCGGCCAAAGCATTGCGCCGCGATGGCGCTAACCTGGATGATTTTGTGTTGGTGACCCATACTCTGGGCGATGGCGCGGCAGCGCTGGATGTGCTCGATGAAAGCGTGGTGCAACATGCGTGGACAGAAGACGATCGCGCCTACTTGCGCGCGCGCTACTACCAGCCCGAGCCGCGCATTCAGGAAGGGCTGTTGTTGCAAGAGATCGCCAGCAGCGCACAGGATGTATCCGATGGCTTACTGGCTGACTTGGAGCATATTTGTCAGGCGAGCGATGTGGCCGCCGAAATCGACGTGGCCGAGCTGCCTCTAAGTGCCAGTTTGCAAAAGGTTGATGTGTCCCAGGCGCAGCGCTGGGCGCTTACCGGCGGTGACGATTACGAGCTGGTGTTTACCGTGCCCGAGCACAATATGCCCAAGCTTGCCATGGCGCAGGCGCAAGGCCAAATTCAAGCCACGGTGATTGGCCGTATTGTAAGCGGCGCCGGCGTTCACTGCGAATTAGACGGCGCACCTTTCAGCGTCGACTCAACAGGTTACCGACACTTTTGATATGAGCCAGTCTAAAACACTCCCTATGCCCACCCGCCGCCAACTGTTTAGCAACAGCAACCATCTGTTTGCGTTTGGTTTTGGCTCAGGCTTTGCGCCCAAGGCACCGGGCACCTTTGGCACCTTGGCCGCTATTCCCATTTACTGGCTGATCAGCGATTTAAGTTTACCTCTGTACGCTTTGTGGCTGGTGGTGACGTTCGCGCTTGGCGTTTATTGGTGTGAGAAAAGCTCCCGTGCGCTGGGTGTGCACGATCACCCGGGCATCGTCTGGGACGAAATGGTGGGCTACTGGCTAACCATGCTGTTGGCACCCCCCGAGTGGTACTGGATGCTGGCGGGCTTTGTGTTGTTTCGAATTTTTGATATTGCCAAGCCCTGGCCGGTATCGCTGGCCGATCGCAAAGTGTCGGGCGGCTTGGGCATCATGATAGACGATGTTTTGGCGGCCGGTTACGCCTGGCTTGCCATGCAATTATTAATTTGGTTATTGGTGTAAACGCAACTCGTAAAATGGATTAACGAGCAAGGAGAGGGATATGTGGCGTGCGAAACTAGCGGTTGTTTTAAGTGGCGTGTTGTTAACGGCGGCGGTGCAGGCGGTAGATTTGTCGGCCCACATGCTCGCCAAAGGCACAGCGCTTATTGGTGTTAATGGTAAGCAGCATATGTTGCGCGCCGGCCAAACAAGCCCCGAGGGCGTCACTTTGCTCAGCGCCTCGCGCGCGGGCGCCGAGGTTGAATACGAGGGGGAAACTTACACCCTTACGCTGTCGAGCCATATTGCCACAAGTTTTGTCGAGGCCGAATCGATCGAGGTGCGCTTAAATCAATCCCACGGTGGGCACTACCGCACCTCGGGTATGATTAATGGCCAAAGCGTTAACTTTATGGTGGATACCGGCGCAACTGCCATCGCCATGGGCGTGGGTCACGCCGAGCGCTTAGGGTTAAATTACCAAAGCGGCGACCAGGGCATGGTGAACACTGCCAATGGCCCGGCTCACGCCTATGGGGTGTGGCTGCGCAGTGTCGCGGTGGGGGGCATAACGCTCAGCAATGTTCAGGCGATCGTCATTGGTAATTTTGGCAGTCAGGATATTTTGTTGGGCAACAGCTTTTTGGGCAATATCGATATGAGTACCGAAAACGGCGTGCTGGTGCTGCGCGCGGTGCAGTAGCTTTTTTCGGTGTGACAAGCAAGTCGGTTGGACGGCAAAGACACTCGCTTAGATTTTGTCATCCCCGCGAAGGCGGGGATCCAGTGGCGTTGGGTACCGAGGTTTTTGCGTTAACTCAGTGCCATTAAAACCAGAGCGACCCGTTTGTTTATTAGGCTAACCGTAATACGATCAAATAGATTTTTATATTAAGAGAGACGTGAGTGACCATACAATTTGTCGAGTCTTCCAAGCTGCCAACCCCCTGGGGCATGTTCGTCATGCACGGGTTCTCCGACGATGGCATGGACAAAGAGCACCTGGTGCTAACCATGGGCGATATCTCCGGCCCCGAGCCGGTATTGGCGCGGGTGCACTCGGAGTGTTTAACCGGCGATGCACTGTTTAGCATGCGCTGCGATTGCGGCCCGCAGCTGCAGGCGGCGATGCACAAAATATCCATTGTCGGGCGCGGCGCCATTTTTTATCTGCGCCAGGAAGGCCGCGGTATTGGCTTGCTGAATAAAATTAAAGCCTACCACTTGCAAGATTGCGGCGCCGACACCGTCGAGGCTAACGAGCAACTGGGTTTTGGCGCGGATATGCGCGACTACAGCATTTTAAAACCCATGATGGATCATTTAACCATTCACTCGTTGAAGCTAATGACCAACAATCCACGCAAAGTCAAAGCGCTGGAGGATATGGGCATTACCATTGCCGAGCGTATCCCACACCAAACCGGGCGCAACCCGCACAACGCCAAATACCTTGAAACCAAAAAAGGTAAACTTGGCCATTTGTTTGAAGACGACAACAGCGCAGACTAATTCATAATAGGTTTACTCATGACAGTACGTATTGCCGTGACCGGCGCCGCCGGCCGTATGGGAAAAATTTTAATCGAGGCGGCGGTTGCTGCCACAGGTGCTGAGCTCACCGCCGCAATTGTGCGTCCCGGCAGCTCACTGGCGGGTGCAGATGCCGGCGAGTTGGCGGGTGTCGGCAAACAAGGCGTCACCATTGCGACCGACTTGGCTGACGTAATCGATAGCTTTGACGCCTTAATCGATTTTACCTCGCCGGCGGCCACACTGGCTAACGCCGAGCTTTGCGCCAAGCACGGTAAAGCGATGGTGATTGGCACCACCGGTTTTACCGACGCGGAAAAAGCCCAGCTGCTCGGCTATCAAAGCCAAACTCAACTGTGCCTGGCGGCTAACTTCAGCACCGGCGTCAACTTATGCTTTAAGCTGCTCGAAACCGCCGCGCGTGTGATGGCTGAAGAATCAGACATCGAAATCTACGAGGCGCACCATCGACATAAAGTGGATGCCCCCTCGGGCACCGCTTTGCGCATGGGCGAAGTCATTGCCGACACCACCGGGCGAGACTTAAACAAAGTGGCCGTGTACGGCCGCGAAGGCCAAACCGGCGCGCGCGTGCACGACACCATCGGCTTTGCCACCGTGCGCGGCGGCGATGTGGTGGGCGAGCACACAGTAATGTTTTTAGCCGACGGTGAGCGTGTCGAGATCACCCACAAAGCCTCGAGCCGGTTAGCCTTTGGCAATGGCGCGGTGCGCGCGGCAGGCTGGCTGCTGAGCCAAAAGCCCGGGCTTTACGATATGCAGGATGTGTTGGGGCTGCGCTAAATAGTAAATTGTGGCTGAGCTGCTAATGTTTGTCAGGATGTAGTAAAGGAGAAAGCGTTGTCCTTGAGTGTTAAAAAGGAAAACCGCGGAAGCAAAGAGACGATACAACTCATTTTTCTCAGTGCACTTTTGTGCGCCCTCACCGTCGTGTTTATTTACCTTGTGGCGTACGATTTATTGGTCAACGGGCCATTTGAGTGGCACCTGACCAGAAGCTCCGCCATCGAGGGCGGGGTGGAGGCCTTACTGTTAACAGCGGTCCTGTGTACGGCAATGATATGGCGCAACCGCTGGGCTATTGGCTTTGCTGTAATCTGTGCGCTGCTGTATGTGAGGCGCCACAACGCCGAGTTGACCCTGCTTGTGGGGTGGCTTTATTGGGAGCTACTACTTGCTCTTGGTCACCTTTTTCTAAATCGTGCCGTCAAAAGCAAAGTCGATAACAGCGCTGCAATTTTAGCCGGGATAGCGCTCTGGCTAATCATTACCTTTGTACTTTCGATGGTTAACCTCGCTTACCCGCGTGTATTGCTGATGGTATTGTGCTCCCTTGGCGTCGTATCTTTGCTGGTCAATCAGCGCGGCCTGGGGGTTGTTACACTGTGTCGCAATGTTCGGCCTGATGATGCCATGCAGGGAGCTCTGTTGGGTGGCGGCCTGGCATGGTTGCTCGTATTGGCCGCTCGTTCCCAAAATGTTATTGGCCACGATACTGTGTGGTACTTAAGTCGTAGCGATACGCTTTTGGCCCCGATGGGGTCTGTGTTTCAAAACCTAAATTTGGTTTCTCCAGTACATTACTTTCCAAAACTGTGGGAGTCACTGCTGTTACCTGTGACGGCATTTGATCAGCTGCGCCTGCTTGAAGGTGTTGCTATAGCACTTTTAGTGATTGCTAGTGCTGTTGTGTGGCAGCTGTGTGCCAAGCTTTCGCTGTCCAAGTTTTGGCGCATTATCGCGGCTTTCCTGCTGTTTACAATTCCTGCGTGGGCAAATACAGCATTGCAGATTAAGAGCGATGTGATTGCTACCTTTTTTCTACTTTTGATGCTGCTCAAGTTGGCGCCTTGGTTTTCGGAGCGATGTGTCGCCGGTCTGCTTTACGCGATGGCGGCAGCAGCTCTCGCCGTGTCCTGCAAATATACGGCGATTCCCTATGTTTTTGTTAGCATGGTTTTCGTTTTGCTGGAGTATTGGGGGCGCGGTAATGCCCGTTTACTGCAAATAGATCGTCCGCGGTTTTTAGCCTCTGCCAGTGTACTTGTCCTGGCGATTTGTGTGGCGGTTGTATTGCTGGTGCGAACTTGGTTGTTAACCGGGGTGCCAACAGTGGGGCCCGACCCGCTATTAAAGATTTGGCTTTGGCTTGGTTTTACTCAGCAAGAGCCCGCGGGCACTTTAAACTGGACGCGGCCACAAGTGTGGTCCGATGTGCCGATGCTTTTCTACGATTGGCTTTGGGCGCCCAGTAACATGAACAAAATTCGTATCAGCTGGCAGGGTAATTACTGGCTGCTATTTCTATTGGTTGGCGGCCTGTCCGCTCTGCTCGGCATGAAGGGTCGACCTCGAGCTTTAGGTTCTTTAGGTTCTTTAATGTTGGCTCTGTGTGGGTTAGGCCTGGTTGTCGCTGTCGCTTGGCGTTACCATTTTAGAGGTGGCGACGGTAATTACTATATGTACCCGCTGGCCCTGGCGACTTGTTTGTCGCTTGTCTGTATCGCTACGCGGCTAGATCACAGTGCGTGCTTCCGGCGAGTTTTAACGCTTGTGGTTCTGATGTTTGGTATTTTTCATGCGGGTCAAAGCTTTATCGCGGCTGCTTGGTCTACGCCGGGTACGCGCACGTTTGATTGGGATTTAGCAGCATCGCCCTTGGCTGGCGGAGATTGGCGCACGCGTAAATTACAGCGATTGGGGCTCTATAAAATCAGCTTGTATTTAGAGTCTCTGCCAGCCGATGCTCGGGTTGTGGCGCATGGTTTTGGGCAAAATGCATCGCTCTTGCCTGTGCCGACCGAAAATTTATTGTCGATTAAGTACGCCCGCCGTGAATATGTGAGTGATGTTGATAATGTCGCGCTGTTTTTACAGCGGTTTGATGTTGAGTATTTGCTTTTATCTTCTGAGCCAAAGCTGTTAAAAGAACTGCCTATGCTGAAAGAGCTGCATCACTATGCGCAATCCGGGCAGTGGGATCAGGTTGAAGGAGGCGGGGCAATTTTATATAAATTGCCCGCTCAGGTCGCTGGCTTACCTCGCTAGGCCAGCGCGGGTTGTGCCAAGGGTGCTAGATCTCGATGAGCAGCGTGCCAATTTTGACTTTCTCCTGAGAGACTTGGTCAAAAAAGTAGAGCGTTCTTTCGCCGGGTGACTCGAGTAGTGCCATGGGTATCGAAGTGGTGGCGCCGAATTCTCGGGCGGTGGTAGGCAGCAAATCGTCTTCGAGCATAATCTGTGCGTTTGAAGGTAGGCAAGAGGTTTTAACCCAAATACCTTCTGCTCCGTCTGGTTGTTCGTTGTTGGGTTTGCCGATAGTGGTCTTTCTCGGGCCCCAGTCACTCACGCTGCAAAATACCGAGTCGCGTTTCCCTTGCCTTTTAGCCATCCGTGGGTCAGCTTTTACCGTCAGTGAGCCAATAGGTTGTTTAATGTTTTTAATCGGATCCACCAAGGCGATATCGTACTCACCCGGTGTTGCCAGGATTCGCTCTTGCATCTCACCGAACAGCCCAGAGGTGACGACGCTTTCGTTGACCACGGTTCGTACTAGCTCGCCATCAATCATAATCTTGGCGTGGCTTGGCGCGCCGGAAAACTGAAACCACAATCCGCTGTGACCGTCGGACTGCTCGTTAAATTTTTGCCCTTGTGTGGTTTTGCGCGGGCCCCAGTTTTTGAGAGGGGCAATTTCACCTTCTTTGAGCCCAGCCTGAAGTTTGGCCTTTTCCTGGGCGCGTAAAATGGCGACATTGTCCGGGTTGTCGGCGATTACCAAATACCGCAATGCAGCGAGTTGGCTCTCTGTTTCGCTCAGGCTCCAGCCTTCAATGGCTACAGTCTTGTTTGAGCTGAAATCCTGCTGTATCAGTTTGAACAGTTGTTCGTCTAACGCTGCGTTATTGAGGTCGAGTTTGTTTTTTAAGGCATTTGCTAAACTGGCAATGGTTGGTTTAGTGCTTTGCTGTTCCAGCCAGGCGGCGGCGAATTTATCGCTACCCTCTACGGCGCGCAGGGCATTATCCAGTGGTTGGCCGTAGCCCGATTCAATAATCAATGAGTTAGGGGGGGCTGTAGACGCTGGTGTCTCCGCCGTTAGGGAGCGGGTGTAAAATACATGCATGGCGCCCGCGGTGATACCGGCGCTAACACCGCCTACCAACAAATCCCGTCGATTGATCATGCCGCCACCTCGCTTTTATTGGCTAAGTGCTGTGCCAGACGCACCGATAGCGCCACGATGGTTAAGGTTGGGTTAGAGTAGCCGTAACGTGGAAACACGGATGAACTGGCTACGTATAAGTTTTGTTGGCCAAACACTTTAAGGTTGGAGTCGACCACTCCGTCGCGGCTATCGGCGGCCATACGCGTTGTTCCCAGGTGATGGCAAGCGCCACTGACGTTTGCCCGAATACTGTTACTGTTAGGGCGGCTTAGGTTCAGCCGCCCTAACCCTGTTTGCCCAAGCTCATCGCCAAGGGCGTTAAAAAGCCGGTAGGCCGAGGCAAAGTCGTCTTCGTGAGGCTGCCAGTCGAGCTTCATGCGGCGCAGCCCTAAAGCGCACCGTTCATCCGTTAGGGTAAGCGTACTCGTTGGGTTGGGGCGTGGCTCGATAATCATTTGGGTCGAGTAGTGCCAGTATTGGCCCGGGTAAAAGCCTGCGGCTTTGCTGCCGCCATACCCTGCCAAGAGTGATTCGGGGGCAGCGCTTGCCTGTAGAGTCATACAACTGTTGTGCTCGCCGTTGTTGCGAATGTTACCGGCGGAAAAGGTTAACACTGGCATGATCGGGCCGCTTTGGTCGCCGAAGCGGCTGTACTTTAGCCCTTCTGGGGCGAGAATTTCGCCTGGGCGCACACCGAAGTGGTCGGCAAAATAACGGCCTAAGTGATCGGAGTAGATGCCTTCGCCATCGGCGTTTTGATCGCCGCGTAAATTCATCAGTAATCGTGTGGTTTCCATGCCGCCCATGGCTAAGGTAAAAGTCTGGGCGGTAATCTCCAGGGTGTTTCCATTGAGTGGGCGCACTTTGGCCGAGGTGACTTTGTCGCCGTCCCGGATTAGCTCATAACAATTGGCGTGCAATAGACAGGTTAAATTATCTTGTGCTTTTAGCTCGTCGTAGTATTTATCGCCAAAGCGGGTAGGCGGACTAAAGCGAAACAGCTGTTCGTTAATGGCGCCGTCTTTTCTCAGCGGGAGTAGTTTTCCGTTGTGTGTTTCGCGAATACTGCTAACGTCAAAATCGCCGCTGTCAATTTCGGTCCATTGACGAGCCCGGGGCATATGACTGCTGATTTCTTGCTTAGAGATAGGCCAAGCGGGAACGTCCCAGGAGTTATTGTCCTCAAAGTCTGTGTCGTCCAGCGGTTTGCTCCAGCCGCCCCAGTGTGCCGTGGTGCCACCGAGCTTGCGGCGCCGGGATACATCCAGTACGCCATAGGATTTATCGCCCAGATCGACTTTGTATATATCGCGCTCAGCTTGTGAAGCGTTTTGTGGGCCGCCGGCCTCGGTGAGTACGATATGCCAGTCGGGTCGCGCTCTGGCCAGTTCCAGCGCGAGTGATATTCCGGCGGGCCCCGCCCCGATAATGCAGACATCAGCCGTTAGTGACTGGGTGGTAAGGCCTTGTTCCAGGTCTTGTATCACTGTGTTCTCCTATTCGGGGCTTGTGGCTGTCTCGGACAAGTCGAATGTGTTGTGACATACGCTGGCACTTAGGTGCCATGTCTCGTTTAGAGCAGCATCTTCGATTGCTTCGTTTATTGGCCAGGTGATGTCGTCACCGACTTTCACGCCAAAGTGTATACTTGCTACACCGGCCTTTGCCGGCAACCATTCTGGCGGGCGTTCGGGTGCGCCTGGACCCGGGTTCCAGACCGCGAGCCACGCTTTGGTATGCTCTTGGGTGGGTATAGTGCCAAGTTTTTTAATTGCTTTCGATGTTTTTTCAAACTGCAGGTTCTGGATAGCCCCGGCACTGTTAAGCCAAATCAGTGCCAGGCCCTTTTCTTTTTCCGGGAGGGGGCGCCCTGATAGGGTCAGGCGCGATGTGATGCTTTGACCTCGACGGTAATGTAGGGTTGCTTATCGTCGCTTATGTAGCGCACAGCGATAGAGTTACCTTGCTCGCAAGACGCCACTTGTGTTTGCTGGGAGAAATGCTCAACTTGGCGGCGTAGAAAATTAAACAAATCATGTTTCTGGCAAGCGCTGATCGGAGTGTCTAGATTGTGTGGCGCCGGCTCGGGCTGCTCGCATGAGCCGGTCGAGCGAGAGAGCAGGACGTCGTTTACGTAGTCGCCGTAGCGATTGATAAAATGAAATGGCCTGTCCTGGGTGGTAACCAGAGAGCGCCCCATGGAGAACTTTGCATTGTGGTCAATGCCCAGTAAGTCCAGTGTGGTGGGGGCCAAGTCATAGCCGCCGCCCACGCTGCTGTTAAATTGCACCGCGCCTTCAGGCTTTAAAACCACAAACGGTACGCGGCGGTCATACACAGCCTCACCAAACAAATCTTTCATTTGTGGGTTGGGGAATACGTGATGATCGGCGGTAATGATGACCGTTGTGTCGTCTAGCACGCCAAGTGCGTTCAGCTCATCAAGCCAGCTTGCCAGCAGTTGATCGCTGCAGTGCAGGGCATTAAGAAACGGGTTGTCATTTTTATCGTAAGGTTGACACTCGTCGTAGGTAAAGCCGGGAATATGGGATCCAATCGTGAGCAGCGTTAGATTGTAAGGTTGCTCATCCCTCTGGTGCTGTTTGATGAGGTTGCTCGCCTGCGTAAAAAGATCCGGGTCGCTAATGCCCCACGTGCCAGGGCGTGGCTCAAGGCCTTGCTCATGCCAATAAGATGCCCCCAGCGTTTTGTTAAAGCCATGGGCGCGTAAAAAGTTTCCTTTGCCGGCAAAGTCTAAGCCCGCGCCACCGAGAAAATAATTTTGATAGCCTGCATGAGTCAGAACGTCTGCCAGGCACGGCATGTTCTCGCCTAATTGCTGACCGTTGGCCAGGCTGTCGCTGCCGCGGTCAAACGGAAATAACGTGCCACACTGGGTATTAACAATCCCCTCAATGGTAATAAATGAGCTGGCGTACATGCTGTCGGCGGGGCTGTGAGGAGCTACCAGCTTTTCCAGGTTGGGCATTAGTCCTGGCCACTGGGGGGGGCTGATAACCGGCAGGCCTACCGACTCTAGGTACACTAAAATTAAGTTTTGTGGTTTATCCGGTAGTGTGGCGTGCAGTTGTGTTTTGGGGGTGATTTGAGTTTCCACCAATGGGCTGTTTTGCCAGTGCTGTCGCAGTTGTGCGTAGCCGGGTATTGGCGTTGGGGTGAGCACGGTGTGGCTGGCACTAATCAGCTCTGCTTCGGGTAGTTGTGCTCGTGCGCTAAAAATAAGAAACGGTGTGGTTAAAATAAGCGCTAAAGCGGGTAGTGGCCTGGGCCGCGGTAGTCGCAGAGCAAGCGTACAGCTAAGTAGCAGGTAGCAACCTATTGCAGTAAAGCCGACCACAAGCCAAAGGCCAAACATGTGCCACGCGGCCACGGCCGAGTCGCCCCCTAAGTGAAGAAAAAACTCGGTGTTAAACCCTGCCCCGCTAAACTGGATAAGCCCGAGGTAGGTGAGCCGAACGAGTAGGCAGGTGCTTAGCAGCGCAATGATACAAAGGCTGCCAAGTCTACGGCCCACTCCGCGCAGGGCGTAAACTAGCAGCGCAATGCCGGCGGCCCCCAAAGCGATGGTTGTGGTTGCTGTTAATGTTAATGTTTGCAATACGCCTGCGGCATAAATCACGGGTGCGGCTATTAGGGCAGTTAAGGCAATAAATAGTCCAGCGAGTTTCTGTGTGTAAAACTTCGGCATACGTTTGGGTCTTAGGAAGGTGTATGGCATCGATGTGTCGATCAATGTATCGAGCTTTCATTAAAATGAAACAAAGCCGTGAATGTTACCATAGGGCAGGGGTGTAAACGTATTGAAGTGTTACAGGTGGCTATGATGGGTGTGAAAGGTGCGGCTTGGCTGATAGTCAGTGTTTGCTTAATGGGTGGTGCTGTCGCCGCGGCTCAGCACCCGGTTGATGATAGTTTTACTGTGGCCAAAGCGTTTGCCAAGGCCCGGCAGGATCATCCCGATATTCAGATTGCGAGCGTGGTACCTGAGGCTGGTGTTTCTGTTGTCCGTGATTTGGTGTATCGCGATGATGTCGGGCGGGCGCTGCATGTAGATGTGTACACGCCTAAAGCCAACAAACCAGCGCCGGCTGTCCTGTTGGTCCATGGTGGCGGCTGGATGTCAGGTACTCGGTCGCACCAGGAGCCAATGGCCACCCACCTGGCTAACAGCGGTTTTGTGGCGGTGACGGTTGAGTATCGGCTATCGCCTGAGGCTAAGTATCCGGCGGGCATGAGTGATTTGCATGCGGCGGTGCGCTGGTTGCGCGCGAATGCAGGTGAGTACGGGATCGATGAGGAGCGCATAGCGATTCTTGGCTGTTCGTCGGGGGCGCAAATGGCTGCGCTGCTGGGGGTGATGACCCATGCGCCAGATTACGTGGCCGATGGTCCGAATCCGTCAGTATCGTCACGGGTGCAGGCGATTGTGAATATTGACGGCATCGTCAGTTTTACTACGCCTATGGCGCTTAAGCATGAGAACGACCCGGCGAAACAGCCCTCAGCCGCCGAGGCGTGGTTTGGTGGGCGCTATGAGCAGGCCACCGGGTTGTGGGAGCAGGCCTCGCCGCTGGCCTATGTCGGGAACCAAACGCCGCCGACGCTGTTTATTAATAGCTCGCAGCCGCGGTTTCACGCCGGGCGAGATGATTATATTGCCCGGCTGGAGGGCGCGGGGGTGTACTCTGAGGTGCATACGCTGCCCAATACCCCGCACCCGTTTTGGCTGTTTGACCCTTGGTTTGAATCGACGGCTTTTTGGGTTACTACCTTTTTGGAGCGGGTACTAACGCCACCGGGCACATAGAGTGGTGATTTAGCGTTGGACAAATTGGCGGTTTTCGCCTAAAATTTGCGGTCAGATTGGCTGTAACCTAAGCCGCGCCAATGGTCGCCAGATTAATGAACGATAAGCGAGATGAAGCTACTTTGTTTCATCTCGCTTTTTTGCAACTTGTGACCGGGCTTTTATTTCCGAGCAGATGTATCTAAATCAGCGACGCACCCCGGTTTGTGTGGTCGTTTCGCTCGGCATGAAGAAAGTGAATTGTTGAGGAGGTTGACTTGATTACTGGGGCTCAAAGACCCGCGCTACTGGTGCTTGAAGACGGTAGTGTCTTTCGCGGTACAGCTATTGGTGCCGACGGCCTGTCGGTTGGTGAAGTGGTGTTTAACACCTCGATGACCGGTTATCAGGAGATCTTGACCGATCCCTCCTACGCCCGTCAGATTGTTACATTGACGTACCCACACATTGGCAATACCGGCACCACGCCGGAAGACGAAGAGTGTGCCACCATCTGGTCGGCGGGCTTGGTCATTCGTGATTTGCCGCGTTTATCCAGCAACTTTCGCCAAAGCCAGAGCCTGGACGACTACCTCAAGCAAAAAGGTGTTGTGGGCATTGCCGACATCGACACCCGCCGCCTGACTCGCCTTTTGCGCGACAAAGGCGCGCAAAACGGCTGTATCGTCGCCGGCGATATCGACGAGGCGAAGGCCCTGGAGGCCGCTAAAGCCTTCCCTGGCCTTAAGGGCATGGATTTGGCCAAAGAAGTCAGCTGCGAAGCGCCTTACAAGTGGACCGAAGGCACCTGGAGCTTAGGTACTGGCCACTCGGACATTGTTGAAACCCGCTTTAAAGTGGTGGCCTACGATTACGGTGTGAAGCGCAATATCTTGCGCATGCTGGCCGACCGCGGTTGCGATATTACCGTGGTGCCGGCTAAAACACCGGCCGCCGATGTGCTGGCGATGAAGCCCGATGGTATCTTCCTGGCTAATGGCCCGGGCGATCCGGAGCCCTGCGATTACGCCATCGCCGCCATTAAAGAGATTTTGGCCACCAATATCCCGGTGTTTGGTATCTGCCTCGGCCACCAGCTGCTGGCTCTCGCCGCCGGTGCCAAGACCGTTAAAATGAAATTTGGTCATCATGGTGGTAACCACCCCGTACAAGATACCGCCACCGGCCTGGTGATGATTACCGCGCAAAACCACGGTTTTGCGGTGGATGAATCTACCTTGCCCGCCAACGTCAAAACAACCCATAAGTCGCTGTTTGATGGCTCACTGCAGGGCATTCACCTGACCGACAAGCCGGCCTTTAGCTTTCAGGGGCACCCCGAGGCCAGCCCTGGCCCGCACGATGCCGACGGCTTGTTTGACCACTTTATTGAATTGATTGAGGCGCACAAAGCGGCCCAGTGATCCCTCGGGATTGGCAACAGATTTTGGAGAGAAAATGCCAAAGCGTACCGACATTAGCAGTGTATTGATTCTCGGCGCAGGCCCGATTGTGATCGGCCAAGCCTGCGAGTTTGATTACTCCGGCGCTCAGGCGTGTAAAGCGCTGCGCGAAGAGGGCTACCGGGTGATTCTGGTGAACTCAAATCCGGCCACCATCATGACCGACCCGTCGATGGCGGATGCCACCTACATCGAGCCGGTGGAGTGGCAAACCGTTGCCAAAATCATCGAGAAAGAGCGCCCCGACGTGGTGTTGCCCACGATGGGGGGGCAAACCGCCCTGAACTGCGCGCTCGATCTGGCCAAGCACGGCGTGCTGGAAAAGTACGGCGTAGAGCTGATTGGCGCCAATGAAGCCGCCATCAATATGGCCGAAGACCGCGACTTGTTTGACAAGGCGATGAAGAGAATCGGCCTTGAGTGCGCCCGCGCCGACATCGTCCACTCGATGGAAGAGGCCAAAGAAGTCCCGAAAAAGTTTGGTTTCCCGGTCATTATTCGCCCCTCATTTACCATGGGCGGCTCGGGCGGCGGTATCGCCTACAACTGGGACGAGTTTGAAGAGATTTGTGCCCGCGGCCTGGATTTATCACCGACTAATGAGCTGCTGATCGACGAGTCGCTGCTGGGCTGGAAAGAGTACGAGATGGAGGTTGTGCGCGACAAAAACGACAACTGCATCATCGTCTGCTCGATTGAAAACTTCGACCCCATGGGCGTGCACACCGGCGACTCTATCACCGTGGCGCCGGCGCAAACGCTCACCGATAAAGAGCTGCAAATTATGCGTAACGCCTCTTTGGCGGTACTGCGCGAAATCGGTGTAGAAACCGGTGGCTCGAACGTGCAGTTTGCGGTGAACCCCGAAAACGGCCGTTTGGTTGTGATTGAGATGAACCCGCGGGTGTCGCGCTCCTCGGCACTGGCCTCTAAGGCTACCGGCTTCCCGATCGCTAAAGTCGCGGCCAAGCTGGCGGTGGGCTACACGCTAGATGAACTGCAAAACGAAATTACCGGCGGTGCTACCCCGGCCTCGTTTGAGCCGTCTATCGATTATGTGGTAACAAAAATTCCACGCTTTACCTTCGAGAAATTCGGCGATGCCGATGCTCGCTTAACCACTCAGATGAAATCCGTGGGTGAGGTGATGGCCATTGGCCGTACCTTCCAGGAGTCGTTGCAAAAAGCATTGCGCGGTCTGGAAGTGGGTTCGGCTGGCTTTGAGTCTAAGCTGGATTTGTCCGCCGAAGAGACCCCAGCGCGTATTCGTCGCGAGCTGACCACGCCGGGTGCCGAGCGTATCTGGTTTGTGGGTGACGCCTTCCGCCTGGGTATGACCGTCGATGAGGTGTTTGAAACCTCTAAAATTGACCGCTGGTTCTTAGAGCAATTGCGCGAGCTGATTGAGCTTGAGCAAAAAGTGCGCGCCGCTAAACTGGCCGACTTAACCACCGAAGACTTATACATGCTGAAGCGCAAAGGCTTCTCTGATAAGCGCCTGGCGCTGCTGCTGGGTGTTAAAGAGGCCAAAGTGCGCGCGGCGCGTCATGCGCAAAATATCCGCCCAGTGTACAAGCGGGTTGATACCTGTGCGGCCGAATTCTCCACCTCAACGGCTTATATGTACTCAAGCTACGATGAGGAGTGCGAGGCGCAGCCCTCGGGCAAGCCAAAAATTCTGGTGATTGGCGGTGGCCCCAACCGTATTGGTCAGGGCATCGAGTTTGATTACTGTTGTGTGCACGCGGCGTTGGCCATGCGTGAAGACGGTTACGAGACCATCATGGTTAACTGTAACCCCGAAACCGTATCCACTGACTACGACACGTCTGACCGCCTGTACTTTGAGCCGGTGACATTGGAAGATGTGTTGGAAATTGTGCACAAAGAGCAGCCAAAAGGCGTGATTGTGCAGTTTGGCGGCCAAACACCACTGAAGCTCGCGCGCGCCCTGGAGGCCGAAGGCGTGCCGATTATCGGCACCAGCCCTGATGCCATCGACCGCGCCGAAGATCGCGAGCGCTTTCAACAAATGATCGAAGACCTGGGCTTATTACAGCCACCCAATGCGATTGTACGCTCGCTCGAAGAGGCGCTGATTAGCGCCGAGAAAGTGGGCTACCCGCTGGTCGTGCGTCCGTCCTACGTGCTGGGCGGACGGGCTATGGAAATTGTTTATAAAGAAGAAGAGCTGCGCACCTATATGCACTCGGCGGTAAAAGTGTCCGAAGATGCACCAGTGTTGCTGGATCACTTCTTAAGTGCTGCGATCGAGGTAGATATCGATGCGGTGTCTGACGGCAAAGAAGTCGTGATTGGCGGCATCATGCAGCACATTGAGCAGTGTGGTGTTCACTCGGGTGACTCAGCTTGCTCGCTGCCGCCGTACTCGCTACCCGCCGAGGTGCAGGACGAGATGCGCGAGCAGGTAAAAGCGATGGCGTTAGAGCTAGGCGTGGTTGGCTTGATGAATACTCAGCTGGCGTATCAGGACGGTAAAGTCTACGTGATCGAGGTTAACCCTCGCGCCTCACGGACCGTGCCCTATGTGTCCAAATGTATCGGTGTGTCTTTGGCCAAAGTGGCAGCCCGTTGTCAGGCCGGCGTATCCCTGGCTGAGCAAGGCTTTACCAAAGAGATTGTGCCCAAGCACTTTCACGTTAAAGAAGCGGTGTTCCCGTTTAATAAGTTTCCGGCGGTTGACCCAATTTTGGGCCCCGAAATGAAATCCACCGGTGAGGTCATGGGCGTTGGCGCTACCTTTGGCGAGGCTTACGGCAAGAGCCAACTGGGTGCTGGCAGCAAGTTGCCCATGGGTGGGCGCGCGTTTATCAGTGTGCGCGATGTCGATAAGAACGGTGTGGTTGATGTTGCCAAAAACCTGCTGGAGCTGGGTTTTTCTATTGTGGCGACCCGTGGCACGGCCAAGGTGCTGAGCGCCGCCGGTATTGAAGTGGATGTGGTTAATAAAGTAGGTGAGGGCCGCCCGCATGTGGTTGATGTAATCAAAAACGATGAGATCAGCCTGATTATCAATACTACCGAAGGCCGTCAGGCAACCCGCGATTCATCGTCAATTCGTCGCAGCGCCGAAGCCCGTCGCGTGTATTACACCACCACACTGGCTGGCGGTGAGGCGGTTGCCATGGCGCTGCGCGCCTGTGGTGAGATCGAAGTTCGCCGTCTGCAAGATCTGCATAAGGAGGCCGCGCAATGAAAAAAGTACCAATGACGGTTGAGGGTGCCGACGCTCTGCGCGCTGAGCTGGAAGACCTGAAAAAGGTTCAGCGCCCGCGTATTATCGAGGCCATTGCCGAGGCCCGCGAGCACGGTGACCTTAAAGAAAACGCCGAGTACCATGCTGCGCGCGAGCAGCAGAGCTTTTGCGAGGGGCGTATTCAGGAGATCGAAGGTAAGCTGGCAGATTCACAGGTTATCGATGTTAAGTCTATCCCGGCGACGGGCAAGGTGATTTTTGGCACTACTGTGACCATTGTTAACGTGGAAACGGAAGAAGAAAAAACCTACCGTATTGTCGGCGACGACGAGGCGGATGTGAAAGCCAACAAAATCTCTATCAGCTCGCCTATCGCCAGGGCGCTAATCGCTAAAGAAGAGGGCGATGTGGTGGTGGTGAAAACCCCGGGTGGCGAAGTCGAGTACGAAATCGACAAAGTGGAGCATATTTAAGGAACGGGGAACGGGTAACGGAGAACCTTTTCGTTCTCCGTCTGCGGTTGCCCGCTTAGCGCAGTAAATTCGACAGCTTAGGGTTGGGCTTTTTCGCGCCGCGATACAGCAACAGCACCTTGCCAATTTGTTGAATAACTTCGGTTTTGGGCAAGTTGCGGATTTCTTCAGTAATTTGCTGACGGTCTTCGCGCTCAGTCAGCGCCAGTTTTACCTTAATCAGCTCATGGTCATCCAATGCGCGGTTTAGCTCCGACAGCACGCCCTCGCTGAGGCCATTGTCGGCGATGGTCACAATCGGTTTTAAATTGTGGCCGAGCGAGCGAAACTGTTTTTTACGTTCGGAGTTTGAGGACATAGCGTAGGTTACCTTTTACGAGACTTCGTGCCACCCATTGGCGGGCGGCTATTGTACCCTAAATCCAAATTATTATGGCTAGATCAAAAAGTAGCAAACGCTGACTGGAAGAGTATTTCTCAGGCCGGCACATCAAGTGGTCGCAGCAGGACGGCTACCGCGCGCCAGGGATAAGCTGATTGAGATCGACAAGAAAGGGCGTCTGTTTCGCCCGGGATGACCGCGGTCGATTTAGGGGCGGCGCCCGGTGGTTGGGCTCAGGTTGCCGCCCGTGATGGCTCGCCGGTGGACCTTGTAATTTCCGATATGGCCCCCAATATGGATGAAGTAGGGGCGGTAGATTAGCCTCGCGCCACGCGTTTGGTTGAACTGGTGCCGGATATGGCCTGCGATATACTCAGCCTGGGTGGTGTAAATCGTCGATAAAGGTTTTAAGGGCTAAATTTCGGTAGCCTAATAGAGTACCCTGTGAACTAAACGGGGATTTTACAGCCCAAGTGTGATCTACAGAGCTATACTGTAAGACCATTGTCATTATTATGAGTCTGCGGGTTTTATTCGTTAAACCAGCGGCTACGCAGCGGCGCCAGGCGCCCGATTCGATGTAAATTGAGGGTTATACCTTGAACGATATGACGAAAAATCTGATTTTGTGGCTGATTATCGCCGCTGTTTTATTCAGCGTGTTTCAGGGCTTTCAGCAGCCGGCGCAATCGCAAGCCATGAGTTACTCGGAGTTTGTGACGGCCGTTGAGCAAGACCGTGTGCGCGAAGTCACCATACAAGAGTCAGATATTCGCGGCGTGACGTCGGATGGCACCGAGTTCGCGACCAAAATGCCCTCTATTCCCGATAACGGCTTGATGGAAGATTTGCGTCATCACGATGTGAAAATCACCGCCCTTGAGCCCGAAAAACCCGGCTTACTGTATCAGCTGCTTATCGCCAGCTTCCCGATCTTAATTATTATTGCTGTGTTTTTGTTTTTTATGCGCCAAATGCAAGGTGGTGCCGGCGGCGGTCGCGGCGGCCCTATGAGCTTTGGCAAATCAAAGGCGCGCTTGTTGGGCGAAGATCAAATTAAAACCACCTTTGCCGATGTGGCAGGTGTGGATGAAGCGAAAGAAGAAGTGCAGGAGCTGGTTGAATATCTGCGCGACCCGAGCAAGTTTCAGCGCCTTGGTGGGCGTATTCCGCGCGGTGTGTTGATGGCCGGCCCTCCGGGTACCGGTAAAACCTTGCTGGCCAAGGCGATTGCCGGCGAGGCGAAAGTGCCGTTCTTTTCGATTTCCGGCTCTGACTTTGTCGAAATGTTTGTCGGTGTGGGCGCCTCGCGCGTGCGCGATATGTTTGAGCAGGCCAAAAAACAGGCACCCTGCATTATCTTTATCGACGAGATTGATGCTGTAGGGCGTCATCGTGGCGGTGGTCATGGTGGCGGTCACGATGAGCGTGAGCAAACCCTAAACCAGTTGCTGGTTGAGATGGACGGTTTTGAAGGCAGTGAAGGCGTGATTGTTATTGCCGCCACCAACCGTCCGGATGTACTGGATAAAGCGCTGTTGCGCCCCGGCCGTTTTGACCGTCAGGTGGTGGTTGGCTTGCCCGATATTCGCGGCCGTGAGCAGGTGCTGAAAGTGCATATGCGTAAAGTGCCAATCTCAGAATCCGTCGAGGCGTCGGTAATTGCCCGCGGCACACCCGGTTTTTCCGGCGCCGATTTGGCTAACCTGGTCAACGAGGCGGCGCTGTTTGCCGCCCGTGCTAACAAGCGCCTGGTGAGCATGGAAGAGTTTGAAAAGGCTCGCGATAAAATCATGATGGGCGCCGAGCGCCGTTCGATGGTGATGAGCGAGAAGGAAAAAGAAAATACCGCCTATCACGAGGCTGGCCACGCGATTATTGGTCGTCTGGTGCCCGAGCACGACCCGATTCACAAGGTAACCATCATTCCCCGTGGCCGCGCGCTGGGTGTGACCCAGTTTTTGCCCGAGGGCGATAAGTACAGCATGAGCCGCCGATCAATTGAGTCCAGTATTTGTACTTTGTTTGGTGGCCGTATTGCCGAGCAAATGACTCTGGGCGACGATGGTATTACCACAGGGGCATCCAACGATATTGAGCGGGCCACCGAGCTGTCGCGCAATATGGTGACCAAGTGGGGGCTTTCGCAAAAACTTGGCCCGTTGCACTATGGTGAGGACGAAGGCGTGATGCCAGGGTCGGGCCAGATTAACTACTCGGGCGAGACATCCAAGCTGATCGATCAGGAAGTGCGCCAGATTATTGATGGCTGCTACAAGCGTGCCGAACAGCTTTTACACGAGAATCGCGATATTCTCGAGGCAATGAAAGACGCTCTGATGGAGTACGAAACCATCGACGCCGAGCAAGTGGATGATTTGATGGCTCGCCGCAAAGTGCGCCCACCCCGGGATTGGCACGATGGTGACTTTAACAGCCACATCGGCGGTGGCGGTGTAAGCGACAGTGCTGACGAGACGCCCAAAGAAGGTAAAACTGGCCCGATTGGCGGCCCGGCTGAAGATCACTAATCAGCTAGGTCGCCCCATAACCCCGCTTTTGCGGGGTTATTTGTTTCTGGCTATCGCCCTTTACGCCACATAGATACTCACCAAACACGAATCACATGCTGCAATCCTCGCTTACTCCCGCTTCTGTTAGCTGCGCCGGCCATAAGCTCGTTTTTACGCGCCCTCAGGTGATGGGCATTCTTAATGCTACCCCCGACTCGTTTTCCGACGGTGGCCGTTATCATCACAGCGGCTCCCTCGATATCGCCTTGGTATTAAGGCGCGCGCGGCAAATGCTGGCCGAAGGCGCCAGTATTATCGACGTCGGGGGCGAGTCCACCCGGCCGGGCGCGAGCCCAGTAACTCAGTCGGAGGAGCTGGATCGAGTGATTCCGGTCGTCGCGGCAATTACCCGTGAACTGGGGGCTTTGGTGTCGGTGGATACCAGTTGCCCGGTGGTGATGCGCGAGGCGGCCGCCGCCGGTGCAGGGATGATTAATGATGTTAGAGCCTTGCGGCGCGAGGGTGCTCTGCTGGCCGCGGCGCAAACCGGTCTGCCGGTGTGCTTGATGCATATGCGGGGCGAGCCCGGTACTATGGCGCGCGAGCAAACGTACCCCGATGTGTTAACTGAGGTGCATGACTTTTTTGCCGAGCGTTTGTATCAGTGCACGCAGGCGGGCATAGCGCGATCTAATATTATGTTGGATCCGGGATTTGGTTTTGGTAAGTCGCTCGAGCAAAACTTAGCCTTGCTGCGCAACCTGGCCGAGTTTCAGCGTTATCAGGTGCCGCTGCTTGTGGGCCTGTCCCGCAAATCGCTACTGGGTAAATTGCTTGGGCGAGAGGTCGACGAGCGTTTGCCAGGATCGCTGGCCTTGGCTCACGAGAGTGTTGTGCGTGGCGCTAATATAGTGCGTGTCCACGATGTGGCCGCGACGCTTGATATGATTAATGTTCACCTGGCCTTGCAAGACGGGTGGGGTGAGAAGGAGACAAAACAACAATGAGCCGCAAATATTTTGGTACTGACGGAATCCGTGGGCGGGTGGGTGAATCGCCCATTACCCCTGACTTTATGCTCAAGCTTGGCTGGGCAGCCGGACGGGTTCTGGTGGACCGGTACGATGGACCGGGTTTGATTTTAATTGGTAAAGATACCCGTATTTCAGGTTACATGTTTGAGTCGGCGTTGCAGGCGGGCCTGATTAATGCCGGTGTGGATGTCGGCTTGCTGGGGCCCATGCCTACGCCCGGCATTGCCTATCTAACCCGCACTTTTCAGGCGCAGGCGGGTATTGTTATCAGTGCCTCTCACAACAGTTATTTTGACAATGGCATTAAATTCTTTAGCGCCGAGGGCACCAAGTTGCCCGATGATATCGAGCAGGCCATCGAGGAGCAGCTCGATCAGCCCATGATTACCGCCGAGCGGTTGGGTAAGGCGCGGCGCATTACCGATGCGGCCGGCCGCTACATAGAGTTTTGCAAGGGCACCATGCCCTGGGGTTTTAAACTCTCTGGCATGCAAATAGTGGTCGATTGTGCCCATGGCGCGACTTACCACATCGCCCCCAGTGTATTTAGCGAATTGGGCGCCAAAGTTATCCCCTTTGCCTGTGAGCCCAACGGCACCAACATTAACCGCAGCTGCGGCTCGACCAACCCCGAGGCGCTCAAAGAGAAAGTCCAGGAGGTGGGTGCTGATTTGGGTATCGCCTTTGATGGTGATGGCGACCGGTTGATATTTGTCGATCACAAAGGCGAGGTGGTTGATGGCGACGAGCTGCTTTACATTATCGCCGCTTACCAGCAACAGTTTGGTGGTGGTTGCCCCGGTGTTGTGGGGACATTAATGAGCAATTTTGGCTTTGAGCTGGGCCTTAAAGAGCTGGGTATACCCTTTGCCCGGGCGAAAGTGGGCGATCGCTACGTGATTGAAACCATGCGCAACAACAGTTGGTCGCTGGGTGGTGAGTCTTCGGGGCATATCGTCTGTGGCAATGTCACTACCACCGGTGACGGTATTATTTCGGCGCTGCAGGTATTGCTTGCGATTAGCACCATGGGCAAGAGTTTGAATAGCGCGAAACTGGGCATGACTAAGATGCCGCAAACCATGATTAATGTGCATCGGGTTAAAAAAGTCGACTTGGACAGCGACCCGGCGGTACAAAGCGCGGTGGCAGCTACAGAGAAGCAGTTGGGCGAGCGCGGCCGGGTTTTGTTGCGCCCATCGGGAACCGAGCCAGTGGTTCGGGTGATGGTCGAGGGCGAAGATCGCGCCGAGGTAAAGGCGCTGGCCCAGCAGCTCGCCAAAGAGGTGGAAAAAGCGCTCAATTAGTCACGTAAGCTGCGGATTATAGGGCAATTTGCCGTTGTATCTTGAAGGCTGTTCGGATACCATTGGCGGCCGTTTTACGGAGGACACCAAAGTGGGATTGCAGTCCAGAGGAGATCGACGCAAGTTGGTCGTCGGCAACTGGAAGATGAACGGCTCGCGCGCCGTTAACGACCAGCTGCTGCAGGCAATTTTATCTGCTTGGTGTCCGCTACAGCACGTCGATGTAGCGCTTTGTCCGCCGTTTTTGTATTTGCCGCAAGTGGCAGAGGCGCTTACAGCCAGCGCGCTGGTTGTCGGGGCACAAAGCCTTAACCCGCGCTCAAACGGTGCTTGCACCGGTGAGATCTCGGGGCAGATGCTGGCGGATGTCGGCTGCAAATATGTGATTGTTGGGCATAACGAGCGCCGCCGCATGCAGTCTGAAACCGACTTGTATGTGGCCGAGCAGTTTCTGGCAGCGCAAGAGAGCGGCTTAACCCCCATTTTATGTGTGGGTGAATCCGAGCAGGCACGTGCTGCAGGACACGCACTAGACACCATTGGCCAGCAGTTGCGGGTGGTGATTGAGGCCGCAGGCCTTGAGGCGTTTAGTCGCGCCGTTGTGGCATACGAGCCTATTTGGGCCGTGGGTACTGGTAAAACCGCTACTCCGCAGCAAGCCCAGGAGGTTCACACCTTTATTCGCGACCAGTTTGGCGCGCAGGGTGATAGCTTAGTAATACTTTATGGCGGCAGTGTTAAGGCCAGCAATGCACTGAGCTTGTTTGGTGAGCCGGATATCGATGGCGCGCTGTTAGGTGGCGCCTCGTTAGACGCAAAAGAATTTATCGCGATATGTCAGAGCGCCGAACAGGTTGCTACTGGCATTACACAGTAAGCTCGTAAAGAGAGCGGAGTAATGGAAAAAATAGTACTTATTATTCATATCTTAACGGCACTCGCCATTATTGCATTGATCCTGATGCAGCAAGGTAAAGGTGCCTCAGCGGGCGCTTCTTTTGGTGCCGGTGCATCGCAAACGGTATTTGGTAGTGAGGGTGGCGGCAACTTCTTCACCCGGGCCACTGCTGTTTTTGCGTTTGTGTTTTTCTGCACCAGTTTTGGCCTGGCGATTATTGCAAAAAACAGCTCATCGATAGCTGACGACGCAATTCCAGCCGTGATAGAATCCGGCGCCGCTGTAAACGATGTCCCGGCTGCAGACGCTGACTCCGATGTGCCTGCCACCTCTGACGTGCCAGCCGTAGAGCAAAGCGAGCCGGCCAATGAAGTTCCGGTAGCACCGGCCAGCGAGCAGTAAGCAGACAGTATTTGCCCAAGTGGTGGAATTGGTAGACACGCTATCTTGAGGGGGTAGTGGCGTAAGCCGTGCCGGTTCAAGTCCGGCCTTGGGCACCATCTTAAAGGAAAGCTCTTCACGAAAGTGAAGGGCTTTTTCTTTATGTGTGCCAGACCGGACCAAGGCCCGGCGTGGACTCGCCACCCCCGAGTGGTTCGGCTCTGCGAGCCAGCTCATTCGAGCTGTCCTGATTCGCTCCCGACGAATCGGTGGGCACCATCTTAAAGGAAAGCTCTTCACGAAAGTGAAGGGCTTTTTCTTTATGTATGTCAGGTCGGACCAGGGCCCGGCGTGGACTCGCCACCCCCGAGTGGCTCGGCTCTGCGAGCCGGCGCATTCGCGCTATCTTGATTCGTTCCCGCAAATCGGTGGGCACCACCTTATAAGAAAGCTCTTTACAAAAGAGGAGGGCTTTTTTGTCGGCGATTAATGATTTTTGAGTTCTTTGCGGCCCAAAAAATACGGTTTGTATTGCGGGTTAATGTTGTTTAAGTAGGGGTTGCGCAAAATAAATATGCGCCGGCTGCTTAGATCAGTGGCCTTCATGGCGTCTTGATAATGGCGCTGCCAAAGCTTAAGGGCCGAGCCGTCGGTGTAGGCGAGTTGTAAGCCGCGGTTAATTCGTGCGTACGCCTCCGGCTTGCTTTTATGAATCCAGAAAAACCGGGGCAGTGGGTAGTAGAGGGCGAAGGTTTGGTTGATGGCAAAGCCACCTATCTGGCCAAAGTTGTTCCACTCGGACTGTACTTCGCTGATGCCGCGGCAGAATAAATCGAATCGCCCACCGGCGAGCATAGGGAAAAGGTTTTCATAGGTGGTGGCTTCAATAACGGTAAAGCCGTTATGGGTGAGTATGTCGTTATCCAGCCAGCCCACGCCCTGACCAATAGTAAGTTGTTGTAGCTGCGATAGCTGCGTAAGCGCGCTGGTGTGTTGCGCGGCGGCTTTATTTTCAAAACAAACCCGGTAACTGAAAATACCTCTGTCGATCGGGTAGGGCGGATAATAAAAATTTTTGGTGAGCGATTCAGTGTAGCTGGTTTTGAATATCAGGTTGTCCTCGCCGTTGGCCAGTGCCATAGCGCGGGGAAGGTTCATTGGTGCTGCCGGTGTCAGCTCATAGGGGCCAAACTCGGCAACGGTTTTTGTTAGGGCGAGCTTTAGTAGCTCCATCTCGTAGTCAAAACGGTGATCGGCGGATGTCCCTGGGGTGCGGTACTGATAACTCGTTACCTTTGCAGGCGAGAGGTTATCGGCGTGGCTGTAGGTGGCCGGGCAGGCAAGCAATACCCACCAGCAAAGTTGCCATACTCTTGTGGCGATTTTTGTATTAAGGCGGCGGTATGAGTGCATTGGCGGTTGGCTGTGATCCCGATGATTGATCTTACCCCTACAGTGTAGTGGAGTGCTAACCGCGCTGCTGACGTTTAAATGATTAAATGGTTGCTCGAAAAAATCGCTATCTCCGGCGCGCTGGATGCCTGGGGGCGGGCGAGTGCTAAATGCACATTTTGAATTCCGGCGGGCTGAAAGCGATAGTAAAGATGCTCTGGCCGGGGCGCACCGAGTGCAGGAAGATCGAATGATGCCGTCGGTACCCCTGCGCCCGGGTTGATACAGATGCGGTGTAACCCCTCGGATATACCTGTGCCCCGGGCTTTAAAAAAAGCCTCTTTGAGCGTCCACAGACGGTAGAACTCGCGGTTGCGGGCGGGCTCGTCAAGCTCTGCCAGGCGCTGCGTCTCTTGCGGGTGATAGTAGTGGCGCGCAATGGCCATAATGTCGCGAGTTTTTTGCGGGTGCTCCAAGTCCAGGCCAATGGGCTGCTGATCATCAATGGCCAGCGCCATCCACTGACCGCTGTGGCTCAGGCTGAAGTGTGGTGATTGGTCGAATGCTAGCCGGGGCTTGCCTGCGGTGTTGGCGGTAAAGCTCAGCTCTGCGGGGTGCATGTTGCAAACCGTGCCTAGTGCGCTGCGGAGCAGGGCCCGGCTGCTTAAAAAGGCGTGTTTTTGTGGCTCCGTGCGGTAGCGCGCCAAGCGCTCGCGCTCTGGCTCGCTCAGTAACTGAAGCCAGCGCCCGGCCAGAGCGCTATCTGCGGTAAGCAAGCTGCTAGGGCTAAGCCAAATTCTGGTTGGCATAGCGTTAGCTCTGGCTGCTAAGCGCGGTTAGCTGGCCGCTGAGCAGCTGGCTGGTGTCGCTGGCGATTTGAAATTGGCACATAGAACTGGTGGTGTTGCTCGCTAATAGCTCGACCCGCACCGAAAGTGGCGCGGGGTACTCGTCTAACCACTGGCACGCTGGGGTTAACCTGGAGGCGGTTGCAATCATGCCGCGCTGGGCGGGTTGACCGTCGGTGCGCAAGCTCGCGTGGGCTGCCATGGCTTGTGCGGCGTACTCCACGCCCGCAAAGACTGACAATTTGCCAGCATCACGGAGGGGGTTGTCCGACTGGGTGTGAGATAGTGCGCGGCAGAGAATATACCCTTCATCCCAGCGGATGATAGAATCCAGCAGCACCATGGGTGCTTGGTGAGGGATGAGATCGGCGATGTTGGGCGCGATTGTCGCAGTCATAAAATTCACAGCAATCTGAGTGATAGGGGCATGATAACCGATGTCAGAGAAATTTCGTGTTGTGGCGTCTGATTTATGCGTGCAGGGCCATTTTGCTGGCTACCCATTGGTGCCGGGTGCGTACCTGCTGGGTAAAATACACGCTTATTTGCTCGGGCGTTTTCCGGCCAGCCCGGTTATCGAGATAAGGAAAGTTAAGTTTATTGCCCCGGTGTTGCCGGGCCAGTTGGTTAGCATTAACGTCGATGATCAGCGCTGGCCTCGCCTGAGTGTCCGGCTCAGTCATGACGAGGGGCGGGTGCTGGAGGCTTCGGTAGTGCTCGCAACGGAATAAACATGCCTTTAGGTGCTGTGCCCGGCGTGCCAATAAGCCCCAAGGTGGTGTAAAATGTCGCCCGATTTGCCCGTTGTGGCGGGTGAGAGGAGGTGGCGACAATTGAGTGATTCAATGCTTGTGTGGGTGTCAGACGTCAGAGCATGGGCGCCGGGAATAGAAAACCCCGCCGCCTGGTCTATCTGGTCGGATAACCCCTGCCCGGTAACCTCCGATGAGCGTCCGGCCGCTGCTGACGTGCCGGCTATGACCCGGCGGCGATTGACTCGCTGGGGGCGTCAGGCGCTAGAGGTGGCGGGGCCCTGTGCAAAACACCTAAGTGCAGAGACTCCGGTAATTTTCAGCTCCCGTCACGGTGATACGCAGCGCACGCTTAGCCTGCTTGAGTCGCTGGCGGCGGGGCAGACGCTGTCACCCAATGCTTTTAGCCTCTCTGTGCACAACTCGGCGCTGGGCTTATTTACAATTTTGCACGAGCTACACATGCCATCGGTGGCGCTGGCCGCAGGACGAGAGACACTGGCGCAAGCGTGGATAGAGGCGGTTACACATTTAGCCACCGGAGCACCGCGTGTTTTGTTGGTTCACACGGACGAGCCTCTGGGTGGCCCTTACACGCCATTTGCCGATGAGATTGATATGCCCGCGTCAGTGGCCTTAGTGCTGGAGCGTAAACCGGTGGAAGGGGCTGTGCCCGTGAGCTTGCGCTGTGAGGCCGACACCGGGGCCGATGATGAGCGCTCGATGTTGCTGGCGTTTCTCGCCTGGTGGTTTTCGTTTGAGCCGCAAATGCGCTACCACACCGGGGGCACTACCTGGAGCTGGGGCCGGCGCGATTATGTGGTTTAAAACTCGCCTGGACAGATGCTGGCGGGTTGCGGCTACGGGTTTTTGTTTTAGCTTTTTTTTTGCCGGTGGGCTGTTGCAGTCGCTGTTGGTTTTTCCGGTAATTTACGCCTTGCCGGGGGCTAAAGATAAAAAAGCACGCCGGGTGCGCAGCCTGCAACAGCGCACCTTTGCCGGTTTTGTACAGCTGATGCAGCTGTTTGGGTTAATTCGGGTCACATTACATAACAGCGAATTGCTGGCCCAGTCGCCCGGTTGTTTAGTCGTTGCTAACCACCCGACGTTAATTGATGTGGTCATACTGTTTGCCAAACTGCCTCAGGCCAATTGCGTGGTAAAGGGGGAGCTGTGGCGCAACCGCTATTTAAAGGGGGTTATGCGCGCCGCCGGTTTTATCAGTAACGACAGTGGTGAGCGCCTGCTGCGCGGTTGCCAGCAGGCGCTCAGTCGCGACGAGGCGGTATTGATCTTCCCCGAGGGGTCGCGTACCGCTGCGGGTAAGGCCCCGAGTTTTAAACGCGGCTTTGCCAACATTGCAGTACGTACTGGCGCGCCGATACTGACGACGTTTATCACCTGTAATCCTTTGACATTAACCAAGGGAGCACCCTGGTACCGGATACCGCCAAGGCGGGCCGAGATCAATATTTATTTTGCCGAGCTGTTACAGCCGCAGACACTGGTTGATGACTTTGAGGATAAGCCTCGGGCAGCGCGGCTGCTTACAAGGCATCTAGAAAGCTATTTTGAGGAAGGATTAAAGCGTTATGGCTGATATGGCTGAAGACATTAAGCGGATGATCATCGAAGAGTTGGAGTTGGAGGATATCACCGTGGCCGATATCGATACCGATGCGCCGCTGTTTGGTGAGGGGTTGGGGTTGGACTCAATTGATGCGTTAGAGCTTGGCTTGGCGCTGCAAAAGCGCTTTGGGGTAAAGATCGATGCAAACTCAGAGCAAAATAAAGAGCACTTTCGCAGTGTTGCCTCGCTGCGTGATTTTGTGATGGCGCAACAAGGTTAGTAGAGATTTTCATGACAAAAGACGAAATTTACACTGAATTAAAATCCGTTCTGGTTAAATCGTTTATGATTGACGAGGATGATCTCTCGCTGGATGCTGATCTGTACGCGGATTTAGATTTTGATAGCATCGATGCCATCGACTTGGCCGCCAAAATTCACAGCGTTACCGGTAAGCAGTTAAAGCCCGAGCAGTTTAAGGGAGTGCGCACCATTGGCGATGCGGTTAATGTTGTCGATGAGCTTATGAGAAAGGGTTGATGCGTTTTCTTGGGGTAATAGTCGCATTAATACTGCTGCTGTACCCGCCGCTGGTGTACTTTGGTGCCCAGTGGTTTGAGCCGCGCTGGCTGGGGGTAATATTTGCCTGTGCTTACCTCTTGCGGCTAGTGTTGGTGGCCCGTGCCTGGTGGCAGCGCGGCTTGCTGTTGGCCTTTATGTTGGCCGGGGCAGCTTTGCTCTGGTGGGTAAATAGTGAGACTTTATTAAAATTATTACCCGCTGGTATCAACATCGGGTTAGCGAGTTATTTTGCTTACACCTTGTGGCGCCCACCCAGTATTCCAACCCGCGCTGCCACCTTTGAGTATCATGGCAACCTGCCCTCCGTGGTTGAGCGCTATACCATCGCTGTTACCCGTTTGTGGTGTGTTTTTTTTATTGTTAACGCCAGTATCGCGCTGGTTACGGCGCTGTTTTTTAGCCGCGAGATTTGGGCGCTATACAACGGTTTGCTCGCCTATTTTGCGATAGGCTTATTGTTTGCCGTTGAATACGCTTATCGAATATTGATCTTCCATAAAAAACACGCGCTATGAACAGCTCGGTAAATTTCAGGGAAATCGGCTTGGGGGGCGGCTCGCAAGTGGTTGCATGGACCGCACAAGGGGCGGTCACGGCCGATCAGTTGCGCCAGCGCGTCCTGACCTTGGCCGCGGCAGTCGCACCGCTAGCTGCGTGCCGGGTCGCCCTTTGGGCGTCCGATAGTTACGAGTTTTTAACGGCTTTTTTAGCGCTTGCGCTAAGTGGTAAGCACATTGTTTTGCCACATAACTTACACGCCGGCAGTAGCGTGCAAATGGCGCAACACTTTGATGCGTTAATCAGTGACCAGCCGCAAGCCGCACTCGATTGCCCTCAATGTTTACCCAGCGAACTGATCAGTCAGGCACAGGCGTCCGACTGCGCGCCGGCTAACATTCACTCGGCGCCTGTAACCGGGGTTGTGGATATTACGTTATTTACCTCGGGTTCTACCGGTGCGCCGCAACCGGTGCATAAAACCTTGGGCGAGCTTGAGGCTGAGGTTGCTGTGTTACAGCGGGATTTTCCCGCGCTTGGTACGACGCCGGTGGTGACCAGTGTCTCCCATCACCATATTTACGGCCTGCTGCACGTGCTTTTATGGCCACTCGCGCGCGGTGCGGCCTTTGTTGTTTCGCCGGTGCAGTTCCCCGAACATTTGATCGAGCAGCTCGCCCACTATGGCCCGGCTGTGTGGGTGGCAAGCCCCACCCATCTGGGCCGTATTCCGGCTTCGCCACACTTTAGACGGGTTGTGCCGCAGTTGCGGGAGGTTTTTTCTTCCGGCGGTTTGTTGTCCGGCCTGACAGCTAAAAATGTTGCCAGTGAGCTCGGGTATGCGCCTATTGAAGTGCTGGGCAGTACCGAGACCGGTGGCGTTGCCTGGCGGCGGCAAAATGGTTCGGCGCACTGGCAACCGCTGAGTGATGTGGCGCTGTCCCAGTCGCCGCGGCAGTGTTTGCTGGTTAAAAGCCAGCACTTAAATGCCCCCGAGGGCTTTGAGATGGGCGATAAAATTCGCCTGCTGCCCGGTGGTGGATTTGAATTGTTGGGCCGGATTGATACGGTGGTTAAGGTGGAGGGCAAGCGTCTGTCACTGACCGAGCTGGAGGCGCGGCTTAACGAGTCGCCGTGGATTGATCATGCCCGTGCGGCGGTCATCCGTGGGCGGCGCGATGAGGTGGGCGTATTGGCAACCTTAACCGCTTGTGGTGAGCAACAGCTACGCGCCGGGAAACATCAGTTAAACACCCTGCTGCGGCATTATTTGGCCGATTTTTTTGATCGGCCACTGCTGCCGCGGCGCTGGAGGTATTTTGATAACTTACCCAGTAATGCTCAGGGCAAACTGCCCATGGCAGACATTGTCCGCTGCTTAGAGGAGCGCCAAAAGTAATGCTGTTACCGCAACCTGTCACAAGCTCGCTAAGCGATCACGAGTTTTGTGTCAGCCTAAAACTGCAGCCACAAGACGCTTGTTTTGCGGGTCACTTTGATGGCTTACCCGTTTTGGCAGGGGTTATTCAGGTGGGGTGGGTATTCGGTTTTGCCGAGCAAATGCTGGAGCGGCGGTTTGAGTTTTTGGGTTTAGCGTCCAATAAGTTTTTGCAGCTTGTGCGCCCGCCCGTTACCTTGCAGTTAACCGTGCAATACCAGCGCGATCAAGGTCGTTTAAAATTTGTCTATCGTATGCCCAATGGTGTTTGCTCGCGCGGCGCCATTAATGTTCGGGAGCTATCGTGAGCGAACCTGGCCTTAACTTTTGCGCCGTGATTCCGGTGTACAACCACGCCCACTTAGTGGGGCCCTGTGTGCGCCAGCTGCGTGAACAGGGTATTTGTTGCGTGCTGGTGAATGACGGTGGCGACGCCGAGGCCAGCGCCACATTGCGGCAGTTGTGTCAGCAAACCGGCAGTGAGCTGTGCGAGCAGTTTCCCAACGGCGGTAAAGGCAGCGCGGTTTTGTTGGGTATGCAACACGCGCAGCGTTTGGGGTTTTCTCACGCGCTGCAAATCGATGCCGATGGTCAGCACGATGTGAAGGATGTGCCCCGATTACTTGCCGCAGCCAACAGAGCCCCCGGGGCGATCATCGCGGGTGTGCCGCAATACGATGGCTCGGTGCCAAAGGTGCGGTTGTACTGCCGTTATTTAACCCATGTATGGGTGTGGATCGAAACCTTATCGCTGGATATTCGCGACTCTATGTGCGGTTTTCGGGTCTACCCTATAGCGCCCACATTAGACCTTGCCCGCGCTGTTACCCTGGGCTCGCATATGGATTTTGATACCGAGGTATTGGTGCGGCTGCATTGGCGCGGGGTCGCCATCGTCAATGTGCCTACCCGGGTTGTCTACCCAGAGCATGGTGTGTCTAACTTTCGCCTGTGGGGCGATAACCTGGCGATAAGCTGGATGCACACGCGTTTGGTTGTGGGTATGTTGGTGCGCTCTCCGGCATTACTGGGACGGCGCTTATACCGCTGGCTGAGGGGCGCACATGACTGAGCCACACTGGTCCCAGGCGAGTGAGCGCGGCAGTGCCCTGGGTATGCAGTTGCTGTTTTCTGTGTATCGCTTTGGCGGCCGGGTGCTGGTGTACCCGGTGGTTTGCCTGGTGGTTTCTTATTTTTATATTACCCGCGCCTCGGTGCGGCGTCACAGCGCCCGGTATTTGGCCCGTGCTACCGGCAAAAAGGCCAGTGCCAGGTTGGTGTGGCAGCATCACCTGGCGTTTGCCCGGGCGTTAATGGACCGGCTGGACGCCTGGATGGGACGCATTCAACGCCATGATGTGGATTTTTCCGGGCATCAACAGTTGCTGCAACTGCAGCGTGAAAAAAAAGGCGGCATTTTACTCGGGGCACACTTCGGTAATTTAGAGATGTGTCGCGCGGTGGTAGAAAACGATGGCTCGCTGAAACTGAATGTTATTTTACACAACGCCAATACCGCCAAGTTTAATAAATTGATGGAGCGTGCCAGCGAACAGTCGGGCGTGCGCCTTATTCAGGTAAGCGATATTACCCCCGCCACCGCGATTGCCTTAAAAGAAAAATTGGATGATGGCGAATTTTTAATTTTACTCGCCGACCGTTTACCGCCGGGTAATAGTTCGCGCTATTTTACAGCGCCGTTTTTAGGTGCCGAAGCGCGCTTTCCCTCGGGGCCTTTTTGGCTGGCTTTGCTACTGGATGCGCCGGTGTTTTTTTTGGCGGGGTTTGATCGTGGCAACGGCTATTGTGCCGAGTTAGTGCCCCTGCGCGAAGGGGGCCGTGTGCGGCGCGCCGAACGCGAATCGGTGTGTCAGGCCATGTTGCGCGACTATATCACCGAGCTTGAGCGGCTCTGCCGCTGCTACCCTTTACAGTGGTTTAACTTTTTTGATTACTGGGGCGATGAATGCCCTATTGATGATCGTATCAGGAGTGATGTACCCAATGAGCCATAAACAGCCCCGCGATAAAATTGAGTTTGGCGCTCGGCACATCACTATTGAAGATATTGTCGCCATTGCCAACGGCCATGGTGCCCGGTTAACCGACGATCCTAAAACACGCCAACGCATTAATGCCAGTGCCAGCTTTGTGCATAATTTATGGCGTGAAGAGGGCGTGATTTATGGCGTTACCACCGGCTATGGCGATTCTTGTACCGTCTCTATCCCCCCTCACTTAGTCGAGGAGCTGCCGCTGCATTTAACTCGCTTTCACGGTTGCGGGTTGGGGCGCGAGTTTGACCCAAGCCACGGGCGCGCGATTCTCGCCACCCGGTTAGCGTCACTGTGTCAGGGTTACTCGGGGGTACGCGAGCAATTACTTGAGCAGTTGGTGAGTTACATCAACGCCGATATTGTGCCGGTGGTGCCCGAGGAAGGCTCAGTAGGAGCCAGCGGCGATCTTACGCCATTATCTTACGTGGCCGCCGCCTTGGTGGGGGAGCGCGAAGTGACGGTGAAGGGGCAAAAGCGCGCTACCGCTGACGTGTTGCGCGAGCACAATTTGGCCCCGTTAAAGCTTATGCCTAAAGAGGGGTTAGCGGTTATGAATGGCACCGCCGTTATGACGGCGGTGGCCTGTTTGGCGTTTGATCGCGCGCAGTATTTGGCCCGCCTGGCCACCCGCGTGACGGCCATGGTGAGTGTCGCGTTAAAGGGCAACACCAATCACTTTGATGCGCGTTTGTTTGCGGTTAAACCCCACCCGGGGCAGGGGCAAATTGCCGCATGGATTCACTCGGATTTAAATGCCCACGAGCTAGAGCGCAACTCTGACCGGTTGCAAGATCGCTACTCGGTGCGCTGTGCGCCGCATATTATTGGCGTGCTGCAAGATTCCTTACCCTGGCTGCGACAGTTTATTGAGACCGAGCTTAACAGCGCCAACGATAACCCGATTATTGATGGCGAGGGCGAACACGTATTGCACGGTGGGCATTTTTACGGCGGTCATATTGCCTTTGCCATGGATTCACTCAAAGTGGCCGTGGCCAATTTGGCCGATTTGATCGATCGGCAGATGGCGTTGCTGATGGATGTTAAATTTAATAATGGTTTGCCGTCGAATTTGTCAGGCGCGACCGCCGAGCGCGCCATGATTAACCACGGTTTTAAAGCGGTACAGATTGGCACCTCGGCCTGGACCGCCGAGGCGCTAAAAAACACCATGCCCGCCAGTGTCTTTTCGCGCTCCACCGAATGCCACAACCAGGACAAGGTGAGTATGGGGACTATTGCCGCTCGCGACTGCGAGCGGGTGTTAGAGCTTACCGAACAGGTAGTGGCGGCCGGCGTGTTGGCCGCGACCCAGGCGTTGTACTTGCGCCAGCAACAAGACGATTTTGATCAGAGTGCAATTACTCAGCCGTTAGCCGATATGATGACAGCCGTGCGCGAGGACTTTGCCATCGTCACCGAAGATCGCCCGCTGGAGAGTGTACTGCGGCAAACGGTAAATGCCATTCGCGCGCAGCGCTGGGAGTTATACCGCAATGAGCCATAAAGAGTGTGAGCAAAGCCCGGTAACGGCGAGCGTGGTTTTACGGGTGCCGTTTTACGACGTCGACAGCATGGATATTGTTTGGCACGGTCACTACCTTAAGTATTTTGAAGATGCCCGCTGCGCACTGCTGGATAAAATTGCCTATAACTACCACGCCATGCGCGAGTCTGGCTATGGCTTTCCCGTGGTCGATGTCCGTTTAAAATACGTTAAACCCGCCACCTTTAACCGGGCCATCCGGGTCGAGGCGACTTTGTCAGAGTCGGATGTGCGCTTAAAAATAGACTACCGAATTGTCGATGAAGAAACCGCCCAGGTGCTGACCAAGGGCTATAGCGTGCAGGTGGCGGTAGCGCTCGATAGTGGCGAGATGTGTTTTGCGTTGCCCGATATCCTACAACAAAAGCTAGCGCGCTACCGGCGCGAGGGAGATCAATGATGCACACGCGTACTTTACGGTTTTCGCCACGCGTTGTTTCAGCCTTCGCGCTGGCTGTCGCGCTGCTATGGTGCTTGTTATCAATGGGAGTTAAGGCGCAAGGGGTGTTTGAGCATCCAGTTGTCGCCGGTACCGCCGAGGCCCGCGCGCTCAATAGCATTGCCGATCAGTTGCGGGAAAATCTACCCGTTGCCGGGACGATAGAGCAGCGTAAGTACTTGGCTATATTGCGCGAGCCGATGATTTCCACCGGACGATTTAACCTGACGGCCGATGGTCATATTCATTGGCATATTGAAGAGCCGTTTGCCGTGGCTTACGCCATGGCCGAGGGCGAGTTAACCCGTACAATGGAAGGTAAAACAGAAATCATCAGCGCCGCCTCCGAGCCCTCGTTATACGGTTTTTTTCAGATGTTTAGTCGGTTGTTTGAGCTTAGCCTAAAAGATTTGAACAGTTATTTTGCGGTGTCGTTATTAACGCCCGAGCAAACGGGCGAGCACTGGGTGATCGGTTTGACTCCCGAGGATTCACGTCTGCAAACGCTTTTAGCGCATATCATCGTGCAGGGTCGCGAAGGGCTTATTAATCAGGTGACGCTGACCGAGCCTGGTGATGATTACACTGTGTTAAATTTTTCCTACCCGCGCAAACCTCAGGCTGAGTAGCCTGGTGAATAGCTTACTGCTCGCGCGTCGTTTAAGTGGCTTGTGGTTGCTGCTGATGCTGCTGTTGGCCGTTTGGCAATTGCCGCAATTATCGCTCGACAGTAATATATTGGCGCTGTTTCCCGATGGTGATTCACGCAGTGCCGAGGCCCGGGTTGAGCAGGCGTTTTCCTCTCGTTTTGAGCGCCGGGTGGCGCTGTTATTGGGGGCTGACGATCCGGACGCCGCCCGGCAGCAGTTGCCCGAGGTTCGCGCAGCACTTAGCGCGTGCGAGTGTTTTCAGTTAACCGAGGCCGCTAATGCGCCTGCGTCGCTCGCCTCGCTTTATCAGGGGCGTAATGCCCTATTGTTAACCCCTCTGTGGCGCCAGCGGCTGCAGCAAGACAGTACTGAACAGCTGGTTGAGCAGGCAAAGCGCCGTCTGTTTACCCGCCCAGGCGGTGTGAGTGCCGAGGCGTTGATAAATGATCCTCTGGGTTCTCTGGCCGACTTCACCCGCGCGACTCAACCCCAGAGTAATATTCAAATCGATTCCTCCGGCAACCCTTATGTTGTGCTCGATCAGCGGCGTTATTTTGTGCTGGCGCTTGAGTTAACCGGCTCGCCCTTTAACGTTACAGTCCAAAATCAGGCCCGCACGGCGATACAAGCGGCCGAGACTCTCTGGCGTACATTGCCGGGCGCTGAAGTGCTTAAAACCGGCGCGCTGTTTTACACCCTTGCGGGCACCGATCAGGCGCGCCGCGAAGTCTCCACCGTGGGGTTTGGCTCGCTGCTGGGGATTGTTGCTTTGTTATTGCTGGTATTTCGCAGTCCGGCGCTGCTGCTGCTGGCCTTTGTGCCACTGGCTGCCGGTGTGGTGGCGGGCCTGGCAACCAGCGCCTTGGTGTTTGGTGCGGTTCATGTCATGGCGCTGGTATTTGGTGCGGCCTTGGTTGGGGTGGCGATCGATTACGGTTTGCATTATTTTTCGGCGCGTTTGGCCTGCGGCCAGAAGTGGGAGGCGACACGCGGCACCCGACATTTGCTGGCGCCGCTAACGCTTGGGTTGTGCACCAGTGTGGTGGGGTATTTGAGCTTTGTGGCGGCTGGGTTTCCGGGGTTTACACAAATTGCGGTGCTGTCGAGTACCGGCTTGGTTACCGCCCTGGCTACGGTGTTGTGCTGTTACCCAAGTCTGTTATCGAAGGCGCCCGGGCGGGTTATGCCCGCCCGGTTACAAGATTTTATCCGCCGGTTGGTGAGCGTGCATGAACGTGCTTTGCGGCCATTGGCCCGCCGGCGCAGCTGGCTATTGGTGTTGCTACTGGGGTTAATTGCTCTGCTGAGCCTGGCGCCTACCAGCGACAGCATCCGCCAGATGCAACAGCCCGACCCCGAGCTTGTGCAAATGGAAGCTCGGGTGCGCGAAAGTTTAGGTGCCGGTACAGCGTTGCAGTATGTATTGCTGCAGGCATCGAGTGGAGAAGCATTAATGCACCGGGTAGAGCAGGCGGTAGCGCGGCTGGAGCCCCTGCAGGGTAGCCCGGCATTAGCCGGGTTTGACGCGCTAACCCGGGTGCTGCCTTCGGTGCGGCAACAACAACAGAATCAAGCGCTGTGGCAAAGTGCCGTAATCGACAGCGGTGCTTTACAGCAGCTTGCCCGGCAATTACAGCTGACGGACAGTGCCAGACAAAAAATGCAGCAGGCGGTGTCGTCCCCGCCGCTGTTAACGCTTGAGCACATGCAGCGCGTGCTGGCCGAGCGGCCTGATTTACCTTTGTATTTTAGCGCCGATGGCAAGCACTTTAGCGCGCTGAGTTTAACGATGCCCCTCAATGTGGCGGCCGTGCGTCAAGCGTTGGCCGGGCTCGATGGTGTGAGTCTGGTCGACCCGGTAGCACGCACCGATCAACTGTTAGAGCATTATCGGCACAGTGCCGCGGGGCTGTTGTTGTTGGCTTACGTCATTATTGCCTTGCTGTTGGCGCGCCGTTACACAATGCTTGGTGCGCTCATGGTTATTTTGCCCCCGGCATTGGCCAGCGCCTTGGCACTGGTGGTGATTAGCGTGGCAGGAAGTGCATTAAATGTGTTCCACTTAATGGCATTGTTACTGGTGTTGGGCATCGGTATCGATTACACCTTGTTTTTACGCGAGGCCCACTCTGAGCAGCTGGGTACACGGCTGGCCATTGGTTTATCGACCTTAACCACCGTGTTATCGTTTGGCCTTTTGGCCCTTTCGGCGACGGCAGCGATCCACAGTTTTGGTTTAACCGTGTTACTGGGTATTGTTATGGCCTACTTATTGGCTCCGCTGGTAATAGTGGCAGGAACCGTAAATAAAGCGTAATGGAATGACTATGGCAGAGCCAAACGAACCGTTAGATGTTGTGGTTATTGGTGCCGGCCCGGCGGGGGTGGTGGCGGCCACGTTACTGCAGCAACAAGGCTACCAAGTGCGGGTACTTGAGCGGCAGCACTTTCCGCGCTTTTCTATTGGTGAGAGTTTGTTGCCCCAGTGCATGGTGTATCTGGAAGAGGCAGGCTTTCTCAATGTGGTGAATTCGGCTGGGTTTCGTTTTAAAAATGGCGCTGCGTTCGGCTGGGGCGATCGCTATACCTGGTTTAATTTTGAAGAAAAGTTTACCCCGGGGCCCGGCACTACGTTTCAGGTAGAGCGCGCACAATTTGATAAATTGCTCGCCGATGAGGCTGCCGCCCGTGGGGTGGATATTCGCTTTGGCCAGTCCATCACGGGCTTTACCGAAACCGACACCGGCTCGCGCTTAACCGTCACCGCCGAGGACGAGAGTATTAGCCACCTTGACTGTCGCTATGTGTTGGATGCCAGTGGCTTTGGTCGGGTACTACCTCGCCTGCTGGAGTTAGAAACGCCGTCCGATTTTCCGGTACGCCAGGCGTTTTTTACCCATGTGTTGGATGGCATTACGTCTGAGGCGTTTGATCGCGATAAAATTTTAGTGACGGTACACCCCACGGAGCGGGATATCTGGTACTGGTTAATTCCCCTTAGCGACAGTAAGTGCTCCTGCGGTGTTATTGTCGATGAGGCAAAGCTCGCCCGACGCCGGGGTGAAACTCCCGCGCAATTGCTACGCGAGCTGATTGCCGAGGCGCCGGTGTTGGCGGATTTACTCAGCAACGCCCAGTGGCCTATGCCAGTTAATAAACTCTCTGGTTATTCGCGCAGCGTTAAGCATCTGGCTACCGAGCGCTATGCGTTGTTGGGTAATGCCGGTGAATTTCTCGATCCTATTTTCTCGTCCGGTATTACCATCGCTATGCGCTCGGCCAGTACGGCGGTGGCGACTTTGGTGCGTCAATTAGAAGGGGAGCCGGTCGACTGGTACCGCGATTACGAGCAGCCACTGCGCGAGGGGGTGGATACTTTTCGGGTGTTTGTCGAGGCTTGGTACGAGGGGTTATTTCAAGACATTATCTTTTTCCCCGGTCAGGTGCCCAGTGTGCGCGATATGATCTCGTCGGTATTGGCCGGTTACGCCTGGGACAAAACTAACCCCTTTGTGGCCGACCCCATCCGCCGCATGAACGCACTGGCCCAATTTTGTCGGCCGGAAGAGGCTTAACCCATGCGAATTGGCCAGCGGCTAGGTATGATAACAAGTGTTGTGCTGCTGAGCGCATGCGCCAGCGTGCCACCCTTTAGCGAGCGCGAGGTTTGCGCGCCTGCCAACGATAGCACGGCGCGCGTAACCGTGGCTTACAATAAGCGCGAGCAACCTTTGTTGTTGCGTACCGAGCGCCATAACGCCCAGACGGTGTTTGTTGCGCTGGACACTATCGGCTCGCCGCAATTTAGTGCCACGCTTAACGCCGGACAGTTGCAGCTTGATGTCTCACCCTGGTACCGGGGGTTAGACCCGCAGGCGCTGGTGTGGGGTTATTATTGGTGGAGTTTACCGAAACAAACGCGCAAAGAGTGTGCTGAGAGTGCCGGCCTGCAGTTACAGCAAGTCGGTAGCACGATAACCTTGACGCAGAGCGGGCGCAGCGTGTGGCGCTGGAGCCCTCTGCAGGCGCAACAATATCACTTGCCACAACAGGGCGGCCGCGTCAGCGTTGTGCCCCTTAAGAGATAATCATGGCGGTATATCTTACAGATTTGGGTTTGGTCAATGCGTTGGGCGCCGGGCAAAAGGCGGTTAGTCAGGCGTTGTTTGCCAGCGAGCGGGCGCTTGCCCTATGCGACTGGGTACCTGGCCGCACAACCTATACGGCACCGGTAACCGCCGATCTGGCGCCATTGCCGCCTGAGCTACAAGCGCTCGATTGTCGCAATGCCCGCCTGGCTGCCACCGCCTTAGAGCAAATTAGCTCGACGGTTGAGCTGGCCGTGCAGCGCTATGGCGCTCACCGCGTCGCCGTGGTGGCAGGCACCAGTACCTCGGGTATCGCCGAGGGTGAGGCCGCGATTAAAGCGCTGATGCAAACCGGTGAGCTGCCCGCCGACTACCACTATAGCCAGCAGGAAATCGGCAACCTGTGCGCGTTAGTCTCCAGGTTAACGGGTGCCGCGGGCCCCTCTTATACGCTGTCCACCGCCTGTTCATCCAGTGCCCATGCGTTAGGCTCGGCAAAGCGCCTATTGGATGCCGGCTTGGCCGATGCGGTGATCGCCGGCGGTGCCGATAGCCTGTGCCGCCTAACGGTGAATGGCTTTGCCGCACTTGAGTCGGTGAGCCCGGAGCCCTGCCAGCCTTTTAGCGTTAATCGCTCGGGCATTAATATTGGTGAGGCGGCGGCTTTTTTTCTGGTCACGCGCGAGCCGCTGCTTTACGACGTGGCATTATTGGGGGTCGGGGCCTCCTCCGATGCGCATCATATCTCCGCGCCAGACCCCACCGGCGCCGGCGCCGAGGCGGCTATTCGCGCGGCACTGGCAAGCGCTGGCTGCGAGCCCTACGAGGTGGACTATATCAACCTGCACGGTACGGGCACCCCACTTAACGATGCGATGGAGTCGGCGGTAGTGGCGCGATTGTTTAGCCATCAGCCTTTGTGCAGTAGCAGTAAAGGACAGCTGGGGCACACCCTTGGGGCGGCCGGGGCAACCGAAGCGGCGCTGTGTTGGCTGGCGTTAACCGAGAGCTGCACCCCGCCTCATGTGTGGGATAATCAACCCGACCCGGCGCTGCCCGAGTTGTATTTTGCCCCGCGTAACAGCTTGCTGTTGCCGGCCTCACCACGGGTTGTGTTGAGCAATTCGTTTGCGTTTGGCGGTAATAATGCCGCAGTGCTGCTGGGAGATGCACGCTCGTGAGCCTGGCCAATTATATTCCGCATCAACCGCCCATACGCTTGGTGGATACCCTCGTCAAAAATAGCCCCCTTGAGGTGGAAGTCTCGGCCCGTATTAACAGCGACAATATGTTTTACGATGCGGCACGTGGCGGTGTACCCGCCTGGACGGGAATCGAGTATATGGCCCAGGCGGCCGCGGTATGGGTGGGGCTGGAAGATGCTCAGGCCGGCCGTCCGGTCGAGCCGGCTTTTTTAATTAGCTCGCGCCAATACACCGCGCACCAACCACTGTTTGCGCTTAATGACACTCTGCGTATTTCGGTGCACGTCGATTTAATTGACGGCCCGCTGGTGGCTTTTACCGGTCGTATTTACCGGGATTCAGAGTTAATCGCCGAGGCAATTTTTACCGCCTACCGGCCCGATAACGTTGCGGCCTATATGGCGGCAACCGAGCCGGCTCTGCAAAGCCCGGACGCTAACCATTAATATTATAAGGAGTAACACCATGAGTCGCCGGGTATTGGTTACCGGATCGAGCCGTGGCATCGGTCGCGAAATCGCGTTGGAACTGGCACGTCAGGGCTTTGCCATTACCGTACACTGTCGTACCAACCGCGCTCAGGGCGAGGCAGTTGTGGAAGACATTCGCGCACTCGGTGGCGACGCCGGGTTGTTGTGTTTTGATGTTGCCAACCGCCGTGAGACCCGTGCGGCACTGCAGGCTGCGGTGACCGAACACGGCGCCTTTTACGGTATTGTCTGCAACGCCGGTATCACCCGCGACAATGCGTTTCCGGCCATGAGCGATGACGATTGGGACAGCGTGATTCACACGAATCTCGATGGGTTTTACAATGTGGTTCAGCCACTGGTAATGCCCATGGTACAGGCGCGCAGCGGCGGGCGTATTGTTACCTTGTCGTCGGTTGCCGGGCTTGCCGGCAACCGTGGTCAGGTAAACTACAGCGCGACTAAGGCGGGGCTGATTGGCGCCACAAAAGCGTTGGCGCTGGAGCTTGGCAAGCGCAAAATTACCGTGAATTGTGTCGCCCCCGGTATTATCGAAACCGACATGATCGATGAAGTGTTTGCCGATGAAGCGAAAAAAATGATCCCGCTTCGGCGCTTTGGCGAAGCGCGCGAGGTGGCAAGTTTAGTGGGTTATCTAATGAGCGATTCGGCCAGCTACATTACCCGGCAAGTCATATCCGTCAATGGTGGGATGCTCTGATGCGCAGGGTCGTGATTACCGGTGTGGGCGCCGTGAGTGCGCTGGGCAACAACTGGCCTGATGTACAAACCGCGCTTGCCGCCGGCAACAATAAAATTCAGCGCTTTGATGAGTGGGATGATATTGAAGGGCTTAATACTCGCTTAGGTGCGCCGGTTGAATTTAGTACGCCGGCCCATTATCCGCGCAAAAAGCTGCGCAGTATGGGCCGCGTATCGGTGATGGCGGTCAGCGCCACCGAGCAAGCGCTGGCCCAGGCGGGGCTGGTGGATGACCCCTGTTTAACCAACGGCAGTACGGGTGTCTCTTACGGCTCGTGTATCGGCACTCCGGCCGATGTGCCGGCGTTAACCCGCGTAGTCACCGATAAAACCACCATCGATTTAACCGCTTCTACTTACCTGCGCACCATGACGCACACGGCCACGGTGAACATCGGTTTATTTTTTAATATGAAGGGCCGCATTATTCCCACCGCATCGGCCTGCACCTCTGGCAGTCAGGGGGTGGGCTACGCCTACGAGGCGATTAAATACGGTATGCAAGATGTTATGGTGGCCGGCGGCGCCGAGGAACTTCACGTAACCCCCGTCGCGGTGTTTGATACTTTATTTGCCACCAGTACCCGCAATGACGAGCCCCGCCTAACGCCGCGCCCGTTTGATGCCGGGCGCGATGGTTTGGTTATCGGCGAAGGCGCTTGCTCACTTATTTTGGAAGAGTACCAACACGCCCGCGCCCGCGGGGCGACTATTTTGGGTGAGATCGTCGGCTACGGCACCAACTCCGATGGTGCCCATGTGACCGAGCCAAGTGCCCAGACAATGACAGCCGCGATGCAGCTGGCGCTGACAGATGCCAACATCAGTGCCGACGCGATCGGCTACGTCAATGCCCACGGTACCGCTACTACCAAAGGTGATATTGCCGAGAGCCGGGCCACAGTGGCGGCGCTGGGCGAGGGCAAGCCGATTAGCTCGTTAAAAAGTTATATCGGCCACACCTTGGGCGCCTGTGGTGCGCTGGAGGCCTGGATGAGCTTAGAAATGATGCGCAGCGACTGGTTTGCTCCCACCATTAATCTCGAGCGCATCGACCCCGAGTGTGGCGAGCTTGATTATATTCAGGGCGCAGGCCGCACCATCAATTGCGATTATGTGATGAGTAATAACTTCGCCTTTGGCGGGGTCAACACTTCGTTGATTATTAAGCGCTGCCCATGACCCGCGTGGTGGTTACGGGTATGTCCGGGGTGACCTCGGTGGGCACCGGCTGGCCGGACTTGGCCGCGGCGTTAAAAAGTGGCCGCAGCGGCATTCGCGCGATGCCCGAGTGGGCCGAGTACAAAGGCTTGCATACTCAGGTTGCCGGTCCAGTCGATGACTTTGTGATACCGGGCTATTACCCGCGCAAAAAGGTGCGCGGCATGGGGCGAGTGGCCCGGCTTGCGACGCGCGCTACCGAGCTTGCCTTAATAGATGCCGGGCTGGCGGACGACCCGATTGTTAGTAGTGGTCAATGTGGGGTTGCCTATGGCTCCTCTACCGGTAGTACGGTAGCGACGTGTCAGTTTGCCGAGCAACTTGCCAAACACGATTTAAGCCGCATGACCGCTACCACTTATGTGCAGATGATGAGTCATACCACGGCGGTTAATGTAAGCATTTTTTTTGGTGCTAAAGGCCGGGTGTACACCACTTCATCTGCCTGTACCTCGGGCAGTCAGGGCATTGGTTACGCCTACGAGGCGATTAAAAACGGCACTCAAACTGTGATGATCGCCGGCGGCGCCGAAGAGTTGTGCCCCTCCGAGGCGGCCGTGTTTGATGCCTTTGGTGCCGCCAGCACGAAAAACTCGACACCGACAATTACCCCCAGTCCGTTTGACGAGTACCGCGATGGCTTAGTGATTGGCGAAGGGGCGGGAACGCTGATACTTGAATCGCTTGAGCACGCACAAACGCGAGGCGCCACCATTTACGCCGAGGTAATAGGTTTTGGCACTAACGCCGATGGCGCTCATATAACCCAGCCCGACGCCGACAGTATGCAAACGGCCATGGAGCTAGCGCTAAGCGATGCCGCTTGTCAGCCACAGGATATTGCTTACATTAATGCTCACGGCACCGCGACCCCGTGGGGGGATGTCGCCGAAAGCTTGGCCACGGCACGGGTGTTTGGCAACACGGTGCCTGTCAGTAGTCTAAAGGGCCACCTGGGGCATACGTTAGGTGCCAGTGGCGCCATAGAGGCCTGGGCCTCGATCGCAATGATGCGCGAGCACTGGCTGGCACCGACGTTAAATTTATCTCACATTGATCCTCATTGCGCGCCGCTGGATTATATTACCGGTGCCCCCCGCGCCACCAACGGCCATACGTTAATGAGTAATAATTTTGCCTTTGGTGGCATCAACACCTCTTTGATCTTTCGCGTCACCCCGTAAGTGCTGCTCCTTGTGCCGCGCTTTGCGGCGTGAGGCGTGGGTATTACATTGTTCATTTGCACAATTGACTCTATAGTCTAAGTCAGCGCGCCGCCGGGTTATGGTGGGTGGCGTTAGGATTATTCGGACAGAGGGAAGTCATTGTGAAACTAATTGTTCAGGTGCCATTACTGATAGGGTTGGTGTGTGGTTCGGCCGCGTGGAGCGCCGAGCTGGATGAGTTGCAGCGCGAGTTGGATGCAGCGCGGGCGCAGCTCGAAGCGCTGCAGCAGCGGGTAACCGCGAGCGAAGTGACTAGTGAATCGCGACAGAAAAACTTTGTCGTGTACGGCTTTGCTCAACTGGACATGATTCAGGATTTTGCGCGAGTTAACCCCGATTGGGAGGCTACTTTGCGGCCCTCTCGTATCCCCACACAAGATGGCCAGTACGGCAGCGACGGGCAAACCATTGCCAGTGTGCGTCAGAGCCGCTTGGGGGTAGAGGCAAACTTGCCGCTGGGCGAGGATACGATTCACACGGTGTTTGAATTTGATTTGTATGGCGTGGGCAACGACGAAGGCCAAACCACCATGCGCGTGCGTCATGCCTACGGCGAGTGGAAGTCTATTCTCGCCGGACAAACCAACTCGCTGTTTATGGACGGCAACGTCTTTCCCAATGTTATTGACTACTGGGGCCCCGCGGGCATGGTGTTTTTGCGCAATCCGCAAATTCGCTGGACACCTATTAGCGGCACTAACACTTTTGCGGTGGCGATTGAAAAGCCCGGCAATGATGTGGATAACGGCATGCTAGGGGCCGGGGGCTTAGCGGTTAGCGGCAATCAGCCGGTGCCCGATGTCACCATGCACTACCGCAATACCGGCCGGTGGGGGCACGTGCAAGTGGCCGGTATTTTGCGCGATGTCGCCTACGAATCAATTCAAACCGACAACAACGAGCCTTCCGGTAGCGACCTTGGATGGGGCTTAAACGTGACCGGCACGGTTAAATTTGGCGACGACACTTTGCGCCTGGGTACCGTGTACGGCGAAGGCATTGCCAGTTACATGAACGACGGCGGTATGGATATGGCGCCCGACGGCTTGAGCGCCGATTCGCTAAGCTCTGTGCCGCTGCTGGGGGTGATTGCCTACTACGACCATCAGTGGAGCGAGCGCTACAGCTCCTCGTTTGGCTACAGCTTTACTGAAGTGGATAACCAGGCCTATCAATTACCCGACGCCTTTAAAAAAGGTGAGTATCTATCGGCTAACCTGTTGTTTACCCCCCGTAAAAATTTGCTAATGGGGGTGGAGTACTTATGGGGCCAGCGCACTGATTTTGGCGGCGCGTCCGGCACTGATAACCGGGTACAGGTATCGTTTAAGTATTCATTTTCGAGTCAAGATTTTTGATCGCTAAGCAGGTTTGAGTAAGCATTAACTGAATGGGCGAGAGCTCTTACTGGCAGGGAGTTAATAATGAATCAGTGGATCGTAAATAAAACCGCTAACAAAACCGAGAGCAGGGCAATGGCGGTTGTGTGTCGCTGGGTGATGGGGCTTGCTTTAACGGTAGCGTCTATTGCACCGGTACAGGCAGCCGACGTAGCCTTGAGCAAAGAAGCCATCGAGGGCGCGCTAAAGGCGGCTTACGATAAATATAAAAACCTCGATGAAGGCGCTAACGCCGATTATATTCCGGCTCTGGCAAAAGTAGATTCAAATATTTATGGGATTGCCCTGGTCACTACGGATGGCGAGCTTTATACCGTGGGGGATATCAGCTCTGAGGTGTCTATTCAGTCAATCTCTAAGGTGTACACCATGGCCCTGGTGATGGACGAGCAGGGGCCAAAAACCTTTTTGGATAACATGGGGGTCGATGCGACTGGTCATGTGTTTAACTCGATTGTGGCTATCGAGCAGTATCAGGGCGCTGAGATGAACCCACTGGTCAATGCCGGTGCCATTACCACCACCGGTTTGGTTACAGGCAAAGATTACGACGGTATCTGGAGCAAAATTTTGGCTAAGTACGAACAGTTCGCCGGCCGAGAGTTAACCGTGCTAAATGATATTTATGAGTCTGAGGCTGCCACCAACCAGCGCAATCAGGCCATTGCCTCGCTGATGCATGCCTACGGTCATATCGATGATAATTTTTTGCGGGCGACGGATATCTACACCCGCCAGTGCTCGGTGGGCGTTAACGCCAAAGATTTAGGCATGATGGCGGCCACCCTTGCCAACGGCGGTAAAAACCCGGTAACCGGCGAGCAGGTGACACAAACCGAAAACATACCCGAGATTCTCGCGGTAATGGCTACGGCCGGTTTGTACGACGATGCCGGTAAATGGCTGTACAAAACCGGACTACCGGCTAAAAGTGGTGTCGGTGGCGGTATTGTGGCGGTGTCGCCGGGCAAATTTGGTATTGCCGTTATCTCGCCACCACTGGATGCCGCCGGTAACAGTGTGCGGGCGCAAAAAGCGATTGCCGATATTTCTAATGCATTGGGCGGAAACCCCTATGAAATAACGCCGCAGTAATGCCGGTAAAACCGCACCGGGCGTTGCATTGGTGTAAAATTGCGCCTTTGGCAGCAACGTTGGCGGTTAGATGATAGAGCAGTGGATGTTTTACCTGCTGGCAGTACCTGTGGTGCTGCTGGTGGGCTTATCAAAAGGCGGTTTTGGTGGCGGCTTGGGCTCGCTGGCGGTGCCGGTACTTTCTCTCGCGGTTGATCCGCGTCTGGCCGCGGCGGTGTTGCTGCCTATTTTGTGCAGTATGGATGTGGTTAGCCTCTGGAGCTTTCGTGGCCAATGGGATAAGCGCAACCTAAAAATTATGTTCCCGGCGGCCATGTTAGGCCTCGCCTTAGGTGCTGCCATGTTTACCTACATGGATGCCAATATGATTCGCCTGATGGTGGGGTTAATGGCGCTGTATTTTGTCGGGTATTACCTGTGGGGGCGCCATATTCTTCAGCGTGTCGCGGTGCAGCAGGCCAGCGTGGTGCGCGGTAGCTTTTGGAGTACCATTGCCGGCTTTGTCAGTTATATTGCTCACGCCGGTGGGCCGCCTATCTCCATTTATCTGTTGCCTCAGCATTTGCCCCGCACCTTATTTGTCGGCACTACCGTGTTATTTTTTAGCGTGGTTAATTTTATTAAGTTGGTGCCCTATGTGGCTATGGGGCAGTTAAACCTCAGCGCCTTTACCACGTCGTTGGTATTGCTGCCGCTGGCGCCTTTGGGCGTGTGGCTTGGGGTATTTTTGCATCATCGGGTGAGCGATAGATGGTTTTACGGAGCCTGTTATTTGTTGCTGGCCGTGGCCGGTATAAAACTTGTCGTCGAGTCTTCGGGCGCTTTGTGGTGATCCGGGTGGCACAGCTTGGCAGCCGGTGGCGTGCTATCATCAAGTAAAGTCGCTGACCATCACAGCAACAAACACAGTACCGCTCGAGATTTTTGACACTCTTATTTTTATTCTGTCAGGTTTAGTCAGGTTGTTAATACTTATGTCACGTCTGCGTTTATGTCCGGTTATACGATGCTTTTGTCTGCTGGTGATATGGGGTTTGAGCTCTTCAGAGGTGTTTGCACAAAGCTTTACGCAAGCTTGCTCAAGCCCGACCATAATTGATGAGGGCGGTAGCAATAACTACAACCTTAACCCCGGTGACGTGCTTTTAGTGCGCGCGAATACGACACCGGGCTCGGGCGTGTTTACTGGCGCGATTAATAACTTCCCGTCGGGGGCCGCCATTTGTGTTGCTGACGATGCCGTGTTTATGCCGACCACCTTCAACAATGCCTCTGGTGCGTTGTATGTTCGCGGCGAGGCCCAGTTTCCCAATATAGTGGTTAACGCTGGGTTTTCGCTCGACAACGAAGGCTATGTGGCATTCTCGGCGGGGCTTAATATCAACGGTGAGATCACCGTAACCAACCACGCCGATGCCACATTAGAAATTGGCGCGGGCACCAATTTATCGTCGATTACACTGGAAAACCAAGGCACCTTGCGATTCCCCTCCGGGCTTAATTTAAATTCCGGCAGCCTATTAAATCAGGGCCAGTTAAGCGTCACGGGCCCCGCTGATATCGGTGGGTATTTTGTCAATACCGACCGGGTTGATGTGGATGGCCGCCTGACGGTGAACGGCAATGGCGACTTATACAATAGCTGTGTGGTGGCGGTTAACGCCGATATTATTTTTGACAGTGATGCCTATAACACCGGCTTATTATTGGCTCAAACTGACATCCTTATTAACAGTGGCGCAAGCGTTACGGTGGGCCCCGATGCGGCATTAAGCTCTGACAGCTTAACCTTAAACGGTGAAGTTAACGGCAGCGGAACGGTTCGGGTGGAAGGCTACTCGGTTAACCAGGGCAGCGCTGTGGGTGATGCCAATAATTTACTGAATGTGTATGACGCCTCGCAAACAAATCCGCCCGATTATTTTGATTTGCAGACCGGGTTAGTCAGTAATCTGGAGCGCGTAGCATTACCCCGCCCCGATCCAAATGACCCGGATCTTGGCTGTAGCCTGACGCCCGACCCGGTGGTTGATACCGGCTCGATAACCATCGTAAAAGACAGTGGCACCACCGATGGGGCCTTCGCGTTCGCTGGCGATTTGGGTGATTTTACCCTGACCACCAACAATGGCTCGGCGTCGACCAGCTTTACGGATCTTGCGGCAGGCAGCTACAGCGTCGATGAGTTACCCTTGGCAGACTGGATGCTGCAATCCATTGCGTGTAGCGATGGCTCCGCCGTTGATTTAAACAGTGGTGCCGCCGCCATTGAGTTGTCCGCTAACGAGCACGTGACCTGTACCTTTACCAATGCATTGCAAGAGCCGCCGGCGGGCACCATTGTTATTGCCAAGCGCGCCAGCGGGCCAGATGCCACGTTTAGTTTTACAGGTGATTTGGGCAACTTTGATTTGACCACACTTGATGGCAATGCCCGGCAAGTGTTTAGCGGTCTTACGCCCGGCAGCTTTAGTGTGAATGAAGTCGTTCCCACCGGTTGGATGCTGGAAAGCATCCGCTGTAGTGGTGGGCAAAACGTAAATCTGGCGGGCGACGAGGTCACCATCGATCTGCCTGCCGGCGGCGGGGTGGCCTGTGTGTTTGTGAACTCAGAGATTCCCCCCGCACCCGGCGCCGTGACTATTACTAAAAATGCTACCGGCGGCGATGGCTTATTCAGCTTTAGCGGTGATTTTGGCGACTTTACCTTAACCACCTCGGCGGGCACTGACTCAATTACTTTTACGGATGTAGCGCCGGGTGGCTATAGCGTGAGCGAAGTGGTAACGGGCGGCTGGAATTTAACTGACCTCAGCTGCGATGACGCTGACTCGGTAGGGGATACGGCCACCGCCACGGCGACCATTAACGTTAGCGCGGGTGAAAACCTCAATTGCACGTTTACCAATGAAGCGGAGCCGGCACCGACCGATACCATTGTTATTTCGAAAATCGCACTCGGCAATGATGGCACCTTTACCTTCTCGGGTGATTTAGGCGGTGGTGTATTTAATATGGTCACATCGGGTGGGCACGCCACCCGGGCCTTTACCGGCTTACCCGTGGGTGATTACTCTATCAAAGAGCATGTGCCCAGCGGTTGGGTGCTAGAGCGTATTGAGTGTACCGGCGACCAAACAATCGATTTTGCCAACGGCGAGGTCGATATCAGTTTGGATGGTGTTGGCGCAGGCGCCGCTTGTGTGTTTGTGAATCGCCAGCAACGTGGCTCTATTACCATTGTAAAAGACAGTGGTGCCAATAATGGCGTGTTCACTTTTGCCGGAGATCTCGACGCCTTTACGCTATCGACCACCGGCGGCACGGCCTCAACCCGATTTGATTATCTTGAGCCCGGCACTTATAGCGTGACCGAGACGCTCACCAGTGACTGGAGCTTAACTGATCTTAGTTGCGATGACGGCTCCAGCGTCAACCTTGCCAGTGGCACGGCAAGTATCGACTTAGCCGTTGGTGAGGATGTCACCTGTACCTTTACCAACGCTCTCAATCCGCCGCCCGAAGGGACGCTGGTGATTACCAAGCTTGCCCTTGGGGGCGATGCCAGCTTTGCCTTTGATGGCGAACTGGGCGCGTTTAACCTCGCCACTGTGAGCAATCGCGCGCGGCAGGTGTTCGGTGGTTTAACCGGCGACACTTATACCGTGCGCGAACTGGCCACCGATGGTTGGGTGTTAAACCGTATCCGCTGTAGCAGTGGCCACGTGACTGACTTAAACAGTGGCGAAGTGACGGTATCTCTGCCAAGTGGTGGTGGCGCTGTTTGTACTTTTGTGAACCAGTTGCTGCCACCCGAACCCGCCTCCATCACTATCGTTAAAAACAGCGGTAGCGACCCGGGTACCTTTACTTTTAATGGCGACTTAGGGGCATTTACACTGGCCACCAATGGTGCGCCAAGTTCAGAAACCTTTGATTTTTTAAGCGCCGGAACTTACACAATCAACGAGGTGGTGGCTGCGGGTTGGGCGCTGGACTCGGTTAGCTGTGATGGCGATTCAGTGGTGAGTGGCGCATCGGCTACCATCGAGTTGCAAGCGGGTGACGATGTTACTTGTACCTATGTGAACACCCTGGAGCCACCACCGACGGGAACCATCGCGATCGTTAAACTGGCACTGGGCGATGACGGCAATTTTGCTTTTACCGGCGATTTGGGAAATGTGAACCTAGCGACGGTTAATGGTCACGCCGAATACCTTGCCGGCGGCCTGGCGCCCGGTAGCTATACCATTGCCGAAACCGCGCAAAGTGGTTGGGCACTAAATACTATTCGCTGCGTTGGCGATCACAGTGTGGACTTAGCCAGTGGCGCGGTTACGGTAACACTGGACGGCAGCGGCCCCGGCGTTGCCTGCGCCTTTATTAACCAAAAGCTGCCGCCAGAGCCTGGCTCTATCACCATTGTAAAACAAACGGGGTTGCTTGATGGTGTGTTCGGCTTTGCCGGAGACTTGGGTGATTTTAGTTTACAAACTCAAAGTGGCACGGCCGAAGCGGTATTTGAGTATCTTGCACCGGGCACCTATAGCGTATCTGAAACCTTAATCCCAGGCTGGGCGTTAAGTGACCTGCAGTGTGATAATGCATCGAGTGTTAACCTTGCTGATGGCAGCGTCGATATTGCTGTCGCGGAAGGCGAAGATGTTACCTGCACCTTTACCAACTCGCGCCGCTTGCTTCGCTCGGGGCTTATCGCCGTGGGTAAGTTGGCCATTGGCGCTGATGGCACTTTTGCGTTTGATGGTTCCTCCGGCATCGGTGCTTTTGACGTGACTACCAGCGATGGTACGGGCGGTCAGTCATTTTCAGGCATAAGTGCTGGTGATTATACCCTTACCGAAACCGTTCCCGCCGGCTGGGCCCTGACCAATATTCAATGCACGGGCACTCACACCACCGATCTTACCAGTGGTTCCGCAACAGTTACCTTGGTCGATGGCGGAGCGGGTAGCGCCTGCGTATTTGTCAATGAGCCGCTGCCACCCACCTCGGGCGCCATCATTGTGAGTAAGCTCGCCGTCGGGGGGGATGATAGCTTTAGTTTTTCCGGTGACTTAGGTGATTTTAGCTTAACGACAACCGGTGGCCGGGCCTCCCGCAGTTTTACCGATGTTGCACCGGGTACTTACCGCATTAGTGAATCGGCTATGGCGGGGTGGAATGTCGCGAGCGTTAACTGCGTCGGTGGTGATGCCAGTTTTGATGGCGATCGCTCTGTGGATGTGACTGTCGAGGCCGGCCAAACCCTGCGCTGCGTGTTTGTTAACAATGCGGTGAGCCCTCCGCCCCCACCGCCAAACCCGCCGGCTATGTTACCGGTAAACTCGCCGGTGGCGCTGGCGCTGCTGACATTTTTGCTGCTGCTCAGTGGCGCCTGGGCCGCACGCCGGCGTGGGCAGTAACCCCGGGCGACTCCCCCATACAATGCGCTAAAGAGGTGTCTATGACTTGGTTTTTATTAATTCTTGCCATTGTGTGCGAGGTCATTGCCACCAGCGCGCTTAAGTCGGCGGCGGGTTTTACCCGCCTTGGCCCATCGGTGATCGTGGTAGTGGGCTATGGCATAGCGTTCTACTGCTTATCAGAGGTGGTAAAAACTTTGCCGCTGGGTGTGACTTACGCTATATGGTCCGGCGTGGGGGTAGCATTGATTGCGGTGGTGGGCTGGCTAGTGTTTGACCAAAAACTCGATGCCGCCGCGCTGTTAGGGCTGGGTTTTATCGTCACCGGCGTTGTTATTATCAATGTGTTTTCTAAGACAGTGAGCCACTAAGCGGTAAACTGTGACAGCGTTTTGCCTGCGACACCCGGGTGCGACAATTTGTCACTGGGCGCCTATAGCTCGATAGCTTAAAGTTTCTCACCATATTCGGGGAGAAACATGAAAACGACTAACAAAATAACAATGCTGAGTATCGCGGCCTTGGTTGCAACGCCGGTAATGGCGCAAAGCGGCCAGGCCAACAAGCCCGCCGTTGAAGAAATCACCGTGTGGGGCACCCAAAATGAGGCAACCAGCGCGGAGCGCGTGGGCCCCACCAGCGTGCTGCACCCGCAAGATCTAACCAGTATTAATGTCGCCACCACCGAAGATGTAGTCAAGTACGAGCCGAGCTTGGTGATCCGCCGCCGGTTTATCGGCGACTCGAACGGCACCCTGGGTATTCGCAGTGCCAATATGTTTCAAACCTCCCGTTCAATGGTGTTTGCCGATGGCGTGCCGCTGCATTATTTATTGCAGTCGCGCTGGAGTGGTGCGCCGCGTTGGACCATGGTATCGGCCAGTGAGATTGCCCGGGTCGATGTGATTTACGGGCCTTTTTCCGCCGAGTATAGCGGCAACGCCATGGGTGGGGTGGTGCAAATTGAAACCGCCATTCCGCAAGAGCGGCAGGTTCATATCGATGGCTCGTTTTTTACCCAGAGCTTTAACGATTACGGTTTTGATGACGATGTTAGCGGCTACAAAGGCTTTGCGTCCTATGGCGATAAGTTTGGTGATTTAAGTGTTTACTTATCCTATAACCATCTGGACAACGACTCGCAGCCGCAGTCGTTTTACTATGCGGGCAACGCTCCGGCGGACAGCTCTGCCACCGCCGTAACCGGTGGTATTTTGGGGTCAGACTCGCAAGAGGTGGAGCGCTTATACTTTGGTGATACCGGCGTTATTAACACCACCACCGATAATTTCAAATTTAAAACCGGCTATGAGTTTGGCCGCTTCTCGACGCTACTTAACGTGGCTTACGAAGATCGCCACTCAGATACTTTTGATGCTAACAGTTATTTAACCACTGCGGCCGGGGAATCGTTTTGGGGCGGCACCATTGAGCAGAATGGCAACTATTACAGCGTCCCCAGTAGCCGTTTAAACGTTTCTAACGCCGACCGTCAGAGTTTATCACTCGGTTTACGCCTACTGGGTGAATTATCGGATCGCACTACGGTTGAGGCAAACCTTAGTCAGTTTGATATTCTAGAAGATATTAGCCGCAGCTCTGCCACCAACCCCATGCACCCGGATTACGATTTGTCGGGTCAGGTGTCTGACTACGAGGATACCGGCTGGCAAACCGCCGATGTTAAAGTAACGGTTCGTGATTGGGCGACGCCCGGGCTCGATTTTATTACCGGGGCCCGGTATGAAGCCTACGAGCTTAACTACAATGTCTACGCCTCGGATAACTATTTAGCCTCAAGCAAAGATCAATACACCAGCCGCAGTGGCGGTACGACCGAAATTGCCGCCGTATTTGCCCAGTTTAACTGGCAGTTGTCCGATCAGTGGGATGTGAGTTTTGGCGGGCGCTATGAACACTGGCGCAGCGACGATGGCTATTACTCGGACGATGATGCGGCGACCCCCGAGTTTGATCTGGAGCAAGTGCCGGGCAACGATATCGCGCGCTTCTCGCCGAAGTTCTCGCTGGGCTACGCGCCTAGCCCCGGGTGGCAGCTGCGCTACTCGATCGGCCAGGCGTACCGTTTTGCCATTGTCGAAGAGCTGTTTAGCCAGTACCAGGCCTACAACACCGTAAGCGAAGCCAATCCTGAGTTAAAACCGGAAGATGGTTTACACCAAAATTTAATGCTCCAGCGTGAGCTGGAAAACGGCTACCTGCGGTTGAATGTTTATCAGGACGATGTGGATGACACGATCGAGTCACAGTCGACCACCTTGCCTGGCGGCACGTCAATTCGTACTTTTATTCCCATCGATAATGTTCGTACCCGTGGGGTAGAGTTTATCGCTAACGCGTATGGCTTGTGGTTGGATGGGTTAGATGTACGCTTTAACGTTGCCTACACGGATGCCGAGATTCGCAAAAATGCCGCCGACCCGCAACTTGAGGGAAACCAGTTTCCGCGCATGCCCGAGTGGCGTAGCAACCTGCTGGCGACTTATCACTTAAGTGATCGCTGGGACATTGGCGCCAGTGTGCAGTACGCCAGTAACAGTTACGGCCGACTGGATAATACTGACACCGCCGAAAACGTTTACGGCGCGCAAGATGGCTACACCCGTTTTGGGTTAAAAAGCAGCTACCAATTCTCGAAACATTTTAAGGCGGGCGTGGGGGTGGATAACCTAACCAACGAGATTGCCTACGTGGCTCACCCATGGCCCGGGCGCACGCTTTACCTTAACTTCTCCTACGATTTGTAAGCGGATAATCCGATGAATCAAGCCGTTAATCAAACTGTACCCGCCGCCAGCGCCGAGCCGCTTAAGTCGCGTCGTCAGCGTTTATACCGAACACTCTGGCGCTGGCACTTTTACGCCGGTGTTTGCTGTATTCCTTTTGTGATTATTCTGGCGCTGTCCGGTGCTATTTACCTGTTTAAGCCGCAGTTTGAAGATTGGGTGGACCGGCCCTATCACCAACTCGCCGTTTCGGGGCAGGCAGTGTCGGTAAATCAGCAGATCGCTACCGCGCGTGCCGCGGTGCCGGGGTCGCAGTTTATGACTTATCAGTTGCCGGCAAGTGAGGCGAGCGCGGCCATTATCAGCGTCAGCGATGCCGGGATACGTACCTTGGTGTATGTGGACCCATATCAAAATACCGTACTGAAACAAATCGCGTATAACGATCAATTTATGCAGCAGGTCAAAGCGTTTCATGGCGCGCTATTGGCCGGTACGGCGGGCTCGGTAATTGTCGAGCTTGCCGCCTGTTGGGCAGTCATCCTGGTGGTCACCGGCCTATACCTCTGGTGGCCACGCACGTCGAAAGGATTCGCTGGCGTGTTATACCCTCGATTGCGCCAGGGGCGGCGCATTTTTTGGCGCGACATTCACGGCGTTACCGGCTTTTGGCTGGCAAGCTTCACCTTGTTTTTATTGATCTCGGGCCTGCCCTGGACGACGGTATGGGGCGCCGCTTTTAAAGAGCTGCGCCAGTGGAATACAGCACCGGTGGAGCAAAGCTGGAGCAGCGGTGCGGCTAAAGCGGCGCCAGCCTGGAGGCCGCTGGCGGTTGATAGAGTAGATTTATCGGATACCGTGGTGAGCGCCGTTCGCGAACTAGAGCTGGCACCACCGGTAGAGCTGTCAGTAGCTGCCAGTGAGCCCTTACTGATTAAGGCCAGCTCGCTGACGCAAAATCGCCCTAAGCGCGCCACCGTATGGCTCGATGGCGAGACGGGGAACGTGCAGCGGGCGTCAAACTTTACGCAAAAAGGCGCGCTAGACCGAGTGATTGGGTTTGGTATTGCCGCCCACGAAGGGCAGTTGTTTGGCTGGTTTAACCAGTTGCTGGGCGTTATCACCGCCTTGGGGTTGGTGTTGCTGTGCGTCAGTGGCACCGTACTTTGGTGGCGCCGCAAACCCGCTAAAAAGCTTGGGGCACCGGCCTCGGTGCCGGCTGGTCGTGCTGGAGTGGTTGTCTCGGCAATCATACTTGCACTGGGTATTGCACTACCGCTGGTGGGTATGTCGTTACTTGCCGTGTTAGTGCTTGAGTGGCTGATTTTGCGCCGGTTTCGCGCCACCCGGGATTGGCTGGGGCTTGCTAAGCAGGCCTAGTTTCCCGGTAAGGCGCTATCGAGTGTTGTTTACCCTGGCGACAACCTAGCTTATAGTTACATTAACTATAATAAAAGTTAGGAGTCACCATGCACACACCTTTAGTCCGTAGCCACTTAGTCGCTTTGCTGCTGATGTTGTCTATTGCCTTCCTGAGCACCGCCTGCGGTGGTGGCGGTGGTGGTGCCAGCAGCGCGCCACCTGTTACCCCGTCGCCACAACCAGAGCCGGATCCCGAACCAGAGCCGGATCCCGACCCCGAACCCCAGCCAGAACCCGATCCTGAACCAGAACCACAGCCCGAGCCTGTGACGGATATTCCCGCCGGCGGTGTCTCGGTGATTACCTCGGCCCCGGCAACCAGTTACGCATTTTGGCAGGGCGATAACAACGGTGCCGTAGGCTCGGCGGAAACTGTCAGCGCCGATCACGAGCAGTTTTCTCAGGCGGTGCGTATCTCGGTTACTAACCCATCGGGTGAGTTTTACAACGGCCAGTTGCAGTACCCAACCACCACCGCGTTAAATGAAGATGACGTATTGTTGCTGCATTTGTACTTCCGCTCGGTGGAAAACACTTATGAAACCGGTGCTGGCTTTGCCACTGTATTTATGGAGACACCGGACTATACCAAGTATGTTCAGCACGAACTAAGCAGTGCTGGCGAGTGGCAGGAGTATTTTATTCCGCTGCAAATGCCGCGCTCTGAATCCGCCGGTGAGACTATTGTGAAAGTCGGTTTTGGCGCTGGAGACCGCAGCCAGGTGTTTGATGTGGCTGGTGTGCAGTTGCTTAACTATAGCAATACACTAAGCGTGGACGATTTACCCGTTACCAAGCTGAGCTATGTAGGCCGCGAGCAAGATGCCAGCTGGCGAGCAGAAGCGAATGCGCGTATCGAACAGTACCGCAAAGGTGACTTTACCGTCACGGTGCTCGATGCCAATGGTGCGGCCGTTAGTGGCGCAGACGTTCAGGTAGAGTTTGAGAGACACGCCTATCATTTTGGTTCGGTGACAGTGGGTAGCCTGTTAATGGGCGAGGGCAGCGATAGCGACACCTACCGTGACAAAGTGCTGGAGCTGTTTAACCAAAGCGGTCCGGAGAACGATTTAAAATGGGCGCCGTGGGCGGGCGAGTGGGGCACAAGTTTTAACCCGACCACAACGATCGCGGCACTACAGTGGCTAAAAGATCACGACTTTTACACTCGCGGGCATGTATTGGTGTGGCCCTCAAAAAGAAACCTACCAGAGCTAATGCAAGGTTACTTGCCCGAGGGTAACCCCGCCGCTGCAGACCCTGAGGCTAAGCAGAAGGTACTTGATCATATCGATGACATTACCAGTGCCACGGCAGCCGTTTTGGATGAGTGGGATGTTCTCAACGAGCCCTACGATAACCACTATTTAATGGACGCCTTTGGCGATGAGGTCATGGTGGACTGGTTTGAGCAGGCGCGTTCAAACCTGCCATCCCATAAGCTTTATATTAATGACTATTCGATTTTGTCCGGTGGTGGGCGTAACTTTTCCCATCAAGATCACTACCAACAGACCATACAGTACTTAAAAGATAACGACGCGCCGATTGATGGTATTGGTTTACAGAGCCACTTTGGCAATTCTCCAACCTCAATTAGCCGTATTTACGATATTATCGAGCGCTTTCATCAGGCGTTTCCCGATTTAAAAATCCGCTCGACAGAGTTTGATGTCAACACCACAGATGAAGACTTACAGGCAGATTTTACCCGGGATTTTCTCACTATTTTCTTTAGCCATCCGGCTACCGTTGGGGTGCAAAAGTGGGGCTTTTGGGCCGGCGCACACTGGAATCCCGATGCCGCTATGTACACCCAAAGCTGGCAAGAAAAACCCAATGCCCAAGCGTGGAAACAAGCCATTTATGATACGTGGTGGAATGATTTTAGCGGTACCACCAACGAAGTGGGCGAGTATGCTAATCGGGGTTTTTACGGTAAATACACAGTAACGGTTAGCCGCGATGGGCAAGAGCAGTCGCAAAGTGTAATGCTACTGCCTGATGGCGAGCGCGAATTCACTTTAACGATTACCCCTTAATTTTTACGAGCATAAAAAACGGCGGCCGAAGCCGCCGTTTTTTTTATGGAGTAATGCTACGGCTAGTTTTGCAAACCGTTATCAATGGCTTTAATCAGCTCGCCATTATCAGTATCGCCGTTCAGCTCCCAGAAGAATGCGCCACCTAAACCCTGTTGTTTAAGGTATTGCATCTTGCCGTTAATGGTTGCCGGGGTGTCGTAGCTCCACCAGTTGTTGCCACACTTGGCGTAGGCTGTGCCGGCAATAGTGCCGGTAGCCGGGCAGGTGTTTTTAAGCACCTTGTAGTCTTCAATGCCCGCTTCGTAGGTGCCACTCGCCGCGCCGGTGGCAGTGCCGCCCGGTGTTGCTTGAGTTACGCCCGTCCAGCCGCGACCATAAAAACCAATACCCAGCATGATCTTCTCGGCGGGTACCCCTTTGCTCTTAAGCACTTCAATACCGTTGTTGGTGGTAAACCCCTGTTGCGGAATGCCATCGTAGGTATAAAGCGGCGAGTGCGGCGCCGTGGGACCTTGCTTGGCCCAGGCACCGAAGAAGTCATAGGTCATGAGCATATAAAAATCCAGATACTGAGCCGCACCACCATAATCGGCCGCGTTAATCTTAGTCTCGCCCGCGCCAATGGCCGAGGTGACCAGGGCGTCTTGACCAAACTCTTGACGCAATGCCTGCATTAAGTCGCGGTAACCACCAAAGCCGCTATCGTCACAGCTTAAGCCACACTCGTTGGGGTATTCCCAATCAATGTCGATACCGTCAAATACATCGGCCCAGCGTGGGTCTTCGACTAAGTCGTGACACGATTGCGCAAACTGCTGCGGGTTAGCCGCTGCCTGGCCAAAACCACCGGACCAGGTCCAGCCACCAAACGACCACACCACTTTAATCTGTGGGTACATGGCTTTTAAGCGGCGCAGCTGACCGAAGTTACCATCCACTTCACTGGTGCCCCAAACATCGGCAACACCGTCAACACTGTCGGCAGCGCTGTAGGTTTTTTGGTAGTCGGCGTAGGCGTCGCCCACCACACACTGTCCGTTTTTCACGTTACCAAAGGCGTAGACGATGTGCGTGAGCTTTTCGGCCGAGCCGCTGGTGTGGATATTTTTAACGTGGTAGTTGCGATCGTACACCCCCCAGTTGGTGAAATACCCGATGACTTTATCGCCGTAAGTCGTATTCACCGTGCCCACAGTAACTGTGGTGGTGACACTATCGGTGGCGCCTTCGTCGTCAGTAATGGTCAGGGTAACGGTGTATTGGCCGTCGCTACTGTAGCTATGGCTAGGATTAGCCTGCGAGCTGCTATTGCCATCGCCAAAGCTCCAATCGTAGCTGACAACGTTGCCATCCGGGTCCGAGCTACCGGCACTGGAAAGGCTAATGCTGGTGTTGGCCTCCGTGTTAAAGGGGCCGTTAACTTGTGCCACCGGAGGCTGGTTTTGATCGGCCATAACCACCGTGATATTCGCCGTGCTGGAGTGGTTTGCCCCGAGGTTGTCAGTAACCGTGAGAGTCGCCTGGTAAGTACCGGCATTGGCGTAGCTGTGCGACGGGTTGGCCTCGGTGCTGGTGCTGTTATCGCCAAACTCCCATAAATAGGCATTAATAGTACCGTCTGGGTCGCTGCTGCCAGCGCTGCTAAAGGTGATGGCACTACCGGCACTGCCCGAGTAGGGGCCGTTAGCGTTAGCCGTAGGAGCTAGATTGCCCGGCTCGCTGCAGCTATCGGTTTGGCTCCAGGCCTCTTGCCAGTGGGCGCCATTACCCGGCTCGTAGGCCCAGCTGGCCGATGATGAGCACCAGCCGGCGATGTCGCAGCGATACACTTGCCCGGCGTTTTGTACCAAGTCGCCCGCCGCGTATTGCGTACCGGCGTTATAGAGGGCGGCGGTACAGTCGCTGGGCTCACCCGAGTCGGCACTGATAGCGGCGCTGGTGCTGGCCGTAGCGCTGGCGCCGTCGTTGTCGGTTACCGTGAGCGTAACGCTGTAGTCGCCGTCACTGGAGTAGCTGTGGCTGGGCGATGCCTGGGTGCTGCTGGCGCCGTCGCCAAAGTCCCAGGCGTAGCTGGCAATGTTGCCGTCCGGGTCGCTAGAGCCCGCGCTGTCAAACGCAATGGCACTGCCGGGCACGCCACTGTAGGGGCCGTTAACATTGGCTGTGGGGGCCTGATTATTGTTTGGATCTGATCCGTCACAAGCGCCGAGGGCAGACCATTGCTGGTATTGGCCGGAATTGGTGCTCGGGTCGTTCCCCTGCGTCCACCAGTTTGCCTGATAGGCCTGCCCGCTGCGCTGCACTTGCGTGCCGCCGGTGTAAACCGCCTGAGCGTCCCAGTTAACAAGGTTGGTGCAATCGGCAGCCTGTAGGCTGTGTGCGGCAAGCGCCGCCACCGAGCACAAGCTAAAAGTGTGTATAAGTTTCATGGAGTATCCCTGTTATCGTATTTATGTTTTAGGGGCGGTTGATTTAAATCGCTCCCAACACCAACAGGGCTCGACACGCAACCGCTGGCAAAGCATTACTCATCCTCCAGTAATACATTGCACTGTTCGCGTTGCCCCCGTTACGGGGTTGTGCGTCCTTGGTCAGACAACGTTGTCTTATTTTGCCGCGCCACCCCATACCCGGGTCAACGATGGATAGGCTAAATTGTGACCTTGTTAAAAATTGTAAAAGAAATAAGCACCTTAGATCGAAAAAGCATCAGTGCTGGCATGAAAATTACTTTTTAATTACTGAAATTCTCGGTTTTTTAATTTTCTATTCCATATAATTATTATTCGGCTGGTAGTAGTCGCTGGCTCCGACAGCTCGGTGCTGTAGCGTCGCGAGTAGACTCATCGTGTCGTCAGCCACACGACCCATGTATACGAATGCAGTACGCAGGAGATGGCGATGAGGTTCCGCGTTGGAGGTTACGAGTTATGGGTGTTGGCATTGTTTACCTTCTCTGTTCTTGGCTGTGGCGGTGGGGGAAGCAGTAGCAGTGCTGAAAAACCGGAGCCACCTCCTGTTACGACGCCATCTCCAGAGCCTGAACCAGCTCCAGTGCCCGAGCCCTCACCGGAACCAGATTGTACCTCGGTAGATTGTGTTGACGAGCCGGCGGTAGGCCAAAGCGCTTTGTTTGGCGTGAACTGGGTACCTGGGGATGCAATTACAAACCCTCATGATGCGAGTAAGACTTCTGCCCTGCAAGATTATTCATACGCGGGTTTTGCCTATGGCGAGAGTGCGCTTCCTGAAGCCACTGCCGAGTACGTGATTAGCGTTATCAATGACGGCAGTGCCGACGTATCAGGTGATATTCAAAAGGTGCTCGACCAAGCGGTAAGTGTTGGCGGCGGCGTACTTTATTTACCCGAGGGCTTGTATCGCTTGGATAAACCCTTGGCGATCACAGGCTCGGACATTGTGTTGCGTGGAGCAGGGCCCGGAAAAACCCGTCTGTGGTTTAAAGACGGTGGAGGCACAAGCAATGCCCACCGAGAGAACTTTACCATGACTGGCGGGCAGCCCTTGCAGTATCAGCGGCAAACCGACTGGCGCATGACAACAGCCGCCGCCATTAACGATACCTCGGTGACGTTAAGTTCGGCGCAAGGGTTATCCGTTGGTGATGACATAGTGATTGCGTGGACAATTACCGCAGACTTTAAAGCCGAGCACAATAGTGCGGCCTATTGGAGTCATGTGGCGAACGGTGAATTAAAACCATTTTTTCGCCGTACAATTACCTCGATTAGTGGTAACCGAATAACGTTTAAAATCCCGGTTCGCTACCCTGTTAAATTGCGCGATAACCCCGAAGTACAAAAAGCACTGCACTATGGTGAGCGCAATGGCCTGGAGGCATTATCAATAACCAATGCGGTCGGGGTTGAAAACGCCTGGCGCGGCTTTGACAAATCGACATTAATTGCGCTGCGCTTTTGTAAAAACTGCTGGGTGAAGCAGGTAGCAAGTTATGACCAAACGGGAAGTGGTTATGAATTGCGCTCGCACGGTATTGCGGTTGATCAGAGCGTTAATGTCACCATCAGTGATACCCGCATGGCGAATGCGGAGCACCTGGGCGGCAACGGCAATGGCTATTTGTATCAGATATCGGCGAGTAATGAAGTCTTAATTAAAAACTCAGAGGCTATCAACGGACGCCATAACTTTAGTTTTAGTTGGGATTTTGGGGCGTCGGGTAACGTTTTTTTACGGGTTAAAAGCGAGGGGGGGCGTGTTTGTTCGTCCTATACTAAACAGCTACGCAATGATTGTTCAGAGGGCGGGGCGGACTTCCACCACGCGTTATCAATGGCCAACTTATACGATAGTGCCGTGATTAATGACAGCCTCAGAGTGGGCAACCGACTTACGGCATCATCCGGTGCCGGCCAGACAGGCACTATGAATGTGTTCTGGAATATCCGTGGGCGTGGCAACCTTTACGCTTATAATCACGGCGCGGGTTACGTTATTGGTACCTCAGCCAGTGTTAGTGTCAGCACTGATTTGGCGCTAAATGATTACCCCGAGCGGTTGTTGGCAATTGGTACAGAAGAGGAAGATTACACCGAGCTGCTCGGCCAGGCAGAGATCTTATCGCCCCAGTCACTGTACGAAGCTCAGTTGGCACGTAGGCGTTAGGGGTCATGAAAATTTCATGGCAAAAACAGTACAGCTAATGGCCGTTTCGCCAATTGCGGTCTACTCTCTAAGACGGTGGCATTGTTGTCGATAGGTTAACGATGCCGTTGACGGCTTTAATGAAGCTAACTAAAGGAATTGGATTGAGGGAAAGCATATGGCGTACGTCACAATTGAAGGTGAAACTTACGAGAAGGAGTTACTGGAGCTGGCCAAGCAACACACCACTGGCCGCAACGAGGGCAACCTGTCAAAAGACGAGGTGTTGGATTTAATGAGCTCCGCCAAAGATGGCCCCGGTGTTACCGATACAGAGTTAAAAACGCTGCATTACATTCGCTCGCACTTTCCGTTTACCGATGCCGCCGCGACTCTGTTTGATAAAGAAATCGCCAGCTTGTAATTACCTGAGGTAGTAAAACGATGAGCTTATTAAATATGGCCGCTGACATATTCTTGAATCAGTTGGGCGGCAAAGGTGAAGGGTTAGATTTACAGAAAGTAATGGGCGGCTTAAAATCGCTGCTACCCACCGAAGGGGGCGATCTGGATATACCGGCCCTGCTGAATATGGTGACCCAGCAAGGTGGCGGTTTGGCCGCCGCCGCGCAGTCCTGGTTGGGCGATGGTGCCAACCAATCGTTAGGCTCGCAGGATGTGAAGAGCTTGCTGGGTGAAGACAAAGTAGCGCAATTTGGCAGCCAGATTGGCGTGGAAACCGATACCGCCGCCGAAGGTTTAGCGGGCATGCTGCCTAAACTACTGGATAAAAGTAGCGAGGGTGGCAGCTTGTTAAGTGGCGTGGTTTCCTCGGGTGCAGGATCACTACTGAAAGGGTTGTTTTAACTGTGACTCGCGCCGGGCGTTAGCTGAACGAATTTAGGGCTGCGCACCCGGCGCGAGCTGATCCTGGTGCTCCCCCGCTTTTAGCGCGCTTAAATCTTGCTCAAGTCCAATCAGCCAACTCTTAAACGCCGTGCGCCAGGCAAGGTTCTGGCTGGTTCTGTTGTTGATATAGGCCTGGTGCTGCAATGGCAATAAGTCCTCAATAACCGCCAGTAACGCACCGGTTTTGGCATTGACCAACACGGCCTGAATTTTAATGCTCCCGAGGCTCCCATCGGAGAACGTTTGACCTACGGTATCTAATTCAGCGTCTGCAACGCGTTCACTCTTAGGATAGAACTCTGTTATACGAAACTCTAGCGCAATAACGTTTAAACCTCCGGTGTGAGTCGGAGAGAATTCGTCGCTGCGATTGAAAATAACCGGCGCAAAGGAATCAAATTGTGCACAGATGGCATCCATCTCTTTGAAGGAGGACTTCTGCCAGCTGAGCACCACCTCATTGCTGGCATGCTCAGATAAGGTCATGCGATCAAATGTGGCCGGAAAAAATAAAATCTTATCGTAGCCGGAAAAATCCACTTGGCTATCGACAAAAAAGGAACCGGAATGTGAGTTTTGCCACTGACGATACGCCGAGACATCGGGTTTATTATCCTCTTTAGCCGCTTCGGCGTGACTGACACAAGCAAGCGCTACTAGTATCGCCGCTAGCCACTGTAAATGTTGCCAGAGCAAACGACCTAATGGGTAAGTGGGGGTAAGGGCACCGGGTGGGGTGTTAAGTCGCATAGAGATATCCACATTTGATGGTTATTGGGCCTCTACAATTAGTCGCCCCGCACATACCTTTGACCCCAGCGGGTTAATACCACCGTAGCGATACCTGCCAGCAGCCAGATAGGCGAGAGCAGCACGGCTAAGGCAACACCATCGACTAAGCCCATTAGTGCAATCATCCAGGGGATAACGGCAAATCCGTAGCCGTTTGGCAGTTTGTTTTCGAGCCGCGCCACGACCGTAACCAGTAACGTATAGCCACACTGAATTAACCCCAGTATGACCACCGCTTGGGTGGCGCTGCCCGACAGCGCAAAGGCCGCTACCAGATAAACCCCTAAGCGGGTGCTGGCCATTAACGCGACCGTAGCCCAGTGCCGTTTGTGCCACACATCGTAGGCAATAATAAGGGCCAGTAACCCGGCTGCAGCCAGAATACCGCGACTGTTGGGGGCTAGCCACAAAAGCGCAAGGCCCGCACTAAACAGCGCCAGTGATAACGTCAGTACAGTGCGAGCTTTAATATCGCCATTGGGGATAGGGCGATAGGTTTGGTGCACGGCATCCCAGTGGCGGTCGCAGTAATCGTTAAAGCTCATGCCGCCGGCGTAAAAGCACGATAGCGCCAGTAAAATTAAACCGCTGGCCAGCACCGGAAACCCAGTGCCCAGCGCCGCGCTGGTAAGCGCGATACTGGCCACGGCGTTCATCCATACCGTGGGCAGGTTACTTACGCGGCCAAGTTTAAGGGCGGTGTTAAGCGTCAGTGGCATGTTCGGGCTCCGGCGTTGTTTGCGGCTCATCGCTAAAGATATGTTGCAAGATTAAATCGCAGACATCGGTGGCGTGAATTTGATGCTCCGGGATCAAGTTTGCCTGAGTGCTCATTAGCACCGGTGTCGAGTGATCTGTACCATCGTAAACACCGTGGGAGCCTTTTACTTGCATTGGGTCGGTAGAGATAACATCCAGCACATAACGCATGCCCATTTTCTTTTGCGCCAAGCGGCGCGCAACTTTTAGCTTGGGGAATTTTAGTTTGGGGTCGAGAAACAGCTCGCACGGGTCAAAACCAGGCTTGCGATGGATCTCTACCTGGTGAGCAAAGTCGGGCGCGCGGGTGTCATCTTGCCAGTAGTAATAGGTAAACCAGCTGTCCGGCTCGGCTAATAGCACCAGCTCGCCGGCGCGCTCGTGATCCAGGCCGTACTCGGCGCGTTCGGCGCCCTCTAGTACTTTGGCAACGCCTTCGGTGTTGGCAAACAGTGTTTTGAGCTCGGCAATATCCTCGTGCGCCTGTACGTAAATATGGGCGATCTGGTGGTCGCTCATGGCAAAGGCGCGGCTGGTGTGAAAGTCTAGATACTCCCGCCCCAGGTCCACCTTTAACGATAGCTTACCGGCATCGCGCAAAATTCGGTTGGGGTGCACCGGCCGCGAGACCGGCACAATGCCATACTCGGACAACAGCATCACCCGGCAGTCGCGCTTGCTAAAGTAGGTCAGTAACTCGCCCACCAAATCATCAATTTCGGCTAGGTCTTGCGCGATATCGCCCTCGGGCCCGACTTTTTGCAAGATGTAATCCAGGTGCGGTAAATACACCAGTTGCAGGGTCGGTTGATGCTCCGCCTCGATATGCATGGCGGCGTCGGCGATCCAGCGCGATGATTTAATGCTGGTGGCCGGCCCCCAAAAGTTAAACAGCGGAAATTTGCCCAGTTTTTTACTGAGTGTCTCGCGCAGCTCGAGCGGATAGGTGTAACAGTCGGGGAGCTTGCGGCCATCGGCGCAATACAAAGGCCGGGGCGTTAGGGTGTAGTCGGCATCGGTGGCCATGGCGTACCACCAAAAGGTGTTACTGCAGGTAAAACTTTTATCGCGCGCCCGGGCCATGTCCCAGATTTTGGGGGCCTGAATCAGCTTGTTGCTCTGGCGCCACAGCCACACCTCATTTTGCTCGCGAAAATACCAGCCGTTGGCGACAATCCCGTGCTCGCTGGGCTGCTTGCCGGTTAAGTAGGTCGCCTGGGCTGAGCAGGTAACCGCCGGTGTCACGGGTTTAATGGTGGTACTGCGTGCCGCGAGCTGATTGATATTGGGGGTGTGCTCCCCAAGCAGTGCCCGGGTAAGTCCGACTACATTAAGAACGACGGTTCTGTGCATATTGGGCCTCGTTTATTCGGTGGTGTTGCGCGCCGCTAGTCTAGCAGTGCTTTAACCCACAAGAGTTCGCGGGCAATGCTCTCGCTTACGGTATCGGTGCGTAACTGTTCGGGGATGGCGGCAAAGCTGTAGGTTTCTACCTCGAGCGGTATATGGCTGTCCAGCTGGGGTAAAAGCTCGCGCAAAAAATCCTGTGTGGTGCCGCACTCACCCAGATGTTCGAGAAAAATCGGGATATGAAAATGCACCCGGCACTCGTCAAAGTGCTGCCCTTGTTGCAGGGCCTGTTTAAAGTCAGTGAGGTCGGTAAAGCGGTGCAGCTGATTGCTGTGCTGGCAATGGGCCACCGCTTGGTGCAAATACACGGGCTCGTCAAAATTCAGCAGTTTAGGTATTTCATCGCCGGTGGCTTTGAGGGCGCTGGAGACCTGCACTTTGCCAATGGTAATGCCCGCCGCAATAATTCGCTGTAGGCAATCGCTGGCACTTTCAAACTCTACGGCCTGGTGGCAGCAGTCAAAACACAAGCCCACGTGGCGGCGTAAATGCTCGGGTAGATTTAACCGCTTAAAAAACTGGATGGCTTCGTCGGTGGTTTCAAGTACGCACATTGGCTCCGGCTCGAGCGCGAGCACCAGCAACACGCCGGTTTGCTGATAGAGCTGATAATAGTGCTCGGCCACATCGCGAACGTAGCCACAGGCGAGCTCCCACTCATCAATAGCGTCGGTATTAAACGCTGGTTTAAAAGCAATGGGTACCGTCGAGATCGACAAACGCTTGGCGCCCGGCTCGAGCTTTACCGCTAAATCACCTAAACGTTTACTGTAGCTCGCCCGTTCAGCGCTGCGCCAATCGGGTAAATACACATTCTCTTTTACCCGGCGATTGTGAAAGGTGCCGTAAGGAAAGCCGTTAATGGTGAGCAGGTAGCAATTGTGCCGCTTGCACCAGGCGCGAAACTCGGCGATGGCGTTATCGTCCGCTTCCAGCACCGCCTGCTGAGCGATGCGTAACCCCAGCGGAAAAGCGCCGGTGGGGTTTACGCGGGCTTTAACTTCCAGAGCGTGGCTGTCCAGGTTGTGCATGACATCCGCCCAGTGCTCGCCCGGGTGAATGTTGCCGCAGTAGGTCAGCTCGGCCATGTGCCCTCCAGTAAGTACTGGCGGCAGCGCTCCATTAAGCGGTGGTCAATTTCGTCAACCTCCTGGGCGGCCCCTTCGCGAGTGAGCAGGGTGATGCACAGGCGGCCTCCCAAATGCTCGCGAAAATCCTCAAGTGCTTTGTGGATATCGAGTGATTCGAGCGCGGTGTGGGTGAGGCTAAAACCGACGCCTTCGAGTGTGGTGCGAATACGGCTCAGCGACTCGAGCGTAATCATGCCTTTAAGGTAGGAGTAGATCGAGTCGAGCGCGATGCCAATGGCGACGGCCTCGCCGTGGCGCAGTTCACTGGCCGAGATTTCCTCCAGCCGGTGCGCGCACCAGTGACCAAAATCCAGTGGCCGGGCGCTGCCTTGTTCAAACGGATCGCCGCTGGTGCGAATATGGTTTAAGTGCAGCTCGGCGCAGCGGGTAATCATGTACTCGGTAGGCTCGGCACTAAACTCGGCCAGCCCCTGGCGGTTATCGTGCAGCCAGTTAAAAAAGTCGCCGTCGCGAATCAAGGCCACTTTGATCGCCTCGGCAATGCCCGAGACCCGATCGCGCGAGGGCAGGCTGGCTAAAAAATCAAAATCGTTAATCACCGCAAAGGGGGCGGCAAAAGTACCCAAATAATTTTTGCGGCCGCGGTAGTTGATCGCATTTTTTACCCCGATGCCCGCGTCGTTTTGCGCGAGCACCGTGGTGGGCATACGAATTAACCGGATGCCGCGGTGAGCGGTTGCCGCCGCGTAACCAATGGCATCGATCACCGCACCGCCGCCAATGACTAAGGCAAAGCTGTGGCGGTCGATGTTTTGCGTTTGCGTGCGCTGATAAAACTCGTCCACCTCGGTTGGATCGGATTTGCTAATCTCGCCGCCACGGACAATCAAGGGTGGCTCGATCAGCTCCAGCGCCTCGCCGTGGGTGTCGGCGTAAAGCTGCAAGCGGTCGACGATATCGGGGTGAGCCTGCAGCACGTTTTGATCGATAACCGGCAGTACCCGGTGAGGGCCGGGCCCGGCGCGTTCAAGAATGTCCCGCAACAGCGGGCTCTCGGGCGCGAGGGTATCCCGGTCAAAACACACCGGAAACTGATGGGTCATGGTAAAGCTCTGATCAATCTGCAACACGTGACACGCTCTTATCGTTAATTTTTTACTGGCTCATCAATGCGGGGCTGTTGGCCGCGCAAAACGGAGTTGTCGCTGTAGGATTGCGACTGGTCGATCACCGCATCTTGCATCAGGGCGTCGACGTCGATTTGTCCAGATTGGGCGTACGCCTCGAGTGCATTGCCCCAGCAGGTTAGTTCGATGGCGGCCGGCTCGATGCCGCGCTCTTTCATTAAGTGGGCAGTTTTCGGTACCGACAGTGGGTCACTCACCCCCCAGTCCGCCGAGCTGTCGACGATGATGCGCTCGGGGCCGTATTGGCGCACGATCTCAACCATGCGCTCGGAGCCCATCTTGGTGTTGGGATAAATGGTAAAGGCGGCCCAGGCACCGGCGTCTAATACGCTTTGCACTGTTTCTTCGTTGTTGTGGTCGATCACCAACTTGTGTGGCGGTACGCCCATTTCAAGCGCTACATCGATGCTGCGAATAATGCCGTTCTTTTTATCGCGGTGGGGCGAGTGCACCATCACCACCATGTCGTGCTCGACGGCAAATTTAAGCTGCGCCTGATAGATAAACTCTTCGGCTGGGGTGATCTCGTCGTAACCAATTTCACCGATGGCGACTACGCCTTCCTTTAATGCAAAGTTGGGTAAAAGCTCCAGAGCTTCACGCGCGAGGCCCTCGTTATTGGCCTCTTTGGAGTTAATACCGATGGCGCAATAGTGGGCTATGCCAAACTGTGAGGCGCGAAAACGCTCCCAGCCTACCAAGCTTGAAAAGTAGTCGATAAAGCTGCCCACATTGGTCCGCGGCTGCCCCATCCAGAAGGCGGGTTCGATAATGGCGCGGATGCCGGCGGCGGCCATGTTTTGGTAGTCATCGGTGGTGCGACTGGCCATATGGATGTGTGGGTCAAAAAATCTCATAGCTCTGTCTCGCTGTTATTGGTGACCAGACGGGCAAATTGCTGTTGATCAAATTTACCGCCCAGCGCCGCATCAATAGCGTGTGCGACGTCGATATCTGACTCGGTTTCGGCCAGACGTTGTACTTCGGTGTGCTGCTCGGCTCGCGCCAACCCGAGGACAATGGCCGAACGGGTTACAGTGTCGGCTTCGGGCCACAGTTGCTCGGCCAGCGCTCGGCTGCGCTCGGCGTGGCTGGCGTCCAGACACAACCATAAATCGTGGGCAATGGCGCGCCCGGCGCTGCGGCGCTCGTCGGCCAGATCGAGCGCAATGCGGGTGAGCTCCGCGCTGCGGCGCTCGTCCAGGCCGATAATACGGTGCAGTGGCAGCTCTAAAAAAAGCGCTTTAATTACCAGTTGGTTCCAGCCGGTATCATCAAAGTGTTTGACCGGGTAGGGGTTATCCAGAGCAATAGCGCTGAATACACTGAGCATATTCGAGCGGCAGCCCTCGCCGGCGCGCCAGACAAACCGCCCCGCCTCTGGCAGCAGTGCCAGCGAGCGATACAGGGCGCAGGTTTCTCCCTCGTCGGCATAGACGAATAAAGACTCAAAATCCTCTGCAAAGTTCGGCTCGGTGACGTCTTCGCGGGTGCATATCAGGGCGACCCGGAACAGCTCGAGCAAGTTCCAGCGTTTGGGTGACCAGCCGGGTGCGGCATGCTCGCAGGCGGCTAGCTCAGCCTCAGTGAGCGCCAGAGGCACGCGCTTGGCGTGGCGGCTGGCCATTGAGATAAGTGCTGAAAAGCGCGAGCGCTCGGCGCCGGCCGCCACTTCTCGTTGGGCTTTTTGCCAAAAATCGAGGGCGGCGTCACTAAGGCGAGGTTCGAGTAGCTGCGCCAGTGTTGCTGTTATTTGTTCTTTCATAGAGTTTCGCTATGTTATTAAAGGGCGCTTGCGCCGATTATACGGAATCGCCTTAGGGTTATCGAGTTGCTCGGGTGCAAGCGGGCCGTGGTTGCGCCAAGTGGGGCGCGGTCTGTAAAGATTTGTTGCACACGTTTACGCCGTTATTAATGGTAAGCTTGCAGCTTACAATTTGTATTGGAGCAGATTAAAGCATGATTGGTAAGATAATTGGCGGTGTATTAGGTTTTGTGGTCGGGGGCCCTCTGCTGGCTATGCTGGGGGTGTTTATCGGCCATATGTTCGATAAAGGCTACCGCAATCAAGCCCGTATGGCGTCTCCGGAGCAGCAGGCGATCATACGCCAGTGCTTTTTTGAGACAACCTTTACTCTGCTGGGGTATCTCGCCAAGGCCGATGGTCGCGTGAGCGAGATCGAGGTGGCTCAGACCGAGCAGCTCATGACTCAGATGGGCCTGTCTCCCGACCAGCGCCGGGTAGCCATCAATTTATTCAAAGAGGGCTCTCAGCCTGACTTTAACCCTGAGGCGACTTTCGCGCAGTTTCGCACCCGCTGCGGCAACAACCGCAATTTGGTGCAAATGCTATTGTCGTATCTGGTGAATCTGGCCTTGGCCGATGGCCAGTTTGATGCCAGCGAAGAGCGTGTGTTGCGCGAAGTAGCCGCCGCCTTGGGTATCAGTGGTTTCGCCTTTGAGCAATTGCTGCGCATGATTAAAGCGCAGCACTCGTTCTCGGCTGGGGGCGGGTATCAGTCCGGCGGTGGCGCCCAGCCCCGGGGTGGCGACTTAAGCAGCGCTTATGAAGCACTTGGAGTTGAATCCAGCGCGTCGGATGCCGAGGTGAAAAAGGCTTACCGTAAATTAATGAGCCAGTACCACCCGGATAAACTCGCCGGACAAGGTTTGCCTGAGGATGCGGTTAAAGCCGCCACTGAGCGCTCGCAAGAGATACAGGCGGCTTACGATTTGATTAAAAAGTCCCGTCAGTAACTGCAATTAAAGTGCGGTGCGCGGGCACACTTCCCGTTCACCGTTCACCGTCAATATGTTCAATCAGCTCGACCAAATCGTCTGCGTGTTCTTCCTCTTGCGCTAACAGGTCCTCCAGAATGCGGCGAGTAGTGGGGTCTTTATCGCCGACAAAGCCAATCATCTCGCGATAGCTGCTAATGGCAATGCGCTCGGCCACCAAATCTTCTTGTAGCATTTCCAGCGTGTCGCCACCTGTGTGGTAATCGCTGTGCGAGCGCTTGGTTAGCTCATCCGGGTTCATTTCGGGCACGCCGCCGAGCTGGGCAATACGTTCGGCCAATTGGTCGGCGTGTTGTTGCTCCTCTTGGGCGTGCTCCCAAAACTCGGCCGATGCCACTTTGGCACCGCGGCCGTGCGCGGTGTAGTAATGCGCCTTGTAGCGCAATACGCAAATGAGCTCGGTGGCGAGCGCCTCGTTAAGTAGCTCAATAATCTGATCTTTATCCTGAGTAAAGTCCTCGGTAACGGCACCGTTCATCATGTGCTTGCGCGCCTGAGCGCGGCGGTTATCCAAGTCTTTAATAAAGGCTGTATTTGTCATATGGTTACCTCTGAGTTGCATCACGGTTAAATTTTGAATGCGTCAATTGGCTACGGCGCAACGCTTAGTTTGTTGTGTACTTTGTCGATATCCGGATGTTTAGTGACAATGGCCTCAGCAAGCTTGAGCTGTGCGTCGCTATCGACCGAGCCGGACAAGGTCACCTCGTTTCGGTAGGTGTCAACGTCGATGCCAAGACCGCTGAGATTTGACGAAGCCAGAAGCTCGGTCTTAATGGCGGCAGTCGTCGAGATATCAGATAGATACTCTGCAAAGCTGCGGCCCTTTTCTTGGTCTCCATCAAGCGCTAGGGATTTATCGACACTGAGTTGGTTGTCTACCTTTTCAATACCCTCCACGCCCATTGCAACATTTGTTGCCAGCTCTTTGTCGATTTCATTCGCAACGGCGCCGGTAAGCGTCGCGGTAGATGCGGTTACGTTTACGCTCAGCTCGAACGGATTGAGGTGTTTGTTTAACGCCAAAACCGTGTCGAGCCGGCCTTCTATCCAGCCATCGCGAAACGCATCTTGCTCGCTCTCCCAGCTCTGCCCGCTGTCTTGGCTAAACTCGGCCCAATAATCTTTGGCTGAGGGCTTATCAGCGTAGGCACCCTTACCGCTCGCACCGATCGCGGTCGAGACTGAGAAGGCGGTGACAAGTGCCACCGACGTAACGGGTGCGATCATGTGTTGCAGTGAGTGTCTTTCCGGGGTGTTCATCGTGTAATACTCCGCAAATAAAATGACAAGACAAAACGATTAAAAATTCATTGTTGCCTCCCTTTATGCGTAAATCGTGCCAGACGTATAAGAAGAGTTTTGGATGTGGTGAAATTCGTAAGAAAACGGCGCGGCCACCTTTGTCGTCTGGATGTTTTAGCTTTTTAGGCTTGAAGAAATGGCGCATTAATCGCGCGCGCCGAGCGGTGAGTGCGAGGGCTTAATTTTCAAATCTGTGAAAAATGTACAGCCCTAATGGCCATGACATTAGTTTTGTTGCGGAAAAAGGCCTTTTTTATCGTTTATTTACTCATCAACGGGCTGGTATAGATTTCGCAGTAATTGACGACTTTGCGTGTAAGCCAGATCGGGCGAGCATGTGCCTGTTATTACCAAAGCGTCACCATCCAGAGGCCAACAATATGTCGACAATCCCTAAATCCGACCTTACGGTAGCAGCCGTTAGTGATCGCCTAATCAGTCGAGGCGCTTTGCTGGCACTAAAGCTATTAGCGATCCTGGCGGTGCTATATACCTTATATTTTTCTCAGACTTTATTGGTGCCAGTTTGTGTTGCGGCCTTTATCGCGCTGTTTTCAAGCCCGTTGGTTCGAGCATTGGGTGTGCTTTATATACCTAAGCCTGCAGCGGCATTGATGGTTATTGGCTCTTTAGTCGGGGGGATTAGCTATCTGTTCGGTTTGTTAGTCGAACCCGCGACACGTTGGTTGCAGGTAATTCCGACGTTAAGTGACAAGCTCGCCAGTGAGATGGGAGAAATGTCGAAGTCGTTTACGGCGATTAAAGAAAGCGTGATGTCCGGATCTTCGTCGGGCGGTGGGGGTGACTCCATAGAGAAGGCCATGGATTCGACCTTGCATTCAGCGGTGTCGGTATTGGCCGAGACAACAGCGCTGTTTGCTATACAGGTTGGTGCTGTGGTGGTGATTACCTATTTCTTTCTTGTGTTTGGCGAGGAGCTCATGCGCCATGTAGTAAAGGCTCGCAGCACCTTTAGCGCTAAAAAGTCGACCGTCGTGGTTTTTCAGGCAATACAAGATGATATCTCTCGCTACGTGCTTGTCATTTCACTAATTAATGTCGGTTTAGGGCTGGCGACCGCCGGTGTAATGAAATTGTTGGGGGTCGAAGACGCCTTGTTGTGGGGGGCGCTGGCGACCTTGCTCAATTTTGCGCCCTATGTGGGGCCAATGTTGCTGGCGGTAATCCTCACTGGTGTGGGGTTTATGGAGTACTCGTCCTGGGAGGCGGTCGCTATGGTGCCTGGGGCGTTCTTAATTCTTAACTTTATCGAGTGTCAGTTTGTTACTCCCACCCTACTAGGTCAGCGATTCAATATGAATCCGTTGCTTGTTGTTCTTTGGATGTTTGTTTGGGGGTGGCTGTGGGGTGCCGTGGGGATGTTGATAGCGATCCCGTTGCTTGTGTGCGGGCGCATACTGGCGACCCACTTAGATCTTATGGGTCGATGGGTTGGCGTGCTCGATGGCGGGTATGGGGCGGATACAGAAGCGGCACCGGCGCCACGTTCAGTCAGCTCTAACACTGACTCGTAAGAAAGGTTTTGGCCGGTGCGGCGCGAAATATATGTGTAAAACGTGCGTTTACGGATGCAGATGTTGCAAGTTAAGGGGTAAAAAGAGGCTGCTGTTGCCCTGCTAAACCCGGTGTTTTGCCCCGCAGCCTAGTAGCGGCGCGGCTTTAAAAAAGTTGGCACGCCGTTTGAGTTATAAAACCTGTAAGCCGCCAAAAGCGCAAGCGTGAAGATGGCGGCATAAACAGCAAAGGAGAATAGCTATGTTAGGTTACGCAATTTTATTTTTTATTATCGCACTGGTCGCCGCTGTATTCGGTTTTGGTGGTATCGCGGGCGCGGCGACGGGCATCGCACAGATATTGTTTGTGGTCTTTTTGGTGCTGTTTATTCTGTCGCTTATCTTTGGTCGCCGCCGACCATAACGGTTGGTAGCGAGCTGGCAAAGCAATAGTTTGTCGTTTGTTTGACAGCGGCGAGGCTCTGCACAATAGTTAACGAGACTCGCCACACCATCACATCAATTTGGAAGATTACGATTAAGAGGAATTTATCATGGCTACGCAAAGCGGTAAGTCAAGTAGAACGAGTAATTCAACCAATGCAGAAGGAGTTTCCATGTCTGAAGCAATGGATCAAGTTAAGCAAGCCACCTCTAGTGTTTACGATGCCGTCGGTTCGATCGGCTCTGCCGGTGCGGCTGAGGCACGCCTGAAAATGGAGGAGGGCAAGGTTCGTGCGCGCGAGTACGGCGACCAAGCTGAAAACTTCGTACGCGAACGTCCATTAGTCACCGTGGGTGTCGCCTTTGCCGCCGGTTGGTTGGTGTCGCGCTTGATGAAGTCATCTAGGTAGCGCGGGCAACAATGACCGAGCAGAGAAAAGATGAGAGCGGGGCCAGTAAGCCCCGCTCAATCGATTCTGAAGAGCGGGTAGAGCAAACTGCTGGAGAGCAAGCTTCAGAAGATGTTGTTACCAGCCGCCTCGCCGAAGAGTTTCACAATGCCGTTGCTATAGGCGATGGTGTGATGGGGTATCTCAAAAGTTACTCAGAGTTGCTGGGGTTAGAATTAGCTTTGGCACTTAAGAGCATTCCCGCACTTGTTGGCAGCTGGTTGCTGCTGCTTCCCGCTATATTGTTAACCTGGCTGAGTCTTTCGGCCTTGGTGGCGTGGGTTGGCTACAGTGCCAGCGGTATCCCCGTTATTGGCTTTTTGGTGCTGTTTGTCATGCAGGTGCTACTGCTGGTTGCTATGTGGTTTAGCGTAAAGCGTTACCGCAGACGGCTGACCTTACCGGAGTCTAGGCAACAGCTAAAAACGTTTATTCAAGGGGTGCGTAATGAGTTTAGCGAAAAAAGTGCAGCAAAAAAGCCTGAAACTGAGCGCTCGCAGGAAAGCCCTCAATGATATGTTGGTGACGGAGTACGGTGAGGTTGACCGCCGGGCGTTGTTTTGGGGAGCGGTAGCCAGCGCATTGGTCGCTGGTTTTTTGGTTGAACGTATTGCCCCGACACATAATGTTCCACGCAAATTGCTGCGTTACAGCGGTTTAACACCCTGGAGCCTGTTTTTATAGCGGGAATTAAAGTGAGGGTGTTTTTACTGGATTGGGTAAGGTTTGTTCGTCAAAGCCGGTTGAAGCTCGGATGTTTCGGCAAACGAGCTCGTTCATCTGGCTGGCGGCGATGCCCAAAAGGGATTGCCGTTCTGCGTGAATGCCTCTGATTGGTCTCTGCGAAGCCATACCACTAGTTGCCTTTATAGCGTCAGTGTGGCGGCTACTGAGGGAGTGAGGAAGGTGGGCGGGCTACTGCATTTGATGGTTCGACCGCTCCCTTCCTGACAGTGGCCTCTAGGCGCGGGGTTGGCCGCGGAAGAGGTTTTGACCGACAAGCCGTAGGCGATCTAGTAGGTTGCGGGGCGTTGTTGCCAGACCTTGCTGATGAGAGTTGTGGCGCGATAGTTGATCGGCGCCTAAAGAATCTGCACTGCCTAGCCCGGCTAAATAGGTTAGTGTTTTGTGGCTGGCGGGGCCGTTGGGTGAGTGAGTCATAACATTACCTCTCTTAGACTGCATACGTGGTGGGCGGTAACGCTACTGCCCCTATTTGGTAATTGTGGTCAAGCAAGGTTTGTGCCATCAGTGTTAGGGCTGGTCATCCACGCTAAAGCGCGGGTATTGCTGGCGCCTTAGATAGAACAGAAAAAATACTACTGGCCAGTGGGCGAAACCACTGCGCATATTTTGCAAAACGGTGTAGCATTGTCGTCCGAAACCATATCGAGACAGTGTTGTATTAACGGAACCGAGGAAGACTCAGTGGCGCAAATTTTATTGGTTGATGATGATTTAGGGTTTTTAGAGGCAACCACTGAGTTGCTGGAATTACTTCAGCATACCGTGGTAGCGGCAAGCACCGTTGCCGATGCGCAAGCTAAAGCGGCCGGAAGATCCTTTGACCATGTCATTCTTGACCTTATTATGCCCGACGGAAGTGGCCTGCACGTGCTGGATTCGATCAAAAACCGCGAGCAAACTCGCGTTACCCTGGTAACCGGTCACCCGTCCGTAAAATCCATTGTTAAAGATCTATATGGGCCGAATATTTCGTATCTAATCAAACCAATCGATTTGGCGCAGTTACAGTCGCTGTTTGAAGATGACGATGATGTGGGTGAGGCGGATACAGCCCTGTACTTTGGCCATCTGGTGGGCGAGTCGGCACCGATGCAAAAGCTCTATCAGATGATCGAGCGAGTGTCGCAAACCAAGGCGAACGTATTGCTGATGGGCGAGAGCGGTGTGGGTAAAGAGGTGGTGGCATCCGCGATTCATACCGCGAGTAAGCCCAAGGGCAGTTTTGTTCCTGCCAACTGTGGCGCGTTTGCCCGTGACCTGATTAGCAGTGAGTTATTTGGCCACGAGAAAGGCGCCTTTACCGGGGCAACGCACCGCAAGGCCGGTGTGTTTGAGTTGGCTCACGAGGGCACGTTGTTTTTGGACGAAATTACCGAAATGCCTATCGACCAGCAGCCCAACTTACTGCGTGTGCTGGAAACCCATAAAGTAACGCGACTGGGCGCGACCAGTGCGGTTGATATTGACTGTCGGGTGGTATCCGCGACTAACCGAACCGAGGTTGAAATAGCTGAGCAAGGCTGTTTGCGCGAAGATTTGTATTTTCGGCTGGCGGTGTTTCCGATTCATATACCACCGCTGCGTCAGCGAGTGGAAGATATCCCTCTGCTGATCGAGTATTTTTTACAGGCGTTTAACCGCCAATACAAAGCGAGTATTAAACTGGATGCCAAGGATTTGGCGCGGCTACAGGCTTACGATTGGCCGGGCAATGTGCGCGAGTTGCGCCATGCGATTCACCGGGCATTTATTATGGCCGACCCCGATACACAGCTTTTGGTGTTGCCAGATGACTTGTCGTCGCCGTTTTCTAAAGTGGGAGACAATAAAGGTGCCGGTATTACCGTGGGTAAAACGGTAGAGGATGTCGAGCGCGAGCTGATAGAGTCGACTCTGGAGCACCTGGATGGCGATAAGAAAAAAGCCGCCGAGATGTTGGGGGTAAGTCTAAAAACCCTGTACAACCGGTTAAACAGTTACTCGGAGCAGTAATCAGTACACGTCGTGTTAATTGTCTGACGGTTGTTAGAGCGATTAAAAATTTGCAGTAATTACTAGTTTTAAGGTTCTTTATGAGTAGTGACACACAGCGCTTGCTCCATGATGTGCGAAACCCACTCAATAATATCTCGGTCAATGCCGAGCTGGGTAAATTAACCCTTGAGCGTACCGGCGATGTCGAAAAGGCCAGCGCCATCTTTGAACGAATACTGCAGGAGTGTCGCCGCTGCGACACCGTACTTACAGAACTACGCGATCATCTGTCAGTTGAGCCGCGTTCTGACTCAGGCAGTCAAGGAGAGCGCAATTGATTAGCCTGCTTGATAAAAACACCAGAATGCCAGGCCGGCCTTGGTTACTGGTACTGCTGGCACTGGTGGTGTTTTTTGTCGTTAGTATGAGCACTGCATACCGCTCTATCGGGGTGATGCACGAAAACAACCAAAGCATTACCAATACCCTGGAGGTGTTGGCGCTTATTAAAGAATTAAAAACCGAGTTAGTTAACGCCGAGAGCGGCCAACGAGGCTATTTGCTCACTAACGATGGCCAGTACCTCGAGCCGTACCACAAGGCTTTGGCGCAGGTCGACCAATTGTTGGCGTCTTTGTCCGGCGCCACCACCGAGCTCCCGGTACAGTTGACGCGTTTTAAAAACGTATTTGAATTAACGAATCAAAAAATCGATGAGATGCAAGAAACGGTCTCGTTAGTGCATGCCGGTGAGCGTCAGCAGGCGATGAACCGAGTGCGCTCGGATGTCGGCGTGAGCTTAATGCGACAGCTCAGTGAGCTGATGGACGACATGGAAGCCGACGAAATGATGATGTTGTATAAAAATCGTCACGTCGCGCGGCAAGACCGACAGTTTATTTTACAGTCTTTGTTTGCCACTAATATCCTGGGGCTTGTGTTGTCACTGGTTATTTTTGTGGCGGTGTATCGCAGCTCCCGGAGGCTAAACTCCTTGTACGCCCAGATCGAAAAAGCCAACAGCGAGTTGGAAGACAAAGTAGAAGAGCGTACCCTCGTGTTGCAGCAGTACTCGGATGAGCTGCAGCGCAGTAACCGCGAGCTGGAAGAGTTCGCCTTTGTCGCCTCGCACGACCTACAGGAGCCGTTGCGTAAAATTCGCGCTTTTGGTGATCGCCTGCTAAAAAAATACAGTACCGAACTGGGTGATAGTGGCGCCGACTATATTCGCCGCATGCACGCCGCATCGGAGCGTATGTCGCACCTTATTGACGATTTGCTTAGCTTTTCCCGGGTGACGACCCAGCAAAAACCGTTTGAGCTTGTCGCCTTAAACTCGGTGATGGATAGCGTGCTAGAAGACCTTGAATACGCGATTGAGGATACCGGGGCGAGTGTCGAGTTTGGCGAGCTGCCCGAGATTGACGCCGATCAATCGCAAATAAGTCAGGTGTTTATGAACCTGATCGGCAACAGCCTTAAGTTTCGTCGCGAAGGTGTCGCCCCTGTGGTTCGTATTCACTGCGAAGATGTTGCTGACGAAGATGCCCTCGATGATGAGGGCGCCGAGCCGCGTGATTGGTTGCGCCTGGTGTTTAGTGATAACGGCATTGGTTTTGATACCCAGTACAACGATCGGGTGTTCAACCTGTTCCAGCGCTTACACGGACGCGATGAATACGCCGGTACCGGTATCGGTTTAGCCCTGTGTCGAAAAATCGTCGAGCGCCATGGCGGTTCGATCATTGCCGAAAGTGAAGTGGGTGTAGGTACACAATTTATTATTACCTTGCCGAAAACTCAATTTGAGTTGGCAACCATAGAGGAATAACCTTCCATGAATGTAGAAAAGAAGCCTTTGATTATTCTGATGGCGGATGATGACGCCGACGATAGGCTGTTGGCAGAAGAAGCGTTAGTGGAGAGTCGGGTCCTCAATGAGCTGCACTTTGCTGAGGACGGCGTTGAACTGATTGAGTACCTTAAAGGCGAGGGGCAATACGCCGATCGCAGCACGTACCCGTTGCCCGGCTTGATATTACTCGATTTAAATATGCCCAAAAAGGACGGGCGTGAGGCGCTCGCCGAGCTTAAATCTGACCCTGCACTGCGTCGTATCCCGGTGGTGATTTTAACCACCTCGAAAGCCGAAGAGGACATGATTAAAGGCTACGACTTAGGTGCCGCATCCTATATATCTAAACCTGTGACATTTGAGGCGCTGGTCGATTTGATGCGAACTTTGGGTAAATACTGGGTCGAATTTGTCGAGTTACCTTAATCGCTTATGCAAGATGTAAAGCTATTAATCGTCGATGACGATGAAGATGACTTTCTGCTCGCCCAGGATTTGTTGGATGAGATAACCACCGGGCCTTATCAGCTGGATTGGGCCCCGAGTTACGACGCTGGGCGCGAGCAGCTCAGCCGCAATCAACACGATTTGTGCCTGATGGATTATAAACTCGGTGCCCGCGACGGTATCGAGTTGCTGGCTGAGGCGCAGTCGCTGGGGTTTAGCGGGCCTATTATCCTACTCACCGGGATGCATCAGGGCGAGGTGGATATGCAGGCCTTGCAAGCCGGTGCGGTGGATTATCTGGTTAAGGCCAGTCTTACCTCCGAGCAGCTTGCCCGTGCTATTCGCTACGCCTTGGCGCGCCGCGAGATGGAGCGTGAGCGGGTTGAGCGTTTAAAAGCCGAGTCGGAGAATCGCTCGAAAAGCGAATTCCTTGCGCACTTAAGCCACGAGCTGCGCACACCTTTATCGGCGATTTTGGGTTTTACCGAGTTATTACTGACCAACAGTAAAGACGCTGAATCCTCCGGGCATTTACGTGTCGTGCACCGCAATGGTAAGCACTTGCTGGGCCTTTTGAACGATATTCTGGATCTATCCAAAATTGAGGCAGGCAAGCTAGAGTTAGAGCCGCAGCAGGTGTATTTGTCATCATTTTTAACGGATATCTATTTTTTGATGCGCGGCGCGGCCGTGGATAAAAACTTAGAGCTGTTGATGGAGACGCCCTCGCCATTACCGACTCAAATCGTTACAGACCCCACTCGCCTGCGTCAGGTGCTGCTGAATTTAATTGGCAATGCCATTAAGTTTACCGAAGCCGGCAGTATTACTGTGCGGGTAGAAATGGGTGGCGAGGCAGGCGCGGAGCAACTGCACTTTTGGGTAGTAGACTCTGGTGTGGGTATTACCCTGGCGTCTCAGGCCGAGATATTTCAGCCGTTTGTTCAGGCCAAAGATTCCTATGCGCAATCGCAAGCCGGTACCGGCCTGGGGCTGGCTATTAGCCGGCAACTGGTTGAGCGCCTGGGCGGCGCGATTGAGGTGAGCAGCACTCCGGGCGAGGGCAGCACTTTCAGCTTTTATATTAATGTCGGCGCAGTGCCGTTAGAGGTGCGCGAAACCTTTTCGTTGGAAGTTGACGTGGAGCGCGAACCGTTAAGCGAGATCCCCCAATTGGCGGGTCGAGTGCTGGTGGTTGACGACCTGCGGGATATTCGGTTGCTGATTGGTCACTTTGTCAAAATAACCGGTGCCGAGGTTAGCTACGCGCAAAACGGGGCAGAGGCGATAGAGCGTATCCAAGAGCAACAGCAAAAGGGCGAACCCTATGATTTGGTGCTTATGGATATTCATATGCCGGTTATGGGGGGGCACGAAGCGGCCCAGACCCTGCGGCAACAGGACCATACCACACCGCTGGTGGCTCTTACCGCCGCCCATATGAAGGGCGATATGGATGCCTGTTTGGCCTCGGGCTTTAATGCGTATCTAAGCAAGCCGGTGGATCAGGCTCAATTGTATACGCTGCTATTGCGCCACTTAGAGGTTACCGCCGCGCTAAGCACTGCGCCCTCAGGCGCAGGTGATAGCGGCGCTGAGCGGCCGGTTATTATGCTGGTTGAAGATAACCCGGATGCCTTGCTGGCGACCCGCGGTTTGCTCGAGCTGCTGCAGTGGCGGGTAGTGGGGGCAAAGGATGGCGCTGAGGCCTTGTCGTTGTTACTGGAAGAGACGCCTAAGATAATTTTGCTGGACGCTAATTTACCGGATGTGGACGGCTACCAGTTGGCGCAACGCTGCCGTATGTTGCAGCCCAATGCCCGGCTGGTGCTTGCCAGTGGCGACCCACTCGATGAGGCTCGTGCCAAGCAGAGTGGCATCGAGTCCGGTTTGTTAAAACCGCTGTCTTTGGCCGATTTAGAGCGAGTGCTGGGCTAGCTCGCCAAGAAATTACTGGCTATTGGCAGTGTTTATGCTAAAAACAATATGACGCCGGAATAATTAACGTATATTTGTAAGTTGCTGGATCTGGCGTGTAAAAGTTGCAAGAAAATCTAAAGATGTATCCTGCCGAGCCTTTGCAACACGCCTATTGTGGCCATTTACTAAGTTGGCATGGTTCACGCATAGGTTAAAGTACGCAACGTTCGAGTAGGGTTTGAAGTTACGCAAGCAAGCCATACGACAGGTGCGACTAAGAAAACAGCCAATACCAAGGAGCAAAAAATGAACGCGATTAAACGTTTACTGTTACTTATGATGATTACGGCCCCACTGATGGCGTGCGACACCAATGATGGTGGTGCTGAGCAACTGGGCGAAAGTCTGGACAACGCTGCAGAAGATACCAAAGATGCAATGGAAGATGCCGGCGATAAAGTCAGTGATGGCGTGGAAGATGCCTGTGAAGAAGTGTCGGGCGAAAACTGTTAAGCTAGCCATTGCCGATATTGCTTAGGCAGTATCACGCGATACCAAAAGCGGTGGCGTACGTTAAGTGCGCCACCGCTTTTTTATGCTTACCCCCAAAACTCTCGGCCCCCGAATACCTATACAGTTAGCGTGAAGCTTATCAGCGTTTGATTTAAACCACAGTGAGATTTGTTATGACCTTTGCTTGTCGCACCCTATGGCGCCCGGTGTTTGCCCTATTGATGATGTTCATTGTTGCTTCGCCGATATCGGCAATGCCCGGTCTAGGCCTTGATATTGGCAGTGACTCATCGTCATCACAGCAGGGCAGTGAAAACTCATCGTCCGCAGCTTGTGAGGGGCAAGAGTGCGATGCCGGCAGCGAAGGGTCGCGCTCGCAGGCCGTTGACGTCGATCATGTTATCAATGTCGACGAGGTAACCCAGAGTTGGGAAAGTGGTGTTGAGGGCTTGTTAGACCGTCTCGGCTTTGAGTCGAGCGCATCAGATCGCTGGGTGGCTATTGGGCTGATTGTGCTGGTGGCTATTGTCGTATTCTTTTTTGTTCTTTGGGCGGTTAAAAAACTATTCAGAAAGCTCCACGCCGCGCGTAAGCGATTTCGGTTTAACCATAAGCGCTTAAGTTTTTATCACCGACTAATCAACATCCTTGCGTTTTTATTTATATTTATCTTCGCTGGCCTAGCGGTAATGGCGGTTGGTGGAGACGGTTCTACCAAACTCACCATTAGCCAGACGGTGGCTTCCTGGTTCGAGAGTTTATTCAGCTTTTTAATTGCCCTCATTTTTGCGGTCATCTTGTTTGAGGTAATCTCTGCCGCTCTAGAGCATTATTTTTACCGCCTGGAAAAACGTGGCAGTTCACGCATTAACACCTTGGTGCCAATTGCACGCAATGTTCTTTATGGTGTGGTATTGGTCATTTTTGGCATCACCGTTATTGCGGAGCTCGGGATCGATGTAACTCCGCTGCTGGCGGGTGCCGGTGTTGTGGGTGTGGCGATTGGGTTTGGCGCTCAGGCACTGATTAAAGACGTGTTAAACGGCTTTATTATTATTGTCGAGGATTTAATACAGGTGGGTGATGTCGCCGCCGTGGGCGGAAAAACCGGCTTGGTCGAGAAGATTACCCTGCGTAAAGTACAGCTGCGTGACTTAGACGGCCGGGTGTATACAGTGCCCTTTAGTGAGATCACGGTGGTAGAGAACTACACCAAACACTTTAGCTACTATATGTTTAACGTGGGTATCGCCTATCGCGAGAGCCCCGATGAAGTCATTGATGTACTAAAAAGCATTAGTGCAGAGCTGGAAAAAGACGACGACTTTAAAGAGTTAATTCTTGAGCCCCTTGAGGTGCTTGGGGTTGATGCGTTTGCCGACAGCGCGATTGTCATCAAAGCGCGTATTAAAACGCTGCCTATTCAACAGTGGAAGGTGGGGCGCGAGTTTAACCGCCGGATGAAATACGCCTTTGACGAGCATAATATTGAAATACCTTTCCCGCATCAGACCTTGTATTTTGGCGAGGACAAAGACGGCAGTGCGCCACCTGCGCGGTTAATGGTCGAGCGTATAACCGATGCCGATGATGCTCTGCAAGCCAATGCCGATAACGATGAACCGTCAGGCGACGCGGCTGATTCTGGGTCGGGTAAAAAGCACGATCGTTCACCCACTGCCAAGCGAGGCGCGCAGCAACCATCGTCAGACGATGATCCTGCGGAGGAAGCGGATGGTGGCGAGGGGCGATAAGCCCCTTGCGGGGCAGGCTGGTATCGGTAAACAGCGATGCGCTTTGCGGTGTTAGTGCTCGCCCACAAAGCGCTTGGCCAGAGCGTGAAACTTGTCGTTTTCGGTCCAGGCCGAGCCATCGGGTAGCCGGTAGCGTGCTAAGCCTGCGTCGCTGTAGTCGACACCGACCCCTGGGGTGGAGTTCATTTGGTAGTGTCCGTCAACCACGATGGCCGGGTTACTAAAAACGCCCTCATGGACGCTGCGCTCTGGTTCTTCCACAAACTCTAAAATATCCGGTGTACCCTTAATGTTGGTGTGACCGAATAGCGCGTGCTGCAGCGCCTGGACATTCCGCATGCCCTCGCATAAGCCAATGCCCCCGGTGTGCGGGCAAATGCGAACATCGCGGCCCTGCTGCCGAGCATGTTGCGCCAATAGTAAAATCGCCAGGTTATCGGCGATGCCGGCAACGCGCGAGTAATCCATCTGAATGACCTCGATGGAACAGGTTAATTCGTGCTCAAAGCGCCCGAGGTTGGCAAACAGTAAATCTTTAAATACCACCGGTGATGCGCCTTGTTCTCCGGTAGATAAAGGCACCTCCAGCGGTGGCTCGTAATCGGTAAAAGCCAGTTGTAGCGAGTGTTGTATCGCCAAGTGGGCCATGGCGCTGTGTGGTGTTGTGGGCTCTTCAAACCAAACTATTTTATAGTCGGGGTTAAGCTTGTATAGCTCTTTGCCGAGGTGGCCAATAAAAACCACGGCCGAGCGCACATCAAATACCTGATTGCTGTCCACAGCAATTTGCAACGGCTGATGACGGCGATCATAGTGCTCGATGGTTTCAAATACGGCGCGCAAGCGGATCACATCGTCATCGGCCGCCTCTTTTGCAAGCTGGTCAAGCTGGCCGCGGTTTGGTGTTTGATTTTGCTCGGTTAATTGCAGGCGGCGTTGGGCAAAGCTAGCCCCTACCTTTATTTTTATTTGTGGCCAGCGCCGGTCGATCATTAGGCGGGTTTGAGCTTGCAGCTGTTCGATACTGATGCCGCTCCAGCCGGCGGTGTTATAGGCGAGTAAGCCGCGCTGGTATACCCGTTCAATCCGCTGGGCCAAGCCGTGTTGCGCGTTTTGCAGCAGTGTCAGGGCATCGGCAGGGGTTAAAGCATCGCTAATATGCTCAAAGTCGACACAGGCAATCAGTTGTTCGGGTTGCATCTGGGCCAGTACATGCCACGCGGGCTTTTGTTGATGCTTTGCCAGCAGATCCCACAAGCCGTTAATAATGGCGCCTATGGCCATGCGTGACATACCGACGGCTCCGAGCCAGCAGTAGTCAGAATCTTGCAGCATCCTTTGGCACAAACGGCCGAAATTAGTGCCCTCGTGTAAGGTGTCGACTCTGATAGGGGAGTCGCTGGCAAGCAAAAAACGCGTGGCAAACTGCTCGGTGAGCTGACACATTTCTTTTAAGCCATAACCATTGGTAAAGATAATGCTGCTGCCGCTTAAACGGCTGTCGCTGGTGGTAATTTGTAAATAAACATTGGCATACGTCGGGCCACCCTGGGCGATATTGCGGGCGTCGCCACCAAAGCCAGTAGGTGGTGCCGCAACCGGGGTGACTTGAACGGACTGGATGGTGATCATGTCGCTTTGCCTCCTGATGACCGCTATATAAATAGGGTGATGAGCGCTACTATTAATGGCCTTGATTAAAATAGTGTTAACAGCCTGCTATATAGCATAGCAGCTGGCCCACAAGACGACGCCCCTGCCGCAAGAAGGGGCGACGTTACAGGGGCGACGATAACAGCGACCACAAGAGAGAGCTTTATGTTACACAATGCGCTGATTTATTTATGTGCGGCTATTATTGCCGTGCCTTTGGCTAAGCGGTTAGGGCTGGGCTCGGTGCTGGGGTATTTGATTGCCGGTGTGCTCATCGGCCCCTATGCGCTTAGCTTGGTGGGCGATCAGACCGACGTGATGCATGTGGCCGAGTTCGGTGTGGTTATGATGCTGTTTTTAATCGGCCTTGAGCTACAGCCTGCGCGCTTGTGGGCGCTGCGCCGGCCCATTTTGGGCTTGGGTGGCCTGCAGGTTACCCTGACGGCGGCATTGCTGACGGTCATTACCGTTGTGGTCAGTGACCTTAGCTGGAAGAGCGCGCTGGCGATTGGTTTGGCGCTCGCGCTGTCATCCACGGCCATTGTGTTGCAGTCGATGACCGAGCGGGGCCTGTTAAAAACGCCGGCCGGCTCCAATAGTTTTTCAGTCTTGCTGTTTCAGGATGTGGCCATTATCCCAATCCTGGCGCTTTTGCCGCTGTTGAGCAGTGCCAGTGGCAGCCCCGAAGCGATGACCCCGGACGCGAATTTTATTGCCCGCTTATCGGCGCCGCTGCGGGTTATGGTCAGTGTCGCCACCATTGCCGCTGTTATATTAGCCGGGCGTTTTTTAGCCGCACCGGTGTTTCGCTGGCTGGCGCAAACCGATAGCCGCGAGATTTTTACCGCCTTTGCGTTATTTATCGTGGTGGCTATTACGGTGTTGATGCAAGGGGTGGGGCTGTCGCCGGCGTTGGGCGCATTTGTGGCGGGTGTGGTGTTAGCCGATTGTGAGTATCGCCATGAAATTGAAGTGGATATCGAGCCGTTTAAAGGGCTGTTGTTGGGGTTGTTTTTTATTACCGTTGGCGCCAGCGTCAATTTTGATGTCTTGCTCGATAAACCACTGCTGATTGCGCTGGCGGTTATCGGCCTTATCGCTCTAAAAGCGGCCGTGCTAATGCTGCTGGCATTGATTTTCAAAATGGGGGTCAAACGCGGCTTATTGTTTTCGCTGGCTCTGGCTCAGGGCGGTGAGTTTGCCTTTGTCATTGTCTCGGCCGCCGGCGGTATGAATGTTTTTACCCCAGAGGTTGGCCAGACGGTAACCGTTATTGTGGCTTTATCCATGCTTATCTCGCCTCTGTTACTGGCCGCTTACGAATGGTTTTTTAGCCGTGCCGGGCAAAACAAGCCAGAGCCTGCCGCGGATACCGATATCGCCCCCACCGATCACGTTATCATCGCCGGTTACGGCCGCTTTGGCCAAATAGTAGGGCGCTTACTGAGCGCACAGGGGTATCGGTTGACGATTCTCGATCATAGCCCCGGCCAGGTCGAGTTGGTGCGCCGCTTTGGCAATAAGGTTTACTACGGCGATGCCTCCCGATCTGACTTACTGCGTGCCGCGGGTGGCGACGAAGCCGCGGTCTTGATTGTCGCCGTGGATGAGCCCGACCGGGCCATGCGCATCGTAACCACCGCGCAAAAGCACTTTCCCCGATTAAAAATATTGGTGCGGGCGATCGACCGCCGCCATGCTTACCAGCTTATTGCGGCAGATGTGGCCGGTTTGCGGCGGGAGACATTTCACTCGGCGCTGGAGCTGGGGGTTGATGCATTAAAAGTACTAGGACAAACCGAACAGGCCGCCGAGCGGGCGGGGCAGTTGTTTGAAGAGCACGACGAAAAATCGCTGCGCAAGCTGGCCAAACTGTGGGGCGACGATAAAAGTTATGGCCGCGCGATTCGCAAAAATCTCGACGAATTGCGCAGGGTGCTGCAGGATGATGCCGGTACAACGCAAGCTGAGGACACTGAAATCCCCGTTAGCGATAAACGTTAAGTGGTGTATTTTCTGTATAACGTAATAGTACCCGGAGATGCATTTGCCGTGTTTTAAAAGGTTACTGTGGCTGCTTGTATTATTGCCTGTGCTGAGCAACGTCGCGCAGGCCCAAGTGCTGCAGAAGCTTGCCGATAACAGCGTTCAGGCACCCGTATAGCCACTAGACATAAAGAATGCCATCTTGGCTTGCGCCGTGAACGCCGGTTACATAATTGCCCGCCCCGACTTTCTTTTATCTGAGTTTGCCCGCGCCCTCGCCGCCTTTAGGGAACCCCCTGTTGTTCAGTTGTACGCATCAATAAGATGTCGCTCGGGCACCTCAATATCGGGCAATATCTTTGTATCCCATTGAAATTTATAGATTATTTGGCTTTTTTATGGGCTGGTGTTAGAGCGTAAAAGGGGCGTTCGGCATGGTTAAGGCCTTAATTGTGAATGGCTTGGCGGTAAATCTTTGTAATATTTTGTTGTAATCGGTTACATTTTTGTGGAGAATACCGCGACGATAAAGGCAATTATCGTATAAAAAGATAACAGTCTGGTATGCCCGTTTGCCCACCTGGCTTTGGTTGCTCCTCAGCCAGCCTAGTGAGCAAAGGCCAATAAAATATAAAAGAGGCAAGTCATGAGAAAAACACTCCCTAATCAGCGAGTTCTGTCCACCTGGATTACGGCACTGTCCCTGACGGCAACTGCCAGTGTGGTTCAGGCCCAACAAACGTCCGATGAGCAACTGCTACTTGAAGAGGTTGTTGTACGCGGTATTCGCAGCTCTCAAGAGGCGGCGGTTGACGTAAAACGCGACTCCAAAGTGATTGTCGATTCCATCGTTGCCGAAGACATCGGTAAGCTGCCCGACGTAACCATTGCGGATTCATTGCAGCGTGTAACCGGGGTGCAAATTCAGCGCACGGCCGGTGAAGGCACAAGCCTGAATGTGCGCGGTATGCCGCAGGTGCTCACCACCCTAAATGGCGAGCAGTTTTTAAGCCCCTGGTCGATTACCGACGTAGGCGCTAATTACGGTGATATTCCCGCCTCCATGATCTCTGGTGTGGATGTTTATAAATCGCAAAGTGCGGGCTTGTCTGCCGGCGGTATCTCGGGTGTTATCGATTTAAAAACCCGTCGCCCGCGCAACCTTGAGCAGGGCTGGACCGCGGTTGGCAGCGCAGAGGTATCGCAGGGCTCGATTACCGAGGAAGACAACTACAACACCAATGCGTTTGTGGGATATAACGGCGACCGGTTTGGTTTTACGTTGGGTGCTTTTAAGTCCAACTCTAATGCGGCCAATTACCAGATTTGGGAAGATGCCCGCCTGGGCTTTGTTAATGCCGGCGGTGATCCGTTGGATTTGAATGGCAATGGTGATTTAAACGATCGCTACTTAGTGCCCGGTGGTTATGGTGTTAGCGCATTTGTGATGGAGCGCGAGCGCGAAGGTTTTGCCGGTTCACTGCAGTTTGATATTAACGATGCCATGCAGCTGACGGCCGATGTGTTTTACACCAAAATGGATCAGTATGATCGTGGTGTGCGCACGCAGTTTAATGGCAGTAACAGTGACAATTACGATGTCTTACGCCCAGGTACGCAAAGCCAGATCGAAGCGGTTGTGCCCGCCGAAGGCGAGACCCCTGAACGTGTGATTAACTCGGTACAGGTGGCGGTGGTTGAAGCCCCCGATTTTCAGGCGACAACGCAAAGCAAACAAAATCATACCGATGCGATCAACGCTAATCTGGAGTTTAGCTACGATAACGGTGGCCCCTTCACGGGCTCGGTTCGTTATATTCACGCTGAGGCTGAAAAGAACTACGCTAACGCGACCTTCCAGCAGGGCACGCCCGAGTGGTACTGGGTCGATGAAGACGGTGATGGCCAGGATGACCCGGTTGACCCTTTCTGGGTAACCGTTGATTACCGGGAAGATTACCCTACCTTCCAGTTTGAGGATGACCTGTCGAGTACCGATCGTCTCAACTTATTTCAGGCGTTCGCCGATGGTACCGACGATGAAGCGACGCTTGATGCTTTGCGCGCCGATGGCTCGTACGAGTTTGATTTTGCCGGCTTTACCTCGGTGGACTTTGGGGTTCGTTATGGTCGCCGCGATGTCGACCACACCCGCTTTATTTATATGACGCCAACCGGCTACTACTCCACTTGGGCAGACTCTAACGTGCCAGAAGAGTTGTGGTACGAGCCGCTGCCCGGCGATTTTGTTTGGCAGCAGTACCCGGACTGGAACGACTTTAAGGGTAATGCCGATTTGGGTATTGCGCCCTACGATGAACTGCGCGAACAGCTTATCTCCTACAATGACTTTGGCCCGTTTGGTGGTTGGGGCGACGGTGTTGCCGCATTGGACCCCGAGAGTCTGGATGATTTGAACGGGTTTATGAACTTTGTTTATCCGGGGGCGCAAAAGTTTGCCGACCCATCGCGTGCTTACTCGGTGGTGGAAGAAGAAACCTCAGGTTACGCTCAATTTAATTTTGAAAATATGGATGGCATTTTCGGCGTTCCCTTCGACGGTAATGTTGGTGTGCGTGTGGTCGAAACCAGCCGCGAGGTCGTCAACAGTGTTTACGATCAGGGCGCGGTTCCGGAAGAGGGCACCTATTACGGTGGCGGCTATCCGGCCACCTATGGTCAGCCGCAAGGTTGGCAGGTGATGTACAAAGTGCTTGGCACCGAAACTACCGAGACTTCATTTACCGATGTACTGCCCTCGGCCAATATCAACTTTTACCCACGCGAAGACGTAATCGTCCGCTTCGGTTATGCCGAAACTATGTCGCGCAACGACTTAGTGAATGTGGGGGAAGGTGAGTCGCTCTGGTATCAGGAGTATCGCGTGTATACCCCGGATGGCAATCAGGTCGACGAGAACGGCGAAGCTTACAAAGTTGTCACCAGCCCAGGCGGTGGTAACGATCAGGGTAACCCGTATATCGATCCGTGGCGTGCCAACAACTACAACATCTCGACTGAGTGGTACTTTGGCGAAGGCGGTATCCTGGGCGCCGGCGTGTTCCTGATCGAAGTCGAGAGCGCCGCACAAACCCTGCAAGAGCAGCGTCAGTACCCGGACTCAGACGGTGTCGTTCGCCGCTCGGCCAACATCTGGACCACCAAAAATGTTCCGGCCTCCGATCTGAAAGGGTTTGAGTTGGGTTATAAGCAGGCGCTGACCTTCTTGCCCGGTATTTTGGTTAACACGGGTATCGAGGCGAACTACACCTACTCTGATAACGACTCGGGTAGTGTCGATCTGGAGGGCAACAGCTTTCCGCTTAATTCCAACTCAGAGCATCAGGCTAACCTCGTGTTGTGGTATCAAGGCGATAAGCTAAGCACTCGGGTTGCCTACAACTGGCGCAGCGATATCTTCCAGGGGCAGGTGGGGTTGAATACCAACGAGGCGCCGATCAGTTTGGGTAACTGGTCAGAGCCCGCCGGGTATTTGGACGCCTCTATTAACTATGACATTAACGATAACGTCGCGGTTTACCTACAAGGCACCAACTTAACCGAGACCGATTATCGCAACTATGCGCAGTTTGAAGATCAGTTCCGCTCTTTGAATGTGCAAGAGCGTCGTGTGGCTTTGGGTATCCGCGCGCGTTTGTAAGCTCTCCGACCCAAAAACTTGTGTAGCATGTACATAGCCTTGTGGGAGTCGGGAAACCGGCTCCCACTTTTTTGTTTTTGCACCTCAGTGCTGCCTGTTTGCAGGTGTTTTTGTGCAACACGCTATAGTATGACTACCACAACTCACTTTTAAGGGCTGTATTCATGTTAAAAACAATAATCGCCACGCTGGCACTTTGCTCGGTGGTTGCGTGTACTCCCGCGTCCGGCAAGCTAACCCCTGCGGCGACATTGCAAACAGAGCAAGGCTTTTCGGGGGAGTCTGTTACGTTGGTGGGCCGCTTCGATCAGCGCACGGATGGGCGCGCGGCGTTTACCTGGCCGGGCACCTCAATGGCGTTTCGGTTCAAAGGCTCAAGTGCTGCCATCCGGCTTGCCAGTACGGCCGATATACGCTTTCTGGTTGAGGTTGACGGCGAGCAATCTGAGCTTTGGGTAAAAGCCGGCGAGGATGATTACGTTTTGGCCTCCCGCCTCGACGACAAACCTCACCACGTGCGCCTGACCCGTTTAGCCGAGTCGTTTTCAGGCGTCACCGCCTTAGCGTCTGATCCTGTCACAGACGGCAAGCTGCTCAACCCGCCCGCACCTTCTTCGCGCCGTTTATTGGTTATTGGTGATTCCATTACCGCCGGCTATGGTGTCGAAGGTACAAATAAAAGTTGCAGTTACTCGCAGGCAACTAGTTCGCCGGTTTTGGCTTATGCTGGCGTTGCGGCCCGGCAGCTTAACGCCGATATCCATACCATTGCCTGGTCGGGTATTGGTGTATGGCGCTCATACGGCGAAGACACACCCCAAGCCCCAAGCATTGCCGAGCGCCGCCTGCTAACTCTGGGTGACGACTTTGACAGTGAGTGGGATGTTTCTCGCTATCGCCCCGATGCCATTATTATTGCCATCGGCACTAACGATTTTTGGCAGGGCAGTGCGCCGGGCTACCGCGCGGCGATGGGCGAATTCGTGTCGCAAGTACAAATCGACTACCCCGAGCGACCCATTTATTTAATGGTAAGCCCAATGCTCTCGGGCGACGCCCGCGCGGCGCAGCAAGCCGACCTTGAGGCTATTGCCTCTGGCCAGGTTGAGGTTGTCGATTTGGGTAAAATTGAACCTGACGATGGTTACGGCTGTGATTATCACCCCAATGTTGTCACGCAAAAACGCTTGGCAGATAAGTTAGTTAAGATCTTGAACAGCGATTTAGGTTGGTGAGTTAGGCGGCTTGATTCGCTCTTTGAAAAAAAGCCGCTATCCGAGAAGATAGCGGCTTTTTGTGTGGTGGGCGAGCCACATGGATGTGGCGGATGATGATTCTGCAGGAGCAAGTATCGACCTTCCCAGAGTGGACTCGGCACGTCCTGTGCCTCGGGCTTTGCCCGCCGTCGCTAAGCTCCCGCGCCCAAATTTGATCCTGTCAAATTTGTGAACTGGGGGCCTGCCCCGACTTATATGAGAAGGTGAGTCGGATGCTCTAACCAACTGAGCTAAAGGTCAATAAAAAAGCCGCTATCCGAAAAGATAGCGGCTTCCTATATGGTGGGCCTTCCCAGACTTGAACTGGGGACCTGCCGATTATGAGTCGGATGCTCTAACCAACTGAGCTAAAGGCCCTTAAACTTGTCTTTTGTGCCCAGAGGGGCGTCGCGTGCTCGAAACTTTCAGTCATGTACTTGGGTGTACACTCCTTCAAGTTTCTGTGCGGCTCCTACCTCTGAACCCAAAATCCTGCGTTTAAACTTGATTTTTTGCCCCCTGAGCTGCGTTGAGTGCTTGACCGCCATGGATGGCGGAAGTGCCGTTTTTGCCTGGAGCTTTAAACGGCCGCCATCCTCAGTCACATATTAATATATGCTCTTTGCGGGTGGCTCCCAAGCGCCTTGTCAGAGGCCAAAATCTACTGCGTTCAGTAGTAATGTTCTTTTTTCGTAGTGAATAATAAACCGTTCACCGTCCCGGAGCGGCATTATAGCCGCCCCAACACTCCTGTAAATCCCTTACTCGTCTAAAAAGCTGCGCAGGTGATCGGAGCGCGAGGGGTGGCGCAGTTTGCGCAGTGCCTTGGCTTCGATCTGGCGAATACGCTCACGGGTAACGTCGAACTGTTTGCCCACTTCCTCGAGGGTGTGGTCGGTGTTCATGTCGATACCAAAGCGCATGCGCAGTACTTTTGCTTCACGGGCGGTAAGGCCCGAGAGTACTTCGCGGGTCGATTCGGTTAGGCCGACGCTGGTGGCGGATTCTACCGGTGAGACGATGGTGCTGTCTTCAATAAAGTCGCCCAGATGCGAGTCTTCGTCGTCGCCGATTGGCGTCTCCATGGAGATAGGTTCTTTGGCGATTTTAAGCACCTTGCGAACTTTATCTTCTGGCATTTCCATGCGCTCGCCCAGCTCCTCTGGGGTGGGCTCGCGACCCATCTCTTGAAGCATTTGGCGCGATACGCGGTTGAGCTTGTTGATGGTCTCGATCATGTGCACCGGGATACGGATGGTGCGGGCCTGATCCGCAATCGAGCGGGTAATGGCCTGACGAATCCACCAGGTGGCGTAGGTCGAGAACTTGTAGCCGCGACGGTAT
>NZ_CAXBFW010000002.1:0-301654 GCF_963975215.1 uncultured Gilvimarinus sp.
TCAAAATGGCGCCTAGATTACGAACCAGCCTGAAAGCCTGAGTACGTAAGGGGTTATTCAACAGCCTGCTAGGTGTTATTTACCGGTTTCTATGTAGAGGCTGGCAGCCATTTGGGGGCTTCCTTAGATATGTCGTATTTGGAAAGAAACGAACCTGTGCTCCAGGCTCGCCAATCCAAGCAAGAGCCGACAGGCACTACCTTTCTTAACCATGTTCAAGCTATTCGTCAGTACGCGTCGTCGTTTTTTAAAAACAGTCACGATGTGGATGATTTGGTTCAGGAAGTGTACGTAAAAATTGCTGAGCGTGGCGGTCTGGGCGATGTACGGGCCCCAAGAGCCTTCTTATGTAAAGTGGCGCGCAACCTGGCGTTAAACGAAAAAAACCGGTCAGGCACCCGCCTAAGCGACCAATTTGAGGCAATGATCGACGATCAGAATGTTCCCACAACCATTAACCTCGATGACCAGATCGAACAACAACAGCGATTTACACACTTTTGCGAGGCCATTAACCAGCTTCCATCCCAGTGCCGCCGCGTATTTATTATGAAAAAAATCGAAGGGTTAGCCAACGCCGACATAGCACAAAAATTGAGCATCTCGGTCAGCACCGTTGATAAACATCTCGCCAAGGGCATGATTGAATGCAAAGAAGCGCTTAAGCAACTGGGCCACTTCGATCAACCACTAAAGACGCACAACCGCCCTCCCCTTAAAATCATTAATAACAACGTCCGTTAAATCAATCGCATGAGCATAATTAAACCGTTTAAAAGCAAAACCTCAGTCCAGCAAGAAGCGGCGGCATGGATTATCAAACTGGATAAAGGTGACCTTAGTAAGGCCGATAAAAAAGCCCTGCAAATCTGGCTGGCGCAAAGTAAAACAAACGAGCGCGAGTTTATAGAGCTGGCAGAGGTATGGGGGCTTGCCGACCAATTGCCCAGCATTACTGAAGTTAGCATCAGCGAGCATAATACAGAGGCAAGCAATCAAGCTATCGGGTGGCCACGAGGGGCGATTGCCGCCTGCATCGTTGTTTGCTGTGTATTTGTCGGGAGCCTTTTTTGGCTTACATCACCCGGTCAAAATCCTCCCATGACGGTGAGCTATCACACCGTTATTGGTGAAATACGTGACGTAACCCTTAGCGATGGCTCTGTCATATCACTAAACACAAACACTAACATTGACGTTAATTATACGGCGCAACAGCGACATGTAACCCTCCACAAAGGTGAAGCTCACTTCAAGGTTGCAAAAGATAAACAAAGGCCTTTTTCTGTCGAGGTGGGCGACAAAGTCGTTACCGCTGTCGGAACAGCCTTTAATATTCGAAAATCCGACCATGCGGCCGACCTAGTCGTTACCGAGGGTCAGGTCAGCGTCGATAACAGAAAAAACGCACAGCCTAAAAAAGCTGACGTAAGCGCCGATAAGGTACTGCTAATGGTTTCCGCCGGTGAGCAATTATCCATTGCGTCGACCGCCGAGACTAACATAGCCGAAAAATTTAACCCTAAAGAAGTCGAGCGAAAGCTATCGTGGACTAACGGCATGATCTCGTTCGAGAACACGCCATTAATACAAGCTATCGACGAAGTGTCTCGCTACACAGAGAGAAAAATTATTATTGCCGATGAAGACCTTAAATCACTAAAAGTTGGAGGCTACTTTAAAGCAGGAGAAACGGATTCCATGCTGGAAGTGTTACAACTGAGCTTTAATATTAACGTGCAAACCAGGGATGATAACGTTGTTGTGTTAAAGAAAAATGACGATCATCGTGCCAATCAGTAGATACATTAAAAATAGCAAAAAAAATCATTTTTATCAGAATCACACTGGTAGATTTTCTCTTCTCGCCTGTCCTTTTACACGAGACCTATCGGTTAGCGCAGCGCGCCAACTAAGCCGAAAATGTCTCGCCGTTATTCTGCTGGCCGCAGCCGCTGAGAGTGGCGCCGCTTCGCCTGTTAAGGGTTCAGTGGCCGAACAACATCAGCAACAGCGTCATCAGTTTGACATTAAACAACTACCGGCAAATCAAAGCTTGAAGCTATTTGCACAACAAGCACAGCTTCAGGTTTTATTTCCGGCAGAACTTGTAAATGGGCTACAAACAAACCAGGTAACAGGCTATTACTCTGTCACCGAAGCCATCGCTCAAGTTCTCGCCGGAACCGGATTAACGCCGGTATTTATCGATAGCCGGATATTGACCATAACTGCTAACGACAGCAGATCGTCAGGCGAGGAAGAACCAGTGAATTTAGAGAAGAAAAAACTTTCAGGCATCATCGCATTCCTTACCGCCATGGTAAGCAACTCGGGGGCACAAGCCCAGCAAACGCTCACAAGTGACGCAATTGAAGAGGTTGTCATCACCGGCAGCTATCAGAGAAGCCTGGAGCAAGCCGTTGAAATTAAGCGCACCAGCGTTGGCTTTTCAGATTCTGTCGTTGCATCAGATATTGCCGACTTCCCCGAGCAAAATTTGGCCGAAGCCTTACAGCGGATACCAGGTGTCACCATTGAGCGCAATAAAGGCCTGGGCAACAAAGTCAGCGTGCGCAGCTTGCCCAGCGAGTTCACCCACGTCACCATTAACGATTTGGCAACAGCATCAGGCAGCGGCGGCCGCGACATTGAGTTTGACAGCTTTGCCTCTGACATCATTCAGCAAGTTACCGTAAAAAAATCGCCCACCGCAGCCGATGAAGAAGGCGGCATTGCCGGTACGGTTGAGATTACAACCGCCCGCCCCTTTGATTACAGCGGCCGTAAATTTATTGTCTCTGCCGAAGGCGCCTACAACTCGATTTCCGAAGAGATCGACCCCAATTTTTCCATGCTGGCCAGCAACACGGTGGGCGACTGGGGTGCACTGGTGTCATTTTCCAGCTCACAGCGCACTAACCGCACCGACGCCAATTCTGGGGTGGACTTTCGCCCTCTTTCCCGCTGGTTGGAAAAAACCGGCTCATCTCAGCATCAATCCGACCAAACGGCTGCGGTACTGGAACGCGACACCGGCATCGTGATTAATGATCGCTTTGACAGCGATGAAACCAGCCGCGTGGTGTTTATCAATAAAGCGGGCGACCGCTCCTATTTGAATGAGCAGGAAAAATGGGGCGCTACCGCCTCGCTTCAGTACCAACCCAGCGCCGATTTCTCGTTAACCTTCGACGCCCTGATCGGTAAGTACGACGCCACTGAAGACGAATATGATGCAGCGGCTTATTCAGCCTCTAGCCCAAGCGCTTTGGCCCGTATTCACGACTACGACAGCACGACGCTGGGGCAACACGGTATTACCGTGCTGACAGACACCTCCTATGCATTAACGCAACATGAGTTTCTAAGCAAAGAAAACGTCAATGAGACTGACTACCAGCAATTCAGCCTGGATGCCGATTGGTCTCTCGGTGGCTGGGACATCAATGGCCTGGTGGGTTACTCCGGCGCCGATAAACTCTCGGATCGCACCAACCTAAAGCATACCTCTTATGCCCCTTCACGCACGCGCTACACCGCAGAGGGCGGTCAAACCGTAATGAGTGAAGACCCAGCATCGATTGATATGTACAACGCGCCTTCGACGTACCTGTTTGACTTTTACGAGGTAACGCTGGAAGACATCAAAGACGACAAGTACGCAGCGCAGTTGGACATCAGGCGCGAGATGCATCTGGATTTCTTACCGGCCTTAGCCAATATTCAGTTTGGCGCACGCTATACCGATAAAAGCAAAGAGCGGGATCAGGGAGATAAGCAAGTAAAAGGGGCGAGCGAAGATGACTCGAGCTGGGCTGGCGTGCGCACATTGCAAGACAGCGAGCTGACCGCTATTGACGATCTGGTTCCCGGTGGGGATTACCTTCCGGAGCTGTCCTACAGCCCCACCTGGGCACAAATCTCCAACGAGTATGCCCGCAGCGAATTTCGCTACAACGGCTTTCATGTCGATTACGCCCCGGACCAGTATTACCAGGTCGAGGAAGAAGTACTAAGCCTTTACGCCATGGCCGACTTTGAGTTTGACCTGGCCAGTTTTCCGACGCTGATTAACATCGGGGCTCGATACGTAGACACCTCGGTATTATCATCGGGCTTCCACCAAGTGCAAAACTCCGACGGCTCCACAGGTTACACGTCGGCCCCCATCTCAAAAGAGGGCAGCTATGATGACCTGCTGCCGAGTTTTAACATGATGGTGGACTTAACCGAAAACTTAATGTTTCGCGCCGCCGCCTCGCAAACTCTGATGCGCCCTGCCCTGACCGACATCGCCTATAAGCGCACCGTTAGTGTCAATGAGTTTAAATACCGTGACGGTAACCCAGACCTAAAACCCACTTACGCCGATCAGTGGGATATGGGCCTGGAGTACTATTTGGATAACGGCGGGCTTTTCTCCGCCTCGTACTTTGAGAAAACCATCGAAGGTGTAGTGCGAGAATCCCTTACCGGTACTGTATCCGACGTTACTAAGTACAATGATAATGGCACCCTCGATGGCGTGTACGACTTTGAGGTGTATCAAAAGGTTAATGCCGACGGCTCTTACGATGTCTCGGGCGTTGAGTTGGTCGCGCAGTTTCCGCTAACGATTATTAGCGAGGCCCTGGAAGGTTTTGGCATCAATGCCAACTATACAATTTTGGATAACTCATTAACCGGCGAATCCGACCTCGACATTCCCACGGCGCCCGAGGGTCTGGCCGAAAACACTTACAACTTAGTGGCCTACTACGAGAACGATACATTCGACGCACGCCTGCTTTATAACTACAAAGATAAATATGTAGAGCGTATCGAGCGTGATATGTACCCGGTATACCGAGACTCTTATGGGCAGTTAGATTTCTCCCTGGGTTACTACCTAACAGACAACATTAAATTGACGCTGGAAGGCATTAACATCACCGACGAAGAAACCAAAGGCTACACCATGGACCCTAGATTCCCGACTATGTACGAAGTCTCGGGAAGCCGATACACCTTAGGCGTTCGCGCCAACTTCTAACCTGTGGCATCTTGCGGCACAGGGAAGTGCCTTTTTTATTATTTCAACCGAGCATCCCATGAGACACGGCCTAATTAATAGTACAACCCTTCTTCTGTTCATACTTTTTAGCGCAACCTCACAGGCAAAACCAAGCGATTCCCCCTTGCGCGTTGCATTTATGCCCGACATTCACTTTCACGATGTTTACGCCGACTTAAGCGCTGACGGTTTTACGGGCATTCCCACGGATAGCCATGGCAAAAAAGCAACGATTAGAACGATGGCCGCGCAACTGCACTCGACCCGCTTATTTAATGAAAACTACTTCGCCTTGCTGGCCGCACTGGATGACGCCGTAAAAAGCGGCATAACCTATATCGCGCTACCGGGAGATTTTAGCGACGACGGACAACCCATACACCTTGAAGCATTAGCCAAAATACTCGACCACTATAGCCGGGAGTACGGCGTACAGTTTTTTGCCACACCGGGCAATCACGATCCGGTCCGGCCCTTTGACACCCCCGGGGGGAAAAGCGATTTTTTACAGGCCGATGGCCGTGAAATATCGATACAAAGCCCGGAGACCGACGTCTGCCAGAATAAAACCGGGCGCCAGTCAGACACGCTTATCTGTGCCCCGGGCATTCGGCATCTGGGGTATCACGGCGTGGCTCAGGCAATGAAAAACACAGGTCTTTTCCCGCAATCACACTACCTGTATTGGGAAACACCATTTAGCGACTATACACCCGACAACTACGATTACGGTAAAGCCCATAGCGCCAGCCCCTTAACAGGGCGGCACTACAACGTTTGCGATAAAAACACCGCCAGTCAGCAAGGGCGGTGTGTAACCTTACCCGACACCAGTTACCTGGTAGAGCCTGTGGCAGGGCTGTGGTTACTCGCCATTGATGCCAACGTGTATCAACCTGACTTTAATAAAGGGCATGAGCCAACCGCGTTTTCAGGCTCTGGCAATGCCGGCTATAACGCCGTCAGCCACGATAAAAAATACCTGTTGGACTGGATAGCAAAGGTGGTGCAACAAGCAAACCTGCGAGGCAAAAAGCTCGTCTCTTTCAGCCACTTTCCAATGGTCGACTTCTACGATCAACAAGCACCAAAGCTAGCGGCTCTGTTTGGCAAAAAGGCCTTTCAGGCTCAGCGGTTGCCTCGCATAACAACCAGCGATCGCTTAGCCCAAACGGGACTGACGCTTCACGTATCCGGCCATATGCATATGAATGACACCGGCATTTACCGCAGCGCCACAGGGCAAACCCTGTTTAACATCCAGGCGCCAAGCCTGGCGGCTTATCCACCGGCCTACAAAGTGCTTACTCTACTTGCAGACAATAAGGTAGAGGTAAGCACGGTTCGCATCGATCAGGTCCCAAGGTTTAAAGAGCTATTCCCGCATTATCAGCGCGAGTATGACTATCTTAGGCAACACCACCCGGATAAAATCTGGAACCACGATATTCTGGAGGCTAACAACTACAACGATTACACCCAAAGGCACTTGCGCGAGTTGGTCCGTTTACGCTTTTTACCTCAGGAGTGGCCCGTCGACCTGCGCCGGATTTTTAATCACAACTCCCTCCGGGATCTGGCCACGCTGGCAACACTACCGGCAGACGCGCCACTGCCCCCGGATGTAGCAACAATAGCTGAATTAAAAAACACAACCTTGTGGCACCTTGCCGAGCAAAAGCTACAGCCTGAAGAGTTTTCAGAGCTAAGCGGTTTCGACTTACTGGTCGACTTTTACAAACTGCGTAATGGCGGATATCTGGCCCGGCAAGATATTAATGCTAAGCGCCTGACGGAGTATCGCACTCTGGCATCAATGTACCAGCAGGCCGTATTGCAGGCGCAAAAAACCGCCGATGCGCCACCGCTGATTGCCCGTCATCAACAACTCGTGGCCGGCGTGCTGGATATTCTTATGGGGTTTCTCGACTCTGAGCCTGACAACCACTTTATGATTGACCTAAACAAAGGCCAGCTGACAAGGGTTGCCCCCGCCAAACCGGCGCCCTAGGCCGACCGTTGTAACGGGATATTGTACGGGCATCACACCAGCGCGCGCGGGGCTTTGACTCACTTGAAGTGTGGCGCCCCATTGATAGTGGTTATCAGTCGTACTATTGGGTAAACTGGCGCTCAGCACGCCAAGAGCCACACTTTACAGGGACGTTACACGTGGGATTACCGACAAAACCTAAAAAGCGCAATCACTATACCTGCGAGCTAAAACAACGCACGTTAAACCTGCTTGATAACGGCTTAACCCCAACCGAAGTCGCCAAACGCACGGGGGTACGTGAATCTAACATATACCGCTGGCGGCGAGAGTTTATGGCCCGCAGCGTCGACGCCATAAACGATTTACAGCAAGAGTTAAAGCGGCTTCGGCAAGAGAACACCCAGCTAAAAAAGCGCCTCAAGCAGTTTGAGTAACCCGCCCTAAGCGCCCTAAAATAAAGCGTATGCCCCCTGCGGGCGCCCTCTAAGGTAAGCCGACCGCCAGATCGGTGAGCTGCCTGCGCCTTCAGCCCCCCACGTGATCCGCGTAAATTCAAATATTTAGCTTTTTAGCGCTTGTACAAAGGCCGCCGTCTCGCACTATACTGAGCGCAACGCGTACAACATCCTTCCATTTCGTCATATTCACGACAGATACCGGCGCTACACTCGATCGCAGCGTCGATTGGCTTGCCGATTGCTTGGCAATCGAAGAGCCGGCGTGTCACAACGCCAGCGGCTAATCGCACCCACTACCCAGCGGACCGACGGAAACAGATACACCATGAAACGGCAGAACGATACATTAGAGCGAATTTACCGCGAGGTAAAAACCGTAATTCTCTCGCGTCAGCACCCGGTAACAGGACTTTTGCCTGCCAGCACCGCCTCGACTCACCACGGCGATTACACCGACGCCTGGGTGCGCGATAACGTTTACTCTATTATGAGCGTATGGGCGCTGAGCATTGCCATGGACCGCGCCGGGCAAAAAAACCGCTGTGATCTGCTGCAGCAGTCGACCATCAAGTTGATGCGCGGCTTGCTGCAATCGATGATGCGCCAGGCGGACAAGGTCGAAAAGTTTAAGCACACCTTAGACCCCTATGACGCCTTACACGCCAAATACGATACCGCCACCGGCTTACCCGTCGTTGCCGATGACGCCTGGGGCCACTTACAAATAGACGCCACCTCCATATTTTTGTTAATGCTGGCGCAAATGTCAGCATCAGGTTTACGCATTGTGTGCACCGGCAGTGAAGTCGATTTTGTGCAGAACCTGGTTTACTACATCTCCAGCGCCTACCGCACGCCCGACTTTGGTATCTGGGAGCGTGGCAACAAGATTAATAACGGCCTCACCGAAATCAACGCCAGCTCCGTGGGCATGGCCAAGGCGGCCCTGCAGGCGCTGGACGGGCTGAATCTATTTGGCCCCTACGCCACCCAGCGGGCGGTTATTCATGTCGTGCCCGACGCGGTATCGTTAGCGCGCAATACCCTGGGCGCCCTGCTGCCGCGCGAGTCGCTATCCAAAGAGGTAGACAGCGCCCTTTTATCGGTTATCGGCTTTCCCGCTTTTGCGGTGGGCCGGGTCGAGCTGCTAACCAAAACCCGCGACACTATTTTGTCCAAACTCGGCGGCAACTTCGGCTGCAAGCGCTTTTTATGGGACGGCCACCAAACCGCCATCGAAGAGAACTCACGGCTTTATTACGAGCACTCCGAGTTGGCCGAATTTGAGCATATCGAGTCCGAGTGGCCGCTGTTTTATACCTATCTGTACATCAATGCGCTGTTTGACGATTTACACACAACCGCGGCCCACTATCGTAAAAAGATTGAATCGCTCATGGTGACCAAAGACGGCATCGGTTTGATTCCCGAGCTTTACTTCTTAGACAAAGAGCACATCGCCGCCGAGAAAAAACAACCGCGCTCGCAACCGCGCCAGCCCAACGAGAACATCCCTTTGGTGTGGGCGCAAAGCCTATATTACACCGGCCTGTTATTGGACGAGGGCTACCTTAACTCTGAAGATCTCGACCCGCTGTACATTCGGCGCCGTTCGACGCGTTTTTCACAGGCGCAAATTGCGCTGGTGGTGCTCGCCGAGAGCGATGATGTAAAAACAACTCTGGCTAAAAACGGGGTCATTGCCGAGTCACTGGAGGATATAAAACCCATAACGGTGTTAACGGCGCCGCATTTGGTAGAGGTATACACCCGCGTCGGGGCCAATGAATCGCTCGGCCTAAGTGGCCGGCCGCGGCGGCGCCTGCAAAGCCTGGCGACCTCACATACCTTTAAAATCAACAACAAATCTTGCTTGTGCCTGTCGTGGCTACAAAGTGAAGAAAACGACTACCGGCTGTTTGATGCGGAATTTTTTGCCGACTGCCTGATATCGGAAATCAACCATATTCGCAAACACTGGATAGACCCCGAAGTGGCGGTTTTTACCCTAAAAATCAGTGCCGATTTTTGCGCTGTACCCAACGCCGATATCTTATTTAAAGCACTTAAAGATTTACAGCTGCGCACCACCCACGAGCATGTTGGCAACGCATCGGCAAGCCTGGCCTTGCGCGCATCGCGGGCGACTAAGCTGGTACTGCCCGAGCTTTGCTTAACGCCGGTAAAAACCCAACGCACACCGGTTGTAACGCAGCGCCCCTTTAGCGACACGCCGCTAACCGCCAACGCCCGGCAATTGCTCGACAGCGTTAACAGCGATAACCCCAGCTTACTCACCCGAGCTTTTGAGCGCGCCATGATGGGCCGCAACCTCAGTGATAGCGCCGCGGACGATGGCACCTTGACGTTGCGCGAGCTACTGACATCACTGTCGCATTACGCGCAACAAACCAATCGCTGGGCACTGGCTCGTATTTGTTTTGCGCACCTGCAACACGGCCACAACGATCTGGCCAACAGCCTGACGCTACTGGCGGCGCGGCACTTAAAAATCACCATCGGTGAAGATAACGATAGCGAACTGACCATAAACTCGCAGCTAACCAATAATGAAATTATCGACGGTTTACACAAAGTTTTATCGCACCCGTTAGAGCGCGCTTTGGCGCAAGAGGCCATCATAGCCATTGGCGGCCTGCTGCGCACCCGCCCCTATTTGTTTGAGGGCTTGCGCTCAATCGCACTGCACAACTTTATTTTGCTCTGCTCGCATTACGACAATGAAGCACTTTCACCCATAGAGTGGCTCGCCACGCAATCGCCCTCTTATTTGTACAACAAGCTACGCAAGGTGCTCGATTCTCAGCGCAAAGTCTTCTCTCAGGGTGTTAATCACAGCTTTCATTTGGGCCACGAGCAATCCTCACTGCTGCAGGGCAGCGATGCTATTACTGCCAACGCAGTGGGCGCCGACTGGTTTGAGTGGCGCTTGGCCCGCGGCTTTATTACACGCTTTGACGATGAGTTTCTACAGGCCATTTGGCAGAGCTTAGCCAGTGCCAACACCTTGGTTTTTGGCGATAGCGATAGCGATGAGTACTCACTCGACTGCGAGCTTATCCGCAGCTCCATGACCTCTGGCGAAGAGAGCTTTGCCCAGCTTATCGATCACTTAACCCAGTCGCTACACCCGAGCTACTACAAAAGTGCCGTGGTCGAGGCGCTGCACTGCTATACGCTATATTGCCAGCTAAACCCCAACGCTTACTTCGAGCGCCCGGTGGTTTTTAGCCGGCTGCTCGAAGAGGCCGCAAGGCTCTGGTCCGATGCTACCGAGGGTGTGTGTGGCAATAATCGCAACATCGATTTACTGCTGCAGCAATCGCCGCGAGTACTACAAGATTACATGATGAAAGCGCTGGCCAACGAAGCCGGCAGCACGACGGCCGCCACTCGCCAACCTGTTACCACGGAATAACGCCAATGACAGGTTGGCTCGACGCGAGCGCGCCGCTACAATGCCCGCCTAATGCTCGCTTTAGGTAACGCTCGCTGACATGCCCCACCGCCCTCAGGTAGTAGAACTTCCTTACCAACAAGACAGCGTGGCGTATTTCGCCATGCTCACAACCTTGCCTTACCCGGTTTGGCTTGATAGCTGTCAGCCCATGAGCCAGCTCGGCCGCTACGATATTCTGGCGGCGGCCCCGGATACGCGCATCAGCACCCACGGCGAGCTCAGCATCATTATCCAGGGCGACTCGCGCCGGGAAAGTCACGCCGACCCATTTACGCTATTGCAAGAGCTACTCCCGAGCCATTGCCCCCAAGCTGAGTTCGACGGCGAACCACTGCCGTTTTGCGGCGGGGCGCTGGGTTATTTTGGCTATGATTTAGGCCGCCGGCTGGAGTCGATACCCGCTCACGCCAAAGCTGATATTTCACTGCCTGACATGCATTTTGGTATTTACCCCTGGGCGATTATTGCCGATCACCTGCGCCAAAAAACGCTATTCGTAGCGCAGCCCAAAGTCGATATCGGACCGATTCTGGCACTATTGCAGGCACCCACAAACTTAAAGTCATTTCTAGAAAAGACAAACAAAAGCTTTACTATCAATAACTTCAAAGAATCTTCTAACAAACAGCATTACTTTGAAAAATTCGATGTAATCCAAAAACACATACTGGAGGGTGACTGCTACCAAATTAACTTCGCACAGCGTTTTAGCAGTCAGTACCAAGGCGATCCGTTGGCCGGCTACCTGGCCCTGCGCGCCAAGCTGCCCTCGCCCTTCGCCGGCTTTATGCCATTAGACGAGGGGGCCATTCTGTGCCTGTCGCCCGAGCGGTTTATCGCCTGCCGTGATGGCAAAGCCACAACTAGCCCTATCAAGGGCACCATCGCCCGAGGCGTCACCCCCGAGCAAGACCAGCAAAACCAAGCCGCGCTATCGGCGAGCGCCAAAGACCGCGCTGAGAATTTGATGATCGCCGACCTATTGCGTAACGATTTGAGCAAAACCTGCCGCGAGGTCAAAACCCCTCGCCTGTTTGAGCTGCAAAGCTTTGCCAATGTTCATCATTTAGTCAGCACCATTACCGGCCGTATACGCCCAAACAAAAACGCGTTGGATGTATTGCGAGCCGCGTTTCCGGGGGGCTCGATTACCGGCGCACCGAAAGTGCGGGCAATGGCAATTATTGACGAGCTAGAGCCCTACCGACGCGGCCCCTATTGCGGCAGCCTTGGTTATATTAGTGCCTGCGGCGGGGCGGATAGCAACATCGCCATCCGCACGGTCATTTGCAACAAAGGGCAGCTGCACTGCTATGGTGGGGGCGGCATCGTGGCGGACTCGGATGCCGAAAGTGAGTATCAGGAGAGTGTTACCAAGGTGGCCCTGTTACTGCGCACCCTGGAAGAGGCTTTTGGCCCGGCGCCAGAGCTACCAAATAGCGCTGGCGATTAGCAGCAACAAGGCCCCGATTACCAGCCATTTGCCGGCATAGTAGAGCGACTTGTTCTTGCGTTTGATCGACTTCAGCATCTTTTGATAACTGAGCAACCCCTGCCCCAGTTTGTTACCAATCCCTGTGTTACTGGCATCGACGTTATCGATCATAAACAAACGATTAAAAAAGCGGCCAAAGTGCCAGTAAGCTTTTTGCACAAAACCCAATTTTAACGGCCGGTCGATATCCGTCATCAAAATAATACGCGGCGTATCTGTCTCGTTATAGGCCGAGTGTAGGTAGGTTTCATCAAAAATGATGCTGTCGCCATCGCGCCAAACATAGTGGGCATCGTCCACCTTTAAGCCGCACTTTTCGCTATTGGGGGTGCTTAGACCCAACGAGTAACGCAAAGTGTAAGCAAACGGGTCGTGATGCTTATTGAGTTTTTTACCGGGGTTTAATACCGCAAATAGCGCCAGATTTAAATAAGGCACTTGCTCCAGCAACGCCATGGTTTTGGGTGCTAGCTCGTGGGCCGATGGAATACGGTGGTCGTACATCTTTAGGTAAAAGCTGGTCCAGCGGTTGTCCTTATAAAAACTGCTGGCGGGCAAGTCATCTTTAGCCGTAATGTTACCGCCTTCATACAGGGCCAGCGCCTCGTCGCGAATCACCTCCCAGTTATCCTGAATCACCGCCAGCTCAGGGAAGTGCTCAATGCTGACACGAGGCGTGGTCGGCACCTTAGATAACCCATAAGCCGGCAGGTTAAAGGGCACCATAAAGGTCGAGAAATCGGACAGTTGCCGGCTGAGCGGAAAAGTCTCGCGGTTGCGGGTGCGCACAAACACAATGCACAAAATATAGACAATGACTAAGCCAATGATTACCGCCATACAGACCTCTTAGTTGACCGCCAGCGACACACCAACAGCGGCTGGGGCGCGTATAATACTCAAAACTGCTGCCGCAACCAACTAACTCCAGGGCTAATCCTCGCCAGCGGCCGGCGAATCGCTTTTAAGCAACTCCTGTCGCTCTCGCTCGTAATCGTCATAGGAAACCGAACTTTGCTGCCGACACTCCTTTTGCTGGCTTAACGGTACCGTGTCGCAATCCCAGCGGGCATCATTGCGCATATTGTCGTAAACCGCCTGCTGGCTGCAGCCGGCCAATACCATTAGCCCTACTACCCACATATTCCTCATTGCTACTCTCCGTTAAAACTTAAGACATAATGAGTGGCTATCCCGCGCTCGCGCAGCATAGCCAACCCCGGTAAGTCTTGCAGCGCAATCGCAAAAGCCGCACCGCACAGCGTGGCACCAAATTTGTCTATCAGCGACGCCACAGCGGCCACGGTGCCGCCGGTGGCGATCAAATCATCCACCACCAGCAGCCGCTCATCCGGAGCGATTGCATCGGTATGAATATGCAGACTATCCTCGCCGTACTCAAGCGCGTAACTGGCCTTGTAGGTGGGTCGAGGCAATTTGCCGGGCTTGCGCGCCAACACCAAACCGCAACCCAGCTCCATCGCTAGCGCGGCGCCAAAGATAAAGCCCCGGGCCTCAATGGCGACAATTTTATCGATAGCTTGTTCTCGGTATGGTGCCGCCATGCGCAGCACACACTCACGCAGCGCCTCTGGGTGGAGCAGCAAGCTGGTAATGTCGCGAAACTCAATGCCGGGCCTGGGATACCCGGACACGGTCGTCACGCTTGCCTTGAGACGCTCTATATCCATAACGATCCTCGTTCAATTAGGGCCTGCGGACTGCTACAGGTTGCGCGTTAATCATAGCGCAGCGCCCGCAGATACTGTAATATGCGCGGCCACTCCATAACGCTTCTATTTTATTGTATGCGCGAGTACGCGCGAAACAATTGGCGCTACCTTTTTTGCGCCGGCGTACCGGTCACACCACAGGATTTACCCCTATGAGTTTTACCCAGCTGGGCTTGTCTGCCCCGATTCTTAAAGCTATTGACGAAAAAGGCTACACCGAGCCCTCACCAATTCAGGCGCAAGCGATTCCCGCCGTATTGTCGGGCCGCGACGTCATGGCCGCCGCGCAGACAGGTACCGGTAAAACCGCGGGCTTTACCCTGCCGATTCTCGAGCAACTCAGCAAAGGTGCGCGCGCCGGAGCTAACCAGGCCCGGGTACTGGTACTAACCCCTACCCGCGAACTAGCCGCGCAAGTGGGCGAGAGCGTCGCCACCTACGGCAAACATTTACCGCTGCGCTCCGCCGTGGTGTTTGGCGGCGTTAAAATCAACCCGCAAATGATGAAATTGCGCGGCGGCGTAGATGTACTGGTGGCAACGCCGGGGCGCTTACTCGATTTGTACAACCAGCGCGCGGTTAAATTTGACCACCTGGAAGTACTGGTGCTGGACGAAGCTGACCGTATGCTCGACATGGGCTTTATCCACGACATTAAGAAAATTCTTGCGGTACTGCCTAAAAAGCGTCAAAACTTACTGTTCTCAGCGACTTTTTCTGAGGACATCCGGGCGCTGGCAAAAGGGCTGGTGCACGAACCGGTAGAGATTTCCGTCACCCCCCGCAACAGCACGGCCACCACGGTAAAGCAGTGGATTTGCCCGGTGGACAAAAAGCAAAAGCCGGAGCTGCTGATCCGCTTAATTATGGATAATCAGTGGGAGCAGGTACTGGTATTTAGCCGTACCAAACACGGCGCCAATAAGCTTACCAAGCAATTAGAGGCGGCGCATATCCGTGCGGCAGCCATCCATGGCAACAAGAGCCAGGGCGCGCGCACCAAAGCGCTGGCCGATTTCAAAAGCGGCTCGGTGCGGGTGCTGGTTGCCACCGACATTGCCGCTCGCGGGCTGGACATCGATCAACTGCCTCAGGTGGTGAACTTCGATTTGCCCAATGTACCGGAAGACTACGTGCACCGTATCGGCCGCACCGGCCGCGCCGGCGCCACCGGTCAAGCGGTATCGCTGGTCAGTGCCGATGAGTTTAAGCAGCTTAGTGATATCGAGCACTTGATTAAGACATTGCTAACCCGTGAAATCATCGACGGCTTTGAGCCAATCCACGATGTACCCGAGTCGAGCTTAACGCGCCGCGCCCCGAAGCCTAAAAACAAGCCCGCCGGTGCAGCCCCTAAGCGCCCCGGTGGCGGACGCCAGCGCAAGCCAGGCGGCGGCAAACAAGGTGCCAATAAAGGCGCAGAAGCTAAAAGCGGACCATTTGCCAAAAACAAGCCCGCCGCCAATCGCCCACGTCGCCCCGGCAACAATAACCGATAATCGGCAGGCACCGATAATCAGTAGGCGCAGCGCGAGACTTACTTAGTCACTCGCCGCGCCCGGAAGCTGCGCCCCTTTAGCTTGCCACTACTTAGCTTGCGCAGCGCTTGGTCACTCGCCTTGCGCTTTACCGCAACAAACGCACTCTGATCAAAGATCTGAATTTTGCCCACCTCGGTACCGGCAATGCCATCATCGCCGGTCAAAGCCCCCAAAATATCGCCTGGGCGCACTTTCTGCTTCTTGCCGCCGTCAATTTGCAGAGTGATCATGGGTGGCAGGTAGCTGGAGCTGTCCCGCCCCGGAGCCGGCAGCGCCTCGCAGCGGTACTCTTGCCCGGCATACTGAGCGATCCGCTCTACCTTAAAGCTTTCTTTATCGCCCACCAGAGTCACCGCCAGGCCGCTATTACCGGCGCGGCCGGTGCGGCCAATACGATGCACATGCACCTCGCTGTCGCGAGCCGGCTGATAATTAATCACCGCATCCAGAGCCTCGATATCTAACCCGCGAGCGGCCACATCCGTTGCGACCAACACGGTTAGACTTTTATTGGCAAACATCACCAAGGTGCGGTCACGATCACGCTGCTCGAGGTCGCCGTGCAGCGCCGCCGCGCTAAATCCCTCATGGCGCAGGTACTCGGCCAAGGCAGCGGTTTCGCGTTTGGTGTTGCAAAACACCACCGCCGAATCAGGCCGGTAGTCCCGCAATAGTTGGGTCACCGCGCGGTCGCGGTCACTATCGGCCACTGCATAAAAGTGCTGCTCGATACTCTGTGTATCATGGGTGCTTTCGACCTTAACGCTCACCGGGTCGCGCAACACCCGCGAGGCAATCTTGGCTATGCCGTCGGGGAAAGTAGCGCTAAACAGCAGCGTTTGGCGCTTAGCCGGAATTTCAGCCACAATCTCATCCAGCGTTTCAGCAAAGCCCATATCCAGCATTCGATCGGCTTCATCCAGCACCAGCGAGTGGACGCTGGACAACACCAGGTTGCCCTTGCGCAGATGATCCGAAACCCGCCCGGGCGTACCAACAACGATATGGGCGCCATGGGCCAGTGAGCCAACCTGCGGACCAAAGGGCATGCCGCCGCACAGCGTCAGCACCTTGATGTTGTGAATACCACGGGCCAGCTTGCGAACCTCTTTGGCCACCTGATCGGCCAGCTCACGGGTGGGGCACAACACCAGTGATTGCACCGCAAATTGCTTTACATCGAGCCGCGCAAGCAGCCCCAGAGCAAACGCCACGGTTTTGCCCGAGCCAGTTTTACCCTGAGCAATCACGTCTTTACCCGCCAATACGGCCGGCAAACTCTCGGCCTGAATGGCCGTCATGCCGGTATAACCAAGTGACGCTACCGTCTGTAAAAGCTCCGGACGGAGCGCTAAGGTGGAGAATTTCAAATCTTGCAATGCCTATTACCCGCTAAGTCGAACACGGCCGGCAAAACCGACCGCCAATAAAAAAGGGCAGGACAAATGCCCTACCCTTTTTTTAGCTTGCCCCGTAGGGAAGCCGCTGCCGCAGCAGCTAGTCTTGTTACAGACTATAGATTACAGACCTACGATGTTCTCGGCCTGTGGACCTTTTTGGCCTTGAGTTACGGTGAACTCAACTTTTTGGCCTTCGGTCAGGGTTTTGAAGCCTGAACCAACAATAGCGCTAAAGTGGGCAAAAACGTCTGGACCAGATTCTTGCTCGATAAAGCCAAAACCTTTTGCTTCGTTAAACCACTTAACGGTACCTGTTGTAGTAGACATAGTGTCAATCCTGTTCAATCAAAGAGTAAGCCTCTTACGAGGCGGTTGTGCGCTAAAAGTGTTGCTATTACTTATGACTAAACGGACCGAAACTAAAGGCGTACCGATACTTTGGTGTGGCATAAATATAGGACTTACTTTCAAGCAATATCGAGTATATACCCCTGCATAGCCTTGTCAACTATAAATACCCACCTGATCTGGTCACAGGCACAAACCAATTGGCTATTAAAAACAGCGGCATTAAAACGCAATTCCTTAAGCCCGAATACGCCGACGCGCTTTTAATGAAAGGTAAATACCGCCCAACACCAAAACACTGCAAACAACCAAACGCAGCGTAAGTGGCTCAGCAACAAGCCAAACACCGCCCAACGCCGCCAGAACTGGCACCGACAGCTGTACCACACCCGCCTGAGTAACGCCCAGCCCAGTCAGCGCCCGGTACCACGCCGCATAGCCCAGGGCCGAGGCAACACTGCCCGAGGCCACTGCCAACAACGCGCCCCACCCATCGACAGCAAATGTTTGCCCCGGCGCAAGCCACGGCATAAGCAACAACAGCGGCAACAAGCCCAGTGCGCGCAGAAAATTTCCGCAGGTTGCCAGAAGCGGTGTAGCAGCGCGGCGGCCCGCCAGGGTATATAACGCCCACCCGGCACCCGCTAATGCCATCAGCAACACACCGGCGGCAGGCGGGCTGGCCGCGCCGGGCAGCAGTAGTACCAGCAACCCCAATAATGCCAACAGCACACCGAGCACTTCGCCGAGACTTAATCCCTGCCGCGAGCGCAGCGCGGCCAGCAACATAACCAGCTGTACCACGCCAAACAAAATAAGCGCTCCCACACCAGTGTCTAAGCGCATATAAGCGTAAGAAAAGCCCACCAGGTAAATGAAAAGTGCGACAGCCTCCGCCCAAGAGCCGGCAGCCAGTGATAAACGACGTTCGCGCCACAGCACAATCAAACACAACGTGAGTGCACCACTGATCAAACGAATAGCGCTAAAACTGGCCGGGTCAATCACCGATATACCATTTGGTGACAGGGCCAGGCGGCAAAGCACTGAGTTGCCGGCAAACGCCAGCAGTGCCAACAACGTGGCATTTAGGGTAGACAGGGGCATATAGGTACCGCAGATCCAAACGGGCAAGCGTACAGCAATGAATATAAAAATCCCTGCAGCAAAAGGTATCGCAGCGCAAAAAATCCGCTAGCTCGATAGGTACCGCTGGATATCGACCTCGACTATTTGCTCGGCAGACAAGTACTCGTGAGCATACTGCAAATAAACACCGCTGGTTAAAAACAACTCGAACACAGATTTATCAATATGCCCACTGGCAACCATATTGGCCATTATGTCGATAGCGGTAGCAATAGACTTTGCCTCTTTATAGGGCCGGTCTGCCGCCGTTAAGGCCTCAAAGATATCCGCTACCACCAGCACTTTTTCGGGTATCGACAACTGATCGCCGGTAAGTTTTCTCGGGTAGCCCGTGCCGTCGACCGCCTCGTGGTGGGTCGATGCATAGCGCGGTACTCGTGCAAGCTCGGGAGGGAACGGTAAGCGGTCGAGCATTTTAATGGTGCTAACCATATGCTCATTGATTTTATAGCGCTCCTCGGGGGTCAAGGTGCCGCGGGAGATCGACAAATTATACAGCTCGCCATGATTAAACATGTGCTCGGGCACGTTCATGTTAATCCCTAAGTGCGGCGCAAAACTCACATCGCGGGTTCGCTCCACCACATGCTCTGGGCGATCCTCGAGCAGACGCTCCGTCGCTGGTAATGGCTCAGACATTTTGCTTTTGCGCGCCAACTCGGCCGCACTTAGCCCAAGGCGGCGATCAAAGTGACGCTGCCAGGTTTGCGCCGCGATGCTTTGCAAGCGGGCAATATCGTCATCGCTCATATATTCGCCGCCAATATTAGCGTTAGCCACAAATGCGAAGTCGGCATGCAACCGGGCAATACGCGCATCGCGCTGCGCGGCGAGTTCGGTCGCGTCTTTACCGCCGCGAGCCAATGCCTGCCAATAGTGTATCTCGGCATCGCGCAGCAACACCTCAAAGCGGGTTCTTACTTCGTGAATACGGTTGTAAATCGTCTCCAGCTTTACGGACTTATCAACCACATATTCGGGCACCGTAATTTTCCCGCAATCGTGCAACCAAGCCGCAATTTTAAACTCTCGCCACTGCTCGTCACTCGCAAACTCAAAAGTTTCGAAGTCCGACTCCGATGACTCATGGGCCGCCCTGGTCAGCATCAGCCCGAGCTCAGGAACCCGTGCACAATGCCCGCCCGTATAGGGCGACTTTTCGTCAATTGCCTCGGCAATAAGCTGGATAAACGAATCCATAAGCAGGCGCTGGCTTTCCTCATGGGAGCAGATCGAACCGGCCATCTCGGTCATCGATACCGCCAACTCGTTTAACTCGGTAACGCGTGTTGGCGTGTACGCCACCTCATTAAAGCGGCGCTCTTTAACCAGCTCGCTTTTTCTTGATAACGCCAAAATCGGCCGAACGATAGGCCTTGATAACAACCAGACTAACGGCAGTACCAACAATAAGCACAGTGCACTAACCCAGATCGCGTTTCGCACTCGATCCAGTGGTTTAGCAAGCACCTGTGCCGCTGGCACCACAGCGGCAAAATAGCTTGGGGCTCCCTCGTCCGGTGCTATCTGGCTCACCAATACAAAGTGCTCGACGCCGTCAATCTGTTGCGTCAAAATTTTATCGACCGAACTTGCATCACGCCCCAGAGTTAACAAAAACGGATACGGCACTCGCGCCAGATCGGGGGCGGCCTGAGCATCCGGGCTGAGCCATTTTTGCTCAAGCTGCTGCCACTCTTCGTCGGTCACGGATAGAAGCGCCAGATTGAGCAACCCCAACAGCTTTTGCTTGTCGGGGTGCACCGCAAAATAGATCGTCTCAGGCAGGCCCTCCTCGAGCAAAGCCGGGCCGATCGTTATATTGTCCAGAAACAGCTCATTGGTCATATGCCTCAGCACGACTGCATTATCGACCACGGCATCCGCCCGTCCGGCCTGCACCGCGCGCAACGCCTGCTGGGTATTCTCAACCTCGAGAATATCCTGCGCGCCGATTGTGTCACGAAGGATATTAGTGATATTCCACCCCGCCGGAGCCGCAACTCTCTGCCCTGCCAGCCCCGCGATACTGACAACCGGCGCGGAATTTTTACGGGTAGCGATGGCAAACGGCAACTGAGCCAACGGCTCGCCGACCCAATCAAAACGCCGGGGCGTGCCCGACGAGGTGATCGGCTGCAATACATCCAGCTCGCCGGCCGAAAACTTTTCTATCAGCTCAGTCCAGCGGTAGCCGTTGATAAACTGCATCTTTAGCTGCAGTTTTTCTCCCAGCAGGCGCATCAAATCTACCGTATAACCTTTGGGCCGGCCCGCTTCGGCAAAATCAATAGGCGCCCAATCCAGTTCGTTGGCAACGCGAACAGGGCCCAGAGAATCAAGGTATTCGCGCTCGCGCTTACTCAGAGCCAACGGCTTTACGCTTGAGGATACCGCGTCATTATTGCGTAGTAAGTTAGAACCCAGCATTGCGCCACTGCCATCATAAACAAATAGCTGGGCACTACCGCCGGGGCTTTTTTCATTTAAATACTGCGAAAACGAGTTTAATGTTATGTCGATTCCAAGCACGACTTCGCTGTCTGGCAGCTGCACAGAATAGGTTTGCCCCGGCGCTTGAATATATTGAAACATATAGGGGGCTGACTTTCTTACCCGGGCCGGACCAGACTCGTTATACCAGCGCCGTTGCCTCACGTCGTAATGACTTGGCTCTTCGCGGCGCTCGCGCAAATTAAACTCGCTGTCGTAGTAGTAAAGCTCGCGAATACGCCCGTGGTCGCTTTCACGCACCCAGTTAATAACCCAGCGGTCCCCCTCTACGGCTTTAACGGCGCCAAGCATTGACTCGTTAGCGTGTAGATTAACCACCTCAAAGATGTCGCCATCGGGGAACCCGAGATAGATACTGTAAAACAGCTCGTGATTGCCCAGCACTTCGGCAAATAAGTCCCGCACCTGCTCGGCCTGCTGGGCGGTCTCGACAGCTTGTAGCGCCGGGTAGCGTGCGAGCAGCCTGCTTACCTGCTCGGCGCGCCGCTCGATGGTTTCAATGAAGGTGCCGGTAGTAACGGCGGTTTGTCGATAGCGCTCTAATCCGTGCTCGATTGCCATTTGCCGGCTGAAATAATACTGTAATGAGATAGCCGCGGCTGCGGTGACGAAAATCGCGAATGCGACCAGCGCCACCACAATCACTCGTATAGATACGGTAAAACGAAGTGGGGTTTTAACCTTCATGACGGCAGCGTTCCTTTTTGGCCGTGCAATGTTTTGTCTTATAATAGCGGCTTTTAGCGTCACATGTGCATTAAAAATAACACCACTAAGCGTATCGGCACATTAAAGCTTTAGAGACTTTAATGTGCCCGGCTTTCGCAGCAATAAAACGGCAACAAGGCACTTTGTGCAAAGCACCCTGCGCGTTTTAGTCTTTACATTCTCCAACTGACCTTAACACCGGCGGTGCGCGGCAAGCCCCACACACCGTAACCCCAGTCAGCACCCAACGTATTTTGGTACGTAAAATACTCCTCATCCGTTGCGTTTTTCACAAAAGCCTCAACGGTTAACCGCTCTGAGGCCGACAACCAGCTTACCTTAGCGTTCGCAATACCATAGGCATCGTGCTTTGAGTAAGGGTCGTTCTCGATCTGCAGGTAGTGGTCATCTTGCCAGGCGTAATCGGCCTGCAAGGCAAGCTCTCCGGCACTGCCCAGCGGAATGTAGTAACGCCCCACCAGATTATAGGTCAGCGCCGGGGCCGAGGGCAGCTCATTGCCGTCTAAGGTGTACTCATCACCCGCCACCAAAAATACCTGCTCCGAATCAAACTCTGTTTTTAACAGCCCCAGACCGCCGATCAACTCAAAGTTATCGCTTACCTGCGCGGTTAACTCCACCTCGGCACCGGTACCTGTAACATCCCCCGCGTTGGTAATCACGCTGCCGTCCGCGACGGTCAAAAACACCTGCGCTTGATAGCCTTCCACCTCATAGGTAAACGCCGCTGTGTTTAATTTAATACGGCCATCGGCAAAACTGGTTTTGTAGCCTAGCTCCAGGTTGGTAACATCTTCAGAGTTAACGGGCAACGTCGCCTCCTCCGACGCATTGTAGCTACCCGAAAACCCACCACTTTTAAACCCGGTAGACAAACTCACATACGCCAGAGCGTAATCGGTGGGGCGCCAGTCCAGCCCAATACGCCCGGTTAAGGCATCATCGCTAAAGTCTCGGGTGGCATCGATTTCGGGGTAAAATGAAGGCCCGGCGTCTTGTACAAAATCGCGATCTTCTTCGGTGTAACGGGCTCCAAGAATTACGGTCCACTCATCGAAAATATCGTACTCATACTGGCCGAATAACGCCCAGGATTCAGAGTCCAGCGAGACAACCTCCTGGTGCCATAAACCGTCGGCGGTTGTTGGTGCCTGGGTAATCAGGCCCCGGTCGTCTTTGTAATAGTAAACTCCCCCTACCCACTTGCTGGCGTTAGTGCTGCCGTTTAAACGCAACTCTTGCGTGTACTGCTCGGCATCGACACTGTATTGCTCGTCAAAAAACACCACCTCGGTGCCATCGCCATCATCTTGCAGAAACTTATCCAGCTCTTCATAGGCCGTTATAGAGGTAATGGTAAAGGGCTCCAGGATCCAGTCGAGGGTGGCTGACACTCCAAAGGTATCAATTGTGGTTTGCAGTCCATCGGTCGCGCCCGTGGCCACATGCTCCGGGTCAAACTGTCCGTTAACGGCCTCGGCACCGGTCATCTGAAACGCATTGCTGGTACACAAACCGTCTTGTATCCGGCTCACCGGGCAAGTCGCCGCATTCTCCCCCACGGTTTCGAGGTATCCCATATGGGCGAACCCGACGGACTGCTGATCGGCCTCGCTGCCGTGCACGTTAAGCAATAAACCGGCATCGTCAGTGAGGTCAAAATCCAGTTGCGCCCGATAGCCAAGACTATCGGTGTCGTTCAGTTTTTCGCCGGTTACGGTATTGGTTTGCCAGCCCTCGTTATCGGTCTTTTTTAAGGCAACACGCCCACGAATACCCTCGGTTATGGGGCCACTAAGCATGCCCTCAACCACGGTTTCATCGTAACTGCCATAGCTAATGCTGGCGGCTGCATCGAGATCTTCAGTGGGTTTGCGCGAAACATAGTGAACCAAACCGCCCGTGGTGTTACGGCCGTACAAGGTGCCCTGAGGGCCGCGCAACACTTCTACACGCTGCAAATCAAACAACTGAATGGCCGACCCGGCGGGGTTGCCGCGGTAGACATCGTCGACATAAATTGAAACGGGAGACTCCCAAGAGTCGGAAAAATTAACCAAACTGATACCGCGAAGACTAACGGAGGGACTGGAAGCTTCACCAAAAATGGCAAAAAAGTTCATATTGGGCACTTGCTGGGTAATATCCAACCCCTCTTCAAAGCCCATTTTCTCGATAGCGTCGCCCGAGAACGCACTGACGGCGACGGACACATCCTGTAAGTCTTGCTCGCGTTTTTGCGCCGTTACCAACACCTCTTCAATAACCGACTGCGCGGCCATTGACGGCAGCGCTGCAACACCACTGCCGATAAGCAGCGTACTTAATACAAGATGTTTTGGTAAACAGTGACGTCGGCTGTGATTGTGTCTGACCTGTGGCTTAGCAGTTACCATAAAATTACTCCCTGTTTTCTGCGTGGCAACGTCTCCTCCCTGAATCCCTCTTTTTATTTTTGTTAGCAAGATAGCTTAAGAAGTACGTCATTAAAAAGCCCATAAAGCGGGCAATTCGTTGAAGCGATCTCTCACTTTTGCTTTTTTACCATAGCAGTAAAACCCCACGGCGGACAGCGCCGGGGGCTTTTTAGCTAAGCAAAGCCATACCCTATAAGAGTAAACGGACACAAAAAAACCGGCGTAAGAGCCGGCTTTTGACGGGGGTGATGCAGTGATCGCTTACAATGTTAAATCGCGATTGCTTGCCTTAAGAAACTCCTGCTTCAAGGCCTCGTAGGTATGGGCGGCAGGAAACTGCGGAAACTCGTCGATAACATTTTGCGGTGCGTGAAAAAGAATGCCGGCGTCCGCCTCACCCAACATGGTGGTATCGTTGTAAGAATCACCGGCCGCAATAATGCGATAATACAGTGTTTTTAACGCTAGCACCGACTGGCGCTTAGGGTCTTTTTGACGCAAATGATAATTAATTACACGCCCATTTTCGTCGGTCTCTAAGCGGTGACACAGCAGCGTTGGAAACCCTAACTGACGCATCAAGGGTTGTGAAAACTCGTAGAAGGTATCCGACAAAATAATCACCTGAAAGCGCTCACGCAACCAGTCGACAAATTCCACAGCGCCTTCTAAAGGCTCGAGTGTCGCAATTACTTCCTGGATCTCGTTAAGGCCAAGGTTGTTCTCTTCGAGAATGCGTAGACGCTGACGCATCAACACGTCGTAATCGGGAATATCCCGGGTAGTCGCCTTAAGCTCCTCGATACCGGTCTTCTCTGCAAATTTAATCCAAATCTCAGGGACCAACACACCCTCTAGATCCAAGCACGCGATTTCCACTAGCCGCCTCCAGCATACAGTCAAAGAAAAAACGCGAATCTAACCCGAAGGGCCAACAAAAGCAATTAGCATCAGGGGTTTTCACGTGGAACATATATTAAAAACAATGATCAAGCACAAACTAATATAACCACAGGAAAAAACGGAAAAATCATAACCACCCCAACAAAATAAAGGCCTCAGGCCGAAACTACCCCTACATCTTGTATTGCATCCAATAAACACACCGCAGATGTGGTTGTTTAACGCCCTAACAGGCTAACCTACAGCCAGTGTTTCACGGATAAATATCTGTGTGTTATAAGCAAATGCCAGCGTGCTATTGGGCAGCCGATGGCGGCTCTGGTATGCTTCGCGCAAATTAAAAAATTGCAACCAGCAACACGCCTTTACGGGCAGTGGCAACCGAGATCGGACTAAAGGCACGACCATGAGCGAGAACATTAATATCGTCGATATCGAAAACGAACTGCAGGGACAAAGCCCCTATCGAATCATGCGTTACGCATTAGAGCAGTTTGATAATATCGCCATTTCTTTTAGCGGCGCCGAAGACGTCGCCCTCATCGATATGGCAAGTCGCATTCGCCCCGATGTACAGGTTTTTTGCCTCGACACCGGGCGCCTGCACGCCGAAACCTACCAGTTTATTGAAACCGTGCGAGAGCATTACGGTATTGATATCGATGTCATCTCACCCGATGGCGACGCGGTACGCGCTCTGGTTAAAGAAAAAGGCCTGTTTAGCTTTTATCAGGATACCCACAAAGAGTGTTGCGGCATTCGCAAAATTGCCCCGCTGCGCAAAAAGCTGCTGGAGGTTGACGCCTGGATTACCGGCCAGCGTAAAGACCAAAGCCCCGGCACACGTGCCGACATTCCGGTTATACAGGACGATCTGGCATTCGCGCTCCCAGGCGATAAACTCACCAAGTTTAACCCGCTGGCCAACTGGAGCTCGGAAGAGGTCTGGAATTACATTCGCATGTATGAGGCGCCCTATAACCCGCTGCACGACCGGGGGTTTATCTCAATTGGGTGCGAGCCCTGTACCCGCCCTGTCGGCCCGGGTCAGCACGAACGCGAAGGCCGCTGGTGGTGGGAAGAGGCCACCAAAAAAGAGTGCGGCTTGCACGCCAGTAATCTCTCCGGGGCGGACGACGAAAACGTCAGCGCTCTTCCCCAAGGCAATTCACCGTGAAGATCACGCTGGTCAAAAAAATCTTAGCCGACGGCTCGCCGTGCCGGAAATGCGTCGATGTAATGGCCAAGCTTGAGCAAAGTGGCTACATTGAGCGTATTGATGAGATTGTGGCGGCAGACGAGACAGACCTTGAGAGCCCGGGGATGAAATTAGCACGCGAGCACAATGTGGATCGCGCGCCTTTTTTTGTGGTGCAAGAGGCCGGAATGCCAGCCCGGGTTTATACCGTTTACTACCAGTTTGTCCGTGAGGAGCTGGAACCTTAGGCGTTAGCCCGGGCACACAACCCCGGTGCCCGCCAAGCCACAATAGCCGCCGGGATTTTTTGCCAAATACTGCTGGTGGTAGGTTTCGGCGTAATAAAAATCGACCCCCTGACGTATCTCGGTGGTTATCTCGCCTCGCCCGGCAGCGCTCATGGCTGCCTGATAACGCAGCCTGCTTGCCTCGGCTACAGCAAGCTGCGACGCGTTATTAAGATAAAGCCCCGAGCGGTACTGCGTGCCGACATCATTGCCCTGACGCATCCCCTGAGTGGGGTCGTGCGCCTCCCAAAACACCTTAAGCAATTCATCAAACTTCACCTGCGCCGGGTCAAACACCACCAACACCACCTCATTGTGGCCGGTAAGCCCGCTACAAACTTCATCGTAAGTTGGATTAGGAGTATAACCACCGGCATACCCTACCGCGGTGGTGTAAACGCCCGTGGTTTGCCAAAACAACCGCTCGGCGCCCCAAAAACAACCGAGCCCGGCCAAAAATGACTCATACCCCTGCGGAAATGGCGGCACGATTGGCCGCCCACTGACGGCGTGATTAGTGGCAACTTGCATAGGCGTATCCCGCCCCGGCAGTGCCTGTTCCGGCGAAGGCATTAGGGATTTTCTTTGACTAAAAAGCATAGCAATCTCCGGCAAAAGCAGTACGTACAAAAAATGCCGCTTAGTCGATACGAACTAAATAACGACCACGGGATGTACCTGCGCGCATTTGCGCGAGCACCTCGGGCACTTGTTCCAAGGATATCTCTTGGCTTAGGTTACGCAGCGATTTGGGTTTAAGATCAGTGGCCAGGTGCAGCCAGAGTTTACGCTTATAATCATTGGCCTGCTCGGCTGAATCTACCCCCAGCAAAGCGATACCGCGCAAAATAAAAGGGTAAACCGTAGCCGCAAAACTGCCCCCTGCGGCCAGCCCGCACGCCGCCACAGCCCCTTCACGCTCGGTCGCTTTAACGATATTAAACAGCGCATCGCCACCCAGAGTATCGATGGCGCAGTGCCACTGGGGTTTAAGCAGCGCCTTTTTATTGGCCGTTAGCCAATCGGCCGAGCTGATAACCTCTTGTGCCCCCAGTTCCCGCAAGCTATCGGCGGCCCCGGCTTTACCGCTCATCGCAATCACCTGATAACCGAGCTTTGCGGCTATTGCCACGGCCAACGACCCGACCCCGCCGGATGCTCCGCTGACGAGCAAGCGGGTATCACTGATGGCGCGGTGTTGAACACGGGCAAGCTTATCGAGGCACATGGCAGCCGTGAGCCCTGCGGTGCCAAAAATCATAGCGTCATTAAGCTCTAGCTGCGGCGGGCACGGACAGACCCATTGTAGCGGTACCCGGCAATACTGAGCGAGGCCACCGGGGCTATTCATACCAAAATCGTAGCCGCTTATCAGTACCCGGTCTCCCGGGCGATACTGACCGGTCACGTCAGAGACGACCTCGCCGGCGGCATCGATACCCGGCGTATGCGGAAAGTGGCGGCTAACGCCTGGGTTACCCACAGCCGCCAGCGCATCTTTATAGTTTAAATCGCTGTAGCGTATACGCACCAAAATATCGCCTTGCGGCAAGGTGTCTGACGCCAGGTTTTCGACCGCCACGTGAAACTGATCATCACCCTTACGGTGAATACGAAGTGCGCGATAATCTTGCATAACTGAGCCCTCTAAGCAATCGCATTTAGCGCTATAGTCAGAACTTTCAAGCTAGCACTTCATAACGCGCCCGGGTGCCGCACGGGCTACCGTAATGTGCCGGACTTAAAACCAGCGCTTAGGTTGTACCCGGGTCATCACCCGACTAAAAAGGCGATCAACCGACGCCTCGGCGGCAAGCCCAAGCCGTTCGGGTAATGATTTTTTATGGGCAAACTCAACCGCAAAAATGTCACTCGTGGCGTGCTGATCCCACAAGTAACCATCGCTGGTCTGGACGTGATCAATCAACTGCATCTCGACCGCTTTAGTGCCATACCAAATCTCACCAGTGGCTACTTTATCGACGTCAACACCCGGGCGGTGTTCACTTACAAACGACTTGAACAAATCGTGGGTTTGCTCCAGATCATCGGTAAACTTCTCGCGGCCTTTTTCGGTGTTTTCGCCAAACATAGTTACCGTACGCTTGTACTCGCCGGCGGTAAACATCTCGTAATCGATATCGTTTTTCTTCAATAACCGGTGAAAGTTTGGCAGTTGCGCGACAACGCCGATAGAGCCCAACACCGCAAACGGTGCCGCGACAATTTTGTCGGCCACACAGGCCATCATATAACCACCACTAGCGGCTACTTTATCGACACAAACCGTCAGCGGAATCTTGCGCTCGGTAATACGGGTAAGCTGACTGGCGGCCAAACCGTAGCTGTGAACCATGCCACCGCCACTTTCTAACTTCACCACGACTTCGTCTTGCTCGGTGGCAACCCCCAGAATCGCGGTAATTTCTTCGCGCAAACTGCCGTTAGCCGAGGCTTTAATATCGCCGTCAAAATCTAACACAAATAAACGCTTGCGCACGCTGGCGGCCTTTGCCGTCTCATTCGGGTTGTCAGCGGCGGCCTTGCCCTCTTGTTTCTTTTGTTTTTTTAATAGCTTTTCTTTTTTCTTTTTAAGTTTGTGCTCTAACTTCACGGCCGCCGAGTCGAGCACTTCGGCTTTAATGATATCGCTGTATTCATCGTAGGTATCATTAAGCTTGGTTACCTCAATGTGACCTTTGTCAGAACCGCGCTGCTGTTTGCTGCTAACAATCAGCGCCAAGATAATGGCAAAAGCCACCACGATAGTGGCGGCCTTTGCCAGAAACATTCCGTAATCGGTTAAAAATTCCAAAAAATCTACTCCCCAGTTACTTTTCTCGGTAATTACTTATCTCGGTTGCCTAACAACCGTGTTTATTTGTCATCGTTAGCGCCAGGCGCCCACCGCCTCCCGCGCAGAATCGTTCAGCGGACGGGTCACTAAGCCCGTACCCGATAAACTCACCTCAAACAGTGCGCCATCCGCCATGGGCAAATAAGTCGCGCTTCCATACACTGCATCTACCAGTGGCAGGGAGTCACGCGCCTCGCGCAACCAACGCCACACATCGATCCCATATTGACTCTCATGAAACGAGTAAACAGTGCGCTCGGCTGAGCGCTCTTGCTCCAGCGAGTAGTAACGCCCACTGAGCCGGTCAAGCCGGTAACCAGGCGTAACTCCCCAATTAGCGACAATGCCCTTCCACTTAATAATGCGGGCATCGAGCTGCCACTGGTCTCCGGCAATTTGATAGCGCTGTTCGTTACCATGCTCGTCAGACACAACCACATTGTACAGCGCGTCTTTTACTTTCTCGAAGCCAAGCGTCGCGACTCTTTGTTCTTGCTGGATTTGCCGGTAGCTAAAAATATCCCAGGCAACAAAGGCAAACACGACTGCCAAACCAAGCAGCGCCAAACCAAACATGCCCCGTAACCACCCCAGCACCCAAGAGTCTTTAAACAGTAGTTTAGCGGCGGAGTACGCCACTACCAGGCAACACAAGCCCGCCAGCACCGCGATTGCACTATAAACCATGATTTTTAACCCTTTGTACTATTGGCAGCATATTATTCACTCTCGCCCGACTTGCGGGCAACGGCCTCGCGATCGCTGACAAAGCCGTCAATCAGCTGTCGCGCAATCGTCCCACGGGGGGGTATTTTGGGTAAGTCCCGGTAGTGGTACCAATGCGCCTCGGTGATTTCTTCGGGCTGCGGCACGATACTGCCAGCCTCGTACTCAGCGTAAAACCCCAACATTAATTGCGCTGGGAAAGGCCAACTTTGGCTATCGGCGTATCTAAGGTTGTTGACCTTGAGCCCCACCTCTTCCGCGACTTCGCGGACGACAGTTTGCTCGATTCGCTCGCCCGCCTCAACAAAGCCGGCCAGGGTGGTGTAAGTTCCCGTTCGGGAGCGTTGGTGCAGGGCTAACAAACAGTGATCCCCCTGCGTCACCAAAACAATAATGCAGGGAGTTTGCACCGGGTAGTAGTGAATATGACAGCTAGCACATACCCGCACCATCTCGCCATGGGCCAGGCGTTCCGCTACAGGCTCTGGCAGTGGGGCGCCGCAGCCGGAGCAAAACCGATGACGGCGCCACCAGTGCTCAACTTGCAGCGCCCTGCCCGCCCAAAACCATATCTCGGGCGTGCAACTATCCATCAGTTCACGCAAGTTATGCCAGTGCTCGGGCGCTAACCCATGGGGCTTATCCGACAAGCTAATCCAGTGGCGAGAAACGCCATCCTCATCGGGCAGGTCAATTCGAAAACAGGTGCTTTGGTCCTCGGGTAGCTGGGTGGCCGGCTGCCCATTTGGCAGCCACAGCTGGCCGTCGGCCACGGGCCAGTAGTAATTAGTTTTATCCGCGCTATTCACAAGAAACCATCACCCCGCTATGAGGCAACAGGATACCCTAACGCCTGTAAGCTCTCTTCCGCTATCTGCAGCACGCTGGTATCGGCGCTTTTTTCTGTTTTGATGGCGTCGAGATAGTACTCGAGGCTAATCACTGCATCGGCAAAAGTCTCCAGCAGGTGCTGTACCGCCGGCAGCTGTTCACTCCCCAGCAGCGCCTCATTGACAAACTGCTCGCAAGCCGCGACCACTTTAGCGGCACGCCCTAACGCTAACACCTGCATTCCACCGCGCACACTAGAGAGGGTCGACGCGACATTTTTGATGTGGCCTATGTCGTAATTTGACTCAGAGTAACTATTAAGCGCCCGCTTAATCATCGCCAGCCCCGACTCCGCCTCCTCGATCACCAGCGTTTCGGCCTCAAAGATCTGGCTGTTCGACAAGACCTCCTCACGGGACAGAGCATTGAGGGCTGCGAGCTTCTCTTCCGACAGATTCATACGGGCCAGACCACTTACCGTGCTTTCGATATACAGCAAAGTGTCGGCAACGCTTAACAAATCATCGGGGCTCGCCTCGATGGTACCATCTTGCCAACCGGCAATTTTTTGAATCTCGGCGCGCAACGAGTTACTGGGGGCCACCAAGCCGACCACCGAGAGTATCTCGGCAATCTTTTTAAGGGTTTCGGGTAGCTCCGGCGTCTCTTTGAGCATCTCGATGCCGCCCTGGGCCGCACGCTCTAAGATGTTTTTACTCGAGCGCAGCTCCTCTTGCAGCACCGCTGTCATAGAGGTGACGGTGGTCGCACTGGGGCCTTTAAGGTACTCCTGCTCGCGCAACAGCTCGACTTCGTTGTAGGGCAGCTTGGCAACGTTAAAAGCCGCCAAAATTGCCTCGCTGCGGGCTCCCTCGCGATGAGCAAGTGCCACTAAATACACCAACTCTTGCAACAATGCCGGCGATGCTGAGCGATCGAGCGAGGCATCGCCTTCAAACTGGACGCGCTTAAACTCCCGGTCGATGGCGCCCAACAGCATTTTGCGGGATTTATTGAGCTGCAACTTGCCGTCGGCGATCGCGCTAATCATCTCAGCCCCCACCCACCACAGCTGGGCCATGGGGCGACCGGCCGTGACACTGTCAAGCCGCTCCAGCGAGCGCACCATCATGCCCAGCGACGGCTTAACCTGCTTGCCCTGAAGCACGCTGAGCATAGCCACTTGGTACATGTGCCGAATACGGCGCACAAACTGACAAAAATCCTCCGGGATATCGGCCGTTTGCTGCGCGGGGCGCTGACACTGGTCAAGTTCTACCGCAAAGTAGTAGCTCATGGGCAGCAGCGGTTCTTTGCGCGCCGCACGTAAATCATTGATATGGGGAATCAGCAAAACCGCCATACTGCGACCGGTTTGAGTGCAGTACTCAAGATAACGCGGCAGGATAAAAAACACCGATGTAATGCGCTCGAGCTTTTCATGGGTAGCCGCACCATCGCCCAGAGGGATATCGGTGATGTGCTCGACCAGCTCGCTGGCAAGAGTGTCGACCCCGCGCAACTGAAGCAGGCTTAAGGTGCCGCGAATTTGTTTAATATCGTCGATACAATTTTGCAGCAATTCGCCATCATTTGGGTCCGCAGCGAAGCGCTCCAGACGGTTGGCGGCCGATTCGATAGTGCTCACCAGCTCATTCTGTACCAGTTTTAAAGAGGATGGGTTAAAACGTTCCGCGGTATCTGTAGTCACTGTTATTTTCCTGCCGGTATTTAGCTCAGCCGCACACTCCAGTGCAGCAAGCGCTTTTTGTGTATAACCAATGCATTAATGTCGATATATAGAATCTACATTAACTTATTACAAAACTCTAAGGCAATCCAATAAAGCTGCTAACATTTGCCGCCAGATGCCAAGGCTGTCGCATTAATAATCAATCTGGCGCCATTAAGCGCTACCATCTTCGGCTAACCAAAGGCACTGGCCGCCACTGGCGCCGTTTATAGCCTCGAGTTTTTGCTGGTGCCGCAGCAATTCATTCCCTTGCGCCGCGATCACCGGCAGTGGGCGCCGGCCGGCATCGAGACGCTTGATTTCGGCCCCCGAGGCCTCATCACCGCCGTCACTACCATCGCCGCCACCCAGCATAAGCGCCGTTTGGCCGCCGGTCATTAGCAAATAAACATCGGCAAGAATCTCGGCATCGAGTAGCGCGCCGTGCAGCTCGCGCTGAGAGTTATCGACGCCGTAGCGCTTACACAGAGCATCCAAATTGTTTTTTTGCCCCGGGTGTTTGCCGCGTGCCAGGATCAAGGTGTCGACGATACTATTGGTTAACGCGACAGTATTGTGACGCGAGTCCATCCGGCGCAGCTCGGCGTCGATAAAGCCAATATCGAACGGGGCGTTGTGAATCACAAGCTCAGCGCCGGCAATAAAGCTCATAAAGTCATCGCGAATTTGGGCAAATACCGGCTTATCGGCCAGCATCTCATTGGTGATACCGTGCACTTCCATGGCGCCGGCATCGACCTCGCGCTCGGGGTTAATGTACTGATGGTAGTGCTTGCCCGTTAACTTGCGGTTGATTACCTCTACGCAACCAATCTCAATAATGCGGTGCCCCTGGCTCGTCTCAAGACCGGTGGTCTCGGTATCAAGCACGATTTGACGGGTTACAGTATTGTCCGGTGTAGTCATATTTACTCTGTCAGGTAGGTGGTTAAGCGCAATTAACTCAGCTGATCGATGCCGCGATTGGCTAACTGATCTGCCCGCTCGTTCTCGGCATGGCCACTATGGCCTTTAACCCAGCGCCAATCAATTTTATGGCGGTTATTCTCCGCATCCAGCGCCTGCCACAAATCGACATTTTTAACCGGCTGTTTAGAGGCGGTACGCCAACCCTTGCGCTTCCAGCCCGCCATCCATTCGGTTATACCCTTTCTTACGTATTGTGAGTCGGTCGTCAGTACTACCTCGCAGGGCTCGGTTAAGGCTTTTAAACCTTCAATGGCCGCCGTCAGCTCCATGCGATTGTTGGTGGTATCGCGCTCGCCGCCAAACAGCTCTTTCTCTTGTCCCTGAAACCGTAACAGCGCTCCCCAGCCCCCTGGCCCGGGGTTACCGCGGCAGGCTCCATCTGTAAAAATCTCTATACTTTTCAAAAATATACCACTACTTGTTAATGTTTTTTGTACGGTTAGAGCCGCGCCCCACTTTACCCGGTACCGAGGCGGCACTAAACCCTCTTAGCTCGACGTTGTTCCAGCGCGGCTTTAACGGCAGCACAGCCGGAACGTCTTTCCGCAGCGTCACAGCGTAATAGTTACCCCAGGGGGCGCCGACGCGGCGCAACCAAGACTCAAAGGGCCGCTGATTATCCTTCGAGCGCGGCCAAAACTGCCCCCGGGATACACTGACAGGAACCAAATCGAGCAACTTGCACCAATCCTGCAGCCGGCCCCAGCGCAGAGCCTGAGGCCCGCCCTCGGGAGCATGACCAAACCAACCGCGCAATAACCGTAACATCCCGCCCAGGCTCCAGGGGTTAAAGCCCACGATGACAATGTAACCGCGGGCAATGGTGGCTTTGGCAACCTCAGCCAACAATTGGTGGGGGGTTTGGCTAAAATCCAGCGCATGATGCAGCACAAACACATCGACCGATTCAGGGGCCAGAGGCAAGCGGCCAAAATCACAGCAGCCAACCTCAACGCCGCCTGAAACGGCGCAGGGGTTAAGCGCAAACGCATGGGCAATGCGGCTATTGTCGGTCAACTGCAACCCGCGCGCGACACTCAACTGGCACAAATGATACCCGAACAAGCAGGCAAGTGCTTGATCGATATCGTCTTTTTCACAGGCCAGCAGCCCCTGCCCGGCCGGAGTGTTAAACCAGTCGGTCAGTGCCGGTACGGCTTCCGCCGACGGGCGTACATCGCGGCGACGCTTAATCTTGGTTTTTAGTTGCTCGAGCACACACACCTCCACGGTATAACTCTGCCCGCCTATCCTGATAAAATACCAGTATTCGCCAGCGCAAAGAAGCCAACCGGAGTTAGACCATGCAGATTTACGGCTTACCCGCACTCGAGACGAATTATTTCTGGTTATTGCAGCCGGACTCAGCGCAGCCCGAGGCCTATATTTTTGACCCGGGCGACGCTCAGCCGGTGTTGCGCGCCCTTGAGCAATATAGGCTAACACTTGCCGGCATCGTACTCACCCACCACCACTGGGATCATACCGACGGTATCGACGAGCTGCTCGAGCACAACCAGGTGCCGGTTTACGGCCCCGACAACGAGCGAATCGCGCACATCAGTCACCCTCTGGCCGATGGCGACGAGCTGCAGCTGGGCGAGACTTGCTGGCAGGTTATGACAACCCCGGGACACACCCTCGACCACATCGTTTACTATCGGGCCGATGCCGAGCCCGACGGCGTACTTATCGCGGGCGACACCTTGTTTGCCGGCGGCTGTGGCCGTATGTTTGAGGGGACGCCAGAGGTGTTTCTGCGCTCTTTAACCAAGTTAGCGCAGCTGCCGGCGCACACTGTACTTTATTGCTCACACGAGTATACGCTGGCCAACCTAGCCTTCGCCCAGGCGGTCGAGCCAAACAATCAAGCCATTGCCCGGCGGCTTGCCGCAGAGCGCGCCAAGCGGGGCCAAGGCCGGCCTACACTGCCCAGCAACATCGCCCTGGAGCTCGCCACAAACCCGTTTTTGCGCTGTACCGAACCCGAGATTATCGCTAATGCCGCCGCTTATTCCGGTGGCCAGCTGCACTCGGCCGAAGAGGTCTTTGCCACCTTAAGGCAATGGAAAAACGAGTTCCCCGGCAATTGACCAGTGCCACGCAAACCCATAGAATCGGCTGAATTTCGCGTGAATAATAGGCTAAAGCCAAGCGTGACCCGTTAACGCGCAACCACTCAGGTGCAACGCGCAACCAGCAAAGTGACGCAATGACCGCAGTATCTCGTACCACCCTAATTTGTTTGTTTTCAGTAATATTAAATGGATGTAGCGGCCTTTTCGCCGAAAAAGACGACTTTCAGGAACCGATCGGCGCCGCTGAAAATACCCCCACCGATACCCAGCCTGTTGCGGTGAGCGCGCCTCCCATCGCCTCGCCCAAGCCGGAGCCGGCCGAGCTGACACTAATCGAGCGGATGCGCTCGGGCTTTGCTATATCCGATCTGGATCACAAAAAAGTTGAGCAATACGAACAGTGGTACGCCAAACACCCTGAATACATCGACCGGGTCTTCGAGCGCGGCCAGCGCTATTTGTTTTACATCGTCCAGCGCCTGGAAGAAGAGGGGCTGCCGCTGGAGATCGCCCTGATGCCCGTTGTCGAGAGCGCCTTTGACCCCTTTGCCTACTCCCACGCTACCGCCGCCGGTATGTGGCAATTTATGTCCGGCACGGCTGGCGATTACGGGATTAAAGAAAACTGGTGGTACGACGGCCGGCGCGATGTCATTGCCTCGACCAATGGCGCCATTAACTATCTAAAACGCCTACACACACTGTTTAATGGCGACTGGCTGCTCGCACTAGCGGCTTACAACACAGGCCAGGGACGTTTAATGCGCTCCATTAAAGCCAATGAGCGAGCGGGCAAGCCAACCGACTTTTGGTCGCTTAAATTGCCCCGCGAGACCCAGGCCTATGTGCCGCAGCTGCTGGCGCTTTCCCACGTAGTCGCCGAACCGGACAAATTTAAAGTGACGCTGCCGGAAATCCCCAACGCCCCCTATTTTGTCGCCATCGATATAGGTTCTCAGCTAGATCTGGCGCAAGCCGCCGAGCTGGCGGGCATCACCATGGAAGAGCTCTACTTGCTCAACCCGGGCTTTAATCGCTGGGCTACCGACCCGGCAGGCCCCCACCGCCTGCTGATTCCCAGCGGGCATGCCGAAGCGTTTAGCGCCGCACTGGCGGGCATAGACCCTTCGCAACGCATTAGCTGGGATAGGTATAAAATTCGCTCGGGCGATAGCTTAATTCGCATTGCCAAAAACCATAACACCAGCGTCGATGCCCTTAAAAGCGCCAATCAATTAACGTCATCGCGTATTCGTGCCGGCGATGTACTCCTGATACCTAGCGCCAGCGCTGGTGCGGAACACTACAAGCTCAGCGCTAATCAGCGCCGCATAAGCACTCAGAGCCGCTCTAAAGGTCGCAGCGAAGACAGCAAAATTTCATACACAGTACGCAAAGGCGATAGCTTTTGGCGCATCGCCAACAAGCATCAGGTTAGTGTCAGCTCGCTGGCGCGCTGGAACGGTATGTCACCGCGCGACACCATTAAGCCCGGGCAAAAGTTAGTGGTATGGAGTAACAACGTAAAAGACAACACCGGAGATAGCGATGCCGTGGTACGAAAGCTGTCTTATAAAGTGAGGTCAGGCGACTCTTTGGCCAGAATCGCCAGCCGCTTCAATGTCAGCATTAACGACATAACCCGCTGGAACAAAGTCTCCAGCCGCAATTACATTCACCCGGGCCAGCAGCTCACCTTATTTGTGGATGTTACAAAGGCTCGTTAGCCGCCGCTAACAGTGCTTTTGAATACGGGTGTTGCGGGCGTTCAAAGAGCGTCTCGGCAGCGCCCTGCTCCACCACCTTACCGTCTTTCATGATCATAATACGATGGCTCATGGAACGCACCACGCTTAGATCATGACTGATAAACAAATAAGATAACCCATAGTCACGCTGCAACCGGCGCAACAAGTCGACGATATCTTTTTGCACAGAACGATCGAGCGCCGAAGTGGGCTCATCAAGCACCAATAATCGCGGCTTAAGGATCAGTGCCCGGGCTATCGCAACTCTCTGGCGCTGACCACCGGAAAACTCATTGGGGTAACGGTGGCGCAACGCCGGGTCTAGCTGCACTTCATTCATGGCCTCGATAACCCGCGCCTCCAGAGCCTGCTTATCGAGGTTTTCATGCACCTGCAGCCCCTCAGCAATGATCTGCATAACCGACATACGAGGGCTTAAGCTGGCAAACGGATCCTGAAAAATCATCTGCACGTGGCGTCGCAATGGTTTTATTTGCTTCGCGCTTAGCTGCAACAGGTTGTGTGCTGTCAGCTCACCCGCAAGGGTAAACCGAACCTCACCACGGCTTGGAATTAACTGTAAAATAGAGCGCCCCAACGTCGTTTTGCCCGAGCCACTTTCACCGACAATCCCCAAGGTTTCCCCCTCGGCCAAGCTAAAGCTAATATCGTCAACCGCTTTGACATAATTGTTAACCCGCCGAAACAAGCCAGAGCTCACGCCAAACCAGGTACGCAAACCGGTGACACTCAAGAGCGGCTTAGACTGCGTCAAAGGTGGCGGTGGCGCACCTGGTTCGGCCGCCAAAAGCGCCCGGGCGTAATCGGTTTTAGGGTGATCAAACACATCGCCGGTAGGGCCCTGCTCTAAAATTTCACCGCGGCGCATAATCATCACCCGGTCAGCAAGCTTGCGCACAATGCCAAGGTCGTGAGTAATAAACAGCACCGACATCCCCAGCTCACGCTGCAAACGTTTCAGCAGTTTTAAGATTTGTGACTGTACCGTCACATCCAGTGCTGTGGTCGGTTCGTCGGCAATAAGTACAGCCGGCTCGTTAATCAACGCCATTGCAATCATGACACGCTGCCGCTCCCCCCCACTTAGCTCGTGGGGCAATGCGTTAAGCCGGCTCTCAGCATGACGAATTTCAACCCGCTGCAGCCACTCGATCACTAGAGGCCGGGCCTTCTCTCGACTCATTCCTTTGTGTAGATACAAAGACTCTGCCAGTTGCTTTTCAATACTTTGCAGTGGGTTTAGGCTCGTCATCGGCTCCTGAAAAATCATCCCGATAGAGCCACCGCGAATACGTGATAAATGCCGTTCATCGGCGCGCAGCAAATCGTTATCGGCAAACAATATACGCCCCGAGCTGTAATCGACCGCACTGGGGTTGAGTAATCGCAAAATTGACTGTGCCGTCACCGACTTACCCGAGCCACTCTCCCCCACCAGCGCCAACACCTCACCGTCTTGCAGCGCAAAGCTAACGTTGCGCACTGCAGGCTCGGAGGCCGAGCGAAACGTTAGCGTAAGGTTCTCAACACGAATTAAATCATTAGGCGCGGATTGGCTCATAAATACTCTAACGCGTTCGGTTGGGGTCAACGGCATCTCGCACCGCTTCGCCAACAAACACCAGCAAAGTTAATAACAATGACAACACCACAAAAACCGACAGACCAATCCAGGGAGCGTGCAGGTTGTTCTTTCCCTGACTGACCATCTCGCCCAGCGAGGCAGAGCCCGGCGGCAAGCCAAACCCCAAAAAGTCTAATGCGGTTAAACTTGTTACGCCGCCCACCAGCAGGAATGGAATAAAGGTAATGGTGGCAACCATAGCGTTAGGCAACAGATGGCGCCACATAATGGCGGCATTCGAGACCCCCATCGAGCGAGCCGCCAATACGTACTCAAAATTTCTCGCACGCAAAAATTCGGCGCGCACTACGCCCACCAGCGACATCCAGCCAAAAATCAATAAGATCCCGAGTAAAATCCAAAAGCTTGGCGGCACCATACTGGCAATAATAATCAGCACAAATAGTGTTGGAATGCTCGACCAAACCTCAAGAAACCGCTGTCCAATCAAATCAACTTTACCGCCATAAAACCCCTGAGCGGCTCCCACCGCAACACCAACCACAGAAGTCGCCAACGTTAAAAACAAACCAAACAGTACCGAGATACGAAACCCATAGATTAGCCGGGCTAGAATATCCCGCCCTAAATCGTCAGTACCCAGCCAGTTTTCGGCGCTGGGCGGACTGGGCGCAGGGGTTGGCAAATTGTAATTAATGGCACGATAATCAAAGTGAATAGGCGGCCATAACATCCAGCCATCAGCGTTAATAAGATCGGCGATATACTCATCGCGATAGTCCGCCGCCACATCAAAATCACCGCCAAAGTCGAGCTCTGAGTACTCTTTGACGATGGGAAAATACCACTGCCCATCTTTTACCACAACAATCGGAACATTGTTTGCCACAAGCTCAGCAAACAAGCTGACACTAAACAGCACGAGAAAAATCCACAAGCTATAATAGCCACGCCGGTTATTTTTAAATCGCCGCCAGCGCTCTTGATTCATTGGGCTCAAGCTCATTACCAGACTCACCTAACGCGACTCAAAATCGATACGGGGGTCAACCCAGGTATAAGCCAAATCACTGACAATACCGATTAGCAACCCCAACAAGCTAAAGATATACAAAGTGCCAAACATAACCGGATAGTCACGCTGCAAAGTTGACTCAAAGCCAAGCAGGCCCAGCCCTTCAAGTGAGAAAATCACTTCAATCAGTAACGAGCCGGTAAAAAACATACTGATGAATGTTGCCGGAAACCCGGCAATAATAATCAGCATGGCGTTGCGAAACACATGCTTGTATAAAATGCGCCGCTCACCCGCGCCCTTGGCCCGGGCGGTGATCACATATTGCTTATTAATTTCATCCAGAAAGGAGTTTTTGGTAAGCATTGTCAGGGTGGCAAAACCGCCCACTACCAGTGCCAATATCGGCAGAGCCAAATGCCAAAAGTAATCCGCTATCTTTTCGTACCACGACAACTCAGAAAAATTACCCGACACTAAACCACGCAACGGAAACCAATCCAGATAGGAGCCGCCGGCAAAAACAATAATCAACAATATAGCAAACAAAAACCCCGGAATGGCATTGCCAATCACCACAACCCAACTAGTCCACACGTCAAAGGGCTGATGATGCTTAATCGCCTTGCGAATACCCAGGGGGATGGACACAAAGTAAATGATTAACGTGCTCCATAAGCCCAAAGAGATGGATACAGGTAGCCGCTCTACAATCAACCCCAAAACGGTATTGGCTTTAAACAAGCTATCCCCGAAATCGAAGGTTAGGTAATCACCCAGCATGGTGAAATAACGCTCAAGCAGAGGCTTATCAAAGCCAAACTGCTTTTCAATTTCAGCCACAACTTCTGGGTCAAGCCCCCGAGAACTGCGAGAGCCTTGCTCCTGTTGCGCCAAACCGCCGGTATCAGAATCCCCCTGACTGCCCGAAATACGCTCCAGGCTAGCCCCACCCATCCCCAGCATATTGGCGATAGCCTGATCCACCGGGCCACCGGGGGCGGCCTGAATAATAAAAAAATTAAGGGTAATAATCGCCAGTAACGTTGGTATGACCAACAGCAACCGACGTACAACATAAGCACCCAAATCTAACGACCTCTAGTGAACGCGTTAATTTGGCTTCTTGCCTAACGACTTTGCCTTGTTGGCGTCATACCACCAGCTATCCAGGCCAATAGCGTACTTAGGCCGAACATCCGGCCGTGAGAATTTGTTCCAGTAAGCAATGCGAAAACTCTTTGAATGCCACTGAGGAATTACATAGAAATTCCAAAGCGCCACCCGGTCAAATGCATGCCCTAAAGCCAATAGGCGCTCTTCATCACCCTGTGACTGAGCAATTTGATCAAGCAACTCATCGATCACAGGGTTACTAACACCCGCCTGATTGTAAGTTGAATCAATAAAATCTGAATGCCAGGCAAACTTCATATTGGCCGACGGATATGGTACTGCACTATAGCCTTGAGGGGTCATATCAAAGTCCCGTGAACGCAGCCGATTAAGGTATTGCGTAGAGTCAACCATGCGAATGTCAACCTGGATACCTACACGCTCAAGATTGCGTTTAAACGGCAGCACCACTCGCTCCATAGTCGGGGAGTAAAGTAGCATCTCAAAAGCAAAGGGCTCACCAGAGTTACTGTTGACCAAGGTCTTGTCTTTTAGCTCCCAGCCAGCTTCTTTAAGTAAGCGTAAAGCCTGACGCATCTCATTACGAATATTACCATCGCCGCCGGTTGTGTTGGGGCGCCATACTTCACCGAACACCTCCGCAGGCAATTGATCCTTAAAGGGCGATAAAATTTCTAGCTCTAACCCTTCGGGCTTGCCTTGGGCTTTGTATGGAGTGTTTTCAAAGTAGCTAGTATTGCGTGAATAGGACGAGTAAAACAAATTTTTGTTAAGCCACTCAAAGTCCAGCAAATAGTTTAATGCCTCACGCACCCGGCGATCTTTAAACAACTCTTTATTTGTATTGAAGACAAACGCCTGCATGGGCTGTGGTATTTCGTGCTGCAACTCTTCCTTTACAAGATCGCCACTCTTAACCGCAGGCACGTCGTAGCTTTCGGCCCATTGTTTGGCAATATTTTCTCGTCTAAAGTCATATTCACCCGCCTTCAAAGCTTCCAGCGCTACGGTATCATCACGATAATAGTCATATCGTATGCGCTTGAAATTTAACAAGCCCTTTCGCGAAGGCAAATTACGAGCCCAATAGTCTTCAATTACTTCATAAGCCGTAAACTGCCCCATTTTATAATCGACGACTTTATAAGCACCACTGCCAAGAGGGGGCTCTGCCAGAGGCTCCGAAAGATCTCGCTCAGCCCAGTACTGCTGTGGCAATATAGTCAAACTGGCTAAGCTCGATACGTAATCTCGGTTACTTTGATTAAAGGTAAAGGTCACCTTTAACGGGGATATCGCTTTTACACTTTCGACATCTTTGTAATAGCTTTTAAACTGAGAAACCCCCTGCTCTTTAAACTTGTTAAAGCTAAACACGACATCTTCAGCCGTGATTGCACTCCCGTCTTGAAAACGCGCATCTGGATTCACATTAAAGGACACCCAAGTATAATCTTCCGGGTACTCAATCGACTCGGCTATCAGTGGGTATACAACGCCAAGTTCATCATCGCTGGCAACCATCAGGGTATCGTAAAAAGCTTCACTGTTAACATCGGCATCACCCCGGGGCGCATAGCGATTAAAACTATCGTATGTGCCGATGGTCGACAGCACCAGCTCGCCCCCTTTGGGGGCGTCGGGGTTTACATACTCAAAGTGCGTAAAATCAGCGCTGTATTTAGGCTCACCATGCTCGGCAAACGCGTGGGATGTAATCACTTTTACAGCGTCCGGCGATTCGACGGCAAATACAGTGCTCGCCAATAAACTAAAAGTAAGCGAGACAAGCACGCTGACAGGGGATTTCATTCTCACATCTCCACATCGATAATTGATTAAAACTCAACCTGATCATACCTGAGCATAATATCACCGCTTGATAAACCGCGATGTCGATATTTTATGGGTAGCTGGCGCAAGCTCAGACAACAGATTGCGTACTTTGTTAGAGGCCACATTGGCGGCTAACTGAGGGCATATAACGGTTGAGTGTAGCGATGTGGTGGCTGGCTGACAATAGTAAGCAAGCTTTGTAGGCGGTGCTAAATCGGCCGTAAAACACAGACAGTAAGCAAGGTAAATGCTACTATTAACTCAATGGTATCCCTGAGACCGGATGTAAAACCTAGGCTATCGCGCTGTTTAACGTGAAAGCCCTACGCAGCGCACCATAAAAAGACAAGACATGACGGCCAACCTCTTAACCGAAGATCAGCGTGACTGCCTACAGGAAATAGCCAATGTCGCTATGGGGCAGTCGGCCGACCACCTGGCGCGCTTACTGGGTGTTTTTGTTGTACTGTCTATTCCAACGGTCAGCCTGCTAACACCCAACGATATTGCCATGACACTGCAGTCTTTGCAGCATGAGGGCGACGATGATCAGGAGCTCGCGGGCGTCTGTCAGGGGTTTATCGGTGGCGGCATCGCCGGCGAGGCCCTGCTGATTTTTAACGGAACAGACTATCGCGATCTTGCCACGCTGCTGCGCTACGACGCCAGTGCCGGGGCCAGCGCACGCAGCGAGCTTTTAATGGACACAACCAATGTTCTGGGGGGTGCCTGCCTCCACGGTATCGCGCGTCAGCTGGACACCCACTTCAGCCTGGGGCCCCCTACCTTGCTGGGTGAACACTTTAACATAACCGAGACACTGCAAAAGCGCGAGATCAACTGGCAAAACGCCCTCGTTATCGAGATTAACTACACCATTGAAGATCACAAAGTAAACTGCGACTTATTACTGGTGATCAGTGAAAACTGCATCGACGGGTTGCTGGAAAAACTCAACTACCTGATTGACTAGGCCACGACAGGCGAATTATGACGGACACAACCGACGATTTGAGCCACTTTCTCAAGGATGTGCACTGGCTACTCGATATCCTGCAGAATATCGACGTAGGCCTGGTCGTGCTCGACGCTAAGTTTCATGTGGCGCTGTGGAATCAGTTTATGCAAAACCATAGCGGCAAAGCGCCCGAGCACGTTTTAGGTTGTAGCCTGTTTTCAATATTCCCCGAGCTATCTGAGGACTGGTTTCGGCGCAAAGCCGAGCCTGTGTTTGTGCTCCAAAGCGCCACCTTTACCACGTGGGAGCAGCGCCCTCACCTGTTTCGCTTTCCCCATTACCGCCCCATCACCGGCAGCGCCGGCCATATGTACCAAAACACCACGATTATCCCTTTGCTGGATACCCACGGCGAGGTAGAGCATATCTGCCTGATTGTTTACGACGTAACCGACACGGCGATGAACAAGCTGGCGCAAATCAATGCCCATAATCGCCTGCAAGACTTAAGTCGCGTCGATCACCTAACCTCGCTGTACAACCGAGGCCACTGGGAACACTGCTTAGCCCAGGAGTACAAGCGCTTTGATCGCTACCAGATTCCCTGCACGCTGGTGTTATTTGATATTGACCATTTTAAGGTGGTTAACGATACCTACGGCCATACCGTGGGAGATGAGGTAATAAGGTGTGTCAGTAAGTGCCTGCGGGCACAACTGCGCGAAACAGACATTGCCGGACGCTACGGCGGAGAAGAATTTGGCGTAATTTTAACCAACACGAGCAATAAAGGCGCACTGGAGTTTGCCGAACGGCTGCGTCATTCGGTGGCAGCACAACTGATCACCACCTCCACCACGGACGTTAACATTACCATCAGTCTCGGGGTTCAGCAGCTTAACGACAACATAAACTCCACACAGCAATGGATAGAGGGAGCGGATAAAGCCCTTTATTACTGCAAAGAACACGGCCGAAACCGCTCACACGTCAACGAGCCCTAAAAAATAGCAAAAAAAGCCGGCCTATTGGGGCCGGCTTTTTTTATTCTTGAGGCCGCAATTAACGCTCAATATCGGCCGTCTCTTCCAGATATTGCTGGTAGGAGGCAAAGTCTGCACCGCCCAGCATATTAGCCAAACCTTCAATCAACGCCGGCTTTTCAACCTCAGGAAGCTCTTGCTCTGGCGTATTAACCGCGCTTAACTCAAGCACGGTGTACTCACCATTGGCACCAAACCCATCAACAGTGGTGCCCTGATCGGCTGGCCGCGCCATGCTAAATGCAAACTCAACGACGGCTCGCGGTTGCTCCATGTTGCTGCGCTCCACAGCCTCCAAAGAGGTCACTTCCAGGCCTTCCGACTCGGCCAGCTCGGCAAAGCTCGCTCCCGCTTCCAGACGCTGCTGCAGGGCCTCGCCTTTTTCGGCTAGCTGACTAGCGGCCTTCTGTTCGCGCAGCGTGGTGGTAATTTCCTCGCTCACCTCAGCCATAGGCCGCACAAAACTTGGCTCGTGGGCAATTTTTTTAACCACGACCACGCGATCGGGAGCAAGCTCAATAACCTCACTGGCGTTGCCATGGGTTAACACCTCCTCACCAAACGCCGCTTTTGCCACCTCGGGAAACGCGCTAATACCGCTGCCACCACTGCGCGCAAAGGGCTCGCTCTGAGCCACGCTAAGATTTAACTGCTGTGCGACGTTCGCCAGGCTCTCGGCGTTATAAGACAAGTCTTCAAGCTCACTTAACAGCTCGATAAAGCGCGCTTCGGCTGCAGCGCGCTTAGCCTGCTTGGCCAACTGATCGCGCTGCTCGGCAAAACTGGTAGGCTCGCCACCGGTCTCATCCAGCAACTTAATAAAGTGCGTGCCCGCCTCGGTTTCTACCGGTGCCGACACCTCACCCACACTCAAGTTAGCCAGGGCGTCTTCAAACTCCTCAGGAAAGGCATCGCCGGTAGAGATACCCAAATCGCCGCCAGAGTCTTTTGAACCCAGATCATCAGAGTACTCGGCCGCCAATTCAGAGAACTCAGCGCCGCTGTCCATTTTTGCCTGAATCTCGGCAATCAGTTCATCGCTTGGCTCCTCCAGCAGAATGTGAGCGGCGTGCCGCTCTACAGAGGGGGCAAAGTCTTCGATATTTTCTTCGTATTGCTGACGCAGGGCAGCCTCGTCAATCTGCTCTTGTTCCGCCAGCTGGGTAACACTGAGGTCGATATATTCTACCGTCACCATCTCGGGCACGGTAAAACGCTCACTGTTTTGCTGGTAAAACTGCTCAAGCTCGCTATCGCTTACGCTGATCGACTCCATCAGTTTTTCAGCACTTAAGGTTGCAAAACTAAAATCACGCGTCTGGAAGTTGAGGTTAACAAGATGCTGCAACTCTGCCTCGGTGACAAAATTACTGTCCGACACCCCACTCGCCAACTGATTAACCGTAAGGTCACGGGTTAATTCACGCTTATAAGAAGCTGGCGTGTAAGCAAGCATGCGTAGCGACTGCTGATAGCGCGCGGGATCAAACTCTCCCTCTAGGTTCTGAAAAGCAGGAATCGAGGTGATAACCCCGTTTAGCCGCGCATCCGAAACCGTCATACCGGCCTCTTCCGCCGCCTGTGTCAACAAAGTGCGGCGAATCAGGTTTTCAATAGCAGGCTCACGCAGGTTTTCATTGCTAAGAAAGTCCTCAGGAACAGAGTCGCCAAAACGGCTGCGTAACTGCTGCTTTTGCTGCTCGATAGCGCGGGAAACTTCAGTCTCACTAATATCCTGGCCGTTAATGGTTAACACTGTTGGCGTGGTATTGCCTGACGAAAACAGCGCCTCTGCCCCGGAAAGAGCAAAGATAATCACCAATAAACCAACTAAAATTCCGGCGACAACTCCCTTCGAGTTATCACGCATTGTTTGTAACATGTCCAGCTCCTGAACAGGGGGCAGTTTAAATATCTGTACACAAAAAAGGCGCATCCTGGATGCGCCTTTTAAGCATTAATGCTTATTTTAAAACACTAACTTGGCTTCGATTAAACCAACAACTGAGCTTAATTGACAGCGTCTTTCAGAGCTTTACCGGCTTTAAAGCTAGGCACTTTAGCGGCGGCAATCTGAATTTCAGCACCGGTCTGTGGATTACGACCGGTACGCGCGGCACGATCTTTTACAGAAAAGGTACCAAACCCTACCAGCACAACCTGATCACCTTTTTTCAGTGAGTCGGTAACGCCATCAACAACGGCATCCAGTGCACGGCCTGCTGCAGCTTTAGAGATATCCGCAGATGCGGCGATGGCTTCGATCAGCTCAGTTTTATTCACGTTAAACCCCTTTAATAAATTTCCAGAACTAGCGTTTATAGTTGTGCAGTGCTTTTTGATAATGGCACCAATTGACTCTCGGCACTCAGTCTTGCACCACCATCTGTGTTGAATTGCGATTTATACCAAGTGGCTTCGGTCGGGTCAAGGCTGGTCTGCGACAATCGCTGTAACTATCGCAGTTTTGCCTGCTATTTGAGCAAAAGGGCCATCACAGCCCTGTGCTAACGGCCCGGCGAAACACTTCTGGTTACTCAAAGTAACAGGCAGTTTTATCACCGCAACGGCCTAATGGGTATTAATTCGATTGCCATTTTCGGACTGCTCGGCCTTCTGCTCCAGCGCCCGATACTCCTCATCACTTAAAGGGGTCGGCGTATGCTGCAAAGCAACTTCCAGCACCTCATCGATCCACTTAACGGGCATGATATTTAAGTCGGCTTTAATATTATCCGGTATCTCTTTCAGGTCACGCTCGTTGTCGGCCGGAATCACAACGGTTTTTATCCCCCCGCGATGGGCCGCCAGCAGTTTCTCTTTTAACCCGCCAATACGCAGCACCTCGCCCCGCAAGGTGATCTCGCCGGTCATAGCCACATCGGCTTTAACCGGTATCGAGGTCAACACCGACACCAATGCCGTACACATCCCCACCCCGGCACTCGGACCATCTTTGGGTGTGGCACCCTCTGGCACGTGAATATGAATATCCATTTTTTCATGGTAATCAGGTGCCACGCCGAGCACTTGCGCCCGCGATCTAACAACGGTTAAGGCCGCCTGGATAGACTCCTGCATAACATCACCCAAAGAGCCCGTTTTAATCACTCGCCCCTTGCCTTTTACCGCAGTCGACTCGATGGTCAACAGCTCGCCGCCCACCTGGGTCCAGGCTAAGCCGGTTACCTCCCCGATCTGATCGTCGTCCTCGGCACGGCCAAAGTCAAATTTACGCACACCCAGCAAGTCCTCCAGAGCATCCACCGAGATGGTGTCTTCTTGCTTACTGGCGGCACGCACATGGCGCGTTACCACTTTGCGGGCCAGCTTGGCGATTTCGCGATCCAGCCCCCGCACACCGGCCTCTCGGGTGTAGTAGCGGATAATGTCGCGAATCACGTCATCATCGACAGACATCTCGCCCTCTTTGAGGCCGTTGGCTTTTATTTGTTTAGGGATCAGGTACTTTTTAGCAATATTCAGTTTTTCGTCTTCGGTATAACCCGGTATCCGAATCACCTCCATCCGATCCAGCAGTGGGCCGGGAATATTCATCGAGTTAGAGGTGCAGACAAACATAACATCTGAAAGGTCGTAATCGACCTCTAAGTAGTGATCGTTAAAGTGACTGTTCTGCTCCGGGTCCAGCACCTCTAACAGAGCAGAGGCCGGATCACCACGATTGTCCATACCCATTTTGTCGATTTCATCGAGCAAAAACAGTGGGTTTTTAACACCCGCCTTGGCCATTTTCTGCACTAACTTACCGGGTAACGAGCCTATATAGGTGCGCCGGTGGCCGCGAATTTCAGCCTCGTCACGCACCCCGCCCAGCGCCATTCGCACAAATTTGCGGTTAGTCGCTCGCGCGATGGACTCACCCAGCGAGGTTTTACCCACACCCGGAGGGCCCACCAAACACAAGATGGGGCCTTTGATTTTCTTCACCCGCTTTTGTACCGCAAGGTATTCCAGAATACGCTCTTTAACCTCTTCAAGACCGTGATGATCTTTTTCTAGCACGGCCTCGGCCCGAGCCAGATCGTGGCGTACTTTACTGCGCTTTTTCCAGGGTACCTTGATCATCCAATCGATATAGGCGCGCAATACCGACGCCTCGGCCGACATCGGGGACATCATTTTCAGCTTGCCGAGCTCAGCGCGGGTTTTCTCCTGCGCTTCGTCCGACATACCGCTATCGGCGATCTTTTGCTCGAGCTCGTCAACTTCGTTGACCTCTTCACCCATATCACCCAGCTCTTTCTGAATCGCTTTCATCTGCTCATTCAGGTAGTACTCGCGCTGGCTCTTTTCCATTTGCTTTTTGACGCGGCCGCGAATTTTTTTCTCGACCTGCAGTAAATCGATTTGCCCATCCATCAACTGCACCAGGCGCTCGATTCGTTCGCGCACACCCGACAGCTCCAGCACTGCTTGCTTTTGCTCAAGCTCAAGCGCCATATGCGCCGCAACCGTATCAGCAAAGCGACTGGGGTCATCGATACCACTTAGTGAACTCATCACCTCAGAGGAAACTTTGCGCGACAAACTGACGTACTGCTCAAAGTGATCCCGCGCTGTTTTTATCAGCGCTTCGGCGTCCTCGGAGCTGAGTGATTGCTCGGCAAAAAGGCTAACCGCCACACGATAATGCCCATCCTCTTCTTCGGCGCTATCAATGGAAACGCGCTCACCACCCTCCACCAGCACTTTTACCGTGCCATCGGGTAGCTTTAGCAGTTGCAGGATTGTGGCGAGCGTGCCCACCTGATACAGATCTGAGGGTGTAGGGTCATCATTGTCAGGGCTTTTTTGCGCCACCAGGACGATCTGTTTGTCAGCTCGCATGGCACTTTCTAACGCTTCGATCGACTTTTGCCGACCCACAAACAGAGGGATCACCATGTGCGGGTAAACTACGACATCGCGCAGCGGCAACAAGGGTAAATCGGAGTGCTTGGATACTTGCTCATTCTGGTCCATAGAGACCCCCTAATGGTCTGAATACAACGGGCTTAATAAGCCTTACACCTTAAGATTGGGGTCGGGATGGCCGAATTGCAAGACACAGAGGGATAAAAACGCAAACAGGGTACTAAAAGTACCCTGTTTGCGTAGTTTTACAGCAGTTTAGCTGGTATTTAGTCTTCTTTTGCGACCTTACTAGGTGCCGGCTCTTGATTCTCGTACACCAGTAAGGGCTCGGACTCTCCCTTAATGACGCTTTCATCAACAACCACTTTCTTGACGTTTTCTTCTGAGGGGATACGGTACATGGTATCCAGCAGTACCGACTCCATAATAGAGCGTAAGCCGCGTGCACCGGTTTTACGGTCCATCGCCTTTTGGGCCACCGCCTCAAGCGCATCGCGACGGAAGTCCAACTCGACATCTTCCATCTCAAACAGACGTTGATACTGTTTGGTTAAGGCGTTTTTAGGGGCTGCCAATATCTCTACCAAAGCTTCACTGTCCAGCTCATCGAGAGTCGCAATAACCGGCAAGCGGCCGACAAACTCGGGGATAAGTCCGTAGCGCACAAGATCTTCCGGCTCCAGCTCATGCAAGGTGTCACCAAAACTCTTGTCGTCGTTCTTACTTTTAACTTCGGCGCCAAAACCGATACCGCCTCGCTCCGAGCGATCGCGAATCACTTTATCCAGACCGGCAAACGCACCGCCACAGATAAACAGAATATTGCCGGTATCAACCTGCAAAAACTCCTGCTGTGGGTGTTTACGCCCCCCCTGAGGAGGAACCGACGCCACAGTACCTTCAATCAACTTAAGCAGCGCTTGCTGGACACCCTCGCCGGACACGTCACGAGTAATCGACGGGTTGTCTGATTTACGCGAGATTTTGTCGATTTCATCGATGTAGACAATGCCCTGCTGGGCTTTCTCTACGTCGTAATCGCACTTTTGCAGCAGCTTCTGGATGATGTTTTCAACATCTTCACCGACATAACCCGCCTCGGTAAGCGTTGTTGCATCGGCAATGGTAAAGGGCACATTCAGCAGGCGAGCCAGCGTCTCGGCTAGCAGTGTCTTACCGCTACCGGTGGGGCCAACCAGCAGGATATTACTTTTACCCAGCTCGACAGCGTCTTTGTCTTTACCCTTGGCACCACCTACGCGTAAACGCTTGTAGTGGTTGTAAACAGCAACGGCCAGAACCTTTTTGGCGCGCTGCTGGCCAATAACATACTGATCCAGAATACCGGATATCTCAGCGGGCTTGGGCAGCTTCTCAGATTGCCCTTCCGTCGCGGTCTCTTGGATTTCTTCGCGAATGATGTCGTTACAAAGATCGACACACTCGTCACATATAAACACAGACGGCCCCGCAATTAGCTTGCGAACCTCGTGCTGGCTCTTACCGCAAAACGAGCAATACAAAAGTTTGCCGTTTTTATCGCCGCTATCACCGGTGTGATCGGTCATTAAACCACTCCCATTCTTAACCTATGGGGTAAAGATGCAGTCTTTACCCTAAATTTTCAAGCCCCGGCGGTAAATTCAACCCAACCGCGGCTCCAGTGTTCTACCGGTATAAGTTACGCTTCAACCCGTGACGAGACCACCGAGTCAACTAAACCGTACTCTTTTGCCTCATCGGCCGACATAAACTTGTCACGCTCGGTATCCAGCTCAATCTGCTCCAGTGTTTGTCCGGTATGATTGGCCAGAATTTCGTTCAGGCGCTTACGGATTTTCAGGATCTCTTGCGCGTGAATATGAATATCCGATGCCTGACCTTGCGCGCCGCCACTGGGCTGATGAATCATAACCCGGGAATTAGGCAGGCAGTGGCGCTTACCTTTGGCGCCAGAGGCCAACAAAAAGGCCCCCATAGAGCACGCCTGGCCCATACACATGGTGCTAACGTCAGGCTTAATAAACTGCATGGTGTCGTAAATCGACATGCCTGCAGTGACCGAGCCACCGGGAGAGTTAATATACAAGTGGATGTCTTTATCGGGGTTTTCAGCCTCAAGAAACAGTAGCTGAGCACAAACCAGATTGGCCATGTAATCTTCTACCTGACCGGTAAGAAAGATCACACGCTCTTTTAATAGACGTGAATATATATCGTAAGAACGCTCTCCCCGGGCGGTCTGCTCGACAACCATTGGCACCAAGCCACTGGCGGTGATCTCTTGCGTATTACGATCTGATTGCTGGTAGGACATTGCGCTTCATACCTTCTTCTGAAAATGTCACAAATGCGGCGCTAAGCCGCCATTAAACCGATATAGTGGGAGCTTAACCTGTGACGGAGCTGTTTGCCAGCGCCGTAAGAGAAAAGGAAGGGAGAGTGGCCGCGAAACGAACGTTTCGCGGCATTTTTGTCCAAAAAGCGTTATTTTTCAGCTTTTGGCTGCATGATCTCGTCATAGGTAGAAGTGGTTTCGGTCACTTCTGCCTGCTCAAGAATATGCTCAACAACTTGATCTTCAAGTACGGCAGACTCGACGCCGGCCAACATTTGACGCTGGCTGTAGTAGTAGTCAATCACTTCCTGTGGCTCTTCGTAGGTGCTGGCAATTTCTTCTACCATGCTACGAACCGCTTTGGCATCAGGCTTAATGTTGGCAGACTTTACAACCTCACCGACGATCAAACCAAGCGCTACGCGGCGCTTTGCCTCTTCTTCAAACATGCTGTCCGGCAACATTGATTTTGCATCAAAGCCTTTGGGCTGTTGACCAAAACGCTGCATCATTTGATTGCGCAGCACATCAATTTCATTGCCAACCAGAGCTTTAGGCAACTCTACTTCATGGCTTTCGATCAACTGATCCATTACCTGAGATTTTACTTTGGCCTTAAGCGCGTTCTTTAGCTCGCGCTGCATATTGGCTTTTACTTCCTTCTGGAACGCCTTAATGCCACCCTTCTCTAAACCAAAGTTTTGGAAGAAGGCTTTTTTCAGCTCTGGCAAGGTTTGCTCAGCAACGCTATTCACCTTAATGGCAAACTCGACCTCAGCACCTTTTAAGTCTTCCGACTGGTAATCTTCCGGGAAGGTAACCTTGATGGTTTTTTCGTCGCCGGCTTTCATGCCAACAATGCCATCTTCAAAACCCGGAATCATTGAGTTAGAGCCCAACACCAGGTTGTGACCTTCGGCTTTACCGCCCTCAAACTCTTCACCGTCTTTAGTGCCGGTAAAATCAATATTAACCTGATCGCCATCGGCGCTGGCACGATCGACAACTTCGTAAGTTGCCTGATGCTTGCGCAGGGTTTCGATCATGTTATCGATGTCTTCGTCGGTAATCTCGGCCGACTCACGGGTCACTTTAAAGCCAGAAATGTCGCCCAGAGCGACTTCCGGGTACACCTCAAAAGTGGCAACAAACTCCAGATCTTTGCCTTCACCCATTTCTTTTGGCTGGATGCTAGGCTGACCGGCAGGCTTCACGTCTTCTTTTTGCGCAGCTTCATAGAAAGAGCGGCTGATAACCTCGCCCACAACTTCCTGGCGAACACCGGCACCGTAGCGCTGCTTAACGATCTTCATAGGGACTTTACCCTTACGGAAACCGTTGATGCGAATGTTTTTAGCGGCGTCTTTCAGACGCTTCTCAATTTCGCCCTCTACGGTATCAGCGGGTACGCCGATCGTCAGGCGACGCTCTAAGCCAGAAGTCGTTTCGATTGAAACCTGCATATTTTCCTCGTGAAATAACGTCGATGTCTCTCACATCGGTTAAATAACACCGCCTTACTGGCCGGTGCAATTCTCTTTCATTGTTTGGTGCGGTCGGAGAGACTCGAACTCTCACACCTTGCGGCACCAGAACCTAAATCTGGCGTGTCTACCAATTTCACCACGACCGCTTCGCCCAATGGCGCATATCGCAATCTCTCAAAAGCTAGCGTAAGCCTTTGATTTCTCACCAAAAAACTAAATAAGTAATCGGTCAGTTGCGAGAAGGGTGCTGATTTTGCCACAGTCCTTAGCGAGGTTCAACAAGCGAATTCAATCAATTACAAGGTTTTGGCTTTGCCAGCAGCGCCACGGCCCCGGATTCAAGGCGAATTGAGACATCTTTAGCGGTGTTGGCCGGGATTAAAATCGCCTGCTCGGCCCCCAACAAACGCTGATCGATCGCCTGCTCACCGGCGATAGCCATAATCAGCTGATAACAATCGCTACCGGCCAGCGAGTACTCCCCTGAGCGCAACGCCCTTAAGCGCCACACCTCAAAATCGTCAAAATCGACAATCTGCTCTCGTACTATTGCCCCCTGCTCCGCTCCCTGCACAACAATTTCTGGCTGCGGTGGGCAATCCACTTCGATTTTCGCCAGCGCCGCATCCGTGTCCCACTCCGACTGGGTTAATACCTTTTGCGCGAACGCCAGAATTTTGCGCTCATACACCGGGGTCTGAAACTCCACGGTACGCACCCCGTGCAATAACGAGTGAGGCGTATAACAGGGCACCTTAACCACATCGCCCACACGCAGCGGCAACACCTGAGCAAAGCGATCCATATTGTGACGCCGCCGCTGTTCCTCTTGCTGCAACGCCTTATCAACGTGGCGCAACCAATAGCGTACTTGAGACGGGCTCGCCGGCGCGTTGACATCCAGCCCCTCGGCCTGTTTGATAACGTCGAGCCGCTCGTCAATTTGGCGCCGAACCTGCTCGTAATGAGCAACCGCCTCACGGTAAGCTCGTTTAAAACTATCATCATCGGGATACTCTGCACGCTTTGCCGGGCAAAAACCAAACCGTATACCGCCCACCCCATCGGGCCAGGCGGTGGTGTCCACATGGGTTACCACGTACACCTCTTGTTTACGCTCGTGCATCTCAAAGTACAGGTCGCCAAACACTTCGTCCGGCAGAGGGTCGAGAATTTTTAGCAGCGTCAGCGCTTCGGGCCGGCCGGCGCTAAAGCGATCTGGCAGCAGCGATAACAACCAAGGCAATGGTGTGCTTAACTCGGCATTACCCACTCCTGCCTGCCCGCGCACCTCAATACCGGTATACCAAAGCTCCCGCCCCCAGGGTTTGGGGATAGCCACCGGCACCAGAGCGACGCCGCGAGACAAGTCCAACACCGGGGCGCCGAGTGTTTGTGCAAGATGTGCAAGCTTGACCTCTGCAGACCAACCTTTAACAACCCGCAGGGTCTCGTCGGTCGCCTCACAGATTATGCACTGAAGCTCATCAGCCGTACCGCCTACAACAGCCAGCAAGGATAAGGTTTTTGCCTCGGGCAAGTAATAAGCATGGTGCTCAAACTGCAGCGCCAGCAGTTGGTTAGTGGCTGGCAGCAGTGGGCACTCGCTTAAAAAGGCATCGAGATTTACAGCGGAGTTGATATTCAAAGCGCGACACTCTCCCAGACGGCTTGTTGGTGCAAGCGGCGCATTCTAACAGACTGAGTCGGGTACAGAGCCGGCAACATCAAACCCGCTCGATAATCGTCGCAATCCCCTGCCCCAACCCGATACACATGGTAGCCAAGCCCACACGGGCATCACGAGCCTCTAGCACACTGAGCAGAGAGCCCGTAATCCGGGTGCCAGAGCAACCAAAGGGGTGGCCCAGTGCGATTGCCCCGCCGTGCACATTCACGCACTCATCCATGCGCGGGAGTAAATCCAAATCTTTAAGCACTGGCAAAGCCTGCGCGGCAAAAGCCTCGTTTAGCTCAACATAATCGATATCGGCCATAGTTAAGCCCGCCGCTTTTAGGGCCTTTTGGCTGGCGGGCACCGGGCCGTAACCCATAACTGAGGGATCAACCCCAGCCAGCGCTTGCGACAAAATACGCGCTCGCGGGGTTAGCCCGAGGCTGGCGGCGCGCTCGGCAGACATAACCAGCATTGCCGAGGCCCCATCGGATAGCTGCGACGAGCTGCCGGCAGTAACCTTGCCGTTAACCGGGTCAAACACCGGCCTCAGTGCTGCCAGCCCCTCGAGTGTTGTTTCGGCCCGAATCGTCTCATCCTCGGCAACCATTGTTGGGCCGCCAGAGGGCGTATGTCCGGCAACCGGAATAATCTCCCGACGAAAAGCACCATTTTTGCGGGCCAAGTCGGCCAACTGATGCGAGCGCAGTGAAAACGCATCCATTGCCTCACGGCTAATATCGTGCAGGCCGGCCAGGTACTCGGCGGTCAACCCCATATTGCCGGCGGCTTTGGCGACACTTAACCCCAACAAAGGGTTGGGGTCCATCGCCTCGTACATCGGCAAATGGCCTAAGTGCTCTACCCCGCCAACCAGGTACACATCACCTAACCCAGCCCGAATATTGGCGCTGGCACTGTGCAAAGCCGCCATCGATGAGCCACACAAACGGTTGACGGTCTGGGCGGGTATCGAATGATCGAGTCCGGCCAACAGCACGATATAGCGGGCGATATTAAATGCCTGCTCCTCGCGCTGCAGAACACATCCCCAGATTAAATCGTCTATTTGCGCCGGGTCGAAACCTGGGTTGCGATCGAGCAAGCCACGCACCAGCGCCGCCGAGATATCATCAGCGCGGGAGTGGCGAAAACATCCCTCCTTAGAGCGCCCCATCGCCGTGCGGGCAAAATCAACGATAACCGGGTCTCGCGGCTGTAAATTTGTAGCAGACTGTGACTGTGGCAACACCGTGAGCCTCCTTATGAATGTGAGTGCGATACTGCAGGCAAGGCTGAACCGCCATAAAAACACTCGCCGGTCTCGGCCAGTGCGAGCAACACAGGCTCTGGCTGATACAGCGGCCCGTTATCACGTAACGGGTCGAGCATCGCGACAAATGATTTGATACCAATACTATCGACCCAGCGCAATACACCGCCCCGGTGAGGCGGAAAACCCAGCCCGTACACCATGGCCATATCGGCCTCAGCCACCGAGCCGACCACACCTTCTTGCAGGGTGCGGCAGAGCTCATTCACCAGCGGCGCCATCATCCGCAGCACAATGGCTTCATCATCAACCTCAGCAACTGACGATGAAACCAACAGCTCAGAGAGATCACTATTGGGCGTTTTTTGCGGACGCCCGCGCTTGTCTTGCCCGTAACAATAAAAACCTTTACCGCCTTTTTGTCCCAGCAGTCCTGCCTGATACAGTTTTGCCGTGGGTGAAGGATGAGCGCGCCCCATTCTTTCAGGAAACGCCTGCGCCATGGTTTGCTCGGCGTGTTCAGCGGTATCAAGCCCTACCACATCCAGTAAGTGTGCCGGCCCCATGGGCCAGCCCCAACGTGTCATTACCTCATCGATACGAGTGTATTCCACCCCGCCATCAACCAAGCCGGCAAACCCGGCAAAGTAAGCAAACAACACCCGGTTGACCAAAAAGCCCGCACAATCGTTAACAACGACCGCTTTTTTACCTAAAGCCGTCGCGCATTCGACCGCCCTGGCGACGGTATCCTCGGAGGTGTTAGCACCGCGAATGACCTCGACTAAAGGCATGGCGTGGACCGGGTTAAAAAAATGTAAGCCACAAAATTGTTCGGGCCGCTGCAGCGCCGTAGCAAGCTCCGTTATAGAGATGGTTGAGGTGTTACTTCCCAGTACGGCCCCCTCGGGAAGCTGGCCTTCAACCTCCGCCAACACCGATTTTTTGACGGCGATATTCTCAACCACCGCCTCCACAGCCAGATCGGCACTAGCGAGCGGCTGGTAGTGAAGCGCGGGCTGAATACGGGTAAGGGCCTGGGCCATATCCGACACCGACATTTTGCCTTTCTCGACCCGTCGCCCTAGCACTTTTGCCGCCTCTTTAAGGCCGAGATCAATGCCCTTTTGATCAATATCTTTGAGAATGACCGGCAAACCTTTTAACGCTGCCTGACAGGCAATACCGCCGCCCATAATGCCAGCCCCGATCACGGCAAGCTGGCGAGTAAGCGTCGGGGCCCTAGACTTCCACTGGCGCGCCGTCTTAGCGATATACTGATCGGCAATAAACAAACCGCTCAATGCTTTTGCCGTATCGGTATGGGCCATTTTAACAAAGTGCGCAAGCTCAAACTGTGCCGCGTCGGCGGCTGAACTTGCGGCCCCCTCACGAATCGCCGCCAGCGCCGCCAGAGGGGCGGGATAATGCCGCCCGGCACGCTGAGCGATCACGGCTTTGGCCGACTCGAACGCGAGTCCGGCCTCCGTTTTATTAAGTGCCAGCGGCTGTGATTTTTGCTCGCGACGAGGTAAGTAAGCCAGCTCGCCACGGGCGCAGCGCTGCAACAGCTCAGTGGCAGCCGGCTGTAGCTGGTCCAGCTCGACGACCGCGTCTAACACACGGGCTTTTAACGCCGCACTGGCACTAACCTCCTGTCCTGTGGCGATCCATTCCAGCGCTGTATCCAGCCCCGCCACTCGCGGTAACCGAACGGTTCCACCCCAGCCGGGAATAATACCTAAGCGAGTTTCCGGTAACCCAATTTTAGCCGCGCTGTCGGCGATGCGATAATCGCAGGCGAGGGCCATTTCCAGGCCACCGCCTAACGCCAGTTTGTTGATCACCGCCACGGTTGGAAACGGCAGCGCCTGAAGGCGCCGGAAATTATCAATATTGGGCGACAAGTGCCCGGCAATAGCCTCGGCACCGGCACTGAACACGTCGTTAAATTCATTGATATCCGCGCCGGCCAAAAATGAATCTTTCGCGCTGACAATCATCAGCCCCGCCACATCAGACAACTCCAGCACATCGAGCGCAGCCGTCAACTCGGTAATCGCCTGCCTGCTAAACACATTAACGGAGGAGTCGGGGGTATTAAACTCGAGCCGGGCGATGCCGGCCTCGCAGGTTAAGGTAAGAATGTCACCGTGATACATAATCTGCCCTTTGTTTATCGGTCAAGCCATCAGCTCGCCCTAAGACTTTCTGCGCTACGATTACGGAACCGCCAACACCTCCGTGGCGACGATAATTTGAGCCGAATTAAGCGCTGATAAATTTTTCACTCTACAGGGAGTATAGGCCGCCAAATAAAACCCCTCCCCCGGCGATAGCTCTTTTATCTTTGCACCTATGGTCATTTGAATGTCGCCCTGACTCACCCAGCCGGCCTGATCGAAGTGACTCATCATGGGGGTTTCGCCGGTATCGGTTTGCGGATCAAAATAAAAGTGCTTAAGCGTGACATTGCGGCGGCTGATGTTTTCGCCAATCATTTGCATAAAACCGTAAGGTTTTTCGTGCTTCACCATATTATGCTGATCAAAGAATACATCGTCGGCCCCGCCGTCAACCGACGCAAAAAAGTGCGACAACGACATTGGAATACCCGCCAGAACTTTCTCTAGGGATTGCACACTAGGGCTTACTTGCCCCTGCTCGATCATTGAGATACTGCTGTTGGTAACGCCGGCGCGCTTAGCCAGCTCACGCTGCGATAAGCCGTTGGCCTCGCGAATGGCTTTTAATCGCTGACCCAGCGTATAAGCTTGTAATGACTGGCCCATGGCGCCTCCTGCGGCTGATGTCTTCACGATTAAAACGAGGTGCGACGATAACTTCGATAGCGTGGATACCAAAAGTTGGCTTCCACTTTTTCAGCTATTAATGCCTCGGGCACCGGCACGGCAACACCGTCTTCCATCGCCTGGCGAAACACCGCCTGAGCGATCGTTGTACTCACCTGACGGATGTCGGCCAATGGCGGCAAGAGCGAGCCGACTCCATCGCGGGCAAGTGGTGACAACTCGGCCAGCGCCCTGGAGGCAGCCAACATCATGGTATCGGTAATACGCGAGGCTTTGGCGGCAATGACACCCAGCCCAACCCCCGGAAAAATATAGCTATTATTACACTGGGCGATATCGTAGCGTACCCCGGCAATATCAACCGGCGCGAACGGGCTTCCGGTTGCCACAATCGCCCGCCCGCCCGTCCAGCGTAAAATGTCCACTGGCTGCCCCTCAACTTTTGAGGTCGGGTTTGAAAGCGGCAAAACGATCGGCCGCTCACAGTGAGCCTGCATCGTATCGATTAACCGTTTGTTAAACAGGCCCGGCTGACCCGACACCCCGACCAGCACTGTCGGCTGTGCGTTTCGCACCACATCCAACAGCGATATCTGCCCCGTTTTGTCGTTTAACCAGTTGCCTAGCCTGGCACCCTGCTTGCAAAACTCTTCCTGGAACGGCAGTAAATCGCGTGACGTATCGGTTAACAAGCCATCGCGATTAACCAAAAATATCCGCCCCAACGCCTGCGCGCGGGTTAACCCTTCGGCCTGCATCTGCACGGCAATTTGATCGGCGATGCCACAACCGGCTGAGCCTGCTCCGGCAAACACAACCGTTTGCTCCGAGAGTTTTTGTTGCTTGGTATGACAGGCCGCCAACAGCGTGCCAACCGTCACCGAGGCTGTGCCCTGCACGTCATCGTTAAAACAACACAACTCATCGCGATACTTATGCAGCAGCGGGGTGGCGTGAGTTTGGGCAAAATCCTCAAACTGTAACAGTGCATTGGGCCAGCGCACTTTTACCGCCTGAATAAACTGATCGACGAACTGGTAGTACTCATCGTCGGCGATACGCTCGTGACGCCAGCCCATGTACATCGGATCATTAATCAGCTGCTTATTATTGCAGCCCACATCCAACACCACAGGTAACGTGTATGCAGGGCTAATACCACCACAAGCGGTGTACAGCGCAAGCTTACCGATGGGAATACCCATACCGCCAATACCCTGATCGCCCAACCCTAAAATACGTTCACCGTCGGTGACGACAATGACTTTTACATTATGCTTAGTCGCATTTTGTAAAATATCATCCAGCCGATCGCGATCTGCGTAGGAGACAAACAAACCCCGCTTGCGCCGATATATTTTGGAAAATTGCTCGCACGCCTGCCCCACGGTCGGCGTGTAAATCAAAGGCATCACCTCTTCGAGGTGTTCCGTCACCAGGCGGTAGTACAGGGTCTCGTTGGTATCCTGAATATTGCGTAAATAAATGTGCTTATCAATATCGGATTTGAATGAGCTAAGTTGCTCGTAAGCGCGCGCTTTTTGTTCTTCGATGGTTTCGATACGAAACGGCAGCAACCCTTCAAGGTTGAACTGCTCTCGCTCCTGCCGACTAAAAGCACTGCCTTTATTCAACAATGGCGCCTCAAGCAACGCCGGCCCCGCAAAGGGGATATAGATAGGTCTGGTATTCACAGATTTACCCGCAGTTTGTCCGTTTTATGCCGGGGCCTGTGGCCCTGAATGAATAGCAACAGCGCTAGTGGGCCGTGCGTAAAGTTCGGTGACAAAGGAGCATAGCCAAAGCGACCAGATCAAGGCGGAAAAGGCAGGAATAGTGGGGCTATTTCAAGCTTTTTCAACACAGAGCTGGGCATTTTGGCGCAGTGAACTGTTACCTAATTTTACGCACGCGGCCCACTAGGTATCGGTGGGCTCAAGCTGAGCCGCTCGCAACACCTCCTTGCCGCTATCGTCCGTTAGCGTCAGAATACCATGACGAATAGCAATATTGTGAGTTCCCGGTAGCGCCGTCAACAATCGTGCTTCTTGCTCATTAAGCGCCGGTATGCAAAGCATACGCGTGGTGCCCAACGGCTCTTTAATGGTAAGACGATTAGCGTCGCGCTGGTAGTCGCCAAAAAAGCGGTTGCAACTGGCGTTACCGTTTAGCTTGCCCTCTTCACCAAAGCGTAAACGCGCCGGGCTATTATCGATTACGCCACGCCCCGCAATGTATTCAACTCGCCACTCCCCGATAACACTCATCTTATCGGTCGCTATTGTCGCAGCCGGTGGCGACGGCAATGCACAGCCAGCCAAAAAGGTCGCCGTCACAAGCAGGGCCGTCAACGATAATCGGATTAACATAGTTTTTCGCTCTCTCAAAAAATAACCGCGTTAGCAACGAGCCTTAAGCCGGCCTGAAACTCATCTTCAATATTCGATCTAGACCGGTAACTTTCGCAACAATTCCCTAACCTTAAGCAAATCCGGGCCTTTAGGTCACGTATATCCGCCGGCCAGATACAAAAACGCCAGGCGTTGCCTGGCGTCAGGGGGTACGGCTGGATTAACGGCCCATACCAGGAGGCAACCCGCCACCGGGAGGCATTCCACCGCCGCCCCCAGGCATCATGCCACCCAAGCCGCGCATCATTTTACTCATGCCGCCGCCTTTCATCTTCTTCATCATTTTGGCCATTTGCTTATGCTGCTTAAGCAAGCGGTTCAGATCTTGAATCTGGGTGCCCGAACCCTGAGTGATACGTCGCTTGCGAGAGCTGGATAAGTCGTCCGGGTGACGGCGCTCCCACGGTGTCATGGAGTTAATCAACGCCTCCATCACTTTAAACTGCTTGCCCATATCGGCTTGTTGGGCCATTTGCGCCATATTGCCCATGCCGGGCAATTTATCCATCAACCCGGTTAAACCGCCCATGTCTTGCATTTGTTGCAATTGGTCGCGCAGGTCATTTAAGTCAAAGCGCTTACCTTTACTAACTTTCTGCACCAGACGTTCGGCTTTATCCCGATCGATTTTGCGCTCGGCATCCTCGATAAGCGACATAATGTCGCCCATGCCGAGAATCCGCGAGGCGATACGATCCGGGTGAAATGGCTCAAGCGCATCGACTTTTTCGCCCATCCCCAAAAACTTAATGGGCTTACCCGTCACTTGCCGCACCGACAAAGCCGCACCACCGCGCGCATCGCCGTCAGCTTTGGTTAAAATAACGCCCGTCAGAGGCAGCGCCTCATTAAAGGCCTTGGCGGTGTTGACCGCATCCTGACCGATCATGGCATCGATCACAAACAAGGTTTCGACCGGGCTGGCCACTTGATGCAACTCTTGAATCTCGGCCATCAAGGTTTCATCGATATGCAACCGGCCAGCCGTATCGATTAGCAGTACATCGTAGAACTGGCGCTTGGCGTGGTCGATTGCACCACGGGCAATATCGGCTGGTTTTTGCTCGCCGGTTGATGGAAAGCACTCTACCCCAACCTCACCGGCCAAAGTTTGCAGCTGGGCAATGGCCGCCGGACGGTACACGTCGGCACTGACTACCAGTACCTTCTTTTTCTCGCGCTCGGTTAAAAACTTGGCCAATTTTGCGACCGAGGTGGTTTTACCGGCACCCTGCAGGCCAGCCATCAGAATCACAGCTGGCGGCTGGACTGCGAGGTTGAGCGACTCATTGGCCTCGCCCATCATCTCAACCAGCTCAGACTCAACAATTTTGAGGAACTGCTGCCCAGGATTGAGCGCCTTGCCCACCTGGGTGCCCAACGCCCGTGAGCGCACCCGGCCCACAAAGTCCTTCACCACCGGCAAGGCCACATCGGCCTCCAGTAAGGCCTTGCGTACTTCGCGCAAGGTGGCCTGAATATTGTCGTCGGTAAGGCGTGCCTTACCCGTAATCTTCTTAAACGTACCTGAAAGTCGATCTTGCAGATTTTCAAACATAATGACACTAGTGCCCATTATCTGGCGGCCCACTTAGGTGCACCGCGTAAGACTTTACCGCGAGAAGCCAAAAAAACCGGCCCTCTGCGCTTATTTATCACTGCTGCCGGCGTGTAAACCGCTTCGGCTAAAGGTGGCATTATAACGCGGAATATCAGGCCCCGTCTCGCGCCCTGAAAGAGAATCACACCCAGGGAGATTGATTCTCATTTATAGGCTTCTCATACGCCGCCGCATGTGACACACTTTCTCACCCAATGTGCCCCGTGGAAGATGTCAGGCGAGACTCGACCCGCGCACCAGCAACACGACCCATTAAAGGACTCTGCCCACGCATGTCTGCACTCGACATCAACTTAATCGCCGCAGCGCTGTATCTGCTGGCGGCAGGCTATCTTTTTATCTCGCTCTGGCAGCAACAGCCGGTGCGCCGCCAGCGCTTGTATCTTGTAACGGCACTGGCGCTGGTCGCCCACGGAACTGGCTGCGCTAAATTGATCATTCAACCTCAGGGGCTGGCGCTAAACCTGTTTCCGATGTTGTCGCTGATATTTTGTACTGTCAACACGGTTGTGCTGTTAAGCGCCGCACGCAAGCCGCTGCACAACTTATTTATTTTGCTGTTCCCGCTGACGATACTTGCCATCATCGCCAGCCTGCTGCCCACAAACAACAATGTACTGCTGCCTTTAACCCTGGGCCTGGCATCCCATGTACTGCTGTCTATTTTGGCCTATAGCTTACTGACCATCGCGACCTTGCAGGCGCTATTTTTGGCCTACCAAAACCATCGCCTCAAGCACAAGCGCTCGCTCGGGCCCAGCGGCCTGCTGCCACCACTGCAAACCATGGAGGCGCTATTATTTGAGCTGCTGTGGGCTGGGCAACTGCTACTGACCGGCGCCATTATCTCTGGCGTTATATTCCTTGATGATATTTTCGCCCAGCATGTCGTTCATAAAACAGTCTTCACTCTATTTGCCTGGCTTATTTACAGCATTCTACTGTGGGGGCGTCACAGCTTGGGTTGGCGCGGCTACACGGCGATACGCTGGACACTGGTGGGGTTTGCCATGCTGATGCTGGCGTACTTTGGCAGCAAGTTTGTACTCGAGTTTATTCTGGACATTTAATCGGTTAGGTTATCTCGCTAAGGTCAGTTGCGCATTCGTGCGAACTGCTGCAAGATAGCCTGCCGAACGGCAATATAGGCAAGACATTTCCTTGAACGACATACCCTTAGAACTACTGTTTGGGATTCTCCTGGGACTGCTCGTGCTCTCAGGCTTTTTCTCTAGCTCAGAAACCGCCATGATGGCGATCAACCGCTATCGCCTCAAGCACTTGAGTAAAAAAGGCGACCGCCGGGCTCAGCGGGTCGAGCTGTTGCTGAGCCGCCCCGACCGACTGATTGGCTTGATCTTAATTGGTAACAATTTAGCCAATAACTTTGCCGCCGCCCTCACCACGGTTATTGCGATCCGCCTTATGGGCGATTCGGGTGTTGCCGTCGGTGGTTTTTTACTGACACTGGTTATGCTGGTGTTTGCCGAAGTAACCCCCAAAACATTGGCCACCCTTTACCCCGAGCGAATCTCCTTTTTCGCGAGTCTTATACTGCGCCCCCTCGCGGTGGTGTTGGCTCCCGCGGTCATGCTGGTTAACGGTATCGCCAATGGCGTGACCAAACTGTTTGGCATCGATAAAGCGCATACCCATATAGAGCACCTGGCCCCCGAAGAGCTACGCACAGTGGTCGATGAAGCCGGCTCGTTAATTCCAGACCAGCATCAAGGCATGCTGCTCAACATTCTCGACCTGGAAAAATCCACCGTCGAGGATATTATGATCCCGCGCAACGAGGTCGAAGGGCTGGATCTGGAGGACGACGTCAGCACTCTACTGACCAAGATCCGCACGTCTGAATATACCCGACTGCCCATTTACCGAGGGGATTTAAATGAAGTCGCGGGAATTTTGCACCTGCGTAACTCGGCTCGTTTTTTAAACGGCAACGACAGCGACATCACCAAAGCCGACTTTCAAACTCACGCCGATGAGCCTTACTTTGTACCCGAGTCGACACCGCTGCACACCCAGCTGATGAACTTTCAGCAACAAAAGTGCCGTATTGCACTGGTGGTAAACGAGTATGGTGAGGTGCAGGGGATTGTGACTCTGGAAGACCTACTGGAAGAGATCGTGGGCGACTTCACTACCAATGTGGCCGAGGATGAAGACCAGGATATTATTCCGCTTGAGGACGGCTGGTACAAAATTGATGGCGGTACTTTTATTCGCGACATCAACCGAACTCTCGAGTGGTCGCTGCCCATCGATGGCCCCAAAACCCTCAACGGCCTTGCCATGGAATACCTCGAAGGCATTCCCGACGGCAACATCAGCTTTACTCTTGAGCACTACCTGTTTGAAACCGTAGAAATTACCGACAAAATGGTGGCATGGTTTAAGGTAAGGATGGATGAAAAACTTCAGTAGGAGCGAGTCTTAACGCTTAGGCACCGCGCTGCCCCGTACAGGCAATAGCGTATAATACCGATGGCGCGAGGGCTAATCATCGCGCCGATTTAATTTGTGCAATAGCCAGCCAAGCAATGCCGCCATGGCCAACAACAACAGCAGCAAAACAATGACTACCGCCATATAGCCCAGCAGCTGGCTCCAGCTTACCCCCCAACCATAAACAGCAAGGCCAATAAAGCAGGCACAGGACAAAAAACTGGCAGCGCCCAAACGGCGATAACGGCCTAGACGTCTAAACATAATATACCTATTTATCCTGTGCCCGACATCGGGGTTCTAGCTTAATCAGATGCACGGGTTTCTTGCTGGTACAGAGCCTCAGCACCATCAAGATCCTGAGCATTGACAACATTTGTATAGCCAAGCTGCTCCAGTGTCTGTTTAGCGATATCAGCACGACGGCCGCTGCGGCAATAAACCACCAACGCCCGATTTTTATCCGGCGCATAGTGTTCAATCCGATCGGCAATTTGATCGTAAGGGATATTCACCGCCGCGGCCAAATGAGCCTCGGCAAATTCTTCGCCGGTGCGAACATCAAGCCACAGGGTATCGGCGGCACTCACGTTAATGTGCAACCCCAGTAACAGCAGCAACATCAACAGACGAGCTGCGTTGCGTATTGGTACAGTACTCATATAGCTCACCTCGCACTCGTTTATCCCTCGCGCCGCCACTTAGTTCCTTCTGGAGAGTCCTCCAAAACGATACCGGCAGCCAAAAGTTGATCGCGAACCTCATCGGCACGAGCAAAGTTTTTATCACGCTTTGCCTGGGCACGCTCGGCAATTAACACCTCAACGGCATCCGCCGCCATGTCACTCTCACCCGCCGACTGTAAAAAGGTATCAGGGGCACAACCAAACAAACCAAACAATTCACCCATGGCTTTTAAAGCGCCAACCAGAGGTTCGGCATCAGCACCACCTTTTGCCGAGTTTAATGCCCGCACCAAATCAAACATCACCGCAAGCGCCACCCGGGTATTAAAATCGTCATTCATGGCGGCAACGAACTTCTGATAGAACTCGCTCCCGGACAAGTCACTCAGACTGGTAGCCGGGACGTCCTCGTAGCCGCGCAGCGCACTGTACAGCCGATCCAGGCCGGCCTTAGCCTCAACTAAATTTTCTTCTGAGTAATTAATGGGGCTGCGATAATGGCTGCTTATCAGCAAGTAGCGCACCACCTCTGGGTGGTACTGTTTTAACACATCGCGAATAGTAAAAAAGTTGCCCAGAGATTTAGACATTTTTTCACCGTCTAAACGAACGGCGCCCGCATGCATCCAATAGTTGGCGTACTGACAACCGTTGGCCGCTTCACTTTGAGCAATTTCGTTCTCGTGGTGTGGAAACGGTAAATCCGGCCCGCCACCATGAATATCAAAGTGCGCACCCAAACACGCCTTACTCATGGCCGAACACTCAATATGCCAACCCGGGCGGCCGCGCCCAAAAGGCGCATCCCAACCAACATCTTGCTCACTGGCAAACTTCCACAGGGCAAAGTCTCGCGGATCTTCTTTCGCGGAGTCGACTTCGACCCGGGCGCCTGCCAGTAACTGTTCAGGATCTTTGTTAGTGAGTTTGCCGTACTCGGCAAAACGGCTCACGCGATAATACACATCGCCGTTGCCTGCCTGATAGGCATAATCTTTAGCGATTAAGGTTTCGATCATCGCGATAATATCCGCGATGTGGGCAGTTGCGCGCGGCTCAGTATCGGGTGGCAGTATGCCCAACGCCTTTTCATCCTCATGCATATACTCGATATAGCGCGAGGTTAAATCGGTGTAGGGCTCACTATTTTCCTGCGCCCGATTGATGATCTTGTCATCGATATCGGTGATATTGCGCACATAGTGAACCTGCCACTGCTGCGAACGTAAAAAACGGCTAATCACGTCGAAGGCGACCAACACACGAGCGTGACCAATATGACAGTAATCGTAGACCGTAATCCCACAAACATAGAGGCCAATTTTACCCGGCTCGCGTGGTGTAAAGACTTCCTTCTTACCTGACAATGTACTGTATATCGTTAAACTCATAACTCAGCTTCTCTAAACGTGTTTCCCGCAGTGCTTTCCTGTAACGCAGCCGGTGCGCCGCCCAAGGGTTTTAGCTTTGTTGAGAAATTTTCGCCCAACTATCACGCAAACCAATGGTGCGATTAAACACTAAGGCGCCATCGCGGCTGTAGTGATCATCCAGGCAAAAATAGCCTTCACGCTCAAACTGGTACGCCGACTCGGGCTTGGCCTGTGCGAGTGAGACTTCGGCTTTGGCGCCACTTAGCACCTGCAAACTCTCGGGGTTAATCGCCTGTAAAAAGTCTGCGCCTGCCGCGCCTGGCGATTCTTCATTAAACAGGCGGTCGTACAGCCGCACTTCACAGTCGATGTTTTCAGCACCCGAGACCCAGTGAATAACGCCTTTAGGTTTAACGCCGTCTTCCGGGTCTTCACCAATAGTGTTTTCAATGATACGTGCTTTCACTTCGATAACTTCGCCCGCATCGTTCTTAATCGCCTCATCGGCCTCAATCACGTAAGCGTTACGCAAGCGCACACGCTTACCCAACACTAAACGCTTGTACTTTTTGTTGGCCTCTTCGCGAAAATCTTCCACGTCAATAAATAAGGTTTTACTAAAAGGCAGCTCTCGCTCCGCCAGATCATCCCGGTTGGGGTGGCCCGGAGCACGCAGGCGCTCAATTTTATCTTCCGGGTAATTAGTCAGCGTTACCTTAAGCGGGCGTAACACGCACATGGCCCGCGGCGCGTTTTTATCTAAGTCATCGCGCACGCAGTATTCAAGCATGCCGACATCAACCACGCTATCTGATCGGGTAACGCCGATTCGCTCACAAAAATTACGCAGCGATTGCGCGGTATAACCCCGGCGACGCATCCCCGAAATAGTCGGCATGCGCGGGTCATCCCAGCCGTCCACGTGCTTTTCATCGACCAGCTGGCGCAATTTGCGCTTACTGGTAACCGTGTAGTTCAGGTTTAACCGGGCAAACTCATACTGTTTAGGCGTAGCCGGCACCGACAGGTTAGCAATAAACCATTCGTACAACGGGCGATGATCTTCAAACTCCAGCGTACAAATGGAGTGAGTAACCCCTTCAATAGCATCGCTTTGACCGTGGGCAAAATCGTACGAGGGGTAAATGCACCACTTATCACCAGTGTGATGATGGCGCACTTTTTTAATGCGGTAGATTACTGGATCACGCAGGTTAATATTGGGCGCCGCCATATCAATTTTAGCGCGCAGCGAACAGCTGCCCTCTTCCAACTCACCAGCTCGCATTTTCGCAAACAACTCTGTGTTTTCAGCAACACTGCGATCGCGATTAGGGCTGTTTTTGCCAGGCTCGGTAAGCGTACCGCGATATTCACGAGCCTGGTCCGGGCTCAAATCACAGACATAGGCTTTACCGGCCTTGATCAGCTCGAGCGCCCAGTCGTGCAGTTGATCAAAATAATCAGAGGTAAAGCGGATCTCTTCGTTCCAATCAAACCCCAGCCACGAGACATCACGCTTAATGGAGTCGACGTATTCGTCACTTTCTTTTTCTGGGTTGGTGTCGTCAAAACGAAGATTACATACTCCGCCAAACTGTTTTGCCACACCAAAGTTAAGACAGATGGACTTCGCGTGACCAATGTGCAAATACCCATTAGGTTCTGGCGGAAAGCGCGTCACGATAGTCTCAACTTTACCTTCATCCAAATCTTTGCGAAGAATGTTTTGAATAAAGTGCGAGGGCTTTTCGACTTTAGTAGAGCCGTTTTCGGTGGTTTCAGTCATGCTGATTAACAATCCAGTTAGCAAGCGAGAGTGCCGGACGCACCGGCGAGTTAGATAGGGTATTGTAATGCTTGGTTGCGTTATTTCCTACTACTGCGCCACGCTCGGCGAGACCGTCGAGCGGTAGCCTTCACGGCGCTGGATCTGGTATTGACGCACAGCGTCATTATGCGCCTCCAGAGTATCGGAAAACACATGGGTGCCGTCCCCTTTGGCGACAAAGTATAATTCACTGCCGGGGTCCGGGTGTAGACTGGCATACACAGCCTCGCCGCCCGGCAGGGCGATAGGCGTAGGCGGCAATCCGCGAATGGTATAAGTGTTGTAAGGGGTTGGGCGCTGCAGGTCGGCACGGCCGATTTTGCCCTGATAACGATCGCCCATACCGTAAATTACGGTGGGATCGGTCTGCAGCCGCATGTTGTTTTCAAGCCGGCGCACGAACACGCCGGCTATTTTACGACGCTCCCAGGGGGCTCCCGTTTCGCGCTCAACAATAGACGCCATGGTAAGTGCTTCATAGGGCGTGTGATAAGGCAGGTTTGGGTCGCGCCCGGGCCACAATTCATCCAGTGTTTGGCGCATCTTACGATACGCCCGCTGTAAGATGGCCACATCGGTCGTGCCACCTGTGTAGTGGTAAGTATCGGGGAAAAACCAACCTTCGGGGTGCTCGATAGGCAAGTCGAGCAGAGCCAGTTGCGTTTTTAGCGGCTGCCCCGCCAATTGCGACTCGATACGCTCGGCGTCGGCTAAGGCCTGCACGGCCTGAGCGAAGGTCCAGCCCTCAATCAAGGTAACCGTATAGCTAACCACATTACCGGTATTGAGCATTTTCATAAATTGTCTTGGCGTGAGCCCCGGCTCAAGCCTATAGTCACCGGCACGCACCTCGCTCTGGCCACTAAAGCGCGCGTACAACGTCAAAATTTGAGGGTGCTCAAGCATACCCCGGGAGGCCAGGTCGGTCGCGGCCCCGCTTAAAGTGCCGCCCGGTTGAAGCTCATAATGTAGCCCATCTTCGGGCAGCGCCATAGGCTCGGCGTACCACTTTTTAAAGTATTGCAGCGCCCCCAACAGAGACACCAACAAAGCCAAAAGCGCCAGCAGTATTAGCCGTTTTACCAATCCAACTGCCAACTGAATCATTGAACACTACCCTTGCCTTGCAGAAAATCGCCGAATAATACGCCTAGTTTTTGCGCATTATCATGCTGTAAAAATTTATGGGCCTCGCCGGATGGGTCGGTTATTTCCCCTATCGGGCGAATGCCGCGATTGCTGTTACACAATATTGCCTCGTCAGCCCGATACACATCCGCGAGCGTCATTGCGGTCACCTCAACCTTACACCCGATACCCGGGAGCAACTCATCAATCAGCAGCCGCCGCATAACACCGGCCACACCCGATGAATCAAGTGCGGGGGTATACCACTGGTTAGCCTGGCAAATAAATAAATTATGGGCGGTCGCCTCGATAACATTGCCACTCCCATCCAGCATCAGCCCTTCATCGATATTAGCGTCCTGCCACTCGGCCCGGGCCAGCACATTCTCGAGGCGATTAAGGTGCTTGTGCCCCGCCAACACTTTGTTGCCAGCCAAACGCATGTCACACACTCTAACGTTCAGCGGCTTAAGCGGGCCAGTAAAGGGGGAAAGGTTATCAGGGTGCACCTGCAGTACCACCGTTGGCGCCATATCGCGGGCGTACTGATAACCCCTACCGCCAACACCTCGAGTTACTACAACTTTGAGGGTGCCACCCTGAATACCGTGCGCCGCCAAAGAGCTTAACGCGGTATCCACCCAACCTTGCAATTGCTTGGCATTGAGCGCAATGGACAACGCCTTGCAGCTGGCCTGTAACCGCTCGCGGTGCCAGCGCCACAAGGGCACCTCCCCACTCTGAATTCGACAGGTTTCAAACAGCCCGTCGCCGTAAGCGAATCCGCGATCAAGCGCGCAAAGCTGATCGCCAGGCTCCCCGTCGATCCAAACTAAAGGTCGTTCACATGTCGACATGACGATTGGCACTCAAGCCTTGCGAGTCAATCACGCGGTACAGGTTAGTCGCGCAACTTAGCAAACAACAGCGACCCGTTGGTGCCACCAAAGCCAAAAGAATTACTCAGCACCGCCTCAATGGGACGCTCTTGCGCTGTGTGTGGCACCAAGTTGATATCACACTCTTCGTCTGGGTTGTCGAGGTTAATCGTTGGCGGTGCCACCTGGTCGCGAATCGCCAGAGTACTGAATATCGCTTCTACGGCACCGGCAGCGCCCAACAAATGCCCTACCATCGACTTGGTCGAGCTTACGGCCACCTGATCAACCGCCGACTTCATAACGGATTTAACCGCGCGACACTCGGCTTTATCACCGGCCAGGGTAGAAGTACCGTGGGCGTTGATATAGTTAATAGACTCCAGAGCAATACCGGCATCATTGATGGCGTTTTGCATAGAGAGCGCCGCACCCGCGCCATCCTCAGGCGGTGAGGTCATATGATAGGCATCGCCACTCATACCAAAGCCGATCAGCTCGGCATAAATGTTAGCGCCGCGCGCACGCGCGTGCTCGTACTCTTCCAGCACCATAACGCCCGCGCCGTCGCCCAGCACAAAGCCATCGCGGTCTTTATCCCACGGGCGGCTTGCCGCCAACGGGTCATCGTTGCGGGTCGAGAGTGCCCGAGCGGCCGCAAAGCCACCTAGGCCTACCGGAGTGGTCGCCATTTCGGCACCGCCGGCCAACATAACGTCGGCATCGCCGTACATGATCGAGCGCGCCGCCAAACCGATACAGTGCGTACCCGTGGTACAAGCGGTAGTCAGGGCCAAATTAGGGCCGCGCAAGCCGTAGTGGATAGATAAGTTACCGGCAATCATATTGATAATCGCGCCGGGCACAAAAAACGGCGACATACGACGCGGGCCTTTATGCTCAACGATCAAGGTGCCATCTTCAATGGTGCCGATACCACCGATACCAGAGCCGATCGAAACACCGATACGCGAGCCGTTAGCCTCGGTCACTTCCAGGCCAGAGTCGCGCATGGCCTGAATCCCTGCCACCATCCCAAACTGGATAAAAGGATCCATTTTGCGAGCGTCTTTAGCAGGAAAGTAACCTTCGACCGAAAAATCTTTGACAGAAGCCGAAAAACGCGTACTAAAAGCAGAGGCGTCAAACTGGGTGATAGGCGCGACACCGCTGCGCCCGGCAAGGATTCCATCCCAAGTATCCGCCACGGTATTACCCAGCGGACTGACCATACCCAAGCCTGTTACTACTACTCTCTTACGCGACACGTGATTTGCTCTCCCCCACAACGGACATATACGCCATCGACCTAACGGCCTCAGCGTACCCAAAACCCCAAAGAAAAAGCCGTACTATTTCTCAATAATACGGCTTTCGCGAAACCTGCTACCAAATATGTCGCAGATTAGGCCAAATTGGCATTGATGTAATCGATGGCCAACTGAACTGTGGTGATTTTCTCGGCTTCTTCATCTGGAATTTCGGTTTCAAACTCTTCTTCCAGAGCCATTACCAATTCTACGGTGTCCAGAGAATCCGCGCCTAAATCTTCAACGAAAGAAGCTTCGTTCTTCACTTCGTCTTCTTTAACGCCCAGTTGCTCAGCAACGATTTTTTTTACGCGTTCTTCAATGCTGCTCATGATCTAATTCAACTCCTGATAGGTAGTATCGACGAAACCGTCATGTTTAGAACCATTTGACGGTTCCAGATTTTCTACGGCGAAATCGATGCGCATTTTACATCTATTTTCACCGCGTTGTAACGCATAAGACAAAAAATCTTTAATTTTTTGCCCTTTTTCTTTTTAAAACAGGCAGTTACAACCTGCTTTAATTCATATACATGCCGCCATTGACGTGTATTGTTTCACCGGAAACATAGGCTCCGGCATCAGAGGCCAAAAATCCGACCACTGCAGCAATCTCTTCGGGCTTACCCAAACGCCCCAGCGGTATCTTATTTAGCAACTGAGCCTTCTGCTCGTCGGGCAACACCCGGGTCATATCCGTATCGATAAAACCAGGCGCCACGGTATTAACCGTGATACCGCGCGAGCCTACCTCGGCCGCCAGCGAGCGGGCGAAACCTGCCGCGCCGGCCTTGGTTGCCGCGTAGTTAGACTGCCCGGCATTACCCATAGCACCCACTACTGAGCCAACATTAATAATGCGCCCCCAGCGACTTTTCATCATGCCGCGCAATACGGCCTTGCTGAGACGATACACAGCGCTGAGATTGGTATTGATCACGTCAAACCACTCGTCATCGGACATCCGCATAAGCAAATTGTCTTTAGTGATACCGGCATTATTCACCAAGATCAGTGGTACACCATACTCTTGTTGCACCTCCTTCAAAAGCCCTGCCACCGAATCGGCGTCTGTTACATTCAAAACCTTGCCAACACCCGTTAAGCCGTTGGCCGCAAAGCGCTCGGTGATCGCCGCTGCGCCCTTTTCACTGGTCGCCGTGCCAATAACAGTGCAGCCCGCGCGCGCCAGCTGCTCGGCGATCGCAGCGCCAATACCGCGACTTGCACCGGTAACCAGTGCAACCTTGTTATCTGTGGTCATATCCTTCTCGCTTATTAAGGTTTATTGATGTTGCGCCAGCGCCGCATCCAAATCGGCAGGCTGCTCAATTGAGATTGCGCTCAATGATTTATTAATACGTTTTGCCAAACCGGCCAACACTTTACCCGGGCCGCACTCTACCAGATTATCGACACCTGATTGTGCCAGAGCGTTAACACAATCCACCCACAACACCGGGCTGTAGATCTGCTCGATCATCAAGGCTTTAATTTTTGCCGGGTCTGTCTCGCTCTGGCCGTGCACATTGTGGACAACGGCAATTTTAGGAGCACTAAACTCAACATCTGCCACCCAGGTTGCCAGGCCGTCGGCGGCCGGGCGCATCAACTCAGTATGAAATGGCGCACTAACCGGCAGTGGCAGTGCGCGCTTGGCGCCCGCCTCTTTGCACGCCGCCATGGCGCGCTCTACCGCCGCACTGTGGCCGGCAATCACGACCTGTCCCGGAGAGTTAAAGTTAACGGCGCTCACCACTTCGCCCTCAGCTGCGCTAGCGCAAGCCTGCACCACAGCCTCATCGGCCAAACCAATAATGGCCGCCATCGCACCCTGGCCGGCAGGTACCGCAGCTTGCATTAACTTGCCGCGCTCACGCACCAGCGCCACCGCATCGGCAAATGATACAACCTCGGCGCACACCAGCGCCGACCACTCACCCAGGCTGTGCCCGGCAAGCATTGCCGGCTGCGCGCCATCTCGCTCGCGCCACACTCGCCAAAGCGCCACACTGGCGGTCAACAACAAAGGCTGAGTGCACTCAGTTAAATTAATTTCGTCCTGCGTGCCATTTTGCACCCGATCCCAAAGATCGTAACCCAGCACATCCGATGCCTCAGAGAAGGTCTGCTGCACCACTGGATACTGCTCCGCCAAAGGCGCCAACATACCAATTTGCTGCGACCCCTGCCCCGGAAATACAAATGCCAAATTATCTGTGGCCATAATCATTAACTCTTCCAAACTGATAAATATTAATTAGGCGCCGCCAAGCACATGCGCCACTTTTGCAACTGAATCAAACTCTGCCTGCTCGTAAGCCAGGCGTAAGGCATTAACCGTAGCCGCTACCGAGGCCCCGCCGTGGCTTTTAATTACTGTGCCAGCCAGCCCGGCCAAGATTGCGCCATTATAAGCATCTGGGTTTAGCTCCGCGCGCCAGCGCCGAATCAGCGGCCAGGCAAGCGGCGCAATCACACGCCCAAAACCCGACTTAAAGCTTTCCTCGATCCGCCCGGCAATTAACCGTGCCACCCCTTCGCTCGCCTTAAGCGCGATATTGCCGCTAAAGCCGTCGCAGACAATCACCTGCACCGCGCCACTATAGATAGCATCTGCCTCGACAAACCCGGCATAGGTAAACTCACCGGAGCCAGCTAATAATGTAGCCGCATCGCGAATTGTTGTTGTACCTTTACCCGCCTCGGTGCCAATATTTAGCAGCGCCACTTGGGGCTCGGCAACACCACTGGCCCGCGCCAACACACTGCCCATGGTGGCAAACTGCAACAGCTGCGAGCTGCTGCAGTGAATGTTTGCCCCCAAATCCAGCATCAGCGTTAAACCCTTGCGCACCGGCATCGCCTTGCAAATAGCAGGCACCTCGACACCGCTCATCATTCCCACCACTCTGCGGCTCATCAGCATAAGAGCGCCAGTATTGCCGGCGCTTATGCAAGCTCGTGCGTCACCGCGGGCAACCGCCTGCAGCGCTTGCCACATAGATGACGTATCACCCAGGCGCAGGGCCTGGCGCGGATCGGCATCCATAGCAACCACATCGGGAACATCGACAAATTCAATATTTTTAGGGGTCGTGGCCGGACACTCACGCGCCATGGCAGAGCGTTGACCAAACAGCAACAACTGAACATCGGGGAAGGTGCGGGCAAACTCGATTGCCGCGGGGATAGCAATGCGGGGACCGAAGTCCCCGCTCATAGCATCTACAGCTAGTCGTATTGGCTCAGACAATGGAAAATCGTCTTGTTACGCAATACTTACTCGTCAGATGCGATGTCGATCACTTTACGGCCACGGTAAAAACCGTCGGCGCTCACGTGATGACGCAGGTGCTTTTCACCACTGGTTGGATCAACAGACAAGGTCGGCCCAGTCAATGCATCGTGTGAACGACGCATACCGCGCTTGGAACGAGTCTTTTTACTTTTCTGTACGGCCATGATTTAACTCCTATATAACAAAAAACTGAAGCTGGGGCGCCTCAAAGAAAGTGTGTAACCACCCTCTATTTTTTCGGCGTTCCTTTAAGTTGCTCCAGAACTTGAAACGGGTTTTGTTTCGGTTGCTCTTGAGCCCCTGTCTCGGGCGCTTTACTTTCAAAGTGCTCGGAGGGTACACATGCGTGATCGTGATAAGCGACCGGCGGCAGACTTAACAGCAGCTCTTCTTCGACTATATCGTAGAAATCTGCCGGCCCTTCTGCTGCAATCCACGGATCGCGATCCCGCGGTAAGGTTTTTGCCTGCTCTTCATCCCAGACAATGCCGAGATTAACTGCACACACCAGAGGCACATTAACCGTATCCAGGCAGCGCTGACAGGTTAACCCTACCTCGCCCTCGATACTGCCCTGCACCACCCGCTTGCGCTCTTCATCGATCTTAAACGACAGAACAACCGCAAACCTTGCATTCTCATCAGCCACGGCGGCCGCCACTCTTGGCAGCTGCTTTAAGTCAACAAAACCCGTGATTTCAATGCCTTGCTGGGCATATTTTCGCGGATCTCCCTGCCGGGGCAGAGGCTGACTTAAGGATGGCTGAGACATAAGCGCGCAATAATAGGGATCGAAAGCGCATCTGTCAAAGAAAAATAGCCCTCCAGCCCTACTATTTCGGGCTTTTCGCTAAAAATTTTCGCCCTGCCGGCAGCCGGCACGATTATGCAGCGCCCTTTGCGCTAAAATACGCACCGCAAACGCCCAACAGTCGCCGCCAATTGGCACACCTTTACACCAAACAAATGGAAGCCGGCCAATGCCACCGCTTATTCTCGCCTCGGGCTCGCCTTACCGCCAAACTCTACTCAGCCGGCTCGGGCTCGAGTTCATCGCTCACGCACCCGACGTCGATGAAGCCGCACAACCCCACGAAACACCCACAGAGCTCGCTAAGCGGCTGGCGCGCAACAAAGCACGGGCTCTTAAATCACTCTACCCGGAGGCACTTATTATTGGCTCAGACCAGGTCGCCTGGCTTGATGGCATACAGCTTACCAAGCCGGGCAACTTCGCCAACGCCTTCGCCCAGCTACAGCGCTCAAGCGGCAAAACCGTCACTTTTTACACCGGCCTCTGCCTTTATAATAGCCGTGACGGTAGCGAACAACTCAGCGTGGAAACCTATCGCGCCAGGTTTCGCCCGCTGAGCGATGAGCAGTTGCGCGATTACCTGAACCGAGACCAGCCCTACGATTGCGCCGGCAGCTTTAAGTGCGAGGGCTTGGGCATTTCGCTGTTTGAATCGCTCGCGGGCGATGACCCGAACACCCTTATCGGGCTACCGCTTATAAAGTTGACCGAAATGCTAAGCCTGGCAGGGCTAGACCCCCTGGGCAACAATCGCTAGCGGCTCGCATCAAACCGCGCTAGGCATTTTGCGGGGTAAGTTGCCACTGTAAAATCTCGGAGAAACAATCCATACAAAGTGCCGGCTCATATGGGTGCAGCCGAGCCGCCTCGTGGGCGCCATAACTCACAGCGATGCGCGGCATATTCGCCCTTCGCGCCATCTCCATATCATACTCCGTATCACCGACCATCACCGCTTGAGCCGCTTCTACCTCAAAGTGCTCCAGCAGCTCATGCAACATACGCGGATCGGGCTTTGAGGCGGTTTCATCCGCGCAGCGGCTGGCGTGAAAATAGCCATCCAGCCCCAGACGTTTAAAGACCCGGTCGAGCCCCCGCCGACTTTTACCGGTCGCCACCGCCAACTGATGACCGTCATGGCGCAACGACTCCAGCGACTCCATAACCCGCGGGTAAAACTGGGCCGGCTCTGCCTGATCAATAGCCAGAAAATGCTCGCTGTAAAGGGCTCGCAATCGCTCTGCCGCTGGCGCCTCAATTCCGGGATAAAGCACCTGCAGAGCCTCGGGCAACCCTAGGCCTATAATATTGCGCACCGCATCTCGCTCAGGCCGCTGCCACCCTAAATCCTCCGCCGCGCGCTGCATGGCAGTAACGATAGTGCCTGTGGAGTCACTTAAGGTGCCATCCCAGTCAAATATATAAAGCAAGCTCAACCTCCAATCAGCCTCCTTAACCGGGAAGCTTTTGCGCCTCGATCAACCGTAACAACGCCGCAAGATCGTCCGACAGAGGTGCATCCACCCGGGTCGCCGTTGATTCGCCAGGCAACACAAACTCCAGCGCGCTGGCGTGCAAAAAATGCCGTTTAAGACCAAGCTTTTGCAGCGCGCGATTGGCACTGTCATCGCCGTACTTGTCATCGCCTGCCAAAGGACATTGCTTAAGTTGCGCATGAACACGAATCTGATGGGTTCGTCCGGTAATCGGCCGCGCCTCAAGTAAGGTGTAATCCCGATAACGCTGCAACACGGCAAACTCGGTGACGCTGGCCTTACCCTCTGGATGCACTTTAACGATCCGCTCCAGACCGCCGCTTTGCTCAAGCTTTAATAAAGGTGCATTAACCCGCCCCAACCGCTTGGGCCAGCTGCCCAGCGCCAGCGCCTGATACACTTTGACGATTCCGCCGCGCCCGGCCGACTTATCCCGCAGTGATTGCTGCAAGTGGCGCAGATAGCTACGCTTTTTAGCCACCATAATACAGCCCGACGTGTCGCGATCGAGCCGGTGAACCAATTCTAAATAGCGCGCGTCCGGGCGCAGCTGACGCAGCGCCTCAATCAACCCCAAGTCCACACCGCTACCACCGTGCACCGCCAAACCCGGCGGCTTATTGGCCACCAGCAGCCCGTCATTTTCAAACAAAATGGCTTTTTCAAGCACACGCCCCAGCCCTTGACTCAACTGCTTGGGCGGCGCCTTTTGCGCTACTTTAAGGGGCGGCAAACGGACTAGGTCACCCGCCTTAAGGCGGTAATCGGCACGAATACGACCCTTATTGACCCGCACCTCGCCCTTGCGCAGCAATTTATAGACATGGGTACGCGGCACACCCTTAAGGCGCGCCACCAAATAGTTGTCGATACGCTGACCGGCCTGGTCGGCGTCGACATCCAAATATTGAACTTGCGAGAAGCGCTCGTCGATATCGAACGCCATAGAAGGCTGGTTACTCATGGGCGGCATAATAGCAGCAATCGAAGCAAAACAGTTACTTACAGCTGCAAATTGATTTGCTGGGTATTGCTTTAGCTGTTATATTCGAGCCAGCTGGGACAGGCAGGTTTCCGGACATAGCGTTTTAGGCGTGTCGCGAGGAAATACCGCTGCCAGCTAAGGCTCTGTTTTTAAACACAAATTGTGTGCAGATCCGGCAAAATGATGAAGGGTGTGACGCACGCAGCGATCGACAACATAGTGTTTCGATCCCGCGCGAGCACCGGAACCATTGCGCAGCAAGCGCAATGCGACTGATCCGCTGAATGTGTTTTGTAACTTGAATACCAAGCTCTTGCTGGCAGAAGTTAAACCATGAACCCGGCCTTTACGAGCACTAGCTCGAGGCCCCAACAAAAGACTCTTAGACCGATTCTGAGTGTTGATGGTAACAACGGCAGTATCTGCCCTAACTGCAACAACTAACTGCGAAAGGCAGGCTGTGCTTAACAGCCTAAATTAGGCGTTACCGGGTAAACCCGGGCAAAAACTGGTACATACGGGTTAACGATTAATATTGACATTTCGGCCCCAAGACAGCCTCTAGGCTCGGGTCGACGACGAAGTTCAATAAGGATCCAACAACCGCTGACGTGAGCAGGATGTAGCACGGCAGTCTATATGGTTGTGCAAAACACAGGAGCGTTGACAGTCGCGTGGGCACGCTGCGCCCAACGAAAAGACTAGGAAACGCATGAAAAGAATGCTTATTAATGCAACCCAACCTGAAGAGTTGCGTGTTGCGCTGGTTGACGGCCAATGGCTGTACGACCTGGACATCGAAAACCGTAATCGTGAGCAAAAAAAGGCCAACATCTACAAAGGCCGCATCACCCGAGTGGAGCCCAGTTTGGAGGCTGCATTCGTCGACTATGGCGCCGAGCGTCATGGCTTTTTGCCCCTCAAAGAAATCTCCCGCGAGTACTTCAGCAAATCCCCTAATGACAGCGAAGGCCGCGTCAAAATTAAAGACGTCGTCAAAGAAGGCACTGAAGTTATTATTCAGGTCGATAAAGAAGAGCGCGGCAACAAAGGCGCCGCCCTTACCACCTTTATCAGTCTCGCCGGGCGCTACCTGGTGCTTATGCCCAACAACCCGCGCGCCGGTGGCATTTCGCGCCGCATTGAAGGCGAGGACCGCGCCGAGCTGCGCGACGCTCTGAGCCAGGTTGAAATCCCCAACGGCATGGGCATTATTATCCGTACCGCCGGCGTTGGCCGTAGCGCAGAAGAACTGCAGTGGGATTTAAACTACCTGCTGCAACTGTGGGAGTCGATTGACAAAGGCGCCAAAGAAGCCAAAGCGCCGGCGTTTTTGTTTCAGGAAAGTAACGTTATTATTCGCGCCATTCGCGACTACCTGCGCCAGGACGTGGGCGAAGTTATCGTCGACAACAAAGAGTCATTCGAGCTTGCCTCTGGGTTTATCCAGCAGGTTATGCCCAACTTTGGCAGCCGGGTAAAGCTCTACGAAGACGATATCCCGTTGTTTAACCGCTACCAAATCGAAAGCCAAATCGAAACGGCTTTCCAGCGCGAAGTAAAACTCCCTTCGGGCGGCTCTATTGTCATCGACGTAACCGAAGCACTGGTATCGATCGACATCAACTCTTCGCGCTCCACCAAAGGTAGCGACATCGAAGAGACCGCCACCCAAACCAACCTGGAAGCGGCCGACGAAATCGCCCGCCAACTGCGCCTGCGCGACATGGGCGGTCTGGTAGTTATCGACTTTATCGATATGCAATCGAGCCGCAACCAGCGCGAAGTCGAAAACCGCATTCGCGATGCACTGGCGATGGACCGCGCCCGAGTCCAAATTGGCCGCATCTCGCGTTTTGGCCTACTGGAAATGTCTCGTCAGCGCCTGCGCCCATCGCTGGGTGAAGTTCACTCAAAAGTGTGCCCTCGCTGTAATGGCCAAGGCACCATTCGCGGCACTCGCTCGCTGGCCCTCTCGATTTTGCGTTTGGTTGAAGACGAAGCGCAAAAAGAGCGCAGCGCCGAGATTCGCGCTATTGCGCCCACCTCGGTTGCGACTTACCTGCTCAACGAAAAACGCAAAACGATTTTCAACATCGAGCAGCGCAACAGCACCCGCGTTGTGGTAGTACCCAACGCCGAGATGACAACGCCGCACTTTGAAGTACAACGCCTGCGCGATGACGACGAAGGCACGCTGGAAACCAGCTACAAAATCGTCGCCTCGGAAGAGCACATAGAGCACGAAACCATTACCGAAGAAGCGCCGGTTAAAGTGCCGCAGCCGCTGGTGAAACCGACCGCACCACTGCAACAAGCCCCCACCCCGGTGGCCAAGCCAGAGCCGGGTTTAATCACCCGCCTGATCAGCTGGCTACAGGAGCTGTTCGAGTCAGACGAGAAAGACGACAAGAACAACAGCAAAGGCAAAGGCCGAAACCAAAACGGTAAAGGCGGCGAGCAACGCAACGATCGCAACCGCTCTTCACAAAATCGCAAGCGCCGCGGTGGCAAACGCCGTAACGGCCCGCGCGACGACGAGCGCGATGCACAACAAGGCAAAAAGCCGCAAAAAGGCCCCGACAACAAGCGTAAAAATAACGAGCCCAAAGAGGACAACTCTGAGTCTCGCAACACCGATACGCGCAGTAAAGACGCCGACAGCAACACCGATAACAACGGCACAAACGAGCGCGGCGAATCACGCGGCGGCCGTGGTCGCCGCGGGCGCAATCGCAACCGCAATCGTAACCGCAGCAACGACGACGCACCGCGCAACCAGCAGCAGGATGACGCCGCGACTAAGCAAAATGTTGCCGCGGACAATGCCGATAACGGCCCGGAAAATGCCGACCAGTCGACCGAGCAGCGCCCACCTAAACGCCCTTCGGGCCGTCGTCGCGGCAACCAGCGCCGTCGTCGCCGTGAAGACGGCGAACAAAGCAACCCGCAAGCGAGCGACGTGCAAGCTAATGCCGGCTCAACATCGGAGCCCACGGATGAGGCCAACACTGCAGCGGGCCATTTGACTGAGGCGGACAAAAAGCCGGCAGCCGAGCGCCAGCAGCGCGAAGACAAAGCGCCAAACGGTGAGCAAAACACTCGTCAAGCTAAAACCAAAAGCCCGGCAGCGGAGCAACGCCCTGCTGGAACAGACATTGATGCCAGCACTCAAGCGGAGCAGCCTAAAGCCCCGCAAGAGCCGCGTAAACCGCAGCAAGAAATCACTGACGAAAAGCCGGCAACTCGCAAAGCGGAGCAGGCAGAAGACAGTGCGGAGCAAGCAAGCCGCCAGGTTAAGCCCACCACCGCCAAACCAGCGGAGCCGGAAGTTGCCCCAAGCCAAGCGGTCGAGCCGCAAAAGGCAGAGCAGCCAGCACCCGCTGCCAACGCTGACTCAGAAAAGACCGCAGAGCAGAGCAAAGCGGAATCTACTGAGCCCGCTGCAGTTGTGACGCCTGCTGCCGAGCAAAGCGAGCCAGAAGCCGGCAGTGAGGCCACCGCAGGCGATACCACCGTTAGCGAAGAAAGCACTAACGAGAAAACCCGCGAGCCGGAAGCCAGTCAGGTTAAGGTAAATAGCACGACAATCACTGCTACTGATGCTGACACGCAAAGCGCCGAAAGTGTCGCGCCAACGCCCGATGCACCAGAAAGCAGTAAGAGCGCCACTGCAGACGCTCCGAAAGCGCCAGCTGCACCGGACGCCGCCAGCTCAAAGGTTGCCATTAGCCGCAAAAACGGCGAGCAGCCAGCGGCTCGCACTTTTAGTCGAGCGGGCAACGATCCGCGGATCGCACCCAAGCCAGTAGCGGCTGTGCGGATTCTTACCGAAACCCGCACTCGCCCACTACCTCGCGCGCTGGACACCAGCCAGCCCTCGCGAGTGGGTCACAACCCGCGCAAGCTTGAGCGTCCAAGTAACGACCCCCGGGTCGCCAAAGGGGCCGCTACGGAGTCCTAAACTCTAACGACCCGAACCGGCGCCCTGCTGGTTCGGGTAATTTTCCCGCAGATTGCACAGCATTCACCCAAGTAACCGAAAAACCTCAACTTTTTCTCTCAGAGCTCTTGCTCAAGCTAAAAACCTATGTATAATCTGCCCCACTTCGGAAGGGTGGCAGAGTGGTTGAATGCACCGGTCTTGAAAACCGGCGTAGGTTAATAGCCTACCCAGGGTTCAAATCCCTGCCCTTCCGCCATACTGAGCTGCTTGCAGCTGTAAAAAAAGCGCCTAACTGGCGCTTTTTTTATGCCTGACTTTACACCAAGGTTTTACCAAACTTACCTTAGGCACCTACCTTTAAAAAGCCCAATCAGCCCCCATAATAAACAGGGAACCAATGCTTCGCTCCCGGCGTCTAACTATCGCCTAAAAGCAACTCTATTACGCTTGCATTGGGCCTTTGTTTTAAACAAGTAAGCTTGTATGATTGAGCACTATCACTTTAGCTTGGAGAGATTAAATGCAACACGTACGCACTGCCGCTAATACGCACATGGGCTCGGCCACACAGGCTGACGCAACAGAAGTAAGCCGTGTTTTGCGCAACACCTATTTGCTGCTGAGCATTACCCTCGCCTTCTCGGCAGTTACCGCCGGTATCGCAATGGCTGTCAACTTAAGCCATGGTGCCGGTTTAATCATGACTCTGGCTGCCATGGGTCTTATTTGGTTTGCGTTGCCGCGCACAGCAAATTCCGCCGCCGGCCTCGGTGTGGTGTTTGCCTTTACCGGTTTAATTGGCGCCGGTTTGGGGCCAATCATTAACCACTACCTGGCCGGCAGTAACGGCTCAACTATTGTCATGCAGGCACTCGGCGGCACCGCCTTTACCTTTTTAGGCCTGTCAGCTTACGCCTTGGTAACCCGCAAAGATTTTAGCTTTATGGGCGGCTTTATCGCCATGGGTATGATGATCATGATCGGCTGCATGCTACTGCTGGTGGGTGCATCCTTATTCGGCTTTCATATGCCAATATTCAGCTTGGTTTTCTCGGCCGGCATCGTACTGTTAATGTCGGCGGTGATCTTGTTTCAAACCAGCGCCATTATTCACGGCGGTGAGCGCAACTACCTGCTGGCCACCACGTCGCTTTATCTGGCGATCATTAATATCTTTACCAGCCTTCTGCACTTGTTGGGCGCGGCAGACGACTAAGCCCAAACCACAAACACCAGCAAAGCCCCGCAAGGGGCTTTCTTTTTAACCATGAAATTCACCCTCGTTATTCTCGGCGCCCCCTACAGTGACAGCGCCAGCCAAACCGCTCTGGCCTTTGCACAGGCCGCACTCGCTAACGGCCACAACATCTATCGGCTTTTTTTCTATGCCGACGGCATACACAATGCCACGCGCTTAGCCGCACCGCCGCAAGATGAGCACGACCTACCCGCCAGCTGGCAGCAGCTTATAGAACAACATCAGCTCGACGCTGTAGTGTGTATTGCCGCCGCGTTGCGCCGGGGTTTACTGGACGCCACAGAAGCAGAACGCTACCAAAAAGGCAGCGACAATATCGCTCAGGGCTTTGAGCTAAGCGGTTTAGGCCAGCTTATTGAGGCCAGTGCCGCATCAGATCGCGTACTGACGTTTGGCCCCTAATGAAATCAATTTTGTGTATTAGCCGTCACGCGCCATACCGCAGCGCACTCGCACGCGAAGCGTTAGAGGCTGTGTTAGCCGCCGCTGCGTTTGATCAGCCCGTGAGCCTACTGTTGCTCGACGAAGGCCTTTGGCAGCTCACCCAAGGACAACAACCTGAAGCCGGCAAGCAAAAAAACCTGGCCCGCAATTTAAGCGCGCTAGAAATGTTTGGCGTCGAGACCGTTTACGCGCACCTCGGCTCGGCAGAGGAGCGCGGGTTAAGCACCACAGCACTTTGCATTGAGACGGTTCAGTGGTTAAATGACGAGCAAGTCCGGCAATTAATCGCCCAGCAGGATCACCTACTAAGTTTTTAATGAGCACTTTACACACCATCAATAAGTCGCCCTTTAGTGACCAATCGCTACACTCGTGCCTAAAAATCTGCTCGAGCGGAGACAGCGTTTTACTCATCGAAGACGGCACCTACGGCGCTTTGCATTCGGCTCCTACGTTTACATTACTGGCCGGCGCTATCGCCCGTGGCATTAACGTATACGCTCTGGAGAGCGACTTGCAGGCGCGAGGGCTGCGCTCGCACGTAGCACAAGATATCGCGATAGCCGACTACCCTGCGTTTGTAGCGTTAAGCTGCCAGCACACCACCGTTCAAAGCTGGTACTAAACATGAGCAGTGCAACCACAAACCTCAGTTTGCCGGCGGTTGATAAAGACGGTTACTTAATAAACCGACAGGATTGGACCCCAGAAGTCGCCCAAGCACTTGCCGCCGCCGAGCACATAAACCTAAGCGATGCTCACTGGGAAATGATCGAGTTAGTGCAGGCATTTTATCGTGAGTTTGAGCTATCACCCGCCAGCCGCGCTTTAGTGCGCTACACCCAGCAACGATTGGGTAAAGAGAAAGGCCGCAGCATTTATTTAATGGGGTTGTTTCCGCCTCACCCCGCCTTACTGGTTAATAAAATTGCCGGGCTGCCGCGCCCGGCTAACTGCTTTTAAACTAACCTTCCGGCTCATTATTGGCATCTGGTTTTTGCTTGCCATATTGCCGTGTCAAAGCGACCACAACCCCAGACAACATAAACAGTGCGATTAGGTTAGGGATAGCCATCAACGCGTTTAATATATCGGCCACGATCCACACCAGAGACAAATTGGCCATGGCACCCACGCCTATCGCCAGCACCCAGGCGACCCGAAATGGGGTAATCGCTTTTGTGCCCCACAGGTACTGAGCGCAGCGCTCGCCGTAGTAACTCCAGCCAAGCATCGTGGTAAACGCAAATAACGCGATCGCCAAGCTAATAAACAACTCGCCAAACGGCAGCACACTGGCAAAAGCCGCCTGCGACATCAAGGCGCCTTTGGCCTCACCCTGCCAGCTACCGCTGGCAACAATAGCGATACCGGTAATAGAGCAAACCACCAAGGTATCGATAAAAGTGCCCAGCATCGCGATCATGCCCTGACGCACCGGGTTATTGGTAGCAGCCGCGGCATGGGCGATAGGCGCACTCCCCAGGCCCGCCTCGTTGGAGAACACCCCGCGGGCGACACCAAACTGAATGGCCATAGCGACCCCGGCCCCGGCAAAACCACCCGCGGCAGCCTGGCCGTTAAACGCACTATCAAAGATCAAGCCCAAGGCGCCAGGCACGGCATCGGCATGCATGGCAATAACAGCCAAGCCGCACACAATATAAGCCACGCCCATAAACGGCACCAAACGTCCCGCCACCTGCGCTATACGTTTTACGCCGCCCAATAACACAGCCGCCACCAGCGCCATAAGCACCAATCCGGTTGCCAGCTTGGGGATGGACAAATCGCCATACAGCGCATCGGCAACCGAGTGAGCCTGCACGGTATTGCCGATACCAAAACCCGCCGCACAACCAAATATAGCGAACAATGTACCCAGCCACGCCCAGCGTGCGCCCAGGCCATTTTTAATGTAATACATGGGTCCGCCAACGCTTCGGCCGTTGGAGTCTTTTTCACGGTAGTGAACCGCACACACGGCCTCGGCATACTTAGTGGCCATACCCACCAAAGCGCTACACCACATCCAAAATAACGCCCCCGGGCCGCCCAGGCCGATGGCTGTGGCAACCCCAACAATATTACCGGTGCCAATCGTTGCAGCCAGCGCTGTCATCAACGCATTAAAGGGGCTGACATCCCCTGTACCCTGTTTACGGCGCCCTTGCCATAACAAGGCAAAGCCCGTACCCAGGCGCCGCAGCGGGAAGCCTTTTAGCCGCAGCATTAAGAATACGCCGGTACCCACCAACAGCAGCAACATTAGCGGCCCCCATACGACGCCGCTAATGCCATTTAATACACTGTGTAACTCATCCATGGTACTCGCCTCTTGGGGAAACCGTTTATGACTAAAACTGCCCGTTTATAGCGCTGCACCCGATAGCGCCGCTCGCTCAGGGTATACACCAAAAACACCGCCGGTATGTACAAACACCAGATCGCGTGCGGCAATATGGCCTAACTGCAGCTCTTTAAGCATTCCATAAAAAGCCTTAGCGGTATAGACCGGGTCCAGCACCACGCCAGAGTTACGCGCTACACTCGCGATCGTCTCAAACACCTCCGGGTAAGCTTGCGCATAGCCTGGGCCGATATAGTCATCGACGAGGCTAAAGTTTGTAGGCGCAGGTAAGTCTGCTTGCGGGTAGCGCGCACGGCACTCCGTTAAATCCTCGTGAACACGGCGGTAAAAGTACTCCGCATCATCACACACAGCCACACCAAGCACCTGGGCACCGGGGCAAAACAGCGATAAACCAGCCGCCAAACCGGCCAGTGTGCCTCCAGAGCCCGCGGCACAAACCACCAAGGGCGCGGTAATACCGTGTTCGGCGAATTGCCCGGCAAGCTCTTCGGCCGCCGCAATATACCCCCAGACACCCACGCCATCGCTGGCACCGGTGGGTATCACATAAGGCTTGCGCCCCGCCGCACGCTGGCGATCGGCGGCGTCTTGCAGTAACTGTGGCAAATGATGCTGAAATTTACGCACCGGGTGATAACCTATGCTGGCACCCGCCAGCTGGCTCAACAGCAAGTTGCCGTCAGCCGCTGGCGGCTCGTCACCGCGCAGCACTAATTCACAGCCAAAGCCAAGCTCGGCCGCCAGCAGTGCCGTCGCCCGGCAGTGGTTAGACTGTAATCCGCCACAGGTAATCAGGGTATCGGCACCCTGCGCTTGCGCCTCGGCAAGCACAAACTCTAATTTGCGTATTTTATTGCCGCTTAACAAGCAGCCCGTAAGGTCGTCGCGTTTGCACCAGAGGCGGTGCTCGCCAACGTCGGGGAAAGAGAGGGGTTGTAATGGGGTGGGAAGCTGGGCCAGTGAGAGCCGATCGGGGTACGCTAAGCCTTTAGGCATGGTGCTCTCCGTTGCTAAACGACACTACTGGCCACTGTACTACAATGCGGTCATCCCTTAAATGGACTTAACCGTGCCTTTGGGCAATACCGCATGAACCGCCGACTTTTGAAACTTAAGCTCGATGTTAGCGCCAGTTTCCAAAACGATGTAATTCTCGTCAACTTTAAGGATTTTACCCAGCATGCCGCTGGTTAACAAAACTTCATCACCTTTCTTTAAGCTTGAAACCAAGTTTTGGTGTTCTTTTTGGCGCTTGCGCTGCGGACGAATAATCAACAGGTACATAAATAAAAACAGACCGCCAAACATCAACAAATTGACATACATTGGCGCGCCCTGCGGAGCTGCCTGACCTTGTGCCCAAGCGGACTGAACAAAGAAACCCATAGGTAAAACCTCATTAGCTTAAAAGAGGCGTAACTCTACCGTGTTTGGCGGATTTTGCCAACGCCGGTAACGCACCTACGGCAGTAAATCAGAGGGTAAGGGCTACCGGCTGGGCAGCCCTAAACAGGAAGGTTAGGCGTAATCGCGAAACAGCTTACGAAATACGCTGGGCGACAAGTTGGTCCAGCGCTTAAAAGCATTGGTAAAACTGGTGCGATCTGAGAAGTCCAGTGACGAAGAAACCGAGTCGACACTCATATGATCATCAATCAGGTACTTAATCGCGTAGTGAAAACGCAGGCTATCGCGCAACTGAGCAAAACTTGCGCCCTGCTGCTGCAGGCGCCGTTGCAACGTGCGCTTGGAGAGATTTAAATCGTCCGCAATATGCTCGATGGCCATAGGCGCATGGCCTACCCGCTTTTGCAGCGCTTCCAGCACTCGATCTGACACACCTTCAACCTCTGGCAGCTTGGCCAGTACGACATATTCATGGTACGAGCGGATTCCGGATCGGGAAAATCCGTCCTCATCGGTGACCTGTGGGTTAAGTCGTTGTAGCTGAATCATTGGGCTCTCCTTGTGCCGGGCCTTGGTTAGCGTCTACCTTTAACGACGCTGTTAATCGGCAGACAATAATATAATGGGTGGCAGCAGTGCTGGCAATGTGTTTACCCGTTAGTTTAAGATCCCTATGGCGCTGAAACAGGCGCCAATAGAAAATTCTGCTATAAGGGGCATTCACTCACGCTGGCGTCTGCCTACGAGCCCAGATTATAGGCCATCTGGCGTATTTTTATTAACACATTCGCGATTAACGAGTGAATTCTTGCGCCGAGTCACACATTGCTGGTCGATGCCGCCAAGGTTTAAGCGCTTTCGAGTTCAGCTAGATACGCCAGCACATCTTGATCGTGTGTCTTGGTTTTGACCTTGTCAAAGATATGAGTCAAGCGCCCTTCTTTATTTATAAAGAACGTGGTGCGCAAAATGCCCATATACTCGCGCCCCATAAATTTCTTTAACCCCCAGGCCCCGTATTTATCGGCCACGGCATGGTCCTCATCGGACAACAGGGTAAAGTTAAGCTCGTGCTTATCGACAAACTTTGCCAAGCGAGCCACCGGGTCGGGGCTAACCGCCAAAACCACGGCATCAAGCTTGTCTAAGTCAGCCTGCGCGTCGCGCAACCCACAAGCCTGAGTGGTACAGCCAGGCGTCATTGCCTTGGGGTAAAAGTACAACACCACATTTTTTTCGTCGCGAAAATCTTTTAGGCTGACTTTATCGCCGTTTTGATCCTGCAGAGAAAATGCAGGGGCTAAATTGCCCAATTTTGGAAAGCTCATAAAACACTCCTTTTGTGTAAACAGCTACGGAGAAAATTAAGTATCGTCATCGGCTTGCGCTGAAGGGTCAGTCAACGCTTCGTCCACCGCCACCATAGAAAACAAAGCAGCTTTTTCGGTAGCGGTAACCAGCGGCGCATCCTGCTCCTGCTCCCCGCGAACCGCTGGGGCAACAACACAATTACGCCCTTGCTCTTTAGCAAGATACAATTGATCATCAGCGAGCGCGACAAGCTCAGCCGGCAGCATTGTCTGTCTGTCGGTAAGGCTGATAACCCCTGAACTCAATGTAGCCTTGACTTGTTCGCCCGAGGGCAACTCAAACACGGACTCTGCGATAACAGCCCGCACCCGCTCGGCAACTGCAACGGCCTGAGCCAAACTCGTGCCGGGTAACACTACGGCAAACTCCTCGCCACCATAGCGACAGGCGATATCAAGCTTGCGCAATTGCGAATCTATAATGCGGGCCACGCTCTGTAAAATGCGATTACCCGCTTCGTGCCCGTAGCGATCATTCATGGCTTTAAAATGATCCAGGTCACACAAGATTAACGCCATTGGCGATCCGCTACGTCGCACCCGCTCCATCTCTTGGTTTAAAACCACATCAAAATGGCGGTAATTAAATAAACCGGTTAACGCATCGGTTAGGGCATCCTGTTTTAAGCGTGCGACATCATCCCGCAGCCGCGCCAATTCATCGCGGTAAGCGCAGTTAGACTCGATAGCATCACAAAGTGACGCACGTTGGTCTGCATCCGACAAAAATGACTCCTGCTGCCCGTTAGTCGCGGTAGAGTTTGGTGAGGTCGGCGTAGGCATCAATACGTCGATCGCGTAAAAATGGCCAGATACGGCGCACGTGTTCAGAGCGCTGCATATCGACTGCTACCACACTGGTTTTTGCCTCTGCGCCAAGTTCTAGCAGCAGCTCGCCCTGGGGGCCAGCGACAAAGGTATTGCCCCAAAACTGAATGCCGGCACCACCGTCCGGGTCGGCCTCGTGGCCAACGCGGTTTACACTAATAACCGGCACGCCATTGGCAACCGCGTGGGCTCGCTGAACAGTGACCCAGGCATCGCGCTGGCGTACCTGTTCGGCGTTATCGTCGTTTGGATCCCAGCCGATAGCCGTCGGGTAAATAAGCAGCTCGGCACCAGCCATGGCCATTAAACGCGCGGCCTCGGGAAACCACTGATCCCAGCAAACCAATACCCCTAGGCGCCCCACCGAGGTATTAATAGGCGTAAAGCCTAAATCACCCGGGGTAAAATAAAACTTCTCGTAAAAACCCGGATCGTCAGGAATGTGCATCTTGCGATAGACCCCGGCAATTGTACCGTCGGTTTCGAGTACCACAGCAGTGTTGTGATATAAACCTGTCGCACGCTTTTCAAATAAAGAGGCAACGATAACAATGCCCAGCTCTTTCGCCAGAGCCCCTAATGAGTCAGTGCTAGGCCCCGGAATCGTTTCGGCTAACTCAAACTCGTCGACGTCTTCGCGCTGGCAAAAATACAAGCCGCGATGCAGCTCCTGCAACACCACCAGTTGCGCACCTTGTGCAGCGGCCTCACGGATCGCCGCGACACTCGTTGCAAGGTTAGCGGCAAGATCGTCACTACAGGCGTGCTGCGCCACGCCGACGTTAAGTACTGTCATGCTACAACCCCCTCAGGTAACTGCATGGTGATACAGTGCAAACTGCCGTGTTGCTCAATCAACACACGGCAATCAATACCTACCACCTCATAGCCCGGAAAAGCCTCGGCCACCGTGCGCAATGCAAGCGCATCTGACGGGTCTTGGTAGGTAGGGACTAAAACCGCACCGTTTAAAATTAAAAAGTTGGCGTACGTGGCTGGCAAGCGCTCGCCATCGGCGGAGTAAACCGGCTGCGGCCAAGGCAATTCAAAAAGCTCGTAGGGCTTCCCGCTTGCGCTGCGAAATTCATGCAGCTCGGCTTTCATTTTGGCCAATGCCTGATAGTGAACATCCTCCGGGTCGGGGCAGCCAACATAAACAATACGATTGTTGGGACATAACCTCGCCAATGTGTCTATATGACTATCGGTATCATCGCCCTGTAAAAAACCAGAGCCCAACCAGTTGATTGTGGTCACCCCAAAATAACACCGCAACACCTGCTCAACTTCTCCCTGATCGACAACACCATTGCGATTTGGGTTCAGCAAGCACTCGCGAGTAGCCATTAAAGTACCCTCGCCGTCAGCCTCAATCGCCCCGCCCTCTAAAACAAAATCTACCGTCTCAAGAGGTGCCATAAAAGCACCGGCGCGAGCTAACGTGCCAGAGATGGCGTTATCGAGAGAGGCATCGAATTTTCCGCCCCAGCCGTTAAACTGAAAATCCAGCAGTTTAACGCAGGCATCGCTCGCAACGGTGATAGGACCGTGATCCCGGGCCCAGGTGTCATCGCTATCGACCTCATAGACACTGACTAAATGTTGCGGCACACCGCGTTTAGCAAGCATATCGACAATAGCGTTATGACTGGAGGCCGGAGCCGCTATCAGTAGGCGGCTATAGCGGCAGATGTGCCAGGCAAGCTCGGCATAAACCTGATTAACAGAAGGTAACAGGGGCTGCCAGTCAGTGGCCTCGTGCGGCCAGCTAAGCATCACAGCCGCTTGCGGCTCCCACTCGGCCATTAGACGATATAGACTCATTCTGCTCTCTTACGTGATGCGCCTGGGCGCGATGACGGGTAGGTACCAGCCGCTCTGAGCGGGGCTGGCAATACAGCTGCGAATAGTAAAAGTAATTAATCCCCCGGGCAACCGCCAAACACAATGCCAACTGCCTGTGCCAGCACGCTAGTAGACGCGCTCCTGGGCGGGCATTACGTGCTTTTCAGGTGTGGCTTTAGGCTCTGCTAAAAGTGCTTTAGCCTCGGTAGCGCCCGCAAGCACTACCAGCGCTAACGCCCGCCGGTCCAGCCCCGCGGTTGCATCAGAGCTTATCACCTCCAGGTTAATGTAATACTTACCGGGACGTTCAGCCCGCACATCCAGAGCAATGGCCATAGACTCAGAAGAGCCTGCACTACTCACGGTTTGCTGCAACGAACCGGCAACAACTGACAAGCCCGCATCTGGCGTAATACTCACCTGAAAACTGGTATCCGACAAAGCGCTAGCAAGTGATAAATCCACTCGTGTGGTAACCCCTACATCCACTCGCTGGCGCGGATGGAGCAGCGTTACAGGCAGCGCTGGCTTACCACCGACTGAATCACTTTTCGGTGAATGGAGCACCTCTGCCCATACAGCAGAACTGCCAGCTCCGCCGGCATCGCCCGAACCATGGCAGGCGGTTAGCAGCCACGCAAAGCACAATATAAACGCTAGCTTAATCATGACAACTCCCTCAAAGTGACGTTAGCGAGACATTAAAACACGCTGGGCGATAATTTGCCGTTTGCGCATCGCGGTGGCGCTCGTAATCGCTGACAGCAATCGCATAGCTCTCGCCTGCCTGCAAATCAAGTGCAAGCGACTCGGCATCCGCCTCCGCACTCAAGCCAACCCAGCGATTGTTGTCGCCATTTACGATCACATCAGGATCGGTTTGCGCCGCACGAGCACCATTATTTTCAACCAACAAGCGATATTGCCCGGACACAAACACAGTCGTTTTTAAAAACTTATGCACGCCCAGTTTATTTTGCTGACCGTTTTTTTGCGAGCTACACACAACCGCGCTACCGCCTGCCACCAAATTGACATACACAGGTAACACACCTTGCGTACTGCCATTATTCGTCTCGCCCGCGCCGTAAGCATCGCGACTGCCGATAAGCTGCTCGCTCATCAAATTATCTAATTCATTAAATGCCAGCGGGTCTTTCTCGGCCAGGATATCGGCAAAACTAAACATGCTGGTAAAGGCGGGAATGGACTGATAGCGGCTGTCACTAAACACCGAGTAAATAGCGTCAAAAGCGCCAAACTCCGCAAGGTGATAAAAAATCGATTGAATCGACGACTCGCTATACCAGCCGCGAACCGCTGGATTTTTTAAACTCACATCAAAGCCTGCCGAACGAGCCTGCGCCACCCCAAAGGTATCCCGGTACTCCGGGTCAGCCAATACATAGGCCGAAAAACCATTGGCAAATCCCTCAGAGTAAGCCACCCGCATGTCGAGCCTCTCGACAATAGAATGATCACCGCCAATAGAATCGGAGCGCCCGCCTAACTGCACTTCAATAAAATGCCCCCACTCATGGGCAATAACGTGGGCATCGTACTCATCGCTATCGACCCCGGCCTGCCCCAACACATAAACCGCAACGCCGTCGTAAAAACTGGTGCCAATATCGCCATCGGCATAATCACCAGCGGCCACGGTATTATTCTCTGACCAGCGGAAAACACTCAGAGGCAGAGACAGGTTTGAATCTACCTCAGCCAGTGTTTGTAGCGAACGATAAGCTGTGTCGAGTATTGCAAACGGCGCCGCCGCCCGCTGCTGAGTGTATTGGCCGCCTCCCCAGCCAGAAGCCGCGTGTAAATCGCGCACCGAGTCGGCCTCACCGCTGTTACGCAGCTCGCCCTCAAGCACATAAAGCGCGTTATTCCCCGTGTTATCTTCAACGCGAATTTCCCAGCGCTGTGCGTTATCGGCGTAGCTATAGGCCTCGACCTGAACTTTAACCTCACGGTTACGGGGTGACACCAGCGTGTAGTGCCCTTGCTCATCAGTTTGCGCAGACGCGACAAGTGCGCCACTGTTGTCGATCAAATTAACTTTTGCCTGGCGCACGGGCTTGGGGGTCGTGGCGCTATAATCCAACCCTTGCGCCCTACTGACGGGAACAAAGTCGTAGCTCACCGAGCCACTGATATAAACCGAATTAATCGCCGAGCTGGTACTGCTTGCCGCACTACTGACAGACGATGACGAAGCGCCGGCGCCGCCTGAACTGCCCGCGCCACCACAAGCGGTTAACATCAGCGAGCTAATAACAAGGAGCCACGCGCCTACCCATAGCGGCCAGCGAATCCGATAAAATGCTCCCGCACGTCTAGCCGCAAGGATTTTCAGGGTCATTTAGATACCAGCCATTACTAAGCTCCCCACCGCTCCAGACAAAGCCTGTGAAGCCATAAAAGTGAAGCGCCAAGCTTAACGAAATTCCACCCGCTGTGCGACCACACGTCTCACCGCTATAACAGGCGCTGTTTTCTCAGCCGGGCTTAGCGATACCCCGCAAACAGTGATAAAGTGATGTCGATGTAAGGGCTGATTAAAGCCCCATTTAAATCCCGACGGAGTCTGCGGTGTTTCGACTAATCCCCATTATCGCACTATTGGCACTGCTGTTTTTTGGCGTTTCCTGGCTGCGCAAGCTACCGCCGGGCAAAAAACGCCAGGCCGTCACGCGATTATTGATCGGCGCGCTGATCGTCACTTTGATATTTTTAGCCATCACCGGCCGAATTCATTGGCTGGGCGCTCTGCTGGGGGCCTTAATACCACTAGGCAAGACGTTACTGGGCTTAGCGGCACAGTTTTTACCCTTTTTACAGCGCCACAAAGCGGCGCAAACCCCGCCGCCCGATAGCCCTAACAGCAATATCACCCTGGAGGAGGCGCTGCTGACTCTGGGCTTAAAAGACGGTTATCAAGCGGGCACACTAAGCCCGGATGATGTGGAGCTCGCGCACAAGCGGCTGATTCAAAAGCTGCACCCGGATCGCGGCGGCAACGATTACTTAGCGGCCCGGATCAACGCGGCCAAAACCTGTGTGCTTAAGGCGCTGAGCTAAACGGCCTTTGTAACAATAAATGTACGTAGCGCCCTAAATCGCGGTAAGGCTGCTGGCGAGAGAGCTTCTGCTCGAGTTCCAGCACCGTAGCCTCCTCCCGCCGGCGCTGTTCCGGGTCCAGGATATAATCGTAAAACACCCTTATACCGCTGTGGCACAAGACGTCCAGCTCGCGGCTCGCGGCGTATTGCAGCAATGCCTCTGGGGTGGTCGGGTTAATCGGCGTCAAGCTACCGCGATGGGGGCGGTAATCGTCGCTTTTGATTTTTTTGTAATTGGTACGCAGCAGGTTTTTATAAACCAGCCCGTGCTTGTTGTAAAAAATCAGCGATAAATGCCCACCAGGGCGCAGTAGCGTCAACAGGTGATCGAGCAAAACAAAAGGCTCCACCACCCACTCAATCACTGCGTGGCAAATCACCAAATCAAACGGTGCACTGGTATCCGACAAGTGCTCTGCCACCGCTTGCGCGGGGCACTGCAGCAACTGCACCCGCTCGCACGCCCCTAATATCGCGGCCTGCTGCTCTGCTATTTTGAGCATATTGGCCGAGATATCACATAGGGTTAACGTATGCCCGGCCGCCGCCAACGGCAGTGAGAACTGCCCCTGGCCGCCGCCGGCGTCGAGAATATTAAGGGTTTTGTCGGGCGTTAGCGGCACATAGGGGGCGACGGGTAAAAACTCAGCAAAATCTCGCGCCAGCACGGCCAGACGAATCTGACCTTTTAAGCCGCCGTAAATATTGCGGCTAAAACGGCCGGCCAAATCATCAAAGTTACGATCCTGCTGGCTGGAGTCAATGGGCATAATAGTGCGGTACCGAAAGGCGCCCCGATCGGGCATAATGGCAGGATTATACCTTATGCAAGCCGCCCGTAATCCATGTGGTACACCTACATTATCCTTAGCGACAGCAACAAATTGTATACCGGCATTACCACGGACATTAATCGCCGCTGGCAAGAGCACGCCAGTGGTGTACGCGGCGCGCGATTCTTTCGCACCTGTAAGCCGGTAAAGTTGTGCCGCTTAGAGTCTTTTGCCAACCGGGCCGATGCCAGCGCACGCGAAGCCGCCATTAAAAAGCTTGCCCGCCCGGCCAAAGAGGCCCTGATCGCCACCAGCTCTCCCGTGCCACTCTCTGTATTAGTGCCCGCCGAATGAGCCGCCGCCTGTGCCCAAGCTGCCAGCGGCCCGAGTCGCGTTGCTTTTGCGGCTACGTCTGCCCTATTGCTAACCAAATAGAGGTTTTACTGCTGCAGCACCCGGATGAACATCAACACCCTAAAAATACCGGCGAGCTGCTGGCGCGCAATTTACGCTCGTGCCGCCTGCATATAGCCGAGACGCTCGATTCGGCAACGGCACAAACTCTGTTAGCGCCCAATACCGCGTTGCTTTACCCAAGCTTGCCCGAGGCGGCCACTGCAGAGACCAAACAGGCGCTGCCTGAGCGCGTAGAACGGTTAGTCGTGCTTGATGCGACCTGGCGCAAGAGCCGTAAAATGCTGTTTCTCAATCCGGCGCTGGCCGCTTTGCCACGGGTCAGCCTTACTGAAACACCCGATAGCCTGTACCGCATCCGCAGCGCCGCCAAGCGCAATCAGCTTTCCACATTCGAAGCAAGTTGTTACGCTCTGCAACAATTAGAGGGCGACGCCACCCTGTGCCAACCGGCGTTAGCCGCCTTTACCGATTATATGAACCACCTTGCAAGCTTTGACCCCAACCGGAGCTAAGCGCAGGCGGGCCACCAACCATGAGTAATCTATGAGTTCACATCAGCACCCCGAATTTGAGCATGTACGCAGCAAATCATTAGAGTCGTTAAACCTGACGGTCGAAGAATACCGTCACCGCAAAACCGGCGCGCAGCATATCCACCTCGCCTCAAGCAATAACGAGAATGTATTTTTAGTGGCGTTGCGCACGGTGCCTACCGACTCTACCGGGGTCGCGCATATTTTAGAGCACACCGCATTATGCGGCAGTAAACGCTACCCGGTGCGTGACCCGTTTTTTATGATGACCCGGCGCTCGCTCAACACCTTTATGAATGCCTTTACCAGCTCGGACTGGACCGCCTACCCCTTTGCCAGCCAAAACCGCAAAGATTTTAACAACCTGCTGGACGTGTACCTGGATGCGGTCTTTTTTGCCAATTTAGACCCGCTGGACTTTGCCCAGGAAGGTCACCGCCTGGAGTTTGCCGAGGCGAGTAACCCCGAGTCGGAGTTGACGTATAAAGGTGTGGTTTTTAACGAAATGAAAGGCGCCATGAGCTCGGTGCCCTCGCAGCTGTGGCAAAAGCTCGCGAGCCACTTATTCCCCACCAGCACTTACCATTACAACAGCGGCGGTGAGCCAGAGCACATACCCGATCTGAGCTATGCCGACCTGCAGGCGTTTTACAAGCATCACTATCACCCCAGCAACGCTGTGTTTATGACCTACGGCGATATCCCCGCCGTTGAGCATCAAGCCAAGTTTCACGAGCAGGCACTGGCCCAGTTTGACGCGCTCGACAACACCATTGCCGTCAAACCCGAAAAACGCCTGCACGCGCCCATTCGGGTCGAAGACGCCTACCCGCTGGATCTCGATGAATCCGACAGCGCCCCTAAGGACAACAAAACCCATGTGGTGATGGGCTGGCTATTGGGCCAGGTGACCGACCTCGAGGCCGCACTAGAGGCCCACTTACTGGCCAGCGTGTTGTTTGATAACAGCGCCTCGCCGCTGACCATGGCACTGGAGCAAACCGATTTGGGCCAAGCCCCATCGCCTTTGTGTGGCCTGGATGACAGTCAATTTGAGATGAGCTTTGTCTGCGGCCTGGAAGGTTGCGCCAGCGACAGCACGCAAGCCGTCGAGCAAATGATTTTAGACACCCTGACGGCAGTGGCCAACGATGGCGTGCCCGCCGAGCAAATCGAATCGTCGCTGCATCAGCTAGAGCTGGCCCAGCGGGAGGTGGGCGGCGACGGCTTCCCCTACGGTTTACAGCTGATCATGACGGCGCTTACAGCCGCCACCCACCGCGGCGATACGGTCGCCCAACTGGATTTAGAGTCCGCCCTGGCGCGGGTTCGCAAAACCGTGGCCCAGCCAGATTTTATTCAGCGCCGGGTGCGCGAGTGGCTGCTGGACAACACCCACCGGGTCACCTTAACGCTGCGCCCAGATGCCCAGATGTCGGCCCGCGCTAAAGCCGCCGAGCAAGCGAAACTGGCGGCCATTAAGGCAACACTAAGCGACGCCGAGTGCGAGGCTATTGTCACTCAGGCCAATGCCCTGGAGGCGCGTCAAACCCTGCAAGAGGACGACAGCATCCTGCCGCAGGTAACGCTCGCCGACATTCCAGCCGAGATGCACTACACCCCGGGCAGCCACGAGAACATCGCCGGATACCCGCTGCGCAGTTACGGCGCTGGCACCAACGGTTTGCTGTATCAGCAAGTCGTGATCAAGCTGCCGCAACTTACCGAGCAAGAGCTGCAGTTACTGCCGATTTACGCCCTGGCGCTCACTGAGGTTGGGCTGGGCGATTTAGACTATCTGGCGGTACAAACCCTACAGGCGCAGCGGGTTGGCTCGCTTACCGCCAAAGCGGCGATTCGCAGCACTGGCAACAACCCCCACGAGCTCGACGGTTACCTTGTGTTATCGGCCAAGGCGCTGGCAAAAAATGCCGAGCTTACCACCGAGCTTATTCACCGCACCTTGCATCAGGCCCGCTTTGACGAGCTCGACCGGTTGGGCGAGCTGGTGGCTCAGTCGCGCGCGCGCCGCGAGCAAGGCGTGCCCGGCAGCGGCCACGTGTTGGCGATGACCGCCGCCTCGGCGGGCATGACACCGGGCGCCAAAATTAGCCACGACCTTGGAGGCCTTGGCGGGCTCACAGAACTAAAAGCTTTAGACGACTCACTGGCCGATGCGGCTGGCCGCGAGGCATTATCCAGCGCGCTACAGGCCATGCACGAAAAAATTAAACCCGCGCCGCGCCAGTTTTTGCTGGTGGGCGAAGACGAGCAGCTGCCCCGCTACCGTCAACTGCTGGAAAACTACTGGCCAATGGCCAGCCAAACCAGCTTTGCCCCACTGCAGGTGCCGCACAAGCCACAGCAAGTAAAAGAGGCGTGGCTAACCAACACGCAGGTCAACTTTTGCGCCAAAGCCTACCCCACCGTGGGCGCCGATCACGCGGATGCCCCGGCCCTCACAGTATTGGCCGGCGTGCTACGCAACGCCTATTTGCACCGGGCGATTCGCGAGCGCGGCGGCGCTTACGGCGGCGGCGCCAGCCAGGATAACAGCAACGGCGTATTTCGCTTTTACTCCTACCGCGACCCGCGCCTAAGCGAGACACTCGACGACTTTGACAGCGCCCTTAGCTGGCTGGAGGAGCAGCCTATCGACCCAAGCGAGATCGAGCAGTCTATTTTGGGGGTGGTCAGCAGCATCGATAAACCCGCCTCACCGGCCGGCGAAGCTAAGCAAACCTTTCAGGCCGAGTTGTTTGGCCGCACCCGCGAGCTGCGCGAGCAGTTTCGCCAGCGCATTTTGCAGGTAACCGGCGACGACATTAAGCGCGTTGCCCAAGCCTATTTGCAGCCGGAGAAAGCCAGCACCGCGGTTATCTCCAGTGCAGGCAACAAAGAGGCATTGGCCGATGCGGGCTTCAGTATTAAAACCCTGTAGTGGCCGCTGAGCACTGGTCGTGGTTTTTAGTGACTAGCTGTTCTACTATTGGCATTTGCGGCGCAGTTGTTCAGCTTGCTGAGAGCTGCGCCCTAGCCAACCGTCTGGTGGTGCGTGTCATACTTACCGGCCATAAACATTGGCGCTGGCGTGGAAATATCAGCAACCACTTAGGGTTTTAGGGTACTATCCCAAGAATAAAGGATGGCGGTATTATTCTGGGCTGATCGCGCAATAATAACCACGCACCGCCCGAACGAGGTCTAAGGCCCGAAATCAGGATGAAGCACTCACCCATACAGGATTTGGAATCAAGCTCCGTCACCAACCCGGGACGCAAGCGCAGCAATAATGAAGACTGCTATTTAAGTCTTCCTGCGTATTCATTGTGGATGGTGGCCGATGGCATGGGTGGCCATGAGGCGGGCGAAGTCGCCAGCGACATCGTCCGTCAAACTCTGGAACAAAAACCCAATCAGCCTCTGCCCGACGCCATTCAGGCGGCGCACCGTGCGGTATTAGATGCCGTAGCCCGCGGTGTGGGCGCCGAGGGGATGGGCTCTACAGTAGTGGCACTGCGCAGCAACCTGGAGCAGTATCAAATTGCCTGGGTCGGCGACAGCCGCTCGTATCTGTACAGCCGCAGCACGGGTGAATTAGAGCTATTAACGCGCGATCACTCCTACGTACAAATGCTGCTGGAATCCGGTGCCATTGCCGCCAACGAGGCGCACACTCACCCGGATCGCAACATCATTACCCAGTGTCTGGGCTCACAAGAGCTGGACGCCGTCACCGTCGATCATGTCGAGCGTCAGTGGCAAGAACAGCAGTGGGTTTTACTGTGCAGCGACGGCTTAACCGACGAGCTCAGTGACGAGGACATCGCACAAATACTTAAAAACTGTAAAACACCGCGCGAGGCCACACGCGAGCTAATGCAGGCCGCACTGGGCGCCGGCGGGCGAGATAACATTACGCTGCAAATAATCGCCGCGCCCAAACACTCGCCGTCGCTACTGGCAAAGCTGTCTCACTGGGTACCGGTGTTTAGTCACAGCCGCCGCCTCGATACTTTTATTTATCTGGCCGCCCTGGGCATCTTGGTCGCCCTGCTCTATTGGACTTTGTACTGAAACACCCATGTATATACCCGGCTATCGCATCATTCGCAAAATTAACCACGGTGGTATGTCCACTGTGTATCTCGCCATTCAGGAAAGCGTCGGCCGGGTCGTCGCCCTAAAGGTTATGTCGCCGGCGCTAAATGGCGACCCGAGTTTTAGCGAGCGGTTTCAGCGCGAAGCCAATATCGTGGGCCAACTGTCGCACCCCAACATTGTCTCGATTTACGATATTGGCCGACACGACAATTTAAATTACATCGCCATGGATTATCTGCCGGGCGGCTCGATACACGACAAAATGCTCAGTGGTATTGACGCCGACGCCGCGCTCGAGATTTTGCGCGAAATGGCCTCGGCGCTCGATCACGCCCACGAAAAAGGCTACATCCATCGCGACATCAAACCCGAAAACATTTTGTTTCGCGATGGCGGTTCGGCGGTACTCACCGATTTTGGCGTGGCGCTCGCGCGCAACAGCGGGCCACGCGCCACTCACGCTGGCACCGTGGTGGGCACGCCCCACTATATGAGCCCCGAGCAAACCCGCGGTAAAAATGCCGATGGCCGCTCAGACTTATACAGCTTGGGCATCGTGTTTTACGAGATGCTCACGGGCGCGGTACCGTACCAGGGTGACGAGGCGGTGGCCATTGCCCTCAAACACCTCGCCTCACCCCTGCCCAAGCTGCCGACGCAGTATCGCCGCTATCAGGATATTTTGAACAAGCTGCTCGACAAAGAGCCCGATAAACGCTACCAAACCGGCCGTGAGCTGGTGGTTGATATCGAGCTACTGCAGTTAAAAATGCGCGAGCTAGGTGACGGCGATGGCGACGGTCAGAATCTTAGCCATCAGTTTCAGGCCCTGACCCACACCATCGGTTGGCGCTTGGCCAACAGTGTTAAATCTATCAGTCATCAGCTGTGGAGCAACGTGCGCGGCCTGCGCTTTTCTCGCGAGCAGGGCTTTCATCACGCCGAGCCCGAACAGGCTGCCTTAAGCGATTACCCTACCCGGCAAAATACACTGGTCGCGACGCAATTTCACAAGGCGGCACAATCACCAACGGGCATCGCGGGGTTACTCAGGCAGCCTCGCTGGCTTGCCACGGGTGCTGTGTTATTACTGGGGCTGCTCATTATCATCTGGCTGATGGCCCCGTCTGACGACCCATCAGAGGAGGCCACGATTGCGCAAAACACCGAGACACAAGGCTCCGCCAGCATCGCCTGGCAAACCAATCAGCCCGACAGCCTAACCCAAAACCCGGCACCCGAAGACGACGCGGCCGGCACGGACAACACGGTCGAGTCACCGGACGAGAGTGCCGCGTTAAACACTGCGGCGGCCTCGAGCCAAAGCGCCGCCACCGAAACTGTGTCTTTGACGACGGACAGCGCACTGCGCAGCAGCGATGCCGCCGCATCCAGCACAAGCCTAGCGTCCAGTGCCATCACCGAGCCCGCAGAGGTAAACGAGCTAACCAATAGCAACGCCGTGGCCGAGACCGCTATTGACGAGCCAGAAATTGATGAGCCAGAAGCTGACGACTCAAACTCTGGCTCGGCGGCCAAATACAGCTTTACCGTTACCCCGGAGCCCAGCGATGCGCGCATCCGCATTATGAACATACGCGCAAAATACACCCCCGGTATCGAGCTAAAACCCGGTCGCTATCAGGTTGAGGTAACGGCACCGGGTTACCGTAAATACTTGCAGTGGGTCACCGTAGAGCAGCAGCCGTTAACCAAAACCGTTAGCCTGCGCGAGCAACGCGAGGTGGGCAGCGTGTTTTCCAGCGCGCTTTCGGGCAATGCCCGGGGCCCGTCAATGATCGTGGTACCCGCCGGCCAGTTTCGGATGGGGGGGCCGGACAACAACAGCCAGCCCGTACATAAGGTAAACATCAATAATCGTTTCGCCGTCAGCCAGCACGAGATTACTTTTGACCAGTACGAGCTATTTGCCAAACGCAAAGGCATGCCGCTACCGGGAGACAACCGCTGGGGGCGCGGCGACCGCCCGGTGATAAACGTCAGCTGGGAAGAAGCCGATATGTACGCAAAATGGCTAAGCGAGCAAACCGGCATGCGCTACCGCCTGCCCACCGAAGCCGAGTGGGAATACCTGGCCAAAAGCGGTAAAGCGCAAGAGTATGCGTGGGGCAATAACGCCAAAGATGCAGCGGGTTACGCCAACTGCCGGCGTCATTGCGACAGCGAGTTTACCGGAATTTTTAGCGGCAAAACCGCGCCAGTGGGTAGCTATAAAGCCAACAATTTTGGCCTGTTTGATATGGCAGGTAACGTGGCCGAATGGGTGGCCGATTGCTACCGCGACGGTTATCAAAATGCCTCCGCCAGCCCCGAGGCGTATCAGCAAAATAACTGCCCCGCTCGGGTGGTGCGCGGTGGATCGTTAAAATCCGATGCCCGCGAGACCAATACCTACAGCCGCCAGTTTCAACCGCAGCACACTTACCACGAGGACATTGGCTTTCGCTTGGTGGTAGAGCTAAACAATTAGCGGGCTTATAAGCCCGCCTCTTTTAGTTGGTTTATCTGATCACGCAACTGCGCCGCGCGCTCAAACTCTAAGTCTTTTGCCGCGGCCAACATTTGCGCCTCAAGCTTCTCTACCTGCTTCCAAATATCGCCATCGGCCGGCAACTCAATAGCCTCATTTGATTTGCCCCGACCCGCGCCCCTGCGTTTACCCTTGGCGCCGGGCACTTGAGTGCCCTCCATAATATCGGCGATGTTTTTCTTAATGCCCTGAGGCGTAATACCGTGCTCCAGATTATGCGCAATTTGTTTTTCGCGGCGGCGTTCGGTTTCATCCATAGCGCGCTGCATCGAGCCGGTAATACGGTCGGCGTACAAAATTGCCTTACCGTTTAAGTTACGCGCCGCCCGCCCAATGGTTTGAATTAGCGCCCGATCCGAGCGCAAAAACCCCTCTTTATCGGCATCTAAAATCGCCACCAATGAAACCTCTGGCATATCCAAACCTTCACGCAGCAAGTTAATACCGACTAAAACATCAAACTCACCCAAGCGTAAATCGCGAATAATTTCGACGCGCTCTACGGTGTCGATATCCGAGTGCAAATAACGCACCCGCACACCGTGCTCGGATAAATATTCGGTTAAGTCTTCGGCCATGCGTTTGGTTAATACAGTAATCAGGATTCGCTCTTCAAGCTCGACCCGCGCGCGCAACTCAGACAACACATCGTCAACCTGGGTCGTTGCCGGGCGCACTTCAATTTGCGGGTCAACCAGCCCCGTGGGGCGCACCACTTGCTCGACAATTTGGCCGGCGTGCTCGGCCTCGTAGGCGGCCGGCGTTGCCGAGACAAAAATCATTTGCGGCGCGCGCGACTCCCACTCATCAAAACGCATGGGACGGTTATCCAACGCTGAGGGCAAACGAAACCCATACTCTACCAGCGTTTCTTTGCGTGACCGATCGCCTTTATACATAGCGCCAATTTGCGGAATAGTCACGTGCGATTCATCAATGACCAGTAGGGCTTCGCGGGGTAAATAATCAAATAAGGTGGGCGGCGCCTCGCCCGGGTCCCGGCCCGACAAATAACGGGAATAGTTTTCGATGCCGTTGCAATAACCCAGCTCTTGCATCATCTCTAGGTCATAGCGGGTGCGCTGCTCCAGGCGCTGCGCCTCGACCAGCTTATCGTTCTCACGCAGCTGCTTTAGCCGCTCGGCTAACTCTTCTTTAATATCGTCAACTGCGGCTAATATTTTTTCGCGCGGCGTAACATAGTGCGATTTTGGGTAAATCGTCATGCGCGGCACTTTGTGCAGTACCTCGCCGGTTAGCGGGTCAAAAATTGAGATGCGCTCGATCTCATCGTCAAACAACTCAACCCGCACCGCCTCCATATCCGAGTCGGCCGGAAAAATATCAATCACGTCGCCGCGCACCCGGTAAGTGGCGCGCTGAAAGTCCATATCGTTGCGGGTGTATTGCAGCTCGGCCAAACGGCGCAATATTTTTCGCTGATCGATGCGATCGCCGCGCACCAGATGCAGCACCATTTTTAAATAAGATTCCGGGTCACCCAAACCGTAAATCGCCGATACCGTGGCCACCACAATGGCATCTTTGCGCTCCATCAAGGCCTTGGTCGCCGACAAGCGCATTTGCTCGATATGGTCATTCACCGAGGCGTCTTTTTCGATAAAGGTATCGGACGACGGAACGTAAGCCTCGGGCTGGTAATAATCGTAATAAGAGACAAAATACTCCACGGCGTTATCGGGGAAGAACTCTTTAAATTCACCGTATAACTGCGCCGCCAGTGTTTTATTGTGGGCCATTACCAGGGTGGGCCGCTGCACCTGGCCAATCACATGGGCAATCGAGAAGGTTTTACCCGAGCCCGTAACCCCCAGCAGTGTCTGGTGGGCCAGGCCCGATTCAATACCATCAACCAAGCCGGCAATGGCGGCAGGCTGATCGCCCGCGGGCTGGTAACTACTGTGAACTTTAAACTTTGTGCTCATATACAACAGACTCTATTTAACGCGCGCCCACAAAACCCACCGGCGGCTATGCTACAGTAACTCAATCACTCATTTTACTGCAGATACGAGGCCCATATGGATTCTTTTGGCGCAAGTGACAACGGCAACAACGCGGTTCGTATTGAAAGTGACAGCCTGGGCGACGTCAAGGTGCCCCAAGATGCCCTGTACGGCGCGCAAACGCAACGGGCAGTGGACAACTTTACGCTGGGTGGTGGCCCGCTGCCGGCGTCGCTGATTGACGCCATTGTGCAAGTAAAGCACGCCGCCGCCAGGGCCAATATTGAATGCGAGGCGCTAGATTTTGCCCGTGCCGGCGCGATTCAAACGGCTTGTAAAACCTTGTTAGAAGGCAAGCATCGGGCGCAGTTCCCGGTGGACATCTATCAAACCGGCTCGGGCACCAGCAGCAATATGAACGTCAACGAAGTGATCAGCCACCTGTGCGCCCAGGCCAACATTGAAGCTCACCCCAACGATCACGTTAACTGCAGCCAAAGCAGTAACGATGTCTTCCCCAGCAGTATTCGCATCGCCTGCGCCACGCAAATTACCCAACAGCTGCTACCGGCGCTTGAGCACCTGCAAAACATCATCACCCAGCGCGCCCAGGAGCTGGATCACGTGGTTAAAACCGGCCGCACCCATTTAATGGATGCTATGCCGGTGACGTTTGGTCAGGTGTTATCGGGCTGGAGCACCCAAGTAAAAGCCGATAGCCGGAGGCTGGAGTTCGCCCTTAACGAGATCAGCGCCCTACCTCAGGGCGGTACCGCCGTAGGCACGGGCATTAACACCCCCGAGGGGTTTAGCCAAAGCTTTACCCGCTGCCTGAGCGAGGATACCGGCATTGCCTTTACGCCTTGCGAGTCCCCTTTTAGCAAAATTGGCGCGCAAGACGATTTAGCAGCACTGTCTGGCGCCCTTAAAACCCTCGCCGTCACCGTGTTAAAAATCAGTAATGATTTACGCTGGATGAACTCCGGCCCACTGGCCGGCATCGGCGAAATCAGCCTGCCCGCGCTGCAACCTGGCTCGTCGATTATGCCCGGTAAAGTGAACCCGGTGATTCCCGAGGCCACCGCCATGGCCGCCACCCAGGTGATGGGGCTAGACGCCGCTACAACCAGCGCCTGCGGCGCCGGTAACTTTGAGCTTAACGTGATGCTACCGCTGATTGGCAACAACCTGTTGCAGTCCATCCAGCTAATGGCCAACAGCGCCACCAGCCTGGCGGATCAGGCCATCGCGGGCTTTAGCGTCAACTACGACAAAATTCAGCGCCCGCTGGCCAAAAACCCCATTCTTGTCACCGCCCTCAACGCCACCATCGGCTACAGCAAAGCCGCCGAAATCGCCAAAAAAGCCTACCGCGAGCAACGGGATATTCTTGATGTGGCCGAAGAAGAAACCGAACTGTCCCGCGAAAACTTAAGCGAACTGCTCGACCCCCAGCGATTAACGCATCCCTAGCACCGGACGACCATTAATAAGCTCTGAGGCTGGGTTTGTGGCTCTCGCGAAGGTGGGAGCGCCGATATCTGCGTACTCAAAGCCGCTGGATCCCCGCCTTCGCGGGGATGACCGGGTTATGGCTTAGGTAGGTGGGCACACCTCTTAACGCTTACGATGCCAGTATATTGGCTTAACGTGCTGACACAGGGCTAAAGTGCGCTTTAATGATTTGCGCCAGTGCCCGGGTAGCCGGGCCGGCGATATCGCGATCGGCCAACACCAAATACAAGGTCACCACCCGTTCGCCGCCCTGCTCCATGGGCAGGCGCTTAATCGCGCCCGAGGCAAGGTCTTGCTCCAGGTAACCCTCCGGCAGCCAGGCGTAGCCCAGGCCGCTGCGCACAGCGGCAAGCGAGGTGCTGATATGGGTAAAGGTCCAGCGCTGTTCTGCCTCTTGCCAGCCGGCGCTGTAGCGTCGGTGGATACCCGAGTCACGGACAATGAGTTGGCGGTGATGGCGCAGATCCTCCTGCGTTACCTCGCGCCCAAGTTGATGCAACGGGTGCGACGGTGCTGCCACGCCAATCAAGGATACAGTGCGCAGGTAATCCCCAATAAAACCGGCGGGCACACGGCCGATGATGGCTAAATCAACTTGCCGCTGGACCAGCGCGTCCTCTGTACCACTTAACACGGACTCTAAAACATCGGCCCGGGTGGTCGGGTACTGCTGGGTAAACTCCTGCAAGCAATGCAGTATCTCGCCCGCCGGGGCCAGCAAGTCGGCCGCCAGTCGTACCTCGGGTTCGATCTTTTGCCCCATACGCGCCGCGGCATCCTCCAGGGACTCTGCCTCATCCAGCAAGTGCCGCGCCCGCCGGTACAGGCTTTCGCCCGCTGCAGTGGCAATGGCGCGACGACCTTCAATTTTAAACACCGCCACTTGCAACGCCTGCTCTAACTGACTGATCGCGTATGACACCGTCGACTGGCTTTTACCCAGCTTCTCGGCGGCATGGGCGTAGCCGCCGCACTCGATCACCGCGATCAGGGCCCGCCACTGATCCAGTGTTACTTTAATGTCTTTTGGCATAACCCTTCCTGATACTTAAACATCGTGCAACCTTGACGATTCGATATTTTCGATTAAATAAGGCTAAATTTACCTATTTATTATCGGGTCAGCAAATACTTTAATAGCACCATAGCAATCAATCAGGAAACCTAATCATGAAAACCCTATTACAGATCAAGAGCAGCCTTAACGGCGATGACGGTCAATCTAGCTATTTAAGCAACCAATTTGTGCAGCGCTGGCAGCAGCAAAACCCCGGTGGCCGGGTGGTAGTGCGCGATGTTGCCGCAAGCCCGGTGCCCCACTTAGACGGCGAGCGCTTTAATGCGTTTTTAACGCCCGCCGAGAAACGCACACCCACCGAGCAAAGTATTGTCGACTACTCGGACGAGTTGATCGCCGAGCTAAAATCGGCCGATGTGGTCACCATTGGGCTGCCAATGTACAACTTTGGCATACCCTCTACCCTTAAAGCCTATTTTGACCATATTGCCCGCTCTGGTGTTACCTTCCAGTACACCAGCAACGGCTCTGAAGGCTTGTTGCCGGCCATTCCGGTTTACGTGTTGGCTGCACGCGGCGGTTTGTACGCCGGTACTCAGGCCGACTCGCAAACTGGCTACATGCAGGCGTTTCTCGGGTTTTTGGGCCTAACCGATACCCACTTTATCTACGCCGAAGGCATCGCCATGGGCCCGGAGGGCAAAGACAAAGCGCTTGCCGGCGCCGAGCAAGAAATTGACCGCACCCTGGCCGCTTGATAGGCCTTAGCACTTTTAACGCAATGCATTTGGAGGGGTACTAAAATGAGCCGTGAAATACAGCAGTTGATCCCCGCATTAGCCGCCAGCGAGGGCGCGGGGGTAAAAATTAAACGCAGCCTGGGCCAAGGCCCCAGAGTGCGTCACGACCCGGTGTTGATGCTGGATGAGTTTAACTCCGAAAACGCCGCCGATTATTTGGCCGGGTTCCCGTCGCATCCGCACCGCGGCTTTGAAACGGTCACCTATATGCTCGACGGCCATATGCTGCACGAAGATCACATGGGCAACCGGGGCGATTTAAAAGCCGGTGACGTGCAGTGGATGACCGCCGCCCGGGGTATTATTCACTCAGAAATGCCGCAACAGCTCGAGGGCAAAATGCGTGGGTTTCAGCTTTGGCTAAACCTACCCGCCAGCGAGAAAATGAAGCCGGCGGCCTATCGCGATATTGCCGCCGACACGATACCCGTTGTGGCACTTAACTCCGGCGCCTCGGTAAAAGTCATTGCGGGGTCGTTAAACCACAGCGGCAAAATAACCACGGGGGCAATCTCGGGCCTAAGTACCGAGCCTGTGTACTGGGACATCACGCTACCGGCCGGTATTACCGAGCAATTTAGCGTACCCCAGGGGCACCACTTGTTTTTGTACCCGTACGAGGGGCAAGCGCTGGTAGGTGAAGATAAACGCTTGGTTAATACCAGCACGGCAGGCTTACTCGGTGATGGTGACAGTATTGCTATTACCGCCGCGGGCACCGAGCCGCTGCGACTACTGCTGATTGGTGGCAAACCCATTGGCGAGCCGATTGCCCAGTACGGCCCCTTTGTGATGAACACGCACGAGGAAATAGAACAGGCCATTAACGATTACCGCGCTGGTACGTTAACCGCGTAGCAACGTTAATCTCAGGCACAAAAAAAGCGCACAAAGTGCGCTTTTTTTGTCTGGTGCTTATTGCCCCATAGAGGGCAGCTGTGACGTATCGATGTTTTCGCCAATAAAGCGAGAAATCTTACCCCAGTTTTTACTGATTACTTCCACATCTTTTGGGTCCGCCTCAACGTCACCACCCATCATTTCTTTTACCATTTGTGCCTGCTCGGCCGGTAGATTTTTAAGCATCATATTTTGCATATGCACCTGAATGCCCTGCGCCATACGCTCGCTAACGCGCACATAGCTGCCGGCATTATCCCAATCATTGGCATCCAGCACCTCGTATACCTCGTCGTATACGCCCTCGTCTTTTAGTAACTGGTCCAGCAGTTTATCTTGCTCGTCCTGATCCATCGCCTTAAATTCATCCTGAGAATATTTTTGCGCAATTTCAGATTCCTCCGATATCCGCTCAAACACATCCCGCATCGGGATCACAGCTTTTGTTGTAGCCAGCCATTGGTCCACTACGTCAGAATCCAGCGTTTCTTTGGCGTGCGCCTGCACCGTTAGCAATACCAGGCATATACTCAGCACGGCCTGCTTTAGCAGTTGCAATTTATTCTGTACCTTCATAACTTACCTCTCCATAACCGGCTTTGGCCGGAGCAACAATAAAAATCGGTTAACCGTTATTCAGACCACTACTGTACGGCAACTGCGGCGCATAATGCGTGCGCCGGCTAGCACTTTGAGTAGGCAGCAGGCCACACTACGCCAAGCGCAGGCTAATGGCCGCTGTAAGCGCCCAGATAAACGCAAAAATATACACCGCCAGCGGCATCAGCATACCCAGCTCTAAACCGGCCACACCGTAGTGGGTGGTATAGGGGTAAATCACAAATAACTGAACTAAAGTCACAATTAACGCCAATACCGCCGATTTAAGTATCCAGCGCCCACCAAACAACGGCAACAAAAACAAAAAGCCCCACAAACCGCCCCATACGATACGCGGGTACAGCCAATGGGCCGACAGTGCCGGCGCCAGCCTAACGCCCATCGCCTGGGTTAATCCATAACGCCCGGCCAGCCACATGGCCAAAGCACTCACCAATGCCCCGAGCGATCCGGCGGCAAAAACCAACAACCATTTTTTCATTGTGTAGTAACACTCATATGACAACTCTAATAACTGACGGTGCGGGGTGAATATTTGCTACAATCACGCCTTGCGCAATACGTCGCCCACACCTCCAAAACGCCCAATCTTAGCGGGCCCTTGTACGACCTGCATTAATAAAAGGTGCCCTATGTTTGCATTTTTCGAACAGCTGCTCAAACCCTTTCCAGAGGATGGCGCAATCCGCCCGCCCAAAGGCCTATTAGCCTTTTGTTTGTTTTTTACCCAAGGGGCCAAACGCTACCTATTAATGATGGCACTGCTGTCGGCCACTATTGCCATTATCGAGGTATCGCTGTTTGGTGCGCTGGGCAGTTTGGTGGATTGGCTCAATAACACCTCGCCCGACACCCTATGGCAGGATTACGGCGGCCGGTTAACCGCTATTGCCCTAACCCTATTGGTTGGCATTCCTCTAGTCATTGCCCTGCACGCATTGTTTATCCACCAAACCATGCTGGGTAACTTTCCCATGGCCATCCGCTGGAAGGCGCATCAATACCTGCTGGGGCAAAGTGTTGGCTTTTTTCAGGACGAGTTTTCCGGCCGTCTGGCGACTCGCGTGATGCAAACCGCACTGGCGGTGCGCGAAACCGTAATGAAACTACTGGACGTTGCCGTGTACATCGGTGTGTACTTTGGCAGCATGATACTGCTAATGGGCGCGCTCGACTGGCGCATGGCAATCCCCATGTTAGTTTGGGTAGTTGGCTATATTGGTACCCTCGCCTACTTTTTGCCCAAGCTGCGCCAAATATCCACCACCCAGGCCGATGCCCGCGCCGAAATGACCGGCCGTATTGTCGATACCTATACCAACATTCATACGGTAAAACTTTTCTCTCACGCCGGCCGTGAGGCCAGCTACGCCCGCGACGGCATGAACCAGTTTTTACAAACCGTGCACCCGCAAATGCGCTTGGTTACCGTACTAAACGTGTGCGTCTGGAGCTTAAACGCCCTGCTGATATTCTCATTGGCTGCGCTGGCTATTAGCCTGTGGGCAGACGCCGCCATTACCACCGGCGCCATCGCCACCGCCTTGGCCATGGTGCTGCGCATCAACGGTATGTCCCAGTGGATAATGTGGGAGATCTCCTCGCTGTTTGAAAATATCGGCACGGTGCAAGACGGCGCCAACACCTTAACCCAACCCTTTACCATCACCGATAAACCCGGCGCGCGCGAGCTACAGGTTAACCGCGGCGAAATTAACTTTAATGACGTCGACTTTGATTATGGCGAGGACAAAAACGTTATTCAGCAATTTAACCTCGCCATCAACAGCGGTGAAAAAATTGGATTAGTCGGCCGGTCCGGCGCCGGCAAATCCACACTGGTAAACTTATTGTTGCGTTTTTACGATATCTCCAGCGGCCGCCTTACCATCGATGGGCAAGACATCGATCAAGTAACCCAAGAGAGTTTGCGCCAGCATATTGGTATGGTCACCCAGGATACCTCACTGTTGCACCGCTCCATTCGCGACAACCTACTGTACGGTCGCCCCAACGCCACCGAGGCGCAAATGATCGCCGCCGCCAAACAAGCCCAGGCCCACGAGTTTATTGTTAGCTTAAAAGATTCAAAAGGCCGCACCGGCTACGATGCTCACGTGGGCGAGCGCGGCGTAAAACTCTCGGGCGGCCAAAGGCAGCGCATTGCCATCGCCCGGGTGCTATTAAAAGACGCGCCCATTCTAATTCTGGATGAAGCCACCTCCGCACTCGACTCCGAAGTAGAGTCGGTTATCCAAAGCAACCTCACCCACCTAATGGGCGATAAAACCGTTATCGCCATCGCCCACCGGTTATCCACCATTGCCGCGCTAGACCGGCTGATTGTGTTAGATCAGGGCCGTATCGTCGAGCAAGGCACCCATCAGGAGTTGATTGCGCAGCAAGGGGTTTATGCGCAGTTGTGGGCGCATCAGTCTGGGGGGTTTTTGGGGGAGGATTAATGGGCGGCGCGCGGCGTTGAATGCGCTTTGGTTAGCAAGGCGCCGTGCGATTTACAATAACGCGTTTTTTAGCAGGTTGACCTCTGTCGCCGGGCAGGCGAGTGGCTTTTCTGTTTGGCCAAATCAAAGTAAAGGCCGCTCGGGCGCTTCCTTAAGGGCTAGGTGGGCTTTTCTTTACGGCCTAGCATGTCGATGTATTTGTTAAATCGTTTCGCTCTTGTTTCAGGCTTCTTCGCACTTATCAATCCGTGGGCGATAATATAACGGCTCGACTTGGTGAGTGTTTCAAAAAACTGCTTTGCCTCCGGCTTGCCTTCGAGTACCGCCAAAAAATCTTCCGGTACTGACATTTCACTTACCGCATAAGCGTTATCCCACCGGCCATCTGCCTTAGCGGCCGTTACGTGTGCAAGGCCCGCTTCCGTCATCCGGCCCTCGCTTATCAAACGCTCCACATGCTCGCAGTTTCTTTTCGACCAGTTGCTTCGCGCTTTTCTGGGCGATATGCGCTGGATAAAGGCCTGTTCATCGAGTGACTTTCTAATACCATCAATCCAGCCCCAGCGCAGCACCTCAACTACAACATCATCCCACGTCACACTCGATACGCCAGAGCTTTTCTTATACATCTTTACCCACAACTCAGTTTCGCTGGCGTGATTCAGCTCAAGCCAGTGACCAAGGTCTTCCGGCTTACTGAAGGATAAGATTTTGTCTGGATCGGGTGTGGGCATAAAATAGAGCACCTGACGCAAGCGCGTTAATATTCTGGAGTAGCGTGTAGGGCCTACCCCACACCAGACATCATTCCGAACGCCACATCACGTAGCCGTCAGCGTCCTTGGCGCGACGTAGCATCTCGATAAGCGGTGTGGCCCGCGCCGAAATGCTCACCGGCTTCGGCTCATCGCCGTCCTCAGCCTCCTCCCAATCATCGCCACCGCCCTGTTCCTCAGGGTTACCACTGTCTGCCTTGTCCTGCTCACGCGCAACGGCCGAAGTCAGCTTATCTAGCGCTGAAGACAGAACTTCACCATCGACCGCCCCTTCTTTGCTGCCGCCATGGCCCATCATAGTAAGCACTTGACCGGCGACATTATCAAGCATAACGAAACCTGCCGACTCTTCACTGTAGAATTTGATCAAAATCAGATACCTCTATTAGTGAGCAATACAAAAGAAATAGATGGTCGAGCTCAAACGAAACACGTAATAAAACCGACTTTACTGTGCCTGCCAGCTAAGCTCAATATTTTTATGAGAAGAGGGTTTTCTACTACAAGTGCTCCCAGATAACTATAGAAGATGTCTACTTTTTGTGGGTAACTTGGGCGCATAACGCCCGGCTCACGCGCCGGTTTGGAGCTGAGAAGCAGTGGAACACCGGTCGCCGTGCAGCCGATTGTTATGTGCGTTTCGCACCTTGGTACTACTAGCACTTTGACATGGCTTTATAGTGGTCTAGGTAGCCCGTTTTCTCAAAAACTAGCCTCAACCCTTCCTTGAAGACGTCATAGTTGAACTCCTTCATATCTATGATGTTCTGGCCAAGTGAATGTGACTCCCGATTGATGTACCGGCAAAAGGCTTGGTACTTCGCATCCTGGAGTTCAGGCATCTGGAAAACCTTATTTAGGTCCTTCTTTCGAACAAAGTTAAAAAAATACTCCACTATATTGCGCATACAGTTTGCGATAAGTGCCGCCGGTTGAGATTGGTCATTAACAACGGACCAGTACGCTTGATAGTCATTTTGAATCTCTTCGTACTTCATCTCCTGGATGACACTGCCAGAAGAGGGCTTTGAAAGCCTAAACAATTTCTGTGTTTCTTTGCGGCGCTCGTGATTCGGGTCTGTCATCTCGTAGAAGAAGTAGAGACTATGAGTCAGGACAATAACCTGACTGAACTGCTCCCCTTTGAAGAATACCGAACGAATGAGTTGCCCTACGTTGAAGATGAATACATGAGAAAGGCTCGAAATTGGATCATCAATCACCGCAATGCGCTGAGCGTGGGTGTCCTCTGCACTAACCTTTCCCTTACACAGCTCGCAGAAATACAAGAAGCTGATCATCATCTTCTCTCCCTCGCTTAGCGAGTGAAATGCGTCTTTGGAATCGCCTGCGCGCACCACGCGATATAGATTGTCAGAGTGCTTCTGTACGCTGAAGTCATCTATGCCGAGATCAGTCAGACCTGTATTTATAGCGGTAATCGCTTGGTCAATATTCACAGTCTGTTTTTGCGCCTCCGCAATTTCCCCCTTGACCTTTGTCAGCGCAGCATCAATATTTCCGATACCTACATCTAAACCTTTCAATTGCTGATTGGCAGCTCGTCGGTCGGCATCAAACCTCGTCATTGTTTGGTCATACTGCCATCGCATCAGTTGCCAAAATTCGTTGCGTAAGTTTTCGAGAGCAGATCCGCGATTCTTGAGCTTGTCGTTGTACTCATCGACTTCTGAGTTAATCTGATCGACTGTTGAGTTGAAATCGGCGATTAAGCCAGTCGTGTCGGACAACGTAGTCGGAACCTTTGGGCTCGTTAACTTTGTTTCAATCTTTCGAGCATTACTCTGGATAGCGTCTACAAGTAACTGATATTTGTTGGCTATGGAGTCCCTGCGCTTTTCTGCGAATGAATGGTCGGTAAAGGAACTCAGCCCCGGCAACGAATCAAAGGCGGCTCGGTACGCATTTAGAAGTTGTGCAAGCTCGTCTAACTGCTGCTCATAGGTCACATCAAAGTACGACCTTACGCTGTCGATAAATTTCTCCGAAATTGTCGCCTTCTGGCAAAATGGGCATTGCGCGCTTGAATCACCTACGCTCTCCGGCAAGAAAGAAAGGCCTTGCTTCACCCAGTCCGAATTCCCCAAACTCTCGATTAGAGCGGCAACCTCACTATCGGTATTCCCCAAGATGGATTTTCCGAACGCTGGGTCCGACTCAACACTGTGAGAAGTAAAAGACAGAGTTGTTAGTCGCTGTTGGAACTGAGCATCATCACCTTTGAGCGCCTCTACTTCCTGCCGGATTGTTTGAACATCTTTTTTTGGCTCACTAGCTGGCTTCGGGATACTCTGGAGATGGGCAAAAAGCTTGTCTTTTTGGGCCTTCAGGCCTTCGAGACAGTACTCAAGAATGCGATCTCCACCAGCATAGGTCTGCTTGATGGCCCAAACTTTTTCTATGGCCTGGTGTTTTTGTCTGGAAAATTCCTGTGTTGCCAATTCCTTTTCATCGCGCTTCTCTTGTAGATCCTGCTCAAGCTCCCCTTGCTGCTTAGTCGCCTTGGCTATCTTTTGTTCAGCTTCTTTATTCTCTTTTGAAAGGCTGAAGATGCCTTGCAGACTATCCGCAACGTAGAAGTTGTCTTGTATGAACTTCTGGTTGTAAACGAGAATTGGAGCCGATTCTGCGGGAACCTTTTTGCACAAGATGAACGCAGGATTGTCGGGCTCATAAAGAAAATTGGAAATTGTTGATTTACCGGTGCCGTTTAGGCCGTAGATAAGATTTATTTTCTTATCCGTAACGAGCGACGTAGCTTGCTTAAAGCTTGCCACTGCATCCATGTGAATTTCGGTAATCACCTATTGCTACCTCCTACTTCAAAGCATATAACAGCTTATTAGTGTGCGGACCGAAAAGTGCGCCAAGCAACCTATCTTTTGTCGCATACACTTTAGCAGCAAAATCCACCCCATTGATTTTAAGATGAAAAAAGCCCGACAAGCCATTTATCTTAAAAAGTCAAAGTACGCCAGCGTGATTTGACGCTGGCAACCTATTTCATTTAACAGGAGCACAGCATTCACCACATAAGCCATTGTTTTTAAATAGTTTTAAAGCCGAATCGAGCTATTTTTGCCATTTAAAAGTGAGCCGGCTCACAATGAACTCGCGGTTACGCGCTTTGGTCGTAAAGGGGCCAAGAAGAAAGGGATAAAGGGGACTTAAAACTAAACATCCATTTAAACCATACTCTCCATCTAAATACGTGCCGATACTTCGCAAGCGCTTATTATTTAATGATACTAACCGATAATGATTTTTATGCCAAGCCGGAAATGCCGCCATATGCAGTGCCGCCCTGCACTACGTCAGCTATTAATATTTGAGCTGCACTATTAGCCATATTGGCCGTCAAGTCGAACCTCAGCTCAACGATTTAGGGCATTCGAGGTGCGTTCAACCAGTGTGATCATACGGCACCAAAGCGCTTCGTAGCAAAAAAGCCACTGGATACCGGCTCAAGGCCGGCATGACGTGTGAGGCGATAAAAGGTGGTATTTCATCGATCCTGCCAGCTACGAAGTGATGTTTTGAACTCCCCCGTAGATACAGCCGAATGGAGGCTTATTTTATCGGTTGAGCACACAGGACGTGTGCGAGAGGATTGTCAAGGCATGGACGCCCTGTCAATCCGTGCCGTTAAAATCAGCCGGAGTGAGGGGACCCGAAGGGCTGGATATGTGGGGGCGCGCCTTTTGAGTACTTTTCGTCGCGAAACGAAAAGTACTTCGCCACGCCCGGCGACTCGGGCATATAAAAAAACCCGCGTTAGCGCCCCCCCCTAACCTACCGCCGCCACAACCGATCATAAATCAACAACAACAACCCCACCACAAACCCCACATGGGCCACCGCCGCCCCTAGCGCAAACAACCACGCCAACTCGGTACGGACTGAAACCGCCCAACCAAAACTACTGGTAATGCCGTAGGGTAACGCCGTGAGCAGCACCACGATTAAACTGAGGGCGATGATTTTTAACCCCCGGTCGGCCCGCGCGTATAGCACGCGGGTGATGGGGTTGCGTTGCCACAGGTAGTTGGCTGCTCGCTTAAAGCTCATGTTGCCGTGTGCCGCCAACCACTAGCGGCGGGTGATGCGCCAGCACTGGTGGATTTTTTGGTTGCGGGAAAAATCATCATCGATAGTCGCGGCCGAGATATCCTCTACCTGATACCGGCTGAGGGCATCGCTGTCGAGTTTAAAGCTGCGCAGGTTGTTGGAAAAATACAGCACCCCGCCCTCGTCCAGCAGCACCATGGATTGATCGATTAAGCTTACATGATCGCGCTGCACGTCTAATACATCGATCATTTTTTTAGAGTTAGAAAAGCTCGGCGGGTCGAGCATAATCAAATCAAATTTTTGCTCGGCTTCTTTTAACCACTTAACGCAGTCGGCTTTTTCTAGCCGGTTGCGCGACTCACTTAAACCATTCATGGCCAAATTGCGGCTCGCCCAGTTTAGGTAAGTTTGCGACATATCCACGCTTAGGGTAAAGCGCGCCCCGCCAAGGGCGGCCTGCACGCTGGCGGCCGCGGTATAGCAAAATAGGTTTAAAAAGCGTTTGCCTTTGGCATCGCTCGCAATGCGCAGGCGCAGCGGGCGGTGATCTAAAAATAAACCGGAATCCAGATACTGCCACAAATTAACCAGCAGCTTGGCATTGCCCTCTTGCACTTGTAGCAATTCACCCATGGGCTTTTCGTGAAGTTTTTCATACTGCATAACACCGCGATTGCGCCGGCGCTGTTTAAAGCTAACGGACTCGGGCGCGACATCTAACGCGACCGGTACGGCGGCCTGAATTTCCTGAAAGCGCTCGGCCGCGGCTTTTTCATCAATCGAGCGCGGCGGTTGATACTCTTGCACATGCACCTGGCGGCGAATGGTGTTGGTACCGTCTACCACACCTTCGTACACATCGATGGCGCAGGCATATTCCGGCATATCGGCGTCGTACAAGCGGTAGCAGGTAGCGCCGCTGCGCTTGCGCCAGGATTTAAGTTTTTTGCTGTTTTTTTGCAAGCGGTTAACCAGCATCTGCGCGCCGTTGCTTAACGCGACCGGCGCCGAAGAGTCGGCATCGGGCGCATCTACATCGGCCGCCCGGTTTTGCACGGTGTATTGCGGCTCGATAGAAAACAGCAGTAGCTCGCTGGCAATGGTGCCATTAAACAGTTTGTATTTTTTTTGCGCCCGCACACCCATTTGCTTGCCAAGCTCTGGGTTGCCGGTAAAAATTGCCGCGCGCCAGCCGGTAAACTCTTCGCGCAGTCGCTCGCCCAAATGGCGATACAAACTCTTCATGGCTTCAATCTCACCCAAGCGCTCACCGTAAGGTGGGTTGGTGACGATAATGCCGTGCTCTAATGTTTTGTGGGTGGGCTTAACAAACTCGCGTAGCTCTTTGCGGGTAACCCGCAGCCAATCATCAAAACCGGCGCGGGTGATGTTTTCTTCGGCGGCGCGTATTACGGCTAAGTTGGCATCGTAACCGCGAATTTCCGGCAACTCGCGCTCCAGCCCTTTGCGCTTGCGCGACTGGGCTTGCTCGCGCAGCTCGGCCCAGAGGTTGGCATCGTGATTCAGTAAGCGCTCAAAGGCAAAGCCCGTGCGCATTAAGCCCGGCGCGATATCGGCGCTGATCATAGCCGCCTCAATCAAAAACGTACCCGAGCCACACATGGGATCCAGCAGCGCCTCTTGGGCACCACTGGTGCCCCAGCCGGCGCGCATTAAAATGGCGGCGGCGAGGTTTTCTTTGAGCGGGGCCTCACCCTGTGATTTACGATAGCCGCGGCGGTGCAAACTCTCGCCACACAAATCCAGCCCGATGGTCACTTTGCCCCGGGCCAACCGCGCGTTGACCCGCAAATCCGGATCGCGCTTTGCCACGTCGGGCCGCTCGCCGGTTTCGTCGCGAAAACAGTCGACGATGGCGTCTTTCACTTTTACCGCACCAAACTGCGTGTTGCGAATCGAGCGGCTCTCGCCGCTAAAATCCACCAACAGCGTACCGCTTGGCTTAAGGTATTGTGTCCAGTCGATGGCGCGCGCGACCCGGTATAAATCATCGGCGGTATCGACTCGCTCTTGAACCAGCGGCATCAAGATTTTGTTTGCCAGACGCGACCACAGGCACACCTCGTAAGCTTTTTTGATGTCGCCCGAGAAGTACACACCCGCAATGGTCTCGCGGACGTCTTCGGCGCCGAGCGCTTTCAGCTCATCCAGCAGGAGTGATTCGAGCCCCTTCGGGCAAGTGGCAAAAAATTGATGGTCGGCAATCATGGGGTAAGCTATCTCAACACTAGTAAAACCAAGCATAGGCCTGATTATCTTCGCCGCCGAGACCATAATTGCCCCGGACGGTTCCGTAAAATGACGGTAAACCTAAGACCCTTGCGATCTATTAACGTCTACCGCTATAAAAATTAATTCGTTCACAGCGCCGCTAGATTTTGGTGTACTGGCTGTCCGCCGCTGAAAATCATACAGCGCATGTCGGTAAATTCCTACCGGCAACGGCGGACAACCAGATCAGCTATGTACGCCATACACCAAGCTTGACGCCCGACTCAGTGAGTGAGCGTCATGGGGATTTGCGCCCTGCTACCAACACTCCCCTCGGGGGATCGGAGCCACACCGGCCCACAGGTTGCGCAGCCCAAGTTAGCGGCTTACCACGATCGGGCCGTACCCGGCTCGGCTCGCGGTAACAGCAAACACCCGGCACATGGGTTTTGCCCGCCGCAACGCCAGCAACTTGGCGCCGGGCTCACAGCTGGTCTACCGGCCGCCACTGCACTTGGCCCTGGGCTGAATCACAGGCCGGCAACCGCCGCCTGGCAGTGGCTAACGTTCACCAAGGCTAACTTTACGGCTAGCCGCAGACACAGGAGATGGTAGTTTTCGCAATTTTCTCAATCACACTACGGGAGCGACGCCGGCTCTGGGGTCTGACACAGTGTTCGGCACAGATGAGCATCAACTAAGCTAACGCTCAAACGGCGCGCTCATAGGGCAACCGAAGAGGTATTGCAAAGCATGAAACGCCAAAAACGTGATCAACTTGAACGAGCATTCGGTAAAGGTTATCAGGCCGGAATTGACGGGCGATCCAGAAGCATATGCCCCCATGAAACCGGCCTTACACGGCAGCAATGGATGAGCGGCTGGCGCGAATCGCGCACCGATCAATGGGACGGGTTTAATCGCGCGGCACAGGTGCAAAAGCTGAGCAACCTCCATTAACAACTGAGGCCATAAGACAACGACGACTTTACGTAACACTGCATTAAAAATGGCATTACAGAAAGACTCATTGTAAAAGACTCAGGATCTGCCACCCGCAGATCAGGCCCGCCCAGCGCGGGCCTTTTACGTTTTAGCCCGCCGCTTTTACCGCCCTGATGTTTCCAGTACCTTTTCACGGGGCCACCCTACACCCCATCGCCTTGCCTGCGTACTTACGAGCCCGCTTGCTCGCGGCGATACTTTGCCACCGCCTCGGCGCACTCTTTAACCAACCCAGGCCCCTGATAAATAAAGCCCGAATACACCTGCACCAAACTCGCCCCGGCGGCCATTTTCTCTACCGCCGCCGCCGCACTGTCAATACCACCGACACCGATAATGGGAATGCGGCCATCGAGAACTTTGGCCAGCGCCGCGATCACCGCGGTGCTTTTATCCCGTACCGGGGCGCCACTCAAACCGCCCGCCTCGGTGTGTTGCGGGTCGGTTTCTACGCCCTCGCGGCCAATGGTGGTGTTGGTGGCGATAACGGCGTCGATTTCTAGCTTAAGCAGGGTCTTGGCGACCGAGGCTATTTCGGCCTCGTCCATATCCGGCGCTATTTTCACGGCGATGGGCACGTAGCGCTCTTGCTCGTCGGTTAGTTTGCGCTGCTCTCGTTTAATACCGGCCAATAGCTCGGTCAGGCTCTCGCCAAACTGCAAATTGCGTAAGCCGGGGGTATTGGGCGACGAGACGTTAACCGTGACGTAATCGGCCAGAGCGTACACTTTGCGCAGGCAGGCGCGGTAATCACTCAGGGCGTTCTCTACAGGTGTTTTGGCGTTTTTACCTATGTTTATCCCTAGGATACCGTCGTATCGGCGATTTTTAACCTGGGCCACCAAATGCTCCACGCCTTTGTTGTTAAACCCCATGCGGTTAATAATGGCGTGATGCCCGGTTAACCGAAACAGACGCGGCTTGGGGTTACCCGGCTGAGGCAAGGGCGTAATGGTGCCGATCTCGACAAAGCCAAAGCCCAGGGCGCCCAGCGCGTTAAAGTAGTCGCCATTTTTATCCAGCCCCGCCGCCAGCCCCACCGGGTTGGGAAAGCGCAGCCCCATCACCTCGACCGGGTCATCGGGCACGCTGCCCATCAAACGGGTTACCCCTAAACGCTCCGCCGCCCCCAGGCACTCCAGGCTTAGCTCATGAGAGGTTTCGGGGTTAAGACGGAACAACAGGTTACGTACGGCGTGGTACATGGCAATTACTCGCTTAATTCGTCAAAAACGGCGCAAGGATACTGAAATTAGCGCCCGGCGTCGATTTTTTCCAATCGCTCGCAGCGCTTGGATTGATCAAAAAGAATACGAAACCGCCCTTGCACCCCACTGTAGGTGACGTATGGCCGCAGTAGCGACAAGGGAAACCGCAAGCGGCGGCCATCGTTAGTGCGGGCCAGCACCTCGCGGACACTGCCGCGATAATACAGCTCCAGCTGCTCGGCACTGATGTTTAAGCTAAATTCCAGCTGGCTAAGTGGCCCTTGGGTCATTATCTCATCGCTTAGTCACTACTGGCGGGGCCGTAGCACAAGTATTTTAACTGTTGATACTCTTGCATGCCCTGGCGGCCACCCTCGCGGCCAAACCCGGATTGATCGATACCGCCAAAAGGCGCCATGGCATTGGAGATACCGCCCTCGTTAACCCCCACCATGCCAGACTCTAGCGCCTGGCCGACACGCCAGGAGCGATCCAGGTTCTGCGTGTAAAAGTACGCGGCCAAACCGAAGGGGGTGGCGTTAGCCAGCTCGATGCCCTCGGCCTCGATGGTAAATTGTAACACCGGCGCCACCGGGCCAAAGGTTTCTTCCTGCCACAACTGCATTTTTGGCGTTACGCCCGTTAGCAGGATGGGCGCCACGCGATTATGCGCCAAGGTACCCGGCTCATCGCCCAGCACACATTCGGCGCCCTTTTCTAACGCGTCCAGATAGTGGCACTTAACCTTATCTACCGCGCCGGCGTTAATGAGCGAGGTTTGCTGCACCTGCTCATCAAAACCGTCGCCAACTTTTAACTCGCTCATTGCCTTTTTAAGCGCCGCCACGAAGGTATCGTGAATGCCCGCTTGCACCAAAAAGCGGTTGGGGCAGACGCAGGTTTGCCCGGTGTTGCGAAATTTAGAGCCAATAGCGCCTTTTACCGCCAGCTCGACATCGGCGTCATCAAAAACTATAAAGGGAGCATTGCCGCCAAGCTCTAACGATAGCTTTTGCAGGTTGGGAGCGCACTGCTCCATAAGTTTGCGCCCCACACTCGTCGAGCCAGTAAAGCTGAGCTTTTTAACCAACCGCGACTCGGTAAACACTTTGCCGACTGTTGCCGAATCGCCGGTGACTACGCTAAAAGCGCCTTTGTCGATACCCGCCTGCTCGGCCAAATCGGCCAAAGCAAGCGCACTGAGCGGTGTCATAGAGGCCGGCTTAACCACCATCGAACACCCTGCCGCTAACGCGGCGGCCGCTTTGCGGGTAATCATGGCGGCGGGAAAATTCCACGGGGTGATGGCCACACTAACCCCAATAGGCTCGGGGCGGACTAACAAGTGCTGTCCGGCCTTAGACGCCGGGATCATCTCGCCGTAGCCGCGTTTCGCCTCTTCGGCAAACCACTCAATGTAGGAGGCAGCGTAATCGATCTCGCCACGGGACTCGTTAATCGGCTTGCCCTGCTCGGCGGTCATAATGCGCGCTAAGTCTTCTTTGTGCGTTTGCATTAATTCAAACCAGCGGCGCAGCCTGGCCGAACGCTCCAGTGCCGTTAGGGCTCGCCAGTATTCAAAACCTTGCTGGGCGGCGATTAATGCCTTTTCTAGCTCGCTTTGCGACAAGGACGGCACTCGTGCGATCACTTTATCGGTAGCGGGGTTAACCACCTCGATACCCTCACCCGCCCCACCTGTTTGCCATTGCCCGGCGTAAAAACACTGCTCGTGCCATAGGGCCGGAGTCTGTAACGATATGGCGGGTGTCGCTGCTGTCATGTTCATGGCTGACCTCAAGTTAATCTGTGTAACGGTTAAACCGATGCGTTAGCAACTATTGCAAAAAGTATTGCAAAAAGCGGCGTTAAACCTACAACCATCAAGCAACCGAGAGCCCGGCTATGGCCGGTGTTGCGCACCGGCTCCGGTTTAACGGCCCGATACTAAAAACAGTAAGCAAATTCCTTTCCGGCTCGACGGATCACACATTTAAAAGGCACTAGCTGTCATTGCCCGAGCGGGCCAAACCGGTAAGCTCGCGCAGGGCCACCGCAAACATCGCGTAATCCACCACTTGGGTGGCCCGCACGTGTCCGGCCATCGCTAGCCAGCGATCAATATCGGCGCGATGAATTTCACACCAGCGGGTTACCGCCTGCCGCGCCGCCTCTGGGTCGTTATCGGTGCTGGACACCAGGCTGGCGCTAATGCGGCGTAATTCAGATTCCAAATCATCCATATAGGCTTCGCGAGCCAGTGCCTGCCAATAATTTTCAACCCGGATACCAATCAGCTGGCGGGCAAAACCATCCAACTCCAGGGCCGTGATTAACGCCATATACACCTCGGTGACAACCTCCGGTGGCCGCTTGCAGCGATACGCCACCTCAACCACAGCGAGCCCCGAGTACAAATACCCCGGCGATACTGTATCTTCGGCAAGCTCTGGCTCTACGCCCTGAGCGGTAAAGTGCTCGATTCGCTCACGCCAGGAGGCCTCGGCCGCCTCGGGTATTACGTTCAGTAACGTAGCCCGAACCGCCTGTACCGCCTTGGCAAAGCACGCGATCTCGGCGCTTATTTCGAGCTCACCCGAGCGGTTACGCAAAAACCAACGCGTGGTGCGCCTTACCCGGCGCATTAACTCTTGCATTAATGCCGTTTGCGTCGCGGCCGATACGCTAAAGTCCAGCGCCTCAAGCGCCGCCCAGCTCTGTGGCGCCTGCTCGATCTCCCGAGCCACACGATAGGCACTGGCCACCAGTGCCGAGTCGGCGCCGGTGGCGTCGCGCAAGCGCTGCACAAAAGTAAAGCCCTGACGATTAACCAACTCGTTAGCAAGCTGAGTGGCAATAATCTCGCGGCGCAACTGATGCCGCTCGATGGCATCTGGATAGGTGTTGCGCAGCTGTTGCGGAAACGCCTCGGCACACAACGTTTTAACGGCCGGCTCGTCCACAATAACGGAGCTCGCCAACTGCTCTTTTAAATCGACTTTGGCGTAGGATATAAGCAACGATAGCTCGGGGCGGGTTAGCCCCTGCTCTTTGCCCTGCCGGTCGACCAGTTCTTCATCGGTGGGCAAAAACTCAAGGCTACGATCGAGCTTACCTTCACTTTCTAAAAAGTTAATAAAACGGCGATACTCGGCGCTGCGCGCCAAGGCATCGTCCTCGGCCAAACTAATGGCCTGCGTCTGATGATAATTATGGGTTAGCACACTGGCGGCCACCTCATCGGTCATCGACACTAACAAATCATCGCGGCGCTCTTGCTCAAGCTCGCCACGCTTGAGCAAATCGGCCAGCAGAATTTTGATATTGACCTCGTGATCAGAGCAATCCACGCCGGCGGAATTATCGATAAAGTCAGTATTGCAAGCGCCACCCTTTGCACAAAACTCCACCCGGCCACGCTGCGTCATCCCCAGGTTGCCGCCTTCGGCAAAGACCTTGCAGCGCAACTGGGCGCCGTTAACGCGTAAGTTATCAGAGGATTTATCACCAACCTCGGCGTGCGACTCTTGCTGCGCTTTAACGTAAGTGCCGATGCCGCCGTTCCAGATTAAATCGACCGGTGCCTGCAGTAACTGATGAATCAACTCATCCGGCGTAAGCGAGTCGGCACTAAGAGCAAAACAAGCTTTCATTTCAGCGCTAATCGCAATGGCTTTAGCGCTGCGGGAAAAAACACCACCGCCGCTGCTAATCAAATCCTCGCTGTAATCTTGCCAGCTGCTGCGGGGCATATTAAACAGCCGCTCGCGCTCGGCAAAGCTTTTTTGTGGGTCTGGGTTGGGGTCGATAAAAATATGCAGGTGGTTAAACGCGGCCAAAAGCTTTGTTTGGTTAGAGCACAGCATCCCGTTGCCAAACACATCGCCACCCATATCGCCGATACCGATAGCGCTAAAAGGGGTAGCCTGAACATCGATACCCAACTCTTTAAAGTGTCGGCGTACGGCAACCCAAGCGCCCTTAGCCGTAATGCCCATGGCTTTGTGATCGTAGCCGTGACTACCGCCCGAGGCGAATGCGTCGCCCAACCAAAAGTCATGCTCGGCGGCGATGGCGTTAGCTTTATCCGAGAAACTGGCCGTGCCTTTATCGGCGGCAACCACCAGGTAAGGGTCATTCTCGTCGTATTTGATCAACCGCTCTGGCGAGACAATACTGTCGTCTTTAAGGTTGTCAGTTAGATCCAGCAATGCGTGAATAAACTGCTGATAACAGGCCACCCCCTCGGCCATAAACTCTTCGCGGTTAAGCTTGCCGGCTTGCTTACAGACAAAGCCACCTTTGGCGCCGCTGGGGACAATCACCGCGTTTTTAACTTGCTGCGCTTTTACCAGCCCCAGCACTTCTGTGCGGTAATCCTGCTGCCGATCAGACCACCGCAGGCCGCCGCGAGATATTTTACCGCCGCGTAAATGCACGCCTTCAAAGCGTTTGCCGTAGACAAATATTTCAAACAAAGGCTTGGGCTCGGGGATATCGGCCAGTTCGCGCGAGGCGAGTTTTACCGCAAAAAAATCACGCCCGCGGGCCTGATAAAAATTGCAGCGCACACTCGCCTTTAACAAGCTTAGGTAATGGCGAATAATTCTATCCTGGTTGAGGTTGGCCACCGCATCCAGCGCGCGCTGGATGCCCCCCTCAGCCTCGGCCATAGCGGCGGCGCGGGAGGTATCCTCCGCATCTTCACGGGCACTCCAATCGGGACAAAACTTGATCGCAAAATATTCGCACAGTTGCGCGGTAATATCCGCGTGGGTCGCCAGCGCATCGACGGTGTAATCTAAGGTATAGCTCACCAACGTCTGGCGTAAATAGGCCGCATAAGCGCGCAGCATGTCAGCGTGTTGCCAATCGAGGCCGGCATCAACCACCAGTCGATTAAAGCTGTCGTTTTCGGCTCGCCCGCGCCAGAGCGCCACGATAGTGTCTTCAAAGCGCTGCGCCAGAGCCGGACTAAAGCTTGCCTCCTCATTTTGGCTTTGCAGCGTAAAATCGTGCAGCCAGACCCGGGTGCCCGAGGCGTGCTCAATCATAAACGGGTGCTCGGCAATAACCCGCAACCCCATGTTTTCCACCAGCGGGATAATATCGGATAGCGCCACAGCGCTACCGCGGTGCATCAACTTAAAGCGAAACCGGTCGTCGTTACCCTCGGAGAACTCCACGGCCAAATCTTCGTCACCGCCAACCAGCTCTTCTAATACCGCAATGTCGTTTACGGCATCGCGCCCACGGTAATACTCCTGATAACCGTGGCCAAAGCTGTGGCGGTATTTTTGGTGAAGCTTCCAGCCGCGCTCCTCGCCGTAGGCTTCGTTTAACGCCAGGTATAAGTCGTCCTCCCAGGATCTAACTTCGGCCGCTACGCCTTGCTCTAGCTCGGCCATATCGAATGTCACATCGCTGTCGTTGGGCAGGCGAAACACCAGATGCACCCGGGCCAACACCGACTCGGAAAAATAGGTATTAAACTGTTGATCGCAGGCTTTTATTTTTTGCGCAATATAATTTTGAATGCGCTCGCGCACCGCACTTGAAAATAAATCCCGGGGGATAAATATTAAACAACTTAAAAACTTTCCGAACCTGTCGGCGCGGGCAAAAACACGCACCTGATAACGCTCGCCAATGGCAAGAATACCGGTAATGGTGTCGTACAGTTCGGCGGTGCTGGCCTGAAACAATTCATCCCGCGGGTATGTGGCAATCACCTGCGCCAGAGCTTTGCCTTCGTGGGTCCAGGGGTTTAGGCCGATACGCTGGCGCAACTCGGTAATTTTATCTCGCACCAGGGGGATTTTCTCTGGCGAATCGTAGTACACCGACGAGGTGTATAAACCTAAAAAACGCGCCTCACCACACACCTGACCATCGACGGTAAACCGTTTGACCACGACATAATCCGGGTATACGTGACGGTGCACCCGGCTAAGCTCGGGCGACTTGCTAAACGCCATAACCGCCGGCGACAGGTAAAACCGCTCAATACCGGGGTTGGAGCCATCAAAGGTTTTGATTTTGCGCGGCCGGCCATCATCAAACAAACCTAACCGGCGACTGGTATTTTCCTGTAGCACCTGTGTGCCATCGCGCTCTACCCGGTCGAATTCGGCATAACCTAAAAAGGTAAAATGATCGGCCATTAACCAGCGCAAAAACTCCTGGGCTCCGGCCACACCGTGCAGTTGCTTAATATCCAGCACAGGCTGTAGCTCATCGGCCACTTGCTGGGCACAGGCTTTTAACTTCTGAAAGTCTTCAACCACCTGCACCACCTGACCCAACACTTCTTTAAGAGCCTCTTCTAGCTCACGCAACAGCGATTCATCGGTGATGGTGCCGATTTCAAAATACAACAGCGCCTCGGCGGGCGCGTCCTGGTTGCTTAAAGGCTCGACACTTTGTAGTACTCCGGTGTCTCGCCCGGCGGCAAAAGGTGTGCTTTTAACACTGTATATAGGTATGTTGCGGGCGGTCAGCTCCAAGCGCACCGAGTCGACCAAAAATGGCATGTCGCGCTGATGCACCAGCAATATTGTATGGCCACTGCTAAAACCGTGACTGGCAACCTCTGGATTAAACACATGGAGGTTGGGGAAGCTATACACCTCTTGCAGCTGACGCCAGATGCAATTCAGTAACGCCACCACATCATTCAGTGCGCGGCCATCAAAGTCAGCACTGGCAAAATGCCTAAAAAACAACCAACACCAGTTTTCACAGGCTTGCCTCTGCCCGGCCTCAGCCTTAGCGGTGACCGCGCTAACGACCTCTTGCGTGGCTCTTTCATCGGCACTGGAAAAAACATCCACGTTACTCATCGCGCTGGGTACTCCTGTGTTTGGACAACTCGTGCTCTTACCTTAGCAAAGGCGACACCAAGATGTATAAAATAGCCGAGGTAATCACTAAGAAATATTACCTGTGTCTTTTTAGGCGCACCAAGGGTAACAATAAACCGCACGACACCTTGATTTTTAAGGAACTGACGCCACATTTGTCAGTCTACGGCCTGACATTTTGATTTGAGTGCCATCACAATTGCCCCCTTGCGCTGCGGTTAATCCGTGACTCGTCGAGCGTTTTTGTCAGCTTGGCAGGCAAGGCTTTGTGTTAACTACAGATAACGCTATGCTAGGCGCCAGTTCAAAAGTCCAATAAACGTGATAACCAATACCAGCGAGTGGCAACCGACCTGACGAGCTCCTCCCACTGGTATATTTACAACGAAGGTTTCGTCTCATGCAGCCACAAGAACACATCGAAGCGCTAACGCACTGGCTTAACGATCAAATTGTGGGCCAGCCCCACCTGGTACAACGGCTCCTGATCGCGCTGCTTGCCGATGGCCATTTACTGGTAGAAGGCGCGCCGGGGCTGGCAAAAACCAAGGCGATTAAAACCTTGGCCGATGCCATCGAGGGAGACTTTAACCGTATTCAGTTTACCCCCGACCTACTGCCAGCCGACGTCACGGGCACCGATATTTACCGCCCCGAGCACGGCAGCTTTGAGTTTCAGGCCGGGCCAATCTTTCATAACCTGGTACTGGCCGATGAGATTAACCGAGCGCCGGCCAAGGTGCAGTCGGCACTGCTAGAGGCCATGGCCGAGCGCCAGGTCAGCGTGGGCAACAAAACCTACCCACTGCCGCCGCTATTTATGGTTATGGCAACCCAAAACCCCATCGAGCAGGAAGGCACCTACCCGTTGCCCGAGGCTCAACTCGACCGCTTTTTGCTCCATGTGAACGTCGATTACCCCGATATCGCCGCCGAGCGAAAGATTTTGGCCATTATCCGCGCCGAAGCTACCGCCAGTGCCGCCACCCCGCCAACGCCCATTACGCAAGAGACATTGCTACAGGCGCGCCGGGACATTTTAGGGCTGCATATGGCCGATTCGGTGGAGGAGTATATTGTTCAGCTGATTAACGCCACCCGCCGCCCCGCCGATTACAGCGAGGCCCTGGCCGATCAATTAGAGTATGGCGCCAGCCCGCGCGGCACCATTGCGCTGGAGCGCTGCGCCCGGGCCCACGCCTGGCTCGCCGGCAAAGATTACGTCAGCCCCGACGATGTCGCCGCAGTGATTCACGACTGCTTACGCCACCGTTTAATATTAAGCTTTGAGGCAGAAGCGGCCGGCACAACCGCTAATGATGTTATCGACCAACTGCTTGCCTACGTCCCGGTTGCATAAGGTGTATTAATGACTGCGCCTAAAGAGCAACACACCGGCGGCGCCTATTGCGATATGGCCAGCTTACTGCGCGCCCGCTTTAGCGCCCGCGAGCTAAACTTGTTTGCCCGCCGAACGGCCAAAAGTATGCAAAGCGGCCGATTGCGCACCCGGTTTCGCGGTCGTGGTGTCGACTTTGAAGAAGTGCGCCTGTATCAAGCGGGTGACGATATCCGCGCGATTGACTGGCGCGTCACCGCCCGCACGCAAGTACCGCACACCAAGCTCTATAGCGAAGAGCGCGAAAGGCCCGTGTACATTCTTTGCGATCAGCGCCCGGGTATGTTTTTTGGCAGCGTTAACTGTTTTAAGTCGGTGCTGGCCTGCCATATAAGCGCGCTATTAAGTTGGGCGGCACTCGAGGGTGGCGACCGCTTAGGTGCACTGGTATTTAACCACACTGATTTTCGCGATCTGCGCCCCAAGCGCAGCAAGCACAATGTGTTGGCCGCGCTTCAGCTGCTGCAAAGCTTTAACCATAAACTTACCAGCCCCATCGGCCATGGCCCGTTAAGTCTGGCGCAAATGCTAAAAGACACCCGGCGCATTGCCAAGCCAGGCTCGGCGCTGTTTATTGTGAGTGACTTACACGACCTGGATGCCGAGGCCGAGAAACAACTGTTTCACTTACACCGGCACCTGGATATTACCTTGATACGCACAACCGACCCGCTGGAAAGCAGCATTAGCGGGGCCGGCCAACTAACCGTTACCAACGGTCAGGAGCGACAATTATTACCGGTAGGTGACCGGCAGTTTCAACAGCAGTATCGCGCACTCAGCGAGCAACGCGAGCAGCTACTCCAGCAAACCACGCAACGCCTTGGTCTGGAAGTTATTGAGATAAGCACACAGGACGACCCCGTCGAACAACTTCGCCAACGCTTTGCTCGCCAGCGGCGACAAACAACCCGTCAGCGCAAGCAGTAACCATGAATCCAAACGATCCACTGGCCCAGTTAAAAGATATTCATACACCCGACCCCGTCTCCTGGTGGCCGCTAGCCCCCGGCTGGTGGGCTATTATCGCCGCGAGCATTATCCTTTTAGCGCTACTGGCTTACTGGCTAAAAAAACGTCAAAACGCACGTCGCTATCGGGTACAAGCGGCCGCCGAATTACACGCTTTACGCAATGCCCAGCTTAGTAATAGCCACTTTATCGAGCGGGTAAATGCAATCCTTAAACGCGTTGCCATCCAGAGTGACAAAACACATAAACCCGGTCACCTAAGCGGCTACGCGTGGCTTGAATACCTGGATCAAACTTTTACTAAAAGCTCTAACGAGTTTTGCGAAGGCGCCGGGCAGGCACTGGGTGATGCCGCTTATCAAGCCAACCCCGAGCTGGAGCAACAAGCCGTATTAAACCTTGCGCGGCGTTGGGTTAAACAACAAAAACCGGTAGCTTCTAAAAACCGCAAAAAGGTTAATAACACAACACAAAAGGAGCGCGCTGATGTTTGAGTTTGGCTGGCTCTGGTTATTAGCCCTACTACCCGCCCCTTTGCTGATTCGTTTTTTGCCAGCGCGTCAGCAACAGGAGGCTGCGCTACAAGTGCCATTTTTTGATCAGGTTAACGAGCTGAGTATTAAACACCAGGCACGTAGCACAAACCGTTTTCACTACCTATTGCTGTGGTTAATTTGGGCCTTGTGTGTCATTGCCGCCGCCGACCCCAAATGGTTAGGCGAGGCAAAGTCCTTACCTTACACCGGGCGGGATTTAATGCTGGCGGTGGATATATCCAAAAGTATGGATGAAAAAGACATGCTGCCACCCGGCGTAGCCAGCATGCAGTTTCAAAATCGCAGCTACAACCGGCTCGACGCGGTAAAAGCGGTTATTGGCGATTTTGCCGAGCAACGTCAGGGCGATCGCTTAGGCTTAATTTTATTTGCCGACCAAGCTTACCTACAAGCACCTTTAACCTACGATACGGCCACCGTAAACCAACTGCTGCAAGAGTCACAAATCGGTTTTGCCGGCTCGGCAACGGCGATTGGTGACGCACTTGGCCTGGCGATAAAACGTTTAAAAGATCGCCCCGAGGGCAGCCGCCGTATTATCCTGCTAAGCGACGGCGCCAATACGGCGGGCCAAACCGAGCCTCTGGAGGCCGCACAAAAAGCCCGTGACATGGGTGTTAAAATTTACACGATTGGCTTTGGCGCCGACGAGCAGATTGTACAAACCGCTCTTGGCCCAAGGCGTTACAACCCCTCGCGGGATTTGGATGAAAAAGCCCTGCAGGAAATCGCCGAACTCAGCGGCGGGCAATACTTTCGCGCCCGCACCACCGAAGAGCTGGAGCTGATTCACAAACGTTTAGACACCCTGGAGCCAATCGAGCTGGATGAGCTAAAAGTACGGCCCAGCAAACGCCTGTTTTACTGGCCACTGGGCCTAGCCTTAACGCTGGCACTTTTACTTGCCCTAACGTTTATACCGATGACCCGCCGCACTGAGCGTACCCAAACACAAGCAAAGGGGGTAAACGGATGAGCTGGTTAGCCGACTTTCACTTTTTACGCCCGTGGGCGCTGTTGCTGATTATTCCGGTGGCCATAATAGTGCTTGCCCTGTGGCGCAGCCGGGCCAATCATTCGCGCTGGCAACAACTGATCGCGCCCGAGTTGCTAACGCACTTAATAGACGGCGCCAGTCAGCGTAATTCTCGCCTCGGGCTTATGGCCATAGCCCTGGCTTTGACGGTCGCGTGCATCGCCCTTGCCGGGCCCGCCTGGGAGCGTCAGAGCTCGCCGGTGCATCGTCAAGCCAACGCGCTGATCATCGCGCTCGATTTATCCCCATCGATGGTAGCCGAAGATGTTAAGCCCAGCCGTTTGGTGCGCGCCCGGCTCAAAGTGGCCGAGTTGCTTAAAGTGCGTGACGAGGGTGAAACTGCGCTTATTGTGTACGGCGATGACGCCCACCTGGTAACACCCTTAACGGACGACACCCGCACCATTGCCAGCCTGCTCCCGACACTCTCCCCGGCCATTATGCCGGTACCCGGCAGCCGGCCCGAGGCCGCTGTTGAGCGCGCGCTACAAATGTTTAACGACGCCGGTTATGCGCGCGGGCACATTTTATTGGTAACCGATGAGGTGACCGAATCGGCAGCCGACAACATTAACCAGGCGTTAAAAAACAGCGGTATCCAATTACTTATTTTGGGTGTGGGCACCGATGCCGGCGCGCCGATTCCATCCGGCCGCGGTGGGTTTGTGCGCAACGCCAACAATGATGTGGTTATCGCGCGTCTGGGCAGTGCGAAGCTGCAAAAGCTGGCACAACAAAATGGTGGCCGTTACATCAGCAACACCATCGATCAGCAAGACATAGAGTACCTAAACCCCACCAACACAAGCTTTGACGGGGCAAAACAAAGCGACAACCTGAAGCAAAAAATGGATCAGTGGCTCGACCGCGGGCCACTGTTAGTGCTGTTGCTACTGCCGGTTGTACTGTTGAGTTTTCGGCGTGGGCTGATCGTCGCCGTCCTGCTACTGCCGATGCTTACCTTGCACTCTAATAAGTTACAGGCGGCGCCACTCGACAGCGTATTTTTAACGCCCGATCAGCGGGGCGCAAAAGCCCTTGACGCCGGTGACGCCGCCGCTGCCGCCAGCGAATTTAACGACCCGCTTTGGAAGGGTACTGCACAATATAAAGCGGGCGATTTTGCCAGTGCCGCAAAAACGTTTGCCCAGAGCGATAGCGCCCTCGCCCACTACAATCGCGGCAATGCTTTAGCCCGCAGCGGGCAACTGGACGACGCAATCAAAGCCTACGAGCAGGCGCTTGCCGCGGACTCCGGCCTGCAGGATGCCAAAGACAACAAAACGCTTATCGAAAAGCTTAAAGAGCAGCAGCAACAGCAAGAACAACAAAATCAGCAGAGTCAGGATCAGTCGGGCGAGAACTCCTCCGCCGGAGATCAGAGCCAGCAAGAGCAAGAGCAACAGAAGCAACCAGACCAGGAAAACCAAGAGGGCGAGAATAGCCAGTCTGAGCAAAACTCAGGCGCTAGCTCATCGGCCGGCAATAACTCACAAAACCCACAAGATCAGACGGGTCAGTCTGAGCAGCAAAACTCGGCCGCCTCGTCGGCCGGCAGCGGCTCGCCAGAGCAAGACAACCAAGCGCAAGGGCAGTCGTCGTCCGGGGCCACCGGGCAGCAACAGTCCGAGCAGAGTCAGGCATCGTCCGCCTCCAGTACGACTGGCGATGAAGCAACTGAAGGCGACCAGGAAGCCGAAGCCCAAATGCAGCAGCTTGAGGCACCGCCAGAGCCACTGACGCCCGAAGAGCAAGAAGCGCGGCAGGCGACCGAGCAATGGCTGCGCCAAATACCTGACGACCCGTCGGGTTTGCTGCGCAATAAGTTTCGTTATGAGTACAATCAACAACGCCAAGAGCGGCAAGAAAAAAAGCTCAACACTTTTGGCAATTCCGAACAACGCTGGTGATACGCAATGAGTAACAGTACCCCTACAAATTTACAGGTATTTATCACAAGCGCAAAAGCTTGGCGCTGGCTGGCATTATTGGCCGTTGCGCTGACCTGCTTTAGCCTGTCAAACAGCGCCTTGAGCGCAACCCTAAGCGCCCAGGCGAACCGCACCGAGATCAGTATCAATGATCAGCTTAACGTTACGTTTCGTTTACGGGGAGGCGATTATAACTCTGAACCGGACTTCTCCCCGCTACAGCGCGACTTTGAAATCCTGGCAAGCTATCGCACGCAAAAATCCACCAATATTAATGGCAAACACGATGCTTATTATGAGTGGAATTTAACACTCGCCCCAAAACGAATGGGGCAACTGGTTGTGCCCAGCGTCCGGGTGGCCGGGACGCACTCGGAGTCGATCTCGATTTCGGTTAGCGAAGCGCCCGATAACCCGGCGGCGGCAGGGTCCGAGCTGTTTATGACGATCGAGCCGGAAAAACCCAGTGTTTATGTACAAGAGCAGACAATCGTTAAGGCAAAAATTTATTCCCGATCAAATTTTGACGCGCAGGAAATATCAGATTTCACCCTCGATGACGCCTTGGTAGAGGCCATTACCGAAGACAAGTATGTCACCGAGATGTCCGGTACACCCTACGCCGTTTACGAGCTAACATTGGCGCTTTACCCACAAAAAAGCGGCACGCTTACCATTCCGGCAGTGGACTATGCGGTGCGCCTGCGCTCTAACCGCCGGTCGATGTTAAGCTTTGGCGGCGGCGATGTGCGGCGCGGGCGCAGCTCACCGGTTACCCTAGAGGTAAAACCCATACCCGCCGCGAATGGCAGTGGGCCCTGGCTGCCGGCCAGTGATATCAAGTTAAGCCAGCACTTTAGCCACGACCCGCAGTCGTTAACCGCCGGCGAGCCTATGACCCGCCGGATCACCCTCACCGCGCAGGGGCTGCACCCAAGCCAGCTGCCGCCCATTACCAGTGCGGATGTTGACGGATTTAGCACGTACGCTGACAAACCACAAACCGAAGAACGCCGCAGCGCCACCGGCATTAGCAGCGAGCGCACCGATACTATCGCCATGGTGCCAAGCACAGCCGGCCGCAAGACGTTGCCACCTATCGAACTAAAATGGTTTAACACCACAACCGGTGAGTTTGAAACAGCCCGCTTACCTGCCATAGAAACACAGACAAGCATGCCGGTGGGTGGCAACTCTCCCGCCGTCGCCACGGCACCTGAGCGCCCCTCGGCAGCGGGAGCCGCGGATTCGGCCGGCACCAATAGCATCGGTAGCGTTCCGCGCTGGCTGCTTATTTCGCAGGGGGTTACGCTGTTGTTATTACTGGTGATGACAGCACTGTACTTGAGTGCCCGTAAGCGCGGCTATCAAACGCCGCAACATACCTCCCACAAAACGGATCATGGCGATTGGCGCAGCGTGAAAAAAACCGCCGCTAAAAAAGACTTACCGGAGCTGCGACTCGCGCTGTTACGCTGGGCAGAGCATCACTATCAACAACCCATTAACCGGCTAGAGCGCATTGCGCAGCTATCAGATAGTGAAGAGCACGAAGAGCTTTTAAAGCAACTGCGCCTGCTCGATGAGGCGATCTACCACCCTGCCGGCCATGAATTTGACCCGGGCAAGCTCCTGCCGCTGATTCAAAAGCAGCGCGTAAAAAAGCGGGATGCCGCGGGTGCAAACCTCGCGCCTTTATACCCCAGCTAACCGTTTACCCAGCCCGCTCCACAACCAAAAAGGCCACCACGTAAGTGGTGGCCTTTTTTTGCACGGCTAAATAAATTATTTGGCAAAGCTCTGAATCGGCATTTCGCGCCAGCGTGAAGGCGGCGTTGCCGGCTCGGGCACGTTGGGGTAATCGCTGCCATTTGCCTTTAAGCTCACGGCTAACTCAGACAACACCGTAGGCTCTTCAGCCTCGGAGGGCGCAATAAAAATACCAGCATCGCGCAGCCACAAGCCAAACGCTAAACTGCTGCTGTAGCGAACAATAGGCGCGGCCAACACGAGACCAGCTAATACCGGTGTCATCCACCAAAAAAAGACCGGGGTAAGAACGTAGGTAAGTGCACCCCACACAATGGCCACAAACGTGGCGGGAAAAGTATGGGAGAACGCCTCACCCCACGGCACCATTCGCCCCTCCCGGGCCTGTGCGTTCCAGCTAACTTTATGACCAATAAGTACCGACACCACAAAATAAGCGTGAAACACCATCATCAATGGCGCAATCAATATCGCAAACAGTGTCTCGATAAAAGCTCCGAGCGTTAACCGCCAAGCGCCGCCAAACTGAGAGCGCCGCTGCAGTAAAGCGATAACAACACCAAACACTTTGGGCAAAATTAGAAGCGCCACGGTAAAGCTCAGCAGCGAGAAAATTAAACCCGTTTTAGCAATCGGCCAATTGGGAAACATTTGAAACCCCGAGGTAAAAAACACATTACTCGACAAGGCGCGAACTACCGCGTCGATAGTGCTTAGGGCGAGCATCAGCAACCACAACAACGATGACGCATAAGCCACCGCGCCCAGTAAAAAGTGCAGGCGATTAACCCCGTGCAACCGCGAGCCGGTTAATAACGCCAGGTGCTGCATATTGCCCTGAACCCAACGGCGGTCGCGCGTCGCGTAATCCAGTAAATTGCTGGGCACCTCTTCAAAGCTGCCCCGCGCATCGGCCAGCAATATGACATTCCACCCCGCGCGGCGCAGCATAGCAGCCTCGACAAAGTCGTGGCTGAGGATTTCCCCACCAAAAGGGCCCGGCCCGTTAAGCTCGGGCAAGCCGCAGTGCTGCAGGAAGGGCTCGATTCGGATGATGGCATTGTGCCCCCAGTAGTTGGCCGTATCGGTTTGCCAAAACGCCAAACCAGTTGCCAGCATGGGGCTGTACAAATCAGCCGCAAACTGCAAAAAACGACCAAACATCGTTTGTTGGCGCACTGGGATGGGGACGGTTTGTACCAAAGCGGCGCTGGGGTTTTGCTCGATGGCGTGCACCAACGACAGCATGCACTCGCCGGTCATCACACTATCGGCATCCAGTACAATCATCGACTCGTAAGCATCGCCCCAGCGGCAGCAAAAGTCACTCACATTGCCGACTTTACGGCCACTATTAACCGTACGGCGACGGTAGTGAACGTGACTTGCCAGTGGCCCAAGGCGGTTACACAATTGTTGCCAGGCACCGGCTTCGGCCCGCGCAATGTCAGGGTCCTGGGTATCGCTCAGCAGATAAAAATCAAAGGCTTCAAGCTGCCCTGTTGCTTCAAGCGATCGCAGGCTAACCTCAAAGCCGGCGATAACCCGTGCCGTGTCTTCGTTATACACAGGCATAATAACCGCTGTGCGAGTGTTTACCGCCGCACTTGGGTTAGGGACCGAGGTTTGTTTGCGCAAAGTTAAAGGGTCGAGGCGCATTAGCTGCAGCACAAAACCAATAGCACCGCTGGTAAAAGCAAACACAATCCACAAAAAGGTGATACCAAAAAGCACCAGCAAGCTAATTTCTAGTACTGTCACCCCGTTGGGGCGTAAGATTTCAAACATCATACCGATGCCGAGCGCACCGAGTATCAGTACCAGCGTTAAAAACAGCACCCGGCGGGCCAAAATACCTGATAACTTAATTTCTGCTCCGGTGTCTGGCACAAAAGCCTCCTGTTGGCCCATATTGGCTTTACTGCACAGTGTCGGGGTACCAGACATAGCTCCATACCTCACTCAGTTGTTGGTCACGCATGGTTAATGACACCTGCATATCGGCAGGCCCCTCGCCTTCGGGAATCAACGTAAAGGCTACCCGCCAGGTTCCGGCGACGGGCAATGGCTCGACCACCACATGGGTGATTTCACCTCCGGAGGCACTTACTTTGGCTTGCAACTCAGCTTCAGGGGAGATATTGCTAAGCTCACCACCGGTAAAATCGATGGCGAATTTTCGATGTGAGCGCGGCGGGCCGTCTTCCTGACCGGGTATCGCCGCCCAACCGGTGCGGGTGCGCTCAACCTGCGCTAGCTGCTGGCTGGGTAAACGCTGCTCGAAGGTACGCAAGCGATAAGAGAACAGGTGTTCGGCTTTGGGCTGCAATGGTTTTTTTGGCACCCAATAAGCAACGATATTGTCATTGGTTTCGGTGTTGGTGGGTATCTCTACCAACTCGACTCTACCCTCACCCCACTCTCCTTTGGGTGTTACCCACAGGCTGGGGCGCTCCGAGTAGTGCGCTTCGGCGTCGAGGTAACTGGTAAATTCCCGATCGCGCTGGAGCAATCCAAAACCTTTAGGGTTATTGTCTTGCAGCGACGATACCCGCAACGACCTGGGGTTACTCAGCGGCCGCCATATCCACTGCCCCTGAGAGCTATGCAATAACAAACCGTCAGAGTCGTGTATTTCGGGGCGAATATCATCGACGTAGTTGGGGCTGTTTTCCCCGTGATGAAACATACTGGTAAGCGGCGCCACACCTACTTTGTTAATGTCTGTGCGCGGGTACAGCGCCGCATCCACGTCAACCACGGTAGGTGCCCCGGGCGCCAGCGTAAACCGGTAAGCACCACTGATGGACGGACTGTCCATCAAGGCGATTACGGTCATGTGGGTTTGCTCTTGATCGGGCTGCAGCAACCAAAAGTCGCGAAAAACCGGAAACTCCTCGCCACTGCCTTCGGCGGTATCAACCGCCAAACCACGTGCCGACAAGCCGTACACTTGCCCGGGCCCTACCAGCCTAAAATAGGTGGCCCCCTGAAACACCACAAACTCACTTTTACGGTCTGCCTCGTTTAGCGGATAGTGCACCCGAAACCCGGCAAACCCAAGATCTTCGGTCACCGCATCCGCCACCGGCTTGGCTTGATCGCCATAGCGAAAATACTCAGACTTAAACGGCACGCGCGCGTTGCTACCGGATTTGTCGACCGTGGTTATGGTAACCGGCTCATTGTAAAAAAAGCCCGGGTGAAAAAACTGAACTTCAAATAGAGAGTTGTGCTGCCACAACCCCGCTTCGCGCCGAAAGTGAATGGAGCGATACTGCTCGTAGTTCATGTTTGCTAAGGCGTCGGGGACATTGTGCTCGGGTTTTTGATAGGCTTTGCCGGCGAGCGATCTGGCGCGCTCTTTAACGGTGGCAAACACAACATCGGCCGTGCTGGCAGCTGCCTCGGGTGCAGGTTGCGCCTCGCCTGGCAGCGACACCCCCGTAAGCGCCAGACAAGTGAAAAACAAGGTACCGTAAATAATCCGTTTAACCAGCGGCAAGTTAGGCAGCGCACGGTGCTCGCCAATGGTGTTCGACGCTTCGCTCATAGTTTGTTCCTGGATAATGGGTAAATCGAATAACAACCAGAAACCTGACAAGAGCAATTTGCTTGCCAGCACGAACTAACGCGTCAATTTTGGGCAAACGCAAAAATCTGCCATAAAATACAGCAAAACAAAGCAATATGGCCTATTTTTTGATCAAACCAGTCTGCGCAGAGCTTAGCTTGTTGTAGGTCTTACACGGTAAAGGACAAGTCGTACAACGAGAGAGTTAGCAGGCCACCCTTAACGGACGCCCTAAAAAGAAGTCTCAGAATTGAGCCATAGGGCTGTGTGAGCTTTGCCGGCTGGAACCCCAACCGGCGACTCGATAGGATTAGCTCGACAGTAAGGCTTTAAAATCGTCCAGCTCATAAAGCGGCTCAAGCGCGGGATCTTCCATAACAGTTTGCCGGTAACTGTCGGCGCGCTCTAAGGTTTCGCGCAAGTAATGAATTGCCTGATCATAATTGCCCAGCATGGTTTTAGCGCAGGCAAGTTGATAAAAGGCGTGGGCGTTATCGGGGTCGATGGTGAGGGCGTGCTGACACAAATTAATGGCCCACTGCACCTCACCCAGCTCAAGAACCTCGTCGGCTTTGTAGGTAAGCGCCTCGCAGTCGTCCGGGCGCATCTCCAAAATTTGATCGTAAATGGCGATTTTATTGGCCGATAAGGTCTCTTGTGCAGCCTTGAGCCACAGCGAGTGCAACTCTTGCGTGCGCTCGATCTCTTCGCGGTTGGCGTCGATGTGCTGGGTTTTTTGCGTCAGTTGGTGCTCGATGACTCGCAGTCGTTTTTCATAGGTCGTCACCAGTTTGCCAACTTCCTCGTCGGCAATTTTGTTCATGCGCTCTTTGATATCGCGCACAGACGTCCAGCCCACCAGCACCAGAATCGAGCTGACTCCGGCGATCAGATAAAAGAAATAGGTAATCGTATTGGTGGCATAACTGACACCGCGATCGATAGATTCGACGTGACGATCCACCAACTTTTCGGTGAGCTCAATACGCTGGGCGGCCATCTCTGTGCGCAGCGCTTTGAGTTCATCGAGCACATACCGCTCAATAAACGGGCTGTACAAGGCCTCGTCAAGGTTTTCGACGGTATCGCGCAGCTGCTGCTGAACCTCAGGATCTGCAACCGACGATGGGGCCGCCTGGGCCCCATCGCTATTGCTGTTGGTGGCCTCATTAGCCACGGCACCGACAGCGATTAACAATAGCAGTGCTAAAGCACCGCTAACTAAGCCGCGCATATGGCGTCCCCGTGATTATGCACTTCAATCAGGCAACGGTGCAGGCTCTGTACGGCCAGGTCATAGTCGTCTTCATCCAGAATAAACTGCATATCCACCTGCCTGATAGATTGATGCATAGCGAGAATACTGATATTCACCTCGCTTAATGCCGAAACGGTTTTTGCCAGCATACCCGGCACCTTCATATCACTGCCGATGGCCGATACCACCGCCACTTTGCGGGTATTAATTTCGGCATCGGGGTAAGCCTCTTCCAACACCCGGCGAATACGGTTAACCGTTTTCAGGTTAGCGCCCACATAGTGGGTAATGGTATTGGCATTGATATCTTTACTCACCACGTGCGCTTTATAGCGCGCGATGGTTTTCAGTATAGCTGAATCGTAGCTATCGATATTACCCATCATATCCTGATCAAACAGCTCAATAGAGTAGACACGACGACGACCGGCAATAATCTCGACCCTGGGGGTATCACTGACGTAGTCGCCGGTAATCAGGGTGCCCGAGTGTTCCGGCTCGAAGGTATTCATCACCCGCAGCGGAATATTCGCCTGGCGTAAACCTTTAGCGGCACGGGGGTGAATCGCTTCCATACCAAGGTTGGCCAGCTGATCGGCCACATCGTAGTTCGTTCGGCCAATGGGTACCACTTTATCGGCGCCCACCAAGCGGGGGTCGGCACTGCTCAGGTGGTACTCTTTATGAATAATGGCTTCACGCGCACCGGTGATTACGGCAATACGGCTAAAGGTCATTTCACTATAGCCGCGATCAAAACTCGCCATTAAGCCATTATCGCAGTGAGTGTAGCCGGTGGCGATGGGAAGCTCGGTGGCGTAATCAACCCCGGCGAACGCCTGACCGATCATGTTATCGAGGGTTTCAGCGCCTTCGGCTTGCCAACCCGACAAATCGACGAAGCGGGCGTTAATACCGTCGCGCTTAAGCAAATGCGCCATATTCCAGGCGCTGTGCGCCTCACCGATACTGGCTAACATCTCGCGTACTGTAAACAGGTGCGCCTGCAGCTCAAAGTGGCCATGCTGGCACAATCGCTGTAGATCCGTAAGCACCCGCTCGGCATCATTCAAGCGCTGAGAGATAAACTCATCAGCTTGCCGTCCAAGTTCAGTCTCACCAAACAGCGAGAGGTTAATAGCAAACATCTTTTCGCGCAGAGTTTCAAAGGCTTCATGCCACTCGTCATCGTTGCTGGTGTTGGCAAACAAGCCATAGACACCAGGCTTTCCGTTGCTCTTGTTCTCCAACAGTAAGTCAGTCATGCCGCCGTAGGCTGAGACGACGAACACGCGATTGTAAATATCGTTACTGTTGTTCCCTTTAAGGATGACGTTATCGCGCACCGCCGAGTATTCACTCATGGAGGTGCCACCGATTTTCTCTACTGTATGATTCATACCTTTACCTTTGCTGTACCTGTTACTGCGGAAGACTAAACTTGAACGGTTGAGGCTGTCATTGACCCAATCGATGCCTTAGTCTTTTACCTCTTCGGCGTCCAGCTCATAGGCACCTTCGGCATTGTGAACTTCTTTACCGTGCAGAGGCGGGTTAAACACACACGCCAACTTCATTTCTTCGTCGGCGCGCAAAATATGCTTATCGTTGAGGTTTAGGTTGTAAACAGTGCCCGGCTCGATGGGGTACACCTTGCCGTCTGCAACGGTCTCTACGGAGCCGTAACCACTAACACAGTAAACCGTCTCCAGATGATTTTGATAATGCATGTGCAGCTCGGCATCACGATAGATTGTCGTAATGTGAAATGAAAAACCCATACCATCGTTTTTAAGAAGCAGGCGGGTACTGTCCCACCCTTCTGAAACAATTTTACGATCCGTTTTTTCCGCATCTTTTAGATTTCGTACAATCATCGTTACCTCCAAAATTAAACACTATTAAAAATGGCGACTAAAAAGTCGCCAGTTGCTCTTTACCGGTTAAGGGTTAAGAAGCTTTTTTTAACTTCTCACGCTCAAACACTTCGGCAAAGCTATTCTCAAGCTTATCAAGGCCGTCATTAAGCGCCTCTGTGGTAATGGTCAGTGGGCAAAAGCACTTAACAATCTGGCTATGATTACCCGAGGTTTCAATCACCACACCGTTTTTAAACGCCTGAGCACACACTTTACTGGCCAACTCGCCGGTGCGACAGTCAATGCCCTGCATCAAACCGCGCCCTTTCAGGCTTAAGGTTATCTCGCCGTGCGTTTCAATAATCTTTTTAAAACGCTTGGTTACTAGCTCGGCTTTTTCCTGTATCGCCAGCTCCAGCTTGTTGTCGCTCCAGTAGTGTTCGATTGCCGCCGCCGCGGTAACAAACGCGTGATTATTACCACGGAAAGTACCATTGTGCTCACCCGGCTCCCACTGATCCAAATCGGGTTTAATCAGCACTACGGCAAACGGCAAGCCATACGCGCTGAGGGATTTAGACAGCGTAATAACGTCGGGCTTAATACCGGCTTTCTCAAAGCTAAAGAACGTACCGGTACGGCCACAGCCTGCCTGAATATCATCCAAAATCAACAAAATACCGTGCTTTTTACAAAGCTTATCGACCGCCTGCAGCCACTCGTAACTTGCTACATTGAGCCCGCCCTCGCCCTGTACCGCTTCCAGGATCATCGCGGCGGGCTTATCGATACCACTAGAGGGGTCAGACAGCAACTTATCCATCATTTTAACGGTATCAACGTCGCGGCCGTAGTAGCCGCAAAATGGCATGCGATCGACATCACATAAAGAAACGTTAGCACCACCGCGGTGATGCTGGTTACCGGTTACCGCTACAGCGCCCAGTGAACAGCCGTGAAAACCATTGGTAAATGAAACAATATTGCTACGCCCGGTTATTTTACGGGCAATTTTTAACGCCGCTTCTACCGCATTGGTACCAGTTGGGCCGGTAAACTGTACGACATACTCCATATCGCGAGGCGCTAAAATCTTATCGCGAAACACTTCTAAAAAATTGCGTTTGGCATCGCTGTGCATATCCAGGCCATGAGTAATGCCATCGGCGGTGATGTAATCGAGCAGCGCCTGCTTAATGTTGTCATTGTTGTGGCCGTAGTTTAACGAGCCGGCCCCGGACAGAAAATCAATATACTGCTCGCCAGAATCGGTATACAGGTAGCAATCTTTTGCTTTGTTAAACACCACCGGAAAAGACCGTGCGTAAGACTGAACTTCTGATTCCATTTCGTTAAAAATATTCATGCTATTTCCTCAAATAAGTCATTGGGTATTGATGAGTGGACCGCCGTGCGCCAGCTATTGGTGCGCACCAGCGCTGCTACTAGCGCTTAAACGGGCCAATCACTAAGCGGTGCTCATCATCGTGAACGCCGCCAAAATGCTGTTCTTTTTCAAAGTAAACGCCGCTGGTTAACTCAGCATCCAGATCTCGCGCCAGGGATTTAAACACTCCCCAGGAGGCGTCGTTATCGGGCGTAATAGTCGTGTGCATATGAGTGACCTGCTGGCAGGCATCGCTGGCGAGCTGTGCTTTCACCAGCTTTTTCGCCAGACCTAAGCCCCGCGCGGCCTTATCTACCACGATCTGCCACACAAACAGCACGTTGGGCTCATTGGGCAATACATAGCCAGAGGCAAACCCAACCATCTGATCGCCTTTGAAGGCCGCGATGGCAGTATCGGCAAAGTGCGAGCACTGCAATAAATTGCAATAGATGGAGTTAGGGTCTAACGGCGGGTTGGCAGCCACTAATTGATTAACGGCATAACCGTCTGATGCTGTGGGATGACGCAATACAACCGTATCTGAATCATTCATAACTAATGCTTATTCCCTAAGGATTAAAAGTAAACAATACCCCGCTAAATATGACGAAACATCACTTCTGAGGCTCTATTTCGTTTTTTTGGCTTATTTATCGATATTTCTATCAATTGCGCCAAAAATATATATTTAGTGGTCTAAGTTTTAATGTATAGTACACTAAGTACTTTGGTAAGTCCAGAGACACACGAACCAGTCGAGGCACTACTATGGCAAATGCATCGAACTATCATATAGACGCAGAAATATTAGGACCCGAAGCAAAAGCTGCTTATAATTTCGCGCTTTCCAATCAGAGAACCGCAATGGATAAAATAGAAGAAGTGCTGGTATCCCTGCGCCGGGTTATTCGCGCCACCGACCTGCACTCAAAGAAACTGGTCAAAACCGCCTCTGTAACGGGGCCGCAACTTCTGCTGATGCAGATACTGCAAAACAAAGGCGACATGACGATCAGCGAGCTCGCCCGCGATATGAGTCTGTCGCAAGCCACCGTAACCACAGTGCTGGACCGGTTGGAAAAACGTGAGCTGATTACCCGGGTGCGCTCGCAGCAGGATAAACGCAAGGTTTATCCGCAGCTTACCCATAAAGGTAGTAAGATTCTGGAGAGCGCGCCCACAGCACTGCAAGACGATTTTGTCCGGCGCTTTAAGAACTTAAATGATTGGGAGCAAGGCATGATCATCGCTTCACTCCAGCGGGTAGCCGAGATGATGAACGCCGAGACGCTGGATGCCTCACCCTTTTTGGATGTAGGGGCTTTGGATCGGGGTGAAATTGAACGCGGCTAAACTAAGCACAGCGAGCTGGGGCGCAGCGGATTACGCGCAAAATGCCAAAAAAACTGCTTAGACCTCAAAACACTGGCGTATTAACACCTTAGAAACTTCATCAGAGACTATAGGGGCCATTTAATTAGCCCCCTAAAGGTTTTGCTCAAGCACACCGGCAGAGCGCCATCCGGCGGACAGAGCCCGGCTCCGGCACCAGGCCCCCACTGACAGGCTGTTAGCGGTAATCTAGCCGGACGCTGCCGGCGCCAAAGTCATCCCGCAACTGCTGCAGTAAGTCATCCTCCGGGCGCACGCTCCACTCAGCCCCCAAGCGTAGCTGACAGCGGGCATCCGATCGCTGATAGGCAATCACAATGGGGCATTTGCCATCGCGGTAAGGCTCCAGGCACTCACGCAGACGCGCCGAGGCATTGGCGCCCAGCTCGCCGGCATTGAGCGACAGACAGAGCGCACGGGCTTTTTCTTGCCGCACTTCGGCCAAATTACGTACAGCATCGGCCCGCATTTTAAGACTGTTACTGTATTCGTCGTGACTCACCTGCCCTTCCACCAGCAACAGCGCATCTTTAACCAGCAACTCACGGCACTCGTTAAAGGTATCGGAGAACACGGCAATCTCAATGCGCCCGGTGCGATCGTCCAGCGTGATAAAAGCCATGGTGTCGCCGCGCTTGGTTTTCATGGTGCGCGTCGCCACCACCAAGCCGCCAATGCGCTGAGTGTTTTTATCCGGTGTGATATTGGCAATCCGGGACGACACCAGAAAATTGATTTCCTGATCGTACTCATCAATCGGGTGGCCGGTTAGATACAACCCCAGGGTCTCGTTCTCGGCGGTTAAACGCTCTTTCATCGACCATGGGCGCACCCGGGAGAACTCCCGGTACGCATCTTCGGCGCTGGCCGCCGCCGGCACTACATCACCAAATAAATCGACCATACCGGCACTGGCATTTGCAGCGCTCTGCTCGGCGGCTTTAACCGCCTCGGTAATGGCGGCAAACATAACCGCCCGATCGTGATCGAGACTTCGGCTGGGGCCCAAGTTGTCAGCCGCGCCAGAGCGAATCAGGGCCTCTAGCGCCCTCTTATTCACTTTACGCGGGTCAATGCGGGCGCAAAAATCAAACAGATCTTTAAAGGGCCCGCCGGCCTCCCGCGCCTGAATAATGCTGTCCACCGGGCCTTCACCCAAGCCTTTAATCGCACCCAGGCCGTAAATCACGTTGTTGTCGTCATCAACGGTAAATTTAAGCTCGCCGCGATTAACATCCGGGGGCAGTAGCGTCAGCCCCATGGTGCGACACTCTTCGATAAAGGTAACCACTTTATCGGTTTTATCCATGTCCGAGCTCATGGTCGCGGCCATAAAGTGCGCAGGATAATGCGCTTTTAGCCACGCTGTCTGATAAGACACCAGTGCATAGGCAGCCGAGTGGGACTTGTTAAACCCGTAACCGGCAAACTTCTCTACCAAGTCAAAGATTTTCATAGCCAGCGTCGGGTCAATGCCCTTGCCCTTCGCGCCTTCGGCAAAAATCTCGCGCTGCTTGGCCATCTCCTCGGGTTTTTTCTTACCCATCGCCCGCCGCAACAAATCGGCGCCACCCAGGCTGTAGCCCGCCAGCTCCTGGGCGATCTGCATGACCTGTTCCTGGTAAACAATAACCCCGTAGGTGGGCTTTAGAATAGGCTCAAGGCACTCGTGCTGATACTTGGCATCGGGGTAGGCAACCTGCGCCTTACCGTGCTTACGGTTAACAAAGTCGGTCACCATCCCAGAGTCCAGCGGGCCCGGGCGAAACAGTGCCACCAGTGCAATCATGTCTTCGAGGTTATCTGGCTTGAGGCGCTTAATCAGATCTTTCATCCCGCGCGACTCTAGCTGAAACACCGCGGTCGTTTCGGCGCGCTTAAGCAGATCAAAAGTGGGCTTATCTTCCAGATCGATGGTGGTGATATCCAGCGCCGGCTGATCGGTTTTAGCGCGCTGGGCGTTGATCATCTCCATGGCCCAATCGATGATGGTGAGTGTACGCAAGCCAAGAAAGTCAAACTTTACCAGGCCGGCATCTTCGACATCGTTTTTATCGTATTGAGTAACCAGCCCTTTACCGGATTCATCGCAGTACAGCGGCGAGAAGTCGATTAACTGGTTGGGCGCAATCACCACGCCACCGGCGTGTTTACCTACGTTGCGGGTTAGGCCCTCAAGCTTAACCGCCATATCCCAAATTTCTTGTGCGTCGCCGTCCGTCTCCAGCAGCTCGCGCAATATCTCAACTTCTTCGAGCGCCTGCTTCAGTGTCATGCCCGGCGTGGGCGGAATCATTTTCGAGAGTTTGTCGGCCAGGCCGTAGGATTTACCCAACACCCGGGCCACATCGCGCACCACGGCCTTAGCCGCCATGGTACCGAAGGTGATAATCTGGCTTACCGCCTCGCGCCCGTAAGCCTCGGCCACATAACTGATAACCCGGTCGCGGTTCTCCATGCAAAAGTCGACGTCAAAGTCGGGCATCGATACCCGCTCCGGGTTCAAAAAGCGCTCAAACAGTAAGTCGTACTGCAGTGGGTCGAGGTCGGTAATTTCCAGCGAGTAAGCTACTAACGACCCCGCACCCGAGCCCCGGCCCGGCCCCACCGGAATACCGTTTTCTTTGGCCCAGCGGATAAAGTCCATTACGATCAGAAAGTAACCGGGAAACCCCATTTGCAGAATAATATCCAGCTCAAACTGCATTCGGTCACGATAAACCTGATAGCGCTCGCTGTAATCCGGCGCCGACTTATTCAGGATTTTTTCCAGCCGCTGATCCATCCCTTCCAGACAGACCTTTTCAAAAAACTCATTTTCGGTCATGCCGTCGGAAATCGGGTACTGCGGCAAAAAGTAATCGCCCAGCTGGATATTGACCGTACAGCGTTTCGCGATTTCGACTGAGTTTGTCAGTGCTTCCGGAATGTCGCTAAACAGCTCCTGCATTTCATCAGCTGAGCGCAGATACTGCTGCTCGGAGTAACGTCGCTCGCGTCGCGGATCGTCCAGCGTGCGCCCTTCGGCAATACAGACACGAGCCTCGTGCACCTCAAAGTCATCCTGGTGCAAAAAGCGCACGTCATTGGTGGCCACCACTGGGCACTGCACTTCGTCGGCGAGCGCTACAGCTGCATGCAAGTAGGACTCTTCGTATTCGCGGCCGGTGCGCTGTAGCTCTAGATAAAAGCGCCCGGGAAACTCCTTCATCCAATGGGCCAGCTCGGTGCGCGCCTGTGCGTTGCGCCCGGACAACAGCGACAATCCCACATCACCCAAACGCCCGCCGGATAGCGCAATAACGCCCCCGGAGAATTCGCTGACCCAGGTGCGCTCGACATACGCGACACCTTGCTGCTGGCCTTTTTGGTAAGCGCGCGAGATTAAGGCAATAATATTTTTGTAGCCGGTATCGTCCATGGCCAACAGAGTAATTAAGGTGGCCTTGGCTTCCGAGTCGGCGCCATTAATTAAAAAATCACAGCCGACAATGGGCTTGACCCCCTGCCCCTGCATAGTCTTGTAGAACTTAATCAAACCGTAAAAATTAGTCTGATCGGATACGCCGCAAGCGGGCATACCAAGCTCTTGCAAGCGTGCCGCCAAAGGCTTAATGCGAATCAAGCTATCCGATAGCGAGTACTCGGTATGCAGGCGAAGGTGTACAAATTGAGCTGTCATAGATACCGTTAAAAAATAGTCAGTTGTTCTAGTTGCTGCTTAACCGGTGCAAACGAGCGGCGGTGAATATCGCTAACCCCAAGCTTGGCCAGCGCGGCCATATGCACTTTGGTGGGATACCCTTTGTGCCCGGCAAAGCCGTAACCGGGATAGATTTTGTCAAACGCAACCATCTCGGCATCGCGAGTAACCTTAGCTAAAATAGAGGCGGCACTTATGGCGGCTACCCGACTATCCCCTTTTACCACGGCCTCGGCACTGTACTCCCAGCGAGGTATTTTATTGCCATCCACCCACACATGCTCTGGCGTTACCGATAAACCGTCAACCGCGCGCTGCATTGCCAGCAAGCTCGCCTGCAATATATTGATAGAGTCGATCTCGGCAACACTGGCTCGGGCGATGCAATAGCTTAGTGCTTGTTCTTTAATAAGATCAAAAAGGTAAAGTCGGCGTTTTTCCGTCAGTTTTTTGGAGTCGTTTAGCCCGTCGATAGGGTTGCCCGGATCGAGAATAACCGCTGCCGCGACTACATCACCGGCCAAGGGGCCACGCCCCACTTCATCGACACCGGCACCTAAGTTCCCTTTATAGCAAGAGACAAACGGCTCCATAATTTACTCCAGATAATGACACTTGCCAGATAGATGGCTTTAGTCTTGCGCGGGCACGTCTAACGCTACGCCATCGATAAGGTTAACCACGGCATTCGCGGCTGCCGCACTGGCGTTACAACGCAGCGTCTCATGCAACTGTAAAAAACGCTCTTTCAGTGTTGCAACCTCATCCGGCTGATCAAAATACGCTAGCACCTGCGTTGCAATCCCCTCGGCGGTTGCGTCACCCTGAATAAGCTCTGGCACCAGCTCTTCTCCCGCCAATAAATTAGGCAGTGAGACATAGGGCACCCGCAACATGGCGGAGATAATTTGGTAGGACAGCCAGCCCATTTTATAACTAACCACCATTGGTTTTTTCAGCAGCATCGCCTCGAGTGCCGTCGTGCCGGATGCCAACACAACCACATCGGCCGCCGCCATCACCTCGTGAGATTTACCCTGCACCAGAGTTACGGGCAAATCACTGTATTCGCTCAGTTGCTGGTGAATTTGCCGGTAGCGATGACCACTAGCGGCGGGCAAGACGAACCTAAGCCCGGGACGCTGCTTTAAACATAAACGGGCCGCTTGATAAAAAATCGGGCCAAGCCGCTCAACCTCTCCCTGTCGACTGCCCGGCAAAAGTGCGACCACCGGCGTCTCGCCGGGCAAATCGAGCATTAGCTGACTGCGCGCTACGGCGGTGTCCGTGTGCAACGGAATATCATCCGCCAGAGTGTGTCCGACAAATTGCACCGGAACACCGTGATCGCGGTAAAACTGCGCCTCAAACGGTAAGAGTGTCAGCATCAAATCGACGGCGCGGCGAATCTTTTTAATGCGCCCCTGGCGCCAGGCCCAAACCGATGGGCTAACATAATGAACGGTTTTTACGCCGTTTTCATGCAGCTTTTGCTCTAGGGTTAAGTTGAAGTCGGGCGAGTCGATACCGATAAAAACGGCGGGCTGCTGCTCACTAAAGTGATCGATTAAAAAACGCCGGATACGCAACAGCTCTGGCAAGCGTTTAAGCGGCTCAATCAGCCCCATCACCGCCAGCCGGTCTTGCGGAAAAAACGAGTGAAAGCCCTCGGCCAGCATTCGCGGCCCACCGATACCGGCAAACTCAATATGCGGATAATGTTTCTTTAACGCGCGAATCAAACCCGCGCCCAGAATATCGCCTGAAGCCTCTCCGGCCACAATACCGACTTTTAGCGTCTGAGTCATAGCTCCGCTCAGCGGACGATGCCGCGCTTTGAGGTGTTCAGCGAATCAATCATAGGGCGTACTGCGGGAAACTCTAAGGCCAGCGGCTCCAGCTGCAGCAAAGCCTCATCCACAGTCAGGCCGCGGCGGTAAATAATTTTAAACGCGCGGTTCACCGCGGCAATTTCGTCTTTACTAAAGCCCCGGCGACGCATCCCCTCAGCATTGATACTTTTAGCCGCCGCAGGGGCGCCATTGACCAACACATAGGCGGGCACATCCTTACCAATAGCGCTGCCCATACCACTAAAACTGTGAGCGCCAATGTTACAAAACTGATGCACCAGAGTGAAGCCGCTGAGAATGGCCCAGTCACCCACCACAACATGCCCGGCCAGGGATGTGTTATTAACGAGGATGCAATGATCCCCCAATACACTGTCGTGGCCAATATGAACATAGGCCATAATTAAGTTGTGGTTACCGATAGTGGTTTCAGAGCGATCCTGAACTGTACCGCGATGAATGGTTACCCCTTCACGAATGATGTTGTGATCACCAATAACCAGCCGCGTGGGCTCACCTCTGTATTTAAGGTCGGGGGTGTCTTCACCGATGGTTGAGAACTGAAAGATCTGATTGTTCTTCCCGATCTGCGTCGGCCCTTTGATGACAACGTGCGAGGCGATGACGCTGCCAGACCCAATTTCGACATCTGGGCCAATAATGGTCCACGGTCCCACCCTTACATCATCTGCAAGTTTCGCATCCGGGTGAATAATTGCCTGAGGAGCTATCAAGGTCAACTGATTCAAGCCTCTCGGTTAGACTTTGCGGTCAGCGCACAGAATCGTTGCGGAGGCGGCAAGCTCACCGTCAACGGTTGCCTTACAGGCAAACTTCCAAACGCCGCGCTTGGATGAAATAATTTGCGATTCGAGTTGCAGCCGGTCGCCAGGGATTACCTGACGCTTAAAGCGCACGTCATCGACACCGGCAAACAAATAGATAGAGCCGTCTTGCGGTTTCTTATCCATGGTTTTGAAGCCGAGCACACCTGAGGCCTGCGCTAGGGCTTCCAGAATCAACACACCCGGGAAAACCGGAAAATCCGGAAAGTGCCCGTTAAAAACATCTTCATTGATGGAGATATTTTTATAGGCGACAATAGATTCACCCTCTACCAACTCCACCACTCGATCCACCAAAAGCATCGGGTAGCGGTGCGGAAGGTATTGTCGAATTTCGTTTACGTCCATCATTTTTATGTGGCCTTATTAGCACTAATACGCAGGTTGAGCTCACCTAAAGGCGACAAAAATTTGCCGCCACTAAGGCAAGCTTACTTATTACGGTCGTTTTCCAGGGCTTTAAGTCTGGAGGCGATGTCATTGAGCTGATTGAACCGGACGGCGTTTTTTCGCCACTCACGGGTATCAATAGCACTACTACCCGAGCTGTAGCTGCCGGGTGTGGAGATCGACTTGGTCACCATGGTCATTCCGGTAATGTGAACATTGTCGGTCACCTCTAAATGCCCAACGATTCCCACGGCACCAGCCAAAGTACAATTACGGCCTATAATCGTGCTACCAGCCAAGCCACAATTGGCCGCAATCGCGGTATTTTCACCAATACGGCAATTGTGCGCGATATGCACCTGATCATCGATTTTTACGCCATTGCAAATCACAGTATCATCTAAGGCACCACGGTCGATCGTGGTAGAGGCACCAATTTCGACACGATCGCCAATGATGACACTACCGAGTTGGTGGATTTTACACCAGCGGCCGTCACTATCGGGGGCAAAGCCAAACCCGTCGGCACCAATCACGCAGTTACTGTGCAGCAGTGAATCGTCACCAATCACAACGCCGTGATATATCGAGGCATTAGCCGCTATGCGTGTGCGCGCGCCCACCTGAACATCAGCGCCGATGTAGCAGCCAGGACCAATAATTGCCTCATCGCCCAATACCGCACCACTTTCTACAACGGCATTGGCACCTATGCTTACATTTTCCCCAAGGCGTACATTGCTCGCCAGCACCGCAGACTCGTGAACCGAATGCACAACAGAGCCGGCGCTGCGATCAAACAACTTGCTTAAGCGCGCATAAGCCAAATAGGGGTTCTCTACAATCAGAGAGACGCCGTGATAGTGTTCGGCATCGTTCGCACGCAAAATGACCGCGCCAGCCTGACAATCTGGCAGGTACTTTAGGTAGGCCGCACCGGATAAAAAGCTAATCTGATCACTTTTAGCCGAAACCAAACCAGCAATGCCGGTTATTGCTAAACCGGCATTGCTCTCATCAATCTCAGCACTGAGGTAATCCGCCAGCTGGCGGAGGGTGTAGTTAGTCACTCACTCTTCCACACAAATTACTGAGATTTATTCAGGCGCTCAACAAGCTGGGCGGTAATATCGTGATCAGCATCGGCATGAAAAACCGACTGAGCATTGATGATCATGCCAATCTTTTCGTCTTCGATAAGCTTCTCAAGTACCGGGCGAACCTTAGGTGCGATCTCTTGCTGCACGCGTTGCAGCACTTGCTGCTGTTCTGCCTGTAGCTTCTTTTGCGCCAGCTCGTAATCGGCACGCAAGTATTCAATTTTTTTGCGGTGCTCGGCCAACTTGTCTTCTGACCATGTCATTCCGTCTTTTTCCGCGCTCTCTTGCAGCGTTTTAATATCGGCCACCAAGCTCTCTAGCTTGGCGCGCATGGCGGTGAACTCTGCGTTTTTTTGCAGGGTGTCCATGCTCTTTTTGGCAAGGTCGGTACCCAAAATAGCTGCCTGCATATCCAGTACAACCACTTTATCAGCAGCCATTGCCGAGCTAGCCGTCACGGCCGTGGCAGTCAATGTCATAGCAAGTAGCAAATTCTTCACAATGTTCACAACGCTTTCCTCTATAGTTGTAGTCGTATTTATCTATTAAATGATCCGTTCATCCCATCGTGGGCCCGCTGGCAAGCCGCACTCTACGCCACACAAGGCGTACTGTTTAAAAGGTGCGACCCATCGAGAATTGAAAGCTCTCTTCGCGGTCAAACTCGTTTTTATGCAGCGGCTTAGACAAACTGAAGGTCAAAGGCCCAAAGCTCGAGATCCAGGTTACACCGATACCGGCGGCTGAACTAATGCGATCAAGGGCGAAATCATAACAGTTATATTGGGTAGAACTACAGTTTGTATCAAAAACATTACCCGCATCGATAAAAAAGGCCGTCTGGAACGAGCGCTGATCTTCGATAAATGGCAGCGGAAACAACAGCTCAATACTAGTTTCCACCAAAAAGTTGCCGCCAAACGAGTTAGACTGGTCGGTCACTACACTTCTCCGGGTGGTCATCAGCTGGCCTGGGCGACACGTGGTGGCTTGCCCCGCTACCCCAAGCTCCGGATCTTCACACAGAACGTACACCGGCTGCCCGGTTTCTCCGCCATCAACAATCCCGTCACCATTCAGATCATCCCAAACAGTGCTGACAGTATAAGGGCTCTCAGGTGGTGTCGCCCTCGGCCCCAGGCTGTTTCGCTCAAACCCACGCACCGAGCCAAACCCACCGGCGTAGTAATGCTCAAAAAAGGGCAGCTCTTCTGTTTTACCGTAGGAGTCGGCATATCCCAGGCTGGTACGCAGGCGCAACGTCAGGTTACGGGTAAGCGGCTGAAACATCTGCGCATCATAGGTAACTTTGTAGTACTCCAAATCGCCGCCCGGTAGCGCCATTTCTACTCCCAGGCGCTGCGAGGCACCCCGGGTGGCCAGAATACCGCGGTTTAGTGTCGATTTAGCCCAGGCGACATTGGTCACAAAGTCGTGAAACTCAGTGCCGTGCACATCCAAAAAGCCGGGTTCACCTTTAATCAGATTGACATCGTTCTCGTCCGAGGGAACCGGGTACGTTTCATAGTTATTGACCGGGAAGTCGTCGACCACCCCGAGATTGGCCAGAGTCGTTTGCTCAAGTAAGTCTAAATAATCGCTCTGGGTAATATATTCGGCGTTGTCGCCGTAAAGCGGCGTTCGCAAGATCTCGCGCACCGAATATGAGCTGGGCTTAACCGTTAGGTTACGAAAGCCAACACTAAAGTTTAAGCGCTCAACATCCGAGATCGGGTAACCAAAGCTCACATTGCCGCCAAATACGTCCGTGCTATAGCCCGCGACGTTAATCTGGCCATAATCGCTGCTTTGATAAAACACATCAAAGCCGCGGCTGACACCGTCGGGCGTAAAGTACGGATCGTTATAGTTAAAGCTGTAAGCAGTTTGGTACTTAGAGTGGCTGGCGGAGATCCCCACCTGTTTACCGGTACCAAACCAGTTGTTTTGCTGAATATTACCCGACAGCAGTAAACCGGAATACTGCGCATAACCCACCTGCAAGCCCATGCTGCCCGAGGGCTGCTCTTCTACGGTAAAGTCAACGTCTACCTGATCGGCAACGCCTGGCACTTCGACTGTATCAACCGTTACCTCTTTAAAGAAGCCAAGCCGCTCAAGGCGAACCTTAGAGTGCTCGATTTGAGCAGTTGAGGCAGAACCACCCTCCATTTGCCGCATCTCGCGGCGCAACACATTATCTTTGGTGCTGGTATTGCCACGGAAGTTAATGCGGCGAACATAGGCGCGTTTTTTCGGATCGATAAAGAAGGTAACTTTTACGGTTTTATCTTCTTCGTTGCGCTCTGGGATACCTTCAACCTCGGCAAAGGTATAACCCTCGTTACCTAAGCGATTGGTAATATATTCAGAGGTGGTCGTCATTAAGGTTTGCGAAAAGGTCTGCCCCTCGCGCAGCAAGATTAAGCGGCGAATATACTGCTCGGCAATCGCCGGGTCACCAGCCAGATCAATTTCACTGACTTTATAGACATCACCCTCTATAACGTTAAGGGTAATAAATACCTGAGATTTGTCCGGGCTTAAAGACACTTGCGTAGAGTCGAGATTAAAACCTAAATAACCACGGTCAAGGTAATAAGATTCAACCCGTTCAATATCGCCCGTTAGTTTTTCGCGGTTGTATTTATCGTCGCCGGTAATCCACGACAACCAACCTGTGGTTTGCAACTCAAAAAGATCGAGCAAGGTCTCGTTATCAAAGGCTTTATTGCCAACCACGTTAATTTTTTTAATGCGCGCCGTCTCACCTTCATCAATGGTAATAAGCACCTTAACCTGGTTGCGCGGCAGATCTTCCACTTCAATATCAACCGAGGCGCCATAGCGGCCCTGGCCAATATACTCACGCTCCAGCGCCTGACTAATGCCGTTGAGGGTCGCGCTTTGATAAATTTGCCCTTCCGACAAACCGTTGTCGGTCAGGCTCTCCATTAACTGCTCGGTTTTAATAACCTTGTTGCCTTCAATGGTGATTTCGTTAATCGCCGGGCGCTCTTTAACCATTAACACTAAGACATCGCCATCGCGGCCAATCGATACATCGGTAAACAAGCCGACTTTAAACAGCTCCCGGGTGGCATTTTGCAAATCGACCGATGACAGGGTGTCACCAACCCTAATCGGCAAAGCACTAAACACGGTACCGGCAGAGACCCGTTGCAAGCCCTCGACACGTATATCATTGACCCGGAAGGTTTGGGCGTGTACCGCAACTGAAAAGCACACCGCCAACAGCAGGCCGAATAATCGAATGGAAACTTGCATCATATAATTCGTTCTATTTTTGGATTATGAGTTAGTACAAACACAACGCCTACCTGCCTTCGGGTTTATCCCGATGGCCACCGGTATCCTTACTGGATTAGAGCCTCATGATGTCATTATAGAGCGCGAGTATTGTCAGGCCTATGACCATGACCAGCCCCAGCTGATAGCCCACCGCCTGTACCTTTTCTGGCACCGGACTGCCCTTGACGAGCTCCACCATGTAGTACATTAAATGGCCGCCATCGAGCACGGGTATCGGCAGTAAGTTGAAGACCCCGAGGGACACACTAAGCAGTGCCAAAAACCCGAGAAAGCTGCGCCAGCCATTTTCAGCCTCAGAACCCGCAACCTTAGCAATGGTGATTGCTCCACTCAAGTTTTTTGTCGAAATTTCCCCAAAAATCAGCTTCTTAACGGACAACAGCACAAAGGCAGAAGTTTCCCAGGTTTTGTCCACACCGGCGACAAATCCGCTGACCAGAGAATAATCCCGGGTGCGGATCATATCTTTGGGCCACTCCCCCGGCGCGATAGCCATACCGACACGACCAAAACTCTCGCCGCCCTCGGTGACGGTGGCAGGCGTCATGGTTAATGCCACAGACTCACCGCCGCGCTCCACCAACACCTCAATGCTCTGCCCGGGGCGCGCCTTAACGAACTCGATCCACTCACGAGCACCCGCAATCGCCTGATCATTAGCCGCTACAATTTTGTCGCCCGACATTAAGCCCGCCTGCTCCGCCGGGCTGCCTGGGGTTATATCGGCCGCCACAGCATCGATAGTCGGCAAAAAGGGCTTTACCCCTAACCCGGATAAGGGCTCAGGCTCGGCCACACCTCGCAGCCAGCCGTCGAGCTCAACCTCGGATTGATAACGCAGGCTGGAATCTAAATAACGCGTGGTAAAGGTTAACGGGCCACTCTCGCCCAGGCGGCGCAACAGCTGCTGCTGAACATCCTGCCAAGATGTGGTAGCGACACCATCCACCGCAATAATTTCTTGCCCCGGCTCCAGATTAGCCGCCGCGGCGACCGAACCCGGTGTTACCGACCCGATAACCGGCGCAATACCGCGCTCGCCACTGGATACCAGCAGCGCCCAGAAGATTAAAATAGCGAGAATAAAGTTGGCCGCCGGGCCCGCCACGACAATGGCGATACGCTTGGCCACACTTTGACGGTTAAACGCACGATCGAGTTCGGCCGGGTCGACTTTACCCTCGCGCTCGTCGAGCATTTTAACGTAGCCACCCAGCGGGATTGCCGAGAGAGCATACTCGGTGCCGGACTTATCGTAGCGACGCAGCAACACCTTGCCAAAGCCCACCGAAAAACGCAGTACCTTGACGCCACAGCGCCTGGCCACATAAAAGTGGCCAAACTCATGAATCGTCACCAGCACGATAATGGCGACAAAAAACCAGAATACGATCTGTAATATTCCCACTACTACCTCTTATAACTCACGAAAGCCCTGCAACGATAAGGCGCTGAGCGTGCTGGCGAGCTTTTGTATCGGCGAGTTGGACAACGTCCAAATCTACCGGTTCAGTTAATTCCGCGGCCAGCAAAACTCGCTTATTAACTTCGGCTATATCGGTAAAGGCGAGTTCGCCCTGCAAAAAAGCCGCAACGGCCACTTCATTGGCCGCATTAAGCACCGCCGGCGCCGTCTGCCCCATACTGGCCGCTTGTTGTGCCAACTGCAAACAGGGAAACCGCTCATAATCCGGGGCGCTAAAGTCTAACCGAGCGGCCGCCACCATATCCAGTGGGGCCACCCCCGAAGCCACCCGCTCCGGCCAGGCCAGTGCGTGGGCGATGGGCGTGCGCATATCCGGGTTACCGAGCTGCGCCAGTACCGAGCCATCCACATACTCCACCATCGAGTGAATCACACTCTGCGGATGTATCAGCACTTCAATATCGTCAGCTGAGCAATTAAACAACCAGCAGGCTTCAATCAACTCGAGGCCCTTATTCATCATAGTGGCCGAGTCCACTGAAATCTTTTGCCCCATATCCCAGTTGGGGTGGGCGCAAGCCTGCGCTGGGGTGACTCTGGCTAAATCCGCCAGCGCCGTATCGCGAAACGGGCCACCGGAGGCGGTCAGTAAAATTTTGCGCACCCCAAGGCTGTCAAGCTCACAGCCAGCTGCCAGTGCTTTTTGCAGTGGCAAGCACTGAAAAATTGCATTGTGCTCGCTGTCGATAGGTAAGATTTCCGCGCCAGATCGCCGTGCCTCAGCCATAAACAGGCCGCCGGCCATCACCAGCACTTCTTTATTGGCCAGCAACACCTTCTTGCCCGCCTCCACGGCCGCAAAGCTCGGCAGCAACCCCGCCGCGCCGACAATAGCCGCCATAACGGTATCGACGCAGGCGGCACCAGCTACTTCTGTTAAAGCCTGCTCGCCGGCGAGCACCTCGGTCGCAGCGTCGGTGTTAGCCAGCGCCTGACGCAAGGCCTCTGCCGCAGCGACATCAGTCAGCACAGCGTAGCGAGGCCGATGCTCCAGCACTTGCTCGGCCAAAAGCTGCCAGCGGTTATTGGCGGTTAACGCATAAACCTGATAGCGGTCGCGATGGCGGGCCAGCACATCCAGCGTACTGACACCGATAGAGCCGGTCGCGCCCAGTACTGTAATTTGCTCCATAACCCTACCCAAAGGAACTTTGCGACAGCGCCAGCACCAGCGCAAAAACCGGCGCAGCGGCCGTCAAGCTATCCACCCGATCCAGCACGCCGCCATGACCTGGCAGCAGAGCACTGCTGTCTTTAATGCCGCGCTCACGCTTAACCATACTCTCGAGCAAATCGCCCAGCACGGAGACCAACGAGGTCGGCACCACCAGCGCTAACACCGCCAACAGCGCATTCTCTGTCGTCAGCCAAAGCACCAGAGCGAACAAAATATTGGCGCCAATCCCCCCCAAAAAACCCTCCCAGGTTTTACCGGGGCTGACCGCGGGGGCCAGCTTGCGCTTGCCAAAGCGCTTACCGACAAAATAACCGCCGATATCGGCGGCGGCCACGACGGCGACAATCATCAACACCAGCCAGGCGCCGTTGTCTTGCAAGCGCACATAACTAAACCCAATCCAGGCGGGCACCAACACAAAAAAGCCCATCAGTGCACGCAGCGACCGCCGCCCCCAGAGCAAACTACTGCTGGGATAACCCTGCACCCACAGCAAAGCCACCGCCCACCAGGTACAGCCGGCCAAAAGCAAGTGAGAGAAACGATCATCAACCGACTGCGCCAACGTGGGCTCAATCGGGCTGCCCAGCTCGACAATGCCCACGTACAGGGCTGCCAATAACAATGCCGCAGCCTGCAGCAGCAAATAAGCAAGGCGACCAGCCATTGCCGTAATGCCGCTTAAGTTGGACCACTCCCAGGCGCCCAGCAGCACGATCAGCGCCACAAAGGCCGGAAACAACCCGGCGGGCAAGAAAAATAAAACCGCAAGAAACGTTGCGGCCAATACGCAGGCGGTCAAAATACGCTGCTTAAGCATGAGAGCCACTCCCTGTCGTCAAGCTCGAAGGCGACTCACACTGCTCAGAGGTTTTGCCAAAGCGGCGCTGGCGCGAATAAAAGTCGTTGGCCGCCCCGGTGAGGGCATCGGCGTTAAAATCAGGCCAGAGCACAGGGGTAAAATACAGCTCGGCGTAGGCCGCCTGCCAGAGGATAAAGTTGCTAATGCGGTGCTCCCCACCGGTGCGAATCAACAGGTCCAGCGGCGGCAAATCTCCCAGGCAGGTAGCGCGACCAAAGCTTTCTTCGTTGATATCCGCCGCCGCCATGTCGCCGGCGGCAACTTTGCTGGCCAACCGCGCTGCGGTATCGGCAATATCCCAGTGGCCACCGTAATCGGCCGCAATAACCAATGTGGTTTTGGCCTCGGTATCCGCCGTAAGGGATTCGGCACTGGCAATAGCGCGGTTGAGAGAGGCGCTAAAGTTACTGCGATTGCCCACAACCTTCAGACGCACGCCTTTTTTCTTAAGCGCGCGAGCCTCTTTTTTTAGGTACAGCTGAAACAACGACATCAGCGCCTCCACCTCGCGGGCCGGACGCTTCCAGTTTTCGCTGCTAAAGGCAAACAGTGTAAGAACCTCTACGCCGAGCGACTGACAAGCCGACATCACATCGCGGATGCGCTCTACACCTTCTTTGTGTCCTGAGATTCCAGCGAGGTTTCGCTGTTTGGCCCAGCGATTATTGCCATCCATGATAATGGCGATATGACGTAAACAACTGCCGGTCACACAACTCTCCTGGGCCAATGGGCATAGCCCGACATTACTGTTTCAAATGCCCGCCTGCGCCGGGCGGGCACGGTCGATGACCTTATACGGTCATCAATTCCTCTTCTTTCTGAGCCAAAACTTTATCGACTTCAGCAATATACTTATCGGTGATTTTTTGCACTTCATCCTGAGTGCGACGATCTTCGTCTTCACTGATTTCTTTGTCTTTTAACAGCGCTTTTACGTCAGACAATACATCGCGACGAACGTTGCGGATCGATACCCGGCCATTCTCGGCCTCGGCACGCGCCTGCTTGATGTAGCCCTTACGGGTCTCTTCAGTCAGCGCCGGCAAGGGGATACGAATATTGTCCCCGGAAGTCGACGGGTTAAGTCCCAGGTTGGACTTCATAATGGCTTTCTCGATCTCGGGTACCATGGGCTTCTCCCAGGGCTTGATCGACAAGGTGCGGGCGTCTTCCACGTTCACGTTGGCCACTTGGGCCAAAGGCGTCTCTACACCGTAATAAGACACCATAATGCCATCGAGCAAGCTCGGGTGAGCCCGACCGGTACGAATTTTGTTGAAATTATTACCCATGGCGACCAGCGCCTTTTGCATACGCGTATCAGCGTCTTTTTTTAGCTCATCCAACATTCGAGGTATCCTCTTCAATCAAGGTGCCTTCATTGCTGCCCACCACAATGTTCAGCAGCGCACCACTTTTATTCATGCGAAACACCCGTACCGGCATGTCGTGATCCCGACACAGGCAAATCGCGGTTAAATCCATCACGCCAAGCTTGTTTTCTAGCACCAAATCGTAGGTAAGGCGATCGTACTTAGTAGCATTGGCGTCTTTCATCGGGTCGGCGGTGTAAACACCGTCCACCTTAGTGGCCTTAAGTACAATATCCGCTTCCACCTCGATACCGCGCAAGCAAGCCGCCGAATCGGTGGTAAAGAAGGGGTTGCCGGTACCGGCCGAGAAGATCACCACCTCACCTGCGTTTAAGCAGCGAATCGCGTGGCGGCGGTCGTAATGCTCGACAATACCGCTCATGGGGATGGCGGACATCACCCGCGAGGAAATATTGGAGCGCTCCAGGGCGTCGCGCATCGCCAGCGCGTTCATTACGGTGGCCAGCATCCCCATGTGATCACCGGTCACCCGGTCGAGCCCGGCCGCACTGAGCGCCGCACCGCGAAACAGGTTACCACCACCAATCACCAAGCCTACCTGAACACCAATACCCACCAGCTGGCCGATTTCAAGGGCCATCTTGTCGAGCACTTTAGGGTCGATACCAAAACCGACTTCACCCATCAGCTCTTCACCGCTCAGTTTGAGCAATATACGCTTGTACTTTTTATCCCGAGGATTTGGCATGGGTGGGTCTCCGCAAGGCTGAAGAAGGTCAAAAACGGGGGGCAGTTTACAACAAAAGGAGGCCGGATGGACATCCGACCTCCTTTTTTATGCGCAAGATGAGGGACTTACGACTTAGATGCAGCAACCTGAGCGGCAACTTCAGCGGCAAAATCCGCCTCTTCTTTCTCGATACCCTCGCCCACTTCAAAGCGAACAAAGCTATCGATGGTGGCGCCAGCTTCTTTTGCCAGCTTACCTACGGTCAACTCAGGGTTCTTAACAAAAGGCTGCTCGTTCAGGCTACCTTCTTTCAAGAACTTGTTGATACGACCCATGGTCATTTTTTCAACGATCTCAGCAGGCTTGCCTTCCATATCGGGCTGCGCCTTGATGATGTCTTTTTCTTTCTCGACGATATCCGCTGGCATATCTTCTGGCTTAACCACTTGCGGGTTAACAGCGGCCACGTGCATAGCAACATCACGCGCCAACTCGGCATTGCCGCCGTCGAGCTTAACGATAGTCGCAATACGGTTGTTTGAGTGGATGTAGATGTCTACCAAGCCACCCTCAACAACGGTCACACGACGCACACCGATGTTTTCACCGATTTTCTGAACCAACGCTTCACGGGCTTCTTCCAGCTCACCGGCCATCAATGCGGCAACATCGCTTTGCTTGTCGGCAAACGCCTTATCCAACACAGTGCGAGCAAAGCCAAGAAAGCCGTCATCGCGCGCTGCAAAGTCGGTTTCACTGTTCACTTCAACCACTACCGCGTAGCTGTTGTCGTCAGCCACTTTGGCCAGCACAACACCATCAGCGGCGGTACGGCCGGCTTTTTTCGATGCTTTAAGGCCACTGGCCTTACGCAGATTCTCAATTGCCAGATCGATATCACCATCAACCTCGGCCAGAGCGCGCTTACACTCCATCATGCCAAGACCGGTACGATCACGCAGTTCTTTAACCATTGAAGCAGAGACAGCTGCCATGTATCTATCCTCTCTTTAAATCCGTTGGAAAAAAGGGGCGCAGCCTTAGCGGCCCACCCCTTTTACGTCTTACTGTATCTGTTACAGATGACAACTAGGCGGCAGAATTACTCCGCAGCAGCCTCGCCCTCAGCAGCAACATACTCGTCTTTGTTCGGTACTTCTTGTGCAGAGGCAGCGCCTTCGGCGCAGGCATCCGCAATAGCAGTCACGTACAGACGAACGGCGCGAATGGCGTCGTCGTTACCCGGAATGACGTAATCGATGCCATCTGGGTTTGAGTTGGTATCTACCACACCAATAACCGGAATACCCAGCTTGTTGGCTTCGGCAACAGCAATACGCTCGTGATCAACGTCAACCACAAACAGCGCATCAGGCAAGCCGCCCATATCTTTAATACCGCCGATAGAGCGCTCAAGCTTCTCCATATCGCGGGTGCGCATCAGCGCTTCTTTCTTGGTCAGCTTCTCGAAGGTACCGTCCTGAGACTGAGCTTCGAGCTCGCGGTAACGGCGGATAGAAGCACGAATGGTTTTGTAGTTAGTCAGCATACCGCCCAACCAGCGGTGGCTAACAAAGGGCATACCAACACGCTCAGCCTGCTCTTTAACGATCTTTTGAGCGGCGCGCTTGGTGCCAACAAACATGATTTGCTTCTTTTGCGAGGTTAATTGCTTAACCAGGTCAAGAGTCTCATTAAACGCCGGAACAGTGTGCTCCAGGTTAATGATATGAATTTTGTTGCGGGCGCCGAAGATGTAGCGGCCCATTTTGGGGTTCCAGTAACGGGTTTGGTGACCGAAATGGACACCCGCTTGCAGCATTTCGCGCATGCTAACTGTAGGCATAATCGTATTCCTGTTGTATCGGGTTAGGCCTCCATATACCCCGCCAGCCAACCCATTGGGCACCCAGGCTGTACGTGTCGGTATATGTGTGACGTTAAGGTTTATTCGCTCGTACCAGCCTGACTTGCTGCCAGAGTTCGCTCGAACGGCGCGCTTTATACCATAAGATCAAGCCAAAGGGAAGTTTTTACCCCTTTTAGGTGACAAACCGGCCGCCGATTCAACCCCACCCAAAAGCCGTGTAGCAGACAGTGCCGACAACCCCAAGAATCAGCAGAGCCCGTGGACTGTAGTCTGTGGCGCTGATCGGGTAAACTAGCCACTACCGTAAAAGCGCGCTCAGCGGAGCGCGAGCAGTCCAAAGTGAGAAACCATGAGCGTATCTATTAAAACTCCCGAAGATATCGAGAAAATGCGTGTTGCCGGCCGTATGGCGGCCGAAGTACTCGAGATGATCGAGCCACACGTGGTGCCAGGCGTCACGACCGCCGAACTCGACAAGCTCTGCCACGATCATATCGTCGACGTGCAAAAAGCCATTCCGGCCTGCCTCGACTACCGCGGCTTCCCCAAGTCGGTATGCACCTCGGTAAACCATGTTATCTGTCACGGCATCCCCTCCGAGAAAAAAGTGCTAAAAAACGGCGACATCATCAATATCGACGTCACCGTAATCTACGACGGTTATCATGGCGACACCAGCAAGATGTACTTTGTGGGTGAAGTTGCCCCCCACGCCAAGCGGCTGGTGGAGATCACCCAAGAATGCCTCTATAAAGGCATCGAGCTGGTAAAACCCGGCTGCCGGCTGGGCGATATTGGCGCGGTCATCCAAAAACACGCAGAGTCCAACTACTACTCGGTGGTGCGCGAGTACTGTGGCCACGGCATTGGCACGGTATTCCACGAAGAGCCCCAGGTTTTGCACTACGGCCGCCCCGGCACCGGTATGGAGCTCAAAGAAGGCATGACTTTCACGATCGAGCCCATGATTAACGCCGGTAAAGCGCAAACCAAGCTTAAGCGCGACGGTTGGACGGTAGAGACCAAAGACGGCCGCCTATCGGCGCAATGGGAACACACCCTGGCCGTAACCGCTGACGGTGTCGAGGTTTTGACCAAACGCACCGAGGAACCCTTTTAAGCCATGATCAGTGCACAGACGCCCTACTTTACCCGCCCGCTGTTCTTTTTTGATCAGAGCCGGTTTCGCAAAGCGCTAAGCGAGCAACCGCCCATTACTGTGTTTAAAGACGCCATCACCGCGGCTAACGCACAGTTTGACGTGCGCTTTTGCGAGGGTGAAGACATTCGTGCGCTGGTCCATGAGCGGGCGCTGTTTGTCGACTGTTTGCTGCACTACGCCTGGTATCAGTTTGACTGGCCCGAAGGTATCAGCCTTGAGGCTGTGGGCGGCTACGGGCGCTGCGAGCTGCACCCGCACTCGGACATCGACTTACTGATCCTGCTCGAAGAGGGGCTGATCGATAACTGCCAGGACAACCTCGAACGGTTTTTGACATTGCTGTGGGATATTGGCCTGGAGATCGGCCACAGCGTTCGCACCGTCAAACAATGCGTGGACATAGCCGGCGATGACATTACCGTTGCCACTAACTTAATGGAGTCGCGCACTCTGGTGGGCGACCCTACTCTGCGGGCTCACCTGCTGGAGCTAACCGCTCCAGACAAAATGTGGCCGGCCGATGACTTTTTTAAAGCCAAATACGAAGAGCAAAACCTGCGCCACGAGAAATACAAAAACAGCGAATACAACCTCGAGCCCAATTTAAAAAATGCCCCCGGCGGCCTGCGGGACATTCAGATGATCTCCTGGGTTGCCAAACGCTTTTTTGAAGTGCGCACACTTAAGCAGCTCGAAGGCAAAGGCTTTTTTACCGAAGAGGAATTCTCTTTACTGCAAAACGGCGAAGAATTTTTATGGCGGGTGCGCTATGGCCTGCACATGGTAGCCAAGCGTCCGGAAGAACGCCTACTGTTTGACCACCAGCGTGAGCTTGCCAAATTGTTTGGCTACAAAGACACCGACGAGCGTCTGGGCGTCGAGCAGTTTATGCATAAGTATTACCGGTTGGTAATGTCACTACGTGAACTTAACGATGTGCTGCTGCAGTTTTTATACGAGGCAATTTTACAGCGCGGCGTTAAAAAAACCGTTACGCCTATCAACGAGCGGTTTCAGCGGCGCGACGACTATATCGAAGTGGCGCACATTTATGTGTTTGAGGAGTCACCCTCGGCGCTACTCGAAATCTTTGTACTTATGGCGCAAAACCCGGACATTAAGGGTGTGCGCGCCTCTACGATTCGACTGATGCGCGAAAGCCGGCACCTAATCGATGACAGTTTTCGCGAAGACCCGGTTAACAACCAACTCTTCTTGCAGCTTTTTACCTACCCGGCGCAACTGGTTGACGAATTAAAGCGCATGTCGCGCTACGGTATTCTCGGGCTGTATTTACCCGAGTTTGGCCGCGTTACCGGGCAAATGCAGCACGACTTATTCCACATCTATACCGTGGATGCCCACACCCTGTTGCTGATTCAAAACCTCTGCAACTTTTTGCAGCCCCAGGCGAAAGAGGACTTCCCCGTTGCCTGGCACGTTATGCGCCGCTTACCCAAAGTTGAAATTATTTTGCTCGCCGGCCTCTATCACGACATCGCCAAAGGCCGCGGAGGTGACCACTCCACACTAGGTGCGGTAGACGCCGAAGCCTTCGCATCAAGTCATAATTTATCACCGCGAGAAACCCGGCTGATGAGCTGGCTGGTAGAGAAGCATCTACTCATGTCAGCAGTATCGCAAAAACAAGACATCTCCGACCCGGATGTCATCCATAGTTTTGCTTTAATTGTCGGCGACCAGATCCACCTCGATCACCTTTACGCACTGACTGTGGCCGACATTAACGCCACCAACCCAGACCTGTGGAACACCTGGCGCGCCAGCTTGATGCGCACCCTTTATCTGGAAACCAAGCGCGCCCTGCGCCGCGGGCTAGAAAACAATATTGATAAGCAAGACTGGATTGAAGAAACCCAGCAAGCGGCCATCAGCCGCCTTAATCGTCATCACATTAGCACCGAGCAGTGCCTGCAGGTGTGGGAGGATGTTGACGATGAATATTTTTTGCGCGAATCACATCAGGATATTGCGTGGCATACCGAGGCAATTTTACAGCACAAGGATAACGACGGCCCACTGATTTTGATTCAGGAAACCTCCAGCCGGGAGCTCGAGGGTGCAACGCAAATTTTTGTGCGCAGCAAAGGGCGCGACAACGTATTTGCCGGCGTCGTTACCGTTTTAGATGCCATTAACTTAAGCGTGCAAGACGCACGGATTTACAACTCTAAATCCGGCTACACACTCGATACATTTTTTGTGCTCAATCAAGATGGCGAGCCACTGGGTACCGATGCCAAAGTTCTACAGCGCATTTACGATTCGCTGCACGAAGAGCTTACCGCCACCGACAGCAGCCGCAACTTAAGCACGCGCCGCACACCGCGTCGGCTAAAGCACTTCTCACTGCCAACCCGTACCAGCATCCGCAACGACATGCTCAGCGGTTACACTCTGCTAGAAGTTATCAGCCCCGACCGGCCGGGCTTACTGGCCTGCATAGGGCGCATCTTTATCGACTTTGAGCTGCACCTGCAAAACGCCAAAATCGCCACCCTGGGTGAGCGGGTCGAAGATATTTTTTACATTACCGACAACAACGGCCAACCTTTGTCCGACCCAACGCTGTGCCAGCGCCTGCAAGATGAAATTTGCCGCCAGCTGGACGACCGCGTAGACCGGGCAGCGGGTTTTTAACGGGCGTTTTTATAACATTGTTCCAGCGCCCCCATGGGCGCTGCCCAATAACCGCATTGACGACTTCACATGAATAACGACTTACAACAGCTACACCCGTATCCCTTTGAAAAACTCGCAGCGCTTAAAGCCGGTATTACGCCCCCCGCCGGGCTGTCCCACATTGCCCTCTCCATCGGCGAGCCAAAACATCTGCCACCGGCGTTTGTTTTACGCGAGCTGAGCAACAACCTCGACCGCCTGGGCAACTACCCGGCCACCAAAGGCCTGCCGGAACTGCGCACGGCTATCGCCCACTGGGCCGACCAGCGCTTTGCGCTGTGCCACAAGCTAGACCCGGAAACTCAAGTGTTGCCAGTAAATGGCACACGTGAAGCCCTGTTTGCATTTGCCCAGGCAGTCATTAACCGCTCTGCCGACAAACCCTTAGTGGTATGCCCCAACCCTTTCTATCAAATTTATGAGGGGGCCGCGTTACTCGCCGGTGCCGAGCCACACTTTTTAAACTGTACTGCCGAAAACAACTTTATTCCCGACTATGCCAATGTACCGGTCGATATCTGGCAGCGCTGCCAGCTTTTGTACCTCTGCTCGCCCGGCAACCCGACGGGCGCTGTCATGAGCTCGGCACAGTTTCAGCAACTGATTCAGCTCGCCGATCGTTACGACTTTGTTATTGCCTCTGATGAGTGCTACAGCGAGCTGTACCAACATGAAGATCAGGCGCCGGCCGGCTTACTGCAGGCCTGCAGCGATATGGGGCGCAATGACTACCGCCGCTGCGTTGTATTTCACAGCTTATCAAAACGCTCTAACTTGCCGGGTTTACGCTCGGGCTTTGTCGCCGGTGATGCCGACATACTCGGACAATTTCTTAAGTATCGCACCTATCACGGCTGCGCCATGGCGGTACCCAGCCAAATTGCCAGCACCGCCGCCTGGCAAGATGAAGATCACGTACTGGCTAACCGCGACGCTTACCGCAAAAAGTTTACGGCGGTACTCGATATTCTCGATGGCTGCCTGGAGGTAACGCGCCCTGAAGCAGGCTTTTATCTTTGGCCCAAACTGCCAATGAAGGGCGAAGAATTTGCCCGCCGACTGTACGCCGAGCAAAACATTACCGTACTGCCTGGTGCTTATCTGGCCCGCGACACAAACGCTGGCAACCCCGCAGAAGACTATGTGCGCATGGCGCTGGTAGCCACTGAAGCCGAGTGCGTCGAGGCCGCGCACCGCATTCGTCAGTTTGTCGCGAGCCTGTAAGCCATGACCGCGATAGAGCCCCCCAGTAATTTAAAAAAAGCCGAGCGGGTAGCTCTGATTCAGCAAACTCTGGATGAGCTCTACCCCGAAACGCCCATCCCGCTGGATCACTTTGATGCCTACAGCTTATTGGTGGCGGTGCTGCTCTCGGCTCAGTGCACTGACGCCCGGGTTAACCAGATTACCCCGGCGCTATGGCAACTCGCGGACAACCCTTTCGATATGGCCAAAATCCCGGTCGAGGATATCAAGGCGGTGATTCGCCCGTGCGGGTTATCACCGCAAAAGTCCAAAGCCATCTCGGTATTGTCGCAGCGGTTAGTGGATGAGTTTGACGGCCAGGTCCCCGCTGACATGGCAGCCTTAGAAACACTGCCCGGCGTAGGCCATAAAACCGCCAGCGTGGTAATGAGCCAGGCCTTTGGCGTACCGGCGTTTCCGGTCGACACCCACATTCACCGCTTAGCTCAGCGCTGGGGCCTAACCAACGGCAAAAACGTTGTACAAACCGAGAAAGACCTAAAGCGCCTATTCCCCAAAGAGAGCTGGAATAAACTGCACCTACAAATTATTTACTACGGCCGCGAGCACTGCAGCGCCCGCGGCTGCAATGGGTTGGTTTGCGGTATTTGCCGCAGTTGTTACCCGGCCCGTAAACACCCCAAACAGGTACACAAACCCTAACAGCACGGGTGCCACAGATTTGTTATTATGGCGCCTTTTGCGGAGCGAGCCATGACACAGCCCACCTTATACGGCATCAAAAACTGCGATACGGTTAAAAAAGCGCGAATGTGGCTGGACAACAACGGCATCGACTACCAGTTTCACGATTTTCGCGCCGACGGTTTAACCGAAGCCAAAGTTAACGACTGGATCGCCGAGCCCGGGCTTGAAGCCATCATCAACAAGCGCTCCACCACCTGGAAGGGCTTAAGTGAGCAAGACAAACTCAATATTTTTGATGTGTCCAACGCCCCGGCACTGATTGTGGCAAACCCAACGATTATTAAGCGTCCGCTGCTGGAAGCCTCGGAGACAACCCAGGTTGGCTTTAACGCCGAGCAGTACTCGACCCTCTTTAGCTAGTTCACTCTTTTATTTTTAACAACGTTTTAAACAGGATTAACCATGACTAAACTCTACAGCCTCGGCCTTGGCGTCGGCACCCACAACCAAAAAGGCGAATGGCTGGAGGTATTTTACCCCTCGCCACTGCTGGCCCCCAGCGACGCTACCGCTACAGCCGTTGCTGACACCCTGGGTTACGAAGGCGGCAATCAGGCGCTAACACTCACTGCCGAACAGGCACGCGCGCTCAGTAAAGCATTGGCAGACGCCGGCGACACCGCACAAGCTGCGATTGCCGACACACTAGCAAGTAGCGAGCGCCCGTTAGTCGCCACCCTGCTAGCAGCAGACGAAGCACCCACCAACGTGCCCGAGGGTTATTTAAAACTCCACCTGTTGTCACACCGATTGGTGAAACCTCACGGCACCAACCTGACCGGTTTATTTGGTGTGCTGCCCAACGTCGCCTGGACCAACGCCGGCGCCATTGACTTGGCCGAGCTGCCAGCCAAGCAGTTAGAGGCGCGCTTAAAAGGTGAGCTACTGGATGTGGCCTGCGTGGACAAATTCCCCAAAATGACCAATTACGTGGTACCGGCTGGTGTGCGCATTGCCCATACTGCACGGGTGCGCTTAGGCGCCTACCTGGGCGAAGGCACCACCATCATGCACGAAGGCTTTGTGAACTTTAATGCCGGTACCGACGGCCCCGGTATGATTGAAGGGCGTATCTCCGCAGGCGTTTTTGTCGGTTCGGGCTCAGACCTCGGCGGCGGCAGCTCCACCATGGGCACCCTCTCGGGCGGCGGCAACATCGTCATCAGTCTGGGTAAAGAGTGTTTGCTGGGCGCCAATGCCGGCACCGGTATTCCGCTGGGCGATCGCTGTACGGTAGAGTCTGGCCTGTACATCACCGCCGGCACTAAAGTGGCCGTGCTGGATGACAACGGTAAAGACGTTGATACCGCCAAAGCCCGCGATTTAGCCGGAAAATCCGACTTGCTGTTTCGCCGCAACTCTTTGACCGGCCGCATTGAATGTCTGACCAACAAGTCGAGCGTGCAACTGAACGAAGAGCTGCACGTTAACGCCTAAGCTAATCAGCAGAGCTAAACAATAAAAAGCCGGGCTTAAAGCCCGGCTTTTTATTGTACTAGATAGTGACAAAAAACTTAGCGCTGGGCGAATTCAGCGAGATCAAGCGCAAAGGGGTATCGCTCACTCACCACCGAATCTGCCACCTGCAGCTCAAGGGTATCCGGCTGCCCTTTAATAGATAACGCAATCGCCTCTTCACCAAACCAGTTGCGCATTTTGGCCGGATCGCTCACTAACTCATCGCCCTGTAATGCCCGTACGGCAACCAAGCGGTTTACCTCGCCCTGATAGCTGAGCATAAGCTCACCGACGGTCATTTTAGTGACCTGCACCCGCAGAGTTTCATCCTCCCAAACCGCTCCCACATCAAAGTCCAGCGACTCGATCTGGATTGCCTCGGCAACATTCAGCAGCAGCTCACCACGCAATGCACTGAGAGCACTAAGCTTTAGTTCACGGTCGCGAATGGTAACATCACCCTTAATCCAAGGCTTTTCGTCGTCTGGCTGATACTCGCCGTTCATCCAGTAGCCGCCATCGTGGGCAAATGCAAAGAAAGACGTTTTATCCAAAAGCTGTGGCGTACTATCGGCGCCTTGCACATCTATCAGACGCACAGCACCCGCCCCCAATGGCCCGACCAACGGCACCTGGTTAGACAAATAAACACCCAAGTCGACACCCAGACCAAAGCTGCCATCAAAATCGAGCCGCTGGAACGCCAGGGTTGCGGGCCCAGCGGTTGTCTCTAGTTGCGGCTTGTTCCAGTCGTAACTAACACTCGGGGGCTCGGCCTCGTTTAACGCCCGTTTAACCTCAGCCACACTGGCCTCGGGAAATGTCTTAGCGCCAAACAAAGTACCGTTGCTTACCGGCCACACCGAGCTTACTCTAAACGGATAACGTTTTTGCTCGAGGGCCGTGGCCAGCACCACTTTGATACTGGCGATTTCGCCATGGTAATCCACCGAAGCGCTTTGGCCCTCACCGAAAAAGGCCGCGCCCCACATGGAGCTGCCAGAAGATAACGGTTTGCCATCTTTATTCATGGCATAAACGTGCAACAGCTTATCGACGTCGCCACTGACGCGATATTGCAGCGAGTGTTTGCCCGCATCCATAAAGCGAATCCGCACACCGTCGCGCTCGAGCACTTTGCCACCAAGCGGTTGCTGTAATGCCACCGTCGCAACCGATGTTGCCTGCCGGTAATCAATATATCCCTCTAACACGGCGATGTCGGCGACCTTGCTGCCGGCTTTTAATACCAGCTCTTTACTGCCACTGGTGGTGGTATAAGGCACTTGTTCGCCATCAATAAAGGCGGTAGCCGACATGCTGCTACCAACGTCAGCGGGTTCAAGGTTTTTATCAGTGCCGCACTCAACCGCGGGCAACAAAGACTCGCCCTGTGCATTGTTAACGCTTACAACATTAACGGTGGCCGCCGCCCCTCGCGTAGGTGCATTAGGCAAGTTATAGCCTTGTACTTTTAAAGCCAATGCCAGTTGTTGTTCGTCGGTAAGCGACAGGGATTCCACCGGTATACCGAACGGGCCGGCCTCTGCTACCGGCGCAAAATGATTATTAAATTCAGAGTAGTCAGCGTATGACTTGGGTTGAGCGGCGGCAACATTGGCAAAGACCGGCGGGCTTGTTTCCAGCCGCTCTTCTGCAGGCGGCTCACCGGAGGTGGAAAACATCCCCGAAAAAACAGAGCTTACCCAATTGCTCATATCACGTTGCAGATGGCGATCAAAAAACATAGTCGCGCCGACACTGTCATCTGATTGGGTCACCTCCAAACGATCGTACAAACTGGCGACTTCAGGCCAATTTTTCTCGGCATCCTCTCGCCATTCTTTTATTCGCTCAGCAAAAGCCTGATAGCTCGCGTTAATAAACTCTTTGTCCTGGCTAAACACCTGAGTGCGCAGTTCGACACCCGGCGGCACCGCCACGGGCTCCAGGTCAATAAACACGCCTTCGGCCGGCTGCGCCGCCGCACCAATGCCCCTTAACATCATTCCCGTCATACCGCTGGCCGCCGCGCCAACATTCTCCGGGGCAAACACCGCCAGTGAGGCCAACTGGTTGGCGCTAACCTGACGCCAGCGATCGAGCTTTTGACTCGCGGGAGACTTTTGCTCAAAACGCATTAACAGCTGTTCAATACTCGCCGGGTCGCCCACTAATACCCGATCTTCAGCGATCACGGCACGTAAGGTCTGGCCCGGCTCACAGGTGTTTTCGCTGACTTGCTGAAACAACAGACCATCATCTTGTTCGCGCACCACCTGATACTGCTCCGTCATCCAACTTTTTATGCTGGGCGGAGCAAAGGAGCCGGTTAATAACAACACGCCGCCACTGTGTTTAGCGCTACTGACACCCGCCAACCATGCATGGGAAACTTGCTCGCGCAGATCAATACCCGCCCGCTCCAGCGACGGCCAGATACCGTCTCCCGACTTACCCACCGTGGGTAAGTCGGCCTCGTCTCCGGCCAGCGCCTCAAGCGTAACCGCCCGTGCAACATCAATATGCGCCAGTGCGTAGGTATCTGGCGAGGCCAATGCCGCCGCCCAGCGCGCTTGCTGCTCATCGAGCTGCGCCCCCTGCCACAGGGGGCGTGTTAGCCACAAAACAAACACCAACAGTACAATAGCCACCAACACCAACGCGCCCAACAACACATAGACTTTGTTGCGCCGGCGAATGCCTGGGCTACGGCTTGCCTCGGAGGCAAGTGTCGGCTCTTCGGCATAGGCGCCCGTTACCGCGCTATCGTTGGTGTCGGCGCTATTTTCCTCCAGCGACTCCGCCAACGTCATATCCGATTGCGTGGCGGCTTCGTCAGCTCGCTCACGGCCCTGAAGCGCCTGCGACTCAGGGGTGGGTGAAGCGCTATCGCCCGCCGGCTCCTCAGTGCCGGCCGAGACCATCAAAACCGCCCCGGCCCCGGCAAACGCTTTGCGCCATTTATAAGCTTCCTCGTCGGTGGCCACTCTTTTAACCACCACCGGTTTACCACTAAACAGCATGCGCTGAATTTGTGCCTCATCGCGCTTGAGCAATTTCGCCAATTGCCCCACGACCTGAGGACGGTCAAATCCGGTAATCAAATCCCCCGCAAATACCAGCTTTATCATGAGATCCTCTCTGAGCTTTTAATTTGTGTTTACTTTCCCTTATCAACTGCGTGAAATCAAGCGCCATAAAGAGTGCCGGCATAAGAGGGAGCAACACGCGTGCGGCGACGCTCTACTTGTGACGCCAAACCCGTTATAATTGCGCCCTTTCGACCGAAAGCGCGCCCTCCAGTAACGGCGCCCAGCAACGATCAAAGGCAGTGACATTCATGGATAAAACCTATCAGCCCCAGGCCATCGAGCAAAGTTGGTATAAAACCTGGGAAGAGCGCGGCTATTTTAAACCCCAGGGTGGCGACAACGCCTACAGCATTATGATTCCGCCGCCCAATGTCACTGGCAACCTACACATGGGCCACGGCTTTAACAATGCCGTGATGGACGCCATGATTCGCTATCACCGGATGCGCGGCGACGACACTTTGTGGCAAATGGGTACCGACCACGCCGGTATCGCCACCCAGATGGTGGTCGAGCGCCAATTAGCCGCCGAAGGTGTTAGTCGTCACGATCTTGGCCGTGAAAAGTTCTTAGAGAAAGTCTGGCAGTGGAAAGAGCAATCAGGCGGCAATATCACCCGTCAATTACGCCGCCTTGGCTCGTCTCTGGACTGGTCGCGCGAGCGCTTTACCATGGATGACGGCTTGTCGGACGCGGTCAAAGAGGCCTTTGTCAGGCTCTACGATGACGGCCTGATCTACCGCGGCAAGCGTCTGGTTAATTGGGACCCAAAACTGCACACCGCCATCTCTGATGTCGAGGTCGAAAATCACGACGAAAAAGGCTTTATGTGGCATCTGCGCTACCCGCTCGCCGATGGAGCCACCACCGCCGAAGGCAAAAACTATTTAGTGGTTGCCACCACTCGCCCGGAAACCATGCTGGGCGATACCGCCGTTGCCGTGCACCCTGAAGACGAACGCTATGCGTCGTTAATCGGTAAAGAGATTGAGCTGCCGTTAGTCGGCCGCCGCATCCCCATTGTCGCCGATGATTATGTCGAGCGTGAATTTGGCACCGGCTGCGTAAAAATCACCCCAGCACACGACTTTAACGATTACGAAGTCGGCAAACGCCACGGTATGGCACTGATCAACGTATTGGATGAAAGCGCCGCAATTCTTGCCGCCGCCCAAGTCTTTAACATGGATGGCAGCAGCAACGATCAGCTCGACACCACCCTGCCCGCCGCTTACGCAGGCATGGATCGCTATGTCGCCCGCAAACAAATTGTGGCCGATTTAGACACGGCCGGACTGCTGGAAAAAATAGACGATCACGCCCTGAAAGTCCCCCGTGGAGATCGCTCAGGCGTAGTGATTGAGCCGTGGCTGACCGATCAGTGGTACGTTAGCACCAAGCCTCTCGCCGAACCGGCCATTAAAGCGGTCGAGGATGGCGACATTCAGTTTGTACCCAAACAATACGAAAACATGTACTTCTCCTGGATGCGCGATATTCAGGATTGGTGTATCTCGCGTCAGTTGTGGTGGGGCCACCGTATTCCCGCCTGGTACGACGAGACCGGCAAAGTCTACGTGGGCCGCGATGAAGCCGAAGTACGTGCTAAGCATCAGTTGGATGACTCTGTGGTGCTCAAGCAAGACAACGACGTACTCGACACCTGGTTTAGCTCGGGGCTCTGGACGTTCTCGACCCTTAGCTGGCCCGAGCAAACAGAGTTTCTAAAGAAATTCCACCCCACCGATTTATTGGTAACGGGCTTTGACATTATTTTCTTCTGGGTTGCCCGGATGATTATGATGACTCTGCACTTGGTTAAAGACGAAGACGGCCAAAGCCAGATTCCGTTTAAAACCGTGTACGTGCATGGCTTGGTGCGCGACTCCCAAGGGCAAAAAATGAGTAAGTCCAAGGGCAACGTGCTAGACCCACTGGACATCATCGACGGTATTGACCTTGAAACTCTGGTGCAAAAACGTACCACCGGGTTAATGCGCCCCAAAGACGCCGCAAAAATCGAAAAACAAACCCGCAAAGAGTTTCCCGATGGTATCGAATCGTTCGGCACAGATGCACTGCGCATGACCTTTTGCTCGCTGGCCTCAACCGGCCGCGACATTAAATTTGATATGGGCCGCGTCGAAGGCTACCGCAACTTTTGCAACAAAATGTGGAACGCCACACGCTACGTTTTGATGAACACAGAGGGCGAAGATTGCGATCAGGACAACAGCGGCAACTATGAGTTATCTCTCGCCGACCGCTGGATTACCAGCCGCTTACAGCAAGCCGAACAAGCCGTTACCGAAGCGCTCGACACCTACCGTCTGGATTTGGCCACTCAAGCGTTTTACGAATTTTTCTGGAACGAGTACTGCGATTGGTACCTGGAGCTATCCAAACCCATCCTCTGGGATGACAACGCCAGCGCGGCACAAAAGAAAGGCACCCGGCGCACGCTGATTCGCGTACTCGAAGCAACCCTGCGCTTAGCTCACCCACTGATTCCGTTTATTACCGAAGAGATCTGGCAGCGCATTAAACCCCTTACTGGTGCCACCGGCGAGACGATTATGCTGGCCGCCTATCCTCAGGCCGACGGCAGTAACATTAATGAGCAAGCAAGCTCTGACATCGAGTGGCTGAAGGGCGTGATCGTCGGTGTGCGCACGATACGCGGCGAGATGAACATCGCCCCGGGCAAGCACATCCCCCTGTTTATGCAACACGGCAGTGACAACGATCAACGCCTGCTGGAGCAAAATCGCCAGTACCTACAAAAGCTTGCCAACCTCGAATCAATCGAGTGGCTTGCGACCGACGCAGAGGCGCCGGCATCCGCCACGGCGCTGGTCGGCAAGCTGGAGATTTTGGTACCCATGGCCGGCCTTATCGATGTGAACGCCGAACGCACGCGCCTCAACAAAGAGATTGACCGTCTGGCAAAAGACCAGGAGCGCACCGCCGGGAAACTGCAAAACCCTAACTTTGTCGATAAGGCGCCCGCCGATGTGGTGGCCAAAGAACAACAAAAGCTCGATGGCATTAGCGCATCACTCAACACGCTGCGCGAACAGCTAGAAACCTTAGCAACGCTTTAAGCCGCCTAACCCCGACACCAACATGTGGCTATACTCCTGACAGGGTATAGCCACTTGCCCTCCTGTCTTACAGACCACTGACCCGCCACGATCCCGAGACCAAAGGCGTCAAAACTTTGGCCAGAAACACCCTCCCCAAGCGGGCGCTCGCCTTGCGTCATAATTCCGACATGGAATATTAAAACACCCCGGTAATAACATTCCGAAATAACCAAATGTTAACTTTTGCGCCAATCTCATGACAAAATGATTAGTGGAAGTGATTCCCCGCAACCTAAAGCGATGGCAAAATAGGCGACACAAAAATGTGAACCGGGTCACACTGTTGCAGTTAGAACAACAGCCCACCCTTGTAATGGCGGTGAAAACGACCGCGTAAACCACTTTACTATGATGGATACTGTTATGAAGAAAACTCTTATTGCTGCCGCTTTATTAACGGCTTTCGCCAGTGTTGGCGCACAAGCTTGCGAGAAACCACAAAACCGCCCTGCGATCCCCGATCCCACCACGGCCGTTACCGCGCAAATGGTTAAAAGCAACAATGAAGTAAAAGCCTATGTGCGCGCCACCGAAGATTACTTAAGCTGCGCCAAGCTTAGCTCTAATCAGCTGCGCAGCGCCGAGAATGAGTTAAAAGACTTCGCGGAAGAGTTCAACAAAACCATTCGTGAGTTTAAGCAGCTGAACAGCTAAGCCGCTAATAAGCCCACAAAAAAGCCCCGACTCTCGGGGCTTTTTTGTGGGCGCAGTATAATAGAGGCCTAATCAAGCCTCTTTAAAATACGCCTAGCGCCAATCGCACAACAGCACGCCACTGCTGCTAGGCATTACACCAAAGCTACGCCTCACAACACCTTGCAGAGCTCCTCCTTCGCCTTGTCGTGGCTTTAGAACTGGCTTCGCAGTGACAGCCCTGACAACTCCTCAGATCACAACATTCGCCGGCCCCGACCGCATCATTTACCTACGTACCAATGCCGTGCCCGCTGGATGCAGTGGAGCGGCCCAAACGCCTCCCGTTAACCGTATGTGTATAAAAAAACCGCCGGAGCTTATTCAGCTAACGGCGGTTTTTAATATATGGCGGAGAGGGAGGGATTAACCAAAGCGCAATCCATGCGCTTTGCCCTGCGGGCTCCCGCTGGTCGGCTCCCATTGCTCCCGGCAATGGGTCGAACCCTCTCGTGCAGGACGCACGAATGCCGCGCTTGCAGGATGCATTGGAGCGGCCCGAACGCCTCCCGTTAACCTTTGGGGCATAAAAAAACCACCGGAGCTATCAGCTATCGGTGGTTCTAGTATATGGCGGAGAGGGAGGGATTGGCTGGGGCGCGTCCTTGCGCCCCGGCCCAGGCCGCCCTCTCTTGCTTCACAATTCACCTTGACCGCTTCGCGGCGCCTCCTGCGGCCCCATTTGCTCCCGGCAAATGGTCGAACCCTCTGTCGGGTTCGAACGCCTCCCGTTAACCGTATGTGTATAAAAAAACCGCCGGAGCTTATTCAGCCAACGGCGGTTTTTAATATATGGCGGAGAGGGAGGGATTAACCAAAGCGCAATCCATGCGCTTTGCCCTGCGGGCTCCCGCTGGTCGGTTCCCATTGCTCCCGGCAATGGGTCGAACCCTCTGTCGGGCTCGAACGCCTCCCGTTAACCGTATGTGTATAAAAAAACCGCCGGAGCTTATTCAGCCAACGGCGGTTTTTAATATATGGCGGAGAGGGAGGGATTCGAACCCTCGATACCGATCAAGGTATACTCCCTTAGCAGGGGAGCGCCTTCGGCCACTCGGCCACCTCTCCGTGTCAGTTTGTAGCAAAATACCGTGTTCGTGGCTTCGCTCAACTGGGGCGGCATAATACCATATTTCACAGAAATTCAAAGGGTTGTAAGCACCTGAAGCTAAAAAAAGTGCCGGGCTGGTGACGTTTCAATCGGCTTGCATGAAATTAGTACAGACATAAAAAAACGGCAACCATATGGCTGCCGTTTATTCGACGGTCTATCGTCGCGGGAAGGCGTTATGCAAAACCGTCTTCCTGACCCTGCTTTTCGCGTTGAATCCGCTGATAAATTTCTTCGCGGTGCACAGCGATATCTTTGGGTGCATTGACACCGATACGAACCTGGTTGCCTTTAACACCCAGTACGGTGACCGTTACTTCATCGCCAACCATTAATGTTTCGCCGATACGGCGGGTTAAAATCAACATAACTAACTCCTTAATTCCATCCTGTTACTACGGCCGGACTCCACTATCCTCTGCCGTATAAGTTAACCCCCGCTTGCGTCCCTAACGCCCTACTCAAGGCTCAGGCTTTGTTGCCCGTTACTTGAAGTATTGACCATTTTTCGCAAAAAGGGGAGCTGCCCCCAAAAAAGGTTTTCTCAAACCAAAAACATCCGTCTTTTGTGGTGCCGGCTAAACCACAGAATAGAATCTGTTAATTAAGCCTGTACCGCTTCGGCATCCAGGCCAAAGGCGCTGTGCAAACTGCGCACAGCCAACTCAAGATATTTCTCACTGATAATCACCGTAATCTTAATTTCTGATGTGGTGATCATCTGAATGTTAATGCCTTCTTCCGCCAGCGCGGTAAACATGGTTGAGGCAACGCCAGCGTGTGAGCGCATCCCGACACCAACGATAGAGATTTTGGCAATCGCGTCGTCACTAATGACTTCCCGTGCACCAATCTCTTTGGCTACGTCGGCCAGTACCGTAACCGTTTTTTGCATGTCCGCCTTGTTAACCGTAAAGGTCAAGTCAGTGGTGTTATCGGCCGCTACGTTTTGTACGATAACATCCACTTCAATGTTTGCTTTTCCGACCGGAGCCAAAATTTTAGACGCCACTCCCGGCGTGTCAGGGATACCTGCCAACGTGACTTTCGCTTCATCGCGATTAAATGCAATACCAGAGACAACAGGTTGTTCCATAGTGTTCTCGTCCTCATCGAGGGTAATCAAGGTTCCCGGGCCATCTCTAAAACTGGACAGTACGCGCAGCGGGACATTGTATTTGCCGGCAAACTCCACCGAGCGTATCTGCAAAACTTTTGAGCCCTGGCTCGCCATTTCCAGCATTTCTTCAAAGGTGATCTTTTCCAGTCGGCGGGCCTTGTCGACCACGCGCGGATCTGTGGTGTAGACACCGTCAACGTCGGTATAGATCTGGCACTCATCGGCTTTCAGCGCCGCCGCCAGAGCAACACCGGTAGTATCCGAGCCACCGCGCCCCAGCGTGGTAATGTTGCCCTGCTCGTCTACCCCCTGAAAGCCTGCGACAACGACCACTCGTCCCGCCGCCAGATCCGCCCGCATATTGCCATCGTCAATTGACTGAATACGAGCTTTAGTGTGCGAGTTATCGGTCAAAATCTTGACCTGAGTACCCGTATACGAGCGCGCATCCCAGCCACGTTTTTTTAAGGCCATACACAGCAGAGCAATCGTTACCTGCTCCCCCGTTGAAACCAGTACGTCCATCTCCCGGGCATCCGGCGTAGGCTGAATAGCGTTTGCCAACGCAATTAAACGGTTGGTTTCGCCACTCATAGCTGAAACGACAATCACCATGTCGTGACCATCGGCCCGAAAGCCGGCAATTTTGTCAGCAACCGCTTCTATTCGCTCGACGGTGCCAACTGAAGTGCCACCGTATTTTTGTACCAATAAGCTCATTCCCGGCCTATTCCTCACCGTATGCGGTCAATTACCGTTGTTTGCGACATAAGCGCCCAAAAAGGCGGCAATTAAACACCAATCTATGACAATTGTTAATCCGTTTGTTGCATCTTCAAACAATTATTTACATTCAAAGCGCGTCTTTTACCCAACCGGCCACAGAGCCCAGAGCCCCCTCCAGCGCGGCAACATCGCTGCCACCGCCCTGTGCCATATCGGGGCGGCCACCACCTTTACCGCCGACCTGTGTGGCCACATGGCGCATAAGGTCACCCGCTTTAATGCGGTCGGTGACATCTTTGCTCACCCCGGCAACCAGAGCAATCTTGCCATCGTCTTCACAGGCGAGCAGCACCACCGAAGAGCCCAGTTTGTTTTTCATTTGATCGACGCTATCGCGCAGCGATTTGGCATCGGCCCCCTCTAGCTTAACCGCCAGCACCTTAATGCCGTCTACCTCTACCGCTTCGGCCAGCAGGTCGCGGCTGCCGGCGGTGGCCAATTTGGTTTTAAGCGCCGCTAAGTCTTTTTCAAGCTTGCGGTTTTGCTGCGCTAGTTGTTCAATTTTGTCGATTAGCGTGTCCGGGCTCGCTTTTACGACACTGGCCGCGTGCTGTAAACGCGCATTCAACTGATCAAACAGCGCTAATGCACGACGACCGGTCACGGCTTCGATTCGGCGTACGCCAGAGGCGATCCCCGACTCGCTGGTAATACGTATCAGGCCAATATCACCGGTGCGCTGTACGTGAGTACCGCCACACAATTCAACCGAAAAGCCATCACCCATGCTCAACACCCGCACTTCAGTGCCGTATTTTTCGCCAAACAGTGCCATGGCGCCACGCGCTTTAGCCGTCTCCATATCGCACAGCTCGGTTTTCACGGCCGTGTTAGCGAGAATCTGGTCGTTCACCAGTGCTTCAATCGCTTTCAGCTCGGCCGGGGTAACTCCTTCAAAGTGCGAGAAGTCAAAGCGCAAGCGTTCAGAGTCAACCAGCGAGCCCTTCTGGGCCACATGCTCTCCTAATACGTTACGCAGTGCAGCGTGCAATAGATGCGTTGCCGAGTGATTTAGTGCGGTTGCCGCGCGAACGTCGGCATCCACTTGCCCCTTGAGGGTATCTCCCGGGGAAATCTCTCCGTGCAGCACGCGACCAATATGCAAGAAGTTAGCGCCTTGCTTAATACAATCTTGCACTTCAAATCGCACGCCATCGGCCTCTAGGTAGCCGCTGTCGCCAGCTTGACCACCCGACTCCGCGTAAAACGGCGTCTGATCGAGCACCAGAGCAACATCATCACCCTCTTTGGCGCCCTGTACAGTAGCGCCCTCACGTAACACGGCGAGTACACGACTGGCGCCCGCCAGCTCGGTGTAACCCGTAAATTCCGTGGCCGGCAAATCGAGCGCCGCCTGAGTGTAGTCGACCTTAAATTGCCCGGCCGCACGCGCTCTTTCACGTTGCGCGGTCATAGCGCTTTCGTAACCGGCCAGATCCAAGGTTAAGTTGCGCTCACGCGCAATATCGGCGGTTAAATCGACGGGGAAGCCGTAGGTGTCGTACAACGTAAACACCACATCACCGGGAATCTCGCTGCCGCTAAGCTCGCTTAACGCGCCTTCAAGTACCGTCATCCCCTTATCCAGGGTTTTGGCAAACTGTTCTTCTTCGGCTAGCAGCACTTTCTCAATTTGCGCCCGGCGCTCTACTAGCTCGGGGTAGGCATCGCCCATCACTTCAGCCAGCGCTTTAACCAAGGTATTAAAAAATGCCCCTTGTTGACCTAACTGATGGCCGTGGCGCACGGCGCGCCGAATGATTCGGCGCAATACATAACCGCGACCCTCATTGGAGGGCAAGACGCCATCGCTAATCAGAAACGCGCTCGAGCGGATATGATCGGCAATCACACGCAAGGATTTATTCTCTAAATCCTTAGAGCCTGTGGCATTAGCCGCCGCCTTAAGCAGGTGTTGAAATAAGTCAATCTCGTAATTGGTGTGTACACCTTGCATAACCGCGGCAATTCGCTCGAGCCCCATTCCGGTATCGATAGAGGGGTTAGGCAGAGGCTTAAGCTCGCCATCGGTTTGGCGTTCATACTGCATAAACACCAGATTCCAGATTTCAATGTAGCGATCCAGGTCGTCATTTTCGCTGCCAGGAGGACCACCGGGCACATCGGCGCCATGATCGTAAAAAATCTCTGAGCTTGGACCACAGGGACCGGTATCACCCATTTGCCAGAAGTTATCTTCGTCAAGGCGAGAAAAACGCTCGGCACTAACGCCCACCTCTTTTAGCCAAATATCGGCGGCTTCGTCATCCGACACATGCACGGTAACCCAAAGGCGCTCCTGAGGCAGTTTGAGCACGCCAGTTAAAAACTCCCACGCGTAGTGAATCGCATCGCGCTTAAAATAGTCGCCAAAGCTGAAGTTGCCCAACATTTCAAAAAATGTGTGGTGGCGGGCGGTATAGCCAACGTTTTCTAAATCGTTGTGCTTGCCACCGGCGCGAACACAACGCTGTGAACTGGTAGCACGGGTGTAGCTGCGTTTATCGGAGCCTAAAAACACATCCTTAAACTGAACCATCCCGGCGTTGGTAAACAACAGGGTAGGATCATTGCCAGGCACCAGCGAGCTGCTGGGCACAATGGTGTGCTGTTTTGATTCAAAGTATTGTAAAAAGGCGTCGCGAATTTCAGCGCTTTTCATAGGGTATCCGTCGGTCCAAAGTCGTTGTTGTGCCAATTTCACCAATATTAGCGGTGCTTGTGCTGCTGCTTTTCTTCATCGGAAAGCGCCCGGGACTCGCTCTCCAGCATAACCGGAATGCCATCGCGTACAGGGTACGCCAGCCCGGAGCTCCAGCACACTAGTTCATTTTTATCGGCCTGATAGTCCAGCTCGCCTTTGCTTACCGGGCACACCAATATACTGAGTAGCTTTTTATCGATCATTTTGTATCTTTGCCTCTGTCATACCCGCTGGGCGCCAGAAAAGTCAGTAGCGATTTGGGGCGCTATATTACACTGCCCTGACGCCCCTGTCTTCATGGGGCGCCGCTGTCATCTGGCCCGGGCATCGGCCCAACCAGCGTAGTAGGATCGACGCGCCGATCGAGCCAGTTCATGCGCCAATCTAAATGGGGGCCAGTAGCGCGCCCGGAGGCTCCCACCTCGGCAATCAGCTCGCCCTGCCCGACCCTTTGCCCGACAGAGACGATCACCCTGGACAAATGAATAAAGGTAGACGATAAGCCGTGGCCGTGATCGATAATTAAAGTGCCGCCGGAGTAAAACAAATCGGGCTCGGCGAGCGTCACCTTGCCCGCCGCCGGCGCCACAACGGGTGTTCCGGTAGCAGCGGCGATATCAACGCCATAGTGGGGTCGCCTAGGTTCACCGTTATAGACTCGCTGCGAACCATATACCCCTGTAATGGGGCCGATAAGTGGCCATTTAAAGTCTTGGGTAAAGTCGATGGTGGCGCCACGCTCTTGCCTCGCCTGCCACACCTTGGCCGCCTCTTTGCGCGAGCGCTCTTGTTGCTCGGCTGAAGGCGTCACTGTTTTTTGCGGCACCCCTTCAATGCGCTGAATATTGTACTCTCTGGGGGCTACTTCATAGGTCCGGCTAAACCTCTCCCCATCAGGTGTTTCTAGCGTCACCTCGGCCGTTTGGCTGGCATCACGATCGAGGCCAAACACAAATTCGCCCCCCTTGGCGACCATTACCGGCTTACCATCCAAACTTAACTGGCTGCCGGGCGGCACTCGCCCACGCAAAACAGCCCCCTGCTGCCACTGCCCCTGCAACTCGATAGGTTGTCTTGGAGAGTCAGCCCAGGCCGCGCTAATCAGTGCCAAAGCAGCTGCAATTATCAATATCTTCATAGTTCCTCCACTCGCACATCGCGATAGGTGATGGTACACCATCCATACTCCCGGGCTTTGCAATAGCGTAAAAAAAACGGCAGCCGAAGCTGCCGTTTTTGTCTAACCCAAGCCGTTGAAGACTATCGGAGATTACTGGCCGACTTTTAAAATCTTCATGGCATTGGTTCCGCCCAGCTGGTCGGTATCACCGCCGGTTAGAATCACCATGTCATCGTCGACCAATACACCGTTTTCTTTCAGGGTGTTCATGGCACGGATATAGTCAGCACTTGACGGAGCACTGCCACTGTCAAACGGCACAGGGCGCACACCGCGGTACAAAGCGACGCGACGCTGCGTAGCAATATGACGAGAAAACGCAAAAATCGGCAGTTGTGAACCAACCCGAGACATCAAACGCGGGGTGGTGCCAGACTCCGTCAGCGCAATAATGGCTTTAACACCGGGCAGGTGGTTGGCCGTATACATGGTTGCCAAGGCAATCGACTCGTCGATCGAGCCAAACGACTCGTTCATGCGATAAGAGTCGTAGCTTGCCTGCGGATGCTGCTCCGCACCGACGATAACGCGAGCCATAGCTTCTACGGTTTCTACCGGGAAGTTACCGGCTGCCGTTTCAGCCGACAGCATTACCGCATCGGTGCCATCAAGCACGGCGTTGGCAACATCGAACACTTCCGCCCGAGTTGGCAGCGGGCTATTAATCATCGACTCCATCATCTGAGTCGCGGTAATAACCACTTTGTTTTGCGCGCGTGAGCGAGCAATAATGCGCTTTTGCACACCAATCAAGGCGGCATCGCCAATCTCGACACCCAAATCACCGCGAGCAACCATCACCGCATCACTCGCGGCGATAATTTCGTCCAGTGTTTTATCGTCGGCAACCGCTTCGGCACGCTCAATCTTTGACACCAAGCCAGCTTTACCGCCAGCTTCTTCCAGCAGGCGGCGCGCGGTGTTCATGTCTTCGGCGCTACGCGGGAAAGATACCGCGAGGTAATCCACATCGATCTCGGCTGCCGTTTTGATATCGGCAAAGTCTTTTTCCGTCAGCGCCGGAGCGGTTAGGCCACCACCTTGGCGGTTAATACCCTTATTGTTCGATAAGGGCCCGGCAACGCTGGTGGTACAAAACACTTTTGTACCTTCAATTTTATCAACATCAAGAACGACCCGGCCGTCATCCAGCAACAGCTTGTCGCCCGCAACGCAGTCATTTGGTAACTCTTTGTAGTCAATACCCACACTTTCCTGAGTACCAGCGTCACGATCGAGAGAGGCATCCAGCACAAACTTATCGCCGATTGCCAAACGAATTGGCCCGTTGGCAAAACGAGCGATACGGATTTTAGGGCCTTGCAGATCCCCTAATACCGCCACATAGCGATTGTGCTTGCTGGCCAAACGGCGCACGGCTTCGGCGCGCCCTTTGTGATCTTCCGGAGAGCCGTGTGAGAAGTTCAACCTCACGACGTTTACCCCTGCCAGAATCAGCTTTTCCAATACCTCTTCCGACTCTGAAGCGGGACCCAGTGTACTGACGATTTTTGTACGGCGTAACATAATATTTCTCGCTTATTTAGCGTTCATCAGTGCAATGGTGTTGTCTAGCATGCGGTTGGAGAAGCCCCACTCGTTATCATACCAAGACATGATTTTAACCCAGCGGCTACCCATAACTTTGGTCTGCTTGGAATCAAAGTTAGAAGATGCAGGGTTGTGATTAAAGTCGATAGACACCAACGGCTCATCGTTGTAGACCAACACGCCTGGCATTTCGTTTTCGGCGGCTTCTTTCATCGCGGCGTTAATTTCTTCTACCGTAACATCGGTCTTCACCAACACGTTCAGATCAACCAAAGACACATTGATGGTTGGAACACGAACGGACATACCATCGAGCTTGCCGTTCAGTTCGGGCAACACCAGACCTACCGCACGAGCGGCGCCCGTAGAGGTGGGAATCATCGACTGGGTGGCCGAGCGGGCACGGTAGATGTCTTTGTGGAAAACATCGCTCAGGTGCTGATCGTTGGTGTAAGCGTGGATGGTCGTCATTGAGCCCTGCTCAATGCCAAACTTATCATTCAACACTTTAGCGACTGGAGCCAGGCAGTTGGTGGTGCACGATGCGTTAGAGATGATTTCATCAGACGCCTTCAGCACGCTATCGTTTACGCCGTATACGACGGTGGCATCTACATCGGTACCCGGGGCCGAGATAATGACTTTTTTAGCGCCGGCCTCTAAGTGAGATTTGGCTTTGTCACGGCTGGTAAAAATACCCGTACACTCGTACACCACATCAACGTTAAGCTCGCCCCAAGGCAAGTCGGCTGGGTTACGTTCGGCGGTAATTTGAATCTCATCACCATTAACAACCATTTTATCGCCGGCCACATGAACTTCACCAGGAAAACGACCGTGAACAGAGTCGTATTTGGTCAGGTGAGCGTTCAACTCGGCATCGCCTAAATCATTCACCGCAACCACCTGAATCTGATCGCGATAACCAGACTCATACAATGCCCGCAATACGTTGCGACCAATACGTCCGTAACCATTAATAGCCACTCGAATTGTCATTTATGCCTCTCCTATAAATTTTACCCGCCCGTAGACGGGGCTAATAACCTAATCTGTGTAACGCTATGCAGCCGTATGGTAAGCGCTGGGCGCGCCTAGCTACCGTTTACCCGATCGCTTAGCGCTCAAGGCTCGCCGCCTGGCGTGCCAGTGTTTCGATCTCTTCCCATTTTTTCTCAGCAATCAAATTTTTTGGCGCCATCCAGGTTCCACCTACACAGGCAACGTTTGGCAGCGCCAGATAACTTGGTGCTTTTTCTAAGTTAATACCGCCGGTTGGGCAAAAAGTAATTTGCGGCAATGGGCCGCCAATAGACTTAACCATGCTTACCCCACCAGCGGACTCTGCCGGGAAAAACTTAAGGTGGGTAAAACCTTGGGTATAAAGGTTCATTGCTTCAGAGGGGGTCGCGATACCCGGCAACAAAGGGATATCACAGTTTTTTGCCGCCTCGATAAGCGCCGGCGTTGTACCGGGGCTAACCATAAACTTGGCACCGGCATCCACCGAGGCCTGCAGATCCTGCGGAGTTACCACGGTGCCAGAGCCAATAACGGCGTCATCTGGCAGGGCCTTAACCATTGCGCTGATTGCATCCAGCGCCACCGGGGTGCGCAACGTGATTTCCAACACCTTCAAGCCACCATTGTACAGCGCTTGCGCTAAAGGCACCGCGTCCTCTAGATTTTCAATCACCATTACCGGCACAACCGGCGCTACCTTTACAATCTCATCAATGGATAGACCCACGTAGATATCCTCGTCTGTTCGTTAGCAAATAAAGCTTAAGGTGCCCAGTAAACCGTTACTGGCACATTGTTTTGTTCTAATACCGCACGCACTGGCATGTCGGCAACATCGCCACCGGCCAGTGCCTCGCGGTATGCTGCAAGCTTTTCATCACCGGAAATCAACAGCAGCACATGTTTGCTATTAACGATTCCGGCCAGAGATAGCGTCATGCGCTCGGTACACTCTCCAGTCACCTCGCTTTGGCGTGCGGTAATCGCACTGCACAAAGCACTGGTACTAAGAGCCTGCTCTAAACCATCCGCGTGTGGAAACAGTGACGCCGTATGACCGTCGGGGCCCATACCCAAGACCGTCACATCAAAGGGTGATGACAGCGTTTGATAGGCGGCTTCACACTGCGCCAGGCCATCAGAGGCACTAGCGGCGGTGTTTTTCATACCGATCAACTTGGCGTTAGCTGCGTTATTTTGCAGCAGCGTCTTTACGATAAAGGCTTCATTGCTTTTATCGTGATCAAAATCAACCCAGCGCTCATCGACCAGCGCTACCTTGATTTTGTCCCATGCGAGGTCCGCCTCTGACAGGCGCTTGTATATTGGTGCTGGCGAGCTGCCGCCAGAGACTAAAAAACTGGCTTTGTCTCCCTCGGCCACAGCATCTTGCAAAGCGCCGATGGCATGCTCAAATACGGCATCGATCATCGCCTCGCGAGTATCAAAAAAGCGTTCTACTACTGCCATGTCGCTGTCCTTATTCCGTGCCTTTAATATTTTCGCCGACGTTAAACCAACAGCGGCCGTCTTCGCGCAGTAAGTCAGCCGCTGCCTGTGGCCCCCAGCTGCCTGCGGGGTATGGTTGCGGTTTATTCTCAGGGCGCTGCCAAGCTTCAATGATCGGGTCAACCCACCCCCAGGCGGCGTCTACTTCGTTGCGGTGAATAAACAGTGCCGGATTGTTGGCGGCGGCATCCAACATCAAACGCTTATAGGCGTCCGAGTAAAACTTATCGTAGTTATCCGTCAGATTTAGGTTCAGCACGCTAGGCACTAAGTCTGCCTCGTGTTTCTCTAAATTGTTTGACGTCACGATCATTTGTACTCGTTCATCGGGCTGCAGCTGAATCACCAAACGGTTGGGAATCATGGTGCCGGCCGACTCAGGGTAAATATGATGTGTTACGGTTTTATATTGAATAATAATTTCGGCGCAGCGCTGTTTTAAGCGCTTACCGGTACGCAGATAAAAAGGCACGTGCGACCAGCGCCAGTTATCGATATGAGCGCGAATCGCCACAAAGGTTTCGGTGTTGCTGTCTTTGCCTAACTCTTCCAGATAGCCCGGCACTTGCTTACCGCCAGACTCACCGGCCACGTATTGGCCGCGAACCGTATTCGCCGCCACATCGTCACCCACCAGAGGGCGCAAGGCATCCAGCACTTTGAGTTTTTCGGCGCGAATGCTATCGGCGTTTAGCTTGCTTGGCGGCTCCATGGCCACCAAACACAATAGCTGCATCAAGTGGTTTTGCACCATATCGCGCATAGCACCGGCGTCATCATAAAAGCTAGCACGCCCTTCCAGCCCTACGGTTTCAGAAATACTGATCTCTATGTGGTCGATGGACTTAGAGTCCCAAAGGTGCTCAAAAATACAGTTGGTAAAGCGCAGCGCCAATAGGTTTTGCACCGTCTCTTTACCCAGGTAGTGATCGATCCGAAAAATATCGTCCTCTTTAAAGTACTGGGCAATCTCGGCGTTAATGGCCTCAGCAGACTCGCCGTCATACCCCAGCGGCTTCTCTACCACAACGCGAGAGTTTTCGCTGATCATGCCGGAGTCGGAGATGTTTTTGCAGCAGGCAGAAAATACCGCAGGTGGCGTTGCCATGTAAAAAATGCGCTCGTCATTACCCTCTTTCAAGGTTTTTGCGAGCTCATCCCAATGCTCATCGCGCTCTGTGATATTAATAAATACCCCATGCACGCACGCTTCAAACTCGCTCCAAACGTCGTTGTCGATTTCGTCATCGCGCAAATAGCTGTAAGCCGCCTCGCGTACCATAGCGCGATAGTTTTCGGCCTGCTCTGTTTTACGTACCGTGCCAAAAATACGCGACCCCTTGGGCATTTGCCCTTCGCGATAAGCCCGGTACCAGGCCGGAATCAACTTACGCAGCGCCAGATCGCCCGCGCCCCCAAAAATGACAAAATCAAAAGGTTTCTGCATGAATGGATCCTATCTAACAAATATGGTTATGCGTTACCTGAATTACCAGCGAAAGACGGTGGCGCCCTCTTCGGCGGCACCAACGGTTTGTCGCAGCGGCGCAAACAATTCGCGCCCCATCACATCGTGACTTTCGCTTAGGTCAGCCTCGGCGTGCTCACGCGCGGCTAACTCCTGCTCATCAACGTGTAACTGCAAAACGCCACCTTCGGCATCAACCTCAACGATATCGCCATCGCGAACCAACCCGATGGGACCTTGATCCAACGCTTCGGGCGTTAAGTGAATAGCCGCGGGAATTTTTCCCGATGCGCCCGACATACGGCCATCGGTTACCAGGGCTACCTTGTAGCCGCGATCCTGCAATACCCCAAGCGGCGGGGTGAGTTTATGCAGCTCGGGCATGCCACAAGCTTTAGGGCCCTGAAAGCGCACAACCGCAACAAAATCTTTGTCCAGCTCGCCGGCCTTAAAGGCTTGTTGCAAAGCATCTTGAGTGTGAAACACGATTGCGGGAGCTTTTACTTTGCGGTGCTCAGGTTTAACCGCTGACACCTTAATGACACAGCGCCCCAGGTTTCCGGTTAATAGCTTCATACCACCGGTGGCGCTGAAGGCGCTCTTCGCCGGCCGTAACACGCCGTCATCTAAACTTTCTTTGGGCGCTTCGCGCCACGTCAACTTACCGTCATCCAAAAATGGCTCTTGGGTATAGGGCTCAAGCCCTCCGTCACCCATCACGGTTTTAACGTCGTCGTGCAGTATGCCTTCGGCACGTAGCTCACGCATGAGGTAACCCATGCCGCCCACAGCCTGAAAACGATTAATATCGGCCAAACCGTTGGGGTAAATCCGGCACATCAGAGGCACCGCATCCGAAAGGTCAGACAAATCCTGCCAATTGACGATAACCCCGGCCGCACGAGCCATGGCCATAATGTGAATCGCGTGGTTGGTAGAGCCGCCCGTCGCCAACAAACCCACCATACCGTTAACAATGGTCTTTTCATTAACCACTTCGGCCATGGGTGTGTAATTACCGCTGGTGGTGATCGCCGCCAGTTGTTTTACGGCCGCGTTGGTCAGGGCATCCCGCAAAGGCGTGTTGGGGTTAACAAAAGAGCTGCCTGGCAGGTGCAGGCCCATGATTTCCATCAGCATCTGGTTGCTGTTGGCGGTGCCGTAAAAGGTACAGGTGCCAGCACTGTGATAGGAGGCACTTTCGGCCTCTAGCAATTCTTTTCGGCCGACTTTACCCTCGGCAAATAGCTGCCGTACCCGGACTTTTTCGGCGTTTGGCAAGCCTGGCGTCATGGGGCCCGCCGGGATAAAAATAACTGGCAACTGACCAAAAGACAGGGCGCCAATGGTTAAGCCCGGAACAATTTTGTCACAAATACCAAGGCATATAGCACCGTCAAACATATCGTGTGACAGCGCAATTGCCGTCGACATAGCTATAACGTCACGGCTAAACAGCGACAGGTCCATGCCTTCCCGGCCCTGAGTTACACCATCGCACATCGCCGGAACGCCGCCGGCAAACTGGGCGGTCATGCCAGCCTCGTGAGCCGCTTTTTTAATGGGCTCCAGATAGGTGCCGTACGGCTCGTGCGCCGACAGCATTTCATTGTAAGAGGAAATCACCCCAAGGTTAGGGGCATCGCCTTCGGCCAGCGCTTCTTTGTCAGAGCTACCGCAGGCAGCAAAGCCGTGGGCCAAGTTACCGCAGGACAGGCGTTTACGGGCGGGCCCATTAGAGCGACCGCGTTCTATTTTGGCCAGATAGGCCTCACGCGCCGCCCGGCTTCGCTCGATAATACGGTCGGTAATTGCAGCAATTTTGCTATCGGTCATTTTGTTACCACTAGTCATCGTATGCTTAGGAATACAGACTGCTATATAGGCAGATACATCGACCTATAATAGGGATTATGGCTGTAATGTGTTGCTCTCTCTTGTCTGCACCATCACGTGGTGCCACCGCGCGGCTTTTCGCTCTAATGCGGCTTGTGCGCCTTTACAGAAACAACAAAACGACCCTCCGGAGCATCTGGGCATCCGGAGCATCGTTTTAGCAGGCGGGTCAAGTCGCCTTTTGTTCTGCCATACGCAGGCCCGTTATCGGGCTTTCTTGTAGTATTCTAACAGATTGCGGGTTGAGGCATCATGCCCCGCCCCAATTTCAGCTTCTGGCGCCATTTCGGCCAAAATACCGTTGGCCAGCACTTTGCCAAGCTCAACGCCCCACTGATCAAAAGAATGCACCTCCCAGATGATGCCCTGCACAAAGATCTTGTGCTCGTACATCGCAATCAATGAGCCCAACGAGCGCGCATCGATTTTTTGCAACAAAATTGTATTGGTGGGGCGGTTTCCCTCGTGCACTTTGTGGTTCACAATCTCTTCGATGCGCTCCGGGCTCATACCCTTGGCGCCCAGCTCGGCACGCACCTGATCGGCGCTAATACCACGCATCATGGCCTCAGACTGGGCAAAGAAGTTGGCCATCAGCGCATCGTGATGCCCATCGACTGTCACTGTGGGCTCGACCGAGCCGATGAAATCAGCCGGTACAATTTGCGTCCCCTGGTGCAAGCACTGGTAAAACGCGTGCTGACCATTAATACCTACTTCGCCCCAGATCAGCGGTACGCTGGAGTAATCAATACGCTCGCCGGACCAGTTTACGCTTTTACCGTTACTTTCCATCTCGGCCTGCTGCATATAGGCCGGTAAACGGTGCAGACACTGATCGTAAGGCAACAACGCATGGGCTTTACGCCCCAGGAAGTTATTGTTCCAAATGCCCATCAGGGCCAACATTACCGGCGCATTTTTTGATAGCGGCTCGGTCAGGAAATGCTGGTCCATCTCGAAAGCGCCTTCCAGCAACTGTTCAAACACTTCCATGCCTAAGTTCAGGGCAATCGGCAGGCCAATGGCCGACCACAGCGAGAAGCGCCCACCAACCCAGTCCCACATATCGAAGATGTTTTCTTCGGCCACACCAAACTCCATCGCCTTGGGGCGGTTGGAGGAGACGGCGATAAAGTGGCGGTTGATAAAGCTCTTATCTTTTGCCTTATCCAAAAACCAAGATTCGGCCGAACTGGCGTTGGTCATGGTCTCTAGGGTAGTAAAGGTTTTTGAGGCCACCACAAACAAAGTAGTCTCGGGGTCGAGATCACGCAACACTTGCGCAATCTGGAAGCCATCGATATTGGAGACATAGTGTACGTTCAAGCTACCGTCGCTATAACCACTGAGCGCCTCGGTAACCATCAGGGGGCCAAGGTTTGACCCGCCGATACCGATACTAACGATATCAGTCATTGGCTTACCGGTATAACCACGCCAATCGCCACCGCGCACTTGCGCTACCAGCGAGCGCATACGCTCCAACTCGTGTTTTACCTGAGCGCGAACATCTTCGCCATCGACTTCGAGTGGCTCACCCGAGCGATCGCGCAAGGCCACGTGCAATACCGCGCGGTCTTCGGTGCGGTTGATTTTCTCGCCGGCAAACATCTTGTCGCGCAACGACTCCACATCACTCGCCTCAGCCAGATCTATCAGTGCTTTGCGAGTATCTTCGGTGATGAGGTTTTTGGAGTAGTCGAGCAGAATATTAGGAGATTGAAGGGAAAACTTGGCAAATCGCAGGTCATCTTCGTCAAACAAATCGCTCATATGCTGGGTTTGCATATCTCGAGCGTGAGCTTCAAGGGCCTGCCAGGCAGTCAGTTCGGTACGGCTAGACATGTGCGGTCCGCATCCTCTGTTCAGGTCTGTTTAAATAACACACCCCTCTATACAGACTGCCATTTACGCGCCAAAACGGTGCATAACGTCAACAGAATAAACCGTGGCAGCTCAGGGACTTACCCTGCTCGGCGAGCGCCCTAGTGATACCGGGCAAACACAGAAATAGAGCGGTGCAAAAAGGCGGCTATCATAGGCATACAGGGCCTTTATGTCAATCTGACAGCCTGACAGGCCCACCCATCAATGGCGCTTTAACCGTCGCGCCAGCTAGATTAAGCTAGAGCCTTAAAGGGCACTCGCACAACCTCCACACCAGGTACTCGCATGGCACAACACATCCCACTCGGGGTTATAGAAGGTTTTTTTGGCCGCAGCTGGAGCTGGCAGCAGCGCACCGATCTCGCAAGCTTTTTACAGCAAGCCGGTTACAGCTATTACCTTTATGCCCCTAAAAGCGACGATCGGCTGCGCAGCCGCTGGCGCCAAGACTGGAGCCAAAGCGAATGGGCCAATCTAACTACCCTTAGAGACCACTACCGGGCTGCGGGCATAGAATTTGGTATCGGCCTAAGCCCGCTGGACCTGTGCACCCCCGAGGGCCAGACAGACAGCGCCGGCCTGCACGCTAAAATCGCCCGTATTAATCAACTGCAGCCTGATATTTTGGCACTACTGTTCGACGACATGCGCGGTGACATCCCACAACTGGCGAGCATCCAAGTGCAACTGGCTCATCAGGCCGCCGAGCACAGCAGCGCCCGCAAAATCATACTCTGCCCCACTTATTACAGTGATGACCCTGTCCTTGAGAAGGTGTTTGGCACTCGCCCTGCCGACTACTGGGAAGCCCTTGGCCGGCAGCTCGACTTGAGCATCGATATATTCTGGACCGGCCCCAACGTCTGCACTGAGCACTTTAGCGGCTCACACTTACGCGATGTCGCTGAGCGTTTAGGCCGCCCCCCCTTTTTATGGGATAACTACCCGGTTAACGACGGCGCGGTAAAATCACAACACCTTTACCTTCACCCCTTCGCGGCCGACCGGGCAAAAATACAGGATCTGGTCGCCGGGCACGCCGTTAACCCAATGAACCAATACCAACTCTCTAAGCTTGCCCTTGCGAGCTTGCCATATGCCTACCGCGACCCGGGCTACAACCCCAAGCGGCTTTTTAATGAGCTGATCAGAGAGCTCTGCCCTGCAAACGTAGGCGATGCACTACAGCAAGACGCCGAGCTTTTTGCCACTACCGGGCTCGCGGGCATAACTTCCGAGCGCCGGCACCTTCTCACCGCCCGCTATCGCAGGCTAGGCCAACAAAGTGCCATGGCCACCGAAGTGGCCGATTGGCTAGAGGGCGAATACACGTTCGACCCGGCCTGCCTGACGGACTAATGCTCTTGACACTACTTAAACGAGCCTGCGACCACCTCGGGCCAATCACGTGCTAGCATAACCGCCATAAAGTCATCACGACCAATACCTTGTGAACATAAAGACACAGCAAAAGGAGAGTCCATGAAAACTCGCACCCTCGGCAACACCGGCTTTAACGTCAGCGAGGTTGGCCTCGGCTGCTGGCAGCTAGGCGGGGATTTCGGCCCAATTGACAACCCCACTGTCGATAGCATTTTTTCCGCCGCGCACGATGCAGGCATTAACTTTTTTGATACCGCCGACGTGTACGGTGACGGGGCTAGCGAACGCTATGTCGGTGAACACCTAACCGGCTCCACCCCCGAACCTATCATTGCCACCAAGTACGGCAGAGCCGGCGGCACCTACCCCGACGGCTACTCACTCACTGATTTACGGGACAGCCTGAAGCGAGCACAAGACCGACTACAGCGTGACAACATCGACTTGATTCAACTGCACTGCATCCCCACCGAGGTCATGGCACGGGGTGAGATTTTTGACTGGTTGCGCACCATGCAACAAGAGCAGCACATCAAATTTTTTGGCGCCAGCGTCGAAACAGTCGAGGAAGGTTTGATATGTGCCCAGCACGACGATCTGAGCTCTCTGCAGGTGATTTTTAATATATTTCGCCAGAAGCTACTCGCCGAATTACTGCCTACAGCTCAAGAAAAAAACATCGGCATTATCGCCCGCCTACCCCTTGCCAGCGGCTTGCTCAGCGGCAAATTTAATACCCACACTCAGTTTGATAAAACAGATCACCGCCACTTTAACAAAGACGGGCAAATGTTTAACGTGGGCGAAACCTTTGCCGGCATCCCGTTTGTAAAAGGCGTTGAGCTGGCCGAGGCGATTAAAAACAAAACCCCCGAAGGCTACTCCACCGCACAAATGGCGATGCGCTGGATACTCGACCAACCTGCCGTCAGTACGATAATCCCGGGGGCAAGCCGGGCATCACAAGTCACCGAGAACGCCAAAGTGAGCGAGCTTGAGCCACTACCCAAAACACTGCACGACGACCTTCACAGGTTTTACAGTGAGTCTGTCGCAGCGCATATTCGCGGCGCCTATTAAACATCCCCACCAAACCCGAGCGAGTGGCACACCACTCGCTCACCCCCCTCGTTGTATTTTCTGCCAAAACTACCGATAATTTAGCGCAAGCAACCTCGGCTGCCGCCGGAACACACAACGAGATAATTTATGATTAGCGCCACATTACGCCTAATAGCTTGCACCTTCACATTATTGTTTATTCCTTGCGGCGGCGCCCTCGCCGACACACCCAACAGCCACGGCATCACAATCGCCGCCGGGACGAGCGATATGGATCACGATTTTTACCGTGTTGCCGGTCGATTTGGCTGGGACAAACGCTGGTTTGATGACCCGGAAGGCAATTGGTACCTCACCGGACAATTTGAAGCCGGCGGCTTTTACCTTGAAAGCACCTCTGATGCGACCCAGTATCGTGACGCTGCCGAATCTTTGTACGGCGTGTTTGTCACTCCTATCTTCCGCCTTCAACGAAACGCCTACAGCTTTGGTCTAGCCCCCTTTGTCGAGGCCGGCATAGGTGTTAGCTACATCAGCGAAACCTGGATCAAATCCGATACCTTTACCGGCGCGGACTTTGGCAGCCACTTTCAGTTTGAAGACAAACTCTCTTTTGGTACACGTTTTGGCAGCCGGCAGCAGTTTGAGCTGGCGTTTACGTTTATTCACCACTCTAACGCCAACATAAAAAAGCCTAACCATGGTATCGACACCAGCTCGGCAACATTTTCCTACTGGTTTTAGCAGCCCGTCACGCTGGTGTTTAGCGCAGCGCACTGCGCTAAACACCCCTCTTTAAGCCCCGGCCCTTTTTACGCGTTACGTGTGACGCGGCCACCGACTTGAATACAGCAACACACGAAAGATCAGCGCACCCTCAGCCACGCAGAATCAACTGGCCACGTTAAACAAAAACTGCTTTAACAGCTCTTTACCGCCCTCAGTGGCAAACGATTCCGGATGAAATTGAATCCCTTCGATCGGATACTCTTTGTGCCGCACACCCATAATTTCCATGGGCGCCCCATCGAGCTTAGCCTCGGCCAAACTGCTCTGGCCAATCTGCGCCACAACAGCGGTCAACTCCAGACACTCCGGCAAACTTGACGGATCCGCCACCAGAGAGTGATAACGCATAATATCGAGCCCCTGTGGCGCACCCGCAAAAACACCACTCTCATCGTGGTAAATCGGGCTGGTTTTACCATGTACCGGGAGGCCGGCTTTAACCACCCTACCACCAAACACATGGGTTATACCCTGCATCCCCAGGCAAACCCCCAATAGCGGCGTGGACTTACCCAGCTCGAGAATAACCTCAGCACAAACACCAAAGTAGGCTTTATCATCTGGCGAACCAGGCCCTGGCGAAATAATAATACGGTCGGGCTGCCAGGCTCGCACCTCCTCCAGCGTGACTTCGTTGTTGCGCTTTACACTAATAGCAAAGCTTGCAATGCTACCGTGGGATTTCTCGGCCGTTAGGACTTCACCAACGTACTGGTACAGGTTGTAGGTAAACGAATCGTAGTTATCAATAATTAAAACTTTCACTGGTGCGCCCCCTTACTGGCTGGCTTGTAGGCATCCAGAACTTTTTTGGTGCCCGCAAACTTTCTCTGAATCTCCTGATACTCATCGGCAGCATTTGAGTCATACACATTGCCGCCACAGGTTTGCACATAGCTATAGTCGCCATTAACAAATAACGTGCGAATTGGAATAGCAAAGGTGCAATCACCGTTAAAAGAGAAGTGACCCACCGCACCGCCATAGGGACCGCGACCATCGGGCTCCAACTCATCAATGATTTTCATGGCTTCAATTTTGGGGGCGCCGGTTAAGGTACCTGCCGGGAAATTACTCGCCAAAGCGGTAAACATATCCTCGGAGTCGGCCATAATACCGACAATTTCACTTGAGATATGCTGCACATGACTAAAGCGTTTGATATCCATCAGGTTGCGCACCTTAACGGTACCAAACTGAGCAACACGGCCAATGTCGTTGCGGTGCAAATCGACAATCATATTGTGCTCGGCGATCTCTTTCGGATCATTTAGCAGCGTACGCGCAAGCTTTTTATCTTCCGCCTCTGTGGCGCCTCGCGCTGCCGTACCTGCCAGCGGATAGGTTTCCATCTCGCCCTGACGCAACCGGAACAGCAACTCGGGGCTTGCGCCTATGACTTTCTCTTCAGCAAATTTCAGATAGTACATCTGCGGCGAAGGGTTAATCTCGCGCATCGACTGATACACATTAACGGTGTCACCGGAGACCTTGAACTCTGTTTTAAAGCCGACCTCACACTGAAAAATCTTACCCTCGATAATATCCCGCTTAACCTTCTCTACCGCCGCCTCATGACCGGCGCGATCCATCGTGTCACCCAACGGGGTAACACTTAGAGGGCCGTCACCGCCATACTCCTGCCCAATCAACTCTTGCACCAGCGCCTGACGATCGTCATCGTAGTAAAAATAAAATATCTCAGCGGTCATCTTGTCTAAGATCAAACCGTCTTTATACAAGCCAAACTTAAATGCCGCAAAATGCTCACTCGGCTGAATGCTCATACTGGGCTCAAAGTAGTTCATGCAGTCGTAGCCAATATACCCGGTTAGCCCACCGGCATACCCACGGGACAAAATATCCTGCGGCATAATATCGCGCAGTAAATAGTAGGGGTTGTCACTGGGGTAATCGACTGACGAACCATCGCGCTCGGTAATGGTGAGCGCTTTGCCACGTGCCGAGAACAACTGATAGGGGTCAAAACCAATAAGCGAGTAGCGCGATATATGGCTCTCCTCGCCTAATGATTCAAGCAAGAAGCAGTTGTCGAATTGTTTTTCAATTTTTTTAAACAACTCAAAAAAGTCACACTCGGTAGCGAGGGTGACATAATTCGGCTTGCGCGGAATCTGTATTTTTTTCGGCTTAGCCATAATTCAACCTTAAATATTATCCAATTTCCCGGCCTGTAGCGCCCGCGAACCACGCGTAACAGTTGCTATGCCCACCCCGAGGCGCTTTGCCACCTCGCGCTGGGACACGCCCGATTTAAGCAGTCGTGTAATCTGCAGGCGCTGCGAAATCGCGTGCAACTCAGCCGGGGTCAAAAGCCCTTCAAGCATGTCACGTAAGCGAGACGAGCTATCCGCCTGCAGCAGATAGTCGACCAACTCATTTAAATGGCGCTCTTCTGTATTCATGTACTAGTACAATACCATTCACAGAGACACACCGCAACCCGAGTTAATACCTCATACGGCAGGCGAGCTCAGGCGGGACATTTTTGATCGTTAACGACAGAATTGGGAAAGGTCGGGCCCCGATAGGCCCGATAGATAGCTAAAAGCTTTCTTTAAGGTACTGCTGCGCCAAGCGCGACGCATCGGAGTTACTGGAGGCAACGATATTCAACAGCTCTTTGGCACGCGCGTCCTGCCCCTGAAGATGGTAGACCTTACCCAGCTTAAACTGCGCATCGGGCACCTTGCGGCTATCCGGAAACTCCCGCAACAAATCGCTGAACCACTGCTGGGCCGCTGGCAAGTCGTTTTTAAGCAGGTAAATCTCACCCAACCAGTAGTAGCTGTTACCCGTGTATTCCCCATTTGGGAACCGAGTTAGGTGATCTTTAAAAGCCCCAATGGATGCATCGACCTCACGCTGACGAAGCAGATCGTAGGCAGCACCATAAACTTCAGCCTCAGTGGCATCCGCCGGAGTGACCGATTTAGCCGCAATGGCGTCTGGCCCGCCGACACTTGCTACGGCGGTCGGAGCCGGCGTCAAACTGACCTCCTGCTCAGAGGCTACATTTACCGGAGGGGTAGTGGCAGTCGCCGCGCCTGCAGAACCTGTAGTCAAAGCACTAACGCGACGATCGAGGTCCAGGTAGTCGTCCAAACGCTGCTGTTTAAGCCGTTTAAGCTCAAACGCTTGCTCTTCAACAAGACCACGTAAAGTCATTACCTCTTGCTGCAACGCTTGCAGCTGGTAAAACAGCTCGGCCTGAGGGTTGGTATTAGACGGGGCGGGAGGTGTGGCTTGACGGGCACCAGGAACATTAATGTCGACCGAACGCCCCGCCGCTGATTGCGGCGAGGAGTCGGTAACCTGAACCTGAGCCTGTGCTGTCGAAACGGCAGCCACTAAGGTGGCCGCAACAAACAGAGGGGCTCTCATCACGCAATGACTCTTAGTAGTCGATTTCTACGCGACGGTTTTTGCTCCATGAAGATTCGCCACTGCCAAGGGCCAGTGGACGCTCTTCACCGTAGCTGATGACTTCCAGGTTAGAGCGGCTTACGCCTTGCAGAACCAAGAAGTCACGTACAGCGTTGGCACGACGCTCGCCCAAAGCCATGTTGTATTCGCGTGAACCGCGCTCATCGGCGTGACCTTCCAGACGTGCAGACGCATCAGAGTTGCGAAGGCGCTCGGCGTGAGCCAGCAACAAAGAGCGCGCAGCTGGTAGCAGCACTGCCTGATCGAAGTCAAAGTAAATAACTTTATCCAGCTCTTCCATGCCGTCGTTCATGCCATCGCTGGAACCCAGTCCGCCACCATCCGCAGTACCGGTTGTTACACCGCCGTTCGCGCCAGTACCCGCCGCATCTTCGTCGGTTTTAGTATCTGTGCTGGAACAGCCCACAAGGAAAGCCATGACAAATGCAAAACTTAAACCCTGTTTCATTGCTTTAGTAATCATGATTAACTCCGATCAAGTTGTTGATTTTTTGAGCAAACTGAACAATCAGTTAAAAAATGGCGACCAAGCAGGCTCCCTTACATCTCCCTGCTTAGATGGCAAACGATACTTTGTACCGGCATCCAGTGAAACCGCTGCCAGTATACCCTTTCCCCCAAACCGTGTCGCGTACAGCAACATAGCCCCATTAGGCGCTATAGTAGGCGATTCATCGAGGTTTGTCTCGGTTAATATCCGTAAAGTCCCGGTGGTCAGATCCTGCGCAGCGATGTGGAATACGCCATTGCGCTGATGGACCATAACCAGGGTTTTTCCGTCTTTCGAGACTCGCCCGCGAGCATTGTACTCGCCATCGAAGGTTAAGCGCTCTACCCGCCCGCTGGCAAGTGTCACTTTATAAATTTGTGGTTTACCGCCGCGATTTGAGGTAAATACGACGCCATCACCCTCGGCCGTCCAGCTCGGTTCGGTATCAATCGCATAGTGATTAGTCACCCGGGTAAACTGACGTGTACGTAAATCTAGCGTGTAAATCTCCGGGTTGCCGTCTTTTGACAGCACCATAGCAAGCTTATTGCCGTCGGGAGAGAACGCCGGAGCACCGTTTAAGCCGGTAAAATTGGTTAATTGTTCGCGCTGGCCGGTAGCCAAGTTCTGCTTGAAAATCGCCGGGCGAGTTGTCTCAAAGGATACATAAGCGATTTCCCGGCCATCGGGCGACCAAGTGGGCGACAACAGCGGCTCAGTCGACTCAAGCAACAAGCGCGAGCGCGCACCGTCGGCATCGGCCAGCATTAATCGGAAGTTGTCATCCTGCCCCTCCTGCTGAAAAGCCTCCACATACAGTACCTGGGTCGAAAATGCCCCGCGAATACCGGTAATCTTTTCGTACACTTTGTCGCTAATGTGGTGGGCAATATCACGCAATTGCTCGGGGCTACCGTCGACCTTGCCCGAGCTAATCACCTTGCGCTGGGCCAGTACATCAAACACGTCGTAGGTCACAAAATAGCGGCCGCCGCGCTGCTCGGCACTGCTAACGAGCAAGTACTCGGCGCCCATCGCGCGCCAGTCGCGATAAAAGACATCCTCCGGCTTGGTGGGAAACGACAACATGCTGGTGCGGGCCACCGGGTCAAACTGCCCGCTGCGCTGTAAATCGGCCGATACAATTTCGGCAACGTCTTCTGGCAAGGGCGCCGTACCGCCCCACCCCATTGGCACAACAGCGATGCGGGTAGGGTTGTCGACACCCTGGGTAATCTCGATGGTGAGCTGGGCAAATGCCGGCGACACGAAACAACAAAATAACAGCGCTAGTAGTTTTCTCACAATCGTAAATCCTTGGGGTTAAAGACTAATCTTAACTGGCGAAAATTTTGCTCAAACAGCTCCGGCGGCATATTTTTGAGCTCGCTAAAACGGTCGATGCGACGCACCGCCTGCTCGGCCGAGCGGTCGAAGGCCGCGTTGCCACTACTTTTAGTGACAGTAACATTCACCACCTGGCCCGTTGGTACCAACTGTATCAAGAGCTCGACCTGCATTCCACGGCGCGCCGAAGGTGGCCGACTCCAATTTTGCTCAATACGTGAGGCGATCATATTGACGTAGCTTTGGCTTTGCGCCTCGGCAAGCTCGGCCTGATGCTGCTGCTCCTCTTTGCGCAAAGCTTCATCCAGACGCTCCTGGGCGATACGCTCCTGGCGCTCACGCTCGGCCTTTTCCTGTGCGGCTTTCTCGGCGCGGCGTTTGGCCTCGGCCTCAGCCTGGCGCTGCTCCTCAAGCTTGCGTTTGCGTTCAGCCTCGGCCTTGGCTTTTTTCTCGCGCTCAACCCGTGCTTTGCGCGCCGCCTCCTCTTTGGCTTTTTTTGCCGCGGCCGCTTTTTGCTGATCGAGCTCGCGCTTTTTGGTTAAGTCGATCACATTGGTCTTTTTTTGCACGGGCTCGGCCGTATCCTTGGCTTTGAGTTCGACCAATTGCGCCTGCACAACATTAGGCTTAAACACACGCGGTGTGGGGTCAATGGTGGATTCCCAACCAATGGTAATCACCAACACCAATATCAAGTGCAAGCCAACGCTAATAATAACCGGAAGGGTATATAAGTTACGCCAATTCATAAGGTGATAGAGCCCATCACTTAGGTGGGTCTGTCACTAAGCCCACCGAGGGCGCACCGGCCCCCTGCAGCTCGGTCATCAAAGAAACCACTACCCCGTAGCTCACTTCACTGTCCCCCCACACCAGTACCGGCGTGGTGGGTTTTTCGCCCAACACCTTACTGACCATAGCCGTAATATCGGGCAAGGGTTTAGCTTGCTTGGGCTCGCCACCAAGCTCAATGTAGTAAGCGCCAGACTTATCGACTGACACAATGAGTGGCTCATCTTCTTTATCGTCGATGGGCTCAGATGGCGCCTGTGGTAAATCCACCTGCACGCCCTGCATTAGCATTGGCGCGGTCACCATAAACACCACCAACAGCACCAGCATCACGTCGATATAGGGCACGACGTTGATCTCTGCCATGGGTTTCTTTTTAACTTTCGGGCCAAACGCTGCCATTTTGCTGCCTGTAATCGCCGGTTATCAGAATCAAGAAGAGACTTGTTTGCTGTGCACCTGGCGGTGCAAGATTGCCGAAAATTCTTCGGCAAACGTCTGATAATTATTCTCCATAGTTTCTGCTCGCGCCGAGTAGCGGTTGTAGGCCAAAACGGCGGGAATGGCGGCAAACAGCCCCATCGCGGTCGCCACCAGCGCCTCGGAAATACCCGGGGCAACAGTGGCCAAGGTAGCCTGATGCACGTTCGCAAGGCCACGGAACGAATTCATAATGCCCCACACAGTACCAAACAACCCAACGTAGGGGCTGACCGAAGCCACACTCGCCAAAAATGGCAAGTTAGCTTCTAACTTTTCTTCTTCACGCGCCAGCGCGACACGCATCGCCCGCTGACAGCCTTCCATCACCGCATCCGAGTCAGCACTCGACTGAGACCGTAACCGGGTAAACTCTTTAAAGCCGGCGCGAAAAATATTTTCGACCCCATCAACCGCGTTTTTACCGGTACGGCCATTACTCTGGCGGTAGAGCTGGTTTAAGTCGATACCCGACCAAAACTGTTTTTCAAACGCCAAAAATTTTGCCCGGGCACGGCGCTGGTACATACCGCGCTGAATAATCATGACCCACGAAACGATGGATGCCAGAAATAACAGTGCCATTACCATTTGTACCAATAAGCTGGCGTTGGCAATTAATCCCCAGATGGATAACGAATGTTCATTTGGCATAGATCGTTCAGCTCTTAAAGTTATTCCGTGGTTATACCCACTGCGGATACAACCTTCCCGTTATTTCAGTTGCGCTAACACGCGAGCCGGCAAATGATTAAAGATCATCCACCCTTGGCAATTTGCGCGCGCATTGCCGCAGGCATTGCACACGGCCGCATGGTATCGGGGTTAACACACGCGATGCGAATTAGACCCTCGCAAAGCAATTCGTTCCCACGATAGATGCGTTGTTTAAACAGTACATTGGTACGCGCTAAGGTATCAACCTCGGTGGTAACCGTTAATAAATCGTCCAGCCGCGCCGAGCGGCGGTAATTGACCTCGGCCTTGTGCACAACCAACAAGGTACCGTCTTCTAAAATAGCTGGCTTATCATAACCGTATTGGCGCAAAAATTCTGTACGGCTGCGCTCCATAAATTTTAGGTAATTGACGTAGTAGACAATTCCGCCGGCATCGGTATCTTCGATGTAGACCCGTACCGGTATCGAGAAGGCGCCGTTAAGTCCCTGTGGAGTGTCGGTTTGGCTCATTGCGGGTCGCTTAGTCTGGCAGGCACATCGATGCCAAAGTGCTCGTAGGCGAGCGCGGTCAAAATTCGCCCGCGCGGGGTGCGCGACACAAACCCCTGCTGAATTAAATAGGGTTCAATCACATCCTCAATGGTTCCGCGCTCCTCACTAATGGCGGCCGCCAGCGAGTCGATCCCCACCGGCCCGCCGAGAAAGTTATCCATCATCGCCAACAGTAAGCGCCGATCCATATGATCAAAACCGCGCGCGTCTACCTTAAGCATATTTAACGCCTGATCGGCGACGCTGGCGCTAACGTGACCATCGGCTTTAATCTCGGCATAGTCGCGCACCCGGCGCAAAAGTCGGTTGGCAATACGCGGCGTACCGCGCGAGCGCTTGGCCACCTCGGCCGCGCCCTCGGGCTCGGTGGGCATTCCCAATAAATTGGCCGAGCGCGCCACAATGTGTGTGAGATCGGCAATATTGTAAAACTCAAGCCGTTGCACAATGCCAAACCGGTCACGCAACGGCGAGGTTAACAGGCCCGCCCGTGTCGTCGCGCCCACCAAAGTAAAGGGGGGTAAATCAAGCTTAATGGAGCGCGCCGCCGGACCTTCACCAATCACGATATCCAGCTGAAAATCTTCCATCGCCGGATACAAAATCTCTTCCACTACGGGGCTTAAGCGATGGATCTCATCGATAAAAAGTACATCGCCTGGCTCTAAATTGGTCATAAGCGCCGCCAGGTCACCGGCCTTTTCGAGCACCGGGCCCGACGTGCTTTTGAGCGATACCCCCATCTCTTGCGCGATAATATTCGCCAGCGTGGTTTTGCCAAGCCCGGGCGGGCCAAAAATTAGGGTGTGATCGAGCGACTCGCCGCGTTTTTTGGCCGCCTCGATAAAAATTTCCATTTGCTCGCGCACCGCCGGCTGACCCACGTACTCGGCGAGCGATTTGGGGCGGATAGCCCGGTCGAGCTGCTCTTCGCGGGAGCTCGGCTCAGGGGCAATAAGGCGGTCTGTTTCTATCATGCTAAATACCTAGCTTGCGATACGTTTGAGCGAGAGCCGAATAAGCTCCTGGGCCCCGGCGGACTCATTGGTGCGCGCCGCAGTCGACACCATCTTTGCCGCCTCGGTTGGTTTGTAACCCAGGCTGATCAGAGCGCTCTCAGCCTCATCTCGCTCATCCCGCGGATTATCGCCACTGGCCACCGGGTCGCTTAGCAGGTCGGTACCGGCACCGGGGGCGGCCACAAGTTTATCGCGCAATTCAATGATTAGCCTTTCCGCGGTTTTTTTGCCAACACCGGGCACCTTGACCAACGCGGTTACATTGTCATCGTGGACGCAACGGGAAAGCTGCTCGGCATCCATACCCGACAAAATTGCTACCGCCATTTTCGGGCCGACGCCATTGACTTTAATAAGGGTGCGAAACAAGTCGCGCTCAGAGCGCTTGGCAAAACCAAACAGTTGGTGGGCCGTATCGCTAATGGCCAGGTGGGTATAAACCGTGGCGGGGTGATTAACCTCAGGCAAGGCATAAAATGTTGTCATGGGTGCCTGCAGTTCATAACCGACACCCTGTACATCCAGCAATAGAAAAGGTGCCTGTTTTTCCACCAGCACGCCGCTCAGTCGTCCGATCATGTTTACCTATTAATCTCTATATCGTTATAGTCGTCTGGCTATACTGGCGGCGCGTAGCGACTTACCGCACGCCAACGCCTAAAGACCAAAACCAAAATATAAGGGGCTTTATACCACACGACCGCGCCGAAAGCTGCGCGCCGTCGCGAGCTTTATCAGGTGCTGCTGCGAATTTATATGACATAACGCGATGGCCAGCGCGTCGGCGGCATCTTCCTGGGGGGCGGCAGGCAATTTGAGCAAGGTTTTAACCATGTGCTGCACTTGCAGCTTATCGGCCGCTCCCGTGCCGGTAATGGCTTGCTTCACCTTACGCGCTTCATACTCGTGCACGGGTACGTCGTGGTTAACAGCAGCGACAATGGCGGCTCCCCGGGCCTGCCCTAACTTTAAGGCGGAGCCGGCGTTTTTCGCCATAAATACATGCTCGATGGCAAATTGCTCGGGAATATAACGCTCAATCAGCTCGCTAACGCTGTCAAAAATCACCTTTAGGCGCTCGGGCAAACTGACATCCGGCACGCGAATGACGCCACTGGTAATATATTCGCTGCGCCCGCCAACCGTATTAATCAGCCCAAAGCCGGTTTTGCGGGAGCCCGGATCGACCCCCATAATTATCGCCATAGTGTGCGCCTCATCAGTGCTTTTAAGTGTCACACGGGTGCCATCTCAGCGCAATACAGCTAGCCATTAAGCTCCTCGAGCACGGCATCACTGATATCGGCGTTGGTATAAACGTTTTGCACGTCATCGAGATCTTCGAGCATATCTACCAAGCCCATCACCTTCTCCGCGCCCGCTGCATCCAAGTCCACCGTCGTTGAAGGTTTCATGGTGATCTGCGACTACTCGGGGGCGAGGCCCTGCTCCAGCAGCGCCTCTTTTACGTCAAAGTAATCTTCAAAGGCAGTCTCGACCTCTTTACTGCCATCGCTGTGCACCACCACATCTTCAGCACCCGCCTCAAGCGCAGCCTCCATCAGCGTCTCTTCAGTTACCTCTGCCGGGTAATTGAGCTGCCCTACTTTGCTAAACAGGTAGGCCACCGAGCCATCGGTGCCCAGATTGCCGCCGCGCTTACTAAACGCGTGACGCACCTCGGCAACGGTGCGGTTTTTGTTGTCGGTCATGCACTCAACCAGCACAGCAACCCCGCCAACACCGTAGCCCTCGTAAGTGCACTCTTCGTAATTATCTCCATCGGCGGTGCCGGCACCGCGGGCCACGGCTTTATCGATGGTGTCTTTTTTCATATTGGCGCCCAGCGCTTTATCCATGGCGGCACGCAGGCGCGGGTTGTCATCGGGGTTATCGCCGCCTTTGGCAGCCACCGACAACTCGCGAATAATTTTGGTAAATACCTTGCCGCGCTTGGCATCTTGAGCGGCTTTGCGGTGTTTAATGTTTGCCCATTTACTGTGGCCAGCCATAGTCGACTCCGCTTTTGTCTGAGGTTTTCTGAGTAAATAACGCAAAACGGCCGGGCAAGCCCGGCCGTTTTTAGGGCCCAATATCAGGCCTTTCCGCCCGGTATTACTCGGCGGGTTTTTCTTTTTGCTCTTTTTGGCGCAAACGAATGTGCAACTCGCGCAACTGGGCCGCATCCACCGCACCGGGCGCGTCAGTCATTACACAGGCCGCACTCTGGGTTTTAGGGAAGGCGATTACATCGCGAATCGAGCTGGCACCGGTCATCAACATAATCAGGCGATCGAGGCCAAAGGCCAAGCCACCATGCGGCGGCGCGCCGTACTTAAGGGCATCCAGCAAAAAGCCAAACTTTTCGCGCTGCTCCTCGGCACTGATACCGAGGATATCGAATACGGCTTGCTGCATCGACTGATTGTGGATACGCACAGAACCACCGCCCAGCTCGGTACCGTTAAGTACCATGTCATAGGCGCGCGACAGCGCCGTGCCCGGATTGGCTTTAAGCTCATCGGGCGAGCACGATGGCGCGGTAAACGGATGGTGCAGTGCCTGCATCGAGCCGTCGTCGCCCTCTTCAAACATCGGGAAGTCAACCACCCACAAGGGAGCCCACTCGCAAGTATAAAGGTCGAGATCTTCACCCAGCTTGCAGCGCAGTGCGCCCAGCGCTTCGGTAACGATATTGGCTTTGTCGGCACCAAAGAAGATCAGATCGCCGTTTTCGGCCTCTAAGCGCTCGAGTATGGCGCCGCGCACCTCGTTAGGCAGGAACTTAACAATGGGCGATTGCAGGCCGTTTTCCAGGTCGGCCTTATCGTTGACCTTGATATAGGCCAGGCCTTTAGCACCGTAAATACCGACAAACTTGGTGTAGTCGTCGATTTGCTTACGGGTCAGCTTATCGTTGCCGCCAGACACTTTAAGCGCAGTGACGCGGCCTTTCGGGTCTTTGGCGGGGCCAGAGAAGACTTTAAAGTCCACATCGAGCATCAAGTCTTTAACGTCCACCAGCTCTAGCGGAATACGCATATCCGGCTTATCCGAGCCGTATTTTGCAATGGCCGTGGCGTAATCCATACGCGGAAACTCGCCCAAATCGACGCTCATTAAGTCGCCAAAGAGCTTTTTAATCATACCCTCGGTAATCGCCATAATACCTTCCTCGTCCATAAACGAGGTTTCGATATCAATCTGGGTAAACTCTGGCTGGCGGTCGGCGCGCAAGTCTTCGTCGCGAAAGCACTTGGCGATCTGGTAGTAGCGATCAAAACCCGAGACCATCAGCAGCTGCTTAAACAGCTGAGGCGACTGCGGCAAAGCAAAAAACTTGTTTTCGTGGGTGCGCGAGGGCACCAGATAATCCCGGGCACCCTCGGGGGTGGCGCGGGTCAGAATCGGCGTTTCGATATCCAAAAAGCCGTTTTCGTCCAGATAGTTACGAATGGCAATGGTTACCTTAGAGCGAAACTGCAGACCTTTTTGCATCTCGTTACGACGCAAATCGAGGTAGCGGTATTTAAGGCGCACGTCCTCACCCACGCTCGAGTGCTCGGATAGCGGAAACGGCGTCGTCTCAGCTTCGTTGAGAATCTCCAGCGCGGTGCCGTAAACCTCTACCTCACCGGTGGCCATATTGGCGTTAACGGTGGCGGCATCGCGGGCACGCACTTTACCGGTAACTTGCAGTACGTATTCACCGCGGACTTTATCGGCCAGGGCAAAGTTCTCTTTGGTATCCGGATCAAATACCACCTGCACAATACCGTCGCGGTCTCGCAGATCGATAAAAATAACACCACCGTGGTCGCGGCGACGATCAACCCAGCCACAGAGGGTGACTTCTTGGTCGATAAATGAGGCATTTAAAGCGCCACAGTATTCACTGCGCATAATCTGTTTCCCGTTGTCTCTGTTTTTAGGGTCTACACCCGAAATTAACTGGCCGGAGTGCTGGGCGCTGGCGCGCTTTCCTTTTGCTTGCTGCCAGCTTTGGCAGCGTCTCCGACGAGGTTCTTTTTGTTACCCGACTTAAAGTCTGTCTCATACCAGCCGCCGCCTTTGAGGCGAAAGCCCGCTGCGGATATTTTTTTGGTCAGTTCACTCTGCTGGCACTGGGGGCAATCGACCAGTGGCGCATCGCTCATTTTTTGTAAGGCTTCGAGCTCGTGACCGCAAGCCTGACAGCGATATTCATAGATAGGCATTACCCGATTCTCCACATTAAGGGGCTGTGGGTATGTAAAAAGCCCCTTAGACCTACCAAAAACGCACAGAGGTTGCCCTCTGGCCGCCAAAAAACGCGCAATTATACCTCAGAGGGAGGCGTGGAGAAACCGCTCAGGACATAGCACGAAGGCGCTATTGCGCGTTAATCGCCCAATACGCTTTTAATTTCCAAAATCTCAGACTCGGCAGAGCAAAACCGTCTTACCAACTCTGGGTCAAACTGAACCCCGGCGCAGGCCTCAAGCTGGATAAGCGCCTCCGGAACTGAATAGGCCTCGGTGTGGGCCCGCTGAGTGGTTAGTGTCTCAAACATATCGGCGATGGCCACAATACGCCCCACCAGGGGTATATCACTGCCTTTTAGGCCTTTCGGATAACCGCTACCGTCATAGTGCTCACGAAAGGTCGTTACAATGGTGCGGGCCATCGTCAACAACTGGGAATTATCATTACCAAGGATTTTAACGCCAAACTTAATCTCAGCGTCAATAATGGCCCGAGCCCCTTTACCGGGGTTACTGGCGGCCTCAAGCAGCTTGTCGGGCAGGCCTATTTTGCCCACGTCATACATCAAGCTCGCGTTAAGTAGCCGAGCGGCATCCTCCGGCCCCATGCCAGCCTCCTCGCCTAACATGCGACTGTAGCGACTGATGCGCAGGGCGTGCGCATTGCTGCCCTGCTCCCGAAAAGCCGCCGCGCGCCCCAGGCAGTGCACAACTTGCAGCTGACTAAGCTCCAGCTCGGCGGTGCGTTCGATCACCATTTCTTGTAACGCATGGGTTTGATCGGCGAGCGCCAAATGTGTTTTTACCCGACGCAATAAAATAGGCGGGCTGATGGGCTTACTTAGAAAATCAATGGCTCCCAGCTCAAACCCTTGAATTTCGTCACTCACCTCGATTTTCGCGGTGACAAAAATAACCGGTATCGAGGCGGTAATCGGGTTTGCCTTGAGCCGCCGGCACACTTCATAGCCATCCATCTCGGGCATCATGATATCGAGCAGGATAAGGTCAGGCGGATGATCAGAAGCCGCCAACTCTAACGCTTTGATGCCGCGAGTAGCCGCCCGTACCCGATACTCCGACGACAAAAGCCCCACCAGAACATCGATGTTTTCAGGGGTATCGTCAACCACCAAAATCGTTTTTCTGCCGTCCATTTGCACCTCTGGTGTCATGTTTTACCCTGCTGCCAGCGCGCTAGCGCCACCTGTGCCTGATCGAATTCATAGTGTTCGATATCCTGCTCGATCTCATCCAGGCCGTCGTCCTCCGGCAGAGCCCCACGCAAGGTAGCTATCGTCAACCTTGCATTAGTATCGGCGCTTTTTAGCTGTTCCGTCAAAGCGTCGATTAGCGACGCCACTTCAGCCTCGCTTAGCTCGCTCGTCTGCGCCACTGGGCTACCGGGTCTCGGCAGCCGCTCCAACTCGTTAACCACCGAGCTGAGCGCTCGCGAGAGCTCTGTCAGCGCCGCTTGCCCTAATTCACCGCGGGCAATGTCGGTTTCAACTTTTGCCGCCAGAGGCTGCAACTGATGCGCTCCGAGCGAGCCGGCCAGGCCTTTAAGGGTATGCGCCATACGCTGCGCCTCTTCAGGGTCTTGCGCGTAAGCTTCGGCGATCGCCCGGCTGGCACCGCCTTGGGTGCGACAAAAACTATCGGCCAGGCGCCACAGCGTACTCTCGTTGCCGCCGACTCGCTCCAGGGCTTCATCCAGCGCCACTATATCGGGATCGAGGTTAACGTTAAGCGCCTCTGGCTTCGCGCTCTCGTCCAGAGGCGTCTCGGTATCGCTTATTTGCCGCTCGGGTAGATAGTGCGCAATTTTTTGGTACAGCTCGCGCACATCGATGGGCTTGGCAATATAGTCATTCATGCCTACCGCGCGCGCCCGGTCGCGATCTTCGGCGGTGGCATTGGCGGTCATAGCAATAATGGGCAGGGCCCCCACCTCGCCCATGGCACGGATACGGCTGGTGGCGGTGTAGCCGTCCATAACAGGCATCTGAATATCCATCAAAACACAATCAAACGGCTCGTAAGACATCGCATCGAGCGCCTGCTGCCCGTCACCGGCCAAACGCACCCTGGCCCCAACCGCCTCGAGCAGCTCACTGGCCACCTGTTGATTGAGCTCATTATCATCCACCACCAGCAAAGTGGCTCCGGTTAAATCGACACTGTCGTTGCGTCTGGTGTTGTGTGCTGTGCTGTGCGGCACCGACTCGCCGAGCGCGCGCGCGATGGCATCGCGCAGGCGCAGCGGATCAATCGGTTTTACCAGCACCTCCTGAATGCCCAGTGCCTTGGCTTGCTGCGTAAGTGTGTAGCTATCGTAGGCCGTCACCATAATGGAGGGCGGCAAATGGCCGTCGCGCTCGCTCAAGGTACGGGCAAACTGAATACCGTCCATCTCTGGCATTTTCCAATCCAGAAGTACCAGATCAAAGCTCGACTCGGCTAATACATTAAGCGCTTTCGCCCCCGACTCCACCGCCGTGACCTGCAAGCCAGCCGCCTTGCCGTAGACCGCCAAAATTTGCCGTGATGTTGAGTTATCATCCACCACCAGCACCTGCTTACCCTGAATAGCGGCGGGTAACCGATGCCCCTTGCCCAGTTTTCTCGGGGCCGCAAAGGTGGCAAAAAAACTAAAGCGGCTGCCCTTGCCGGGAGCGCTCTTGACACTGATTTCGCCCCCCATGAGCTCTACCAAACGGCGACAAATCGACAAGCCTAAGCCTGTCCCACCATACTTGCGGGTGGTCGATTCATCCGCCTGAGAAAACACTTTAAACAACTTGCCCTGCTGCTCTTTGTTCATGCCGATGCCGGTATCGGTTACGCTAAACGTTAGCGCTAAAGCGCCCACATCGGCCCCCGAACCGGCCACCTCGATAGCCAGTGTTACCGAGCCTTTCTCGGTAAACTTAATCGCATTACCCAGCAGGTTAATTAATACCTGCTGCAGGCGCACCGGATCGCCCTTTAGGACTTCTGGCACACGGGCATCGATATACAACAACAACTCTACTTCGGGCTTCTCACTAAATTTAACCCCGGCAATGGTGCAAACGGTGTCGATCAACTCCAACAAGCTGAACTCGACGCTCTCCAGTTCCATGTGCCCAGCTTCGATTTTGGAAAAATCTAACACATCGTTAATAATGCCCAGTAGCGAGTGCGATGCGCCGTTAATTTTATCCAGATACTCACGCTGCTTTTCATTGAGTTTAGTACCGCCCATCAAGTGGCCAAGGCCAATAATGGCGTTCATGGGCGTGCGGATCTCATGGCTCATATTGGCCAAAAACGACGATTTAGCATCGGTGGCGGCCTCGGCTTCGCGGCGCGCCTGCACTAATTTTTTATTGGTCGTTTGCAGTGCGCGGGTGCGCTGACTGACGGTTTGCTCCAACTGCTCTTTGTGGCGCCGCAGCTCTCCGGTGGCGTTGCGCAGAAGCTGGCGGGTGCGGTGCTGCACGGCAAACAGTTGGTCGATCTCCATGATCGCCACGTGCAGCGTCACAGGTTCACTAAAATCCAGCTCGGCGATACGCTGGTTTTGCCGAATCAATTCACTTAACGGTCGCGTGAAGCGGCGCGCCAATGCAGCGGCCAACAGCGCCCCCACAAGCAATACAAACAGCATAATGCCAATCAACCAATGCTGATGACTGGCCGCACCGGGAATAAACACCCGCTCTGGCGCGTAGCTCCCCACCCAAATTCGCATGGTTTCTAGCGCATAAGGCATAAACGAATAATACCAGGTGTCATCATTCACCTGATAACGCCCCACATCGTGATCGCGCCGCCCGCCCTCCTGCCACTGCTGCCAACCTGCAAGCAACGGCCCGGTAAGCACTTTATCCAATTGTTGCAAGCTCTGGTCGCTGCGATTAGCGCCGCTGGATGCGCGGTAATTACTGGGGGCACCTAACACCTGGTTGGCATCTGTAAAAATAATAACCTGCGTGTCGGTATCTTTGTTAAGTGTATCCACCAGCGACGACAGGTCTGTCAACAGAATATCCAGCCCCAGCACCATAGTCTCGCCGCTGCTGTTGAGCCACGACGTCGACACCGTTATGCCCGGCTGCCCCGATGAAAAAAACAAGTACACATCGGTCCAGTGTACCTTTGCAGCACCGGCATTAAGCGCACCGGCAAACCAGGGTCTCTGGCGCGGGTCGTAATCTAGCGCTAGCGCGGACTCTCCTCCGGGGCGGCGCACGCCCAGTGCATCCATCTCCATTAGCCGATAGCTTCCCCGCGCCACATCGCTTAAGCGCATGCGCCAGGGCTGTGCACCACGGCTTTGCATTAGCAACCACTCGCGACCACCCGAGGTCGCCAACATCGCCGAGGTGATGTGCGGCGTTTCTTGTAACAGCGGATAAAAGTAAGCATTGAGCGACGTCGTACTATCGGGGCTTACTTGCGACTGCTCTGCCCAGCGCCGAGCCATCGAGAGCAGCCGCGCCGTATCTCCCAGCAAGCCATCCAGCTGATAGTGAACGCTGTCCCCGGTGCGCTGCATTTGCACCAGAGAGACCTTGCGCAAACTGGGCTCAAACACGAGCTTCACGTAGCCCCAGTAGGCGCCAGCTAAGGCAATCAACAAAAGTCCGGCCATGCTGGCCAGCAAGGCGTTGCGAAATGAAATTTTACGGCTGTTCAAAAAATGTCCCACGCGAAAATATCCCTGCTATCGATTCACACATTGTGCTATCGATCATTCACCTCGACGCCCACAGTCGAGCCTTCATATACCAACGGGTAAAACGTCAAGCCAGCTTCACACTCTGAGGCGTTAAGCGCACGCCCGGTGGTGAGCGAGAACTCAATTCCATGACTTGGGCAGCGCAATACACTGCCGTTAAGAGAAGCGCGTGTTAACGGTGCCTGGCGGTGGGGACACTGGTTGGCGATTAAATAAAGTCGCCCCTCTTCTTGCAGCAGTAACAGCTCGAGGCCGGCAAGGCGCACCGGGCGCATAAAACCATCTTCGATCTCGTGCAATTTTGCCAATTCAACGTACGCCATCGTACCTACCCGGCCGGTATGTTTTTAGATTCACTCCGCCTTACTATGCCCTAAGTCACGTATGAAGAAAAGACACCATAATTGCAGCGACACTAACGCAATAGCGCGCTACACTTATAAGCATTGCTAGTCGCCGCACGCGCGCACTCTATGTCCACCCCGGTTAGAAGGACCCGTCAGAGTATTTCCATGGCAAGCTCCAACACACAAATATACCTTACCAAGCTAAAAGCTTTATCCGACCAACTGGTAGCCCTGCAAAAGCCTATCCGTATTCTCGATGCCATCAAGTGGCCCAACGAGGTGCAGGAGCGCTTTTTTGCCTGCGAAGGTAAGCGCCTACCCGATGTTGGACGCGATTACTATGAACACAGCCCGCTGCCCTTTGACCGCCACAAACTCACCGACTCTTTTGTAGCGCTAGAGCGCGACGTTGTTCGCCAGCTTGGTGCGCACGATGCACTCGGGCGCATTTTGCGCGATACCATTAGCCAGTACCGGTTAGTACTTGAAATGCTGGGCTCGCGTGGTACGGCACGTTTTGGTGAACTCAGCCGGCGCCTCTATGGCTCGCCCAGCGATTGCATCACCGGCGACAACAAAACCTTGCTGGAAGTTGGCCAAGAGTTGTGTCGCGTGTTTTCATTGCCCGCGGCGGCCCAGCTCACCCCCTCTGGCAAGCGCCAACTAAACGCCACCGAGGCTACCGCATACTTAAGTGCACGTATGGACGAATATTTCACCCCCGGCACCGTCAACGTCACCCTAAGCGACGATATCGTCTCGGACGCCGCCGCCGGGGGCGATTGCTTAAAACTTAACCGGCGCTCGACATTTACCCCACAGGATTTAAACGTCCTAGAGGTACACGAGGGCTGGGTACATATAGGCACCACTCTCAATGGCCGCGCACAACCCTGGGCCAGCTGGCTTAGCGTCGGCTCACCGCGTATCACCGCCATTCAGGAGGGGATGGCGGTGTTAATGGAAACCTTAACCTTCAGCTCTTTTCCCAAACGGGCGCAACGGGTGAGCGACCGGGTTGTCGCCGTTGACATGGCAGAGCGCGGCGCTGATTTTGTTGAGTTGTATCGCTTTTTTCGCGAGCGGGGCGACAGTGAGCACGACAGCTTCCGGGTGGCACAAAGGGTATTTCGCGGTGGCACATTAACTGGCGGCTCAGTGTTCACCAAAGATATTAGCTACGTCAAAGGCTTTGTCGAAAACGTCGGCTTTATTCGCAGCGCGATTTATGCCGGCCGCCCTGAAATGATCCCGCTGTTGTATCTGGGGAAATTAGCGCTGGACGACATCCCCGCCCTGCAAGAACACTTGCAGCTAGGCCATATCGTTGCCCCACGCTTTCTTCCGCCTATGTTTAAAAACTTAAACGGTCTATATGTTTGGTTTGGTTTTTCCAGTAGCATTGCCGGGCTCGACAATGTGCGGGTTAGAAAACATTTCTCACGCCTTTTTAGCGCCAGCCCGGGCGCTCCCGGTAACAAACAGTAAACAGGATAACGCTTACATCATGCCCCGCCTTTTTGACGTCTTGCTCTGCGGCACTCAGATTTATTTTGACAATGGTACCGAACAGAGCATCATCGGATTTCTCAGCGCTCGCCGAGTCGCGAACGACTCACTGGAGGATGCCGTTCTCCGGGCGCGCCACGACGTACTTATCGACTGGAACCACACCTATAACGCCGACCGAAAGTTAGGGGTTCCCAAACTTACAACGGTTCAGGTTCAGGCCGCCAACAAATGGTTACACCGCAACCCAACAGAAGATTTTTATTTTTTTGACAGTGAACAGCGCAAACAAGAACATTTGGCGTTGATTCTGGACAGCGCCCGCCCCTGGTGGCGATTGCGCAAACGCCGCCCAGGCTAACGCCCGACAAGCTTGACTGCACCGTCATTAGCCGATAACCGCACTAAAAAACACGGTTAAGCACAACAAAAATAATTCCGCTCAAAATACCTGCCGCTGGCAGCGTTATTACCCAGGCGAGCGCAATCGGCTTCATCAAGCCCCAGTTGGTTTGTGCATTCACCAACCCGATACCCAACACGGCACCAATCAAAATATGGGTGCTCGATACAGGTAGCCCCATCGTCGATGCCATCATCACCACCGCGGCGGCGGCCAGTTCGGCCGAAAAACCCGACGCGGGATGCATTTTTGTTAGATTATGGCCCACGGTTTGAATCACCTCTTTACCGATAAACCAAAGCCCGACAATTAACGCCACACCAAAAGTCACCATCGCCACCGTTGGCACCGCGGCCGTAGAGCCAATGGCGCCAGTGCGCAAAACCTCTAAAATAGCGGCAAAGGGCCCGATGGCATTGGCAATATCATTAGAGCCGTGACTAAAGGCAAAGCCGGCCGCGGTAAAAACCTGCATCCAGCTAAACATTAACCATGTCGAGCGATTGAGCGATGTGCCCTTAAGGGTGCGGGCGAAAATAAAGGTGGCCATCCAAATGGCCGCCCCCACCATGCCAATAATCAAATAATTATGCAGCGTGGACAGCCCCAGCTCCATATTTTTTAACCCTTTAAAGAGCAGCATGGATGAAATTACCATACCGCCCAAAGCCGCAAATAGCGGCACCCACTGCTCCAGCGCCTTATGGGCATCGACATTCTCAGCCTGTCTATCAATTCGGTGAAGCTCGCGAAAATAATCCGACTCCAGCTCCTCCGGGGTAAAGCGGGCATCATTAATTGTCGCCGCATCACGGGCCATGGCACTGGTGTAAGAGATTTTCTGAATTTCACTCAAGCGCTCAAACGAGCTTTTAAAAGCTTCCCGGTGCTCTATTTTTTGTTGTTTAATATAACCTAAGTGCTCGTCGGCCTTTTCGTTGTAACGCAGGACGTGCTTTTTGATAGTGCCGTACAAAAAATAAGACACGATACCGCCTAGCAGCGGCGAGATAACCCACGAGGCGGCAATGGCGCCCACCTTATCCCACATGACCAAATCAAATGCGGCATCAGCACCGTTTAGCACAACCCCCAACGCAATAGAGCTACCGACAATACCGCCAATAATGGAGTGTGTGGTCGAAACCGGATAGCCGCGTCGGGAGGCAAACATCAACCACAGCGCCGCCGCCAGTAGCGCCGCCATCATAATGTAAACAAACTGCATCGGTTCGATGTGCATTGCGGACAAATCCACAATACCTTTGCGAATGGTTTTGGTCACTTCACCACCGGCGATAACCGCACCACTGACTTCAAAAATCGCGGCTACCACAAGCGCCTGGGTTATGGTTAACGTGCCCGCCCCGACACTGGTGCCAAACGAGTTGGCCACATCATTGCCACCAATATTAAAAGCCATAAAAAGGCCAAACGCTGTGGCTAATAAAAATATAATGGTGTGGTTATTATTGGTGTAGCCCATACCCCAAAAAACAAAATAGGCCGTAATGGCAAACATCGCCACGGCAAAAAACATGTTTAAATTGCGTACGTGGACGGGCTCAGTCGGACGCACCGGGCTCATGGAAGAATTATTTTCGCTCACAGGGCTTGTCTCAGGTTTCGATAAGGACGCTCACTGTGGCAAACCAAAGTGTCATATTTATGACAGGACACTCACCACGGGCGCGACCCGAGTGATACCGCAGCGACTCACCTCTGGCGGTAAAGCCCGCGGATTTCATCGCCTAAGATGTCAATCGCCCGACGGATCACATCGATAGGCTGGCCATAGCTAAGTCGCAGGCACTCATGCTGATGTTGCCAGGGCTCGGTTAAACCCGGAAAAAAATGATGCCCCGAGATCACCAATACCCCGCGTTTTTTTAGGCGCTGGTAGAGCTGCTCACTGGTAATCGGCAGCCCTTCCAGCCAAAGCCACAAAAATATCGCCCCCTCGGGTCGGTGCAACCGAAACGGCAAGCCCGCCAGCGCCTGCTCTATGAGTGCAACAGTGTGCAGGGCACGCTCACGATAAAAAGGCGTTACCGCTTCGCGCCCGAGCGCCAACAACTGCTCATTGGCAATAAGCTGACGTGCAATAGCTGGCCCCATATTACCCACAGCCAAACTGAGCACCGTATTGGCGCGGGCGAACGATTGAATTAAAGACTCACAGGCAATAACAACCGAGGTGCGCGCCCCGGGCAATCCGAGTTTGGACAAGCTCAACACCAAAATAGTATTGCTGTTCCAGCTGGGGCTGACATCGGTAAAAATGATCCCGGGAAACGGCGTGCCGTAAGCGCCATCGACAATTAGCGGGATATTGTGGGCCCGCGCCAACTGATCCAGTCGCGCCATCTCTGCATCGGTGATTACGTTGCCGGTTGGATTTGTGGGGCGTGATACACACAGCGCGGCGCTGCGCGCATCAACCGCAAGCCCGCTTAAATCCACGTGGTACTTAAACTGGTGCTCGCCGATCAACTCAATAGTGGGGCGGTCCGCGCGAAAAAAATCCTCGCTTAAGCCCAAATCACTGTAGCCTAAGTACTCGGGCACCAGCGGCAACTGGATATGTCGTTTAATGCCGTCACAACCTTCGCCGGCCAGCATATTGAACAACACAAAAAAAGCGGATTGACTGCCATTAGCGAGCGCCAGATTCTCGCGCGTTAAGCCCCACTGAAACTCCCGGTTGAGCAGCGCCACCAAATCATCCAGCAAGGCAGTATCGCCCGCCGGCGACTGATAAACCCCAAGCATTTGCTGCGACTTAACCGGGTCATCCATTACCTGCTGCAGGGCATTGGCTAGCGCCTGCTCCACGGCGGGGATACGGGCGGGATTGCCACCGCCAAGAAACAGCATATCGGGGTTAACCCGCAGCGCATCGCCCAGATCCTCCATCAGAGAGACAATGCCCGAGCCTTGATTGAACTGGTTACCGAATTTGGATAAACGCATGATGCGAAAGCTTAACGAAAAGGATGTGGAGCCAGAGTATAACGAAGGGGCTACCCCAAAGAAGTCGCCTGAGCGCAGGCCCAGCCACCGTCACAGTTACACTAAGCCGTAAGTGGTTAGGGTTTGCTCTAATGCGGCGGCACTGACCGGTTTTTTAATAAAGTCGATGGCGCCCAGCGCTGTCACTCGCTCGCGGGCGGCGGGCTGAATATCGCCAGAAATAACAATCACCAAACACTTTAAACGCTCGGTAGCGATAGCCTCCAGCACCTCAAAACCGTCCATTTCGGGCATGGTAAGATCCAACAACACGACCTCACCCAAGCCATCGCGAATCGCCTGAAGTGCCTCAGCGCCATTGGCGGCAAAGCTGATCTCGACATCCCAAGCATCGGGCAAGGCGCGCGCGACTTGCTTGCGAGCCATATTGGAATCATCACATATTAGCAGCGGTGTGCTCATTCACTGACCGTTATTATTGCCGAAGCGTATTTGCTATTTTCATCCTTCATTATAGCCACGAGAGGCCTACCAGAGCCAAGCAATAAACGCTTTTTAACTAAGGCGCGCAGATCGCGCCACCCATGGGGTGCCCCGCAGCGCCCTAAAACGCTATAATCGGCACAATTATTAGCTGTCATCGGTGTCACTCTATGCTGTCTATCTACCACAACCCGCGGTGTTCTAAATCACGCCAAACACTGACATTGCTGCAAGAGCAAGGTTTAACACCCGAGATTATCAAATACCTGGACACCCCGCCGACTCCCGCTGAGCTGAGCGAAGTCATCAACAAGCTCAAGATCAGGCCGCGAGAGTTACTGCGCACCCAAGAAGCCGATTACAAAACCCTCAAGCTGACCGATAGCTCGCTATCAGACACACAGCTTATTAGCGCGATGTGTCGCCACCCCAAACTTATAGAGCGCCCGATTGTAATTAACGGTAATCGCGCCCGGCTGGGACGGCCGCCAGAGCAAGTACTGGAGATTATAGGCTGAGCCGCTTATGAGCAACCTACCCTACGTACTTATCTTATATTACAGCCGCGGAGGCACCACCGCGGCTTTGGCACGTGAGCTGGCTCACGGGGTCGAGCGCGCAGGCCAGATTGAAGCCCGCCTTCGCACGGTTCCGCCAGTGTCGCCAGATTGTGAGCCCAGCGCCCCGGCGATTCCCGCCGAGGGGGCAATCTATGCAACAGCCGATGATTTACGCCACTGCAGCGGCTTATTACTTGGCAGCCCAACCCGCTTTGGCAATATGGCCGCACCGCTAAAGCACTTTTTAGACACCACCAGCGATTTATGGCTTGAGGGCAGCCTGATCAATAAACCTGCCGGCGTCTTTAGCGCCAGCAATAGCCTACATGGCGGACAGGAGTCGACCCTGCTTAGCATGATGTTGCCGCTGTTGCACCACGGCATGCTTATCAGTGGTATTCCCTACAGCGAGGCAGAGCTCAATCAAACCCACAGCGGTGGCACCCCCTACGGGGTGACCCACTGGTCGGGCCAAAAGGCAAACGGCTTAAGCGACACCGAAATCGCACTCTGCCACGCTCAAGGGCAACGCCTGGCGCGTTTAGCCTTACAACTGGATACCCGTTAATAATGAAAATACCTGAGTACAGTGCCGCCGACGTCGCCCCCCTAACCCGGCGCTACCAACAAGGGCGCCTGATAACCCTGGCGTGCCTGTTAAGCCTGATTGCGCTCTTTTGTTTTAGCAATTTATTTGAGCCGAGCGGCAGTATATTTCGCGCTTTAGTGCAATGCGTGCCCTTAGCGCTATTTATACCCGGCATCTGGATTGGCCATCACCGCACCTACAGCTGGCTGTGCTTTGTTATTTTGTTTTACTTTACCGCGTTTGTGGTCGAGGCTATGTCGCCGTTTGGCAATCTGGTCGATTATCTGGCTACCGCCCTGTCGGTGATACTGTTTCTTGCCGCCATGATGAGCAGCCGCTGGCGGCAGCACTCGCGCCTGGCACTAAGTCAAAACCCGCCAACGGATGCCTAGCAGGCTGCTGAAACCCCCTACGTACCCGGGCTTTCAGGCTTGTTCGTAATCTAGGCGTCATTTTGAAGGTGTGTGCCCACCCTACCCAACCATTTAGCACCAAAAGGAAGATGAAGTGAGCAACAGCGAAAACCCAAAGCGCAAAGGACCTGTCCGCCAACTTTTTGCCAGTATCTGGGGAGCAATTACCTGGCTTAGACGCGCCCTGGCCAACGTCATCTTTATTATCATTGTCGTTGTAATACTTGCGCTTATCGGACAGAACCGAGCCGACGTGTTGCCACAAAACTTCGCCCTGCGCCTCGCCCCCTCGGGCATGTTAGTCGATCAACGCCAGGCCGTAGACGCACTCGCTGCGCTTACCGCTGACGAATCGGCCGAGCAGGCCGAAACTCTGGTGGCCGATGTTGTACACGCCATCAACCTTGCCGCCAATGATGAACAGGTAAGCCATTTGGTGCTCGATTTAAATAATCTGCGCGGCGGCGGGGTAAGCAAGCTCTACGAAATCGGTCAGGCACTTGAGCAGTTTAAGAGCAGCGGTAAATCGATTACCGCCGTGTCCGATAGCTATAATCAGGATCAGTATTTTTTGGCAAGCTACGCCGATGAAGTCTACTTGCACGACATGGGCTTTGTTTTGTTAACAGGCTTTGCCAGCTACCACCAGTATTTTAAAGACGCGCTGGATAAACTCGCCGTCAATCTGCACGTGTTTAAAGTGGGCAAATACAAAGACGCGGTGGAGCCCTACACCCGCAACGATATGTCCGAGGCATCGCGGGAACACAACCGCCTGTGGCTCGATACGCTATGGCAAGCTTATCGTCATACGATCGAAACGCAGCGCGAACTGCCCAGTGGCGCCATCGACGACATCATCAACAATTCAACCAAACTGTTACAAGACGCCGGAGGCGACACGGCACTGATGGCACAACAGGCCGGCCTAGTCGATACTGTCGCGAGTAGGCAGGACATCAGTCGTAATCTGATAGAACGGTTCGGGTTCGACGACAGAACCGATCAATACCAGCACGTTAACTGGTCTCGCTATTTACAACACCGCCGCGAGCTACCCCTCCCCGGCGCCAACTATGTGGGCGTAATCACCGCCCGGGGCGCCATCTACGGAGGCGACCAACCGCCGGGTGTGGTTGGCAGCGAAACCTTTATTCAGCTACTGCGTCAGGCGCGCGAAGACAAAGATATTAAAGCGCTGGTCATCCGGGTCGACAGCCCCGGAGGCAGTGCTTTTGCCTCAGAAATCATCCGTGCCGAACTCGAAGCCACCCGCAATGCAGGCATCCCCGTGGTCATCAGTATGGGCAGTGTTGCGGCCAGCGGGGGCTACTGGATAGCAACCGGCGGTGATGAGATCTGGGCTCTGCCCACGACCATTACCGGCTCGATCGGGGTTTTTAGCATTATGCCCACTCTCGAGCAGTCGCTTGCGAAGCTGGGTGTGTACACCGACGGTATAGCCACCAGCGAGTTAGCCGGCAGCATGGACCCCAGCCGCGCGCTTAGCGAGCCCGCGGCCGCGGTGTTACAAATGAGTGTAGACAGCACTTACCAGCGTTTTTTACAAACCGTAGCCGACGCGCGCGACCTTACGCTGGAGCAAGTACACGAGATCGCCCAGGGGCGAGTCTGGAGCGGTGAGCACGCTAAAAAGCTGGGGCTTGTGGATCAGCTGGGCACGCTACAAGAAGCCACGGCCGCCGCCGCGGCAATGGCAGAGCTACCTGAGTGGAAAACTAAAGAAATCACCCCGCCACTAACCCCCATGGAGCAGCTTATGATGCAGCTGGCTAATGCGGGCGTTAGCTTACCCGGCGATTGGCAGAGCTCACTGGGCGCTTTAAACACCCTAAACCACCTGGGCGGCGGGCTTGGTAAACGCGGCCAGGAAGCGCTCACAGAGCTATTCGGCCGTGAGGCAGAGATACAAGCGCGCTGCCTAAGCTGCAGCCTTATTAGCCGTCCAAGCCGATAACCAACTCTAAGCGAGCCACACGTTTTTGTGTATCGAGGCGGTTATCCAACAATACCTGCTCAAACTCGGGCAGGTATACCATGGAGTTAATAGTCGCCGTGTACATGCGCAATAACTTTTGCTCATTGGTCAGCATTGCCCGCACTACCGCGGCATCGCTTAGCAACTTGCCAAAAATCACCCGCATCCGCGCCGGAACCGCCCCTAAGTCAGGCCCTGATGATACGTCTTCGTGATGCGCCTCTACCACCTCACTAAGCGTTTCAATCGCACGCTCATGGCCGCGCACAACACTGTCAAACACCCGGCGCAAACTGGGTGCCCGCACCTTATCCCAGGCATCCTGATAACTTTGCAACAGATCGTGGTGGCGACTGATTAAACCGTTTAAATCGTCGGTCAAAAACTCGCTTTTAACATTCTCATGTGTAATACGCATACCATTACCTCACCAGTAGTGGCGCCTCGCGGCGCGTTCCTTTTTACGGAGGGCATTAAGCCATACCACAAAAAGACCTACCTAGGTTAGAGCAAAACGTAAGCCAACTATTAACCCCCCTTCACGGCGGCATGTTAAGCGGTAATCACTACTTTTAGCGACATTTTCCCAACTTCTGGGTTTGAGTGGAACACTCTGGCGAGCGTGGGTGTACGAGTTACACAGGATGGTTGCAATTTTGTGGGCTCACGGACTCGGGCGAGTCCGCGGTATAATTATGTCGGTCGGGCTTAAAAAGCTTAATTATCAAGCTTCAGAATAAACTTTTCTGTTTTCCAGGGCTTTTTGATACTGTGGCCAAACATATCGCACTCAAACTTCTCATCACACAAATCTACCAGCTTTAAAAATGGCGTCCTACCCGGGTCGGCGATCAAAACCCGCTTAACCCCGGCGGCGCGTGCCCGTTTAATTAAATTAAACAGTGGCGCTGTCATCTCATCCCAAAAGCAAATCTCACTGCCAATAAGAGTATGAACACCCTGTAAATCTTTTTTAGTGATTTTTTCAAAGCGCTTAGCCTGAAAGGTTACCCGCTTAACATCGTTCAGTTGTTTCACAAACTCGACGTAAGGGGCAAGTGCAGCGTCGGCATCGAGAGCCGTAACCCGCGCATTAAACTGCTGCGCCATAAAACAACTTAAACCGCCCCAGCCGCAGCCAATCTCGACGACTTTAGCCCCCTTCTTAATGGGGTTTTGCAACAGGTAGTCCATAAGCACCGCACTGGAGCGCCACACTTTAGTACCGTGCAGTGAAGGCTCGTCGTACAGCCGCTTAAACCGGCGAATCTCTTTGTGCTGCGCCTGAGGCAACAGCAATCCATGCAGTTTATATAGGTGCTTGTCAGAGCTTGCCTGTTTTGGGGTGGCAAGGGACTTTGATTTTGCGGGCATAGGAAACCTTGTAAACGTTTGACCAGTAGCAAGTTTGCTTATGCTACCACGTCAAAAAAAATCGCATAACCTCGCCCGACAATCAATCAGTAATAACTTAATGCCTGAGCTTTACCGCGAAAAATACGGTACATAAAAACGGTGTAAGCAATAATGCTGGGCAACACGATCGCGGCACCGTACAAAATAAAGCGCAACGATTCCGGGGCACTGGCCGCCTCCCAGATAGTGAGCTTACCCGGCACGATATAGGGAAAGTAACTATAGGCCAACGCCTGAAAACACAGCACAAAAATACCGACAGCGCAGGCAAACGGCACCCAACTGCCAAAGTCATTGTTGTAGGGAAAGTGGCGAAGGTACACAAATAATGTGACAAACAAAATCGCGCACATAAACGGAATAAGCAGCAATAAGAACGCCTCGGGCAAACTAAACCACTTATCAAACACCTCACTACTCATTATAGGGTTTACTGCACTCACCGCCAGAACCCCCACAATCATAATAATTGCCGTGACTTTAGCCCGCCCTGCCGCCCAGCGTTGCAAGTCACCTTCGGTTTTTAAAATCAGCCAGCAGGCACCGACAAAGGCGTAGGCGGCGGTAACACATACCGCACTGAGTAGCCCAAAGCTTACCGCCAGGGGGCCACCACTAAAGCCGGTAACATAAATCCCCAGCATGTAGCCCTGAGCGAGTGATGCGATAATAGAGCCTGCCTTAAAGCAGCGATCCCAGCGGTTTTGAAAATCGGCGCGCGCTTTTGCCCTAAAATCAAATGCCACTCCCCGCAAGATCAGCCCAAACAGTAAAAAAAATGCCGGCAGATACAAGTACCCTAATACCGCACTGTGAGCCGTCGGAAAAGCAATAAGCAGCAGGCCCACAGCCAGCACCAACCAAGTCTCGTTAGCATCCCAAAACGGCCCGATTGAAGCTATCATGGTATGGCGGTGATCAGGCTTACCCATGGGCAGCAAGATGCCCACGCCAAGATCAAAACCGTCAAGCACGGCATAAATCAAAATTGAAAGTCCCATCAGGGCGACAAAAATCACGGGCAACCAATACGCTTCTCCGCTCATAACTTCGCCTCCTTAGCCGTTGTGGCCAGTGGTTCTACATCGCTCTCAACTGCCTTGCGGGCCAAATAAAACAATGTATGCAAAAAAGCGACAATCAATACAATATAGACGAGCACATACGTAACCGCCGTAAACAGTACATTGCCCGATGCGGTAGCGGTGACGGCATCAGCGGTTTTTAAAACCCCATACACCAAAAACGGTTGACGGCCGATCTCAGTCACATACCAACCCGCCAGTGTCGCCAGCCAACCCGAAAACGTCATCGCTACTAAGGCGCGCTGCCAAAGCGGACCAATACGATCGCGCCGCCACAGCTGCACCGAGCAGCTCCACGACATCAACAACATTAATAGCCCCATGCCCACCATCACCCGAAACCCCCAAAACACCGGCATAACGGGTGGGTGCTCACCCGCGAACTCGTTAAGCCCTTTAATTTCACCGTCGCCGGAGTGCGTTAATATCCAGCTAGCGCCTCGCGGAATCGATATAGAATAATCATTACTCTGGGTTTGCTCATTAGGCAGCGCAAATAACTGTAACGGAGCCCCCCGCTCGGTGTGCCAAACACCTTCCATCGCCGCTATTTTGGCGGGTTGATGCTCGAGAGTATTCAGGCCATGCAGGTCGCCCACAAAAATTTGCAGCGGAATTAACATAGCCGCCAGATACACTCCGGTCTTTAACGTTAAACGCACCTCCTCTGAGCGATCTTTACGCAACAAACGATACGCCGACACCCCCGCGACAAAAAACGCCGCCGTTAAACCAGATGCCAATAACATGTGGGTTACCCGGTAAGGCATCGAAGGATTAAAAATAATCGCCGTCCAATCAACCGGAAACGCCACGCCATCGCGCATCTCAAAGCCCGCAGGTGTTTGCATCCAGCTGTTTAGGGCCAGAATCCAAAAAGCCGATAACGAGGTACCCACAGCGACCAGGCCCGTCGCTATAGTGTGCAGCCTGTTAGACACGCGTTTGGAGCCATACAGCATAATGCCTAAAAAGGTTGCCTCTAAAAAAAATGCTGTGAGCACCTCATACCCCAAAAGCGGCCCGGCGATATTACCAACCGTCTCCATGTATCCGGGCCAATTGGTCCCAAACTGGAAGGACATGGTGATACCACTGACAACCCCCAGAGCAAAGCAAAGGGCAAAGATTTTCACCCAAAAACGGTAAGCGGCCATCCACGCCTGATTACCCGTGCGATCGTAACGCAGCTTAAAAAACAGCAGCAGCCAGCACAGGGCAATGGTGATGGTAGGAAATAAAATATGAAAAGTGATATTGGCCGCAAATTGAATTCGCGACAGCATAAAGACATCCAACATAGCTACCTCGATGGATTAAATAAATTGCCTTGCTAACTGAGCAGCTTACTGACACCAGCACCAAGCTTGAGCATACGGGCCAGCTGTTTGGGCGACAGACGTTGAATCTCATCGCTCCAGTGGATCATCATCTCGATTAACTTGTACATGTCCTCTATGCGCGATTGCGCATACCGCTCGCTACTGTCGGCCGGCTTGTCCATCAGCAGCTCACGCATCACCGTCAGCGTTGGGTCGATCTCTCGTTTGCGCCGCTCGTTAAGCAGGGTACGGGCAATCTCCCAAACATCTTCAGGGGCGGTAAAGTAGTCTTTCCTATCGCCGGCGATATGCTTTAAGCGCACCAGATTCCAGCTTTGCAGCTCTTTTAAGCCCATGCTGACATTTGAGCGTGACACGGATAATTCGGCCGCCAATTCATCGGCATTAACCGGCTCTTCTGATAAAACAATATAGGCATACATTTGCCCTACCGTGCGGTTAATGCCCCAACGGCTACCCATTTCGCCAAAGTGGCGCACAAAAGATTCGATTAACGGTGACATGAATTTTCACTAATTTCTGAAACTTCGGTAATTATACAATAGAACAAGGCCCGCGCAAGAGGCCTTGGCAAAACATTTTTATTGAGCAGTGGGCGTTGCAGACTTATCGACAGCAAGAAAAATCATCAGGCGATCATTACTGGGGCGTAGCCTGCGCGGTTTAGCTCAAAGCTCAAGCGATCGCCATCGCGATTAAGCGCCTCATGAAGCAAATCCATACGAAAGGCGCCCGTTAAAATATCGGCCAACCCATCACCATTAAAGTCTTCAATAACCAACGGCACTAAACCGCGATAACCCTGACTGATCGGGTGTGGCACAAACGCCTGCGCGCCCTTATTTTCATACCAGATAAGCGCGTTGCGCTTAGGGTCGTCCCAATCATTCACCCAACTGCTGGCAACAATATCCAAATCGCCGTCACCATCCATATCGGCCGCTTTGGCATTGACGGCACCGTAATAACGGCCCACATCGTGAGCGGCAAACCAACCCTTCACACCGCCTCAAGATAAACACTTTTATGTCGTCCCATTATACGGATAGGCGGCGACTTAAAACTCCTTAACGGGCGGTGATCCTACTCGGGTACCGGTATCTCATCGGCCGGCCCCGGGACTTTGCCTAAGAGCCACTAAACCGAACAAAAACGGGGGCTGAGGCTACATTAAAGAGAGATAAAAGCCCGCGATAGCGGCGCTCATCATATTGGCCAAAAAGCCTGCCACTACGGCCTTAAGCCCCATTTGCGCCACCTCCTGCCGGCGGCTGGGTGCAAGCGTGGCAAAGCCACCTAACAGTACCGCCAATGACCCAAAATTGGCAAAACCGCACAGGGCGATGGACACAATGGCCGTCGAGTGCCCGGATAACTGCTCGCGATGGGCGGCAAGATCAATAAACGCGACAAACTCGTTTAACACCAACTTTTGTCCAATGAGGCTGCCTGCCAGCTGGCTCTCCCCCCAGGGAACCCCCAAGACAAAAGCCAGTGGCTGAAAGAGATAGCCCAGCAGCCACTGCAGCGAAAGCTGCTCGATGCCAACCCACTGCCCTATCAAGCCCAATAAACCATTGAGCAAAGCGATAAGACCAATAAAGGCAATTAGCATAGCGCCAATATTAACCGCCATTTGTAAGCCGCTGGAGGCGCCGCCGGCCGCGGCATCAAAGACGTTACTGTAGTGCTGCTCCCGGGCTGCTATTTCATCTAACTGCTCATTGGGAGTGGCTGTTTCGGGCACCATTATTTTCGCCATTAAAAACCCGCCAGGGGCCGCCATAAAACTCGCCGCCAGCAAGTAGCGCAGATCGATACCCAACCCCACATATCCGGCCAACACAGAGCCGGCGACCGTTGCCATCCCGCCGACCATAACGGCAAACAGCTCTGAGCGCGTCATACTGGCGATAAAGGGCTTTACCACCATCGGGGCCTCAGTATGCCCGACAAAAATATTGGCCGTCGCCGAGAGCGACTCGGCCCGGCTGGTACCCAGCAACCAGCGCAGCGCGCCACCGAGCAGCCGTATAACCCACTGCATGATTCCCAGGTAATACAGCACCGCCACCAGCGACGAAAAAAATATCACCACCGGCAGCACATTAAAGGCAAAAATAAACCCCAAAGAGTCGCCGGCTAATTCGCCAAACATAAATTCAATGCCGTTTTGACCGTAGCTGATCACTTGCAGTACCGCCTGGGAAATATCATCGAGCCGCGCCCGCCCCCAGGTGGAGTAAAGCACCAACGCCCCCAGGCCAAGCTGACAGAGCAGTGCCGCCACAACGGTGCGCCAGTTAATCCGGCGACGGTTCTCCCCCAGTGTGATGGCCACAACCAGTAACACCAGAATACCGAACAGGCTTATCAGTGCTGACATAGTGTGCCCAATAGGTGTTTTCGAATCGTCTCGGCGACTATCGCAGGCTTGTCATCTGACGCTACCACCACATCCGCGTAGCGCTGCTGCGGCAATACGAACTGCTGCGTCATAGGTATAACCGTTTGCGAAAATTGTGCAATAACGGACTCCCGGCTGCGTCCCCGCTCGCGAATATCGCGCTCGATTCGGCGCGACAAGCACGTCTCTAGGGGGGTATCGATAAACAGCGCCAGCTGAAACAACTCTCGCAGCGCCGGGCTATGCAACACCAAAATCCCTTCGACAATCATAACCGGAGCCGCTTTAATACGCTCGCGCGCCTGCAGCGGCCGGTGCTGAGCAAAATCATACCCCGGTGGCGCCACAGCAGCACCCTTACGCCAGGCACGCAAATCAGCCGCAAAGCGAGTTAGATTAAGGCTATCGGGATGATCAAAATTAATGGCCGCACGCTGGTGCAGCTCTAGGTGAGAGTAATCGCGGTAGTAGCGGTCTAAACTGATCACCGGCGCCGGTGTGGCATCAGCGCTAAGCAGTGGCGCCAGTTGTCGCGCCAGCGTTGTTTTGCCCGAGCCCGAGGCACCGGCAACAGCAATTAAGATAGGAGTCAAAGTGGCCTCATATTAGATACAAAAGCCCTATGTTAACCGCTTGTTTCTTCAGATTTATGACAGTATTGTCACAGAGATTATCGAGCACCAGCCCAACTTTTTTCACCGCAGCGACAGTGTTTTATGCCCACAACACACGATACAACATTAATGCGCCGAATTCGCCAATGTACCCTGTGTGCGTCTCAATTGCCCCTGCCTCCCAGACCCATATTGCAGGCCGAACACAGTGCCAAAATACTAATCGCGGCGCAGGCGCCCGGCAAACTCGCCCACGAGGCAGGACGACCGTTCGATGACCCCAGCGGTGAGCGTTTGCGCCGCTGGCTGGGCGTTACCCGCGAGCAGTTTTACAACCCTAACCTATTTGCGCTTGTGCCGATGGGGTTTTGTTACCCAGGCAGCGGCACCAGCGGTGATTTACCACCGCGCCCTGAATGCGCTCCCGCCTGGCGACAGGAGTTAATGCAGTATTTAGCCAACATTGAGCTAACCCTAGTGATCGGACAATATGCTCAGGCCTACCACCTGCCCAACCGGGAAAAAACACTTACCGAGCGCGTGCGTAATTGGCGCCACTACTGGCCCGAGCAGCTGCCCCTGCCCCACCCCAGCGGCCGCAACAACCGCTGGTTGGCAAAACACCCGTGGTTTGAGCAAGAAGTAGTGCCCACACTGCAGGCAAGGGTCAGACAGATTTTAACTCGCTAATAGTCGCCGCCCCCTGAATTTAACGTGTTTTTCAGTCAGGATAACCGCATTTTAAAGTCGTCGTAGCCAAACTCGCGAATCACTTCTAATGTGTCAGTGCGAGAATCCCACAGAGCAATAGCCGGCAAGTTAATACCGTTAAACGTGGTGGTTTTAACCATGGTGTAATGGGCCATATCGTCAAACACCAGCCGTTGACCGACCTCGAGCGGCCGGTCAAAACTGTAGTCACCAATCACATCGCCTGCCAGGCACGTCATCCCTCCCAGTCGATAAGTGTAGGGGGTTTCGCCCGCCTCACCGGCGCCAAAAATATCGGCCCGATAAGGCATTTCTAAGGTATCCGGCATATGACAGGTAGCCGACGTATCGAGTATCGCCTGCGGCACCGTACTGGTAAACACATCCAGCACTTCGGCCACCAACACGCCACTGCGTATCGCGACCGCCTCGCCAGGCTCTAAGTACACCTGCACGTCAAACTTTTCAGAAAACTCGCGCACCAAACTAACAAGCTCAGCAATTTGATAGTTCTCGCGCGTAATATGATGGCCACCACCAAAGTTAACCCACTCCAAATCGTTTAAATAGCGACCAAACTTTTGCTCAACCGCGGCTAAGGTACGTGCCAATGGCGGAACGTCCTGTTCGCACAGCGTATGAAAATGCAGCCCCGAGATACCCTCCAGCAGCGTCGGGTCAAACTCCGAGATGGGCACGCCCATTCTGGATTTAGGCGCACACGGATCATACAGAGGAACATCACCTTCCGAGTGCTCGGGGTTAATGCGCAAACCAAACTTTAATTCGGGACGCTTCTCTTTTGCCGCCAGGCAAAGCGATTTAAAACGTTGCCACTGGCTCATGGAGTTAAAAACCACATGATCGGAGAGCTTGAGCACCTCAATTAAGTCGGCCTCTTTAAACGCCGCAGAATAGGTGTGTACCTCGCCGCCGTAGTACTCACGTGCCAACTTCGCCTCGTTCACGCCACTGGCACAACTCCCCCAGAGGTACTTTCGATTTAAATCAGCCAGTGACCAACAACTAAACGCTTTGAGCGCACCCAACACTTTCGCGCCGCTTTCAACACCCACCCGATGCAGCAACTTGAGGTTATCTTCTATCGCCGCACGATCCACCACAAAACAGGGAGAAGGTACTTTTGTCGCATCAAACTGCGTAAAGTATTGACGTTTTTTCATAGCGATTTCCGTTTAACGCGATAGAAAAACGGCGGCTCACGCCGCCGTTTTTGACTCATTGAATACAGTGGCTGCTAATTACTCTTCCATTCCGGTTGGCTGATCAATCTCAACCACCTGCCAGGGCAAACCATATTTGTTTAAATCTTCCATAAAAGGGTCCGGGTCCAGCTGCTCCATATTCCAAACCCCAGCGGCCGCCCACTTTTTCTCGAGCATCATTTTCGCACCAATCATCGCCGGTACGCCCGTGGTGTAAGAGATCGCTTGCGACTGAACCTCGGCGTAGCACTCTTCATGGTCACAAATATTGTAGATATAATAAGTCTTTTTAACACCATCCTTAACCCCCTGTGCCACGCATCCGATACAGGTTTTACCTTTGGTGAGCGGGCCGAGGCTGGCAGGGTCCGGTAACAGCGCCTTCAAAAACTGCAGTGGCACAATTTCTTTACCTTCAAACTCTACCGGCTCGATAGAGGTCATGCCGATATTACCCAGTACCTCCAGATGCTTTAAATAGTTATCCGAGAAGGTCATCCAAAAACGGGCGCGCTTGATCTCGGGCAAGTGTTTGGTAATCGACTCCAGCTCTTCGTGGTACATCAGATAAATTTGCTTGGGGCCAATACCCGCCGGAAAATCAAACGAGCGATTCTCTTTTAACGGAGCCGTTTCCTGCCACTGGCCATCTTGCCAGTAGCGGCCATTGGCCGTAACTTCACGAATATTAATCTCAGGGTTAAAATTAGTAGCAAACGGTTGGCCATGGTCACCCGCGTTACAATCAATAATATCTAAATAGTGAATCTCATCGAGATAATGCTTTTTAAGGTACGCGGTATACACATTGGTAACACCCGGATCAAATCCAGAGCCTAATAACGCCATACGGCCGGCCTGGGTGAACTTATCCTGATACGCCCACTGCCACTTGTACTCAAACTTCGCCTCTTCTGGCGACTCATAGTTGGCGGTATCCAGATAATCCACGCCGGCCTCAAGGCAGGCATCCATAATCGCCAGGTCTTGATACGGCAACGCCACATTAATGACCAGGTCTGGCTGTTCACGCTTTAACAGCGCAACGGTTTCAGCGACATTATCGGCGTCTACCTGAGCGGTGGCGACAGGGCGCGGTAGCTGGGCGGCAATCGCTTTACACTTAGACTCTGTGCGACTGGCCAATACAATCTCAGTAAACACTTCCGGCAACTGAGCACACTTGTGCGCCACCACACCACCGACACCGCCGGCACCGATAATCATTACTTTAGCCATAATCCTTTCCTCTAACGCTGGGTCATTAACGTTCAAAATAGGTGTAGCCGCGCAGGCTCTCAGAGTATGCGTTTAGCATACTCTGACGTTCCGACACATTGATACGGCCATCGCGCACCGCCTGCTCGGCGGCAACGCGAAACTGACGAAACATCTGTTGCGGATCATACTCTACATAGCTCAACACATCGGCAATACTGTCACCATGTAACTCGTGCACAAAGTCGAGCGTTGCGTCGGCGTTAATCCGCACACTGGCAACATTCGTATCGCCAAAAAGATTGTGTAAATCGCCAAGTGTCTCCTGGTAAGCGCCAACCAGAAACACACCCAGATAATACTCTTCACCGGTTTTTATCGGATGCAGTGACAAGGTGCGGGTTTCTCCCTCGGGCCCGGCAAAGCTATCGAGCTTACCGTCACAATCACAGGTTAAATCGGCAATAGTCGCCTGCCGGCTGGGCTTTTCGTTCAGCCGGTGAATCGGCATAACGGGAAACACCTGATTGATAGCCCATGAGTCTGGCAGAGACTGAAACACACTAAAATTACCATAGTAAATATCAGCCAACTGCTCGGGCAGCTGTTCAAGCTCTGGCGGGATTCGCTTCATCTCGGGCAGCAGCGCAACAATCCGCTGCAAGCCTTCAAGGCACAGGTTTTCGGCAAATGCGCGCTCGCGCAAGCTTACCTCGCCCGCAAAAAAACAATCGCGAACCTGATCCCGGTAATAGATTACGTCGTTATAGCTTTCTTGAAGCTTACTGACATTAATGGCTTTTAAGGTAAACCACAGATTAGAGACTTGCTCGTGACTGCCCTCTGGCAATTCATCGGGCACAGGCCCCGGTTCAAAGTGCCCCACATCCAGCACATTAAACAACAGTACCGAGGTGTGCGCGACGGTCGCACGACCCGATTCAGTAACGATAGTCGGATGCGGTAAGTTATGAGCATTTAACTGCTGGGCCAGCGCCTCAACCACATCGACACAATACTCCTGAACGGAATAGTTACGGCTGTGACCGCTGACACTGCTGGTGCCATCGTAATCAATCGCCAGGCCGCCACCCAAGTCAATATAATTTAGCGGAGCGCCTTCACTTACCATGGCAATATAGTAACGGCACGCCTCTAACACGCCCGCACGAATACTGCGGATGTTGGGAATTTGTGAGCCCAGATGAAAATGCAACAGCTCCAGGCAATGCAACAAGCCGGCACTGCGCAGCTCATCCATCACCTCGACCAAATGGTTGGTGGTTAAACCAAACAAGCTGCGGTCACCGCTGTCCTCGGCCCAGTGCCCCTCTACTTTAGTCGATAGTTTTAACCGCACACCCAGAATCGGGTCGACCTTCAACAGACGACTGCGTTCGATGACCAGTTTAACTTCGGCCACGGTCTCCAACACAAAAATACACTTAAACCCCAACTTACGCGCCTGCAACCCCAAATCGATAAATTCCGCGTCTTTATAGCCATTGCAGACAATAAGACTCTCGCGGTTCTTGAGGGTCGACATAGCGATCATCAGCTCGGCTTTACTGCCTGCCTCTAAGCCATGGTTGTAACGCTCACCAAACCGGGCTATTTCTTCCACGATATGGCTTTGCTGGTTTACTTTAATGGGGAATGCGCCACGATAGACGCCTTGATAGCCCGTTGTGGCGATAGCCTCGGCAAACGATTCGTTGAGGATACTAATGCGGCTGTCAACGAGATTCTCGATACGCAGCAACACCGGCATCTCCAACCCACGCTGCTGCAGCCCATCGATAATATGGGTTAAATCAACCGCCACATCGGCGCGCTCCCCCGGAGCACGCACCTCGACATTGCCTGCCTCATTGATACCAAAATAGCCGCTGCCCCACTCCTCGATGCCGTAAAGTTCAGCCGAGTGCTTCGCCGACCAACTATCTGTGGTTTGTTTCAATCGCTCAACTCCTGTGTAGGGTGTGCCGGTAGCGAGCTAATACCCGCTCAAGGTCGCGCAATTTTCCACATTTTGAGCTAAAAGAAAAGCGTTTTTAACCCGCATTTACCGTTTAACCACCATGCCAGAGAAGCCCGACCTTCGCAATGTTGCCCGCTAGGATAGCATCATCCAGATACAAAAAAGGCGGCCGATTGGCCGCCTTTTGGTAACAACTGTAAAACTTACCAGCCAGTTACTTCTTTTAGTGCAGTACCGATGTCGGCCAAGCTGCGCACGGTTTTAACACCGGCGTCTTCCAGAGCGGCAAACTTCTCGTCGGCAGTACCTTTACCACCGGCGATAATGGCACCAGCATGGCCCATACGCTTACCGGCAGGTGCGGTAACACCGGCGATGTAAGACACAACAGGCTTGGTGACATTGGCCTTGATGAACGCGGCTGCTTCTTCCTCGGCACTACCACCGATCTCACCGATCATAACGATCGCTTCGGTCTGTGGATCGTCCTGGAACATCTGCAGGATATCGATAAAGTTAGAACCCGGAATCGGATCACCACCAATACCCACACAAGTTGACTGACCAAAGCCGTAATCGGTGGTCTGCTTAACCGCTTCATAGGTTAAGGTACCAGAGCGCGATACGATGCCCACTTTACCTGGCTTGTGAATGTGACCAGGCATAATGCCAATTTTACATTCGCCGGGGGTGATAACACCGGGGCAGTTAGGGCCAATTAAGCGCACACCCAGCTCGTCACACTTAACTTTACAGTCAAGCATATCAAGCGTTGGAATACCTTCGGTGATACAAACGATCAGCTTAATGCCACCGTTAGCCGCTTCCAGGATTGAATCCTTACAAAAAGCCGCGGGAACATAAATGACCGAGGCCTCAGCACCAGTTTCGGCAACCGCTTCGGCTACGGTATCAAATACCGGCAGGCCCAGGTGCGTTTGGCCGCCTTTACCAGGGGTTACACCGCCAACCATTTTGGTGCCGTAGGCGATCGCTTGTTCAGAGTGAAAAGTACCTTGTGAACCGGTAAAACCCTGACAGATAACTTTAGTATCTTTATTGATTAAAACGCTCATTTATTTGCCCTCCGCTGCTTTTACTACTTGCTCGGCAGCATCAGTCAGACTGGTCGCAGCAATAATATTCAAACCACTGTCAGCCAGCACTTTTGCACCCAGCTCAGCATTGTTACCTTCCAGGCGAACCACTACCGGTACTTTAACGCCTACTTCTTCTACGGCGCCAATAACACCTTCGGCAATCAGGTCGCAGCGAACAATACCGCCAAAAATGTTAATCAATACGGCTTTAACATTTTCGTCAGACAAGATAATTTTAAACGCTTCAACAACGCGCTCTTTGGTTGCACCGCCGCCCACGTCAAGGAAGTTGGCCGGAGCGCCACCGTGCAGCTTAACGATATCCATGGTGCCCATGGCCAAGCCTGCGCCATTAACCATGCAGCCGATGTTGCCATCCAGTGCTACGTAGTTAAGCTCCCACTTAGCGGCATGTGCTTCGCGCTCGTCTTCTTGCGACGGGTCGTGCATTTCACGCAAGTCCGCATGACGGTACAAGGCATTGCCATCGATAGCGACTTTGGCATCCAGGCAGTGCAAATCGCCCGCTGGAGTAATAACCAATGGGTTCACTTCGATCAGCGCCAAGTCTTTTTCTTTAAACAGCTTAGCCAAGCCCAAAAAGATATGCACAAACTGCTTAACCTGCTTGCCTTCCAGGCCCAGTTTAAACGCCAGCTCGCGGCCCTGATAAGGCTGAGCACCGGTTAAAGGATCAACGGTTGCTTTCAGGATTTTCTCAGGAGTTTCTTCGGCCACTTTCTCGATCTCTACACCACCTTCGGTAGAGGCCATAAAGACGATGCGACGGCTTGAGCGATCAAGTACGGCACCTAAGTACAGCTCTTTATCGATATCGGTACAGGTTTCCACCAAAATACGGCTAACCGGCTGACCTTTTTCATCAGTTTGATAGGTCACCAGATTTTTGCCCAGCCACTGCTTGGCAAACGCCTCGATTTCACCTTTGGTTTTAACCAGTTTCACACCGCCCGCTTTACCGCGGCCGCCGGCATGAACCTGAGCTTTAACCACAAACTCATTGCCGCCAATTGTATCGGCCGCGGCCGCCGCTTCAGCGGGGGTTTGAGCCGCTACACCCTGGGAGACGGGCAAACCATATTGCGCAAACAATTGTTTGCCTTGGTACTCATGCAAATTCATGATGTTCTTCCGTTCTGTTAACGTGATTTAAAAACTGCTAGCAAGCCGGCGAAACTTTCTACGACAGTTTGTGTAACACAAAGTCGCATACACCGCTCCTGCACCTGGTTCTTCCCGATCGCGCCTCTAGTGGCTCTAGGTCGCGACCACAAAGCCAACTCGATAACATGCCGCCATCGAGAGGCTCAGTGCTTCATCGTTGTTTTAAATAATTATTTTTTGCGCTTACGGTTTGGCATATGAATGGCGTGACCCGCCACTGCCAACGCTGCTTCTTTGACGGCCTCGGAGAATGTGGGGTGACCAAATACGGTCATGCCAATATCCTCGGCACTGGCGCCAAATTCCATCGCGATCGCCACTTCCTGAATCAAATCTGAGGCGCTTGGACCAACAATGTGGCAACCCAAAATACGGTCAGTTTCAGCGTGGGCAATCATTTTAACCATACCTTCAGCCTGATCGGCGGCTACCGCGCGACCAATGGCCAAAAACGGAAAGGTACCTACTTCGTAGGGCTCGCCGTCGGCTTTAAGCTGCTCTTCTGTTTTACCAACTGAGGCAACCTCTGGGTGAGTGTAGATCACATTGGGGATGATATCGTAGTTAACCAAAGGCTTTTGCCCGGCGATGCGCTCGGCAACCATAACGCCTTCTTCGGAGCCTTTGTGCGCCAGCATTGGGCCGCGCACAACATCACCTACAGCCCATACTCCCGGTGCATCGGTAGAGCACAGATCGTTAACATAGATAAAGCCGCGCTCATCCAGATTAACGCCGCTGTCTTCAGCCAGCAGGCCATCGGTGTAAGGTTTACGACCAACACAAACAATCAGCTTATCAAAGGTTTCCTGTTGCTCGTTGCCGTCTTTATCGGTGAAGGTTACGGTAACTTCTTTCTTTTTACCTTTAGCCTTAACTTCCGAACCCGTTACGCGACAGCTCAGGCGAATATCCAGCCCTTGTTTGCCAAAAATCTTCAGCGACTCTTTGGCAATTTGCTGGTCCATCATGGCCAGAAAGTTATCCATCGCTTCAAGCAATACCACTTCAGAGCCAAGACGCTTCCAAACGCTGCCGAGCTCAAGGCCGATAACACCGGCACCGATAACACCCAAACGCTTAGGCACTTCGGTAAACTCCAGCGCGCCAGTTGAATCAACGATCACATCGTTATCCACCGGGGCAACACCGATATTAACGGGAACAGAACCTGAGGCCAGAATCACGTTCTCGGCTTCTAAGGTTTCGGTTTTACCATCATTGTTGGTGTACTCGACTTTCTTACCGGCCAGCAGCTTACCCGTACCAAACAGACTGGTTACTTTGTTGGCCTGAAACAAGCCCCCAATGCCGCCTGACATTTGCTGAACCACTTTGTTTTTGCGCTCGATCATGGCGGGTACATCAATGGCCAGCTTGCCGGTCGAAATACCGTGCTTGCTAAACGATACTTCGGCCTCGTGATATTTTTCCGAGCTATCCAGCAGCGCTTTTGATGGAATACAGCCGACGTTCAGACAGGTTCCACCGTTAACACCCTTACCTTTATCGTCTTTCCACTTCTCGATACAGGCGGTTTTCAAACCCAACTGAGCGGCGCGAATAGCGGCCACATAACCGGCCGGGCCAGAACCAATTACAATCACATCGTATTTGTCAGACATAGTCGTTTCCCAAAATTTTTAGCGTAGCCGGCGTTGGTGTTCCGGCAAAACATTTATCCGGCCAGCCGGTAAGCCGGCCGGAGCGAGTGCAGCTGAATTAGATTTCCAGCAGGATACGCGCTGGATCTTCCAGCAGCTCTTTAATAGCCACCAAGAACTGCACGGCCTCTTTACCGTCGATCAGACGGTGATCGTAAGACAGCGCCAGATACATCATTGGGCGAATTTTAACTTCGCCGTTTACGGCCATAGGACGCTCTTGAATTTTGTGCATTCCTAAAATGGCGGTTTGCGGCAAATTCAAAATAGGCGTCGACAGTAGCGAGCCAAACACACCGCCGTTGGTGATGGTGAAGGTGCCGCCAGTCATTTCATCAATGCCCAGCTTGCCGTCACGGGCACGCAGACCAAAATCGCGAATGGTGGACTCAACCTCAGCGATGCTCATGTTCTCGGTGCTGCGCAATACCGGCACAACCAAGCCTTTCTCGGTAGAAACCGCAACCCCGATATCCTGATAACCGTGGTAAACCACATCGTTATCATCCAGTGAGGCGTTAACCGCTGGGAAGCGTTTCAGCGCTTCGGTAGCAGCTTTCACGAAAAAGCCCATAAAGCCCAGACGAGTACCGTTGTGAATCTTTTCAAACTTATCTTTGTACTGCTTGCGCAGCTCCATCACCGGCCCCATGTCTACCTCGTTAAAGGTCGTCAACATGGCGGTAGTGCTGGTAGCTTCCAGCAGGCGCTCGGCGATGCGTTTGCGCAAACGTGTCATCGGCACACGTTTTTCAACCCGATCGCCTTCTGGCGCAGCCGGTGCCGCAGCGGCCTGAGCTGGCGCCGGGGCGGCCGATTTAGAACCGGCTGATTTAACGTGATTCATGACATCTTCTTTGGTCACACGCCCATCTTTACCGGTGCCGGCAACAGCGGCAGGGTCAACGTTGTTCTCTTCAGCCATTTTGCGCGCGGCGGGGCTCAATAGCTTATCGCCGGCATCAGCGCCCGACTCAGCCGGTGCGTCTTCTTTTTTCTCGGCGGCAGGCTCGCTCGCTTCGGCTTTGGCCGAGCCGCCGGCACCGGCTTCAAACTTAGCAATCACTTCATTGCTCAAGACAGTGTCGCCTTCGCCTTTTAACACTTCAGTCAGGGCACCGTCGGCGGGGGCGACCACTTCCAGTACCACTTTGTCTGTTTCAATATCTACGATCAGTTCATCACGCGAAACCGCTTCACCTGGCTGTTTGTGCCAGGTCGCAATGGTCCCGTCCTGAACAGATTCGGGAAAAGTAGGGGCTTTAATATCAGTACTCATTACGTGTCCTTAGCTCTCGCTAGTTTTCTGTGCTGCAGTTTGCGTATCAAACACTCAATGCTTCGTTAATGAAACGTTTCTGTTCTTCCAGGTGCACCGAGGCATAGCCTGCAGCCGGTGCGGCCGATGGGTCACGCCCAACATAACCTAAGAACAGCTCGGGATTTAAGTCATAAACAACGCGACGCATATGGTGCTGGCTGGAGTACCAAGCGCCTTGGTTCATGGGCTCTTCCTGACACCACATGACATCCTTAACATTAGCGTATGGCGCAAGTGCAGCCTTGAGCTCTTCCTCCGGGAACGGATACAGCTGCTCTAGCCGAATTAACGCGACGTCGTCCTGTTCACGCTTCATCCGCTCTTCTAACAAGTGGTAGTAAACCTTACCGCTACACAGCACAACGCGCTTAGCCTTGGCCGGATCAATGTCTTTTTCACCGATCACGTTTTGGAAGCCGCCCTCGGACAACTCCTCAATACTTGATGTCGCCAACGGGTGACGCAAGATCCATTTCGGGCTCATCACCACCAGCGGGCGACGCATCGGACGAATCGCCTGACGACGCAGCATATGAAACACCTGCGCCGGCGTGGTTGGGATACACACCTGAATATTGTGCTCGGCACACAGTTGCATAAAGCGCTCTAAGCGTGCTGACGAGTGCTCTGGCCCCTGCCCTTCATAACCGTGCGGCAATAACATGGTCAGGCCACACAAACGGCCCCACTTGTGTTCGCCACTGGTAATAAACTGATCAATCACCACCTGAGCGCCATTGGCAAAGTCGCCAAACTGCGCCTCCCAGATAACCAGGCCTTTCGGCATGGTGGTGGCATAACCGTATTCAAATGCCAGTACCGCTTCTTCTGAAAGGTACGAATCGTACAAATCAAATGCCGGCTGATCGTCGTTCATGTGCGCCAGTGGCGTGTAGCTAACGCCATCTTTTTGGCTATGCAGTACGGCGTGGCGGTGCGAGAAAGTACCGCGCCCCACATCCTGCCCCGTCAGACGGATCTGAAAGCCCTGTTCCAGCAAGGTAGCGTAGGCCAAGGTTTCACCAAAGCCCCAGTTAATAGGCAGCGCGCCACCGGCCATTTTACGGCGATCATCGTAAATTTTTGACACCTGACGCTGCAGTACAACCCCGTCGGGTACTTCGCACATCTTATAGGCAGCCGCCTGCAGGGCTTTAAGCTCGTAGCCGGTTTCGGCCGGGGTTTGCCAATCGTGACCAATATACGGCGACCAGTCGACAAACAGTGAGCTGTCCGGCTCAGACACCAAACCACTGGCAACACTTTCGCCGCGATCCAGCGCCGCACGATAGTCGTCCATCATCTTGCTGGACTCTTCGGCACTCAGCACATTAGCGTCGATCAAAGCGTCTGAGTAGAGCGTGCGGGTGGTTTTTTGGTTGCGGATTTTTTTGTACATCAACGGCTGAGTAGACGACGGATCATCTGCCTCATTGTGGCCGCGACGACGGTAGCAAACCAAGTCGATAACGACGTCTTTGTTAAATTCGTAGCGGTAGTCAGTTGCCAGCTGCGCAACAAACAACACAGCCTCAGGGTCGTCACCGTTTACGTGAAAAATCGGCGCCTCTACCATTTTGGCGGTATCGGTGCAGTACTCGGTCGAACGGGCGTCTTCCCGGCGGCTGGTGGTAAAACCTACCTGGTTGTTAATCACCAGGTGCAAGGTTCCGCCGGTTTTGTACGCGCGGGTTTGCGACATCTGGAATGTCTCCATCACCACACCCTGACCGGCAAAAGCGGCATCACCGTGTACCACAATTGGCACAACTTTGTGGCCTACGTCATCATCGCGACGGTCCTGACGGGCACGCACGGAGCCCTCTACCACCGGCGATACGATCTCTAGGTGTGACGGGTTAAACGCCATGGCCATGTGGATTTCGCCACCGGGTGTCATCACGTTAGACGAAAACCCTTGGTGATACTTAACATCACCCGAGGTATCCACCAGGCGCTTGCCCTCAAACTCACCAAACAGCTCAGCGGGGCTTTTGCCAAACACATTAACCAGCGTGTTTAAGCGGCCGCGGTGGGCCATACCCAGCACAATTTCTTTCGCGCCGTAGGAGCCTGAACGTTTTACCACCGCATCTACCAAGGGGATAAAGCTCTCACCACCTTCCAGACCAAAACGCTTGGTACCCGGATACTTGCTGTCCAGATGACGCTCAAGGCCCTCGGCAGCGGTCAATCGCTCAAGTACGGCCAACTTTTGCTCGGCGTCGTAGCTTGGCTTAGAGCGAACACTCTCAAGGCGCTGTTGCAACCATTGCTTTTCGGCAAGGTTAGTGATGTGCATGATTTCCGGGCCGACATGACCACAATAGGTCTGCTCTAACGCTTCGACGATTTCGCGCAGCGGAGCTTCATCTTTGCCGATGAACATGGTGCCGGTTTGGAAGCTGGTATCGAGATCGGCCGAGGTCAGGCCGTGGTAAGCGAGGTCGAGATCAGGAACTGTCTCACGCTCCATAATGCCGAGTGGGTCTAACTGAGCGCGCTGATGACCGCGAAAACGGTAAGAGCTGATCAGCTGCAAGACTTTTACCTGCTTGCGCTCGTGTTCAATCGATATTGCGGAAGCCGCATTCGGCGAAGCGCTGTTCGAGCGGCTTTTAGCCAACTGAGCAAACTGTTGCCGAATAACCGAGTGCGGAGAATCTTGAGAAACCACCCCCTCGACACGAGGTAACTGGTCAAAGTATTCGCGCCACTGCTCTGGCACGCCATTAGGATCATGTAAATAAGTATCGTAGAGGTCTTCAACATAGGAGGCATTCCCACCAGATATATGGGACGTACTCCATAGTCTCTCCATAATGCTGTCTTGCATTCCACCCACCTTTTTACGGGGATTATTCAGAGATTACCCGCACACCACGTCAGGCCCACGTGTACAACCAACTGAACAGGCTCAGGTGATGCCCCAAGCCCCCCTGCTATAAATAGCCGTTAGCTTCCAAAACGCGCCCCGCTTGTGGCCGGGCCCGCCGCTTAATCGCACCATTTCAGAGTTTGGTACATACACAAATGCGCCGCAGGTTGTCATTCATGATCACAACCGGGCAGCGCATCTGTTTACTCGTTCATACAACCGATTCCGCGCTATGTCGCACTGCGCAATAGCATAGAGCGGATATGACCAATTGCCCGGGTGGGATTCAACCCTTTGGGGCACACCGCCACACAGTTTTGGATACCGTGACAGCGGAATACGCTGAAGGGGTCATCCAAGTTCGCCAGACGATGCTCCGTCGCCTCATCGCGGGTATCTACCAAAAAGCGGTAGGCCTGCAACAGGCCGGCGGGGCCAATAAACTTATCGGGGTTCCACCAAAAAGACGGACAGCTGGTTGAGCAGCATGCGCAGAGAATACACTCGTACAGGCCATCCAGCTTGGCACGGTCTTCTGGGGATTGTAACCGCTCAATTGCCGGAGCGGGACTTTCATTTTGCAAATATGGCTCTATTTTTTTGTATTGCGCATAAAACTGCGACATATCCACGATCAAATCGCGAATGACCGGCAAACCCGGCAGCGGGCGCAGAATCAGCTTATTGTTTTTAACACACTCAGAAAGCGCCGTAACGCATGCCAGGCCGTTTTTGCCGTTGATGTTCATGCCATCGGAGCCACACACCCCTTCACGGCAAGAACGGCGGTAAACAATGCTCGAATCCTGAGCTTTCAAAAGCTCCAGTACATCTAACACCATCAAGTCTTTGCCCTGAGTATCAATCTCATAGCGCTTCATGTAAGGCTTGGAGTCGGTCTCTGGGTTATAGCGATATATTTCTACGTTCAACATAGCAGGACCACCCCTTAGTAAGTACGGATTTTTGGTTCGAACTTGTCCATGGTCTTAGGCGCAAAGTTCACATCGCGCTTGCCCACACGTTTTTCACCGGGGAAGTACATAGAGTGACACAACCAGTTCTCATCGTCGCGCTCGGTGTAGTCGTCACGGGCGTGTGCGCCGCGAGATTCCTTGCGCTCGTCGGCGGCAATCGCCGTGGCTTCGGCCACTTCAAACAAGTTTTGCAGCTCCAGCGCCTCGATACGCGCCGTATTAAACGCATTGCTTTTGTCGTCGAGCGCTACGTTGGCAATTCGCTCTCGCAGATCGGCCAGCTTTTTGATGCCCTGCTCCATAAACTCGCCTTTGCGGAACACGCCAAAGTGGTTTTGCATAACGTTTTGCAACTCGGTGCGCAGGGCCGCGGCCGACTCACCGCCAGTGGAGTTGTTAAGGCTGTTTAAGCGGGACATGGCGGACGCAATATTGTCGTCACTGGCTTCGCGGTACTCGACACCTTCACGCAATGCTTTTTCGATGTACTGACCTGCCGCGCGACCAAACACCACCAGATCCAGCAGCGAGTTACCACCCAAACGGTTGGCACCGTGTACCGATACACAGGCTACTTCACCGCAGGCGTACAGCCCTTCAATCACTTTATCGTTGCCGTTTTCGTCCTGGCACAAGGCCTGGCCGCTGACATTAGTCGGGATACCGCCCATCATATAGTGACAGGTTGGCACGACCGGAATCGGCACTTTAACCGGGTCAGCGTGAGCAAAGGTGCGCGACAGCTCCAAAATACCTGGCAGCTTGGCGTTTAGGGTTTCCTCACCCAGGTGATCCAACTTGAGGAACACGTGATCGCCGTTTTCGCCGCAGCCACGCCCTTCCAGAATCTCCAGAACCATCGAACGGGCCACTACATCGCGACCCGCCAAGTCTTTGGCGTTTGGCGCGTAGCGCTCCATAAAGCGCTCGCCATCTTTATTGATCAGATAACCGCCCTCACCGCGGCAACCCTCAGTAACCAGCACCCCGGCCCCGGCAATACCGGTCGGGTGAAACTGCCACATCTCGATATCCTGCACCGGGAAGCCCGCACGCAGCGCCATACCAATGCCGTCACCGGTGTTGATGTGGGCATTGGTGGTTGAGGCGTAAATACGGCCCGCACCACCGGTGGCCAGCACGGTGGCCTTCGACTTGATAAAGACAGTTTCCCCGTCTTCCATATTGATGGCAATAACACCTACCACAACACCGTCGTCGTTTTTCACCAAATCGACAGCGAACCACTCGTTTAAGAACACGGTGTTATTTTTGATATTGCCTTGATACAAGGTATGCAGCAAAGCGTGACCGGTACGGTCGGCGGCGGCACAGGTACGGGCCGCTTGCCCACCGCGGCCAAAGTCTTTCGACTGACCGCCAAACGGGCGCTGATAAATACGCCCCTCTTCTGTACGGGAGAAAGGCAGGCCCATGTGCTCGAGCTCAAATACAGCCTCCGGGCCAACCGAACACATATACTCGATAGCGTCTTGGTCACCGATATAATCGGAGCCTTTAACGGTATCGTACATGTGCCAACGCCAATCATCTTGCGGGTCGTCGCTGGCGATCGCGCAGGTAATACCACCCTGAGCCGACACTGTGTGCGAGCGGGTGGGAAATACTTTAGTAATTACGGCTGTTTTATAGCCAGATTGGGCCAGCTGTAGTGCAGCGCGCATACCAGCGCCACCGCCACCGACAACAATGCCGTCAAACGAAATCGTACGCATATTAGACATCTATCAAAGCCCCCAGATGATTTGGATTCCCCAGACGGTGTAAGTGATGGCGACTACACCCAGAACAACCTGGGCAAATATGCGCACCACGGTGGCTTTGCCACCCATCGACTGATTGGTAATATAGTCAGTCAGCACAGACCACAAGCCGATCCACGCATGCGTCACAATCGACAGCAGCGTAATCAAGCTAAAAACGCGCATCCACAGCTGATCAAACAACGCACGCCACTGACCAAAATCCAGATCGGGGTTGATTGCTATATAAGCGACCAAAAAAATAACATAGGCGGTCATCGCCACCGCACTGAGGCGCTGTATCAGCCAATCGTACAGACCGCTACGCCCCAAATTTGTAATAGCCGTTACCATACCCAAACCCCCGCCAACACGATCAAAATCACGGCAAACACCAACACCAGCTTGGCTCCCAGGCGGCCACCCTCAAAACTCTCACCGACACCGCAGTCCATAATCAAGTGCCGAACACCTGCCACCAGATGATACGCCAAACCGGCCAAAACGGCCCAGATAATGAATTTGCAGACGGGACTTGCGAGCGCGTCCTGCACAGCGGCAAAACCTTCTTCTGAGCTTAAGCTAGAATCGAGCATCCACAGCAGCACAGCCACACCGGCAAAAATAAATACGCCCGAGACGCGATGTAAGATGGAGACGATGGCTGTTATTGGAAATTTAATCGTCGTTAGGTCGAGATTGACGGGTCTATTGTTGTTCACGGTAGCTAATCACCTTTTTGCCCTTGTGGGGCCGGTTTTAAGAATCAGCGTCTGGGTTTATCACCCATGAATAAGAAGATAACATCTCGCATGCGCCAAAATTGTGCGCTGCAGACAATCCCCAGCCGCATCCTGCAAGTCGCGGCGTATTATAGGGATTTGGCCGACGAAACACAAATAAAAAGCAGGGGCACAAAATTGGATTTTTTGCCGAAATTCTAAGCACTTCCCGACATAATCGAGCATTCATATCAGGGTGTTTTGCGCCAAGGCTGTGCAAATACAGACTTTCGCCCTAAATTGGCCTGACCATGCGCACCAAGTTTGCGCGCAAGGGCAAAAAACAACCAACAAAAGACCCAAAAATACAACAAAAAACCCTCGTTTACCCTTCAAAGCTATGCCTAAACGCAAAATCTCCTCTATAATGCCGCCTCCTGACGACAGGGGCGTTGACTCAACCCTGACGCAGATAAGTGTTGCCTTCGCTAATATTCTACGAATATTGTGTAAGACAGAGCCACGACGAATCGCGCTGGTTGACCTAACAGCCCGACGGTTACAAAGAGCTCAATTAAGAGCCGCAGCAACACCACCTGGTGAGCGCGACCTGCAGTCTGCCCCTGGCATTGCCTGATTCGCTTTCACAACCCATGTATATAGCGTACAGACCCATTACTGGCACCTTCGCTGGGCCGGAGCCATGCGGTCGCGTGTCATGTAATTTATCGGTTTGACCGCCACGGGGCAGTCGAGCCCGTCAAGTAACTACAGGAGTCCGTAATGACTGACAAAAAAGCACGTTTAACGGTCGAGGGCCTGGATGCAGACGTAGAGCTGCCCATTTATGCCAGCGCCGTTGGTCCAGACGTCATTGATGTCACCAGCCTGACAAAAAACGGTTATTTCACTTACGATCCGGGCTTTATGTCCACCGCAGCGTGTGAGTCAAAAATCACCTTTATTGATGGCGGCAAAGGGGTCCTGCTACACCGCGGCTACCCTATCGACCAACTGGCAGAGCACTCCGACTATTTGGAAAGTTGCTACTTACTGCTAAAAGGCGAGCTCCCCAATGCCGAGCAAAAAAGCACATTTGTGCAGGCCGTTAAAGATAACTCCGCTGTCGCCCCCTCCGTTGCCAACTTAATCCAAACCTTCCCCAAAGACGCTCACCCAATGGCTGTACTGTGCAGCGCGGTGGCGGCCCTGGCGGCGGTATACAACGACGAGATCGATATCACCAAAGAGGAAGATCGTGACACCACGGCTTTCCGCCTGATTGGTCAAATGCCAACACTGGCCGCCATGACCTACAAGCATCTTAAGGGCGAGGACTTCATCGAGCCTAACGCAGCGCTTGCGTACGCCGAAAACTACCTCAACATGACCTTTGGCAAAAGCGACGAAAGCACCGTCAACCCGGTACTGGCCAAAGCCATGGATCGTATCTTTTTGCTGCACGCCGACCACGAGCAGAATGCGTCAACCTCGACCGTTCGCCTCTCTGGCTCATCGGGCACCAATCCGTTTGCCGCCATCGCCGCAGGTATCTCTACGCTGTGGGGCCCCGCACACGGTGGCGCCAACGAGGCCGTACTCAACATGCTGGAAGAGATCGGCAGTGTCGACAACATCGACACTTACGTTGCCAAAGCAAAAGATAAAGCCGACCCCTTCCGCCTGATGGGCTTTGGCCACCGGGTTTACAAAAACTTTGACCCACGCGCCAAAGTAATGAAACAAACCTGCGACGAAGTACTGGCTGAGTTGGGGTTGGAGAATGACCCGCTGCTGGCTATTGCGAAAAAGCTGGAGAAAATCGCGCTGGAAGACGAGTACTTCATCAAGAAGAAGCTCTACCCGAATGTTGACTTCTACTCTGGCATCATCATGAAAGCCATCGGTATCCCAACCGAAATGTTCACCGTTATCTTTGCCACCGGCCGCGCCGTTGGCTGGTACGCTCACTGGGATGAAATGGTTAGCCAGCCGTACAAAATCGGCCGCCCGCGCCAGCTGTACACCGGCTACACTCAGCGCGACTATCCAGTCTAACGCTCAACACGGTGTATCTATAAAGGCCCTTCGGGGCCTTTTTTATTGCCAGTGACAAAATGTTACCCTAGAAGGCTTTGCTATTACGGAGACATCACGTGCTGAACTGGATCGCAAACCATCAGGGACCACTGTCAGTTATGATCAACGCCGGAATGCTGGCTATTTGGGTGCTTTACGCGCAACTGCTGCTGCGCGATTACCGGCGTAAATTACGCCCAAAGATTTTAATCAACCAAAGTCTCGGCACCGCCCTTCAATCCCATTGCCTCATATGCAATATGAGCGAGCAATCGTTTTATATATCGCTGGTCATAGCGGAACTAACCACCGAGGATACGACTTACCACTGCTCCGTCACCGACCTCGAGGTTCAGGAGGCAAACACCACTAAAAACGTGACGATTCAGGGGCCGCTGAAAGGTGCCGATTACCGGGACATCGGCGCTTTCAATAATATTGTGCAAGGAACGCTTAAAGAAAATTCACTAGATGAGACAGTGCTGCAGCAAGCCCGGCAATTAACTCTGTATATAATTGGGATTTACGGCTCTGAAAATCAAGCGGTGGGCGCCCGTCGGAAATTTTGTTTTGGCACAGACGAGCAAGGCAATAGCTGCCTAAACCCAGTGCATATTGACACCGACAACCTAACCGGGCGGCGACATCAAAAAGAGATCCGCCACTGGCTCGAAGATTACCTGTAAAAAAACACACAGACAATCTCAAACCAGCAGCGCAGAACACACGCGGCAGCGTGTCAGCTTAACTTAAAAAACCGAGCTAAGTTGCAACCAGAACTTTTGCGTGTCGCTGCCAAAATCATCGGCCTGATAATCAGCGTATTTTACCAAAACCGTTACCGGGCCAAACTGTTTTGCCGCACTTAAATCCAGCTCCTGGCCGTAATCGGTACTGCCATAATCCGAGGCCAAATCGTGGTAAGCGGCGAGCAGTTTTACACCACCCAACGCGCCGCTGACACTCACGTAAAAATCTTCAACCCCATCCACCGGGGTGGTCAAAAAGCGGTCGGTCCACCCCTGAAATTTATGCAGCGTTGCCAAAGGCGTACTAAAAGCCGCGATACCATTATCCGAGCCCAATAACTCATAACCGCCACCCAGCTTAACCGGCCCAACCATCAATCCAGCCTCTGCCAACATGTAATCAGCGTCATAACTTACCGGGTTGTCGCCCGCGTCCGACTGCGTGGCATACTCCAGATTATAGGTAAATGCCGCTCCCAGCGTACCCATCCAGCGCGCACCATAGGTATCGCCCGACAAAGCGGCAGCCGTTTTATTATCCAACAAGTACGCGTAAGCCGACAGACTACCGGCATCCCAGCCGCCAAAGTTTGCATTCAGCAAATGACTTTCGTGCTTGTGATCACCTATGGGGTTGTCTTCGCCAAAAATCCGATTCACGTTATACAGATACGAGTAAAACAGCGTAACGTTATCGATGCTCTGATTCTTTAGTGAAAAGGCATCGTAGGTTTGTTCGTTTTGTCGCCAGCCAACACCACCGACAAAGCGCTGGTTATCGAGCAATATACGCTGACGACCATAGCGAAACGTTGTTCCAAACCCCTGATAGGACAGGTACGACTGGTTAACCTCTGTACCTTCCGGATCGGCAATAAGCGCCGTGCCCGGATTACTGGCATCGTTCCCGGCGGTTCGGTAATCGACGTCCGTCAGGGCCGTAACATCATCCATTTCCAGCATTAAACCAAAGCCGTGATAATCGGCCGAGGTAAACGACAAGCGAGTTCGCAAGGTAAGCGCGTCCGAGTCCTCAAGCCCATCCCAGCTTACATCTTCATAGCGTAAACGCAGGTTCAGCTTTACGTCGGCTTCGGTCAGCGCCTCTTTTAAGCTCGTCGCTGACGCCTCTTGCGCCTGTGCCCCCACACTCATTGCGGCTGCCACCGCACACATCAGTTGAACCATTGGCTTTTTCATTGCTCGTCTCCAAACTTGTCAATTATCGGGTTTCTTCCCACCGTGCCCTATTTTTGACATCTTTTGTTTTCGGTGATTTGTGAGCGATTAGTGTGCACTGCACATTTGTTTGCAACACCGGCTCACTGCGGCTACGGGCCTTACAGCAAGGCTTATGCCAGCCACTTAAAAATTGACATGAAAATATAAATTATCCTGTTAATACAAAAACTTAAAAAGCTATAAAAAGTTTTTAATGAGCCCCTAAAAACCATTGGGCGCAATCAGCTAGCGCTAATGGCCCGCACAGTTTTGAGCACCCACGCTCTAACGCGCCTCAATAAAAAGCGCGAACAACGCCCCACAAAAAGGCATAGGCGTGGTGCATAAAATCGGCACCGCACAAAAGCAAAGCATGACAAGGCAACGCGGCCACTGAAACACCGTAGCCCTTACCGGCTAAAAGCTACGGGACAAAGCCGCCCAGAGATATGGGTTTTACACAGACATAAAAAAAGCGCCTGTTTTCAGCGCTTTTTTAGCTCCCCATGCAACAGCGAGAGAGCGTTAGAGCTATGGACCGTCAGTGATCGAGCTTAACCACCTCGCCGATCAGGGCCACACCGGCGACGAATGTACCATTGTGGCATTCGTACTCGGTTTCACTACTGAGTTCGTTTTTCTTATAATAACTGCGAATATTAACGACAGCATCGCCACCTTCGCGCAGCGCCCGCTCCTGCAACGACAAGAGCGCCGACAACATCACCCACTCACAGGCCTCACTGTCTGACTTATTAAAACCATTCGTTTTTTTATTGGTGGGGTACTCACCTAACTTTGTCGCACTCGCCGGGTGCGGCTGTCCGCCAAAATACAGTGCCACATCACTGTTAAGCTTATCCGCGTATTTCTCAAGGACATCGTTAATCGGGCGCATTGATTTATCATCCCGCGCCTGCGAGTGTGCCGCTCCCAGTAAGAGCGCTAAACCCAACCCACCTAAAACAGCCTTAACCGGTAACTTCATTGCATTGATCTCCATTCAAAATATAATTCGAGCCAAGCGTCTATCGCCCTTAATGCTCGGTACTCTATAAGCCCGCGCAAAGTAGCTTAACCCGCCTGGCAAGCACAATTAACATTTATCGCCACCGGCACCTAACGCGGCTCGCGCAATGTCACAAACTCTTCGGCCAGCGTTGGGTGTATTCCAATGGTCCGGTCGAAATCTGATTTAGTGGCTCCCGCCGTCATGGCGACCGCCAAACCCTGAATAATCTCACCGGCATCAGGCCCGGCCATATGGCAGCCTACGACTTTATCGCTGGCAACATCGACAATAACCTTAAGCAAACAGCGCTCAGGGCTGTCGGTTAGCGATAATTGCATAGGCTTAAAGCTGGACTGGTATACCGCAATGTCAGTATATTTTTCCCGGGCCAACTCTTCGCTAAGGCCAACCGTGGCAATATTCGGCTGAGTAAATACCGCCGTTGGAATCAAATCATAGTTTACCGGCTGCCCCGCCTCACCAAATAAATTACGCGCTAACGCCATCCCCTCGGCTAAAGCCACTGGTGTCAGCTCTGCCCGGCCCACAACGTCACCAATGGCATAAATGCCTGGCTCCGCCGTTTCAAAGCCATCATCGACCGCAATAGTGCCCTTATCCGTCAGGCTAACCGAAGTATTCTCAAGCCCTAAATTATCCAGCAGCGGGCGCCGACCGGTGGCATACATAACCTGCCCCACCGTCAGTGACTTGCCGTTGTTTAACGCGACGTGACGCGCGCCGGTGTCGGTAACCGTGATCGAATCCACGTCCGTATTAAAGTGTAACTCGATACCTTTGGCTTGCATTTGCTCAGCCATAAACTCGCGAATCTCGCGATCAAATCCACGTAAAAATAACTCGCGGCGGTAAATCAAATGGGTTTTAACACCCAGCCCATTAAAGATACCCGCAAACTCGGCCGCGATGTAACCGCCACCGACTATCGCAATCTCTTCGGGCAAGTCGTCGAGGTAAAATACCTCGTTAGAATCGATAACGTGCTCGCGCCCAGGAAACTCTGGTACGAACGGCCAGCCGCCTACGGCGATAATAATCCGTTCCGCCGAGACCTCTTGATCCGCAATCATCACCCGCCCGGGGCCGAGCAATCGGGCGTGCCCCTCCAGCAAGGTAACGCCGGCTTTATCCAGCAAATTGCCGTATACGCCGTTTAACCTGGCGATCTCCCGATCTTTGTTCTCGCGTAAACGCTGCCAACTTAACTGAGGGTCAGTCAGGCTCCAGCCGTAGCCGCGTGATTGAGAGAACAAATCGCTAAAATGCGAGGCGTAAACAAACAACTTTTTTGGTACACAACCTACGTTAACGCAAGTGCCCCCCAAATAGCGCTCTTCCGCAACCGCCACTTTTGCGCCCAGGCTGGCGGCAATGCGGCTGGCACGCACGCCACCAGAGCCGGCACCAATCACCAGCAAATCAAAATGTTGCATAGATATTCCCACCTTTTACGAGGTATCGAAAAACATGGCTCAGTGTAGCACTGGCCGTCAGGTGGCGGGGTAAGCGAGATTAAACTTCGATGTCGATTTTAGGGCGAGGCTGTGAACGGCGGCGATCTTTGCCACTGCGGGTATCGAGCAAGGCGTCACCGCGCTCTTTGCGCCGATCCCCGCGGCGGCGATCGACGACTCGGGGTTGATGCTCGGGGAGCTGTTTACTCACCAAAATATCGCGATCAGGCTCGTAGCCGGTTGCAGGCTTCGGTTTACTCACCGGCGTGAGCCGGGTAATGGGCCCCAAATAGACCATGATATAAGCCTCAACAAATAAGCACTAGATACTCGTTTATCGGCCGCCTACGGTTAAACTTTAACCGTTTGATCGCCAGCGGCTGCTGCCGGAGAAAACCACTCCAACTGCCGGTGCAATTTAACTACCTCGCCGATAATCAGCAGTGTTGGCGCACTGACCGCCTCCTCGACAACTCGTGCGCCAATACCCGCCAAATCACTCACAATTACGCGCTGATCCTGAGTGGTGCCTTTCTCGATCAATGCCACGGGGGTCGTGGCCGCACGACCGGCCTCAATTAAACCACGGCAAATCGCCTCCAGCTCAATCAGCCCCATGTAGATCACCAGCGTCTGGTCGGGCCGCGCCAGCTCGGGCCAGCTAATATTGGCGCTATCGGATTTTAAATGACCGGTGACAAACCGTACCGACTGAGCGTAATCGCGATGGGTCAGAGGAATACCGGCGTATGCAGAGCAACCCGAAGCCGCGGTGATACCTGGCACCACCTGAAAGGGAATATTGTTCTCGGCCAGCAGCTCGATCTCTTCGCCACCGCGACCAAAAATAAAAGGGTCGCCGCCTTTTAAGCGCAACACCCGCTTGCCTTCGCGGGCAAGGTCCACCAACATTTGGTTGATGGCGGTTTGCTCGACGGCGTGTTCGCTGCGCCGCTTGCCCACGTAAATACGGTCCGCATCGCGGCGCACAAGCTCCATAACCTCGGGGGAGACCAACCGGTCGTAGAGCACCACCTCGGCTTGTTGCATCAGTCGCAGCGCCTTTAGGGTCAGCAGCTCCGGATCGCCCGGCCCGCCGCCAACCAAATAGACCTCGCCCTGGCGATGTGAGCCAGCGCTATCGTCCAGCCGCTGGCGCAATAACTGCTCCGCTTCGGCGTCGCGTCCGCTTAACATTAATTCGCCGGCGGGCCCTTGCAGAGTATCCTCCCAAAAGCGCCGGCGCTCGTCGCCACTGGTGAAGGTCTGCTTAACCCGCGCGCGAAAGCGGCTGGCAAGCCCGGCGAGGCGCCCGTAGCTGGCGGGAATCAGAGTCTCGAGCTTGGCGCGTACCATACGCGCCAGCACCGGCGCCTCACCACCACCGGAGATGGCAATCACCAGCGGCGAGCGATCGACAATGGCGGGGGTAATAACAGTACAAAGCTCGGGGCTATCGACAACATTGACGGGCAATTGCCGGGCCTTGGCATCTCGCGACACCTGCTCGTTCACCGCTGCAATATCCGTTGCCGCTATCGCCAGTACCGCGCCGTCTAAATCTCCCTGGCGGTACTCGCGCAATTCGATCTCGCCACTGGTCTCGGCGATAAGAGCTTTTAGCTCGGTCTCCACCTCAGGCGCAATAACCACTAAGTGCGCGCCGGCTTTACTCAGTAGACGCGCCTTGCGTGTGGCAATATCTCCCCCGCCTACCAGCAACACGCGCTCGCCGCGCAGGTGCATAAAAAACGGGAAGTACTGCATGCTTTAGCCCTCGGCGCCGATGCGTTTTACGCCGCCCATATAAGCTTGCAGGGCCTCGGGTACCAGCACGCTGCCGTCGGCTTGCTGGTAGTTTTCTAGCACCGCTAACAGCGTGCGGCCAATGGCGAGACCGGAGCCGTTTAAGGTATGCAGTAGCGCGGGCTTGCCGGTTTCCGGGTCGCGGTAACGCGCTTTTAGGCGGCGCGCCTGAAAATCGCGAAAGCTAGAGCAAGATGAAATCTCACGGTATTTACCCTGAGAAGGCACCCATACTTCGATATCGTAAGTTTTGGCGGCCGAAAAGCCTATGTCACCACCACACAAAATCACCGTGCGATACGGCAACACGAGTTTTTGCAAAATTGCCTCGGCGTGACCGGTGAGGCTTTCCAGGGTTGCATCGGAGTCCTCGGGGCGCACAAACTGCACCAACTCGACCTTTTCAAACTGGTGCTGACGAATCATGCCGCGAGTATCCCGCCCGTGGCTGCCCGCCTCGGAGCGAAAACACGGCGTGTGCGCCACAAACTTTAGCGGCAGTGCTGTGTCTTTATCCAGCAAGGTATCGCGCAGCAGGTTGGTTACTGGCACCTCAGCGGTCGGGATCAAATAAAAGTCACGCTCGTCATCCAGCTTAAATAGATCGTCGGCAAACTTTGGCAGCTGCCCGGTGCCATAGAGTGAATCAGCGTTGACGATGTAGGGGACATTAACCTCTTCATAGCCGTGCTCGCTAACGTGCATATCCAACATTAACTGCACCAGCGCACGGTGCATGCGGGCCACACCGCCACGCATCACCGCAAAGCGCGAGCCGGTAATTTTACTGGCGGTTTCGAAGTCCAGGCCGTCTATATCCGCGCCCAAATCGACGTGATCTTTAACCTCAAAGTCAAACTCGCGGGGGGTGCCCCAGCGGCGCACCTCGACATTATCGTCTTCGCTTTCACCTTCTGGCACCTCATCAGCCGGCATATTGGGTACGCCAGAAAGATACTCATCAAGCTTGTGCTGCACGGCGTGCAGCTCGGCCTCGGCCTCAGATAAATCGTGTTTAAGCTGATCGACCTCTTTTAGCAGCGGGGCAATATCTTCGCCCGCCGCCTTAGCCTTACCGATGTTTTTGGATCGACTGTTGCGCTCGGACTGCAGGGTCTCGGTTTTCACCTGAATGGCCTTGCGCTCTTCTTCTAAGCTTTGCAGTAGGCTGACATCCAGAGTAAAGCCGCGCTTTTGGAGCGCTTGGGCTACGTCGTCGAGGTTGGAGCGAATCAGTTTAGGATCTAACATAACAATGACTTTTCGGTTCGGTTAAGTAATATCACAATGCTTGGCAGCACCGGATTTTTGGGGCCGTTACGATAACATAAAGTTGACTAAATACCACGAGGCAGCCACCGCCGCGAGGCACAACACCACATTCGCCAGCACATACAACACCGCCATAGCCGGAGCGCCGTTATGCCAAAGGGCGAGCGCATCAAGCGAGAAAGTCGAGAAGGTGGTGAGTGCACCTAAAAACCCGGTAATTAGCAAGTGGCGCCAATGGGGTGACAGCATGGCTTTTTCAACAATGACAATATAGAACAGCGCCACCAAAAAACAGCCCAACACATTAACCACCAGTGTCCCAAGAGGAAAGCGAATGCCCATCACCGGGTACAGCTGCGTCGTTATAAAAAAGCGCAGCATGGCCCCCAGAGCTCCGCCGGTGGCAACAAAGAGCCACTGCATAGTTTGTCCTCTTTAGTGTTGTGGTTACGGGTCGTCGCGGTAGCGGCGGTAAACACTCGCCTCGTCCAGCTCGCGCAAGCGCTGCATTTTTTCGCCGATTTTTAGCTCTAAGCCGCGCTCCACCGGGTGGTAGTAGCGCCGCTCGGCCATTTCGGCCGGCAGGTAGTTCTCGCCCGCCGCGTAAGCACCGGGCTCATCGTGGGCATAGCGATACTCGGCACCGTAATCCATGTTCTTCATGAGTTTGGTGGGCGCATTGCGTAAATGCATCGGCACCTCATAACCCGGCGTACTGCGAACGTCGGCCATGGCCTGATTAAAGGCAGTATACACCGCATTACTTTTAGGCGCTGCGGCCAGATAGGTAATGGCCTGAGCGATGGCCAGCTCGCCCTCGGGGCTACCGAGCCGCTCCTGGGTATCCCAAGCTGCCAGCGCGAGCGGTAGCGCACGCGGATCGGCATTGCCAATATCCTCGCTGGCCATACGCACAACCCGGCGCGCAATGTACAAAGGGTCGCAGCCACCATCGAGCATACGCGCCAACCAGTAGAGCGCGCCATCGGGCGATGAACCACGCACCGATTTATGCATGGCGGAGATTTGCTCATAGAACAAGTCGCCGCCCTTATCAAACCGTCGCACATCGCCGCCGAGCACCTCGGCCAACACCGACTCATCGATGACCCGACGCTCCCCCTCCTCACGCGCCAAATCGGCGGCAAGCTCTAACAAATTAAGCGCTTTACGGGCATCACCATCGGCCGCATTGGCCATTAATGCCAGCGAGTCGTCATCGATTTGCAGGGGTAAATCGCCCAAACCACGCTCGCTATCGGCCAGTGCCTGTCGAACAATATTTTCAGTATCGGCGAGGCTTAGCGAGCGCAGTACATACACCCGGCAGCGGGATAACAGGGCATTATTGAGCTCAAACGAGGGGTTTTCCGTAGTGGCGCCAATAAAAATAAAAGTGCCGTCCTCCACATAAGGCAAAAACGCATCCTGTTGCGACTTATTAAAGCGGTGTACCTCATCCACAAACAGAATGGTTTTACGGCCGCGGCCCGAGCGTTCTTGCTGCGCCATATGCACCGCCGCCCGAATATCTTTTACCCCGGCCAACACCGCCGACAATGTCTCAAAGCGGGCGTCGGCCCGCTCGGCAAACAGCCGCGCCAAAGAGGTTTTACCCACTCCAGGCGGCCCCCACAAAATCATCGAATGCAGCTGGCCTTTATCGACGGCCTCGCGCAGGGGCTTACCCGCCCCCAGAATATGAGTTTGGCCGATATAGTCATCGAGCGAGCGCGGCCGCATGCGGGCCGCTAAGGGCTGGTAACCGGGCTCTTCAGCAAACAAGTCAGACATCGATGACCGGTTAATCGATTAGAACATCAACGCCTTCAGGGGCGCTAAAGGTAAATTGTGCCGCATCCACTGGCTGGTTGCGCTCGGTGTTGGTCAGGCTGAATTCGGTGGTTTGATTGAGGCTATCGTGCACTAAAATTCGCAGCAGCTGCTTGTCGTCAAACTCAAGTTCCAGGCGGGCAAATAAACTATCTTTATCCGCCGGCGTTAAGCCAAAAACCACACGCCCTTGCTGTCCCACACTGCGAGTGATTAAAAACGCGTTGGCGAGCGACTCGGCGCTTTCGCTCAGCAGTGCTGCGGGGGTGTTTTTTAGATCGTCGGTGACAGGCCGAACGGTCACTTGCATCAAGTCCGGATCGTACAGCCAAATGGTACTGCCATCGCTGATAAGCTGCTGTTCAAATGGCTGCTGGGTATGCCAAAAAAAACGCCCGGGGCGCTGCAGCACAAAGTCGCCGGCACTGGTCTCGATCAGCTCACCTTCGGCGTCGCGTAAGGTTTGCTCAAACTCGCCGCTCAAGCTGGTTGTGGCGGCTAAGGTATCGCGCAAGGCGTTAGCACTCGTGGCGGCAGCATTAGCCGCCGCGCTCGCTCCTACAGCAAGGCAAACGACAGATACAACGAGCCATAATCGGTTTAACATTTTTTCTCCATTAACACTTAAGATTTGGGCGCTAATACTTCGCGATTACCATTGTGGCCCGGGCCCGACACAACGCCGGCGGCCTCCATGGTTTCAATTAAACGCGCAGCGCGGTTATAGCCAATACGCAACTTGCGCTGAACCGATGAAATAGACGCTTTGCGAGAGTCCAGTACAAAAGCAACGGCCTCATCGTACAGGGCATCACCCTCGTCACTGCCGCCCTCATCGCCACCGGACAAGCCCGGCACGGGAATATTGTTGGCACTGTCATCGACAATCTCCTCCAAATAATCCGGCTCACCGCGGCGCTTCCAGTCGGCCACGACTTTATGCACCTCGTGATCGTCGACAAACGCGCCGTGCACCCGCACCGGCACACTGGTGCCAGGGGGCAGGTAAAGCATGTCGCCGTGCCCCAACAACTGCTCGGCGCCGCCCTGATCAAGAATGGTGCGCGAGTCAATTTTAGAGGACACCTGAAACGCCATACGGGTCGGCACGTTGGCTTTAATCAAGCCGGTAATCACATCTACCGATGGCCGCTGGGTGGCCAGAATTAAATGAATACCCGCCGCCCTGGCCTTTTGAGCAATACGGGCGATCAATTGTTCCACTTTTTTACCGACAATCATCATCATATCGGCAAATTCGTCGATCACCACCACAATGGCGGGCAGAGTTTCGAGCTCCGGCGCGGTGGCCTCGGCGCTGCCCGCCTCAAAGTGTTCATCGGCGACAAACAATGGATCGAGAATCGGCGTACCGGCTTTTTGGGCGTCTTCAATTTTGCGGTTAAAACCGGCCAGGTTACGTACGCCCATGGCCGCCATCAATTTATAGCGACGCTCCATCTCACCCACGCACCAGCGCAAGCCATTTGAAGCGTCGTTCATATCGGTGATCACCGGCGTCAGCAGGTGCGGAATCCCTTCGTATACCGAAAGCTCCAGCATTTTCGGGTCCACCAAAATCAAACGGACGTCTTTGGGAGAGGATTTATACAGCAGGGATAACAGCATTACGTTAACCCCCACCGATTTACCCGAGCCCGTGGTACCGGCCACCAATAAGTGAGGCATCTTGGCCAAATCGGCAATTACCGGCTCGCCGGCAATATCGTGCCCCAGCGCCATGGTCAGGCGCGAGCGGGATTTATCGTACAGCTCAGAGGCAATCACCTCACTCAGACGCACAATCTCGCGGTGTTCGTTGGGGATCTCGATCCCCATCACCGAGCGGCCCGGAATCACCTCGACCACCCGCACGCTGATAACCGCCAATGAGCGGGCCAAATCTTTGGCCAGATTAGTAATACGGCTGGCTTTTACCCCTGGGGCTGGCTGAATTTCAAATCGGGTCACCACCGGGCCCGGCTGCACAGAGACCACCTCAATGGTGATGCCAAAATCCTTAAGCTTAAGCTCCAACAGCTTAGACATGGCTTCGAGTGACTCTTTCGAGTAGCCCTTGTCGCTGCGCGCATCTGCTGGGTCTAGCAGGCTAATGGGCGGCAACTCCCCCACCACCGGCGTGTCTTTATCAAACAGCGAGGCCTGGCGCTCTTTTTGTACCCGTGCGCTCTCGACCGGCTTTTTCTTCACCGGCTCCGTAATGGTGGGCGCAACACGTTTAGATTCTTCTTTATTGCGCGTTTCAATAACCGTCCGGCGCTGTTGTTGCTGCTGTTGTGCTTTTACCTCTTGGTGTTCTGCACGCTTTGCACGCCAACGAGCCCACCACTGGCGGATTTTACCGATAAACTCCAACGTCCAGCGCCCGATATCGTCCATCAAACCGAGCCAGGACAGATCGGTAAAAATCGTCAATCCAAAAAAGAACACGGCAAACAACAGGAGGGTTCCGCCGGTGTGACTAAAGGCCCCAGCCACCGAGTCGGCCACCGACACCCCGAGAATACCGCCATCGGAAAAAGGCAGTGCGCTTTCCTTACCGCCAATATGCAATACCGCCAGCCCCGTGCCAGCGACCATGACCAGCACCAAACCGATGGTTCTCAGCCCCAACAGTACCGGATCAAACGCCGCGGGGTGCGCCCTGTCACGGAACACCAACCAGGCGCGATAGCCCAGCATTAAGGGGAACAAAAACGCCAGATACCCAAACAGTGAAAAGAACACATCGGCCAGCCAGGCGCCGGCCGGGCCTCCGGCGTTACTCACCCGGGCGTTATCGCCAGTGCGCGACCAGCCGGGATCGCCGACATCGTAGGTCAACAATGTGAGCAACACGAAGGCACAAATGGCCACTAAGCCGATCAGTGCGCCTTCGCGCACAACGCGTAAAATTAAGGTAGACGCTTCTGGCCGAGCGACTGACGCTTTACTGGTATTTTTTTTACTCAAACGTGTACCTGCTTACTGTTATAAAAACGTCTCACCGCCGTCACGGTAGGCCGGTATTGTAATGCATGGCAGCCTCATACCAACAGCATACGAGCTGACTACTGGGCGATACAGCCCGCAAATATCGGCTATATCATCCATTAAGCTGATTAATTTTACCAATCTAAGGTATTGAAGAGTACAATTTTGCCCACATTCATACATTGACTTATTATTGTCGCCTGAATTTTTTAACAAGGACTTCTGCACATGAGCCAACCCAAGCATCACCGCTTAATCATCCTCGGCTCCGGCCCCGCCGGTTACACTGCTGCCATTTACGCGGCCCGTGCCAACCTCAAGCCTGTGATTATCACCGGCATGCAACAAGGCGGTCAGCTGACTACCACCACCGACGTAGAAAACTGGCCAGGTGGTGTGGCCGACCTGCAAGGCCCGGATCTAATGGTGCAAATGCAGCAACACGCCGAGCGTTTTGACACCGAGATCATCTTTGACCACATTGATGAAACCGACCTGAGCAAGCGCCCCTTTACCCTCAAAGGCACCGAAACTTACACCTGTGACGCGTTAATTATCGCCACTGGCGCCTCTGCACAGTACCTCGGCTTACCTTCTGAGCAGGCATTTATGGGCAAGGGTGTAAGCGCTTGTGCAACTTGTGACGGCTTTTTCTATCGCGATCAAAAAGTAGCCGTAATCGGCGGCGGCAACACAGCCGTTGAAGAGGCGCTGTACCTGTCCAACATTTGTAGCGAAGTTACTCTGGTACACCGTCGCGATAAGCTGCGCTCGGAGAAAATTCTGCAAGATAAACTGTTTGCCAAAGACAACGTTAAAATTTTGTGGAACCACACTTTGGACGAAGTGCTGGGTGACGGCTCGGGCGTAACCGGCTTAAAGCTTAACAGCACCACAGGCGAAGAAGCTAAACACCTTGATGTCGCCGGCGTGTTTATCGCCATTGGCCACAAACCAAATACCGGGATTTTTGACGGCCAACTCGACATGAAAGACGGTTACATCAAAATCAACAGCGGCCTGGAAGGCAATGCGACGGCCACCAGCGTACCGGGTGTATTTGCCGCGGGCGATGTCTCTGACCACGTCTACCGGCAGGCAATTACCTCCGCAGGTTTCGGCTGTATGGCCGCCCTGGATGCTGAGAAGTTTTTGGATGACTAGCCCTTAGCAACGAGCTACAAAAACGGCGGAATTTTCCGCCGTTTTTTTTGGTCCTAACGGTGGGTTTTTGCCGTACATTGCCAGGTAAAACGCACACCGGCCTGCCACCGCACAGCGCTTTTATGATTAAATACCCGCGTGATACAACTACCTTGGCTAGACCCAGAATCTCTTGAGTTTCCGCCTTTAGAGATGGCACTCACCAACCCCGACGGTTTACTAGCCGGCGGCGGCGACTTGCGCCCGGAGCGTTTAGTACGCGCCTACCGCCGGGGCATTTTTCCCTGGTTTGACGACGATCAACCGATTCTCTGGTGGAGCCCTAACCCGCGCTCTGTAATTCGCCCCGAGTACGTACACATCTCTAAATCCATGGCTAAAGCGCTGCGCAAAACAACCTATCGTGTCACCTGCGATACGGCGTTTACTCAGGTGGTAAGCCAGTGCGCGGCACCGCGGGCAAAAACCGATGCAACCTGGATTACCGGGGATATGCTTGACGCCTACCGCCAATTACACGAACGCGGCATTGCCCACTCGGTCGAAGTCTGGGATCAAGAACGTCTAATCGGCGGCCTGTACGGTTTAGCGCTAGGACGGGTATTTTTTGGCGAGTCTATGTTTGCCAAACAAAGTAACGCCTCAAAAATTGGCTTTATTACGCTGGCGCAACATTTAGCCTCGTGGGGGTTTACCCTGATCGACTGTCAGGTCAGCAGCGACCATTTAAACAGTCTGGGCGCCTATGAGATGCCCCGCGCCGAGTTCGCCGAACAACTGCGCCAGTTTATCGGGCACGGTGATGCCTCCTGCTGGCCAGATAAAATTGGCGAACTTGTTATAGCTCAGGGGCAGACAAAGCACGACATTTCCTCTACAGTAAATAAGACCACCACACACGGGACACCGACGGATTAAAGTGGGTACCGCATGAGTGATTTATCAAGCTTAAAGTTGTTTGCCACCGCCCCCCACCCCTGCAGCTATTTAGAGGGCGAGGAGGCGACCACAGTTTTTATCGACCCCCAAGCTGACGTCGACGCGGAGCTCTACAGCGAGCTGTCAGAGTTAGGCTTTCGCCGCAGTGGCGGCCACCTTTACCGCCCGCACTGCGTTAATTGTCAGGCGTGTATTTCGTGCCGTATACCGGTGAATCAATTTCGCCCCAGTCGCAGCCAAAAGCGCTGCGCCAAGCGCAATCAAGACCTCACTGTCACCGTTATCGACAACATCAATACCGATGAGCACTACGCCCTTTACGAGCACTATATTAATACCCGTCATCGCGACGGCGACATGTACCCGCCTACGCGAGAACAATACGAAACCTTCTTAAGCCGCGAGTGGGGTGTCACGCGCTATATCGAATATCGCAGCGGCGAAAAGCTGGTGGGTGTCGCTGTGTGTGACGAGCTCATCGATGGCTTATCAGCGGTCTATACGTTTTTCGCCGGTGACCTGGCGCCCCGCAGCCTGGGCGTATTCGCCATACTCGTACAAATCGAGCAGGCTAAGCGTATGGGGTTATCCTACGTGTATCTCGGCTACTGGATTCGCGAGTGCCGTAAAATGGCCTACAAAACCCAATACCGGCCCCTGCAAATGCTGGTCAACAAGCGCTGGGTTCAGATCAAATAAGCGTTATACCCTCTTAAATCGCTCTATCTCCCTCCAGTTTGGCTAAAATATCGCCCCCGCCCTTGGCTAACGCGTCTATTTCAGGCACAATTGCCGGCTTTTCGTGGCCGTGACAATATCTCGTGCCCGTAGCCGCGTGTTTAAGACTGATACGTGTTTGAGACCAAATTGAGGAATCTGCCGAATGGCAAAAGAAGACAACATTGAATTTGAAGGCGAAGTGATCGATACCCTGCCGAACACCACCTTTCGGGTAAAGCTGGAAAACGGCCATGTGGTAACCGCGCATATCTCTGGAAAAATGCGTAAAAACTACATCCGTATTTTGACCGGCGATAAAGTCAAAGTAGAGATGACCCCTTACGACTTGACCAAGGGTCGCATCACCTACCGCGCGCGCTAAGTTAGCAGCGCCCGCCGGTACATCAACCGGCACAGACAAAGCCTCGCCGATGCGGGGCTTTGTCGTATCTGGCCATTCGCCAGGGCCTGTCAACACCACGGGTAACATGCAGTCGCTGGCGGCTCCGCGCGACGGTGCCCAATAGCAAAATCCCGGCAAGCGCCGGGATTTTGCTCAAACATGACGCCTGCCGTAAAAGGCAGCCTAGGGGCTTACTTGATAGTCAATCTCCAGAGCTTTGCCATCGTCCGTTACCGACACAGAGACGGTTCCGCCACCGGCCAACTCACCAAACAGCACCGCTTCGGCAAGAGGCTTTTTGAGCTTCTCCTGAATTAAGCGAGCCATGGGGCGCGCACCCATTTTTTCATCGTAGCCGTTTTCGGCCAGCCATTTACGCGCCGCAGGCGATACCTCCAGGGTAACCTTCTTATCATCAAGCTGTGATTGCAGCTCCGTTAAGAACTTATCGACCACTGTCTCAACCACATTTAGCGGCAGCGCGCCAAATTGTACGGTGGCATCCAGGCGGTTTCTAAACTCCGGCGTAAACATCTTTTTAATCGCCTCTTTACCGTCGCTGGAATGATCCTGCTTGGTAAAGCCAATGGAGGTGCGACTTACGTCTTCCGCACCAGCATTGGTGGTCATAATCAAGATAACGTTACGAAAATCCGCCTTGCGGCCATTGTTATCCGTGAGCGTGCCGTGATCCATAACCTGCAACAACAGGTTAAACACATCCGGGTGCGCTTTTTCGATTTCATCCAGCAGCACCACACTGTGAGGAGCTTTAGTCACCGCATCGGTTAACAAGCCGCCCTGATCGAAGCCCACGTAACCCGGAGGGGCACCAATCAAACGCGATACTGTGTGCCGCTCCATGTACTCAGACATATCAAAACGAATCAGCTCGACGCCAAGACAGGTGGCCAACTGGCGACTCACCTCGGTTTTACCCACCCCGGTGGGCCCGGCAAACAAGAATGACCCTATCGGCTTGTCTCCCGAGCGCAAGCCGGCACGCGCCAGTTTGATCGCGGTCGACAAGGTATCAATGGCCTCATCCTGGCCAAAAACGGTCATTTTCAGGTTGTCATCCAACTTGCGCAGCTGCTCAAGATCAGACGAAGAGACACTCTTGGGAGGAATGCGGGCAATTTTCGCGACCACGGCCTCAACATCGCCCACCCCCACGGTTTTCTTGCGCTTACTCGGGGGCTGCAACTGCTGATAAGCACCGGCTTCATCGATCACATCAATGGCCTTATCGGGCAAGAAACGATCGTTAATATAGCGCTCGGCCAACTCGGCCGCTGCACGTAATGCCGGGTCGGTGTAGCGCAGGCCGTGATGCTCCTCAAAGTTTTTCTTGAGTCCTCTCAGAATTTGATACGTCTCATCAACACTTGGCTCGTTGACATCGACCTTTTGAAACCGGCGCGACAACGCGCGATCTTTTTCAAAAATACCGCGATACTCTTGATAGGTGGTGGAGCCCATGCAGCGCAGCTGCCCTGAACTAAGTAGCGGCTTGAGCAGGTTAGAGGCGTCCATCACACCACCCGACACCGCACCCGCGCCGATAATGGTGTGGATTTCATCGATAAACAAAATGGAGTGCTCTTGCTTTTTAAGCTCGCTCAGCAAGCCTTTAAAGCGTTTTTCAAAGTCGCCGCGATACTTAGTGCCGGCCAAAAGCGCGCCCATATCGAGCGAATAGACAACACTCTCGGCCAGCGCATCGGGCACCTCACCATCGACAATACGCCGCGCTAAACCTTCGGCAATAGCGGTTTTACCCACGCCGGACTCACCCACCAATAGCGGATTGTTTTTACGCCGGCGCGACAGAATTTGCGCTACACGCTCCAACTCTAAGGCACGGCCAATTAACGGATCGATGCGACCGCTCAGAGCCTGCTCATTTAAGTTTGTGGCGTAGTTTTCAAGCGGGCTTTGCGAGGGCTGCTCTACCCCTAGCGAATCTTCATCGACACTGTCGTGTGAGGGCTCCTCACTGCCGTGCTCGTGCCCCGCCACTTTTTGGATGCCGTGAGTGATGTAGTTAACGACGTCAATACGGGCGATGCTCTGCTGCTTGAGATAATAAACAGCCTGGCTCTCTTGCTCGCTAAAAATGGCCACCAGCACATTCGCACCGGTTACCTCTTGCTTGCCCGAAGACTGCACATGGAAAACCGCACGCTGCAAAACACGCTGAAACCCCAAAGTTGGCTGAGTCTCGCGGTCTTCTTCATTTTCCGGTAACAATGGCGTGGTTGAATCAACAAACTCGATCAACTCGCGGCGCAGCGCTACCAAGTCAGCGCCACAGGCACGCAACACCATCGCCGCCGACTCATTATCGATGAGCGCCAGCAATAAATGCTCCACCGTCATAAATTCATGACGCTTGCTACGGGCACCTTTAAACGCCATGTTCAGGGTGACTTCAAGATCTTTACTCAGCATCAATAGTACCTCTCAATCAGGAGCTTACAATCAGGGCGCGGCGTCATTAACGCCGCGCTCCAAGCACCAAACTCTCAGGCGGCACAAAACGCACCTGCCTGATGTTACTTACTGCCTCTAGCTAGCCACCGCGATTATTCATCGTCTCCTTCAGTCGCCTCTATCTCGCATACCAGTGGATGCTCGTTATCTTTGGCGAATTGATTCACCTGAGCAGCCTTGGTCTCGGCAATATCGCGGGTATATACCCCGCAGGTCGCCCGACCTTCTGTGTGAACCGTTAGCATTATCTGTGTTGCTTTTTCACGATTCATGCCAAAAAACACTTCAAGCGTCTCAACCACAAACTCCATTGGCGTATAGTCGTCATTGAGCATAATAACCTTATAACGTGAAGGCCTTTTTAGCTCTGGCGGTGCGTCTTGCACCGCCACATCTTCATCGTAATCGCCGCCGTAATCGTCGTCAGAGCTCTGACCGCGCCATTGATTTAATGTTAGACGAATGTTTTCAAACTTTCCCATAGTCATAGATGGTTTTGACCGTAAATATTGACTTTGTCAGTGCACATTTTACAGCGCGCAAGCGCCAAAACCTCATTGTACCCCATCGACCCAAACACAGCCTAAAACCCCACCGGCAACAAAGCGGCCATATTTTGCCACGCGATACGCTTGACAAGGCCTAAGCGGTCGGCTAAAAAGCTAGTTGCTGCTCAAAATTTCGCCACAACACTTCGCCACAACAATGAAAACCTATATAACTTAAGTAATCTTGCGAGAGTTAAGTAGCGCCGGCAGCGTTTAAGCAAACTACACAATAACAGCAGGATCGCAACTTCAGGGCAAATGACCTTTGGCAGCACCTGTACCAGAGGCTAACCGACGACAATAAATACCTGGTTAGCTAAAGTACGGCGCGACAACCCGTTTTAGATGCATACCTTAGCCAAATACCTAAAACCGGGCTTGCTTTGCCAGTGATCGTTGCACTGACCTCAATATAATAATGGAGTGAGGGCTACTCGAGCCGAACACTCGTTAGATAAATAAGGAATAACAATATGCCCACAGGCACAGTCAAATGGTTTAACAACGCCAAAGGCTACGGATTTATCCTCCCTGATGAAGGCTCCGAAGACCTTTTTGCCCACTATTCAGCCATCGAAATGGAGGGCTACAAAACCCTCAAAGCCGGTCAAATCGTCTCGTTCAACATCTCTAAAGGCGACAAGGGCTTACACGCGATAGACATCAATTTACCGCAGTCGGGCACCCACACCGGCTGACACGGCCACACTCCGGGCTTCTCAGTCAGGTCTCTCGCGCCGCGGCTTACGCTGCGGTACACTGCCCCTCGAAACTCAGCCGGGCGTACCCTAACTATATGGCCAAATTGGTACTTTTCAATAAACCCTATGACGTTTTATGTCAGTTTCGGGACGATAGTGGCCGCGAAACCCTGGCAAAGTACATTCAAGACAAAAACGTATACCCGGCTGGACGGCTGGACCTGGACTCAGAGGGCCTGCTGTTACTGACCGATGATGGCGCCCTCCAGCATCAAATTACTCATCCGCGACACAAGCTCGCCAAAACTTACTGGGTTCAAGTTGAAGGCGCGCCTGACAGCGAAGCTCTTAGCGCTCTGCGTCAGGGCGTGTTACTAAACGATGGCCCAACCCGCCCGGCAACGGTTAAAAAGATTACCCCGCCCGCGCTATGGCCGCGCTCTACCCCGGTGCGAGAGCGCAAAAACATTCCTACGCAATGGCTGGCCATCACCATCACTGAAGGGCGAAACCGACAGGTTAGGCGTATGACGGCGGCAGTAGGCCATCCGACCCTGAGACTCGTCAGGGCCAGTATTGGCGACTGGCAGCTGGGCGAGCTGCAGCCTGGCGACTCTCGCTCGCTAATTGTACACATGCCCACCCCGACTAAAGCCAATACAGGCGGCGCAAAAACCAAACCTAAGCAAAACCGCCGCCCTGACAGGGCAAATCTTGGCCGCCCCAGCTCAACAGCCAACAAACAAAACCGCCCCAACAGTAAGCGCCCCCGTACATGACACGATTCTTACCCCACGTTACCGTCGCCTGCGTTATCCCCCGCGATGACCAATTCTTACTGGTACGCGAGCTTATCGATGGCGAGGAGAAACTCAACCAGCCCGCCGGCCACCTGGAGCCTGACGAAACCCTGCCCCAGGCAGCCATCCGCGAAACACTGGAGGAGACCGGCTGGGGCATAACCCTTACCGGCGTGGTTGGCGTTGATTTGTATAAAGCCCCGGGCAACGGCGAAACCTATGTGCGCACCACATTTATCGGCAGCCCGGTACAACACCACCCAGAGCTAGTACTGGATGAGGGTATTATCGGCCCGATCTGGCTTACCCGCGAACAGATTGCCGAGGCTCGCGACAAACTGCGCAGCCCCATGGTATTGAGCGTTATCGATGATTACCTCACCGGGCGCCGATTTGGGCTGGAGGTTGTGGCCGTAGACAGGTAAAATGCCCGCCTTCGGAACTACCGCCCACCCAAGCGCCTGGTCTTTACATGACAACCTCTAGCGACAGTAAAAACGCCCCTTTAGTGATCGTCGGCATGTCCGGCGGCGTGGACTCATCCGTATCAGCTCTGTTGTTACAACAACAGGGGTATCGGGTTGAGGGGCTGTTTATGAAAAACTGGGAGGAGGACGACGGCACCGAGTACTGCACCGCCAAAGAAGATTTAGCCGACGCGCAAAAAGTGTGCGACACACTGGGCATTAAACTGCACACCGCCAACTTTGCCGCCGAGTACTGGGACAATGTGTTTGAGCATTTTTTAGCCGAATACAAGGCCGGACGCACACCCAACCCCGACATTCTGTGTAACCGCGAGATCAAATTCAAAGTCTTTATCGAGTACGCCGAGATGCTCGGCGGTGAGCTGATTGCCACTGGCCACTATGTACGGCGCGCCGAGCGCGATGGCCACACCTATTTATTACGCGGGCTCGATAACAATAAAGACCAAAGCTACTTTTTGCACGCCGTAGGCGAAGCTGAGTTTGCCCGCACACTGTTTCCGGTAGGCGAACTGGAAAAACCAGAGGTGCGCCGCATCGCCGAGCAGCACAACCTGATTACCCACAGTAAAAAAGACAGCACCGGTATTTGTTTTATCGGTGAGCGGCGCTTTAAAGACTTTTTGCAGCAATACCTGCCGGCCCAGCCGGGGGATATTGTCACGGCCGATGGCTCCGTGATCGGCCAACACGCAGGGCTTATGTATCACACCATTGGTCAGCGCCAAGGGCTGGGAATTGGCGGCGTTAAGGGCGCGCCCGACGAGCCCTGGTTTGTGATCGCCAAAAACCTCGAACACAACCAGCTGTTAGTGGCACAGGGCACCGACCACCCATTGCTGTACACAAATTTTTTAGGTGCCGGCCAGGCGCATTGGATCAATGGCAACCCAACAACTGATACACTCCGCGTAACAGCAAAAACCCGTTACCGACAGGCTGATCAAGCCTGTGAGGTAACGCTGCTGCCAAACAACCGGCTAGCGGTAATCTTTGACGAACCACAACGCGCCGTCACCCCCGGGCAATCCGTCGTCTTCTATCAAGGTGATATTTGTCTTGGCGGTGCGGTCATCGAGTACAGTGAGAACCGCTGATCAACTCCGCCCCTTTGCAACATTAATCTAAGGCACATCCCATTGGCTAAGGTACAAAACTGGCAAGACGTAACATTGGCTGCCGCCGGTATTTTGCAGGCATCTGCTCTGGTGGATCAGCTCGCGCGCACAGGGTTTGTACCCAGTGACGCCTACGAGTGCAGCATCAACAGCTTGCTCGACTTAAACCCGCCAGATACCCTAAGCGTGTACGGCGGCCGGCCCGAGAATCTACGCCTGGGGCTGGAAACTCTGCGCGACTTACTGCTGTCTAGCCGGCAACTGCAAAACAATACCGTGCGCTATAGCGCCGGCATCCTGCATTTGCAGGGACGTTTACGCAAGCGCCGCGATATGCTGGGCGTGCTCTCAAGCCGACTTAAACAAGCCTCACAACAGGCGCTGCACTTTGGCCCCACCCACGAAAACGTCATCGCCAATCTGGCCGATATTTACAGCGATACTCTCAGCAAGTTTCGTTTTCGAATTCAGGTCTCGGGTGACCCGGGGTATTTGCAGCAACAGCGCGTTGCCAATCAGATACGGGCACTGCTGCTCGCCGCGATCCGCTCGGCCACACTCTGGCGGCAGCTGGGGGGCACGCGCTTACACTTGGTATTACAGCGCAAACGTATACTGGCCGAAACCGAGACACTACTGCGTAACCTGCGCGTATAAACTGACTGAAAAAACACCGCTTTTCCGGTATCATAGCGCCCCTATTTTACCGGAGTGCTAGCCGATGTTTGTAAACGGCTAGTAAAGGCTGGCAACTATGTCGGCCCCTAGCCCATTAACTCAATCTGACTAACCTGTGAGATCATCCATGGAACTTTCCCCGCTGAGTGCTGTGTCACCCGTCGATGGCCGTTATGGCAGTAAAACCAACGCCCTGCGCCCCGTTTTTAGTGAATTTGGTCTGATTCATTGCCGTGTAGAGGTGGAAGTACGCTGGCTGCAGCGCTTGAGCGAGCTCGACGGCGTTACCGAAGTGCCCGCCTTTAGCGAAGCCACTCACGCGCAGTTAGACGCCATCGTTACCCAGTTCAGCGAAGCCGATGCCCAGGCGGTTAAAGACATCGAGGCAACCACTAACCACGATGTAAAAGCCGTTGAATACTTCCTCAAAAAGAAATTTGCCGGCAATGCCGAGCTTGAAGCCGTACTAGAGTTTGTTCACTTTGCCTGCACCAGTGAAGACATTAACAACCTGTCACACGCATTAATGCTCAGCCGCGGTCGCGACGTACTGCTGAGCGACGCCAACGCTATTAGCGACAACATTGCCAAATTGGCGCACGATTACGCCGCTGACCCAATGCTGTCACGCACCCACGGGCAAACGGCCTCGCCTACAACCGTAGGCAAAGAGATGGCCAATGTCGTAGCGCGCCTGCGCCGACAACTGATACAAATCGAGCAAGTTGAGCTACTGGGCAAAATTAACGGTGCCGTGGGCAACTATAACGCGCACCTTTCGGCCTACCCCGACGTCGACTGGCAAGCCAATGCCGAAACCTTTGTCACCTCGCTCGGCTTGAGCTGGAACCCCTATACCACGCAAATCGAACCGCACGATTACATCGCTGAGCTGTTTGACGCCATCGCGCGCTTTAACACCATCCTGATCGATTTTGACCGCGATGTGTGGGGCTATATCTCGCTGGGTTACTTTAAGCAAAAAACCATTGCCGGCGAAGTGGGCTCGTCCACCATGCCGCACAAAGTTAACCCCATCGACTTTGAAAACTCCGAAGGTAACTTAGGCATCGCCAATGCCATTTTCAGCCATCTGGCGCAAAAGCTCCCTATTTCACGTTGGCAGCGCGATTTAACCGACTCTACCGTATTGCGCAATATGGGGGTTGGCTTTGGCTACAGTCTGATCGCCTACGCCTCCACCTTAAAGGGTGTCGGTAAACTCGAAATTAACCGCGCACGCCTGGCAGAGGATCTGGACAATAGCTGGGAAGTGCTGGCCGAACCGATTCAAACCATCATGCGCCGTTACGAGGTTGCCGAACCTTACGAGAAGCTCAAAGCGCTTACCCGCGGCCAAACCATTACCCGCGACGTGCTGGCCGAGTTTGTCGAAACGCTGGATATTCCGGAACACGCCAAACAAACCATACGTGAGCTGACCCCAGCCAACTACATCGGCAACGCCACCGCGCAAGCCAAAGCAATTTAACCCTGTCAGCCGGCCCTTTGGGCCGGTTTTGCGTTAAGGTGTCCGCATGTCTTTAGCCACACCGGCTCTTGCCCAACTGGGCGAGCTTTCTATTAATGAATTTCTTAAGCGCTTCTGGCAGCGCGAAGCAGTCTTTCTGCCTCAAGCTCTGCCGGGCTTTCGCTCGCCTCTCAGCCCTGATGAGCTGGCAGGATTAGCCCTTGAGGAAGAGATCGAGTCGCGCTTAGTACTTCACTCTGAAGCCGCCCCATGGCAGTTAAAACACGGGCCGTTTACCGAACAGGACTTTGCCAAGCTACCTGCCGAACGCTGGAGCTTACTGGTACAAGCGGTAGACCACTGGGTACCCGAGGTGGCTGAGCTACTCGAGCGGTTTCGTTTTATTCCCAATTGGCGACTCGATGACGTTATGGTGAGCTATGCCCCCACCGGCGGGAGCGTCGGCCCCCACTTCGACTATTACGATGTATTTTTAGTTCAGGGCGCCGGCTGCCGTGAGTGGCAGATTGGCCAGCACTGCGACAGCCACAGCGAGCGACTCGCGGGTACCGAGCTAAATATTTTAAGCGAATTTAACCCCTGCGCCACTTACACTGCCAAACCGGGCGACATCCTTTACATCCCACCCGGCACCGCCCACTGGGGTACGGCACTGGACGACGACTGCATGACCTTCTCAATCGGCTTTCGTGCGCCTTCAGAGGCCGACATTATCGGTGAGTTCGCGCAACACATCGGCACATCGCTAAGCAATGACGAGCGCTATAGAGACAGACAAATAAGCGCCACGGAAACACCCGGAGCAATCGACGTCGAGGTGATCCAACAAATTATTGGCTCATTAAGTAAGCACCTGACGCAGCAGAATGTCGCCCAGTGGTTTGGCCGCTACATGACCGAAGCCAAGTACCCGCTAGAGCAATCACCCTTTACAGTAGATGAAGCAACCTGGCAGGCCTGGTTGACACAAGAGCTACCAGCCGAACGCGAACCAGCAGCTCGCTTTTGCTATTTTACCGATGAGTCAGGCACAACCTTGTTTGTCGACGGGCATGCATACCCGTGTCACTCTGCCCTGGCCGAGGCCCTGTGCAACCGGTGCCACTGGCCCCTGACAGAGCTTGCATCACTGTGCCCTACTACAGCCGACCAGGCTTTACTACAGCAACTGGCAGCAGACAACAAAATAGTGATTGAGCCGACCCCAGAAAACATCGACGAGTCTTAGGGCGGCGCGATCAAAGCTGAGCACTTGTATGAAACCGACAACCCAACTTCAGTGCTACACCGTTACTTGGGGCGAGGCCGCCACCGCGCTGCGTAATATTCGCCGACGCGTGTTCATTGAGGAGCAAAAGGTACCGCCCGAGCTTGAGTGGGAGCCGGCCGACCAAACGGCAACGCACTTTCTACTCTGCGCCAAGCCGGGCACGCAATACACCCACGATCAAGCCATCGGTTGCGCTCGCATACTCAGAGAAACCCACGGGGATGAAATACGTTTTCACATTGGTCGGGTGGCGGTATTACTCGAGTGGCGAGGTAACGGCACAGGTACCGGGTTAATGTGTGAGCTGCTTCACTGGTGCCAAAGCCAAACCGACTACACTCACTGTGAGCAAGTATTTTTACACGCTCAGTGCGACGTGATACCGTTTTACGCAACGCTAGGCTTTAGCGCCGTGGGCGATATTTTTTTGGATGCAGGCATTGAACACCGCGCGATGATTTGGCGCGACCCGACACCTATTAACCGGGTTGCTACAACCGCAAAAAGCCTACCCGATCACAACAGCCCTGCAAAATAAACCCAGAGGTGCCAAGGTGCAGCAATCATCAGACACGAGCAACCACCCAACTCTGTTCGATTCGCTGGAAGACAACATTCACCACACCCTTGCGCTTATATCCCGCGCTCGCCGCACACTGTATATTCTTAGCCATCAGCTAGAGGCGCTGGTTTACAATAGGGATGACGTGGTTGCGGCGATTTCGCGGTTTGCGCGGCGCGCCCGAGACTGCCAGGTTCATATTTTGGTACGCGATACCGCCGACCTGTTAGAGCGCGGCCACCAGCTGGCACGACTGCACCAACGACTGCCCAGTAAAGTACAATTGCGCAAACTGACAATCGAACCCAACAACCAGAAAATGGGGTTTATGGCCGCCGACCGCGAGCTATTAATCTACAAAAACGACGACACTCAGGCCGCCGGATTTGCCAACTTCAAGGCCGCTCAAGAGGTGAAAACCCTCGTGGATGAACATCAACGCATTTGGCAGCACGCCATAACCGAGCCGGGATTACGCATCTTACATTTATAAACGCTAACCTTTAGCTCATAGCGACCCAGGTATCACTATGCCCCACTGTAAACGTCTGCGACAAACACTGAGCTTGATATTACTCGCCAGCTTATGGCTATTCAGCGCACACGCGTCCAGCGCTTCTGTGCCAAACAGTGGTGCAGCGAACAACAAAGCTGTGACCGGGCCAACCCTTACAACAAAGTCTTTATCGGTTAAGCACCTGGATATCGCAAAAACGGCCAGGCAACTGGCCCCACTAGTCCCATCACCCGGTCACATAACCTTCCTTAATCAGCACCTTATTGTTTACAGCACAGCGCACAATATCGCCGCCATAGAAGCGCTGCTAGCCGAGCTTGATACGCCACCAGAGGAAATCGTCGTCAGCGTGCGCTATAGCTCACGCATACCGAGCACAAAAGACGCCAACAAAACTAAGCACCATTACCAAACGCCGCAATCACCAGAGAACGCCCCACAAGTGCGCACGCAAACCGGGCGACCAACCCACATCGCGCGATCGCACAAGCGCAACGAGCTCATACCGATTGGCTGGGGAGGCTTTGAGACGCAACAACAATCTCTCAACGGGTATAGCCTTTACGCTACCGTTACGCTTGACGAAGACATCGCGACAATCAGGCTAGCGTCGCATTATGTTAACAGCGACAACATTGAGCAAGACACTTACGATCTGCAAACCCGCGTATCGGGCCCGCTGGGCCAATGGTTAAGCATCAACCCAGACACGCAAGAAACACGCCCCGTAACCGGCAAGCACTACCAGCTACCCGACAATGGCAAAAGGTTGTTCTTAAAGATCGACCGGCTGGATAAGAAGCGATAAACCATTAAATATAGGCTTTATGTGTCTGGCAGTGTAAATATTGCGGATTTTCCCCGGTTAAAGTGACTTTTTTCTTGCTGATCGCTTTTTTATCCTTTATATATAGACTCAATTGCGTTGCCGAGCGCCACGATACGCTATCGATAGCAATGCTCGACGCTGACATTTTACTCACTGTTAACACAAGGATTACACCATGGCCGCTAGAAAAGCTCCTGCAAAGAAAGCCCCCGCCAAAAAGGCTCCAGCCAAAAAAGCCGTCGCTAAAAAAGCTCCCGTTAAAGCAGCCCCCGAGCGTAAAATCACCGCCGTGCGCGAACGCTACAACAAAACCCAAATTGTGACGCAAATTGCCGAGAACACTGAGCTGAGTAAAAAACAGGTTCAGTCAGTACTCGACGAACTGTCTGCCGTCATCGAAGGACACATCAAAAAACGCGCCTGTGGCGAGTTTGTTCTGCCCGGCCTGCTAAAAGTTCAAACGGTTAAAAAACCAGCCACTAAAGCCCGCAAAGGTATTAACCCTTTCACCGGCGAAGAGACTATGTTTAAAGCCAAGCCGGCCACCACAACTGTTAAAGTGCGCCCGCTGAAAAAACTGAAAGAAATGGCCCTGTAAAACCGCTCGCCATTACCCAAAAAAGCCCGCAGATGCGGGCTTTTTTGGGTCTAATGCTTACGGTTAACAATTAATTTTAGGGATATTAGTCTGTCGTGGCTGATACGGCTCGGTCGCTGGCAGCGGAGTAAAACCTTCACCGGCAAGAGCATCACTGAGCTTAACCAGGCGTTTTTGCAGTAGCTCGGGCTCGTAGGGCTTAGAGGGCTGAGCCCCCCATATAGGTGCAGGCCATGCCGGGTCAGTGGCGAAACGTGCCACATGATGCAGATGCAATTGGGGCACGATATTGCCCAGCGCGGCGATATTGATCTTATCGGCGTCAAACAAACTGTTCATCACCTCGGCCAAACGACAAGACTCACGGGTTAGCTGCTGCTGATCGGCGTCACTTAAATGGTACAGCTCTATCACATCCTCTCGCTCGGGCACCAAAATGCACCAAGGATAGTTCGCATCCTTTGCCAGCAACACTAACGAAAGCTCGAACCGGCCCACAATAAACGTATCGTCGGCTAACCGTTGATCCAGTGCAAACATAGTAACCCTCCAATGAGTATCCCCGCCCGATGCTCTTACACCGCCCAAGCTGGTCAAATTACACCTCGATATCTGTACCCCGAGGCTTAAGCTGCGTAGAATACGCTAACCAAGCCGCGCCCAACCGGTACGGCCGTATAATCTGATTATAGCGACTAATACTGCACACACGCAGTCATTTACGCAGCAATAAACTTTGGCCCTGAAATAAGATCTGACACTATGCGCTCCAGCCGTTTTTTAATCGCCACGCTAAAAGAAACTCCCGCCGACGCTGAGGTTATCAGCCACCAGCTAATGCTGCGCGCCGGCATGATCCGTAAACTCGCCTCCGGCCTTTACACCTGGCTCCCGCTGGGGCTTCGGGTACTGCGCAAGGTTGAAAACATCGTGCGCGAAGAGATGAACAACGCCGGCGCACAAGAGGTCATGATGCCCGTGGTGCAACCGGCCGAGCTGTGGCAAGAGTCCGGCCGCTGGGAGCAGTACGGCCCGGAGCTACTGCGGATTAACGACCGCCACGATCGCGCCTTTTGCCTGGGGCCAACCCACGAAGAAGTCATCACCGACTTAGTACGCGGCGAAATTAGCAGCTATAAGCAGTTGCCCGCCAACTTTTACCAAATACAAACTAAGTTTCGCGATGAGATCCGCCCGCGCTTTGGGGTAATGCGCTCGCGCGAGTTTATTATGAAAGACGCCTACTCTTTTCACACCAGTGCCGAGTGTTTACAGCAAACCTACGAGCGTATGCACAGCGCCTACTGCAATATATTTAGCCGCATAGGTCTGGCTTACCGCCCTGTATTGGCCGATACCGGATCAATTGGTGGCGCCTTTTCACACGAGTTTCACGTGCTGGCCGACAGCGGTGAAGACGCCATTGCGTTTAGCGACGGCTCGGATTACGCCGCCAACATCGAAAAGGCCGAGGCCCTGCCTCCCGTTGCACCCCGCCCGGCTCCAAGCCGCGACAAAGCCGATGTGGCGACTCCCGACAAACACTCCATTGAAGAGGTGGCCGAGTTTCTTAACGTCGCTGCCAGCAGCACCGTTAAAACTCTGATTGTACTGGGAGAAGCGGCCGAAGAAGGCGCTGAGCAACCCTTAGTAGCGCTGGTATTGCGGGGCGATCACGAGCTAAACGACATCAAAGCTGAAAAGCTAACCGGCATTGCCACACCGCTCACCTTTGCCCCGGAAGAGCGTATTAAAGCCGAGCTGGGTGTGAGCGTAGGGTCCATTGGACCGTGCGGCTTAAGCATCCGTGTCATTGCCGACCACAGCGCTCTGGCACTGGCTGATTTTGTCTGCGGCGCCAACAGCGATGGCGTCCACAGTACTGGCGTTAATTGGGAGCGCGACCTACCCGCCGCCGAAGCCGCCGACATTCGCAACATCGTTGCCGGCGACCCAAGCCCCTGCGGCAACGGTACACTCGAAATCAAGCGCGGCATTGAAGTGGGCCACATCTTCCAACTGGGCACTAAGTACTCCGAGGCCATGGGCGCCACAGTACTCAATGAAAATGGCAAAGAGCAAACCATGATCATGGGCTGCTATGGTATTGGGGTGACCCGGGTCGTCGCCTCGGCCATCGAGCAAAACTACGATGATAACGGTATTATTTGGCCTGCGGCCATTGCCCCGTTCCAGGTGGCGATTGTGCCGATCAACATGCATAAATCGGAACAGGTGCGCGAGGCTTGTGAAAAACTATACCTCGACTTACAGGCAGCCGGCGCCGACGTCTTGCTAATGGATGAAGAGAAAGCCCGCCTCGGCGTGCTACTGGCCAACACCGACCTGATGGGTATTCCGCACCGCATCGTCGTTGGTGACCGCGGCCTGGAAGCCGGCAATGTCGAATACAAAGCCCGCCGCGACCAGGACAAGCAAGACGTTGCGCAAGATCAAATCGTCAGCCTTATTAGCGATGCGCTTGCTCGCGGCTAAACACCGGCCGCGGGTACCGCAGGCAAGCGCGTTAGCACTTGCCTGCGGTGTGCTTTTAGGTTCCGCCGAACTGCGATGCGAACAAATTGCAGGCAATGTTGTTGTAACACCCAATGCAGCGCAGCCTGTCATACCGCAGTCAACGGTGGACGATGAACTGCGCCAACTGCTAAAAAATCACATTGAGCACGCCGATAGCTTTGCCGACCGATTTGACGCCGAAGCCTGGCTAATGCTGATGGATGGCCGGTTAGCCCGCTACGTCAAATCACCCGATGAACGCCTGGCACTGCTACGCACAATTCATCGCGAGGCAACGGCCGCCGGTGTTAAACCCGAGCTAGTGCTGGCGGTTATCGAAACCGAAAGCCACTTTGACCGCTTTGCTATATCGCCGGTGGGTGCTATGGGTATTATGCAAATTATGCCGTTTTGGAAAAACGAAATCGGCCGCCCCGAAGACAACCTCATTGATGCCGCCACGAACTTACGCTACGGCTGCATTATTTTAAAACACTACATTGATATCGCCGATGGCCGGTTGGCCGAAGCTCTGGCCCGCTACAACGGCAGCTACGGCAGTTATCGCTACTCGGCTAAGGTAATGGACGCCTGGGAGCGCTGGCGCTGATAGCAACCCCACATTTCTCATAATACTAACAACAGAGAGCCTCGCATGAACACAACCACCCCACTTGTCAGCTGTGTTTTACTCTACGCACTTACACCGCCCGCCATTGCCGAGCCTCTAAAAACCTTCTCTTTTAGTGAGCCACACTGGCACAGTCGCTGGCAACTTAGCTGGAATGATCGACTCGACACCACCGACATTACCAGAGCCCCCGACAGCAAACAGTTGCTCCAGGTAAACTACCCCCAAGGCAGCGTTGGCCCACGTCACAGCGGCGTTCAATTTCCTATCGAATTTGCAAAACTAGCCGACTTAAAATCCAGCTACACCGCCCTACGGCTTGATTACTGCGTCACCTTCTCGAACAGTTTTGATTTTGTCCTGGGAGGGAAGCTACCCGGGTTAATGGGGGCTGAAGACTCATGGTCTCGCTCAGGGGGCAATCAACCAAACGGCAGTAACGGCTGGACGATGCGCTATATGTGGCGTGAGAATGGCGCCGCGGTCATTTACGCCTATTTGCCCCCCTCGCCCAACGGGCGTTACGGCGGTCATCCTTGGGGCCAGGACATCGAGCTCGGCGAGCGCTTTATTCCCGGCCAACGCCACTGTTTGGCACAGCAAATAAAAATCAACGACTTAGGCCAGGAAAATGGCGAGCTAACGGTCTGGTTTGATGGCAAACAAGTCCTGCACCGCAAAGATATAACCTACCGCTTAACAGACACACCGGCGGGATACATCGGGGGCATTATGTTTTCAACGTTTCATGGTGGCAACACGCCCGACTGGGCCCCGGCGCATTTATCCAAAGCGTGGTTTGATGCGTTAAGTATTTCCAACGCCAATTTTTAGTCAAAAAAAATGCCACCCGAAGGTGGCATTTTGGGGCTGGTAAATACACCGTTACTGGCAGTTCACCATGGCACTCGCAGCACGCCCTTTAAGCAAACGCACATTGGCAAAGCTCATCTCCAGCTCACCCGTGGTGTAGATAGTAAAGGGGCGAAGCACCTGAGTAATATATTCAGACTGCGGCTGATTTAAACCAAAGTTTTCACCCGCGTCAGGGAAGCACGCTAAATCGACAGTCACTGTTTGCCAGCCAGCACCGGCCAGATGATCACGCATGCCCTCGGTCATATCAATATCGGATGCGCAGTAAGAGCCACAGCCAAGACGCAGATAAGTCGTCTCGGTAGGCGCTTTGTCAACTTTGATATCAAATGACAGGGCCGATTTTGCTTTTACATACTCGCTCCAGTCCTGCCGGTCTTCGGCAAACAACGCCACATGCCCTGCCCCCTCACCGTTAAACACAACACGGCGGGCGTCTTGTTGCTCGTTGCGGTCAACGGCCTCAACCAGAACGGTTGAAGTCTCGAGGGTGTTGCTGTTCATCACCGCACGGTCATTTTCGGCGCCTACCGCCTCAATACCCCAAGGGTCGAGCGGACGACGATTAAACAGCTCTAATACATCCTGAGTCGCCGCTTTTTTCAGGCCTTTTTCCGACAGCTCATCACCCAAGGTATCTTTGTCGGCATAACTCAAACCAAAGCCATACGGGAACAAAGGGTTGTAGTCTTCATCGCCTCGGTTTAACAGGTACTGATCGGGGCGCTCGGGCCAGCTAAACGACAGACGACCTTTAGCATCATGATTGATCGAGCCATCGTTGTCGCGGAATACAACATCAGCAACACCACCGCCTTCGGTACCTGGCTGCCAAATCACCATAAAGGCATCCGAGGCGTTTAGCTCGCGATTGACCCACAGCGGGCGACCGGTAATAAACAGCGAAACCACCGGAATACCTTGCTCCTGAAAGGACTTAAGCAGGTTTAAATCGGCCTCAGAACCACCTTTGTACATCAGGTTGGTCAAATCGCCCTGCATTTCAGCGTAGGGGTCTTCACCAAATACCACGATGGCCACATCTGGCTTCTCCATGAAGCTGCCATTTGCACTCAGCTCGGCCGTTCCGCCGCCAGCTTCAACGGCCTCCGCGATACCATCGTAAATGGAAGTCGCACCGGGGAAGTCCGAGTTCTTATTGCCTGTACCCTGCCATGTTACCGACCAACCACCGGCCTGCTTGCCGATGTTGTCAGCCCCATCGCCGGTTACCAGCACGTTTATATCGCGGCTAAGCGGTAACAAACCGTCGTTATTTTTAAGCAGCACCAAGGATTCGCGTACCGCCTGGCGAGCCACTTCACGGTGCTCGGGGGCGCCTAGCAAATCGTCGCGGCCAGCTATTCCACGCTCTGACGGTGGGCCCGCCTCAAACAAACCGGCACGCAACTTAACCCGCAGGATACGACGTACGGCGTCATCAATGCGCGCCATCGGGATAGTGCCATCCTCCGCGTGTTTTACGGTGCTGGCAAACAGCTCCTTCCACTCGGGCTCAGGCGCCATATAAATGTCCAGGCCGGCATTTACCGCCTGAGGGCAATCCAGCGCGGTACAGCCGGGAATAAAGCCATGTCCGCTCCAGTCACCCACAATAAAACCGTCAAAACCCATTTGGCCTTTCAGTACATCGCTTAACAGGTACTCGTGGCCGTGCATGCGCGTACCTTCCCACGAGGTAAACGATGCCATAACCACTTGCACACCCGCTTCGATAGCGGTGAAATAGCCTGCGCCGTGAATATCGCGCAGCTGCTCTTCTGTGGCGATAGTATCGCCACGGTCAATACCTTTGTCGGTGCCACCATCACCAATAAAGTGCTTGGCGGTGGCAATAACGTGATCTTCGTTTAAAAAGTCGTCAGATTTAGGCTCGCCCTGTAAACCGCGGATCATGCGGCCTGCGTATTGCCCAACCAGCTCCGGATCTTCTGACCATGCCTCATAGGCGCGGCCCCAGCGCTCGTCCCGCGATACGGCCACGGTAGGCGAGAAGTTCCAGTCAATACCGGTAATTTTAAGCTCGCGGCCCGTTACCCAACCAATTTGCTCCAACAAATCTGGGTTATGGGTGGCCCCCAACGCAATGTTGTGCGGAAACAAAGTCGCACCCACGACGTTACCGACGCCGTGTACCGCATCGGTACCCCAGATAATCGGAATACCCGTGCGGCCATTGCTTTTATCGATGGACGCATAGTAATAGCTATCCGCCAGATCAACCCAATCCTGGACACTAGCGTACTTGTTGTTGTCTGGCGTGGTGCCACCACCATTAAGAACCGAGCCGATGTGGTAATCGCGAATATCGTCGGGCGTTACCTGCTTGATTTCCGGCTGGATCATCTGTCCCACTTTCTCTTCAAGCGTCATCTGGGACAACAACTCGTCGATTCGAGCCTCAATTGCGGGGTCTTGCTGCACCTCACTCTCAATCGCAGGCCAGGCAACTTTAGCCGTTTTTGCGCTCGATTGAGATGAATCAGATTGGGTTTGACAACCGACCAGAGCAGCCATCACGGCCCCAACCAAAGTCAGGCGCTGAAAGGAGTTAATAGCCATATAGGCTCCTTATAAGTTTTATCAAAATCGTTTATCAACGTCGTATCGTTAAAAAGGGTTCTACTTGCCACCATAGCGTTATCAGGAGCCAAGATTACTGCAAAAATGGATACCAGTGCGCCCCACCTCGCGCTGAGGTGCAAAGTGGCATGCGCCACTTTTTAAGCTACGCATCAGCCTCCTAGCATTTACCGCTATCGTACGGGTAGACTTAAGCGCTACAGCGCTACCTAGACGAGCGGCGCTGGCGAACACAATTAATCCACTACGGAGGTCAGTCACTTTAGTGGCCAACGTGCCAGACTGACCGGCACCTCCAAGAGGCATACTTCAAACACTATTTATTGTAGCCGTAATTCGGGCCAATTACGGTCAAGTTGTGTCAAGTAGCGGTGCCAACCTAAATGATGACGCAATAAATCCCGGCGCTCGCTTACACTGTAAAAATTATCACACCCAACACCTGATCAAAACCCGAACAGCCCAGCGCTTCAGCGAAGCCAAAAAGAACAGATGCTTGCCTCATCACTGGACAAATCCAGCTGAGCGATTTTCGTTCACGCCGCAGTTACTGTCAGCGGGCCTCGTTGTACAGTATGATATTCGAGGTCCCGCCCGAACGTAGAAACGCCCCGAAAGCCCATCACTGGGTAGGGCAAACAACCCCATCGATCTCACCCAAAAAATCAGACAAGCTAAGAGTACAGCCCGATAAAAGCGTATACTCATCAAACTGAGCTTTTCGTGTGGCGTACATTAAGCTCGTTAAACTGATACTGACAACGGTATCCGTGATATTAGCTTTTTATAACGCTGCTCCAAGGCTGCCCCACGCCTGCCATCACAAACTCAGAGGTAGTCCGACGGAGCGACCCCTATCCAGAGCGCCGCCAGAGGGTGTGCGCTTGGCTGGACCGGCAAAAGCATGGCTCCGAACAACAGCATGGACAGAGATCGCCATCGTAATGATCGCGCCCCATAGCAGAACCAATATTTGAGGGCTTTTCAACACAGCCCAACTATAGCTACGGGTGTCAGTTGCTCTATGCCTTTGCTAACTCAAGTTCTCGGGTGGATTCTGGGACAAAAATCTTTGCCAGCCGCCTAGCCCCTCTTGGAACTCAATCGCTAACTACAGGCTTTTTAGTGATGCTCATCATTATTATTTATAGTGAACCGGCTGACGGCCGCACAAACGATTGCATCAGATACAACGCCTGTAATGGTCGTTTAGACTCACCAGCAGTCAACTAGTCCGCTGAAGACCGGCTGGCCAAATCACTCTCGGACAGAAGCATCTTTCGCTTAACCACACTACACACAATCAATAAAAATACTGATGGTCAGGCGCCCCTTACGAGGGTCAGCACTTGGGACGAAACTGGGGCTAATAGAGCCACTGTGTAGATTTTGACGCCGGTAGACAATGAGTCTATTGAAAATGCCCTTTTGCTCCCCGATCCGCTTAAACAATACCGTATCGCCATTGATATAGCCTTGTTGAGGAATGTTATTAGTTCCATTTTCACTCTCTAACGACTTGAGATATGGAATGCGTCGCTCCTCATCAATAGTTTCGTAACCGGTTTTTTTATGGCGATAAAAAGAAGTACCTCCTAAATCATCTTTAAATAAATAGAATACAGCCGCTAGCTCATCGCGCTTTGTGGAATCAAAGTGCGGGATTCGCTGTAAAAGAGCCAATTGGTTCGCCTGCAGTGTAACAATTGAATATTGACACAGGGACAGGCTAAGTTTTGCCCCTTTTAACTGAAACACCTCCTGCAATTGCCGTGTTAACGCATTTAAAAACAGCAACTGAAAGCTTATCGGCACTGGAGCGCGTAAGCCTGGGTACAAGGGCGAGTTCTGGACAAAGCGTTGCTGGCAAGCGTCTTCTACCAATAGCTGTGCATTCTGCAAAAAATTATCAATCACCAGTAGCGGCGATTTTTCGTCGCCTAACTGATATAGACTGCTGGTCATATTGGAGCTTAACGATAGTTGCATTTAGGGCCTCAGCTGAGTGTCTTTTTTAGGAAAACATTTTCTTGTTGTCGACAAATCCGGGGCACGCTCATCTCTATCTAAAGCCATCCAAACCACAGGATCGCTTATAAACCAATCAACCCAGAAAACTTTTACAATGCGTGACTAATGGGTACATTCAAAGATAACGACTACATAAATAATGCCTTTGTAAGGCAATTCAAAATTTACATACTGCCGCAATACCTTTTAACAAAATCGGCGTGATTCTCTAGCCCTGCAATGTCTTTATCAACTTTTTCCGCAATACTCGCTAATAAGCTTTTTAGCGCCGCCTCTGACATAAGCTCGACCATGGGGTGATATGACGAAGGCACGACCCCCTGCCCCAGCATAACTTGAGTCCATGAATCCAACCGAAACAATTCGCCCTCAACCTGATTGGATCTCCCGAAATCTCTAAATAGGTTTATACGGTGCTTTAAATCCTCAGGAACGTCCATATCCCTGCAGTAGCGCCAGAAATCGCTATCATCGCGCTCAGTCGCTTTGTAATGCAAGATAATAAAATCTCTAATCCTCTCATATTCGCTTTCAGCTTGAGAGTTGTATTCATCAACAACGGATTGCTTGATTTCGTCATGTGGAAATAATTGTATCAAACGAGTTACCGCAGTCATTATCATATGAATACTGGTGGACTCAAGCGGCTCCAAAAAACCAGAAGCCAGCCCCATGGCAATACAGTTTTTATTCCAGGACTTTTTACGTCTGCCCGTTTTAAACCTAATAACATTGGGCTCGGTAAGAGTTTTCCCCTCAATACTCGACAGCAGTTTATCTTTCGCTTCACCCTCAGACATATGACGGCTGGAAAAGACGATTCCATTGCCAACCCGATTTTGCAGAGGTATCTGCCAGCGCCAACCCGCACTATGGGCCACCGACTTCGTATATGGCAACGGCGGCGCGACCGCCTCAGTTTGAACGGCAATAGCCGTGTCGCAAGGCAGCCAGTGCCCCCACTCTTCAAACCCAGTCTTCAGAGTCTGCTCTATCAATAAACCTTTCATGCCGGTGCAATCAATAAACAAATCTCCGGCCAACTCTCGACCGGACTCCAACACCAAGGAGGTAAGGTAACCAGAATCCGTGTTTTGATTTGCCTGAGCTATCTTGCCCTCTACTCGCTTAACCCCACATGATTCTGCGCGAGCCCTGAGAAAACGTGCATAACGTCCTGCGTCAAGATGAAACGCGTAGTTTAGCTTGGCCTGGTTATTCAATGAGAATCGCTCTTTCAAGGCTGCCTTAAACTCCAGGCAATAATCGCCAAAATCTCTAGCGAAGCCCAATTCACGGCCTCTGAGCCAAAAATGAATAAAATCGGTAACGATTGTTTGTTTGCCGGTAACACCAAAGGAATGAAAATATTTTTCACCAACCTGCTTCCAGTTCTCAAACTGAATTCCCAGCTTAAAAGTCGCATTAGTGGCTTTCACAAACTCTTGTTCGTTAATACCTACTAACCGGTGAAAGGTTCTCATGGGTGGGATAGTGGCCTCGCCAACACCGACTGTCCCTATATCCTCGGACTCCACTAAAGTAATGTCGAGCAGCTCTCCCATTTGCTGAGAAAGCGCTGCCGCGGCTATCCAACCTGCGGTACCACCTCCGGCAATAACTATTCTTTTTTTACCACCTGACATTTTACGAATTCCCAGCTCAATCGGCACTAACGATTCAATTTATTAATCAGTAAAGCTCTTAACTTTCTAGCCCCAAGCCTATCCAAAGCATTCAAAAAACCTCTACCCTCAGAAGGAATATGAGCATTAGACTTTTCAGCGCCATTAAAAACATAGTACTCGAAAATATGTCTCCAGGCTTCTCGTTCCCGAGGCGATTTATCACGAATTCCAAGCATCGCACAATGAAGCGCATTCATCCCAGAGGTCAGAAAGGCGGGCGCGTCCTCCCACCAGTAGTTCACTAAAAGATTATAAGGCGCCAAGCTTTCTACGTGGTGCCACCACATAGTCGGTATAAATAAGGCATCTCCCGGCTCCAGATCAACAACTAGAGCGCTGGAAAGCGCATCTTTAAATCGAGGGAACTTTTCAAAGTCCGGATTCTTAAAATCCACCAAACTAATTACTTGCCCCCCCGGCGTTGGGTCAAGCGGGCCGGGGTAGAGATTATCTATCTGATCAGGGGGAAAGAGCGTAAACCGGCGCTTACCCGCTATACAGCATGCGATATTATCTAATGCATCAAAATGACATGTTGCGGTCGTTTGACCGCCAATCCAAATACTCACCCTTTCATTTAATGCTTCAGGGTGCTGATCTCTGGGTATAACCAAGTTATTGGCATTATTAAACTCGGGAAGATGCGTATCGATTATATTAGATGCAATGTAATAAGCAGGGGCACTTGAGTCATCCGCGCCTCGTAAGATCGCATCCAAGGTCTCATCAATACGCCCTCTATAACTTTCGTAATTAAGCTCGGTGCAGTCGTCACTGTAAAACATTCTCCCTTCGTTTTGGGGAGGAATCTTGCATACTATAGTTGGAGTGCCATTGTAAAACGAGTTCAAGTAGTCAACTGACGCCCTATCGGAAACCTGCCCAGCCTTAACGACGGGCCAGTCAGAAACCATCTGTTTAAAAACAACGGGTTCGTTAGAAACAATCAGATCTCTTGGAATGTTGTGCGGATCAACTCCACTCAAACTCTTGACTTCTCTCACGGTTAATTAGCGTCTCCACCTGCCGACAACTTGCGATTTTTCCAATCGATTAATTTTCTAACATTGGACATAGAAGTAGCCATATAATAGGCCGCCTGAAGAAAACCCGACTTATTAAGCCCCTCCAGAGCATCACCACTAAGCTGAGATAGCTTGTCAGTATTGACTGTTTCAAACTGGTTAATTGTTAATTTACTCTGGTCAACAAACTCTATATCCAAGGTCACAGGCTCTATTAGCTCATACTTATTAAGCGCGTTGAACATGTGTTTTGTGAGGTGTATACCTTCGTTGATCGTATCCAGGACATTTGTAATATAATTTAGGTACGGGCTGTGACCACCATTTTCCAAGAATAATGCTCGGCCTCGATCACAGCTGGCTTTTGGGTGGGACATATCAATATGTACAACGGGTTTCTGCCCTTGCGCCCCCTCGTCTGCATCACGCTGAGCCCCAATTGAAAAAGGGCCCCTAGCTAAAGCGGCCGGGACATATTCAGCTCGCCACCCCACATATTTTTGGCTCGACGGTTCGGCCTCTGTCAAAAACAAATTTTCATCTTTTTGCAGCCCAAAAAACACAATAGCTTGATACTCACCTGTTTCAGGATCTTTGCGGCACAGTATTGGATATTCCTTTTGGACCTCAGAAAACTCCGTTATAAATGTGACGGTGCTGACTAAATTGTCCCCAAGCTCAGCTGAAAATTCAGGGTTCACTTTTAAATTTTCATGAGCAATATTGTTTAATGATTCTATTTTTTGCATCTAAAGCTACCGATTTACTTACACAACAAGAGAAATTATAACAGTTGAGTTAAAAAAAGAGCCGCCTAGGCGACTCTTTTTCGATCAAACAACTCTTACATTATAGCTTAGAAGCTGTAACGCGCACCTAACTGGTAGCGTGCACCCAGATCATCATAGAAAATCAGCATGTTTTCGTTGCGACCATGCTCACGACGATCTTCTCCGGTCATGTTGATACCCTCGAAGGACACAGACAAGTTATCAGTAAAGTAATAACTGATGTTCATGTCAAGTTGCGACTGAGCTTCGACGTATCCGGGATTATTCGAACCCCAATTGGTTTGGTTAAGATACTCATCACGCCAGTTGTACGCAAGACGGGTTTCGAAGCCGTAATTTTCATACATCAACACCACGTTTGCAGTATCACTAAGACCTAACAGTGCAAACTGGTCTGAAGTAATGTCCAAATTATCGAACTTAACATCACCTCTTACGATGGTGTAGTTCGCCTGAACGCCAAAACCGGTCTCGCCAAAGAAGTGCTGCAACGCAAACTCAGCACCGTAAAGTTTTGCTTCACGATTGTTGACCGTTGTACTGAACTCGTACTCCAACAGTGGATCGTCGGCATTTGGGGTAATAAATTCATACCCAGCCTGGTCATTAAGATCCGCCACCACATCATCGTTAAGCTCAGAAGCGCCACCAGGATACTTACTTGGGTTAGCCAAGATCTGCATCATTGCGTACAGATTAGCATTATCTTGGTTCGCGCCAATTTCTTCTAGCGCTGCAGCCGCCGCTTGAGCTCTCGGGCCAGAAGTCTGGTCCCGAACATCAAACGTTTGCTGGGTAATCTCTGACCCTGTGAAATTTTCAACACGTTTTTCAAACAAGCCGACGGACGCGTAGCTTGCGTCATCGTAATACCACTCCAACGACACATCAACATTGCTTGATTCAAGCGGTGCCAGTTGTGGGTTTTGCCCTGTCGCCTGAACAGTAGTACCCTCATTTAAAGTAGAACCATTTGGGTTACCAAACGAAATCACCGACCCCAAACTTCCCAAACCAGGACGAGCAATGGTTTGGCTATAGGATGCTCGGCCAATCAGGTTGTCCGAAAAGTTCATAGAGAAATCTATGCTTGGCAACAGAACGTCATAGCTCTGTCCGTCAACGGTTGGGGTGTCCGGCGATGCGCTGACCGCAGTAAAGTCGTTATCCGATGACCATATATAGTAAGCCAGCGGAGGGGTTTCCGAGGATGAAGTTTGGTCTGTAGCTTCATATCGCAGACCGGCAAGTATATTAACTTCAAAATCAGCTAACTGACCCACAGTGCCAAACTGGACGTATACCGCGTCTGTATCTTCCTGAATTTCGTTATTGCTTGCGCTGTTTCGAACCCCGGCTGGATCTTCCGTATTCTCTACGCCAATGTAAGCGTTTTGAGCACTGTACTCCTCGACCAGGAAAGCACCCAATTCACGAGCATCCGCGCGGAAGCCGATATGAGGCGAGTTGCCAACACTCGGGTCATCAAACTCGCCAGGCACATCGAATTCTTCAAAGCTGCCATCAGGGAACTCGCCAGGCGCTGAAGCACCCCAGCCGCCCAGCACCTGGTTAGCATTGCCATTGTAGTTTACGGTGTTTGAACTCATCTCGCGGCGCTCTATACCGAAATCAAATCGGCTGCCGTTGTCGAACTCCCAGTGACCGTCCAGTTTAGCTTGATCCACTTCAGAGATCTGCTCCACTGAGAACACCCGCATTACCGAGGAGCTCAGGTTTTCTTCCAAATCGCCGTCAATGGTGTGCGTCCAGTTGGGGATATCAGCGCCGCTGAATTGCCAACTAGCCCCAGTTTTGATCGACGCGCCGACACCTATGTCCAGCGAACCTGCGCGGCCTGGGCCAGTAGGAAGGCTTTCCATGGTAGAGCTGTGGGCATCAAAGACTAAGGAGAATTGATCTGTAACGTCCCACTCAACGTTCAGGCCGGTAGATTCCAGCGTATCTTCTTGCGAGCGATATTGCTGCGAGAAACCTACGTCCCTTCTTGCCGGGTCATAGCTCTCTGTAATAAACTTTGGCGTTTTAATGACCGAATCATCAAATTCAACATTCTGAATAAACCCACCATTTTGAACCCAAGTGGTTACCTCACCGCGGTGAGCAGATTGATCATTTTGCGCAAAGGTGTAGTCCAAGCTGGCAGTCAAGCTGTCCATAGGGCGGAATTGGAAAGCAAGACGCGCGTTGGTACGCTCGCGTTGACGGTCAGCGAAAGTGTAACGGACGTCGTTAGGACGAGAGTAAAGCTGACCAACCTCAGGCTCATTGACGAAAATGTCGCTGTTCGCCGGGTTATCGTAAATGGTCTGGGTATCACCAGCGCCCCACTCGGCAACGCTCCAGTCATTAACGGTGGCGCTGGTCACGCCTGAGTCGCGCTCGGAATAGCTGGCACTCAAAGACACACCAAACATACCGTCGTCATCAGACCAGCTGAAAATACCAGAAACCTCAGGCGTTACATCGTCGCCAGTACGGTTGGTAGTATCCATGATCGCTTTACCGGCGACACTGACATTAAGGCCAGGCTCATCTAAGGGGTTGGCCGTTTTTACATTTACCGTCGCACCAATACCACCCGTGGCAATATTGGCCTTACTGGTTTTGTAGACCTCTACACCAGAAACCGAGTCAGCAGACAGGTTAGCAAAGTCAAATGCACGGGAGTTACCGCCGCGAGTCGAAGAGCCCGCACCTGAGCTACCACCGTAAGCACTACCGGTTGGCATGGTTCTTCCGTTCAAGGTAACCATATTGAAGCCCGGGCCAAAGCCGCGGACCGTAATTTCTGAACCTTCGCCGTTTTTACGGTTAATTGAAACACCGGTAATGCGCTGCAGAGATTCTGCAAGGTTAGTATCGGGGAACTTACCAATATCTTCAGACGAGATGGCATCTACCACACCAGCAGAGTCACGTTTGATATCCATTGAGCGCTCAAGTGATGCGCGGATACCGGTGACAACCACCTCTTCCAACATTTGATCGCCTTGGGCGAACGTCAGGCCACTTACGCCTGACAGCGCACAAGACGCGACCGCGGATGCGATCAGCTTTCGCTTAAAGCTTACTTTGTTATACATGGGTCTCTCCTTTTATTATCATTCGGAATAAATTTCCGTACAACGCATGTCCCCCCACCAAATCGCTCATGCAACCGATTCAACAGGCAAACTAGCGGGTTTTAGCCGCCAATTCTTAGGCGTTGGGCGACGCCTTTAACGATAACGGCAGCGTATAACAGCTACACCATTTCGTTTTAGTCTTATTGACTTTAAGTATTTTTCGAATTTACGTTAATATATGTGAACTTTCAACGATTTTTTTTGATCAATGAAAAAATTGCGTCGCCTGATAAATAAAAAAGCACCTAATAAACAACGTAATTTTTTGCGAATGATTTCAGAATAGGACTTTAAGCAAAAATTGCCAGTTTCCATAAACCCCAACGGCTCTTTTTTTGCACCAGCTGTAGCACTGCTGCGGAAGCAAAACCGTTACGCGGTGAATGAGCCTTGATGAAACATCCTACTAATAACGTTTTAATCAACGACAGCAAGCAATTAGGGAAACTTACGGTAACCATGAAACGGTTTCAATAGCTTTTTTTAAGCGAAAAAAATGTAATCGATTACCACCCTAACTGTTAACCTTAACGGGAAAGATTACTTTTTCCTCCGAAAATTTATTAACTGAGACGCAAACCTGATGGACCTCGCTGACGGCACAAAACAGCACGCTTCACTGAGCCTAATTAAAATGACTTAACCATTTGATTTTAAATAATATTTTACACTAACATCCAACTTTTTCGATACTGATCATTGCCGCGCGCCACGTATAATGATTACGCTACCATTACAAAATTTAGCACCAATCACGCCTTTAAGTCGCCACCATTTAAATTTTTTCAAAAAAATATTGTTATCGCTAACATGAGGCGCTGCACTGTCTAAATTTATGTACAAATATACAGGGGAGTAGCGTAAAGCGGCCAGTAGCAAGGGGTAAGCTCGCCCTAATGCAGATCGCGCTGTTAAACCACACAAATGTAACCGATTACCATAAAGCGTTGCGACGATCAAAACTCGAAGATTGCACAGATAATGAGCACTTTTGAGGGGTTTAGAAGGTCTGGCATGCACCTAAAAAGTGAAGCACTTATATAAATCGAATCAAACAACCATTAAATCGATGCCAGTTTTAGGGATTATTACGCCACCCTTAAACTCAAAAAGGCGGCCTGCTAACAGACCGCCTTTAACGCGCTATGGATAATGTTGATTTTATTAAACAGCCATGCGTCTTCTTACGATCCCCCCCAAGCCGAGCAATATCAACCAAAGCATTCCCACACTACCACCACCGCCACTGGCACTATCAGCGCTTGAACTACTGCTAGCATCTGGGGTTGAGGGTTGATCGTCATCGCCTACCTCTGATTCAGGGATTGAACTCACATTGGAGCTTGATGATGAGCTGGCACTGCTCTGTGCAGAGCTGCTGCTGTCGACACTACCTTCCGAGCTGTTTGAGCTTTCGCGGCTAGAGCTGGAGTTGCTTTGTGTTTGCGAGCTTACACTACTTGAGGCCACCGACGAGACGCTGCTCGAACTTGAAGAGCTAACGCTACTTAGCACACTCGAGCTCGAACTTCTCACGCTACTCAAAGAACTGCTACTGGAGCCACTTTCCACACTTGAGCTTGACGAGCTTGCCATCACTTCAGACGCCGCAATATCCAACCAATTGACATTAATCGTTTCACCAAACTCCATTGCCAAACCATAAGCGCCTGCTGGCAACGTAACCTCCCCGCTGACAGTCTCCCACACTTGTAGCCCGCCCGTGGCAGGCACTGGCAACTGCAGCGACTGCACGCCGTCGACATAAAAGGTCAGAGTACCGCCCAATTCACTCGCCACCCGAACGTGCAGCTTGTATTTGCCAGCGTCACCTGTAAGACCGTATTCCACCGAGCTACCTGGGGCCATATCGCTCAGGTTCAGAAAGCCAGAATAGTCTTGCGTTTGCTCAACGCGAACATCAACCTTATCGTCAGCAACCGTTGGGTAAACAATGTCACTCACGGCCTGGTATTGCTCGGCCTGTATTCGCGCTGGCACGGCGTGAACGTTGCTCTCGTTGTGTACTGGCATATTCACGTAAATGCTGCCTAGCTCAGTCAAAACGCCTGACTGACGGTAATCAAACAACCCGTTGTAGGGGTGTCCGTTACGCCGGCCGGTAAACCATGCGTAGCGTTCAATATTGTCATTATTTTCAAATGAATCTACCACTTGGATCAGAAAGCGTTTTTGGTCCTCTAACGTCGTCCAATCCTTCCAGTGAGAGAATTCGGTCATCCAAATTGGCTTATTGTATTTGGCAAAACGATCTACATACCACTCTACCCCGCCAGCGTCTTCCATGTAGGCATGAATCGATATTGCATCGACCCGGCAATCGGGGCAAATATCAAAAAAATCATCCAAGTAATCGATCGGATCGTAGTAGGTGGTCCCCCCTTCGCTATTACAGTTCCCACAGTAGTTCATCGCGACGCTGACAATTTCTAAATCAAACTCATCGGCCAAGGCTTCTAAGCGTGGCCACTCGGCCGCCGCTTGCGAGGGCGTCATGTTGGCTTGATCCAAAAAGTTAGGTTCGTTAAACGCCAAGATGTATTTAACATCGGGGTGAGCGGCAATGTACTCCCGCATACCCGCATCGTCAAAGCCCCCATTCCAGGCCATGGGGGCAAATTCAACCCCGTAGCTTTGATAGACGTCGGCAATCTGCACATCTGGCTTGTGGCTCCAGTTATACCACCAGCTAATGCCCTGCGATATCGTGGCAAAATCTTCCTCTGAATGATGGCCAAAGCCCAGACCTCGCTTATGACTTTTAGCGGCGTTGTGATTGTTGCTGACCAACACATAGTGGCTGGTTGTACTATCCAGCTCACCATCACTCACGTTAAGTACCGCTTTAAAGCTGCCCTCCTCGAGATACTTATGGCTTACTGTAGCACCGCTGCCAAGGTTGCCATCACCAAAATCCCACACATAACTGAGCTCGTCGCCATTAACGTCCACCGAACTGCTCGCGTCAAATTCAACCGTAAGTGGCGCCGGCCCCGATGCCACAGAAGTTTTCATGGCTGCCACAGGCGCGCGATTTACTTCCTCGCCCCCAGCGGATACGGTGGCTTGCTCGCCACCAGATAAATAAATGTCATCAATAGCTAACCCATCAATTGCACCCACACCCAGCACCTGAAACACCTGGCGAACATCACTAAAATCTACGTCCTGAGCCAAATCAGAAACAGGAATCACAACTTCATGCCACTGGTCATCACGCATAAAACCATAAGGGTTCGCGCCCGGAGTAAATTTCAGCCAAAGCTGACCAATGACGGCGTCACTGCCGCTTTTCATACCTATCGAAAATTCAGCATCCGAAGCAGTTTTCATAGAAAAGTGCAGCATCCCATTAGGGTTATCAAATGCACTGAGATTAAAGCCCTCTCTTGCTGTTAACCCTAGGCCATACCATCCCTTCCCTGTTGAAGTGAGATCGAGCGAGCCATTACCTTCCAGTACATCCTCCGCGCTAACGGCTAAGGTCTCTTCCCAAATAAACAAATCACCGTTAACGCCAAAAGCAAAATCACCCGCATCGCGGTGCTCAGCAGTTTCAGTAAAAATACCAAAATTACCGTACTCGGGTGCCTCTAGCGGGACACTTTCAGACAAATAAATATTGTCGACGGCAATGGTCATTGTCGATGCTGGTGCAGGACCAGACATGCTAAACGTTTGCTGGATGGTTGCAAAATCAAGTCCGGAAAATTTATTTAAAGGAATAGCCACATGATGCCATTCGCCATCGCGCTCAAGTCCGTACTGCTCACCCCCGGCCGCCAGCGTGACTTTCCCGGCACCTCCCGAGGTACTCTCCATATTGATTTCGATATTACTCACCCCGTCGGTTTTCATATCAAAATGTAGGTAGCCGTGTTTGTAATTACTCAGGTTTTGATCTTTATGCAGCAGCCCCATCCCCCACCAGTCACCTGGGGAAATTTCATAAGCCATAGCCGAAGCACCTTCTGAGGGCTCGGTGGCAACACCAACCATATTATTCCACACATAAAGAAAGGTTCTGTCGCCCCAGTTAAGTTCACTTAGTACTGGTGTAGTTTCGGTGCTGACACCATAGTTACCAGTAGCTAGGTTTTCTTCAGCGAGGTGTATTTCGGTGTACTCATTTTCATAAAGGCGCACATAATCCACCGCCATTTTTGCCGGGAAAGGCGCGGTGATATTAGCCGGATCAGTAATTTCGACAAAATTGAAGCCGCCAACGGCTAAATTAAAAATAATATGGGCGGGATTTTCCCTAAACTCCGACATATTCGGATCGGTGATATCCATGGCAAAATACTGGATATCATCGACGCTCATAACGACCTGCTCTGGTGTCCACTCGAGCTTGTAATTATGAAAGTCATCATTCATGTGAAACGGCAGTTCAAGGTCGGCAGCCGCATCGGCCTGCAACCAATCACCCCAGTCGCCGCTCTCGTGCCACCAATGCATCGCGCCGGACACCGAATGGTTAGTCGTGCCCGCATCAATCGCCGCTTTGTAGCCAGCCTCTAAGATGTCCCATTCACCGGACTTAGGCCAACCGTCAATACCAAAGTTATTACCCAGCATCCAAAAAGCCGGCCATAACCCATCGGCTAAGTCCGGCAGTTTTATGCGTGCCTCAATGGTGCCGTAACGAAAACCAAAACGCCCGTTGGTATGAATACGGCCTGAGGTAAACGCTTTACCTTCGTGCGCCTCGCGCTTTGCTTCGATAATTAGGCTTCCATCTTCGAGGTAAACATTATTATCCGACGCGGTGTAGTACTGCAGCTCCCCGTTGCCGTTACCGCTGCCGCCTGTGGTGAACGTCCAGATCGACCGGTCCAGTCGGTCAGCGTTAAATTCGTCAGACCAAATCGGGGCTGTTTGAGCGCTTGTGGCCTGCATGGCCACAGATGTGCCAACAAGCATTAAAGCCTGCCACAATGATTTTCTCATGGGTGCTATCCTGCATTAAATTATTAGTTTTTGTCAGGCGGGACATTAGTGGGGCGCTATAAAGCTCTTAAGGGCCAAGAGCGTTTGTTATATTGGGCAGCGCCACCGTGCGCGGTACATCATATGAGGTGCAACAACTTGCATGATTTATAAAAACTGCACAATTATATTTAGACAAAATGGGCTTAATAGGCGATAAGCTGGTTTGGCAAAAAGACCAACGCCTGGAGTGATTACCTTAAAACCAATCTCTACGGCAACAGCCATCAGGTGGAGCTTGCACGTCGCACTTTTTACAAGATAGAGGATACCCCAGCATTGCCGCGCGCCCCATCTCGGTGATCACCCAGTGCCGCAACACCCAAGGTGGGTTGTGGCGCACGTGTTGATAATGGCCGCACGCCAGTTCAGCGACCCAATGGTTCTCAGTGTCGAGGTGATAACCCACGATTGGTTGCTGCAAGGCAACTATCCCGACTAAAAAAACATACCCGTTTCCAGCTGGGCCTCTTCGCTCATCATCGTGCGGTCCCAGGCGGGGTCAAACACTAACTCAACATCATGGCTCTTAACGTTAGGCACCTCATCGAGACGGCGCTTTACATCGTTGACCAACACATCGCCCATCCCACAACCCGGCGCCGTTAATGTCATCACCACATCCACTCGCTGAGAGGCTTGGTCGATATTCATTTTATACACCAACCCCAAGCTAACGATATTGACCGGAATTTCGGGGTCGTACACCATACTCAGCGCCTCCCAGACCTGATCTTCATCGATCTGGCCGTCGGCTCGGGCTTCATACTCCAGCGCGTTGGTGCTAAGGCCAATAGCATCGGCATCTTTGCCATCAATGCGAATCAAATTACCGTGGTACAACAAGGTATAACTCGCGCCCAGTGCCTGAGTTATCACCGCCTCGGCACCCTTGGGCACCAACAAGTCGTCACCGGCGGG
>NZ_CAXBFW010000003.1:0-254598 GCF_963975215.1 uncultured Gilvimarinus sp.
TCCACCAGGTGGCGTAGGTCGAGAACTTGTAGCCGCGACGGTATTCGAACTTGTCTACGGCTTTCATCAAGCCGATGTTGCCCTCTTGGATCAGATCCAAAAACTGTAGGCCGCGGTTGGTGTACTTTTTCGCAATCGAAATAACCAAACGCAGGTTCGCTTCGACCATTTCTTTTTTGGCGCGGCGGGCGCGAGCTTCACCGATCGACATGCGACGGTTGATCTCTTTAATGGTGGCAAGCGGCAGGCCGCTGTCTTCTTCAATTTGTTGCAGTTTGCGCTGGGCGCGGGCGATTTCTGGCTCGTAAACTTTTAACACTTCCGAGTAGTCGCGCTTTTTGGCAATGATTTCACCGATCCACTCGTCGTTAGACTCGTTGCCGGGAAACTCTTTAATAAAGGTTTTGCGCGGCATTTTAGCTTTGCGGATGCACAGCTCCATGATGGCGCGCTCTTCGCGGCGGGCGCGATCAAGAATGTCACGTACGCTAACGTAAACCGGGTCAAACTGGCGCGGTGGCAACTTAAAGAATTTAAAAATCTCGCCCAGTGCATCCAGCTCTTTTTCGGCTTGCTTGCTGTCGCGGCCGCTTTTGTCGATGACTTTGTTGGCTTTGGCCAGTTGCTTTTTCAGGGCGCCAAAGCGCTCTTTCGCCTCTTCGGGGTCGACACCGGAGGTGGACTCTTCCTCGTCATCGTCGTCGCTATCTTTGGCCGCGGCGGGGGCGCCGGCGGTAGGGATCTCGTCCGAGGGGTCGAGCCAGCCGATGATAACGTCGGCCAGGCGGCGCTCTTCTTTTTCGACCAGCTCGTATTCGTTGATTACAGTTTGCACTGAGCCGGGCCAGTAAGCGATGGCGTGCATTAGCTCGCGCACACCTTCTTCGATGCGCTTGGCAATGGCGATTTCGCCTTCGCGGGTTAGCAGCTCAACGGTACCCATTTCGCGCATGTACATGCGCACAGGGTCGGTGGTGCGACCGGCTTCGGTCTCCACAGCGGCGAGTGCGGCGGCGGCTTCGGCAGCGGCGATTTCATCGGCCGAGGAGTCGCCATCCGCCATCAACAGGTCATCGGCGTTCGGGGCTTGTTCAAACACCCGAATACCCATGTCGTTGATCATTTGGATGATGTCTTCGACCTGATCCGGATCGGAGATGTCCTCTGGCAGGTGGTCGTTCACCTCGGAGTAGGTTAGGTAACCTTGCTCCTTGCCTCGGGCGATAAGCTCTTTGATTCGAGACTGTTGCTGTTTAGCGTCGTCAGCCATTAGGGACCCTGTAAAACGTAGCGGTTAAAAAAGCAAGCGCGGGATTATAACGTAAAGCGCCTGTTAGATACTAGGAGATCGGCAAATAAGTGCCACTAAATACGTTGATTTTGCGGCGTCTGGCTGTTTTTGTGGTGTTACTGAGTGGCGGGTTTCGGTTAGTGCGGCTTTTGTCCCAAAGCCTCGGCGTACAGGGCTTCTTTTTCGGCGCGGCTTAGGCTGCTGGCATCGCTGCTGCGCAACTTGGCTAAGGCCCGGGCGCGGCTGGCCGCCTGCAGTTGGTTGCGGGCTTTATCCAGGCTGTGGGCAAAGGCGGCGCTCAAATCGTAGGCCAGCACCTCGCTGCGCGGATCTTTTGGTCGGCTAAGGTGCGCCGCAGCGCGCAGCATATCGTGACCGGCGATGGCGGCGAGTTTTTCGGTATCGTCCGGCCCGTAGTTGGCGCGCCAGTGGCCTAAAATATGTGACAGCTGATAGTGGCTGCGCTCGTGCAGCAGTTTTAATAGGCGGCCCAGCTGGCGCAGTTCGCCGCTGTTTTGGTTGAGCCACTGATCGTGGTCGGGGGCCTCGGCGGCCAGCTCCGGGTGGGCCAGCAGCAGGGCGATGGCTTTTTTGTGCGGCGGCATCAGGTACTGGCTGACGCGGCCGATGGCGAGTTCGCGGCCCGCTTCAATGCCCTCCTGCCCACTGGCGGGCGGTGCGTAATCATCCAGTGGTGGCGCCTCGTAGGCTTCCGGGGGCATGGCCTCAAAGTCGGCGTAATCGTCGGGCGACCAGGGCTCGTTGTTTTCCGCAGGTGCGGGTAAGTCGCCGTAGTCCTCAGTGATTGCAGGTTCGCGCCGCTGCGGTGGCCGCTCACTCGGGGCGGCTTGTCGTTCGCGCTGTTGTGTTTGTGGCGCCGGGGCTTGTTGTGACGGCAGTGGCTCCGGGGTGTCGACCAGCTCTTCGAGTGTGGCGCGATTAAGCCCGGTGCGGGTGGCCAGCGCTTCAAACATCAGCTCGCGAAACACCCCTTTGGGCAGTTGTGCCAGCAGTGGAGCGGCGCGTTTGCTTAAATGGGCGCGGCCCTCCATGGTGCGAATGTTGATGCCCTCTGCGGCGGCATCAAACAGGTAGTCCTCAAGCGGTACCGCCATGTCGATAAGGTTTTCAAATTTCTCGGGGCCAATTTGCCGCACCAGGGTGTCCGGATCTTCGCCCTCGGGCAAAAACAGAAACTTTACCTGACGGCCATCGGTCATGGCGGGCAGTGACGACTCCAGTGCCCGGGTGGCGGCGCGGCGCCCAGCGCTGTCGCCGTCAAAGCAAAACACCACTTCGCTGGTGTAGCGAAACGCGCGCTCTAAGTGCTCCTCGCCACAGGCGGTGCCCAGGGTGGCAACGCCGTAGCGGATGCCAAATTGCGCCAGGGCCACCACGTCCATATAGCCCTCGACCACCAGCAGGCGGGGCAGGTTGCGGTAGGCCTGGCGCGCCTCGTGCAGCCCGTACAGCTCGCGCCCCTTGTGAAACACCGGGGTCTCGGGGGAGTTGAGGTACTTGGGTTTGCTGTCGTCCAGTACCCGGCCGCCAAAGCCAATTACCCGCCCGCGCGTGTCGCGAATGGGGAACATAATGCGGTAGCGAAACCGATCGTACAGCCGCTCGGAGTCTTCGGGCTGAATCAGCATTCCGGCTTTCAGTAGGCCGTCGCGGTCTTCGCCATTGGTGCCGAGGGCTTTAAGTAGGTTGTCCCAGCCCGGCGGGGCGTAGCCGATGCCGTAATCACGCGCAATGTGGCCATCCAGGCCGCGGCCTTTAAGGTATTCGATGGCTTTGGTTTTGCCGGGGTGTTGGCGCAATTGCTCTTGGTAAAAATCGTTGGATTTTTCCAGTAGCTGATACAGGCGTTTGCGCAGGCGCTCTTGGCGAGAGCTTTCGGGTTTTTGCTCTTCGCGGGGCACTTCCATGCCGCACAGGTGGGCCAGCTGCTCGACGGCCTCGGGAAAGCCGGTGCGCTCGTAGTCCATCAAAAAGCCTACGGCATTGCCGCTGGCGCCACAGCCAAAGCAGTAAAAAAACTGTTTGTCGGGGCTAACGGTAAACGAGGGGGTCTTTTCGTCGTGAAAGGGGCAGCAGGCGCTGTAGTTTTTGCCGGTCTTTTTGAGCTTGACGCGATGATCCACCACCTCGACGATATCGACGCGGTCTAGCAGTTCATCTATAAAAGACTGGGGGATGCGGCTCATGGAATGATTCTAACCGCTTGGCCGGCGATCGGGCTAGGGCTAATGAATTAACCCAGGCTCGCTTTAATGCGGCGGCTAACGTCGGCCATATCGGCGCGACCCTGTACCTGCGGTTTGATCAGGCCCATCACCTTGCCCATGTCGCGCATTTCGTTGGCGCCAGATTGTGCGATGGCTTTATCGACAATCTCGTCCAGCTCGGCGCTGCTAAGGGGCTGCGGCAAAAATTCCTGGATGATGGTGCTTTCGGCGCGCTCTTGGTCGGCCAGTTCGGTGCGGCCGGCGTTGTCGTATTGCTCGATGGAGTCACGACGCTGCTTGAGCATCTTGTCTAAAACGGCAAGCACGCGGGCGTCGTCAAGCTCGATGCGTTCATCGACCTCGATACGCTTAAATTCGGCCATCACCAGACGCAAAACCGCCACGCGCGCCTTATTTTTGGCGCGCATGGCGGTTTTAAGCTCGTCATTGATGTGGGTTTTCATTGCAGAAGCTGCCATAAAGCGACCCTATCTTTCAGTGAGAGCTAGCTGTTACCCAACCTGTGGTTAGGCAACAGGCGCCATTAATACAGGCGCTGAAACTTGCGTGATTCGCGCTGTACTTTTTTGGCGTGACGCTTAACAGCGGCGGCCATGTTGCGCTTACGAACAGCGGTGGGCTTCTCGTAGAACTCGCGGCTGCGAACTTCTGCCAAAACACCTGCTTTTTCGCAAGAACGCTTGAAGCGACGCAGAGCGACGTCAAACGGCTCGTTTTCTTTAATCTTTACTGAAGGCATGCTTTTACCTTTGGTTAATAAAAGGCTCGTGGCCTTAAAATGACTCAAGTTCTAAGGGGCGCAGATTCTAACCACTTATGCCTACGCCTGCAAGCACCCAAAGCGGGTTTTTTAGGTAATTCATCGAGTATTTAGCCCGGCTGCTGGCCCCCACCGGCTCGGGGCTATATCATAGCGGCAAATTTCCCCCTGAGTTTGAGACAGTATCGTGAGTAAACCCATGTTGGTATTGGGGATTGAAACCTCCTGCGATGAGACGGGATTGGCCGTCTACCACACCGAGCGCGGCCTGCTGGCCCATGCGCTTTACTCTCAGGTTGCCGTGCACGCTGAATACGGCGGCGTGGTGCCCGAGCTTGCCTCGCGCGATCACGTGCGCAAAATCCTGCCCTTGATTCGCGAAGTGCTTAGCGAGGCCCATTGCCGCGCTGAAGATATCGACGGTATCGCCTATACCGCCGGGCCAGGCCTGGTGGGCGCTTTGATGGTGGGCGCCAGTGTCGGCCGCGCACTGGCGTTTGCCTGGGATGTGCCGGCGGTGGGTGTGCATCATATGGAGGGACATCTGCTGGCGCCGATGTTGGAAGATACCCCGCCGGAGTTTCCGTTTGTGGCTCTGTTGGTGTCCGGTGGCCATACCCAATTGGTAAAAGTAGAGGCTATTGGCCGCTATCAGCTGCTGGGCGAGTCGCTCGACGACGCCGCCGGCGAGGCGTTTGATAAAGCTGCCAAAATGCTCGATTTGGATTATCCGGGTGGGCCCCACATCGCCCGGCTGGCCGAGCGTGGTACGCCGGGCCGGTTTACCTTTCCCCGTCCGATGGTCGACCGCCCCGGTTTGGATTTTAGTTTTTCTGGCCTTAAAACCTACACTTTAAACACCGTGGCCGAGCACGCCGAGGCCGATGGCTTGCCCGACGAGCAAACCTCGGCGGATATCGCCCGTGCCTTTGAGGAGGCGGTGGTGTCCACGCTGGTTATTAAATGCCGCCGCGCACTGGAGGCCACCGGGCTCAAGCGCTTGATTATTGCCGGCGGGGTGTCGGCCAACACCCGCTTGCGCGCCGAGCTGGAAAGCGCTTTGGGCAAGATAGGCGCCGGGGTGTTTTACGCGCGCCACGAGTTTTGCACCGACAATGGCGCCATGATCGCCTACGCCGGCGCCCAGCGTTTGGCCGCTGGGCAAAGCGAATCATTGGCCGTGAATGTGCGCCCGCGCTGGCCGCTGGATAGCTTGCCCGCGCTTGATGCCCGGCCTTAGACGGCAGATTTTAGCGGCCAACAAGATAAACAGTCATAAAGAGAACCCGATGGATATTGTTTACATTCGCGACCTTGAGATTAACACCATCATTGGTATTTACGATTGGGAGCGACAAGTTCGCCAAACCGTGAGCCTTGATATTGAAATGGCCAGTGATATTCGCCGCGCTGCCCAAACCGACGATATCCAATACGCGCTGAATTATAAGGCGGTATCCAAGCGCATTATTGCCTACGTTGAGGCGCGCGATGCGCTGCTGGTAGAGTCGCTGGCCGAAGAGATTGCCGCACTAGTGCGCGATGAGTTTAACGTGCCCTGGCTGCGCCTGCGCTTAAGCAAGCCGGGCGCCTTGCGCGGTGCGCGGGATGTAGGGTTAATTATCGAGCGCGGAGACAAGCCGGCATGACGCCCGTGTATTTAAGCCTTGGCAGTAACATTGATCGTTACCGCCATATTAGTGCGGCGCTGGATGCGCTGGCCGATGAGTTTGGCGAGCTGGATATCTCGACCGTGTACGAGAGTGAATCCGTAGGTTTTGAGGGCAGCCACTTTTTGAACCTGGTGGTGGGGGTTCACAGTGAGCTGGACATCGCCGAGCTGTCGGCGCGCCTAAAGCAAATAGAAGACGACAACGAGCGCAATCGCGAAGGCCCCAAATTTAGCCCGCGTACTTTGGATATTGATATTTTATTGTACGGTGATTTTGTTGGGGCTGAGGCCGGCACCGAGCTGCCGCGCGATGAAATTACCAAGAATGCTTTTGTGTTGCAGCCGCTGGCGGAGCTGGCGCCGCAGTTAACGCACCCGAGTTTGGAGCAAACCTTTGCCGAGTTGTGGCAGGAATACGACAAGTCCCGCCAACACCTGTGGCCCATCGATTTTATCTGGCGTGATATGGCGCTGCCCGCCAGCTATTAGCCTTATAGCCAGCGGAGCTTTCTAAACAGCACCAGTAGTGCCACGCCCATCGTCGCCATCAGCCCCATGGCGATAAAATAGCCGTAGCGGTAGTGCAGCTCGGGTATATAGTCAAAGTTCATCCCGTAAATACCGGCGACAAATGTCAGGGGCACAAAGATCGCGGTGATTACCGTCAGTACCCGCATGGTGTTGTTTAGCGTGTGTGAGGCGAGCGACAAATAGCCCTCAATTAAATCACCGCAAATTTCGTAGTACATGGCGGCCAGGCTGTTTGCCCGCTCGCAGCGCTCAAATAAATCCTGCAGTGCGTGTACCATATCGGGCGATTGCTGAGCGACGATCTCGGGGGTTTCGTGCAGTAAATTGTGGGCGACGCGCTCGTGGTAGTTAAAGGTGCGCTTGAGTTTGCGTAGCTTAGATTTAAACGCAATTAGCGTGCGCATTAACTCATCGTTAGGGCGCTCTTGCATCATGTCTTCCAGATCGTTTATGCGCGCCTCAAACGCCAGTACGGCCTCTAAAAAGCGGCCCACGGAGTAGTGCATGATGCGTATGGCTTGTAGTGCGGGTTGGCGCAGCATCTCCGGGTCCGGGTGGCTCCAGCTTTTTTCGATGCTGATGGACCGGCCCTGGTGAATACTGATTAAGCACCGCTGTTCGGCGAACAGGGCGATGGGCACCTGGTTGATGTTGAGCTCTTCATCGTAGTCGGTGATGCCGCGGTAGAGAATCAATACCTGGTTATCAAAAGCCTCGGTTTTGGGCGGGTGGCGCTTGCGCTGAGCGTCTTCGACGGCCAGAGGGTGACAGCCTTGCGCCAGCAGTAACTCTTTTTCATCCGCAACATTTTCGCTTTCGATATCGATCCAGAGGTAACCGTTATTGTCCTGACGCCACAGCTCAATTTGTTCGACGCCGCCGCGGTGTATTTGTCCGTCGGTTGTTAGCAACAGTGTTTTGATCATAGGAAATTCCTTAGCCTCAATCGTAAGCGTTAATTGCTGAGTGTCCGGCCGCCATCGACCGCCAGAATCTGGCCGGTTACGTAAGGGGCGTGCAGCAGTAAAAATTCAATGGTGCGGGCGATGTCGTCGGCAACGCCGGCGCGCTTAAGGGCAATTTTATCGACAATGGCGGCCTTGGCCGATGGCGTTAACTCGGCGGCGTCTTCTGGCCACATAATGGCGCCCGGGGCGACGCCATTGACTCGCACCCGGGGGGCGAGCTCGCGGGCGAGGGACTTTGTCAGCATCACATTGCCGGCTTTGGCGATGCAATAAACGGTGTGTTCACTGAGCGGCCGCTCGGCGTGAATGTCGGCAATATTAATAATCGCCCCCGAGAATTCGGCCAGTACACCGGCGAGCTGCTGTGCGAGAAAAAACGGCGCCTTTAGGTTGCTGCCGATTAAATCGTCCCACTGTTGTTCGGTGACCGAGCCCACAGGCGTGGGATAAAAGCTGGAGGCGTTGTTGATGAGGGCATCAAGCCGTTGCCAGTGGCGCGAGGCGGTGCGAGCCAGTGTCTCTATATCGGTGAGCGAGGTTAAATCGGCGGCGATTGCCAGGGCCGACTCGGCACGCTGTTGATTGAGCTCGGCGACCAGGTCGTCGGCTTCGGTGTGGGATGTGCGGTAGTGCACGATGACGCGCCAGCCTACGTTGTGCAAGTGGCGCGCGGTGGCGGCGCCAATACGGCGGGCGCCACCGGTAATTAATGCTACGGGGGCGGTCATGCTTGGTGCTCCTCGCCGTTGTCGGTTTGTCGCTTTAGAGTTTCTAGTTGTGCGAGGCGGGCTGCGTCAATCGCGGCGCCCAGTTCGGCGCCTTGCAAGCCGCGCTCGACTAACGCCTTTACGTCGACCGCCTGGCACAGTTCAAGCGCGCGCTGGAGATATTGCGGCTGTGGGTAGTGGCAATTCTCAAAGCCGGTGCGTCCGCGAGAATCTGCCTCGCAGGCTAGTAACAGTTGGGTAAAACGTTCGGGGCGGCGCAACGCATCGGTTTGTTTGATCAGCTTTAAGATGGTGTTGGGGCGCAGCTCAAAGGCGCGGTGTACGTGGGTGTGAAACTGCGCCGCCAACAGGGCTAAATCGCGGCAGTCGTTGGGCACTGCCAGGCGTTTGCACAGGGCTTTAATCAGCGGTAAGCCCTGTTGCTCGTGATTGATGTGCCGTGGCCACTGCTCGGGGTTGGTGGCGCCCTTGCCTAAATCGTGTACCAGAGCGGCAAAGCGTACGCAGGTGGCGTCCGATAATTGCACCGCCTGCTGCAGCACCAGTAGCGTGTGCACGCCCGTGTCTATTTCGGGGTGGTGTTTGGCCGGCTGCGGCACACCGAACAGTTGTTCGAGCTCGGGTAAAATTTTTGCCAGAGCGCCGCACTGACGCAGCACCTGAAAAAACACCTCGGGGTGACGTTCATCCAGCGCGCGGGACATTTCTTTCCAGACGCGCTCGGCGACCAAATGATCTACCTCGCCATTGGTGACCATATCGCTCATCAGGGCGTTGGTGTTTTCGGCCACGGTAAAGCCCAGGTGATGGTAACGCGCTGCAAAGCGCGCCGTGCGCAGGATGCGAACCGGGTCTTCGCTAAACGCATCGGAAACATGGCGCAATTTTTTATCGCGAATATCCTGTGCGCCATTAAAGGGGTCGCACAGTGTGCCGTGTTCGTCTTCGGCGATGGCGTTGATGGTGAGGTCGCGGCGAATCAGGTCGTCCTCTAGGCTCACCTCGGGGCTCGCATAAAAACTAAAGCCGGTGTAGCCGGGGGCTGTTTTGCGCTCGGTGCGGGCGAGGGCGTACTCCTCTTTGCTGTGCGGGTGTAAAAATACCGGAAAGTCTTTGCCTACGGGGGTAAAACCCTGCTCAAGCATCGCTTCGGGGGTGGCGCCTACCACTACCCAGTCGCGCTCGTGAAAGGGGTAGCCCAAAAGTTTATCCCGCACGGCGCCGCCCACCAAATACACTTGCATTGCGTTTGTTGCCCTCTGCTTTTATCGATGGCTCCATGGTAGACAATTTCTTGGTTAAATGCTTGTGTCCTTTAGGGCTTAAAGGGTAAAGTTAACCCCATCATTTACCGAGCAAAATTTTATGTTGCACCTACTAAACGAAAAACCCGTCTGCATTGCGCTGCGCCGAGTCTGGCTAGTGGCGATGGCGTGTTATTGCGGTGCAGTAGGGCAGTTAGGTGAGCGTTAAAGAGTTACATTAACAACACTTAGTTTCTTAAAGGCCGCAGCACTCCACTGCGGCCTTTTTTGTTTGGCTGCATGGTGGGTTGCGGTACGTCGCTGCGATGGACGCCGCGACTATGACTGTGAGGGAAAAGCCATGCCAGTGTTAATTGCCTATATTCTTGTGGTTTTGATTTGGGGTACCACGCCGCTCGCTATTGTCTGGAGTAACGACGCCGGCCATTTTATGGTGGCTGTGTTGTGGCGAATGCTGTTGGCGCTGCTGGTGGCTTTGCTTATTAACGCGGTGCTGGGGCGGCGTTTGTTTAATCGGCCGGGCGCAGCGCGGGTGTATCTGTTTGCCTCGCTCGGTATCTTCCCCAATATGCCCTTGGTGTATTACTCGGCGCAGTTTATTCCGTCGGGGTTAATTGCCGTTATTTTTGCGCTGTCGCCGTTTGTGACGGGGGTTTTGTCGGCGCTGATTTTAAAAGACAACCCCTTTAACCGTCAGCGGGTGTGGGCCTTAGTGTTGGCGTTGCTGGGACTGGGGGTAATTTTTCGCAGTCAGCTGGCGCTGGATCACGGCGCGGCCATTGGAATTGCCGGTATTCTCGGCTCTTGTGTGTTGTTCTCTACCAGTAGCGTGATGCTCAAAGCGCAGCGCACCAGCGTCGATGCGTTTAATCAGACTACCGGCTCATTGCTGTTTGCAATGCCGGGGCTGGTGGCGTTTTGGTATTTTGCCGGGGCGCCTGCACCGACACCTTCGAGCCAGGCGATGGCGGCGATTGTGTATCTGGCGCTGTGTGGCTCGCTGTTGGGGTTTACTCTCTTCTTTTTTGTCTTATCGCGCCTGTCGCCTTCCGTGGTGTCTTTGATCACCTTAATGACGCCCATTCTGGCGCTAACCAGTGGCGCTTTATTGGCCGGTGAGCGCCTCAGTGCCGACGCCTGTGTAGGGACGCTGTTGGTGTTATTGGCGCTGATGATGTATCTCGATTTATTACCATTTATGCGCCAACAAAAGCGCGCCTAATTATTGTGCGCTATATTGGTGCCGGGCGCCCTGCGCGGAATTCAAAAATGCACAACGTTGGTGCTTTGGCGTGTTGCGGAGGGTGGCTGGTTTTCTTTTAAAGTGGCGTAACTTGTTGTTATTTATGTAAAAAATCAAGTTGGCTCGGTCTTCGCTATTAGCATGGCAAGCTGAATCGGTGTGCCATCGACAGCTACGGGACTCCCGCGACAGAATCGGGAGCTACCTTAAAAACAGTTGCCATTAGAAACTAGAGGAAGATTTCATGAAGATGATTAGCAAAAAAGTACTGGCTAGTGCCGTTGCCGCGTCAACCCTTGCTTTGAGCGCGTTTGCACCGGTTGCCAATGCTGAAGTATCGGCATCGGTGGGTGCTGCCAACATGTACTACTGGCGTGGTCTTGATCTGGGTAATGGCGATCCGGCCATCTCAGGCGATTTGACCGTAAGCACTGGCGGCTTGTACGGCGGTGTATGGGCTTCTTCTGGTGATGCGTCAATGGGCACCGAGTATGACCTGTACGTAGGTTACGGTGGTGAAGCGGGCAGCTTTAGCTACGACATTAGCGTGTGGAACTACAACTACCCCAGCGCGCCTGCCAACCCAGACGGTACTGACGGTTCACCAGATATTGGTGATTTAACGGAAGTTGTTGGCTCTGTGGGTTTTGGTCCGGTAGCTGTGACTTACTACCATGGTGTGGCTGATTTGGATGAGTACTGGTACGCCACTATCGGCGCAACCTTTGACAAGTTCAGCGTAACTTACGGTATGCATGAAGACGATTTGGCGCACGTTGATTTGGGTTACGCCTTTAATGACAACCTGAGCTTTACTCTGGGTAAAGTGGTTGATGACGTTGACGGCGCCTATGACGACGACGCGAAATTTGTAGTTTCTCTGAGCCTGCCTATTGAATTCTAAGCAGCCAGACAAAAAAATCTGTTCCGCTTAACAGATATCACAGCGAGCATGAAGCTGTCGGGGCAAACTTCGGTTTGCCCCTTTTTTATGCCCGACATTTAGGTCGGTGCCCTGTCGTTGTGATTGGCTGCTGTGACATAATCGCGGCCTAGATTATTGAGCTACGGAGTGCGGGTTATGTCCCAGCAGGGTGCAGAGATTTTAGTCACCGGCGGCGCCGGGTATATCGGCAGTCATGTGTGTGTGGCGCTGATTGAGGCGGGTTTTACACCGGTTATTGTCGATAACTTTTGCAACAGTAAGCCTTTGGTGGTGGATCGTATTGCCGAGGTATCCGGTGTACGTCCGGCGGTGTATGAGCTGGATATTAATGATCGCGAGGCCTTGTCGGCGGTGCTGGCTAAGCACAAGGTTCAGGCGGTGATGCACTTTGCCGGCTTAAAAGCGGTGGGTGAATCCACCGAGATCCCGCTGAGCTATTACCGCGATAATGTGGCTGGCGCGTTAACGCTGTGTGAGGCGATGGCAGATGCCGGTGTCTGGCATTTGATTTTTAGCTCGTCGGCTACCGTGTACGGTGATCCGGCGAGCGTGCCCATTAATGAGGGCTTCCCCCGCAGCGCGACGAACCCCTACGGGCGCAGTAAATTAATGATTGAGCAGATGCTCGAGGATGTTGCGGCGGCACCCGGGTCGAGCTGGAATGTGTCGCTGCTGCGGTATTTTAACCCGGTAGGGGCCCATGCCAGCGGGCGCCTGGGGGAGGATCCGTCGGGCACCCCTAACAACCTTGTGCCCTACGTGGCGCAGGTGGCGGTAGGTAAGCGCCCGTTTTTACAGGTGTTTGGCGATGATTACCCGACGCCGGACGGAACCGGGGTGCGGGATTATATTCATGTGGTGGATTTGGCGGCGGGGCACGTGGCGGCGCTGACAACATCCCTACAACTTAAACCCGGCTGCCGGGCGTACAATTTAGGTACCGGTATAGGTTATTCGGTGCTGGATGTAGTGCGCGCGTTTGAGCAAGCCTGTGGTAAATCCTTGCCGTATCAGATTATGCCGCGCCGGCCCGGGGATATTGCCCAGTGCTTTGCCGACCCGGCCCACGCCCGACAAACGCTTAACTGGCAGGCCGAGCGGGATTTAGCGCAAATGATGCAAGACAGCTGGCGCTGGCAAAGTAACAACCCCGACGGTTATGTTTAGGGGGTAAGCAGCGCCTTTGGCGGGCTGTTAACCCTCTGTTACTAACAGCGCGCCAGGTAGCGCCAGCTCAAAGCGCGCGCCGCCCAGCGGTGAGCGATCGATGGTCAGTTTGCCGCCGTAGTTGCAGGCTATGTCGGCACATACGGCAAGTCCGATACCCTGACCGGGCATGGCGGTATCGAGCCGCTTGCCGCGCTCCATCGAGCTGTTGCGCAGGGTCTCGGTAATGCCCGGGCCGTTGTCGTCCACCTGCATGGTAAGTAACTGCTCACTTAAATGGGCGGTTACGGTAACAGTGCCTTCGCCGTACTTACAGGCGTTGTCTAGTAGGTTGCCGGCCAGCTCCATTAAGTCCTCTTCGTCACCGACAAAGGCAATATCGGCGGGTACGTCGAGGTTAATGTTAAGGCCTTTGTCGCGATAAATTTTCTTTAGCGATTCGGCGAGCCTCTCAAGTGTTTGGCGCAGGGGGACTTGGCTGCCCCCGCCGGCGTGTTCACTAACCGCTTTTTGCAGTTGGTATCGGACGACTTTCTCCATGCGCTCCACCTGTTCATTAACGTGTTGTTGATAGTCTTCCCTGTCGCTGGTGGCTTTTAATACCGCCAGCGGGGTTTTTAAGCTGTGGGCCAAATCGTTCACCCGGTTGCGGTACCTTGCCCGCAACTGAGTTTCCCGCGCAAGCACCTGATTTAGGCGGTCGACCACTTGTTGGATCTCGCGGGGGTAATCGCCCACCAGCGTTTGGCTGGCGCCGCGGCGCATCAGCCCCAAAGAGTGCGCCAAACGCGTTAGCGGCGCAAGCGCCCAGCCGGTGAGTAACACCTGGGTCGCCAGCAGCGCCAGCCCTACCAGCCCCAAGCCCTGCCACAACTGGTTGCGGTAGGTGGTTAGGGCAAGTTGGTAGCTCTCGGTATCGTGCAATAGGGCAAAACGAAAGGGGTGAATGGTGCCGCGATCATCCTCCCAAAGGGTGTCAAATTGCGCCAGAAAGTAATGTTGCGAGTCAAACTGGCTGCGCCGAAAATGCATCTCCCCGGGCTGCCACTGAGAGGCAAAATCGCTAAAGCGCGGCGCGTTACTGAGTAGCCGGCTGGAGTTGGAGCGCCATATCAGGGCGCCCTGAGCGTTGTACACAAACCCGGCAATGCCCGAGTTGCTTTGCTCTAAGTCGGGCTCGATTAATGTACCGGGCAGCTGCAGCTGGGCGCCGCTAGCGCCGGGTGCCAGCTCGGCCAGGCTAAACAACAAATAAAAGTAGCGCTCCAGCCGGACTTGCTCGGCGGCCTCCAGGCTGTGGCGATAGGCGCGATCGAGGGCGCCGCCGGCAATAGCCAACACCACGGGCAGTACCAGCAGTGAGCCGATTAACAGTCGCGCTTTAAGGGTGGCGCGCGCCACGCTAGTCGCTCCGGGGCAGGTTAAAGCGATACCCTAAACCGCGCAGCGTGCTGATGGGGTTGAGGCTGCCATCGGGATCGAGCTTTTTACGCAGCCGGCCAATAAACACTTCAATCACGTTGCTGTCGCGATCGTAATCCTGAGCATATAGGTGCTCGGTTAGCTCGGTTTTGGATAGGGTTTTACCGGCGTTTAGCGCTAAATAGAGCAGGGTGTTGTACTCGTAGCTGGTTAACTCGATGGCGTGCTCGTGCAGGGTGACGGTTTTGGCGTCGGTATCGATAATCAGCGGCGCAAAGTTGAGGCGATTTTGTGCGGCGCCGTGGGCGCGGCGCAACAGGGCCTGAACCCGCGCGCGCAGCTCCTCGGGGTGAAAGGGCTTGCTGAGGTAGTCATCGGCGCCGGCCTCCAGCCCCTTCACCTTGTCTTGCCAGCCATCGCGTGCGGTAAGCACCAGCACCGGCAGGCGTCGCCCGCGCTCGCGCAAGGTGCTGATTAGGCTAATACCGTCAATCTCGGGCAGGCCGAGGTCAATAACGGCGAGGTCGTAATCGTACTCGCTGGCCATGTGCAGGCCGTCCCGGCCGTCATTGGCGCTGTCTACGGCGTAACCTTCGGCGCTTAGCTGGCGTACAAGCTCGGTGCGCAGGGCAGTGTCATCTTCGACAATCAGTAAGCGCATGTCGCCTCCGTTATTACTGTAAGGGCTTGCCGCTGTTGGCATCAATTAAAACAGAGTGAATGCGGCCGTTAGGTTGTAGCAACTTGACCCGAAACGCGGTGCGCCCGTTGGCGTTAACCTGCTTAACATCAATAACCTTACCGCCGTAGAGCTGGCTGGCAATTTTACCGGCTTTGGCGGCACTGATGGCGCACTGTGAGTGGGCGGTTATCGGGTTGTGGGGTTGGTAGGGCGCGCTGGCAGATGCGGAGGCGCCGCTGGCGCATGCCAGCAGTACAAGGGCTGCAATGGTGATGTGTGTTCGAGTCATAATCCGTCATCAGTGCCGTGGGTAGAGCCGCCATTGTACTGCGCCTTGGGCGGATGTCGAAAGCGCGTTGCTGTCGACCGTGTTTGAGTGTGCTTAGGTTAGTACCCCGAGCCTGAACCTGCGCTGAAAATAGCGGGTTTACCGCCTTTAATTCATTGGAATAGACTGCGGCTCAGCGCCGCTGAGGTAAATATGCCCGGTTTTATGGCAAAAGCCGCAAAAGCACGGTGTAAACAGGTATAATCGCCGCTATTTTCCTGCATATTTTGATGAGATAGGTTTACGGCATGTTGGATACGGTTTCAGTAGCAGAGTATATGACCCAGGTTGGCCGCGAAGCGCGCGCCGCCTCGCGGGCACTGGCAGCGGCCAGCACCGGCGTTAAAAACGAAGCGCTGCAGGCCATGGCGCGCGAGCTGGATGCCGCGCGCGACACATTAGCGGCCGAAAACGCCAAAGACCTCGCGGCGGGCGAGGCCAATGGCCTGGACGCTGCCCTGCTTGATCGCTTAGCCCTTAAGCCGGCCACGATCGATGGCATGATCGAGGGGCTGCGCCAGGTGGCGGCGCTGCCCGACCCCTGTGGTGAAATCACCGATATGAGCTATCGCCCCAGCGGTATTCAGGTGGGCAAAATGCGTGTGCCTCTGGGGGTGGTGGGTATTATTTACGAGTCGCGCCCCAACGTGACGATCGATGCTGCCAGCCTGTGTCTTAAGTCGGGTAATGCCGCCATTTTGCGCGGTGGCAGTGAGGCCATTCACTCCAACCGCGCCATCGCCGAGTGCATCACTCGCGGTTTGCACGCCGCGGGCTTACCCGAGGCGTGTGTGCAGGTTGTGCAAACCACCGATCGCGCCGCAGTGGGCGCGCTGATTACCATGCCCGAGTTTGTCGATGTAATTGTACCGCGCGGCGGCAAAGGGCTGATTGAGCGTATCTCGCGTGAAGCTTCGGTACCGGTTATTAAACACTTAGATGGCATCTGCCATGTGTACATCGATGCCAAAGCCGACCTCGACAAGGCGTTTGCTATTGCCCTAAACGCTAAGACGCATCGCTATGGTGTGTGTAACGCTATGGAGACACTGCTGGTGGATGCCGCTGTGGCCGGGGCGATTTTACCGCGCTTGGCCGATGCCTATAGCGCCGAGGGCGTTGAATTGCGCGGTTGTGAAAAAACCCGCGCCATTATTGCCGCTAACCCAGCCAGCGAAGAAGATTGGGCCACCGAATATTTGGCGCCGGTGCTGGCGATAAAAGTGGTTGAGTCGCTGGATGAGGCGATGGATCATATCGCCCGCTTTAGTTCGCAGCATACCGAGTCGATCGTCACGGAAGATTACAGCCGTGGCCGCCGGTTTATTACCGAGGTGGATTCGAGCTCGGTGATGATTAACGCCTCGACCCGTTTTGCCGATGGTTTTGAGTATGGTCTGGGTGCCGAGATCGGTATCTCGACCGACAAAATTCACGCCCGTGGGCCGGTGGGCCTGGAGGGGCTGACGTCGCAAAAATGGATTGTCTTTGGCGATGGTCAAATTCGCCATTAATCGCGCCGGATACTCATGTTATGTGATACCGATGACGCGGCCATGAGACAGAAGGTTGCCATTTTTGGCGGTACTTTTAATCCGGTGCACAATGGCCACCTGCGCCTGGCGCTGGATTTGGTGCAGCAGCTGGGTTTTGACGAAATGCGCCTGGTGCCCTGTCATATACCCACGCACCGGGCCGACCCCGAGGTGGCCAGCGCACGCCGGGCGCAAATGGTGACGTTGGGCATTGCCGGTAACCCCAGCTTACTGATGGATGATCGCGAGTTGGTGCGCGGCAGCGCCTCTTACTCGGTGGATACGTTAATGCAGCTGCGCGACGAGCGCGGTGAGAGCTGCTCGTTGACCCTGGTGATGGGGCTGGATGCCTATTTGGGATTGCCTAAATGGCACCGCTGGCGCGAGCTACTGGACTTCGCCCATCTGCTGGTGGTCAATCGCCCCGGCTATATATTGCCGAGCGATGGTGAGCTGGCTGAGTTTGATCGCGTCCATCGCGCCGAAAAAAATGCCCTGGCCGAGCGCTCCGCGGGTGCTGTGGTGCACCTAAATATCCGGGCGTTGGATATTAGCGCCACCGAAATACGCGCGCTAACGGCGGCCGGCTTGTCGACGCGCTTTTTATTGCCCGAGCCGGTACGGCGCTTTATCAGCGAGCAACAATTATACGGAGCGCGGGCCGATGCTGGCCCGCGCTCTTCTTAGGTTTTGTGAAACATAAATAGGTAACCAATGTCAGATTCAATCAATACGTTAATCCTTAACGCGTTAGACGACTTAAAAGCACGCGATGTCACCGAAGTGGATGTGCGCGATAAAAGCGATGTGATGGACACCATGATCATCGCGACCGGTACCTCTAACCGGCACATTCGCTCGATGGCGGTACACGTGATCGAAGAGTCCAAAAAAGCCAACCTGGCACCGCTTGGCGCCGAGGGGCTGGAAGGTAGCGACTGGGTGTTGGTGGATTACGGTGATACCGTCTTGCACGTGATGCTGCCCGAAGCACGCGAGTTTTACGATCTGGAAAAACTGTGGTCTGTATCGCCGGCAAACCGCACTGAAGACTAAGCCATGCGCATACGACTGATCGCGGTGGGCAGCAAAATGCCCGGCTGGGTGCAAGAGGGCTATAACGAGTATGTTAAGCGCTTGCCCCGGGGGGATCTCGAGCTTGAGCTGACCGAGTTGCCGTTGGCGCCGCGCGGCAAAAACAGCGATATTCAGCGCGCCATGGAGCGCGAGTCCGACGCGATACGCGGTGCTATTGGTAAAGGTGACCGGGTGGTTGCGCTGGATGTAAAAGGCAAAAGATGGAGCACCGAGCACCTGGCCGAGCAGTTAGCCGGATGGCGCATGGACGGTCGTCACGTCAGTTTGTTGGTGGGCGGCCCCGATGGTTTGGCGCCAGCGGCGCTGGCGCTGGCTGAGCAGCGCTGGTCGCTTTCGGCGCTAACCCTGCCGCACCCACTGGTGCGAATTTTGGTGGCCGAGCAGCTGTATCGCGCCTGGACGATTTTGCATAACCATCCGTATCATAAATAACATCAAGGCGCGGCGAGCGCCGGGTAGGATCTGACAACCCTATGTCCGAAGCGAGACACTTTAAAGATCACCACCGCGAGGCGCGTTTGTTTTTTGCCCGCGCGCTGTTTGCCGGATTGGTGATTGTGCTGCTGACCGGCATGTTGATTTTGCGTTTTTTCTCGCTGCAAGTGGATCACCACGAGGATTACGTTACCCAGTCCGATCGCAACCGGGTGCACGTGCTGCCAATTCCGCCCACCCGCGGCTTAATTTACGATCGCAACGGTGAATTACTCGCCGAAAACCGCGCCAGTTATACGCTCTCAATTGTTCACGAACGAGTCCCGGATTTGGCCGAGACCCTTGAATTTTTGGGGACTCTGGTTGATATCAGTTCCAACGATATTGAAAAGTTTAACGATCAGCTCCGCCAGCGGCGCCGGCCGTTTGATGCGGTTCCCCTGCGCTTTGGCTTAACCGAACAAGAGCTGGCGCGGCTGGCGGTTAACGAGTTTCGCCTCGATGGCGTTGAGGTGCACGCGCAGTTGGTACGCTATTACCCCGAGGGAGACTTATTTGCCCATACCATTGGCTACGTGGGCCGCATTAACGAGAGCGAACTCTCGGGCTTTGATCCCGACGAGTACCAGCGCTACAGCGGCACTCACTCGATCGGTAAAATTGGCTTAGAGCGCTCTTACGAGTCGGAGCTATTGGGTGAGGTTGGCTACCAAAACGTCGAGACCAATGCCCGGGGGCGGGTACTTCGTATTCTGGAAAGTGGCGACCCTAAGCCCGGCAGCGACTTAACCTTGCATTTGGACTCGCGCTTGCAGCAAGAGGCGCTGGCCGCCCTCGAGGGGCATCGCGGCGCCGTGGTGGCCATGGATGTGGCCACCGGCGGGGTATTGGCGGCGGTGAGTGCGCCGAGCTTTGACGCCAACTTATTTGTTACCGGCATTAGCTTTAAAGATTATCGCGAGCTGAATCAATCCCGCGATTTGCCACTGTTTAACCGGTTTCTGCAGGGGCAGTACCCGCCCGGCTCAACCATTAAGCCGGTCGTGGCCATGGGCGGTTTGCACTATGGCATCGTCACCCCCGAAGACACGGTGTACGATCCGGGCTACTACAAGCTCAAAGGCAGCAGCCGTTTGTATCGCGACTGGAAGCGCTGGGGGCACGGCCCCAAGGTTGACTTCAAACAGGCTATTGCCGAGTCCTGCGATGTGTATTTTTACGACCTGGGCTTTAACATGGGCATCGATAAAATGCACAGCTTTGGTTACCAGTACGGTCTGGGACAAAAAACTCAAATTGACTTGCCTAACGAGCGACGTGGCATCTGGCCCTCGCGCGATTGGAAGCGCGGTGCCCGGGGCGAGCCCTGGTATCCGGGTGATAGCTTAAACGTGTCGATTGGGCAGGGTGATGTTCTGGCAACCCCCCTCCAATTGGCCTCCATGGTGACAGCCATTGCCAATCGCGGCACGCGCTTAAGGCCGCAATTGGTGGCCTCGGTGGGGGGAGAGCCGCGCCCGCCCATTACCGACCATGTGGTTGATGTGGAAGACTACATATCGGAGCTCGGTATCGAGGCGATGGCCGAGGTAGTGCACGGTCAGCACGGCACCGCGCAGCGTATCGCGCGCGGCGCTAAGTATAAAATGGCGGGAAAAACCGGTACCGCTCAGGTGGTGGCGATTGCACAAAACGCCGAGTACGACTCGGAGGCGCTGAGTGAGCGCAATCGCGATCATGCTTTGTTTGTCGGGTTTGCACCGCTGGAGAATCCCAAAATCGCCGTAGCCGTATTGCTGGAAAATGCCGAGTCTGGCTCGGGGGCAGCGGCGCCGGTCGCGCGGCGGGTATTCGATGCCTGGTTGTTAAATGCCAATGGCGAGCTAAAGGAGTAACCCGGGTCGTGCCTAATCAGGATTTTTTACGTCGTTTACCCGAGTCTGACCGCACGCTGCGCAAGCGCGATCGACTGCAGCAGCGTCTGCATCTCGATTTTTGGTTACTGCTTTTACTGTTAACGGTTACCGCCGGTGGCCTGGTGGTACTTTACAGTGCCAGCGATCAATCGCTGGGGGCCATAAAGCGTCAAGGTATTTATTTTGGTCTGGCGTACCTGACGATGTTTATCGTCGCGCAAGTGCCGGTGCATTTTATGCGGCGCTTAGCCCCCTGGGCTTATGCTTTGGGGGTGGTGTTATTGGTGTTAGTTATTTTGCATGGGGTAGGTGCCAAAGGCGCGCAGCGCTGGTTAAGCCTGGGCGGGTTTCGTTTTCAGCCCTCAGAGGTGATGAAGTTGGCAATGCCCATGACGATTGCCGCCTATCTCGGGCAGCGGCACTTGCCCCCGGTGTTTAAACATGTATTTTGGACCCTCGCTTTGGTGGCGGTGCCTACGGTACTGATTATTAAGCAGCCCGATTTGGGGACGTCAATTCTGGTGGCTGCGTCGGGCTTAATGGTGTTGTTTTTTGCCGGTTTGTCCTGGCGTTATATTGTGGCCGCCGTGGTTTCGTTGTTGGCAAGCCTGTGGCCGCTGTGGCATTTTGTGCTGCACGATTATCAGAAAAAGCGCGTGCTAACGCTGTTAAACCCCGAGGCCGATCGGCTTGGGGCGGGGTGGAATATTATTCAGTCTAAAACCGCGATTGGCTCGGGTGGTGTACCGGGTAAAGGGTGGCTGCAGGGGACTCAGTCGCACCTGGATTTTTTGCCCGAGGGGCATACGGATTTTATTATTGCGGTGCTGGCCGAAGAGTTTGGCTTAATTGGCGTGCTGGTGCTGTTGGCGCTTTATATTTTAATCGTATTGCGCGGCATGATGATTGCCGTGCGGGCCCAGGACAGTTTTGGCCGGCTGCTGGCAGCCAGTATCACCCTGACCTTTTTTGTTTATGTATTCGTTAATATTGGTATGGTTTCGGGGTTGTTGCCGGTTGTGGGCGTTCCTTTGCCGCTGGTCAGTCAGGGTGGAACATCGATTGTGACTTTGATGGCAGCCTTTGGGATATTAATGGCTATTGCCACCGAGCCGCGAAAGGTTATCCGATAACCTGATACGCGCTCGCTGTTATTGTTAATAAGAACTTCTCTGGAGACGCATTGTTGAATATTCGCCGTAAGTTAAAGGTTTGTTTTAAAGTTAGTTGGTTAGTGGTACTGGTCAGTGTCTCCGGCGCGGTGCAGGCAGATTACAACGAGAGCCCCGAGGCACAAGCGTTTATCGAGCGTATGGCGCAAGAGCACGGTTTTGAACGTGAGGCGTTACAGCAATTGTTTGCCCAGGCTGAAAAGAGCCAGACGATACTCGATGCCATTTCCCGCCCGGCCGAAAAAACCAAAAGCTGGGCAGATTACCGCAAAATTTTTATTAAAGAGGCACGTATTGCAGGCGGTGTGAAGTTTTGGCAGGCCAATGCCGACGCCTTAGCCCGTGCCGAACAAGAGTATGGCGTGCCCGCCGAGTACATCGTCGCCATTATTGGCGTTGAGACCTTGTACGGTAAAATAACCGGCAGCTATCGGGTAATCGATGCTTTAAGTACGCTGGCGTTTGACTACCCACCGCGCAGCCCGTTTTTCACCCGTGAGCTCGAGCAGTATTTATTGCTTACCCGCGAGCACGCGCAAGATCCGCTGGCCCACAAAGGCTCCTACGCCGGCGCCATGGGTTACGGGCAGTTTATGCCCTCTAGTTATCGCCACTACGCGGTAGATTTTGACGGCGATGGCCTGCCGGATATTTGGAATAACCTAACCGATGCCATCGGTAGCGTGGCTAACTATTTCACCACTCACGGGTGGCAGCGCGACGCATTGGTGACCGTGCGCGCCCGCCCCGGGGCGACGCTGGATAACGACATTGTTTACAACCAAATCGTTGCCCCCGAGCGCACCGTAGCGCATTGGCGCGCCGCCGGCCTTACGCCAATTGTGCCGCTCGGCGATGACGTAAAAGCGTTGCCACTTAAGCTCGACGGCTCTCTGGGTGATGAATATTGGCTGGGGTTGAATAACTTTTACGTGATTACCCGTTATAACCGCAGCCATATGTACGCCATGGCCGTGCACCAGTTGGCTGAAGCCATCGCACGTGCTCACAGCGAGGCAGGAGGTGAGCGTGAATAAGCTGTGGTTGTTAGTGCTGGCCGCGGTGCTGTTGGCCGGCTGCTCTAGTAATGACTCTAAGCCCAAGCCTTCCAGCCGTTATCATATAGATCAGGATGTCGGGCCCGATAAAGAAGTTGACCTGTCTCACGTACCCGATGCCGTGCCCCGGGTTGAGCCGCGCACCCGGGCCGGCAATAAAAACCCCTATACGGTGCTGGGTAAAACCTATTATTTGATTGAGGATGAGTCCGACTATAAAGAGCGCGGCTACGCCTCGTGGTACGGTAAAAAGTTTCACGGCCATAAAACCTCAAATGGCGAAACCTACGATATGTACACCATGACCGCCGCCCATAAAACGCTGCCGATACCGTCTTATGTTCGGGTGACGCACCTTGAGAACAAGCGCAGTGTGGTGGTGCGGGTCAACGATCGCGGGCCCTTTCATGAGGGGCGTATTATCGACTTGAGCTATGCCGCGGCGCAGCGTCTGGGCATCTCTAAAACCGGTACCGGGCCGGTCGAGGTGGAAATCATTGTGCCCGGCGATACACCGCCACCGCCGTTAAAGCCCGACGACCGCCCCGCGAGTCACTCCGATGGATTTTACTTACAGGTGGGGGCGTTCTCCAGTGCCGACGGCGCCCGGCGTATGCGCGATAAAGTGGCTTCGATTACCCAAGAACGGGTGTTTATTAGTGAATTTATGGCGGCAAAGCCACTCTATAGAGTGCGCATTGGCCCCTTGACCGACGAGGTTGAAATTAACCGCGTGCGCCAGGCGTTGCCCTCGGCGGGTATTTACAACAGCCATATTGTGAAAGATTGAGCAAAGGTGCCGCGCCTGCGGTGTCTTTGCGTTACACTTTAATATTATTTTTGCCCGACCCACTGACTTAAAGACTGGAAATTCATGTTTGCCAAAACTTTAGCCGCTTGCGGCCTATTTACCCTCGCTCTTGTTGCTAACGCACAGCAGGTGCTGATTCCCGCCGCACCACAGCTGGCCTCGACGGCGTACCTGTTGTTGGATGCCGATACCGGCAAGGTGATCGTTGAGGAAAACGCCGATGAGCAACTGCCTCCGGCCAGCTTAACCAAGATGATGACCAGCTACATTGTTACCGAAGAGCTGGACAATGGTCGGCTCGCCGAGACGGACCCCGTTAATATTAGCGTTGCCGCCTGGAAGATGGGCGGCTCAAAAATGTTTGTCCGTGAAGGCACCGAGGTGCCGGTTATCGACTTGTTGCGCGGTGTGATTGTGCAATCGGGCAACGATTCCAGCGTCGCGTTGGCCGAGCATATCGCCGGCGGCGAAGATGCCTTTGCCGATGTTATGAACCAAACCGCCAGCTTGCTGGGTATGACCAACAGCCACTTTGTAAACTCCACCGGCTGGCCCGCCGAGGGGCACCTGACCACCGCGCGGGATTTATCGCTGCTGGCGCGGGCGATTATTAATGATCACCCGGAATATTACGATTTATATAAAGAAAAGTACTTTTCTTACAACGGCATCAATCAGCCCAACCGCAACCGCCTGCTGTTTCGCGACGACTCTGTAGACGGCCTAAAAACTGGTCACACCGAGGCGGCGGGTTACTGTTTGGTGGCCTCGGCTAAGCGCGGTGATATGCGTTTGATCTCGGTGGTGATGGGCACCTCTAGTGAGGACTCACGCGCCGCCGAAACGCAAAAGCTGCTGGCGTACGGGTTTCGCTACTTTGAAAACCAAACGCTTTATCGCGCCGGTGAAGCACTGGAGAGCGCCCGGGTCTGGTATGGCACCAGCGACCAGCTGGAGTTGACGGTAGGCGAGGATGTTATTGAGACGATCCCCCGTGGCAGTCGCGGTAATATTGAGGTGGCCCTGCAGCTGCCCGACACCCTAAAAGCACCGATTGCAAAAGGTGAGCAAGTGGGCACCTTAACGCTGACCTTAAACGGCGAGACGCTGGCTGAAGTGCCCGCTGTGGCGCAAAAAGCGGTGCCCGAGGCCGGATTCTTTGCCCGCATTATTGATGCCATTAAACTGTTTATCACCGGCTTGCTGAGCTAGCGGTTGGTGCGCGTGACGGTGCAGCCGTCACGCGCAAATTTTGCTACAATCGCCCGCTGTTGCTATAGCGAGGTCCTATGTCTGAGCAAGAACCCCCCAAAATAGAATTTCCCTGTCCCGATTACCCCATTAAAGTGTTGGGTGAGGCGGGCGACGCTCTTTATGCTCTGGTGATGGACGTTATGGACGAGCATGCGCCGGGCTTTAATCGCTCGCGGGTGAAAGTTAAAGATAGTGGCAAAGGCCGGTTCCAGTCGGTAACAGTGTATGTAACGGCTACCGGTATCGAGCAGCTCGATACAATTCACAAAGCGCTGCGAGCGAATCCGATTGTAAAAATCGTGCTGTGATGAGCGTCGCCGAACAGCTTGAGGTGTTTGACCTTGGGCAGCGGGATTACCTTAGCACTTGGCACGAGATGTCGGCTTTTACCAGTAACCGTGGCCCCGAGGTTGCGGACCAATTGTGGTTGGTCGAGCACCCGCCGGTGTTTACTCAGGGCCAAGCCGGTAAGCCCGAGCACTTGTTGGCTCTGGACGGTATCGAGCTGGTGCAGAGTGACCGGGGCGGGCAGGTAACCTACCATGGCCCCGGCCAACTGGTGGCGTACCCGCTGCTCGATTTGCGCCGCCGTAAACTGGGGGTGCGCGAGCTGGTTACGCTGATTGAACAGGTGATTGTCGCGTTGCTGGCACGTTTTGCTATTGATGCCTATGCCCGGCCAGATGCCCCGGGGGTGTATGTCGATGGCGCTAAAATTGCCTCGCTGGGCCTTCGCGTACGGCGTGGCTGTAGTTTTCACGGCTTGGCATTGAATGTGGCGATGGATTTAACCCCCTTTGAGCAGATAAATCCGTGCGGTTATCCTGGCATGCAAATGGTGGATATGGCCCGTTTAAGCCAGGCCGATTGCTCTATGGAGCAGGTTAAAGCGGCACTGGTAAAAGAGTTTGTACAGAAATTGGGCTACAAAACCGCTATAATGCCCGCCTCTAGTGGCTGGTGTCAGTAATCTTGTGGCGCTTGAGTCCCAGAATCCTTGTATCAAAGGCCGCAGGCCTGAATGAGTTTGACTATGACGATTGAAATACCCGATATCCAGCCCGTAAAACGCACCCGTCGCCACAAACAGGGCGAGAAGTTGCGCGATGCGGATAAAGTCGAGCGGATTCCGGTAAAAGTCATTGCGACCGATGCCGTCGAAGTGCCGCGCAAGCCCGACTGGATTCGTGTACGTGTACCGGCCTCGCCCGAGGTGGATCGCATTAAAAAGCTGCTGCGCAAAAACGGCTTGTCGTCTGTATGCGAAGAAGCTAACTGCCCTAATCTGGGGGAGTGTTTTAGCGGCGGTACGGCGACCTTTATGATTATGGGCGATATCTGCACCCGTCGTTGCCCCTTTTGCGACGTGGGCCACGGTAAACCCAATCCGCTGGACGCCAAAGAGCCGGTGCAGCTGGCCGAGGCGATTGCCGAGCTGGGCCTTAAATATGTGGTGATCACCTCGGTAGACCGCGACGATCTGCGCGATGGTGGTGCCGGGCACTTTGCCGATTGTATCCGGGAGTCCCGCGAGCGTTCGCCCCATTTACAGGTAGAGATTCTGACCCCGGATTTTCGTGGGCGCATGGAGCCAGCACTGGACATTCTGGAGCGCGAAGCCCCCGATGTGTTTAACCACAACTTAGAAACCGTGCCGCGCCTGTACCGTCAGTCGCGCCCGGGCGCTAACTACGAGTGGAGCTTGCAGCTGCTGTCGGAGTTTAAAAAGCGCCGCCCGGATGTGTTGACCAAATCTGGCCTGATGGTGGGGCTGGGCGAAGCCAAAGAAGAGATCTTTCAGGTGATGCGCGATATGCGCGAGCACAATATAGATATGCTTACTATCGGCCAGTATTTGCAGCCATCCAAAGATCACCTGCCGGTGGAGCGGTACGTGCACCCGGATGAGTTTGCCGAGTACACTGCACTTGCCAAAGAGCTTGGCTTTACCCGCGCCGCTTGTGGGCCGTTGGTGCGCTCAAGCTATCACGCCGATAAGCAGGTTCAGGGTGAGGATGTACAACAGTGGTCTGGCGCCAGCGTCTAACGGGTGACGTTGTTGCAGAGCGCACCCGAATGGTGCCGGGTAAGTCTGATCGAATGCCCCGACTATCTCGATCAGGTGGCGACCTGGCACCACCGCGAATGTCTGCGTCAGGGATTGCAAAGCAGCCAGCAGACGCGCCGCGACCGGTTGCTGCAACATTTAATGGGGCCGGGCTCTGTGCCGCAAACCTGGATTGCACTCGAGCGCACCAACGCTGAGTTAATCGGCTGTGTTAGCGTCGTTAGCTATCATCTGGGGGGCCGTCCGGGCACCCCGCAAACAGACACACCCCTGTGGCTTAGCAGTTTGTTTGTGACTCCGCAGTGGCGTTGCCGGGGTGTCGCGAGTGATCTTATAGAAGGTGTTAGGCACTTTGCCCGCGAGCTGGGAATGACCAGCTTATGGCTTACGGCAACCGATCAATCTGAATTTTACCGCCGTCAAGGTTGGCAGCTTGTGCGCCGCGCCAAATTGGGCGGGCGCTGGGTTAATGTGATGAGTTGCGAGCTAGACACCCATTAAACACCAGTTGTTGCGGCTAAAAACTCATCGACGAAGTCGGTAAAAACAGCATCGACACCTATGGCCGCCAAATACTGCCACTCATCGGGATGATTGGCAGTATAAACCCAGTGCTGCAAACCGCGACGTTTAATATCTGCGTGTAGCTCGGCACTGGTGGTGACCAGCGAGGTGTTGCAGGAAAACACCCCCAGCGCGGTAGCGGCCGCAGCGTAATCGAGCGGGTTACTGGCAAGCAGTAAGCCCAGTTTTACGGTGGGCAGTTGTTGCTTTAAACGGTACAGCTCGTGATGATTAAAGCTGGAGACCACAATATGCTCTAAGTTGCCGCCAGTGGTATTTTGCCAGTGTTGCAGAGCCTGTACCACAGCATCGGCGCAGCCGCTGTTTTTAATTTCGATATTCAGCAGGCGCTGCTCGCCGACCAGTTCGAGCACTTGTTGTAAGGTGGGGATTGTTTCGCCATTGCTCAGGCGGGCACTTTGCAGCTGCGTCTGGCTGCACAGCCATAAAGCGCAGCTGTCACCCATGGATTGTTTTAAACGATGGTCGTGAGTGATATAAAGCGTGCCGTGCAGTAGCCATACGTCTATTTCTATAGCGTTGCAACCACTGCTGAGTGCCCGGGTGATGGCGGCAAGCGAGTTTTCCGGCAAATCATTGGCGGGGCCGCCACGGTGAGCGATGCACTGCATAGGGCGTTCATCCTGTGTCAGGTGGCCGTGTTTTTGTGCGGCCGGATAGAGCGTTACCATATTCAATTTTTACGGTGTTGGGAAGGAGTGCAGGCGTGTTAAAAGTAGCTTTGCTTAGTAGCTGTATCGTGGCCTTTTTGTTGCTGGCGCGGGTGGTGGATAAAGTCGTGCGGGACCTGGCGATCAAGCGCTCTGTGAGCCTTTACCGGGTGGAGTACATCAACAAAGTCACTCACTTTGCTTTGCTGTTTTGCGGTGTGGTGGTCGTCTGCCTGATTTTGGGGTTAGGTTACGGTGACGTGGCGTTATTTTTATCGTCCATGTTTGCGGTAGTGGGTATTGCCCTGTTTGCTCAGTGGTCAATACTGAGCAATATTACCGCCAGTGTGATTATCTTTTTTGGGTTTCCGTATCGGGTGGGCGACCGGATTCAGGTGCTCGATCCGGATTTTAAGTGGACCGGTGTGGTCAGCGAGATCACCATGTTCCATGTGATCATACGTTTGGATGACGGCAATACGGTTACTTACCCCAATTCGATGATGTTGCAGCGCGCGGTATTAAAAGCCAACGGCGACACACCTTTGCCGCCGCCGGACGAGAGTTAGGCGGGCGGGCTTAACGCAATACCTGACACACCGACTGCGCCAAGTACTCCAGGTTGCCGCTGTTAACACCGGCAATGTTAATGCGGCTGTTGTCGGTCATGTAGACGCTAAACTCGCTTTTTAAGCGGGTTACCTGTGGCTCACTCAACCCCAAAAAGCTAAACATACCGCGCTGCTCGGCGATAAAACTAAAGTCCGTGTGTTGCTGTTGGTGGTTGAGCGCCGTGACCAGTTGCTGGCGCAGGCCACTGATACGCTCGCGCATATCGGCTAACTCTTGCAGCCATTGCGCGTGCAGGGTTCGATCGTGATAAATAATATCCACCAGCGAGCTGCCGTGGGCCGGCGGCATCGAGTACAAACCACGCGTAATGCTTAACATCTGGCTTAAATTGGCCGAGGCGGCGGTGGCCGATGGCGCGACAATATTGAGGCTGCCGGTACGCTCGCGATAAAGCCCCAAATTTTTGGAAAACGACATAGCCAGAATAAGTTCCGGCAAGGTATCGGCCATCAACCTCACTCCGTAGGCGTCCTCAGCGATGCCATCACCAAAACCCTGGTAAGCCATATCGATAAAGGGGGTAAAGCCCTGCTCGCTCGCCAGCGACGTTAGCTGTTGCCATTGCGCTTGCGTCAGGTCTGCGCCGCTGGGGTTGTGGCAGCAGGCGTGCAGTAAGACCACATCGTTTTTGCCGGCTTGGCTTAAGGTGTTCAGCATCCCGTCAAAGTCGATGCGCTGTTGGCTGAAATTGTAGTAGGGGTACTCTTTTAAGGTAAGCCCGGCACTGCTGAGTAGCGGAATATGATTACCCCAGGTGGGAGTGCTGACCCAAACAGTGGCGTCGGGCCGGGCTTTAGCGATTAGCTCGGCCGCCGCACGCAGGGCTCCGCTGCCGCCGGGGGTTTGGATGGTGGCCAGGCGCTGGTCGTGAATCACCGTATGTTCTTCACCAAAGGCCAGTGCCGCTGCCGCTCTATTGGCGCCCGGAATGCCCGCCGGCGGGGTGTACACTTTGCTCGCCTCGGTTTTAAATAGCTCGGCTTCTGCCTGTTTAACACAACCTAAAATGGGCGTATTACCCTGTTCGGTTTTGTAGACCCCAACGCCTAAATCGACTTTGTCCGGGTTGGTATCGGCGTGATAGGCGGCGCTCAAGCCTAAAATGGGGTCGGCGGGCAATAATGGCAGCTCGGTGAACATAGGGGCTCCAGGGGCAAATGTTACGCGATGATGATAAAAAACGTGGCGGGATAATAGCGCAATTTAACGCTCTGCGCAGAGTGGGGTTCCGGAAGGTAAAAAACCGCCGCACCGTTGAGGCAATGCGGCGGACAAGCAAACGGCAGCACGGTGTGGAAGCGGTGTACTGCCGCGAGTGCTGTGTGGAGTGGCAACACAAGGGCGCGCTGCCCAGCACTGTGGTGATTTTGCGGTGGGTGACTTAGGCTATTGCTGGGCCACCAACGGCGTTACGCTGCTCTCTTGGGCCTCTTCGAGTAAAACCTCGGGCTTACCTTTGCAGGCCTTTGCCAGCTGCTCGCTTTTGCTTGCCAGTAGCAAACCGATAGCCTCGCTGTGCTCTTCACTAATACCTTTAACCGATGTTTCAATCAGCTCAGTAATATTGGCGGCCAGCTCCAGCATTTTGTCGTGCGCTTCGGCGGCCTTCTTATCGTCAAACATCTTTCCATCCCGGTCACATTTCCAAACGGCGACTACAGCCATGATTAATCTCCATTGTGATACTGTTTGGATGTACAGTATCGGGTGCTGGCTAGGCTGTCAAGCAAAGATGAAGGGCAGGGTAAGGCCGAGGCTCGCCAGTACCAGCGCCAACTGTAGCCAGCGGCTGTGGCCGATAAGCCGCCAGGCGGCGCGGGGGTTGGGGCCTTTGCGCCGGCTGCCCAGGCGCAGGGCGCACAGCCAGACGCCGCTACCCGAGAGAATGGTCATGGCCAGCCCCCAGATAAACCAGATGATTTTGCTGAGGTAACCGGCAAAGGTGCCAAAGTGCAGCGGGTCGGCGGCCTCGGCAATGCGCTGATGGGCGCTTAGCTGCTCGCCTTTAACCTGCCCGGCAATGGTGTGGGTATGGGCGTCTAAGGCGATGGTGTTGGCGCGGTTGCGCACTAACAGAGCGCTGTCTTGTCCCTGCAGCAGGAGTGGTTTGCCCTCGCTCACGAGGATGCGCTTTAACGTAAACCCGGGGTTTTGTGCCAGTGCTTTGTCGATGGCCGGGGTTAAGGATGCCGCGTCCTGCGGTTGGGGCATTGAGCTTATCTCGGGCAGTAAGCTCGTTGCCGAAGGCGCGGCGCCGCCCCAGCGCTCGATCAAATACCACAGGCCGGTAACGGCGATTAACGCAATAAATGGCAGGCTCCAGATACCTAACCATCGGTGCAAATCGCCCCACCAGCGTCTGGGGGTATCACCGCTTTTGGGCGCTTTGGCAAAGCCGCGCCACCACTTTTTATAAATAAAAAAAGCCGAGATGAACGACAGCAGTAAAGGTATGCTGAGCAGCCCGACAATGGTGAGCCCCCATTTTAACGGCAGCATTAAATGCCGGTGGGTTTGGCGTAAAAACCGGTGGACGTTAAACCAGCGGGACACCCCGATCACCTCGGCGGTGTAAGGGTTGAGATAAATTCGCTGTAGTTCACCCGCCTCGTCTCGGGCAATGGCCTCGGCCGCTATAAAACGCGGCAGGCCAAGATTAAGCGAGCTTACTGTCCAGCGGGGGTTGGCCGCGTGAGCGGCGGCCAGTAGCTCTCCGGCGGGGCGAGCGAGCGTGCCCGGCGGTTGCTCTACCCTTAGCTCGGGGGTGAGCAGCCAGTCGATTTCATAGGCGAATACCGCCAGGGTGCCGGTGAGCGAGACAAAAAACAGCAGCAGGCTAAACTTAATGCCCGCCCAGCTGTGCAGGCGAAACCACCACTGGCGATTAAGCTTGGATGATTTCGCCATCGGCCTTAAAACTCGCGGCTAATGGTGGCCACCACGCGGCGCGGTTCGCCGGGAAAGTGGCCGGTGCGGGTGATAAAGCCACTTTCGGCGTACTCTTCGTCGAACAGGTTGCTGACGTTCAGTTGTAGCTTCCACTGATCAAAGGTGCTCTGCCAGCTGGCGTCGAACACGGTGTAAGGCTTAACGTAATCGCCACTGATGCCAATTTGCTCGTCCTTGTAATCTACGCCAAACGCCACGGCTGAGTTGATGGCCGGAAAGTCGTAGCGCGTCCACAAGCCCAGCAAGTTGCGCGGGGTATTGGCAAAGCGGTCGCCGGTGGCGTTGGTGATGCCGCTGGTGGCCTCGAGTACTTTGGTGTCGTTGTAGGCGTAGTTTAAGGTCATGGTCCAGTGGCGCAGTAGGTCGGCGCTTAAGTCCATTTCTACCCCGCGGCTGCGCACTTTGCCCACAGCAATTAAATCGTCCACGCCGTCGCCGCCCACATCGCCGGCCGGGTCGGCCTGCACGACATTGCGCTTTTCAATCTCGTAGGCGGCGACGTTTAGTTGTGCCCGCCCAGACCACAACATTAACTTTGCACCCAGCTCAAGGCTTTCGCTTTCTTCGGGCTTAAAGGGGCCGCCTTTTTCGGCATCTTGGTTGGCCACGCCTTGTGGCTCAAACCCTTCGCTGTAGCTGGCGTAAAAGTTAAGGTCTTCGGTTAAGTGGTAAACCGTGCCCAGGCGGTAGGTGAGGGCGCTGTCGCTGTCTTGTGCGGTACCGCTGCTGCTTTCAAAATCGTTAAAGCGCAGGCTAAGCAATACATCCCAGGCGTCAGATAACCCGATTAAGTCCTGCACATACAGGCCCGATTGCGTCAGGCCGGTTTCCGAGTCGCTCTCCCAGTCGCGGTCATCTAGCCCATACTGGGCGCGGGAGGTCTGCCCGTAAACCGGATCGTACAGGCTCAGCGGCGGTACCACGCCGCCATCGGTTACCGGGCTGCCGCGCTTGGCTTTAAAGTCACTGTCTTGATCGAAAATATCAAAACCCGTCAGTAGCTGATGGCTGATGCCGCCGGTATTAAATTCATAAATTAAGTTGGCGTAGGCGCTGGTGCCCTCATTGTTGCGCACCTGATCGCGAAACTGGCGCGCCATCATGTCATCTATGCCGTCACCGTTTGAGTCGAACAGCCCGCGCGGCTCGTGGTAATTTTGTAGCTCTTGGTTTTCATAGTAGCGCAGCGCGACATCCAGTTTTACGCTGTCGTTAAAAGCGTGCTGTAGGCGCGAGTAAAACACGTCGGCTGTCAGGCTCAGAAAGTCGGTGGGCTCGTTATGGTTCCAGGTGGGGTCCACCAAAAACTCGCCGTCTTCATCCACCGGCACGCCGCGCAAGCGGTTAGCGTCCAGGGTTTGGTCCACAAACGAATATTTTACTTGCACGCTGGTGTCTGTCTTCGGCTGCCAAATAAAGCCTAAGTCGCCTTGATCGTTATCGTTGGTGGTGTGCTCGCGAAAGGGCTCTTCGGTTTCTTTCAGCATGGCTACCCGGTAGCCAAAGTCGCTGTCGCCAAAGCCGCCGGTGGCCTGCACATTGACGCCGGTTAAGTCATAGTCGCCCACCACAATTTGCGCGCGGCCGTACTGCTCAAGGCTCGCCTGACTGGTGGCGTAGTTAATTAAACCGCCCGGTGCGCCGGCACCGTAAATGGCGCCGCTGGGGCCCTTGAGTACTTCGAGTCGGTCTACCCCAAAGGTGCGGGGCACGGTAAAGCCGGCGTAGGGGTCGCCGCGCAGGCTGTCGTATAACACCTCGTCCTGACGAAAGCCGCGAAAGGTAATGCCCGAGTAGCTAAACACGCTCACGCCACTGATATCCCGGTATAAGTCGCGGGCATCGCGGGCCCCCTGATCTTCAATCAGCTCGGCGTTAGTCACTTGCACAGATGCCGGTACCCGCGACAAATCGGCGTCAATGCGGGTGGATACCGATGAGTCATTGGCCCGATACAGAGATTGGGCTCGGCCGGTAACAACCATGGTCTCGAGTGTTTCTGCGTCTTTGCCTGGCTCGGAGGCTGCCTGAGTGAGCCCAGAGGCGATGGCGAGCACTAGCGGGGACTTGTTGAACATAGCGGGCATCCGTTTTGCGAAATTTATGCGGATGATAAAGATTATCATCTTTGTTTGCAATGGCGACGCTGTTCAAAGGCGTGGGGGGTGTGGATAATGGCGCTCTGATACATCGCCCCGGACACCAATGTGAGTCAAGCAAAAACCGACAAAACGCCTGACAGCCGCCCGCCCGCCAAGCCTGGCCTGCTGCGCTCTAGCAGCAAGGTTGGGGTGATGACCATGGCCTCGCGGGTGCTGGGCCTGCTGCGCGATGTGGTTTTTGCCCACACCATTGGTGCCGGCGGCGGTGCCGATGCGTTTTTTGTCGCTTTTAAAATCCCTAATTTTATGCGCCGGCTGTTTGCCGAGGGCGCTTTTGCCCAGGCGTTTGTGCCGGTATTATCGGAGTACCGCTCGCAGGGCTCGCTGGCGGCGGTAAAGGCGCTAATTGACCGGGTAGCCGGTGGGTTGGGGCTGGTGTTGTTGCTGGTCACCGCCGTGGCGGTATTGGGGGCGCCACTGGTGGCCACGGTGTTTGCGCCGGGGTTTCATGCCGATGCCGCACAGTTTGCTCTGGCGACCGATATGATTCGGATTACCTTTCCCTATTTAATGCTGATCTCCCTTACCGGGCTGACGGGCGCTATTCTTAACAGCTACGATCATTTTGCCGTGCCGGCCTTTACGCCGGTGCTGCTAAATGTGTGCTTGATTGGCGCGGCCCTGCTGGCGGCGCCGCATTTTGATCCGCCCGCGCTGGCGTTGGCGTGGGGTGTGTTGGCGGCCGGTGTGGTGCAGCTGGTGTTTCAATTGCCGTTTTTAATGCGCCTGCAGCTGCTGCCCTCGCCCAAGGTGGATTGGGCCGACCCCGGGGTTAAGCGTATTTTGGCACTGATGGTGCCGGCGCTGTTTGGCGTGTCCGTGAGCCAGATTAACCTGATGCTCGATACCATTATCGCCTCGCTGTTACCCAGTGGCAGTATCTCGTGGTTGTACTATTCCGAGCGCTTAGCGGATTTGCCTTTGGGGGTGTTCGCCATTGCCATTGCCACGGTTATTTTGCCTAACTTGTCGCGCCAGCACGCCGCGCGGGACCCAGAAAGCTTTGCCCGCACTCTGGATTGGGCGCTGCGGCTGATTTGCTTAATTGCTTTGCCGGCGATTATTGCCCTGATTATTCTCGCCGAGCCGATCTTAATTACGCTGTTTCAGTACGGGGCGACCAGCGCTGCCGATACGGCCATGGCGGCCCTTAGCCTGCGCGCCTACGCGCTGGGTTTACTGGCGTTTATGCTAATTAAAGTGTTGGCGCCGGGGTTTTACGCAAGGCAGGATATGAAAACGCCGGTGCGCATTGGCATTATCGCCATGGCCATTAACATGGTACTTAATCTGGTGTTTGTGCTGCCGCTGCACTATTACTGGCAAATTGGCCATGTGGGGCTGGCGCTGGCCACCTCCTTAGCGGCCTATGTAAACAGCTTTTTGTTGTACCGAGGGCTGCGCCGTTTGGGAGTTTATTGGCGCCAGCGAGGCTGGAGTGCCCTGGGATTGCAGCTGCTGTGTGCCAATATTGCCATGGCGGCGGCGCTTATCGGCTTTATTTGGGTGTGGCACGATTGGGTGAACTGGTCCGCCGGGGTCCGGGTTTGGCATTTGGCGCTGGTTTGCACCGTTGGCGTGGTCGTCTATGTGGGCGGCTTGCTGGTGTGTGGATTTAAACCTTCGAATTTGCGTCACGTCTCGCGCCACTAGTGCGGCTGCTGTATACTCACGCGTCAGATTTTTTGCCGTTAACAGGTTCAGTGTGAACAGTCAGGCTCCAGAATTTATTCGCGGTTTATACAACCTGCGCGAGCGCCATCGTGGCTCTGTGGCCACCATTGGGACCTTTGATGGCGTCCATTTGGGGCATCAGGCCATATTGCGTCAGCTTAACGACGTGTCCGAACGCCTTAACCTGCCCTCTGTGGTGATTTTGTTTGAGCCTCAGCCGCACGAGTACTTCTCGCGTGAGCGGGCGCCGGCGCGGTTGATGCGCCTGCGCGAGAAGCTCGAGGCGTTGTTTGCCGCCGGTGTTGACCGGGTGTTGTGCCTGCAGTTTAACGAGGCGTTTCGCAGCCTGACGGCGCGTCAGTTTATCGGCCGGGTTTTGCACGATGGCTTGGGTATTCGCCACTTAGTGGTGGGGGATGACTTTCGCTTTGGTTGCGACCGCGCCGGCAACTACGAGCTACTGCAACGTGCCGGGAGCGAGCTGGGTTTTGGCGTGACTGACACCTGCACCCTGACCATCGCCGGCGAGCGGGTGAGCAGCACCCGGATCCGCGAGCATCTGCAGGCGGGTGAGTTTGCCAAAGCCGAGGCCTGCCTGGGCCGCGCTTATGCAATTGGCGGGCGGGTAGGGCACGGCAAGAAACTTGGGCGCCAGCTAGGGGTGCCCACGGCCAACGTGCGATTGCAGCGCTACCGCTCGCCGTTATCGGGCGTGTTTGTGATCAGCGCGCTATTGCCCGATGGCAAGCTTTATCCGGGGGTTGCCAATGTGGGTGCTAAACCTACTGTGGCAGGCGATATTGCACCGCTACTGGAGGTGCATTTGCTGAATTTTGACCGGGATATATACGGTGAACCGGTGAAGGTAATGTTTCACCAGCGGTTGCGCGCCGAGCAGAAGTTTGCATCGATCGAGGCGCTAACTGCACAATTGCAGAATGATATCGCCGGCGGGCGGGCCTACTTTGCCGCGCTGGCACCGAAAGAATCACATACTTTTAACTGACTTTGACTACTGACAATGACCGATTACAAAGCAACTTTGAATTTGCCCCACACGTCGTTTGCCATGAAGGCCAATTTGGCCCAGCGCGAGCCCGAGATGCTCAAAGCGTGGACCAAAGATGGTTTGTACCAGCAGATTCGCGCGGCGCGTAAAGGGCGTAAATCCTACATATTGCACGATGGCCCTCCTTACGCCAACGGCGATATTCATATCGGTCATGCGGTTAACAAAATCCTTAAAGACATTATTGTTAAAAGCAAAACACTAAGCGGTTTTGACGCCCCCTACATACCTGGCTGGGACTGTCATGGCCTGCCCATTGAGCACAACGTCGAAAAAAAGCACGGCAAAGCCGGGGCTAAGCTAGACGTTAAGGCGTTTCGGCAAAAGTGTCGCGAGTACGCTGCGCGCCAGGTCGACGGGCAGCGCAAAGATTTTATCCGTTTGGGTGTTTTGGGTGATTGGCAAAACCCTTACCTGACGATGGATTATAAGTTTGAGGCCGATATTATTCGCGCCTTGGGCAAAATCGTTGAAAACGGTCACCTGCAGCGCGGTTTTAAACCCGTGTACTGGTCAGTCGTGGGCGGCTCGGCACTGGCAGAGGCCGAAGTTGAGTATCAGGATAAAACCTCGTTTAGCATCGATGTTAAGTTTGCTTTTGCCGACCAAGACGCGGCGGCCAGCGCCTTTGAAGGCTTAACCGGCACCGGGCCGTTATCGGTGGTGATTTGGACCACAACGCCCTGGACCTTACCTGCCAATCAGGCGGTGAGTGTTAACCCCGAGCTGGATTACGTGGTGGTGGAAGCCGCCGGCGAGCGCCTGGTAATGGCCGAAGGGCTGTACGAGTCGGTGATGGCCCGCGCCGGTATTGAAGAGTATGCCGTGGTTGGGCGCACGCCGGGGGCCGCGCTGGAAGGGCAAAATTTGTTACACCCGTTTTACGAGCGTCAGGTGCCGGTTATTTTGGGCGACCACGTCACCCTGGATGCCGGTACCGGCTGCGTGCACACGGCGCCGGATCACGGTATGGATGACTTTGTGGTGGGCCGCAAATACGATATTGGCACCCTCAACTACATCAATGATAACGGCGTGTATCGCGATCACGTGCCGGTGTTTGCCGGTGATCATGTGTATAAAGTCGACGAAAAAGTTATCGACTTATTAAAAGAGAAAAGCGCACTGTTTTGCGAGAGCAGAATTACTCACAGCTTTCCGCACTGCTGGCGCACTAAAACGCCGCTTATCTTCCGCGCTACGCCACAGTGGTTTGTCAGCATGACGCAAAATGATTTGCGCGGCCAGGTGGCTAAATCCGTAGAGGGTGTGCAGTGGGTGCCGAACTGGGGCCGTGCGCGCATTGACTCTATGCTGGAGTCCAGCCCCGACTGGTGTATCTCGCGCCAGCGTACCTGGGGCGTGCCTATCGCGTTGTTTGTGCACCAGGAGACCGGCGCCTTACACCCGCGTACCGCCGAGTTGATCGAGCAAGTGGCGCAGCAGGTAGAGCAGACCGGGATGGACGCCTGGTACGACTTAGACGCCAGCAGTTTGCTGGGCGCCGAGGCTGCCGAGTATGAAAAAGTGACCGACACACTAGACGTGTGGTTTGACTCGGGCGTCACCCACTACGCGGTATTGCAGCAGCGCGAGGGGTTGAGTTACCCGGCGGATTTGTACCTGGAAGGGTCCGATCAGCACCGCGGTTGGTTTCAATCGTCGCTGAAAACCGCGATGGCAATGAATGGCACCGCGCCTTATAAAACCGTGTTAACCCACGGTTTTACCGTGGACGCCGACGGCCGCAAGATGTCCAAGTCGATTGGCAATACGGTTGCGCCGCAAAAGGTGATTGGCGAGCTGGGTGCCGACGTGTTGCGCTTGTGGGTTTCGGCCACGGACTTTAGCTCTGAGATGAGCGTATCTGATGAGATCTTAAAGCGCACCGCCGATTCCTATCGTCGTATCCGCAACACGGCGCGCTTTATTTTGTCTAATTTAAACGGCTTTGATCCCGCTACAGATTTAGTGGCAGAGCCTGACCTGTTAGCGCTGGATCGCTGGGTGGTAGACCGCGCGGCACAGCTGCAGCAAGAGCTGATTCAGTGCTACGACAACTTCCAGTTGCATCAGGTGTACCAAAAACTGCATAACTTTTGCGTGGTCGAGTTGGGTGGTTTTTACCTGGATATCATTAAAGACCGTCAGTACACCACCAAAGCTGACTCGCGCCCGCGCCGCTCGGCGCAAACGGCGCTCTACTATTTGGCCGAGGCGTTTACTCGCTGGATTGCGCCGGTACTTAGCTTTACGGCCCACGAGATGTGGCAGCAGCTACCAGGCAAGCCCGAGGGCAGTGTCTTTACCGCCGAGTGGTTTGCCTTGCCCGAATGCTCGGACACCCGTCTGGATGGCGAGTTTTGGGCGCAAATCGCCGAGATTAAAACCGCCACCAATAAAGTGCTCGAGGCCAAGCGCGGCGAAGGGGCAATTGGCGGCTCTTTGTCGGCCGAGCTGACGCTTTATTGCGATGAAAATTTGCTGTCGCAACTGGCGTTGTTGGGTGACGAGCTGCGTTTTATTTTAATCAGTTCAGCGGCGACGCTGGCCCCGCTTAGCAGTGCCGGTGCCGATGCTGTTAGCACCGAGCTTGAAGGCTTAAGTGTGTTGGTGGAAAAGTCGGAGCAGCCAAAGTGTGCGCGCTGCTGGCACTTTAGGGCGGATGTAGGCGCTGTTGCGGCTCACCCGGAAATTTGCCAGCGCTGTGTTGATAATATCGACGGTGCCGGCGAAGTCCGTCACTACGCGTAGGTAGCCGATATGTTGAAAAAAATTGCCCAGCCCTGGGGCTGGTACCTGCTAGCTGTTGTCGTGTTTATTTTGGATCAGTGGAGTAAAGCGGCGGTGGTGGCGAATTTGGATTACAACTCGCCGTTGGTGTTTACGTCGTTTTTTAATTTTACGTTGCTGCATAACCCCGGCGCCGCGTTTAGCTTTTTAAGCGATGCCGACGGTTGGCAGCGGTGGTTTTTTACCGCCATTGCGGCGGTGTTTAGTGTGGCTATTATTATCTGGTTGGCACGCTTACCCAAAAGCCGCTGGCTGGAGTCGATGGCCCTTGGGTTTATCCTTGGCGGTGCGGTGGGCAATTTGTATGATCGCGTGATGCTGGGGCATGTCATCGACTTTATCGTGGTGCATTATCAGAATAGTTATTTCCCCGCCTTTAACCTGGCCGACTCTGCCATTTGCTTTGGCGCCTTTTGGCTTATTGTCGATATGTTGTTTAACGCTAAAGAAACGGCGGCCGATAAAGCTGGTAAAGAGGATGGCCATGCGTGATTTAACCGTTGGGCCCGGTACCCGGGTAACCTTGCATTTTTCTCTGGCGCTACCCGATGGCCAGCTGGTGGATTCTAACTTTGAAACTGCTCCGGCGACTTTTACCGTGGGCGACGGCAAACTGCTTAAAGGTTTTGAGCAGGCGCTGTTTGGTTTGCGCGAAGGTGCTCGCGAAGAGTTAATCGTTAAGCCCGAGGCGGGCTTTGGCGCGCACAACCCCAACAATATCCAAACCATTCCACGCTCTGACTTTGAGCCAGAGCTGGAGTTAAGTCAGGGTTTGATGCTGTCGTTTGCCGATGCCCAAAATACCGAACTGCCCGGCGTGGTGGTTGACTTCAATGATGAAGAGGTTACGGTGGACTTTAATCACCCGCTGGCCGGGCGCGATATCACTTTTAAAGTGGCTATTTTGCAAATCGAGCCGGCGCAAGTACATTAATAACGTCCGACGTCCGACGTCCGACGTCCGACGCGGTACAGCAAACCCGAAGGGTTTACTTATGCAAATCAAACTCGCCAACCCCCGGGGTTTTTGTGCCGGGGTCGATCGGGCCATCGATATCGTCAACCGGGCACTGGATGTGTTCGGCGCACCTATCTATGTGCGGCACGAAGTGGTGCACAATAAATTTGTGGTGGATACCCTGCGCGAGCGCGGCGCGGTGTTTGTCGATGAGCTGGAAGAGGTGCCCGATGATGTCATTGTCATCTTTAGCGCCCATGGGGTATCTCAGGCGGTGCGCAACGAAGCCGCCGAGCGCAGTTTGCAGGTGTTTGATGCCACCTGCCCGCTGGTGACCAAAGTGCATATGGAGGTGACCCGCTACAGCCGCGATGGCAGCGAGTGCATTTTGATAGGTCATGCCGGTCACCCCGAGGTCGAGGGCACCATGGGGCAGTACGATGCCCGCAATGGCGGCAAGATGTACCTCGTTGAAAGTGTGGCGGATGTAGCTACGCTTGAAGTGGAAGACCCGTCTCGTTTGGCCTATGTCACCCAAACCACGCTCTCAATGGACGATACCGCCGAAATCATTGCCGCACTGCGCGCAAAATTTTCCCAGATTCAGGGGCCGCGCAAAGACGATATTTGCTACGCCACCACCAATCGTCAGGACGCTGTCCGCCAGCTAGCGCTAGAGTGCGATTTGTTGTTGGTGGTGGGTTCGCCCAACAGCTCCAACTCAAACCGCTTGCGCGAGTTGGCCGAGCGCTGTGGTACCGAGGCTTACCTTGTCGACTCACCGGCTGACATTGATAACCGCTGGCTGAACGGCAAATGTCAGGTGGGTATCACCGCTGGCGCCTCGGCCCCCGAAACATTGGTACAGCAGGTGGTGGATCACTTGATTGCCCAAGGCGCAAGTTTGCCCCAAGAGGTGGCCGGTATCCCCGAGAACATCAGTTTCTCGCTGCCCCGTGAGCTACGCTGAGTCCGGGCAGTCGTAATCCTCTTTGCGCAAACGGCCGCCGCGCGATAGCACCAATTGATACCCTTCACCCTCTTCGGCGGGGCATACATCCAGCGTGCCCGCCTGAAAAGCCCCTTCGGCCTGGCCGCTGGCCCAATGGCTCTCGCCGCTGCCGAGGTATGAGATATAGTCTGCCACCGGCCGATTACCGCTTACCTCAACAGCCTCGTGTAGCGGGCCAAATTCCACCAGAACCTGCTCGTCATTGTCGAGCTGACCGTTGTGGTTTGGGTCGTAGTGAATCTGCCAGCCATTATCCCAGCCTTGAGTCGTACTCATGGTGACCCGCTCGTTGCTTTTAACCGCGTAGCTGCGCGCCGTCTGCGTGCTTTCGATCAGCTGGTGAGTGATTGTTTCCAGACGATTATTGCGAATAAGTTCACTAAAACTGGGCGCCGCAAGCGCTGCTAATATGGCGGCTACAGCCAGAGTGGTGAGTAGTTCCGGGAGAGTAAAGCCTCGTGCATGGCGCATATATGCCTCCTTGGCGTACATTTGCTTCCGTTCGTTCTTTGCTCTTGACCGCATGTCTGGTCAAGCGAGTGATGCTTACGCGCTTATGTTAGGTTTAGCGTAATGGGGTAAATATAGACAGCGTCTCTCCAGCGGTCAAATAATCGCCAGTCGCGGCCCGGGATAACCTAAGACGCTGCTGCGCATCACTAGTGAGAAGGGCAGACAATGATAATGAGTCGAACCCAAAAAGGGTTTACCTTGATCGAGCTTCTAATAACCATTGTGATAACAGCCATCGTCGTTGCGATTGCAGCGCCAAGCTTTACCACGATGATTCTTAATCAGCGCTCCGATGGCGTAAGTGAAGAGCTGGTCAGTGCGTTGCAGCTGGCTAAAACCGAAGCGGTTAAGCGCGGTGGGCGTGTTAGCTTGTGCGCCGCCAACCCTGCCGGTGACGACTGCGCTGCCGACTGGACCAACGGTTGGCTGGTGATTGTTGATAGCGCCGCCGATGATGGTGCAGCCGCCCCAGTGCTGAATTCAGGGGATGACATTATCCGTGTCTTTGACGCCCCTGATGACCGAAGTGTGATTACCGCCACCAACAACGGCGCTGTGAGTTTTGTGCGTTATACCAGTGCCGGGCAAATGGCCCGTATCGGCGGGCGCGCAACAGTGACGCCAGTGGTGTTTGATAGTTATATCGACGGTTGTGTCGGCGATCGCCGCCGCAGCATCACAGTCGGAGTGGCTGGCATGATGGATGTCGACCGTACGGCGTGCCCGGGAGCTTAAGTAAATGAACAATTCATTCAAACAACAAACGGGTGTCGGTTTAGTCGAGGTGCTGGTAACGGTGCTGATTCTGTCAACGGCATTGATGGCGCTGGCGGCCCTACAAACCCGTTCGCTGCAATACAACAGCAGTGCGTATTTACGCTCGCAAGCGAACGTTATCGCGTATGACGCCATTGAACAAATGCGTACCGCATCGCCTGCCCCCTCGGGTGGTGGCGCTGTTGTTGAGCCGGATATTGATGCGCTAGCCGCCCTACTGCCCGGTGGTACTGGTGAAATAGACTGCGCGGCACGGGTGTGCACGGTCTCAATTAGCTGGGATGAGCCAACCGCCAACCAAGATGGCGATGCAAACGAGGAGACGACTTTTGCGTATACATCCAGAATTTAATCTAAGCAGCATCAAGCGGCAATCGGGTTTGTCGCTGGTGGAGCTGATGATCGCCATCACCATTGGTGTGGTGTTGATGACCGGCGTGGTGCAAATGTTTGTGTCCAGCAAAACTGTGTTTACCACTCAGCAGGGGTTATCCCGTGTGCAAGAGACAGGCCGTTTAGCGATTGATTTTATGGCTCGCGATATTCGCCAGGCGGGCTTTATGGGGTGCTCCTACTACACCGATTGGAGCTTAAACTCCACCTTAAACAACACCAATCAATTTGGTAGCGATTTTAGTTTTGAAACCAGCCTTAGGGCTTACGCCAGTAACGCCTTACCCGCAGGTATGGTGCTTAACCCGGCCCCACGTGCTGACACACAGGTACTTGCCGTGTATGCAGCGAACGATGAGTCGGTTGCACTCACTCAGCAAAATAATGCCAATAACGTTTTTGTGGAGCTGACCACGCCAGCCGGTGCAGAGTGCCCCAGCGGCATTTGCGATGGCGATATTGTGGCCGTTGCCGATTGTGATAAAGCCATGATATTTCAGGCGACCGCTGTGAACGAGCAGGCGGGTCAGGTGGTATTAGCCCATGGCGCCGGTGCTAACCCTGGTAATCAGCGCACGGTATGGGGCGGCGATGCCGAAAACTTAATTGAGATTTTTGACGAAGGCGCCGAGGTGCTTAAGCTTAATACCGTTGTTTATTATATTGCCGATGGCCCCAGAGGTGTCCCGGGTTTATATCAAAAGGTTGCTAATGATCCCGCCTACCAGCTGTTGCAAGGCGTGGAGAACATCAACCTTGAGATTGGTCTGGATACGGATGCTGATCGCGTCGCGGATAACTACGTAGCACCCGCCGCAGGGATCAGCTGGAATCAAGTGGTGGCTGCTCGTTTAGATGTTCTTGTGCAGTCCCCCGACGACAACGTCAGCGCCGAGAATCAAACCTACGAGTTTGCCGGAGAGGAGGTTGAAGCAGAGGACCGCCGTATTCGTCAAGTTTTTTCTACCACGGTTGGCGTTCGCAGCCGCTTGCCGTAAACGCAGTGTAAAAGGCATTTTATTATGAACAAACTGCAAGCATTTAATCACTCTCAACGCGGCGCCACCCTGATTGTCGGGTTAATTATGGTGTTGGTGATGACGGTAATAGGGCTGTCGGCTATTCGCGGTAGCGGCTTACAAGAGCAAATGGCGGGCAATATGCGCGATCGGCAATTGGCGTTTCAAGCGGCCGAGGCGGCCCTGCGTGAAGCCGAAGATGGCTTGAATATTCCTCCTGATGCATACCCTGTAGGCACCCCGGGCCATATCGAATCGTTGGATGAGTCTGGCAGTGCTTTTTGGCGTGACTTTGATAATTGGCAGGCGGATGCCGCTAACTATTCTGAAGATATCGATTACGTTAATGCCCGCCCGCAATTTTTAGTCGAGTCGGTTGATTTTTACTCATCGGGCGTTGATGGCAGCTCGGTTGACTTGGCCAGCTTGCTTAGTCGCGGGATGGAGCGCCGGTATCGGGTGACGTCCAGGGCCGTAGGCGGCTCGACCGATGCTGTTGTGATCTTGCAATCAAATTATCGCTAAACACTTTCTTGCGCGGCTAGTGCGGAGTAACACGATTATGAATAAGAGCTTTTTTTCTAAATATTTATCCCGGCCCAAGTGGGCCGTATCGGCCATGGCCGTGTTGCTGGGTCTGGCTAGTGCGCATTCGGTGCATGCTATTAACTTGGCACAGTCGCCATTGTTTTTGGCGCAGCCGGTTACGCCCATTGTTATGTTGAATATGTCCAACGACCACCAGTTATTTTTTAAAGCCTACGATGACTACTCGGACTTAGATGGTGACGGAAGCGTTGATACCACATATATGAATGACTATGACTATTATGGCTATTTTGATAGTTTAAAGTGCTACAGTTATAGCAATGGCGTATTTAGTCCCGCGGGAACGGCGTCAAACTATTATTGCGATGGCTCTAAGTGGAGCGGTAACTTTTTGAACTGGGCCACAATGACCCGTATCGACACCGTACGGAAAATTTTGTATGGCGGTAAGCGTTGGAGCTCGGGTGATTCGGCTAATTACACCGTTTTAGAGCGCGCTATGTTGCCTCAGGATGCGCATTCCTTTGCCAAGTATTATAACGGCTCGGATTTAAATCGACTAACACCTTTTAATGTAACTTCTGGTTCCCCTGGCACAGCGGCGACGGGTATTACTATCTGTAACACCACTGAACCCGGCCAACGTTCGCAGCAGTCTCAGAATGTTAATGCCCCACCACTAATGCAGGTAGCTCGAGGCAACTATTCTCTTTGGGCCAGTAATGAAGGCTATCAGTGTCGCTGGGGAGAGGGCAGTAACGATAATACCTTTGCTGATTCTGGGCTTTATGCCTACAGTGAAAGCCCTACCAAAAACGGAGCAGGGCTTGGCAATAAAGATTATGCGGTGCGAGTCGAGGTATGTAACCCTAATCACCTAAATGAAACGAATAATGAAAAATGCACCGGCTACCCTTCTGGTGGTTTTAAGCCCACTGGGTTGCTGCAAGACTATGGGGCAGATGACACGATCCACTTTGGTTTGATTACCGGGTCATATACGTTAAATAAATCAGGCGGTGTACTGCGTAAAAACGTAGGCAGCATGAGCGATGAAGTGAACGCGACTAATGGTACCTTTCTAACCCCGGCCGATGGTTTAGGTATTGTCGGAACCTTGAACGCCTTGCGGATTTCCCGCTACAGCTTTAGCTCTGGTCAGTATAACTCGTCGGACAGTTGCCCTTGGGAAATGGCGAGTTTTAACGATGGTGTTTGTACCAACTGGGGTAATCCACAATCAGAAATTTACCTGGAGTCACTACGCTACTTAGCCGGCAAGAGTGCTAATTTTGCTGCGGATGACCGCGGTAAAATACCCGGTTTAGGCGTCGTTAATTGGAACGATCCGATCGACAATGACAATTACTGTGCACCCTTAAGCATTATTCAGTTTAACGCATCGACCAGCTCGTACGATTCTGATCAGTTAGGAGGATTCAGCGATATTGCGAATGGAAAGACTCTAAGCGCTCTCACTAATGATGTTGGGGCGGCAGAGTTGGCCGCGGATAGTACCTACTTTGTCGGTGAAACGGGCTCGAATGCAGATCAGCTTTGTACCGCAAAAAGCATTTCTAACTTGTCAGATGTGAAAGGCACCTGCCCTGATGCGCCGCGCTTAGGGGGAAGTTACCAGATCGCTGGGCTGGCGTATCACGCCCGTGTGAATGGTATAGCGAATGATCGCGAGACTGTGCAAACCTTTGGGGTAGCGTTGGCGCCTGCTGTCCCCAGAATAGTGATACCGGTGCCTGGTGGCAATGGTAGCGTGAGCTTACAACCCGCGTGTCGTAATACAACCACGAGCCCCGATGCTAACTGCGCTATTGTTGATTTTAAAGTGATCGAGCAAGATCATACAGGCTCAACCTACCGAGGGAAGTTGTATGTAAACTGGGAGGATAGTGAGCAGGGCGGTGACTTTGACCAAGATATGTGGGGGGTGATCAACTACGCGGTGACTGACGAGACAGCAAAAATTAGAACTCGAGTGGTCGCCCAGTCGACCCCAAACAGCATGGGTTTTGGTTATGTGATTAGTGGCACCACGAAAGATGGATTCCATGCTCATTCGGGGATTAACAATTTTGTGTATAACAACCCCATTGAAGGGGCGCTAACGTGTACCTCTTGGGGTAACAATCAATGTGACTGCCGAGATAGTTATAAAGGTCGCTGTACCAGTGATTATGCGGACGCTTCTACCCAAGTCTTTGAACTGGGTGAATCTAGCGCGAAGGCCCTAGAGCAGCCACTTTATTACGCGGCCAAGTGGGGCGGCTTTAAAACCGAAGACGAAAATGGTGAGCCTGTTACCGTGCCTCCTGCCGGGGAGCCTGAGAATTACTTCTTTGCGACGAACCCGCGTGAGCTGGAGGCATCTTTGATCGCGGCGGTCGATCAAATTGTTGCCGGCTCGGGCTCGGCAACGGCGGTTGCTACTACTTCTACCAGTTTGGGTACCGATGCTGTTGCCTATCAAGCCAATTTTAATACCCTTACCTGGACAGGTGATTTAACGGCGTCGCCTATCGGCGAGCAAAATCTTGGGGTTGATACCTGGAGTGCTGCAAGCAACCTTCCAGCGCCTAACGCACGTAACCTGTGGACACATAATGGCACCGAAGCGGTCGAGTTTGAGTGGGGAAATTTAAATCCGGTAACTCAACAGGCAGTGTTAGATGCTGATGATGATTTGGGTGAAGAGCGTGTCCGCTGGACGCGAGGCGAAGAGATCCCTGGGTTTAACGAGCGCGGAGACAATGAGGTATTAGGTGATATTGTTAACTCGAACCCCAAAGTTTCCGGCACTGAGAATTACGGGTTTGCTCGCTCCGCCGCGAGTGGTTCCGGTCAGCCATACACCGACTTCGTGGACGGTAAAACGTTGCACACGGTCTTTGTGGGAGCTAACGACGGTATGCTCCATGCGTTTAATGCCGAGACCGGGCGGGAGCGTTTTGCTTATATTCCCTATTCTGTTTACGAACAGCTGAAGCTGCGCACCGACAACAATTATGGCTCCTCTTTTAACCCGCATAAGTATTCTGTCGATGGGCAAATCTTTGTCGGGGACGCGTATGTCAATGGCAGCTGGAAAACGATTCTGGTCGGTACCCTTGGCGCTGGCGGCAAAGGTATATTCGCGTTAGATGTAACCAATGCCACTGACTTAAGTGATACCCGAGTGTTATTTGATTATCACCAAGGTAACGCGCCGCAAATTGGTAATATTACCGGTACCCCTATTATTGCCCCAATGCCCGATGGCAGCTGGGCGATTGTTACGGGTAATGGCTATAACAGTGAAGGTGGTGAGTCGCAGTTGGTGATTATCCCGCTGGATGGCACCTACACGCCGCAATATATCGCTACGGGAAATGCGGGCAATAACGGTTTAAGTGAGCCGGCTATTTCGGTAGGGGGTGGCTTCCTGGCTCGCTACGCCTATGCCGGCGACTTGCAGGGCAAAATGTACAAGTTTAATTTAGAAACTAAGGCGGTAGAGTACGAGTTGTTTACGGCTGTCGATGGCGAAAACGCACAGCCTATTACTGCTTCCCCAGTGTTGGGTATTAACCCGTATCGTAAAAATGCGTCGGGCCAGCCTTCCACCATGGTGTATTTTGGTACCGGGAGTTACTTAACCTTTAATGACCTGGGTAATACTGATTTACAAAGCTTTTACGGTATTGCCGATAGCGGTCAAACGGTGACCCGTGCTGAGTTGTTTGTTAAAGATATTAGCTCGCAGAGCGGTGGAGCACGTACTTTATATGAGGGTGATGGCCCCTACGGCGATGAAATCGACTGGGTGTCTAAAGCCGGTTGGGTTTTAGACTGGGATGAGGTCGCCGGTGAAAGGGTGGTAGATAAGCCCATATTGTCGTACGACCGGGTGATATTCCCTACAGTTATTCCTACCAGTAACCCCTGTGATTATGGTGGTAATAGCTGGATTATGGCGTTAATCGGTGTTGGGGGCTTGTACCCTGGATATAACCCGCTGGAGCCGATTGAGCCAACAGATCCGAATGATCCCCCAGGAGAACCTCCTGGAGGTATTGAAGAAGACAAAATCGTTAAGTTAACCGACCCAACCAAAGATGGTGCGCCTTGTGGTGGTGAACCCTTTATCATCCAGCAAAACAGTGATGGTACAACGGAGTACGTGTGTACCGGTGAGCCCAGCATGGTGGAAGGCCGTCAAAGCTGGCGACAGCTACAATAAATAATGTGGAACTTTAAAATGAAAACAGCAAAAAACGCGGGTTTTACGTTAATTGAGGTAATGATTGTGGTGGCAATTATCGCGATCATCGCATCAATTGCATACCCATCTTATTTGGATAGTGTGAGAAGAAGTAACCGTGCCGATGCGATGGCCTCATTAAATAACGTCGCTCAGCAGATGCAACGTTGCTATACTTTAAACAATACCTTTACGGACTGTCCTTCGGTGGGCACCTCGGTGTCTGCCGAGCAGTTTTACGAGATTGAGGTGGCGGTAACGGGCGGTGGCACGGGTTTTACTGCCACGGCGACTGCCGATCAGGCGCCGCAGACGGGCGATGACGACTGTTTAAGCTTTACGCTGGATAATCTGGGGCGTCGCACCTCGACGACCGATGGTGAGTGTTGGTAAAAACGCGGGGCTGCGTTCGGTTTACTCCCGATCCAGCCCCAGCTTTTGCAAGCGATAGCGCAATGACCTGAAGCTGACCCCGAGCTTTTTAGCGGTTTGGGTTTTATTCCAGCGGCAGGCTTCCAGTGCACCGCACAACACCTCCTTTTCAATTTCTTCTAAATACTCATCCAGTGAGTCGTGCTCCAGGCATCGCTGCAGGTGGTCGGGCTTGGCCTCCGGGCCTGAAGTATTGCTGTCTTGCCGTGGGCTGAGCGGGGCCGAGGCGGCTGGCAGTTGCAAGTCCAGTGCATCGATGGTGTCGCGCTCGCACAGGGTAAACGCCCGCTCTAAAATGTTTTCCAGCTCCCGAACATTGCCCGGAAAAGGGTAGTCCATCAGCGCTGTTAGGGCCTCTTCGGATAAGGTTGGGGCGTCGTGGCTGACCGAGTGAGCGATTTTTTTTAGCAGTCGCTTGGCGAGCAGCGGGATGTCTTCTTTGCGTTCGCGCAGCGCCGGTACCGCCAGCTGAATAACGTTTAAGCGGTAAAATAAATCCTGGCGAAACTTGCCCAGCACCACTTCTTGCTCAAGGCTTTTGTGAGTTGCGCACAGTATGCGCACATCGGTGGCAACCTCGGCGGCGGCCCCTACGGGCCGCACGGTTTTTTCTTGAATGGCCCGCAGTAATTTCACCTGCATGTCCAGCGGTAGGTCAGCCACTTCGTCAAAAAACAAAGTGCCTCCCTCAGCGGCTTTAAACAGCCCGGGTTTGTCCTGATGGGCGCCGGTAAAGCTGCCTTTCACATGACCAAACAATTCACTCTCAAGTAGCTCGCGCGGTATGGCACCGCAGTTTACGGCGATAAAAGGCGCCCCGGAGCGCGGCCCTAAATTGTGAATAGAGCGCGCGACCAGCTCTTTACCCGAGCCGGACTCCCCGCTGATATACACGGGTGCCTGCGAGCGGGCGAGCTTTTGAATGCTGGCGCTGAGCCGCGCAATGGTTGCAGATTCACCGGTTAAGAGCGCGCCTTTGTTGTCCGGCTCGCTGGGCAGCTCGCCCGATTGTATGGCGGTGTTGACCAGCTTGCGCAGGGTGCCCAGCTCGACGGGTTTGGAGATAAAGTCGAACGCACCGGCCTTCATGGATTCAATGGCGATATCGACATTACCATGGGCGGTAATTACCGCGACGGGCATGCGCGGCCTGTGTTGTTGTATATACTCAACAATATCTAAGCCATTGCCGTCGGGCAGCTTCATATCCGTTAAACAAAACGAAAACTCCCGTTTGGCCAGTAAGCTTTTGGCCTCGGAGATAGTGGCGACGCTCTGGGTATCAATTTGCATACGCCCCAGGGTGATTTCTAACAGTTCGCGAATATCGGGTTCGTCGTCGATAACGAGTGCGGTTTTGTCGGTCATTGTTGTGCCTTATCTGGGTGAGCCATTTGTAAACTAAAACAACTGGGGTTTTGCTCGTCGCACTGGTAGCTAAGAAAGGCTTGGTTGGCCTCACACAGCTCCTGACAAATAAATAACCCTAGCCCTGAGCCGGTGCTCTCGGTGGTAAAAAAGGGCTCAAAAATATGTTTTTGATTGGCCTGAGCGATTCCAGGTCCTTTGTCCACAACCTTTATGTAGGGCGACTGGCGCCCCGCCTCTATGCCTACAATAAGGGTAACCGGTTCGCTGCACTGTGTCGGCGTGTAGCGCAACGCGTTATCGATCAAATTGCTAAGAATTTGTTGTAAATGGCTCGGGTCGAACTTTGCGTACACCGGTATAGTATCAAACGTAAGGCCGATATCGATGCGTTGTTCGTGGTCGTACTCGTCGATAAATTGCCGGGCCCAGTGGGTTAGCTCAAGGGTGGTGGGCGTGGCGGTTTTGCGGCGTGACACCTGCAAAATGTTTTCAATAATTTGGTTTACGCGTTTGGTGTGATTGCTGATGATTTCGAGCAACCGCTGATCGGCCTCCGGGATGTTCGGCGACTCGCTCAGCAGTTGGTTGGCGTGGCTAATGGCGCCGAGCGGGTTGCGAATCTCGTGGGCAATACTGGCGGTAAGCCTACCGAGCGAGGCCAGTTTGAGTTGTTGTGCTTGTTGCACTATCGCCCGGTTATCCTCGATAAATGCGAGGGTATCTTCGGCCTTGCCAAGCTCAAGGTTGGCAAGGCTTATACGTAGCTCGTTGGTGGGGCCGTGGCGATTGTCGATGACCTCTGACCCCGCTACCTGGCCGGTGCGCCACTGTTGCAGTTGGTGGTTGAGCGTGGGGATTTGCTCGAGGGTTAAATTATTTGAGTTGACCTCGCCGAGGCCCAGCAGGGTTTGGGCGGCTTGGTTAATGAGCTCGATCTCATCATCTTTATTGAGTACGACAATGCCCGTACGCATGCGCTCGACGATGAGTCGGGCGAGTCGTTGCAGATGAGCGATATGTTGTGAGTGCGCCGCGAGCTTGTCGGTACTGGCGCGTATTTTTCGTGTCACATACTGAAACACCAAAGCGGTGATAAAAATCATCGCCCCCAGCGAGCCTGCAACGAACAGTGCTTTGGAATCTACCCCCGCGACCAGATGATGCACGATGCTCTCACCGATCAGGGCAATGGTGGCTAGCGCCGCCATAAACACCGCCATTTGTGCTGGCATCAGCATGCCGGCGGCCGCTACCGCGACAATTAACAAATACCCCAGGCCGCTGGTGGCCCCGCCACTGGCGTACATAATAAGCGTGATACCGATAATATCGCTGGCAATGGCAAAGAACCGCTGCTGCAGCGTCGGGGTGCGCCTATCACGCCATAATGCAAGCAGCGTAATGACGCTGACAATCGTGTAAGTCCAGGTGGTATAAACAAACAGTGATGCGCTCTCGCTGCCCAGCACGTTAGTAACCAGATCACTTTTGTAGATCAGCAGTAGCAGGCTGCCCAGTAATACGCGGTAGTAGGTGTATACCCGCAACAACTGGTAGGGATCGTAACTGGGGTCGATGGCGGTATCTATGGGTTTCATGGGTATTATTGTTGACCGTATGAGTGGCTCTGTTTGGGCAGCAGCCGGTTGTGGGTATTGTACAGTATTGGCCGGGCTTTGCTTAATAGGGGGCTTTGTCGGACAATATAGCGCCGCAAACTAGGGTAGGCCGCAAAGAGGGTAATGCATGAGTAAAGTCGTCGTCTGTATGGCGCAAATCAATACGCTGGTGGGAGATATTCCCGGCAATACTGAGTTGGTGTTGCAGCGGGCGCTGCGCGCGCTGGATGAGCATGGCGCCGATGCTGTGTTATTTCCCGAGCTAACCTTAACGGGCTACCCGCCAGAGGATTTACTCCTGCGGCCGTCACTGCAGCTGCGGGTCGATCGGGCACTCAATACCCTGATGGCGGCCGCGCTACCGGTGACCTTAATTGTGGGCTACCCGCGCGTGGTGGCCGGGCGCATTTTTAATATGGCGGGTGTGATTGCCGACGGTCAGTTAGTGGCCGAGTACGCTAAGCAGCATTTGCCTAACTATCAGGTGTTTGATGAGGTTCGGTATTTTGTCCCGGGTGATAAGGTCTGTGTTTTTGATTTAAAAGGTATCCCTACGGCACTGACTGTGTGTGAAGACATCTGGCAAAGTGAGCCCATGCTGCAAGCGCGGGAGGCGGGCGCTAAATTAATGTTAAACCTCAATGCCTCGCCGTTTCATCAGGGCAAGGCGCGCGAGCGCGAGCAGCTGCTGGAGCAGCGCAGTCGCGAGGGTAATATGCCCATTATTTACACCAATATGGTGGGCGGGCAAGATGAATTGGTGTTTGATGGTGGCTCCTTGGTCGTGAACCAAACCGGTAAGGTGTGCGCCCGCGCGCCGGCGTTTGAGCCGGCATTACTGCCTGTGAGCATCGTTCAGGGCGCCAGTGGCTTAGAGCTGTCGCAGCAATCGCTGGCTCCCGAACCCTCTAATTTGGCTGCTGTGTATCAGGCACTGGTGGTCGGATTGCGCGATTATGTGCAAAAAAACCGCTTTAAAGGCGTAGTGCTCGGTTTGTCGGGCGGTATAGATTCGGCGTTAACTCTGGCAATTGCGGTCGATGCGCTGGGTGCAGACAATGTTGAAGCGGTCATGATGCCATTTCGCTACACCTCAGATTTGAGCAAAACCGATGCCGCCGACCAGGCCGAGCGCATGGGGGTACGCTACCAATCAATCAGCATCGAGCCAATGTACGACGCCTTTATGGCGGCCCTCGCCGACGAGTTTGCCGGCACTGGCGTCGACACCACCGAGCAGAATTTACAGGCGCGTTGCCGCGGTGTGGTATTGATGGCGATCTCCAACAAAAAGGGATGCTTGGTGCTAACCACTGGCAATAAAAGTGAGTTGGCCGTGGGGTACTCGACCCTTTATGGTGATATGGCCGGTGGCTTTGATGCGCTTAAAGATGTGCCTAAAACCCTGGTGTTTAACTTGGCGAAGTTTCGCAACACGACAGGCGAGGTAATTCCCAATTCGGTTATCACCCGGCCGCCCTCGGCTGAGTTGGCGCCGGATCAAAAAGATGAAGACTCGTTGCCGCCCTACGATATTCTGGATGCCATACTGGCGTTATATGTTGAGCGCGATTACAGCGCCGATCAAATTGTTGCCGAGGGGTTTGCACGCGAGGACGTCACGCGGGTGGTGCGTTTGGTGGATATCAATGAATACAAACGGCGCCAGGCACCCATTGGGCCGCGTATTACCCAGCGCGGTTTTGGTCGCGACCGGCGTTATCCCATTACCTCGGGTTGGCAGGCGGGCGAATAGCGCCAGAGGCGGTATTTAAAAGCCCAAAAGGGCGGTGCCGTCAGACACCGCCCTTTTGGGTTTGTTGGGGCTATTGCTAATGTCGTGTTACTGGAGCGCGCGGGGCGCATCCTGATATTGCGGATCGTACACCCGGCGCGAGTCAAATCCGCGTGGGTCGCGCTTATCAAACAGGCCAAACGTGATGGTGCTGATCCAGGAGCGCTCGCCACTGACGTCGCCGTGCTGAAAATCAAACTCGCCGCTTTTGTTAAAGGCGGGGTGATCGGGGTAGTTTAAGCGCAGTACAGCCAGTGTCCGGTCGGACAACTCGTCCATCTCCAGCAGGTGGTAGCCTTGCACCATTACCGCCAGAGCGTCGGGCACGGCAGGTGTTTCCTGGTAGTTTTCCAGTACATATTTACCGCGGTTTACCGAGGCGAGATAGGCGCCGCGTTTAAAGTAGTAATTGGCGACGTGGATCTCGTACCGGGCGAGTCGGTTGCGCAGGTACAGCATGCGCTTTTTGGCGTCGGCCGCGTAGGGGCTATCCGGGTAGCGGTTAAGCAGCTGAGTAAAGTAGCTCAGGGATTCACGTGCGGCACCGGGGTCGCGCTGGGTTTGGTCAAGCGGGATGATTTGCGACAGAAAGCTCTCATCTTTACTGTAAGCGGCCAGCCCTTTCATGTAGTAGGCGTAATCGACGTTGCGATGTTGCGGGTGCAGGCGGATAAACCGGTCGGCGGCCGCGGTGGCCAGATCTGGCTCCCCGGAGCTGTAATAGGCGTAAATCAGCTCCAGTTGAGCTTGCTCGGCGTATTTACCAAAGGGGAAGTGCTCTTCCAGTAGCTGTAAAGAGCGGATTGCACTCTCCCAGCGCGAGCGCTCGAGTTGCTCCTGGGCCGACTCATACAGGTCAGACTCCGAGGTGAAGTCTTGCTGATTGTTGGATGAACACGCACTAAGCAGGGCAAAAGAAAGACCGGCAATTAAAAAAACTAGGGCTCGCATAGGGTTACAACTCATAATTCGTTATCATCGCAGCGCCAATGGGCACTAAGAGGGTGTGTTAAAACGTTTCGAGCAACGGCCGTACAGGAGAAAATCGGCAAAAAGACGTAGTTTATAATATAAGTTACGTCTTTGAGCGGGTTTTAGCCGTATCAGGCGCCGAGCCAGTCACTTTTATACAGTCTCCGAGCCCGCTATTTAAACACAGTCGAGGCCCAAGCCAAAGCAGGCTGGACTTCGATCAAATCCGTATCACTGAGAGCTAGGTTGCGAATGACCGAAACCATAGAACACAGCGCCACCGTACCGGCTGGCATGCACGGGCTGCGCTTAGACCAAGCCGCCACTACCTTGTTCCCGGATTATTCCCGGGCACGCCTGCAAAGCTGGGTTAAAGGCGGGCAGCTGACGGTCGATGGCGCCGAGGTTAGGCCGCGCCACAAACTACTGGGCGGTGAGCGAATCACCTTGCTGGCCGAGCTGACCCCCGAGGGGGAGTGGCGCCCGGAGGCCATTGATATTGATGTCGTCTACGAAGACGAGAGCTTAATGGTGATTAACAAGCCGGCCGGCATGGTGGTGCACCCGGCCGCCGGAAACTACACAGGTACTTTGGTCAATGCACTGCTGCACTATCGCCCGGCACAGGAGAACCTGCCACGGGCCGGCATTGTGCACCGGCTCGATAAAGACACCAGCGGCCTGATGGTGGTGGCTAAGACACTTGGCGCCCACGCTAATCTAGTCGCGCAGCTGCAGGCGCGCACCGTTAGCCGCGAGTACGAAGCGGTGGCCTGTGGCGATATGACAGGTGGCGGTAAAGTAGATGCGCCGATTAACCGTCATCCGCGGCTGCGCAAACAAATGGCGGTGGTTACCCATGGCGGTAAAGAGGCTGTGACTCACTACCGGCTATTGGCCCGGTTGGGGGGCTACACCCATTTGCGCTTGAAGCTCGAAACCGGTCGCACCCATCAAATTCGGGTACATATGGCGCATATTCGTCACCCCTTATTAGGGGACCCGGTGTACGGTAAGCGCCCTGGTAAGCTCCATACCCTAGCCCCTGAGCTGGCGGCAATGCTGCGGGACTTTCCCCGGCAGGCGCTGCATGCGGCGCAATTGGGGCTCGAGCACCCAGTGAGCGGTGAGTACATGCAGTGGCAGGCACCGCTGCCTGAGGATATGGCCCAACTGCTGCATGGGTTGCACCATCGAGGAGACTGATTTGCTGCCGGATCACTACATAACGCCCGACTGGCCCGCACCGGCAACGGTTAAGGCGGCCATTACCACCCGCGCCGGTGGACAAAGTACAGGCGGTTATAGCCTTTTTAATCTGGCCACTCATGTGGGGGATTCGTCAGAGGCGGTACTCGCCAATCGCCGGCAATTGTGCATTGAACTCGGTTTGAGCGTAGAGCCCCAGTGGCTTGAGCAGGTTCACGGCGTTAAAGTTGTCGAGGCTCAGGGCGATAACCGTGTACGCACGGCCGACGGAGCTTTTACGACCGCTCAGGGTTTGCCTTGTGCGGTGCTTACGGCCGACTGCCTGCCGATCTTATTGTGTGATCGCAGCGGTACCCAGGTGGCGGCGGTGCACGCCGGTTGGCGCTCGCTTGCGGGGGGGATTGTGCCTCGTGCTCTGGCCCGTTTTAAGGCCCCGTCCGGGCAACTTATGGCGTGGCTTGGGCCGGCTATATCGGTCAATCACTTTGAGGTCGGGGTGGATGTCATTGAGGCGTTTTTTGACTCGGCCACCAGTGTCTCTCATAGCGATGCCATTGCTGCGGCTATTCGCCCCGGTGGGCGGCCCATGCATTTTTACGCCGATCTCTATCAGTTGGCGCGTGCGGCTTTAGTTGAGTGTGGGGTTGCTGCGGTTTATGGCGGCGGCGAGTGCACTTACACGGATGCGGAGCGGTTTTACTCTTATCGCCGCGATGGTGCCGTGAGCGGCCGTATGGCCAGCTTAATCTGGTTGGCTTAGCGTCAGAGTGAGCCGCTGGGTTAATAATACTTCAAGAGTCGCCGTGGGTTGGCTCTGATATAATCGCGATTTTTGCGTGCGGAGCCACAATGTCTAAATTCTGGAGCAATGTCGTTCGTCAGATAGAACCCTATGTTCCCGGCGAACAGCCGAAAATTACGGGGCTTATCAAACTTAATACCAACGAGAGTCCTTACCCTCCCTCGCCAGAGGTTGCCAGGGCGATTGACTCGGACGAGATTGATTTACTGCGCTTGTACCCGGACCCAAACGCCACTGAGCTGACACAGGCGCTGGCCGATTACTACCAGCTCGACGCCGGACAGGTGTTTGTGGGTAACGGCTCTGATGAAGTGTTGGCGCAATCGTTTATGGCATTTTTTCAGGGGCGGGGAGAGCTGCTTTACCCGGACATTAGTTACAGCTTTTACCCTGTTTACTGCGAGCTGTTTGGGGTGCCGGCGACGACTATCCCATTGCGCGATGACTTTAGTTTGGCCCTGGATGATTATCAGGCCGATGCCGCGGGTATTATTTTTCCTAACCCCAACGCCCCCACGGGTATGGGCGTGGCGCTCGATCAAATTGAGGCGCTGCTGCGTGCCCGGCCCGACACTCTTGTGGTAGTGGATGAGGCTTATATCGATTTTGGTGGTCAAAGTGCCGCCAGTTTGGTGCCGCACTACGACAATTTACTGGTAGTACAGACTTTTTCTAAATCCCGGGCGTTGGCGGGTATGCGGGTTGGTTTTGCCTTGGGCCAGCGTGATCTTATCGAGGGGCTCGAGCGCGTTAAGAACTCGTTTAACTCTTACCCGTTGGATCGCTTGGCACAGCGGGCGGCGACAGCGGCATTAAAAGACGATGCTTACTTTAAAGAGTGTTGCGCCAAGGTGGTGGCAACGCGTGAACGTATGGCCGCGGCTCTGGGCCGGTGGGGCTTTAGCGTCCTGCCCTCGCAAGCTAATTTTATCTTTGCGAAGCCGCCTGCCGGTATCGATGCGGAGGCACTGGCTGCGCAACTGCGTGAGCACAAAATATTAGTGCGCTATTTTAAGCGTGACCGTATCAGCGATTATTTGCGTATTAGTGTGGGGACCGACGAACAAACGGACGCCTTGCTGCAGGTAGTGGAATCTTTGCTATAGATCGTTTACCAAAATGTGGCGCACGTAACCTGGCGTGCAAGGTGCTGCAAGGCACCGTAGCATCGTTTTACTTGCGCCGCTGACCGTATTCTAATAAATTGGAGTTATTAGAAGCCCCCAATTATCACAACTTATGAGTATAAAAGGGGCAAGTTCGGGGAGAGGCTAGGTTAACGGCTTAACCGGTTTTTCCACAGGGTGCGATGGCCTTTTTAGGGCGTGTGCGGTTTCCGCCGTGCGCTACGGCTATGTGAATCGTTATATCTCTTGTGGAGTGTTATGCAACACAAACTTAGTGCTGTTGAGCTGATCAGAAAGTATCAAACGCTCTTTAAGCGACTTAATCATAAGCAAATCGCTCAGCGTTTGGTGGGGCTTATTGCCGCGCGCCCCGGCATTGTGAGGGCGGCTCTGTTGCTTGATGCCGACGGCGAATTGCACGTCGACTCTGTGGCTTTGGCCGCTGGCGACAATACTCCCACCACTCACTCTATTAACACTCCTCTCGCGCAACTTAATAATTTCCCCTCAGACTTTATCGCTCATGGCTTTAGCCAATCGCAAAGCCAGTACATCACCATTGGTGAGGTGAGTTGTGTTTGTATTCCGGTAGAGGCAATCGATGCACCGGCCGCCGCTTTTTACCTTGAGTGTACCGGGGCGGAATCCCTGTTGCGCCAAAGTGTTGAGGCCTTAGAGCCGATTTGGTTGATTAGCTCACTGATGGTGCGGCAAATCGCCGATATGAGAACCCTGGCGTTACAATCGGAACGCAACAACGATACCGAGCGGGCACTGTGGGCCAGCGAAACCTACCTAAACGCGATTTTGCGCTATTCGCCGGCACTGATCGCGGTAAAAGATTTAAATGGCAACGTCGTCATGGCCAGCGAGCATTACAAACAGCTGGCCAACATCGGTGATGAGTCCCTCGTCGGTAAAAAAGCCCACGATATTTATCCCGCGCAACTGGTCGAGTCGCTAAAATCAGTAGAGGCTGCTGCGCTTGACCGTGGCCGTCCCTATGAAACCGAGGTCGACCTGCCGCACAAAGACGGCAGTATCCACACCTATCTGGTGGTGAAGTTTCCGCTCAGTGATCGCAGCGGCGAAGTGTTTGGTGTTTGCACCATTTGTACGGACGTGTCTGACAGAAAATTGGCTGAGAGTGCGCTTCGTGAGCAGCAGTCCCGACTGAATTACATGGCGTTTCACGACGCCTTGACGTCACTGCCAAACCGTTCGTTGTTTTATGATCGTATTTCTCACGGGGTGGCGCGCTCGGCGCGAGCCGGCAGTAAGCTGGCGTTAATGCTGCTGGATGTCGATCGCTTTAAAATCGTTAATGATAGCTTGGGGCATGACGCTGGCGATATCTTGCTGAAAACCGTCGCAAGCCGACTTAATGAAGGCGTGCGCGATATGGATACCGTGGCACGCTTGGGTGGCGATGAGTTTGTGGTGGTGCTCGAAGGCGTGCATGACATCGAAGATGTTCGATTTGTCGCCAACAAACTGTTGGTGCAGATCGCCCGTCCGATAGAGGTATCGGGCCACGAAATTTCTATAACGGCCAGTATTGGTATCAGTGTTTACCCGGATGACGGCGAGGCAACCGACGAGCTGCTAAAAAATGCCGATATCGCCATGTACAAAGCCAAAGAGGCAGGTAAAAATAATTGCCAGTTTTACGCTGCTGGAATGAGCGCCACGGCCGTTAATTATTTACTGCTAGAAAATGACTTGCGCCGTGGAATTGAGCAGGGGCAGTTAACCTTGCATTATCAACCACAAATTGACTTTAATACCGACCGGTTAACCGGGGTAGAGGCGTTAGTGAGATGGCAGCACCCGGACCGTGGCCTGGTGTCACCGGCCCATTTTATTCCGCTGGCCGAAGAGACGGGGTTGATTGTACCGCTGGGCGAGTGGGTGCTGCGAGCCGCCTGTTTACAACAAAAAGCATGGCTCGATGCCGGGCAGCATGTGCCAAAAATGGCCGTTAACTTGTCTACACGGCAATTTCGCCAACGTGATTTTCCCGGGAAGGTTGCCACCATCTTGCGTGAAACCGGGCTTCCGGCCGAATACCTGGAGCTGGAGATCACCGAAAGTTGCGCCATGGAGCACGCGGGCGAAACCATCAATCAACTCAATCAATTGCACCAAATGGGGCTGTCACTCTCGATTGATGATTTTGGCACAGGCTACTCATCGCTGGCTTATTTAAAACGCTTCCCAATTAATAAGCTCAAAATCGACAGCAGTTTTATCCACGATTTACCGCTGGACAGTAACGATGCTGCCATCGCCAAATCGATTATCGCGCTGGCCCACAATATGCAGCTAACCGTTGTGGCGGAAGGCGTGGAGCAGGTGGAGCAGGCTGATTGGTTAAGAGAGCAGGGCTGTGATCAGGCGCAAGGCTACTTTTACGCAAAACCAATGGCCTGTGAAAGCTTTGCCGAGCACTTTAACGCCAGTGGCGAGTTCTCGTTTAACGCCAATGTCGTAACGCTGCGAGGCTTGGCATAGCCCCTGTGTTAGTCTTCCAGTGAGTCGTCCTGACCAATAAAAAACGGCTCGTCGTCATCCCCGGCCGTGCCGAAGGTGTCGTGAAAACTGGCCACCTGGTCGGCGACCTGATGTATCTTTTTGCTGTAATTTGCCAAATGAAACAGCGCTTCGCCCTCGTGCACCAGGGGTAAGTTAGTTAAACCGATAACAATCGAGTCCGCGGGTGCGAGCACGGCCTTTTGCCCTAAACCTACCGGATCGGCAATATAGGCGAGCACGGTGCCTTTGGTTACCCGGGCCCCTAGCCGAACCATCGATCGCATCACGCCACTGTGCGGCGCTCGCACCCAGCGGCTGTCGTCGGCAATTGTGACGGCGGCGGGTTTAGCGGGCCGGCTTTTGCGCGGCAGCATATTCAGCTCGCGCATGATATTAATCACTCCTCGAGTACCGGCACGAATACTAAATTCGTCAAAGCGTAACGCCTCACCCGCCTCGTACAATAAAAATGGAATGTCTCTTTCGGCGGCAGCTTGGCGCAGTGAGCCCTCGCGCAACTGCGCATCCAGAATCACCGGCGAGCCAAACGCTAGCGCTAGCGCCTGAGTATCGGCCTGCGATAAGTCCGTACGTATTTGCGGCAGGTTAGAGCGGTGCCGGGCGCCAGTGTGTAAGTCGATGCAGTGACTGGCATGGCACAGAATCTCATCGATTAATGTGTAAGCCACACGGCCCGCTAAAGAGCCTTTTAGGCTGCCCGGAAAGCAGCGGTTTAGGTCGCGGCCGTCGGGTAGGTAGCGAGACTGATTAAGAAACCCGTGGACATTCACCACCGGAATCGCCAGCAACGTGCCGCGTAGCTTGCTGAGCTGTTTGCTGCCGATGACCTGGCGAATAATCTCAACCCCGTTGATCTCATCGCCGTGTACGGCGGCGGTAAGCAGTAAACAGGGGCCCGGCCGCTTGCCGTTGATCACATGAACCGTTAAACCTACATCGGTGTGGGTGTACATAGCCGCGAGCGGGATATCGATGCTTTTGGTCTGCCCCGGCAGGACCTGCTCACCGCCGATGGTGACCGTATGATTCAGCGCCATCTATGATCAGCCCTTACCTTTGGTTCGGTTGGCGTGCGGACGAGCGTTCTCCTCGATGTATTTAATGATTTCGTTGGCGACGTCTTTGCCCGTGGCGCCCTCGATACCTTCCAGGCCCGGTGACGAGTTAACCTCCATAATCAGCGGGCCTCGCGAGGAGCGCAGTATGTCGACCCCGGCGACCTTTAGCCCCATGGTTTGTGCCGCTTTAATGGCGGTGGTGCGCTCATTGGGGCGCAGTTTGACCAGCTGTGCGCTGCCACCGCGGTGCAGGTTAGAGCGAAACTCGCCATCGGGCGCTGTGCGCTGCATAGAGGCGATAATTTTATTGCCGATCACTAAACAGCGAATATCACTGCCGCCAGCCTCTTTGATGAACTCTTGCACCAAAAACTCGGCGCGTAATTCGCGAAACGCCTCGATCACACTCTCGGCGGCTTTGGCGGTTTCTGCCAGCACCACGCCGCGGCCCTGAGTGCCTTCACAGAGCTTAACGACCAAAGGTGCGCCACCCACCAATTGAATCAGCTCTTTGGTGTTGTGAACATTGTGGGCAAAACTGGTACGAGGCATGCCAAGCCCCTTGCGCGACAGTAGTTGCAACGCGCGTAGTTTGTCCCGCGAGCGCCCTAGCGCTACAGACTCGGTAAGACAGTAGACCCCCATCATTTCAAACTGCCGGATCACCGCCAGGCCATAGTGGGTAACCGAAGCGCCGATACGCGGAATCACGGCGTCAAACCCTTCAAGCTCCTGGCCGCGATACCAAATGGCTGGTTTTGAGGGGGTGATATCCATATAGCATTTAAGGATGTCGATCACGTGAGGCTCGTGCCCTCGCGCTTCGCAAGCCTCGATCAATCGGCGGGTTGAATAGAGTTTTGCATTGCGAGATAAAATGGCAATTTTCATTTAGAGTCCTAATTAAATTTAACGGTGGCGGCGCGGCGCTGGTGAGGCAATTGAGCGAATCACGGCGCCTGAAACTTGTCACCACCACACAGAAATGACTGTTGCGGGTCGACGGTAAAGTGCCCGTTTAAGGTGTTGCGCCCGAGCAGCATGCGAAATGTCATGGTGTCGCGGTTGGTCAGAGTCATCTCAGTCAGGATGGTCTGCCCTCCGATCGCCAGCGCCGCCTCAATAACGTACCGCACCTCTTTGTGCCCGCCCGAGTCGGTAACTTCACGCTGATCGTGTACCCGAGCTTCACAAATCACCTCTGGCTCTGCACACTTTTGTACGGGGTGCAGGCCAAAGCGAACCCAGGGCTCGCCGTGGCGCTCAAATGGCTCGACAAAAAAAGCGTGTAGAGCGGATGTCTTTGCGCCTGTGTCTACCTTGGCTTTGATGTTCACATCACCCAAATCAGGTAAATGTACCCACTCGCGCCAGCCAACAGAGTGATTTAGCTTCTCGGTCATGCGTTGTTACTACCTCAAGAGTCGGAACCTCACTTCAGGTCACTATAGCAGTTAAGTCACCGGGGATGCTTGTGTCTAATCGTCGGTGATTGTGGAAACCGTTAGTGCTCAAACAAATCGCTGTTTAGACCCTAGGAAAAAAGCTAGGTAATGTCAAAAAACTGTGGTAAATAGCGATTGTGAGCTTAGGGGTGCCCTCTAGTCAGCTCATCGATGTTTGTTCGCGACTCCGCTATTGTTACGAGGTAAAGCTTATGTCCGTGGATCACGATGACGATACCCTGCTGGATGATGACAGAGAGTTGGACTCTGATACTCCAGTCGCAACTGCCAAAGAAAGTAACCTGCGGCAACTAACCATACGGCGTCAGCTGGAAGATCGCCTGGAACGCCGCAGGCTTAAGAATCAGCTCGGTTGTGACGATCTGTGGGAGCTTGGCTACTAAAGCCGGGCTTCAGTGTAAGTTTCAAACCCCTTGCCCAGAGGCGTCCAGCCGCCTCTGGGTTTTGTCTTTAATGCCTCCGTCTATTAACGTGTTACCGTCCAGAGCCCATATAAGGCCGCGCTGGTGGCTCGCCCTATTGATTAGGGTAGGGTAAAGTAACGCTAATACAGGCTGAGAAGTGCGTTGCTAAGCGTAGAAAGCGACCTTGAATATGGCTTACGGTGCCCCGCTGACCCGTAAGCTTGTCTGGTTAATGCGCTAACACCCGGGATCAGGGTCGGCGATAACAGCCGCATTTACTGCCCTATAATAAAAATAATCTGGTACCTAAAGCGAGCATTCGCTTTTAGCTGTGGTTCGAGGCCGATTATGCCAACAAAAATGCGATTTGAAAAAGCGCTGCTCGTGCTGGTTGTACTGACGGCGTTGGCGATTGTGGGGCAGCGGTGGGTCTTGCTGGAAACCTTTGTGGTTACTCCCGATAAAGGGTTTGACAGCCGGCTGCACGACGACTCCCCGTCGGGAGGGCGCAGCGAGGTAGAACTGCTGGCCAACTCAGGCGATTACTACGAATGGCGTTGTCATTTGCGCAATGGCTTTGCGTATCCGCACTGTGGATTTGTGGTGCAGCTGACACCAAGCCATACGCAGGGGGTAGATTTTAGCCGTTATCGACGCGTTAAGATTTGGCTCGATTACACAGGGCCAAACGACAGTGTCCGTATTTTTCTGCGCAACTATGATCCCCGTTACAGCCGTGAGGACGATGACACCACCACAAAATACAATCAGCTAGAATTTTCGCCCACTCCCGGACAAAACTATTACGAGTTTAGCTTTGACGACTTTTTTGTGGCCAATTGGTGGCTGCGTGAGAAAGCTATCCCACCCAATTTAAGTCATCCCGAATTTGATAATACCGTGGCTCTTGAGCTGCAGACCGGGTCAGGGCATTTGCCGGGCGAACATCATTTTGTAATGCGCCGACTTGAGTTTATTGGCCAGCGCCTTGATACCGAGGACTGGTATCTGACTATTATTGTTGTCTGGGCTGTATTGATTTTGCTGTTTCTGGGGTATCGGATACTGGAGCTTACCGGTGAAGTTCGGGAACGCAAGAGGCGCGAGCAAGAGCTGATTGAGGTCAATCAGCTGCTGGATAGCCGCTCACGCGAGTTAGAGGCAAAAGTAAAAATGGACTCACTTACCGGGGCGTTTAATCGCGACGGTATCGAGGAGGCGATCAAAGTCGGCCTTTGGGCATGGCGCCACAGTGCTCAGCCGCTGTCGATTGTGATGATGGATATCGACCACTTTAAGCGTATCAATGACCAGTATGGGCATGCGGTTGGCGATGATATCCTTGCGGGGATATCGGCCTTGGTTAAAGAGCATATTCGCGAGACCGATTTATTTGCCCGCTGGGGCGGCGAGGAGTTTGTGCTGGTATGCCGCAATACCCGCATTCATTACGCACAACATATTGCCGAGAAAGTTCGGGTGATGATTGCCGGGCATAAATTTGATCAGAGCTTACAGGTGACGGCGAGTTTTGGTGTGGCTACCTTAGCCGGTGGGCGCACTATCGAGCAGTTGTTTAAAGCCGCCGATGATGCGTTGTATCGCGCTAAAGAAGCGGGCCGAAACTGTGTTGTGGCTGAAGCTGACAAGTAAACAGCACAGATAACGAGCGGGACCATCGTATCGCAGTAACGGCACCGGTATTTAAGTCGTGCTCGAATGACCGAACAAAGCTGTAAGCTGATCTTATGTTTTTGCACAGCGAGTGCGGAACATCTCGCCGTCTTCCAGACGCAGGGCGGTTAAGCAGCCGCCCCACACGCAGCCGGTATCCAGCGCGATAACATTGGCTGCTGCAGCCCGCCCCTCAAGCGCCGCCCAGTGCCCAAAAATAATCTTCTCTTGGCTGCAGGCGTGATGCGGGTGCGCAAACCAGGGCAAAAAATCATTGCTGCTTACCGCGGTTTTATTGTTAAGGTCTAGCTCACCCTCTGCACTGCAAAAGCGCATGCGGGTAAAATAGTTAGTGATTAAACGCAGCCGTGGGTTGCCAATCAGCTTGTTCTTCCACTGGCAGGGTTTGTTGCCATACATGTCGGCCAGAAAGTCGTTGATGTAATCGCTTTGCAGCATGGTCTCGACTTCGCGGGCGTGCGCGGTGGCTTGTTCCAGATTCCAGATAGGCGGGATACCCGCGTGCACCATGGTATAACCGAGTGCCGGGTCGGTGTGTAATAGCTTGCAATGGCGTAACCAGTCGATGAGCTCGTCGCAATCGTTGGCCCGTAACAGCTGGTCGAGAGTGTCGAATGAGCTTTTGCGCTTATGGCCGTAGGCCACGGCAATAAAGTGCAAGTCGTGATTGCCCAGCACGGCGGTGACCGCATTGCCCAGCGAATAAAGATAGCGCAGTGTGGCAAGCGAACTGGGGCCACGGTTTACCAAGTCGCCGGCAATCCATAACCGATCATACGTTGGATCAAATTTAATTTTATCCAACAGTCTTAGCAGTGGGTCCAGACAACCCTGTATGTCGCCAATGGCGTAAGTACTCATGGTCTATTGGTAACGTTAGAGCCGCGTTAATGTAAGGGAATCAGTGCAGGGCACCGGGTGGCACCAGGGCAAACGCCGGGATCGGGGCATTAAAGCGCCGACCGTCCGGCAGGCAAAACTCATAGGAGCCTTCCATAATGCCTGCAGGCGTTGCGAGTATCGCTCCGCTGCTGTAAGTATAGCTGTCGCCGGCATCGATGTTAGGTTGTTCTCCGATCACGCCCAGCCCTTGTACTTCTTGTACCTGATCATTCGCGTCGGTAATTACCCAGTGACGACTTAACAGTTGCGCCGGCTGTTGACCGCGATTGCGGATGGTAATCGTGTAGCGAAATGCATAGCGCTGTTGCTCGGGCTGCGACTGCTCGGCTAAAAAACCGGTGTCGACCTCAATGGCGATATCGTTAGTCATTGCGTTGGTGTTATGAGTCATGTTCGCTGTACTTAGAGTCCTTTAGGCGCTCGTCGATGGCATCACTCAGGGCGATAAACTCGGCCATGGTGAGTTGCTCGGCTCGCTTTGTGATGTCCACGGGTAGTTCGTCCATATCAGCTACATCGAGAATGCTTTTAAGGGCGTTGCGCAGAGTTTTACGGCGCTGCCCAAAGGCTGCCGTAACGAGCTTCTCCAGTGTTTTAATATTGCCTACCGTGTGCGGCAGTTCGCGATAAGGCGTAATACGCACAATGGCCGAATCGACTTTGGGCGCCGGGTCAAACGAGCCAGGTGGTACGTCAAACAATGGCTCTACCCGACAGTAGTATTGCACCATCACCGACAGCCGGCCAAAGGCTTTTTCGCCGGGGCTGGCGGCGAGCCGTTTGACCACCTCTTTTTGCAGCATAAAGTGCATGTCCTGCACTTTATCGGCAAAGCTGATCAGATGAAATATCAGCGGGGTTGAGATGTTGTAGGGTAGGTTGCCGACAATCCGCAATGGCTTGTCGGTGCCCTCAAGACTGGCAAAGTCAAACTTTAGCGCGTCGGCCTGATGTAGCGTAAACCCAGGGTATTTTTCAAAGCGCACCCGCAACCAAGGGACTAGATCCCGGTCAAGCTCGATGACATGTAGGGTGTCGGCGCTGGCCACCAGAGGCTCGGTTAGGGCGCCTTGGCCGGGGCCAATCTCAACGATAGTCTCGCCCGGGCGCGGGCGTATGGTACTGGCTATACGCTGAATCACGCCGTGATCAACTAAAAAGTTTTGGCCAAATCGTTTGCGCGCGCGATGGGGCGAGCCGGGGGTAAAAGATGATTTCATTGGTTGGTCTCGCGCCGGGCGTGAATCATGGTTTGGGCGTAATCGATGGCGGTTAGCAAGCTGCCGTGATCGGCACTGCCTGTACCGGCCAGATCGAGCGCTGTGCCGTGGTCGACCGACGTGCGAATGATGGGCAGGCCCAGGGTAATATTAACCGCCCGGCCAAAGCCTTGATACTTAAGCACCGGCAAACCCTGGTCGTGGTACATGGCCAGCACAGCATCGGCATTTTGCAGGTATTTAGGCGTAAAAAGGGTGTCGGCCGGCAATGGCCCGGTTAAATCGTAGCCCTCCGCGCGCATGCTTGTCAGCAGCGGCTCGATGGTGTCGATTTCTTCGTGGCCCAGGTGCCCGCCTTCGCCGGCGTGGGGGTTTAATCCGCACACCAAAATTCGCGGCTGGGCAATGCCAAATTTACGCTGCAAGTCGTGCGCGGTAATGCTAATAATTTCTCGCAGCAATGCGCCGGTGATCGCATCGGCCACTTCCCGGAGAGGAATATGCGTTGTGGCCAGAGCCACTCGCAACCCTTCGGTGGCGAGCATCATAACGACGCGGGCCGTAGCGGTGCGCTCAGCGAGGTATTCGGTGTGTCCGCTAAAGGCGACGCCGGCGTCGTTGATAACGCCCTTGTGTACAGGGCCCGTTACCAGTGCATCAAAATGCCCGGCTTGGCAGCCGTCAATGGCGGCATCGAGAGTGCTAAGTACATAGTTTGCGTTATCGCTATTGAGCGTACCGGGTATGACCGGAGCGGCCAGCGCGACCGGCAATACATGCAGCGTTCCGGCGCTCGGGGTACGGGCTGGGTCGTCAGCGTTAACCGTGACGATATCAACTCTAACCCCTAACAGCTCGGCGCGCGCCTTGAGCAGTGCCGGGTCGGCGATAACGATCAGCTCGTCGGGGCCCGCGGCTTTGCTTAGCGCCAGCACTAAATCGGGGCCAATGCCTGCGGGCTCCCCGGGGGTGATGGCGATGCGTGCGATAGGTCGGCTCATTAAGCGCCGCTGTCCTCTTCGGTATCGTCGCTGTCTTCGTCGACGCCCTTGATGTCGAGATACGCATTTTCACGCAGCTCTAGTAGCCACACCTGCAGCTCTTCGTCAAAGCGGCGCTCGCGCATCATTTGGGCGGCCTTGTTGCGAATCACCACATCGCTCATGTCTTCTTGGCGGCGGTCGGTAACCTGCAGTATGTGCCAGCCAAACTGGCTTTTAAAAGGGCCGGTAATTTCATCGATTTCGGTGGTGGCCATGGCATTTTCAAACGCCGGCACAAACATGCCGGGGCTGGCCCAGCCTAAATCGCCGCCTTCGAGCATCGAGCCGATATCCTCAGAGTTTTCCCGGGCGAGCTCGGCAAAGTCGGCACCGTTTTCAATTTGGGCTTTAAGCTCGGTGAGCTTTTCTTTGGCGGTTTCATCGTCCATGATCTCGGAGGTCTTGATCAGGATGTGACGGGCTTTGGTTTGTTGCACCAATTGCTCGCCGCCGCCGCGCTGCTCGATGTTTTTAATCAGGTGAAAACCGGCCCCCGAGCGAATCGGCTCGGACACTTCGCCTACGTCGAGATCGCTTACCACGTCGCTAAACAGCTCGGGCAATTGCGCCAGTTTGCGCCAGCCAAGATCGCCCCCCTCCAGAGCCGTTTGGTCGTTTGAGTGAGCGATGGCCATTTGACTAAAGCTCTCGCCGTTTTGCAGCTGCTGGTAAATGTTATTGACTTTGGTTTCGGCCTCAGCCACATCGTCCGGGCTGGCAGAAGAGGCAACGCTGATCAGGATATGGCCCAGGTGATAGTCGGGCGAGGTGGCAAATTTACCGTCGCTAGAGGCGAGAAAGTTGTTGATCTCTTGCTCGGTAACCCGAATCCGGTTATTGACCACGCCTTGCTGAACCTGATTGATCAATAGGTCACGGCGTATTTTTTCGCGTAACTGCTCAAGCGACATGCCCTCGCTGGCGAGGTCGGCCGCTAGCTCGTCGAGCGACGAAAAGCCGTTGTTGGCCATGATTTGCTGCAGTGTTTGGTTCAGTTGCTGGTCGGATATCTCCATGCCATAGCGGCTGGCCTCCTCCAGCTGCAGCTGCTCTAGAATCAGCTGGTCGAGAATTTGTTGCTCCAGTACGTCCATGGGCGGAAGTTGTTCGTACTGCCCCTGAAGCCGCTGTAAAACAGAGTTTTTACGTTCATCAAACTCGCTTTGCAAAACCACGCCCTGATCGACTACGGCAATCACGCGGTCGAGAATCTGGGTTTCTGCCTGTGCGAGAGACGCGGCAACGCTGATTGTGAGGGTGCCAACCCATTGGATGAGAGGGGCTGCCAAGCTTGCTTTTTTCATAGTGATCACTGTTTGTTTATCGTAAGTTTTGTTCGCGTTCGTCGTAGCCCAAAATGGTTTTACCCAACAGGCTACCAACGCGCTCGCTGATGCTGGCCAGTCCTTTGAGCTGTATGTCGATAAAAATACCATCGTCATAATCGTCTGGCTCTACTGTTTCTAGCACCGTGCTGTCGTTGTAGTCAAAATTTAGCCATTTGCGCCACACCAGGCGTACCCGGTAGCAGCAGTCGCTGTATTCGAACCCGGCAAAGGTGTCGAGTTCCTGCTCGTAGGTTAAATCGTAGTTGGCCCGGGCGATAAGGCTCCAGCTATTGCTTACCGGGATAAAGGCGCCCACATCCAGCTGGTTACGGCTGCGGTCAAGCCGCAGCGCTGGATCTACCTCGTCGTCAATATCCAGCTCGCGCACATTGCGTTTGTAGGTGTAAGTAACGCTTACCAGGCGATCTGAGTCATCGGCGTATTCAATGGTGGCGCTGGCATTAGACACTTCGCTTTTATGCTGATCGTACAGCACATCGCCGCTCGCTTGCAGGTAATCCCCCGCCCGGGCGGCGATACGACCGGCAAACTCAGACTCGGCGTAGGTTTCTTCCTCGGGTTGGCGATTGGGGTTAAGGGCGACGCGAGGCGCCTTAAAGCGGTAAATCTGGCCCACGCTCAGCTCCAGGTGCTCGAGCCCGGTTACCGGAGAGATAAACCGGCTGGTTAAGCCCGCACTGAGCTGGTTGGCGTCGTCGATACGGTCGTAGCCGGAAAATCGCGTGGTGCGAAACAACTGGTTGTAATCAAAGGTGACGTACTTGGTGTCAAACTCAATGTACTTGTTGCTGTCGTTAAGCGGCGAGTAGATTTCGGAGTGATCTTCGTAGTCGCTGTAAAAGTAAAACAGGCGGGGCTCAAGGGTTTGGATAAACTCGGTGCCACCGAGGTTGCCAAAGCGCTCAAAGAACATCCCCATATCGATGCTGCCCTGCGGCACCACCAGAGATGGTGAGTCGTTGTAGATGGCCTCATCTGGCTCTCGCCCTTCCGGGTCGTAATCGGCTTGTTCGAGCTGATAGCTCAGGGTTTTTACGCCCACACGCGGGCGAAAAAAGCCCCACTGCCAGCGTTTGTCCCAAGTTAGCCCGTAATCGGTGTTAAACCGGTCGCCGACCACCAGGCGGTTAGTGGCGCGGTCGTAATACTCGGTAACATCAAAACTGGTGAACTGATTGTCGAGGTCCAGCTGCCAGTCGCCAAAACGAAAGTCGCCACTGGCAAACAAGTGAGGCAGCTGTTTGTATGGCTTTTGTTTCCTCTCGTTTAGATAGCGGATTTCCTCGGCGCTGGCGCCTATCTCCCAGGCGTCACCGCTGTAGCTGACCTCGCCAAACTTGCCAATGCGCGATTGGCGCGATACATCGATATCGCTACTGGTAATGTCGCGCAGGTAATCGGCGTCGCTGATATCGGTATAGTCAATACGGGTTTTCAGGCGACTGCGCTTGCCGCCGGTTTGATCAAGGTTGATCATCCAGCGGTCTTTACCCCTGTGCGGGTAGGCCTCTTCGGGGGTTTTCTCGCCCGAGGCAATGTCGTTTTCAGCGCGGCGATCATAGCCACCTTTGTCGCCGGCCAAAAAACCGCCAGAGAGCTGGGTATAAAAGTACGATGACATGTGCCTGACGGTGCCGTCCCATAATGTGCCGCGCTCTTCCATATAGCGTGGCGTAATGGTGGCGTCCATCTGCGGCGCAATGTTCCAGTAGATGGGCTGCGCGTACTCGATACCGTTGCGCGAGCTGGTGCTAAACGACGGAAACAGCAGGCCGCTTTTACGCTCATCCCCGATGGGGAAGGCCAAATACGGCATATAAAACACTGGGACGTCTTTAATCAGCAAGCGCGCATGCTTGGCGGTGCCGTAGCTATCGTCCGGGTGAATTTCCACCTCGGAGGCCTCCATACGCCAAAACTCGTGGTCTGGCTCGCACGTGGTAAAACTGCCGTCGCTTAAGCGTATCAGTCGGTCGCCAAACTTTTCGAGCTTGCCGGCGCGCCCATGCAGGCGCGACTCGTGCAGGACGAACTCGGCGTTGTCGATCAGCGCATCACCGCTATCACGTTGCATTTTTGCCTGATCGGCCAAAATCAACAGGCCGTCTTCGCGTATGGTCACCTCTTGGTCGAGGGTTAAGTCTCCGGTTTCGGTGTTTAGCTCGGCACGCTGAGTGCGCAGCATTCGCACCCCTTGGCGCAGCTCCACATTGCCTTCAAGGACAATGGTTTGTCCGCCGCTAGAGGAGGTGTGGTCGGCATTGGCCTCAATGGCAGTCTCTTCAATGGTAGAGGCATCCGGGTCAGACTGGTAAGGGCTAACGTAAGCGCCACAGCAGCCGGCGGGAAGCTCTTCAAGCTCCTCCTCCAGCAGTTGGTCGCGCGGCACCCAGTCGATGCGGCCGTAACTGGCCTCATGTTCATGCTCGGCGGCGAGAGCGGGCTGGCTTAGCGCCGAGAGCGCTAAAAAGGTCAGTGTCGCTTCTTTAAAAGTAGACAACTTTAGGCCAGGTGATTCGGCGGTGCGTTGCAAACGGTGACGGAGGTGATGGTCTCGATCGGCCATTGAGAGGTCTCTACTATCCTTAAATAACGGGCGCCCTGATACGACAATGCGCTTGATCGCGAGCGAGCAGGCGCTCGCCGCGGCGCATATAAGGCGGTCATTCTACTGCATTAACGCGCATCTAGGGAAACCGAATTCACACGCTAAGGCGGTGGTGCCGTTGGGTGCATGGCAAAGAGTAAGCACGGGGCAAAAGCTGCAGTAATTGCAGTTTGGTAATGGTAAATTGAGGGTGAGCTGACAGATAGTTTGCTAGTCTGTAGGATTTTAAGCCGAAAGTGTAAAGGTTTACCTTGGAGTGCGGTTGTTTGAATAGTGAGCGAGAGCGAGAAATTGCCCTAAAACAGTGGGTTGGAGAGGTTTTACAGCAGCCAGTAACCTTAACGCGCCGCTCCGGTGATGCCGGTTTTAGGCGCTACTACAACATTGCTGACGCTTTTGCGCTACTGGCCGTTGACGCCCCCCCGGCTACCGAAAATACCCGGCAGTTTTTAAATGTGGCTGAGTTGTTGCGCACCTGCGGCGTGGCTGTGCCTCAAGTGGCCGCGGTGGACCTTGAACAAGGGTTTGTACTGGTCGAAAGCTTTGGGCGGCGCGAGTTTGGTGCTGAGTTAGACGGTGATAATGCCCTTATGCTCTACGGTGAGGCGCTGTTTACTTTGCTGGCCATTGCTCAGGCGCCTGCAGATGCCGCTGTGTTGCCGGTTTTTGATGAGGCTTTTATTCGCCGCGAGCTGGGCCTGTTTTCTGAGTGGTTTGTTGGGCCGCTACTGGGTTTAACGTTGAGTGCCGATGAGGTCGCCATGCTGGACTCTGTGTTCGGGCGATTGGTCGCTCGGGCGCTTGCGCAGCCGCAAGTGGTGATGCACCGAGACTTCCACTCGCGCAATTTACTCGTTAAGGCCGACGGTAGCTTGGGGGTGATCGATTTTCAGGATGCCGTAGTGGGGCCTGTGACTTACGATCTGGCCTCTTTGCTACGCGATTGTTATGTGCGTTTGCCCCCGGCCGAGGTGCGCCGTTGGGCGCTGGCCTACGGTGACATGGCCTTGGATGCCGGCATTATGACGCGTACTTCCGCCGATGACTTCTTATGCGACTTCGACTGGATGGGACTGCAGCGCCATATAAAGGTACTGGGTATTTTTGCCCGGTTGCACCTGCGTGATGGCAAATCGAATTATTTGCCGGATTTACCCCGGGTGATTGGCTATGTACAAGAGGTGGCCGATCTGTACCCAGAGCTGCAGGATTTTGCCGCCTGGTTTCGAGCGCGGATTGTGCCGGCGTGCGAGGCGCAAAGCTGGTACTGCCCGCAGCCGCCTTTTGATGTAGACGTAAGGAGCTTGCTGTGAAGGCTATGATATTGGCGGCGGGTCTGGGTAAACGCATGCGGCCTTTAACGGACACCCTGCCTAAGCCCCTGATTCCGGTTCGCGGTAAGCCGCTTATTGCTTATCACCTAGAGGCCTTGGCTCGCGCCGGTGTAACCGAGGTGATCATTAATCTCGCCTACCGCGGGTCGCAAATTCAGGAATACGTTGGCGATGGTGCTGCGTGGGGGTTACAGGTGGCTTACTCCAGCGAGCCAGAGCCCCTGGAAACGGGCGGTGCTATCTTACATGCGCAAGAGCTATTGGGGGATGCGCCGTTTATTTTGCTCAATGCCGACGTGTTTACCGACTTCGACTTTAGTGGTTTGCTTAAGGCGCCGCTGGGGGCGGGTGACCTTGGTCGGTTGGTGTTGGTGCCCAACCCTGACTTTAAGCCAACAGGCGACTTTGATGTCAATGGGCGCGGCCGTTTGCAGCTATTGGGGGGGCGAGAGGGGTATACCTTTGCCGGTGTTAGCCTGCTGGCGCCAAAGCTGGTGCTGGAGTACCCCAAGCGCAGAGCCTGCTTTGGCCTGGCAGAAGTGTTCCGCGAAGTGGCGGTTAACGATCGACTTTCGGCCGAGGTCTACACAGGAGTCTGGAGCGACGTGGGTACGCCCGAGCGGTTGGCGGCGCTGCAGGGGTAGCGCCTCGGCGGCGATTAGGTTGATCGGGTTTTGCGCCAGCCCATAATAGGTTTTTCGACCCAGTAATAGCTTATTGCTGCCAGTGGTAGTGTTATGAGTAGGCAAAGGGTAAGTGCTAAAGCGCTGGTGGCGGGAGTGCTCCAGTAGTCGGGTGCAATTGATAGAAGCGCTTGTTGTGCCGGAAAGTGCCACAGGTAAATTCCAAAGCTAATCTCCCCTAGCCATACTAAAGGTCGGCTCCCCAATATTATGCCGCGGCATTGTGGGTGAATAGCACAATACACCAGTGCGGCAGTCGTGAGTCCAATCAAAGGGGGCCAGATAATCAGTAGCCAGTGACCGCTCCAGTACACTTCTTTATAGCTCAGCAGCCAGTACTCAAGTGCTAAATACACACCCATTGCACCAATGCAGGTGGCGCACCACTGTTGCTTGCTCCAGCGGAGGTTTAAAAAGCTGATGGCAAACCCGGCACCAAATGACGATATACTGCCTGGCAGCATATCGAGAACCGGTAAGTGCTGTGCATAATGGTCAGCTTGGAGCGCTTCTATGGCGCCGTAGCGCCAAATGATGGCCAGTGCAACGCAGGTGATAGTTGTGGCGACCCAGCCTATTTTCCGCTGTAGTAGAATTAACAGTGGTAGTGCGATGTAGAAGGATAGCTCGATGGGGAGGGTCCACCACATGCCGTTGATTGGCCTGGTCATCCAGGGGGGCATGTTGACCCACAGCAGTGCATTGCGGATCAACTCGGGCGCTGAGGTTGCGGGGAAGAGGCTCGGTAGCCAGCAGGAGGCTAGAGCTAGTATGGCCAGTTGCAACCAGACTGCCGGGTAAATACGTAAAATACGGCGTCGCCAAAAGTGGCGTAAATTTGCCCCCGTCAGTTCCTGTTGTTTTAGTTGGCCGCCCAATAGGTAGCCCGATAACACAAAAAACAGCGGCACGCCCAGCCAGCCGAACTCAATCTGCATAAATAGGTTCCACTGGCTGCCGGCAAGTGTGAGAGTGCCAAATTTTTCACTAAAGGAGGGGAATAGTGCATCCCAGTGAAAAAGCACCACCGCCATGGCGGCAATGCCTCTTAGTCCGTGCAGTGTGGGTATAAAGGTGTGCATGGGTGTAACAAACTCAAATTGATAAGAGGTAGCTGGCTCGGATTATGCTGGATACCCCAGTCGATTGCTATGCGCAGCTGTAGGCTGCTGGGTGACGCAAACCGTAACAGAGTGACAAAATATGCATAGGCGGTACTTGTGCTGCCGGCAGCTAATAAATGATGGGAGGGCCAGTGGCTCAGGAGATATTAATAGCACCCTCGGTGCTGAGTGCTAACTTTGCCCGCTTGGGTGCTGAGTGTGATGATGTGCTGCTCGCCGGGGCGGATATGATTCATTTGGATGTGATGGATAATCACTATGTGCCTAACCTGACGGTCGGGCCAATGGTGTGTCAGGCGTTGCGTGATCACGGTGTTACGGCGCCTATCGATGTGCACCTTATGGTGGAGCCGGTGGATGCGACTATCGAGGCGTTTGCGGCGGCAGGCGCTTCTTTTATAAGCATTCACCCCGAGGCTACCCGCCATTTGGATCGCTCGTTACAGTTAATTCGCGATTTGGGGTGCAAAGCGGGCCTGGTGTTAAACCCGGGTACGCCAGTCAGCGTGGCGCGGCAGGTGTTATCGCGGCTCGACTTGCTGCTTATTATGTCGGTTAACCCGGGGTTTGGTGGGCAGGCGTTTATTCCGTACTCGTTGGATAAGTTGCGCGAGGCGCGTGCCCTGATCGATGACTCGGGGCTGGCTATTCGCCTGGAGGTCGACGGTGGCGTTAAAGTGCACAATATATCCGATGTTGCGCGAGCGGGGGCGGATACCTTTGTGGTGGGTTCGGCCATATTTAACGCGCCAGACTACCAAGAGGTTATCGGGCGCCTGCGCGAATCGGCGCAACAAGTATAGCAGCGCAGCTGGAACGAAATTCGCTTATAGTTTGCCGGAGCGGTGACACATGCTTGCCCGCGGTGCCGGGGATATTTTTTCTGATGGGGCTTCCCTGAGGCGCTTTGTGCGGGTAAACTGCGGTCGTCGGAATAAGGTCAGGCCACTTGTGGGTTGACGGGCGCGTATAGAGTCAAATTGATTGGCCGAGTGTGATCTTGGTCTAACTTTGATTTTGGCGCGTTTCTGGCGGCAGCTATGTGCCCAAAATCACCTTGTTTTGCTATTGTTATGGTTTAAAGGGTGTGTTAATTTAGAACGCGATTGGGTGTTCGTCGAGCATCTGGCCGGTCATGTGCTGGTGGTAAATCGAGTTTATAGGGTCGCGGTAGCGCGCCCGCTTACAGAAAACAATACGATACTTTGTAAATCTAGGAGCTAGACAATGAAGAAAAAACTTCTACCTTTGGCAATGCTGGCGGGACTGGCTGGTGCATCAGGTGCTGCTCAAGCGGCTTACCTGAATTCAGACGGCCTGGGCCAGGTGCTGATTTTCCCTTACTACACCGTTAACGGTGGTAACTTCACTAACATCAACCTGGTAAACACCACCGGCGAAGCTAAAGCCGTTAAGGTTCGTTTCCTGGAAGGCGAGAACAGCCAAGAGGTTCTCGACTTTAACCTGTACCTGTCTCCTTACGATCACTGGTCTGGTGCGGTTGCTATGTCAGAAAATGCTGACGATGGCTCTTTGCCTTGGAGCACTGGCGATGGTGAGTTGCCTGCTAAAATCGTTACCAACGATACCTCTTGTACCGCTCCTGCAATTGATGCAGAAGGTGAAGACTTCCGTAACTTTGCTTATGCAGTGGACAACTCTGGTGCTGAGCCAGTCGAGTCAAGCGATACCAACAAAAGCTTGTCTCGTACCCGCGAAGGTTACGTAGAAGTGATCGAAATGGGTGAAATCGGCAACGTGGCAGATTCTGATCCGGCCGACGACGTTGATGATTCTTTCAACGCGGCTGCTGCCGTGACCCACGTTGATGGTGTGCCGCGCAGCTGTGATCTGGTTCGCAACGCTTGGAACGACGGCGGTGTTTGGGATGAGGATCCTTCTGTAGGTGTTATTGCTCCTACCGGCGGTCTGTACGGTTACGCGTCTATCATCGACGTAGCTGAAGGCACCAACGCCACTTATGATGCTGTTGCGGTTGATGATTTCATTGATACTCAGTTGAATCAGGCGACTGGTAGCGTTCTGCCATCTTTGGTTCAGGCTCTGCCGATCTCTGACGTGTTCTATTACGACGAAGTGGCTGGTGCGGGTTCTGTTGCGACCAACAATTTTACTGCTGGTACTGCAGACACTGTGAGCTCGCTGTTTATGCGTGACACTCTGTCTAACGACTACGTGCTGGATGAAGTTCTGAACGCAGAAACTGACTGGGTTATCACTATGCCCACCAAGCGTTTCTACGTGAATGGCCAGACTGTTACCAATGATAACGGCACCCCGGGTGATACTTCTGATGACTTTGAAGAGCCAATCGCTCTGGCTCCGTTCAACGCTCCTTGGGATGGCGCCACAGCGTGTGAGCATATTGACATTGAGTACTACGATCGTGAAGAAGCTTTCCCGACTGCTCCAGTAGTTCCGGGCGAAATCGACTTCTCGCCACTGCCTCCGCAGGTTACTGAAACTCCTGATGGCTTCCAGTTCTGTACTGAAGTTAGCATCATGACAATCAATGGCGGCAGCGTTCTGGATTCATCTGAGAACCTGACCTACGGCTTGAACCTGGAAGATGGTTATGAGCACGGTTGGGCCACTATTGATCTTACCAATCCGCTCTACCCAGGTGAAAGTGCTGGTGATCGAGAGCCACGTGAGATTTCTGGTGATGCAAACACCTTTACTGGTTTACCAGTAGTTGGTTTTGCAGTACAGAAGTTCGAAAACGGTACTTTGGAAGGCGGTGTGTTGGCGAACTACGCTGGCACAGTTGTGCACAAGTACACTCGCGATATCGCTCCTGTTGCTCCTTAATAGCAGCTTAGATATTGTGTAGCTAAAACGCGGCCCTCGGGCCGCGTTTTTTTTGCCCTAAAATTGCAAAAAGTTGTTGTAAATTGTACAAAAAATTGACAACTAGCTCTAAGTTTTGCCTAATAGGGATTGGGTATTTGCAGATGTGCGAATATAATAAAATTGATTGTTTTTAAGCGTTAGCTTTAAACCTTTGGCCTAAAACCTGCAAGTCTTGAGTTGACGCCAAAAAAACGGCAAAACTATGCCTCTAAGAAGGCACATACGTTTCATACGAGGGTGAATATGAAAAAATTATTGGTTGCGGCGTGTGTAAGCGCTGTATGTACCGCTGGGTTTGCAACGGCAGCATCCCTCACTATTGATGGTGAGACTGTTAATGTTGATACCTTAACGATTAACTCGACCGGCCAGGATCTCAGTGTTGTGGTTACTACTACTGGTGGTGGCGGCTCTAACAGTTCTGAGTCTTCGTCCTCTTCTAGCAGTGTGCCTAGCTCTTCGTCGTCCAGCTCAAGCAGCTCGTCTAGTTCTAGTACTGTACCTGATAGTGCGTGTGGTGCTTGGCCTGGCGGTGTTGGTCGGGATAATACTTATGCTTATGGGACATCACTGGGCCAGCAGCGTATTCTGATTAAAGATGGTATAACTTCAATGCCCTTTCAAACATCGGGAAGTGTGACTGAGGCGAATAAGGTTGATTTTGCTGCGACAATTGGTGTCACCAACATCAACATGGAGGCTTGGGTTACTGAGTGTCCGGGTCAGCCGGTTTCGCAAAAAGTATCATTCTGCCATGGTGTAGGTTCTGAGGTGACAGGGCTTAATATGTCGCAAGGGTCTCGTCGTGGTTACTGTAAGCTTGAAACTAACAAACAATATTACCTAAATATACAGAGCTCAGGATGCAGTAGTTCCAGTGGCTGTCCGATATACCGCTCTATCACCAAAGCTTTTGATTAAAACACTTTGGTTGTGACAAAGGCGGGCGTCCTCTGGGCGTCCGCCTTTATTGTTTGTGGCAAGAGTTTTCTGAGTTCTCTTTCTTTGTTCCAATCCAGGTAGAACGTTGCTAATGATATGTTGTCTTTGAAGCGATATGTCATGGTTTCGCCTATAGCTGATGTTTTGGTTGACTGTAGGTGCCGCTAAAGTCGTGACGGATAGAGGGGCGTGTTACTATGCCCGCCTTTCTAGAGGGTTGGATTCGCAAAGGGGGTTGCGGGTGTAGCTTTTTGGTAAGTCGTTTTTCTTTATTAGTTGAGTCTCGTAACATTGTTTGGATAAAGGTTCTAAATATGCAAATGAAGTCAGCAATTGCCAGTTTTGCGTTGGTCGGTTTTTTAGTCAGTAATACGGTTGCGGCTAAAGATATTACGGCCGATGATGTGTTGCTAACCACTGGTGATGTAACCATTACCGTCGGGGATATGCGCCACTATGTGAAGGAGCGGATTGATCACGGTTTGCCTGCCGAGCGTTTTACCGAGCCCGGCGTCGTGCCGCGGTTAATGGAAAACTTAATGACCATTCGCGTGCTGGCCAACATGGCAAAAGAGCAAGGTGTAAGCGTTGATGAGCAGATGCAGTGGGCGCTGGATGTTGAGCGTGACCGTCAGCTTTATAACCGTTATGTGCATGATACGGTTGCTGAGCAAATGGCTAAAACCAATTGGGATGCGTTGGCCAAAGAGGAATATTTGGCCAATAAAGCTAGCTATCAACGCCCGGCCCAGGTAAGCGTCTCGCACATTCTTGTGGCGGTCTCTAAGGAGCGTAACGACGAGCAAGCGCTGGCGCGTATTAATGAAGTACAAGCGCTGCTTAAAGATGGAGAATCTTTTGAGAAGTTGGTTCAGCAGTACTCTGACGATAATGGCTCTTTAGAGCAGCAAGGCTCGCTCGGCTATTTTGCGCCAGAGCGCATGGTTAAGCCTTTTTCTGATGCAGCGTTTGCTATGGAAGAGGTAGGCGATTTAAGCGATCCGGTTAAAACCCGCTATGGTTATCATATTATTCGCCTTGATGGCGAACGTCCGGCCGGAACATTGCCCTTTGAAGAAGTAAAAGAGCGTATTATCGCTAAGTTGCAAAAAGGTATGGATTCTGACTTGAGAACACAATTGACTCTGGAGGCCCGCTCGCCCAAAGAGTTTGAATTGAATGAAGAGAATCTCAAGGCGCTTGAACTGGAATATGTGGATCCAGACTTACTGTAAGTTTGCGGCCAACGGTAGGGTAAGTAATGCGTGAGAGTTGTGCGGTGAATAACAGGTGTGCATACGAGCTATGATGTTAGGCGAGTGGTTAGTTGAACGTAACAAGCTGTCGGCGCGGGATGTCGAGCGTGCACTTTTAGCTCAGTCGGAGATGGGCGGCTATTTGGGGCAGGTGTTGGTTAAACTTGGCCTCGTCGCCGAGCAGGATGTGGCGCACGCCTTGGTTGATCTGTTAGGTGTGCGGCTACTCACTGAGTCGGATTACCCGGCGGAGCCTATCGAGGTTGCCCAGTTGTCCGAGAGTTTTTTACTGAGCAATGGCGTGGCGCCCGTATCGGCTCCCTCTGAGGCCGCTAATCTCTGGCAGTTTGTATCGGTTGTACCGCAAGACGACTATATTCAAAAAGCGCTTAAGATGGCTCTGGGCGGTCAAGTAGCGGTGCATCTGGGGCTAGAGGCTGATGTGGCCAGTGCCCTGAATGCCCGTCAGGTGACCGGTGAAGATGAAGACGACGCAGATGAGGCCACTCTTGGTGGGGTGGATGATGACGAGTTTGTCGAGCACTTAAAAGACCTGGCCAGCGAGGCGCCGGTCATTCGCCTGGTGAATCAAATTATCCATCGGGCGCTGGATTTAGGTGCCTCAGATATTCATGTGGAGCCGTTTGACGGAGCTTTGCACTTGCGCTATCGCGTAGATGGTGTGATTCAGGATACGCCTGACGCCCCGGCGCTTGAGCTTGCGCCCGCTATTGCATCGCGTATTAAGTTGCTCGCTCACATGAACATCGCCGAACGTCGCCTGCCTCAGGATGGCCGAATCATGACCCGGGTTAAGGGGCACGAGCTTGATTTGCGGGTGTCTACCATCCCAACGGTACACGGTGAAAGTATTGTTATGCGGGTGCTTGACCGCGAGAGTATCCAGTTAAGCCTTGAGAGTATGGGCTTTTCTAGCAACACACTAAAGAGCTACCGTCATTTACTGGCCAAGCCCCACGGGGTTTTGCTGGTTACCGGGCCCACCGGCTCGGGTAAGACAACCACTCTGTACGCCTCTTTGGCAACCCTTGATGCCAGCGAGCTCAAAATCATTACGGTAGAAGATCCGGTTGAGTATCAGCTTGATGGTGTAAACCAGATTCAGGTTCAGTCGCAAATTGAGCTTACGTTTGCGCGCTCTTTGCGGGCCATTTTGCGACAAGACCCGGACATCATCATGATCGGTGAGATGCGCGATGGCGAAACCGCTCAGATCGCGGTGCAGTCGGCGTTAACAGGGCACTTGGTGCTTTCAACGTTGCATACCAATACCGCCGCCGGTGCTATTACCCGCTTAGAGGATATGGGGATCGAGCGCTACCTCATTACATCGTCGGTCAATGGCGTTTTGGCGCAACGTTTGGTTCGCACTTTGTGTAAAAGCTGTCGAACTGGGCAAACGGTTGATATGGCAGAGGCTAAACGGCTTGGTCTGGATCGCTTTTTGGCCGAGGGCAACTCACAAATTTATGTGCCGCAAGGTTGCTCTGAGTGTAAGCAGTCCGGTTATCGGGGGCGCACCGCTATTCATGAATTGTTTGTTATGGATGGTGCGATGCACAGAGCTATTCAGGCGGGCTATGATGCCACCCAGTTGCATGAAACTGCGCGTAAAAGCGGCATGCTAACGCTGTTTGAAGATGGATTGCGCAAAGTGGCTGCCGGTGAAACATCGCTGGAAGAGGTTTTGCGAGTTACCCAAGATCAGAACGAAAGCGTTGATATCGCATCCTAGTTAAGATTCGTCATGCGTGATTATAGGCCCACTAACAAGCGGCGTGGCTCTTAGTGCGACAAGCGAGTATTCTTTTGAGTCGGTTCATTAAATAATATCTGGTGCCCCATAGATTATGCCTAGTTTTCATTATAAGGCAGCGAGAGCTGATGGCAGCGTCGTTAGCGGAACGCTAGAGGCTGCGTCGAACGATGTTGCCAATCGCGACTTACGTAGCCAGGGGCTTGTCGTATTAACCCTAAGCGCCGATCTGGGCGAGCGCCCCAGTGTGGGTGGGCGGGCAAAGTTTGGCCCCAATCAGGTATTGTCATTTACCAGTGAGCTGGCCGTTTTGCTGCGAGCTGGGTTGCCTATCGATCGCGCCCTTAAAGTCCTTATAGATATGAGCGCGACTCCCGCGTTGCGGGGCGTTATCGAGAGCCTGTTAAAAACGGTTAAAGGTGGTAAGGGGCTGAGTCAGGCGTTGCAGGATCAGCCGGATTACTTTGATGAGTTTTATATCAGCATGGTTCGCTCGGGTGAGGCGAGTGGTAACCTGGCGGGTGTTTTGGCGCGTTTAGCCGCGCAACTTGAAAGCTCTAAACAAGTGCGCTCCAGCGTTGTTTCAGCGCTTATTTACCCGGCGATTTTGGCGGTGATTGCGGTAATTTCGGTGTTGGTGATGCTGGGGTTTGTGGTACCCCAGTTTGAAGCGCTGTTTGAGGATATGGGCGATGCGTTGCCGCTTCTCACACAGTGGGTTATTGCCGGTGGTGAGGCGATTAAGCATTACGGTTGGTTGATTATTTTGTTTGTGGCGGGCTTTGTTTGGGTAGCCCGTCGTTGGCTGCGCAAGCCTCAGGGTAAACACTGGCTGGATAAAACGGTACTGAAGTTACCGATTTTAGGCGCTGTCGCCTTTAAATATGAAATAGCGCGCTTTTCCCGCACCATGGGCACATTACAGGCCAGTGGTGTGTCGGTTTTAAAATCGTTAAATATTGCCGTATCCACTGTGGGGAATGGCGTTGTCAGGGGTGCGCTGGAGTCTCTCTCGCCCGAGGTAAAGCGTGGCGGGCGTATGTCGCAGGCACTGGCAGATGCGAAGATGTTCTCACCGATGATGATTCAAATGGTTCGTGTAGGTGAAGAGTCCGGACGCTTAGATGAAATGCTGCTGGAGCTTGCGCGAGTTTATGACGATGAAGTCTCAAGCGGTGTTAAGCGCAGCCTTACCTTATTAGAGCCCATTTTAATTTTGGGCATGGGCGGCATGATTGGGTTTATTATTGTGGCGATTTTAATGGGGATATTATCCGTTAACGATTTGGCGGCGTAACAAACAAATACGTTTAAGTGAAATAGGTATTAGGTATGAGCAACAGAAATCAGCGCGGTTTTACTTTGGTTGAGCTGTTAGTGGTGTTGGCCATTATCGGTTTGTTGGCGGGCTTGGTTGGCCCCCGGGTTTTAAACCAGTTAGGTGGGGCAAAGGCGAAAACCGCGAAAGTGCAGATTCGTGACTTTGAATCGGCCCTGGAGATTTACAGTCTGGACACGGGACGTTTTCCTACGTCCGAGCAGGGGTTGGAGGCACTTGTGGCTAACCCCGGTAATGTCACCGGCTGGAATGGCCCTTATTTAAAGCGTAACGAGCTACCGCAAGATCCCTGGAACAACAACTATCATTACCGCTTTCCCGGTGAGCAGGCTGAATTTGATATCTACTCATTTGGGGCCGACGGCAAAGCCGGTGGTGAAGGTGATAACGAAGACATTGGCAACTGGCAGCTGTAATTAAGCCCGCAATGAACACTCGGCTCGTCAATCCACGCACCGTTTACGGCTTTACTTTGCTGGAGATGATGGTGGCTTTGGCTATTGCCGCCGTTTTGATGGCGGCAGCGGTTCCCGCGGCCAGTAAAATGTATGCCAGCATGCAGTACCGTGGCGCTGTGGCCGATGTTAAGTCTCTGCTAGAAACCGGGCGTTACCAAGCCAGCACTACAGGTGCCACAATGGTGGTACTGATTAAGCCAAAAGCGCGGCAGGTGAGTGTGGGAGATCGCGTTGAGGTGTTGCCGGAACATATTGCCATTGATGTGAGGTCAGCCGCCGAGCTTCGTCCTGATGCTGACACGGCGGCAATTCAGTTTTACCCCGATGGCAGCTCCTCGGGTGGTGCAATAACGCTAACGCGCGACACCGGCCAGACGGTAACCCTAAATGTTGGGTGGTTACTTGGCGAGGTCAAGCAGCTGTCCGCGGATGAGGACGGCATATGAGTCGTCGCCTAATGAGGCCTTGTCAGTCAGGTTTTTCGCTACTTGAAATGATGGTGGCGGTCTCTATATTGGGCATTTCTTTGGGTATGCTCTACCAGGCAACCGGTAGCGCCGCCCGCACGGTTAACGTGAGTGAAGAATATGCCTACGCTGTGATGGTCGCGCAAACTGTGCTGGCGGATCATAGCTCTGTGGCTCCGGAGGGGGGCAGTGAGAGCGGCGTTACCGAAGACGGATTTCGTTGGCAGATTAGCAGTAACCCTGTGGTAATCGATCAGGCAAACGAGCCACGTTTATATAATGTCAGCGTATCTGTGGCTTGGGGGTTGGGGCGCACCCCCAGGCAATATAGATTGGACTCGGTTGTTCCGGTGGATGTGCTTGAATGAGGCGCTCAAAGTCTAAAGGCTTCACGCTCGTCGAGGTGGTGGTTGCCATTACAGTACTGTCGTTAATTGTGCTGGCAACCGTAACAGCCATGCAAACCCTGAGTGTTAGCCGTCAGCGTGTGCAAGAACACGCGCAAGGCGTTGCCGAGATGCGAGCTGTTACCCGGTTTATTCGGCGCACTCTGGAGCAGGCAAAACCAGTTTATGTGTACGAAACGGGCCGCCCTTTGGGGCAATATTTTTATGGCAATAACAGCCAGCTGCTGTTTGCTGCTCCCTTACCGATTCCGGGGCACAGCGGCGGAATAACATCATTGCGGCTGCATGTTGACGATAACGGCCAGCTGGTTGTGCAATTGCAGGAGCGGCCTATAACCGATGTGCGGTCGGCCAGTGAGGGCAAAGCCTACGTGCTTGCCTCGAATATAACGGCGTTTGAAATTAGTTACCGTGAAAACAGAGCGGCGCCTTGGCTGGAGTTTTGGGGGCTTGGTGGGCAAACTCACAGCCCGCCGGATCATGTGCGTATTAAAATACGCCAAGGGGAGCGCTTTTGGCCCACTATAATTGTCGCCGTGGCGAAGCTTTAACATGGTGGCTTCATGAATTTAGCTAGAGAGTGCCTCGGTAATCGGTCGTCTCTTGGGGGGCGTTGTTGCCGTAATTCGGGGCGGGCGCAGCAGGGCATGGCGCTGGCTATATTGCTGTGGTTTATTGCGGCACTAACTATCTTAGTCAGTGGCGTTGTGGTTGTCGCAAAAGTTGAAAGCCGTACTGCTAAAGCACAGATGGCGATGGCTAAAGTGGCTGCGGCAGGCGATGGCGCAGTATTGCTCTACATGGAAACCAGAGCTGTGCGACAAGCCAGTATTGAAGATGAGGACGCCAACCCCCTGCAGGATGTGTTTCAGGTAGGTGAGTTACAGGTGCACGTGCGAGCTGTACCAGTTGGCGGTTTGATAAATCTGCTTAAAGCGCCAGAGGATGTCTTGCTACAGCTGTTTCGCTATGGCGCCGGCGTACCTGATGGGCGCGCTCAACGATTGACGGCATCTGTGGTAGAGTGGCGCCAGCGTAAGCTGGAAAAGCGTCAGATGATGCACGCCTCTGATAGCTTTACACGGGTGCAAGTATTAGAAGACGTTATGTCGGCAGAAGGGATAACGCGGGATGTATTTGAGCGTATTCGCTACCTGAGTTACGCCTCGATGGCGGGTAGTGGTGACGTTAATATAGCAGTTGCCCCCTCGGAAGTACTAAGGGTATTGGCCGGAGGCAACGCTTCGTTGTATCAAGATTTTTTAGCCTCGCAGCGACAACAAAAAGGCGCTGCCGGCGGTGGCATTATGCGGGTAGATGCGCGCGCCATTAGCGGCTCCAGAGCCTACCAGCGCTCGGTTTGGGTCAAGCCAGGTGTGATCGAGGGCGGCGGCTGGTATATCTACCGCAGGTTTTCTGTGCACGGTGTGGGCAGCGTAGAGTTTAATGGGTAATCTATGAGTGTACAAACGAGTCAGTGGGTTCTGTTTGGCTATGATTTACGCGGTATTTGGCAATCATTCCGCGGCGCCTGGCGAGAGGTGTTCTGGGCCCAGGGCGCGCCGGTGCGAGAGCTTATTGACGAGCCTGTAGCACTGCAGTCACCAGATGGTGCTGCCGAGCTTTTGGGGCATGGTCGTGCTGAGATTGCTGCTACCGCTATATTGCTTCCTGACGATATGGTCCTGAGTAAAAGTTTAAACGTGCCCAGGATGGCCGGAGTGGCTCCCTCAGAGGTTGTCGCTAATGAGGTGGTCGCCGCGAGCCCTTTTGGTGCCGATGATACCGCTTATGGGTGGCGAGTGTTGGACAGTGATGCCGCAAAGCTGGTGGTGGGTGTTGCCATTGCCAGTAAGTCGAGTGTTATGAGCTACGTGCATCAGTCGCGCCCGACCGCTGCCGCAAAAGCCATCGAAATTTGGGCGATGGTCGACTCGCAGTATATTGTTTTGTCGGGCTTTGGCGAATATGAGCGCAATACCCGTTATCGTCGTCGGTTACAAAAGGCGGCTTTGTTGGTATCGTGCGCGGCGCTATTACTGGTTATGTCGGTAGCGGTGCCTGTGGCGTATAAATATTACGACCTTACTGCAACTCAAGCGGCCTATAGCGATATTCAAGAACAAGCTAAAGATATCGTACAACTGCGCACCGGGCTGGCCAGCGCTAACCAATATATCGATGAGCTAAATAGCGCAGAGAAGAACGTCTCAAACCCGATGTTTGTATTGAACTTGTTGAGTGACAAGTTGCCCGATGATGCTTGGCTGACAAGCTTTGAGCAAGAGGGTGACTCAGTTACGATTGATGGTGTGGCTGACAATGGTGCAGCGCTAATGCAGGAGATATCACAGTACCAAGGTGTGCAAAATGTACGTGCCGTAAGTGGTATTCGCAAAGTCGGTAAAAACGATGAAAAAGAGCGATACAGCTTTGCGTTTACGGTTGCGGAAGGAACCCCCTAATGCTGAACAAAGCAACTTGGCGTAAGCCAGAGTATATGGTTGTCGGGGCGACTCTCGGTATAATCGTTATCGCTGTACTGTATCTCATGATAGTTTTGCTGCTTAAGTGGCAACAGTACGATGCTCAAATCGATGATATTGAGCCGAAGTATGCCAGACTGGCTGGGCTCGTTCAGTCAGAGTCTCAGTTACGGGCATTAGAGCGAGAGGGCCGTGAGTCATTAGAGTCGCTAGTATATGGCGCCTCTGAAAATACCAATGCGGTTGCAACTAAGTTGCAGCAGCAGGCGCGAAATATTTTCTCGACAGCCGGTCTTGATGTTAGTGCGAGCCAGATATCTCGCTCGAAGCAGCGGGACGGATTTGTGCAAATTAACATTGCGCTGAATGCCGATGGCTCACTAGATGCACTGACTCAGGCTTTTTCAGAGATGGAGCGGGCCAGGCCTAAAATTTTTGTAAGCAAAATCATCGTGCAACCAAAGCGTCGGCGCAATACCAACGAGCCACAGTTTGTCGAGGTGCGAGCGCAGCTGAGAAGTTTGCAAGCGGGGGGGCAAGGTGCTGAAGAACAATCCTATTAGTCTAATCGCCGCTGAAACGCCCTTTTTAAACCGTTTAATGATGCTAGTGATAGTACTGGCCTGTCTGTTTGCTGGATTGGTGGTGATTGCGGTTATTACCTATGGCGCAAAGAGTTTGCCTTCGCCTATTGTTCCGGCTGCAGGAGTGTTGTCGGTCTCCAGTTACGAGGCTCGCGAGGGGGGCGCTAATTACACCGCGCTTTTAGAGCGGCCAGTATTTTGGCAGGAGCGTACTCCCTATGCGCCGCCGGAAGAAAACGCAGAGGTTGCGGTGGCGCCCAAAGAAAATGCCAGTATCGATGAGATGCAGCTTATAGGTGTTTTTGCCGCAGGCTCTGAGTCTAGCGTTACTCTGCGCTACAAAAAAGAGACCCATCACTTGCGCATAGACGATGAGCTGGCGGGCTGGACGCTGTTAACTGTGGCAGGACAGGGCGCCATTTTTGGGCGAACGGACACGCTGGACGGTGAGCTTGTAAGCACCCAAATTGAACTAGATCACGGGCCCTCTTTGCCAACGCAGTGGCGGGGTGGGCACCCTTTTGAAGGGGAACGAAATTGATTTTTCGCAACGGGAATTTCATGACGACACGACACATAACAAAGCCACTCTGTTTTGTATTGGCAACTTTTTTACTCTCTGGGTGTACTACGACGGATTTCTTTCAGCAAAACAACATCCCGGAAGCCGAGCCGGTAGTAGAGGAGCCGCCACTAAAAGTCGGTGAGGCGACCGATGAGAGCGATGCCTGGACGGCCGAGCAGGATAAACAAGACGAGCCGGAGCAACTGGCTGCGCAGTTGTATCCCGCCACCGGGAGCGTGGTTAACATGCCTTCGGCCAGTAACCCGGTTGCGCTGCAAGGCGAGGACGCGACGCTTAACTTTCAAAATACTCCCTTGATCGATGTTGTAAACGGCATTATGGGCGATATTTTGGGGCTCGATTATATTGTCGAAGGCAAGCTCGCCGGTCAGGTGTCTTTACGTACCCGCTCGGCGATTCCGGTTGAGCAGTTGTTGGTCATTCTTGAATCCATGCTTGAGATCAATGGTGCTTCGATCATTAAAACCAACAGCGGCCGCTATATTGTTAGTTCAAATCCAAATTTGCAGAAGCTCGCCCCAGGTTACTCCAACCCCAAATCCACTGGTGCCGGGTTTAGCAATGTTATCGTACCGCTGGAGTATATCGGCGCCTCGCAAATGGTTGAGATACTCCAGCCAGTTGCCCCTGAAAGCGCATTTGTTCGCGTAGACACTTTGCGCAACTTGCTGATTTTAGGCGGCACCAGAACGCAGATTGATGGCTGGTTAGAAATTGTACGCACTTTTGACGTCGACTTTTTAGCGGGTATGGCCGTTGGTATATTCCCTATTGAGTTTTCAACGGCCGAAGAGGTTGCCAATGCCCTGACCACAGTACTGTCGTCGGGGCCGGGTGGCGAGGGCAGCGAACTTGAAGGCTTGATACGTATTGTCCCGCTCGATAGTTTGGGCAGTATTTTAGTGGTGACACCTAAAAACAGTTATTTAGAGAAGGTCAAAACGTGGGTTTCGCGCCTCGATAAGGCGCCGGATGCTTCCACGGAGCCGCAACTGTATGTGTATGAGGTGGAAAACGGTGATGCGGTACATTTGGCTCAACTGTTGAGTAGTGTATTTGGTGGCGGCAGTGCTGGCGGTAGTGGGAATTATAACGATGGCGTGGCGCCCGGGTTAACGGCAACTTCGACCTCTAACGGTGGCGGAATTGGCAGTGGCGGCAGTAACTCGAACAACCAAAACTCCAATCAGAATTCGCGGCGTAATTCAAATAGCTCCAGTGCGAGTTTCTCGTTTGGTGATTCCGCTAAAATCGTCGCAGACGACATCAACAATTCTTTGCTGATTTATGCAACCACCTCTGATTACCGAAAAATCGAGCCTGCCTTAAAACGTTTGGATATCGTGCCATTGCAGGTGCTAATTGAGGCCAGTATTCTTGAGGTCACTCTGCGGGACGAGCTGCGCTATGGCCTTGAATGGTATTTTGATAACAGCCTGGGTGACGGCTGGAGCGGTAGTGGCCAACTGGACTTGGGGGAGGGCGGTATCGGCCGCCAGTCAGGCTTTTCGTACACGTTTAATAACCCTATTGGCGACTTACGTGCCGTTATTAACAGCTTGGCCGACAAAGAGTTAGTCAATGTGATCTCTACTCCGTCGATTATGGTGCTGGATAATCACTCGGCATCAATACATGTTGGTAATCAGCAACCGGTGCGATCTTCTTCGACGGTGACGGATGGTGGCACAGTGTCTAACTCGATTAACTACCGCGATACCGGTGTAAAACTTGAGGTGGTGCCCTCGGTCAATTCGGGCGGCCTGGTTTCTATGTCCTTGATGCAATCAGTGACTGATATTGGTCCGGTAGATGACGCCACTAGTCAGACAAGTTTTTACGAGCGCAATATCAACAGCCAAGTAGCCGTGCGTTCGGGTGAGTCGGTAGTGTTGGGTGGTTTGATCAAAGATAACAAAACCACCGGGAAGTCCGGCGTACCGTTTTTTCAAGACCTGCCCATCATTGGCAGTTTATTTGGCACAACGTCGATTGTTGAAAATAGAACCGAGTTGTTAGTGATTATTACGCCGCATGTTATTAAAAGCGATCAGCAGTTGCGCGACGTTACCAGCGAGATGCGTAAGCGTATGAAAGGGCTGGACATTTTTAACGGTATGTATGGATCGGGCGTAGACGCTGATGATTAATGCCTGCCGGATAGTGCTTATAGTGTAAGGCTCTGCCATATGGCAGTTTTTTAAGTAATGTAAGGGGATTTAAGAATGCTACGCAGATCTATCAGTCTGTCTGTTTTGCTGGCTACATTGTTTGCCGGATTGTCCGGTTGTGCTCTGTTTGAGCCCAAGTCGGATGAAGAGGCTGTTGCGCAACGGGCGCAGGGCTGGGTGGACGCTCTGTTAGAGCAAGATTACACGGCGGCTTATGAGTTTACCTCACCAGGCTTTAAGACTCGTGAGAGTGCTCGTAAGTACTCGAAGCGTTACGCCGGTTCCGGGATGTGGACGAAAGGCGCGGTAGAGAAAGTTGTTTGTGAAGTAGACTCATGCAATGTCACGGTAAAGATTCACTACAAGATGAAAAGCTCAGGCATTATTGCGAGTCTGCCTATGAAAGAAAATTGGTTGAAGGTCGACGGCCAGTGGTGGCTGTACCACACAAAATGATGGTGCTAAGAAAACGAGATATTCAAATTGGTTGAAACACTGTTTGTAAACTCTGTCAGCAAAAATTTTGCTGTTAACGACGAGCCGCTTAAGCGGCTCTTTTCGTTGTTGGTGCCCGGATATAAACAAAAAACCGAAGAGTTTCGGGCGCTTGATGATGTGTCGGTAAGCCTTGAGGCTGGTCAAACTCTGGGTATTGTTGGGCGTAATGGTGCGGGTAAATCCACTTTGCTGCAGCTTATTTGCGGCACGTTAAAGCCTTCGTCCGGGAGTATCTCAATTCAGGGGCGGGTTGCTGCGCTTTTGGAGTTAGGTGCCGGTTTTAACGAGGATTTTACCGGACGCGAGAATATCTATCTCAATGCCGCCATTTATGGTTTAAAGCGCCGTGAGGTAGATGCCCGAATAAACGAGATTATCGAGTTCGCCGAAATTGGTGAATTTATTGATCGCCCGGTTCGTGTTTACTCGAGCGGTATGTTTGTACGCCTGGCGTTTTCTATTATTGCCCACGTTGACGCTGACGTTCTGGTAATTGATGAGGCGTTGGCGGTGGGTGATGCTCTGTTTTCGCAAAAGTGCATGCGCTTTTTAGATGAGTTTAAAAAGACTGGCTCGATTATCTTTGTTAGTCACGATTCTGGTGCCGTATCGCAGCTGTGCGATAAAGCGTTGTGGCTGCACCGGGGTAAGGTCATGCTCGAGGGCGACGCTAAGCGGGTGACTGAGGCTTATCTGGAATTTCTGTACAGCGAGCTTCAGGGCGATATACATGTTGGTTCGGCTGATGCTGTCGATTACGAAAAAGCCGCCGACTCTTGGCATGATCCGCGCGAAGAGTTGTTGTTAAGCTCCAAGTACCGCAACGATATTGAGATTTTGCCTTTCGACACAGAAGTAAGCTCATTCGGAACGGGTTTGGTGCACGTGACTGATTGCTGCTTGCGTGACGAGCGGGGCCGTAAAATGTCGGTTGTCTTTGGCGGCAGCATGGTCGAGCTTGAAGTGGTGATGGACACTCAGTCCGAGCTGAACAATTTTATTGTGGGCTTTTTGCTCAAAGATAAGCGTGGTCAGGTATTGTTCGGTGACAACAGTTTATTATTTAAGCCCGAGGGTTACCGGGTTTCCGCCAATGGGCGCTATGTTGCTCGGTTAAAGTTTTTGATGCCCTATCTGGCGCAGGGTGAGTACGTCGTGTCCTTGGGTATCGCATCGGGCACACAGGCCGACCATGTGCAGCACTGCTGGATTCATGATGCTTTGGTGTTTAGCTGTCAATCAAGCCATATTATTCACGGCCTATTTGGTACGCCGGTTGTGGGCTTTACGTTAGAGGCGGTGGATAAAACAGTATGAATACCGGGATTTTATCGGCATTACGTCGTTACTCCAGTTTGTTTTCTATGATGGTTGGGAGAGATATTACTGCGCGCTACAAAGGCTCACTACTGGGCTTTTTTTGGGCGGCAATTAATCCGTTTTTATTAATGGTTGTGTACGGCTTTGTGTTTGGCGTTATTTTTCAGGCGCGCTGGCCGGCACAAGGCGATGAGCCTGTCAGTTTTGTGGTGCTATTGTTTTGCGGCTTGATTGCACACTTAATGTTCTCTGATGTTTTAGGTCGCTCTGCCTCTGTTATTCGCGACAATGCTAACTACGTGAAAAAAGTGGTGTTTCCGTTAACGATATTTGGTGGCGTGGTGTCTTTCTCGGCGCTATTTCATTTTTTGGTGTCGTTTGTGGTGCTGCTGCTGGTGTCGTGGGTTATGGGTGGCTATGTGAGTTGGCACGTTATATTTTTGCCTCTGCTGTTGCTGCAGTTTTTGTTGCTATGCACCGGGGTCGCGTGGTTTGTGAGTGTGTTAGGGGTGTTTTTCAAAGATCTGACGCACATTATTGGGTTTATCTCGACCGTATTTCTGTTTACCTGTCCGATATTTTTCCCTACAAGTTATGTGCCCGAGCAGTACCAGATTATTTTAAGTGTTAATCCGCTTACCTATTATGTCGAGGCCATTCGCGGCATCGTGGTTTATCACACGCTGCCGACGTTAGCGGTTTTTACTTGTGCGTCGGTCGTGGCTTTGGCGACCTTCGTGTTTGGCTTTTGGTTCTTTCGCAAAACTAAGAGTAGCTTCGCCGATGTGGTGTAATTTGCACGGTAGGTGGTGCTAAATGAGTACTGCCTATCAGTTGGATATTATAATCCCGGTATATCGAGGCGTTGTGCAAACGAAGGCCTGTGTGGTCGCTGCGCTGAGCTCGCTGCCCGATTATGCCCGCGTTGTTATCGTCAATGACGCATCGCCGGAGCAAGCGTTAGCCGATTGCTTTGAGCAGTGGGCTCGAGATGATCGCGTACAGGTTCTGCACAACGCGGTTAATGCCGGTTTTGTCGCCAGCGTTAATAAAGCTATGGCGCTCTCGGCGACCCGAGACGTTGTTTTGTTAAACAGCGACACCTTAGTTGCGCCCGGTTGGCTCGCCACTATGGTGGCGGCGGCAGAGGCGAATCCAAAAGCGGCTACGGTCACCCCTTTTTCTAATAACGCCACTATTTGCTCATACCCGCAGTTTTGCCACGATAACCCATTGTTGCCCGACTGTGATGTGGCTCAGATGCAGCGTTATTGTCATAGAGCAAATGCCGGACTGACGGTTGAGCTCCCCACCGCGGTGGGGTTTTGTATGTATATTCGTCGTGCCTGTTTAGACGATATTGGTTTGTTTGACGAGCAAGCCTTTGGCCGAGGTTACGGCGAAGAAAATGATTTCTGTATTAAGGCAGCTCAAGCCGGCTGGGTACATTTACTGGCGGCTGACTGTTTTGTCTACCATCAGGGCAGCGTTAGTTTTGCCGGCGATAAAGCACAGCTTACTCAAGTCGCCGAAGCCGTTATCAATGAGCGCTACCCAGAGTTTTTTAACCAAGTACGCGAATTTGTAGCGTGTGACCCCGTTAAAGCACTGCGCGAGCGGATTGACCGGGTCATCATCGCGAGCGGTGGACCTGCATCGCAAGCGCTGCAAGACATTAGAACTACGGAACATCCGTCATCGACGATAGAGAATGTAATGAACGAAGAATTGGCACTTAACAGCTCGGTGGTGCTGAGCCCTAAAGAGGCGCAGGTGCTGGACGACTTTGCCAGAGACACTAGCGAAAAACTCCTTTTTATTACTCACGCCTGGGGCGGCGGCGTGGAGCAGCACATATCTCAGCTGCGGGATATCGTGCCCGCTCGCATTATGATTTTACGTGGCTGTGGTGACGGCGGTGTAGAGATGAGCTTGTCCGGGGCTGAGCCGGACGATGAGGTCACGATTAAGGCCGGAGGGTTCGATTCTGATCGCAGTGGCTTATGGCTTGAGTTGTTGTCGCAGTTTCAGTTTGACCGGATACACCTGCACCATGTCCATGGCTGGAGTGTGGATGTCCTTACGCTAATAAAGTCTTTAGCGCTTCCTCTCGATATTACGCTACATGATTATTTTTTAATCTCGCCGCGCTACCATCAAATTGACGGGGGCGCCGTATGCGACGGCCCTGGCTGGCCCGCGGAGGATGAGCCGTGGCAGGTATTAATGGCGCCGCTGGTTAACACCGCAGAGCGTATTATTGCGCCATCATTGAGTGTTAAAAACGCCGTTGCCGCGGTGTTCCCCGACGGAGTTTATTGTTATCAAGCTCACCCGCAACGTGTAGAAACCTCACCCGCTGTTAAGAAAGTATTATTGCTGGGTTCACTCTCACCTGAAAAAGGGCTTCGGGTTGTCGAGCAGGTCGCAACTCTGGCCGCCACAGCAATGCCCGCCCTGAGTTTTCATTTGGTGGGTTTCACTACCGATCCGGTGGTGGCGCCCTTGTCCATGACCGGTGACTATAACGCAGAAGATCTGCCGCGTTTAATTGCCGAGCAAAAGCCCGATGCCATTTGGTTGCCGGCTCAGGTCCCGGAAACTTTCTGTTTTACCTTGTCTCATGCGATGGCCTACGGGGCGCCGATTGTTGCCTCCGATATCGGTGCTTTATCTGAGCGCCTGGCAACCGTGGCCAATGCCAGTCTTATGAGTGCTGACGCTAGTGTGCAGGAGTGGTTGCAGGCGTTAGAAAAGGCCACGGCGGCTACGGCAGCCACGCCGACGTTGGTTTCTGATAACCTGCAGGAATACTGCCGCTGGTATATGACCGGCGTGAGTAAAATCGCGACTGGTCGAGAAGTCGATACGCTCGCGTTACTTGACGCTGTACGTGTGCTGCCAGAGGCCCCGCTACCGATTGATAGACCCATCAAATCGTTGTTGTATTTTGCGAGTCGCACCCATCATCGCCCTGTATTGCGAGAGGTGGAAAGGCGCTTGTCGCATTTGCCCGATGATGAAACCGAAGTGGCGAGCATGCGTGAGCTACGGCAGCTGAGCGAAGATTTACGGGAAGTGAATGAAGAGTATCTGGCCTACGAGCGACGCACCCAGGTCGAGCTTGGCGCCGCCGAACAAAGTCTGGCTTTGAGTGAAGATAACCTCTCGCTCGCCAAAGATAATATCGCTGAGCTGCAAGAGCAGGCCCGCGATGCCCAGCGGCACATTGATCACAGTGATGAAGTGATTGCGAATTTAAACAACCACGTTAATGAATTAATAGGTGAGCGCGATGCGCTGCTTGCGAGTTTCTCGTGGCGTGTTACCCGTCCATTACGTGTATTAAAACGCGGTGTGGCTAAAGCGCCCTACGTGCTGGGCAAACTCTCCCGCCATATTGTCCGGCCGGCGTCGTATGCTCGTTTATTTAGTATGGTGCGTCGGGGCCAGTGGCAAGAGTTATTTGGGCGTGTCAGCTACGAGGCCAATACCGCCGTGGCACAAGCTGAAGCTCATAACCGTACACCGTTGATTAACGTAAACCCAGAGCTTTTGAGTGAGCAGCCCATCGCCCGCGCGCCTTTGACGCTAACATGCAGTGCGCAGCCGGTGTTATCGATCGTGATTCCGGTTTACGGTCAGCACGAAACAACTTATGGCTGCTTAAAAAGTATTGCCGATAACCCGCCCTCCGTGCCATTTGAAGTGGTTATTGCCGATGACTGCTCACCGGAGCCGGCCGCTGAGGCACTGGCCATGGTGCAGGGCTTGCGTATTTGGACGGCAGAGCAGAATCAGGGTTTTGTCGGTAATATGAACTCGGGTGCCGAGTTTGCAGCGGGTAAGTATTTAGTACTTCTGAACAATGATACCGTCGTATCCCCCGGCGCATTAGATGCATTAATCGCAACTTTTTCGCAGCAGGATAACGTTGGCCTGGTGGGAGCAAAGCTGCTCAACCGGGACGGCACTTTACAGGAAGCCGGCGGCATTATTTGGCGCGATGGTAGCGGCTGGAATTACGGCCGGGATCAAGATGCGGACGACCCGCGTTTTAATTACGTGCGCGATGTGGACTATTGCTCGGGCGCGGCGCTGGCGATTAAGCGCGAGCTGTTTTTAAGTCTGGGTGGTTTTGATACCTATTATGCACCGGCCTATTACGAAGATACCGATTTAGCCTTTCGGGTACGGGATAAAGGCTTGCGGGTGTTGTATCAACCGGCGGCGGCCATTTATCACCTCGAGGGCATCAGCCACGGGCGCGATGAATCCAGCGGCGTAAAGGCGTATCAGGTCACCAACGGCAAAAAGTTTTTTGAGCGTTGGCATGGCGTACTGCAAAACCACGCCGACAATGGTATTGACCCGGATAACCAGGCCCATCGCAATACCCGTGGTAACGTGCTGGTGATTGAGGCCTGCATGATAACCCCGGATCAGGATTCCGGTTCTATTCGCATGCTTAACCTGCTCAAGCTGATGAAAGCCGAAGGCTACCACGTGACTTTTGTGGCCGATAATCTTGAGTACCGCAAAAAGCCGGTGGACGATATGCAGGCCGCGGGCATTGAGGTGTTGCATAATCAGTGGGCGGGCTCGGTGCGTAAAGTACTGCGCAAGCGCGGCGCTGATTTAACGGCCATACTAATTAGTCGGCACTATATTGCATCGCAGTACGTTACTTTGGCCCGTGCGTGTGCGGCTGAGGCGCGGCTTATTTTTGATACGGTCGATTTGCACTTTGTGCGAGAAGAGCGCGAGTTTGAAGTCTCGGGTGATACCGCCCTAAAAACACAGGCGGCTATTACCAAGCGCAAAGAGCTTGATCTGATTAATAAGTGTGATGTGACCTTAGTGGTCTCGGAGTTTGAAAAAACACTGCTGGCCGAGATCGCCCCCGAGGCGACTGTGGATATCGTCTCAAATATTCACTCGCACTGCCCCGAGCGCCCGGGTTACGAGCAGCGCGAGGGTATTTTGTTTGTCGGCGGCTTTCGTCACCCCCCTAATATTGACGCGGTGCGGTGGTACGCCAAAGAGGTATTGCCCTTTGTGGCCGAGTTATTACCTGGCGTAACCACATCGGTGATTGGCAGCCATATGCCCGATGACATTAAAGCGCTGGGTTCAGAGCATTTAATAATGCACGGCTTTGTCGAGGATATAGAACCGCACCTGCAAGGGGCGCGCATATCTATTGCTCCGCTGCGCTACGGCGCGGGGGTAAAAGGCAAAGTGAACGAGGCGATGAATTACGGTATTCCCGTCGTGGCTACCCATTGCGCGGTAGAGGGCATGCATACTGTACCCGGTGATGACGTGATGGTCGCCGAAGATCCCCGCGAGTTTGCCGAGGCAATTGCTAAAGTGTATCAGGATGCATCACTTTGGCAGCGCTTATCTCAAGGTGGTATCGATAATCTTGACGCACACTTCTCGCCTCAGGCGGCCGTTCCTGCGGTGCGACGTATTTTAAACTAACCGATGAGCGCGCCCGGTGTGACAGACTCGTTGACCAAAGCACCGCTGGTAAGTGTGATTATGCCGGCGTTTAATGCCGGCGATACCATTGCGCGGGCCATTGATTCTGTGTTGGCGCAAACCCACACCTGCTGGGAGCTGTGGGTTGTCGATGACGCCTCGCGTGATGCAACCGCCGACTATGTCGCGATGCGGGCGCAGAGTGATGAGCGTATTAACCTGCTGCGCCTATCGCACAATAGTGGCTCCCCGGCGGGGCCACGCAATGAGGCAATGGCCTGTGCGAAGGGGCGATATATAGCCTTTCTCGATGCCGATGACGCCTGGTTGCCTGGCAAGCTAGATACACAGTTAGCTGCTATGCGCCAAGCAGACGTTGCCATTAGCTGTACCGGTGCCGAGCTTGTGCGCGAGAGCGGCGAATTAATCGATGTTCGTTGCCCACCGGTCGAGGCTACCTATCAAAGCTTATTGGCACAAAACACACTGGTGTGTTCAAGCGTTATGCTCGATACCGCTAAGTTAGGGAGGTGCGTGTTTCCAGCCATGGGGCATGAGGATTACGCCTTGTGGTTAGCGCTTGCCCGAGGCGGCCACAGCGTATTGGGCATTGCCGAGAACCTAGCGCGCTACTACGTGCGGGCTAATTCACTCTCGGCCAATAAAGTTAAAGTGCTACCGTATTTTTGGCGTATCTATCGCGAGCGTGAGGGGTTCTCTCGGTGGCGCGCCGCTTATTTAACCGCGCGTTACGCCTGGTTGGCGCGCCGGCGAGCCATTAAGCATGCCCGCGCCTAAGTTTGCGTATACTGAGGGTGATTAACGCGGCGAGCATCCCCAACCGGCTGATAACGATCTTTTGCCATGGGCGACGCTTTTGGCTGGATACATTGGTGCCGTGTTGTCGTTTGGCCAGTACACTAGCGTCTAGGTGAACCATACCTTTATTAATATTTCCCGCCATGGCGATCCATAGATCGTGCGATTCAACATAGCCAGGTATTGGCAAAACCTGATCGCATAGTGTGCGTTTAAAAGCCATAGCGCAGCCGTAATAGGGTCTTTGGCCTTGCAGTATTCCCCAGAGGTTAGTCAGCCAGTGTTGGCTGTCGGCGCTTTTTAGCTGGCGCTTATTGGCAAGGCTAAGGGTTTTTCCCTGCGCATCAATATCAGTGAAGTTGCCGGCGGCCACCAGGCAACCGGGTGGTTTGAGTGCCGCTTTTAATATTGCGAGACGGTTTTCTGGCCACACATCATCTTGGTCGGCCAGCGCGATAATATCGCCGTTGGCAAGCGACACCGCTTTGGCAAAACTGGCAACGTGGCCGACCTGATTAATGTTTTGGTGCAGCTTAATACGGCTGTCTTGTTGTGCACGAATGATACTTACGGTTGCGTCACTCGAGTGATCGTCAACCACAATCAACTCGTCTTCCAATGCCAGCTCTGCCAGTATGCTGGCAAGTTGCGCGGCAATAAACGGCGCGCCATTGTGGCTGGCCATACAAACACTGACAGTCATGGCGCTACTCGGCAAACTCCGGCAGTGCTTGTTGTAGCGAGGTAAACCAGTGCGGTATGGCGAGGCCAAAATCGTTTTTGATTTTGTCTTTCCACAGCAGGCTCATGTGAGGGCGGCGCGCGGGGGTTGGGTACTGCTCGGTTAGTATGGGGCTGAGCGCACATTCAAGTGAGCGCAGCTGCATAATGCTGTAAGCAAAGTCGTACCAACTGCATACGCCATCATTGCTGTAGTGATACACCTCACCGTGCTTGTCGGCGAGTTTGTTGCTAAGGCAGATGTTAATTAGCGCTTGCGCCAGATCCCGCGCCCAGGTGGGGCTACCGATCTGATCGCTGACCACATTTAAACTGTCGCGTTCGCGCCCTAAGCGGCTCATGGTGCTGACAAAATTATTACCAAACACCGAGTACACCCAGCTGGTGCGCACAATAATACCCGCAGCGCCACTGGCTATAAACGCCTGCTCGCCGGCGAGTTTGCTGCTGCCGTAAACGCTTTGCGGGTCGGTAGCGTCGGTTTCGTTGTAGGGGCGGCACTGCTCGCCGTTAAACACATAGTCGGTGGAGACGTGAATGAGGCGGGCGCCACACTGTTTGGCGCTTTGCGCGAGCCGGGCAACGGCTTGGTGGTTGATAACGTCCGCAAGCGTTGCCTCAGACTCGGCTTTATCAACGGCCGTGTAGGCGGCGCAGTTAATGATAATGTCGGGGCGCTGCTTGGCTACGAAGGGCTCGATGGCCTCCAGATTGGTTAAGTCCAGCGCGGTGCGATCGGCAAACTGCCAGTGAATGGCGTCGGTTTGCGCCGCCAGAAACGCCAGCTCGCGCCCGAGCTGGCCGTTGGCGCCGGTTACTAAAACGGTTAAGGCGTTACTGCTGGGCATAATAGTTTTTACCGTACTCGAACAGTGTATCGGGGGCGGTTTGTTGGCGTGTAAGCAGCGTTGGCAACTCGGCATCTTTACCCGAGGTGCTGATGGCCGAGGCATCGAGTTGCCAATCTATACCGAGGGCGGCATCGTTATAGTGGATGCCGCAGTCGTGCTCGGGGGCGTAACCATTGTCTACCTTGTAGGCAAAAATAGCCTGTTCACTCAACACGATAAAGCCGTGGGCAAAGCCACGGGGTACAAACAGCTGGTGTTTGTTGTCGCCACTTAAATGGGCTTTTACATGCTGGCCAAAGGTGGGGCTACCCAGGCGAATGTCGACCGCGACGTCGATGACTTCACCGCTGATCACCCGCACTAATTTGCTTTGCGCGTAGGGTGGCAATTGGTAGTGCAAACCACGAAGTACGCCGCGCGAAGACAGCGACTCGTTATCCTGAGTGAAATTGATGGCGTGCCCGAGGGTTTCTTCTAAACGGTCTTGGCGGAAGGATTCAAAAAAATAGCCGCGCTCATCCCCGTGTACCGATGGCTCGATTAAAACCACATCTGCAATCGCTTGGCGTGTGAGCTTCATTAAGGGGTCTCCTCGGCGATACGGGTCAGTAAGTATTGTCCGTATTGGTTTTTGGCTAACGGTGCGGCTAAATCGCGCAAATCTTGCTGGCTAATGTAGCCCAGTTCGTAGGCGATCTCTTCGATACACGCTACTTTCAAGCCCTGGCGCTTTTCGATAGTCTCGATAAACTGCGCTGCCTCCAACAGGCTCTCGTGAGTGCCGGTGTCCAGCCAGGCGTAACCACGGCCCATCAGCTCGACTTTCAGGCGGCTCTCGTCCAGATACATTTGGTTGATGCTGGTGATTTCCAGCTCACCGCGCTCGGAGGGCTCTACCGCTTTGGCTTTGGCGATAACGTCGTTGGGGTAAAAATACAGGCCGGTAACCGCAAAGTTGGATTTAGGTTTGGCGGGCTTCTCTTCGATGCTTACGGCATTGCCATTTGCATCAAAATCCACCACCCCGTAACGCTCCGGGTCGTGCACGTGGTAGCCAAACACGGTGGCGCGGTCGTTATCGGCGTTGGCCACGGCGTGGGTTAAGGTTTCGCTCAGGTGGTGGCCGTAATAAATGTTATCGCCCAATACCAGACACACCGAGTCGTCGCCGATAAACTCTTCACCCAAAATAAACGCCTGGGCTAAACCGTCGGGAGAGGGCTGCGCCACATACTCAAAGGTCAGGCCAAGGTTGGAGCCATCACCCAGTAAGCGCTGAAAGCTGGATTGATCTTCCGGGGTGGTAATGATCAAAATCTCGCGGATGCCCGCCAGCATTAAGATCGACAGCGGGTAATAGATCATCGGCTTGTCGTACACCGGGATCAGCTGTTTCGATACCCCTTGGGTGATGGGGTATAAACGCGTGCCGCTACCGCCTGCTAAGACTATCCCTTTCATTGTTCTACTCCTATGCGTTCTAGTTGGTAGGCGCCACTTAACACGTTTTGCCACCAGGCTTCGTTATTCAGGTACCAGAGTACGGTTTTGCGCAGGCCCGTGCTAAAGGTTTCTTCCGGGGTCCAGTCGAGCTCGCGGGCGATTTTGCTGGCGTCGATGGCGTAGCGCACATCGTGGCCCGGGCGGTCTTTAACAAAGGTAATTAAATCTTCAAAGCGCTTCACGTCGCTCGGTTTTTTGTCCGCGGCCAGCTCTTCTAATAGCTCACACAAAAGCTTAACCACCTCAATATTGCGCACCTCGTTGTGGCCGCCGATATTGTAAGTTTCGCCCACGGAACCTTGAGTAATAACCCGCACCAACGCCCGGGCGTGGTCTTCTACATACAGCCAGTCGCGAATTTGGTTGCCGTCGCCGTATACCGGTAAAGGCTTGCCCGCTAAGGCATTGAGAATCATGTGGGGGATCAGCTTTTCGGGGAAGTGGCAGGGGCCATAGTTGTTTGAACAGTTAGTGACCAGTACCGGTAGGCCGTAGGTGCGCTGCCAGGCGCGGGCTAAGTGGTCCGAGCTGGCTTTACTGGCCGAGTAGGGCGAGCTGGGCGCATAGGAGGTCGTCTCGGTAAAAAGGTCAGTGGTGCCCTCAAGGTCACCGTACACTTCATCGGTAGAGACGTGATGAAAGCGAAAGTTCGCCTTTTTATCTTCAGCTAAATCACTCCAATAGCGGCGCGCCTGCTCCAGCAGGTTAAAGGTGCCCATAATATTGGTTTGCATGAATTCGCCGGCGTGATCGATAGAGCGATCCACATGGCTCTCGGCCGCCAAATGCATAATGGCGTCGGGCTGGTATTTGCGAAGCACGTCGGCAATAGCGCTGGCATCGCAAATATCTTGCTGGACAAACTGGTAGCGGCTGTTGCTCTCTACCTCAGCCAGCGAGGCGAGGTTGCCGGCGTAGGTCAGTTTGTCTAGGTTGATCACCTCGTGAGAGGTATCGTTAATGAGGTGGCGAATCACTGCGGAGCCAATAAAGCCGGCCCCTCCGGTAACTATAATCTTCATGCGTGTAGTAGGTCGCTCGCTGCGGGTGGATTTACGGTCAGTTCCTGCTGGCCGAGCGCTATGATAACGCATGCTCTTGGGCGGTAGTAGTTAAAAAGCTTGCGCTATGGCGCAAAAAACGCTATCGAGGTTGCGTGTTTGTGCCGGGCTGGCTATGGTGCTCGTTGGTGTTTTATAGACAGGGAATCAAAGGGAGAGTCTTATGTGGGATTTTGATTTAACCCGTGCGATAAAGCTAATGGGTCGCACGTCACCTTTTATCCTGCTGCGCTTGCTGGTGTATGTGGGTATCGCACTGGGTTACATTCTGGTGACGGGTATTGGCGCCGGAATCGGTTACGGCGTTACCTCAATAGGTGACGGAGATGGTGGGGGCGCCGCTATCGGTGGCTTATTGGGTTTTGGGCTAGTCAGTGGGGTGCTGTACTGGGCCCGCGAGTACTTGCTGTATTTGATTAAAGCCGGCCATATCGCGGTATTGGTGGAGCTGTTACAGGGGCAAGAGTTGCCGGCTGGGCGCAGCCAAATCGAGCACGGTCAACAGGTGGTGAAAGCGCGCTTTAAAGAAGCATCTATCCTATTTGGAGTCGATCAGCTGATTAAGGGCATTTTGCGTATGCTTAATCGTCTGGTGATGTCAATTTCACGCATTATCCCCATTCCCGGGCTCGACAAGGTGGCCGGCGCCGTGAACGCGGTGATTAACACCTCTTTAACCTACGTCGATGAAGTCATGTTGGCCTATAACATCAAAACCAGCAGCGATAACCCCTGGCAATCGAGCAAAGATGCACTGATTTTGTACGCACAAAACTATCAGGCTCTATTGAAGAACGCCGTGTTTTTAATGGTGTTTATGTACGCCGCGGCGTTTGTGATTTTTTTGCTGATTTTGTTGCCGGTGGCGGCTATCGCGGCGTTATTGCCAGGCTCTGTGGGCGTTTGGACGTTTGTGAGTGCGGCCTTGCTGGCCTGGAGCTTAAAAGCGGCACTGCTGGAACCGCTCGCCGTTACCGCCATGATGGATGTTTACTTTAAGACCATCGAGGGGCAGACGCCCAACCCGGAATGGGACGAGAAGCTCAGTAGTGCCTCGGATAAGTTTCGCGAACTGTCACAAAAAGCGACCAGCTATGTGAGCGACAGCTTTAGCACCGCCGGTACCACACCGAGTGCCACACCTGATGTAACCACCCCGCCTAACAGCCCTTCGTAATGGCGCAAGGTTCGGGCGTGCGAGAACCCGCCGCCCGAGCCTATTGATATTCTCAGGCCATCAGCCTAGCATTCAGCGCACTTTTAGAGTTATTTGCCGGCGGTATAACTGCGTTATGTTGTTGATGATCGATAATTACGACTCATTTACCTACAACCTTGTGCATTATTTTGAGGATCTAGGCTGTGATGTGCAGGTGGTGCGCAATGACGCGATTTCGCTGGCCGAGATAGAAGCCCTGATGCCTTCGCATATTGTTATATCGCCGGGGCCGGGCCGCCCGGAGGAAGCCGGCATCTCTATGTCCGTTATCGCGGCGTTTTCTGGTAAAATCCCGATTCTTGGTGTGTGTTTGGGGCATCAATGCATCGCCCGTACGCTGGGTGCACGTGTGTTACACGCCGAGCGTGTTATGCACGGTAAAACCGCCATGGTGGCTCATGCCGGAGCGGGAGTGTTTGCGAGTCTGGCCAATCCCCTGGAGGTAACCCGCTACCACTCGTTGGTGGTAGACCCACAAGATCTGCCCGCCGAGCTGCAAGTGACCGCCTGGACGGAGGGCACCGATGCACCCGATAAAACCCTCGAAATTATGGGGTTGCAAGACCGCAGTGGTACTTTGCAAGGGGTGCAGTTTCATCCCGAGTCGGTAAAGACTCAGCAGGGACACCAGTTGCTGCAGGCGTTTATTAACAGCTCGATCAAGACGGGCGCTGCGCATCAATAATGAGGAGATACAAGTGAATATTAAAACCGCGTTGGCGCGAGTGGTGGATCAAATTGATCTGAACACCGATGAGATGATCGTCGTTATGCGCGAGGTGATGACGGGGGCGGCGACCGACGCTCAAATAGGTGCGTTGCTGCTTGGCTTGCGGATGAAGGGTGAAACCATCGATGAAATTACCGGCGCCGCGTCGGTGATGCGCGAGTTGGCATCGGGCGTTGAGATTGACGCCGAGTATTTGGTGGATACCTGTGGTACCGGTGGTGACGGCGCGAATCTGTTTAACGTTTCGACGGCCAGTGCTTTTGTGGTAGCTGCGGCCGGTGGGCAGGTGGCCAAACACGGCAATCGTTCTGTTTCCAGCTCCACGGGCAGTGCCGATGTGCTTGAGGCGGCAGGTATTAACCTGAACATAACCCCCGAGCAGGTCGCGTTGTGTGTGACTGAGCTGGGGGTGGGCTTTATGTTTGCCCCGGCGCATCACAGCGCCATGAAACACGCCATTGGCCCGCGTAAAGAGCTGGGCCTGAGAACCATCTTTAACATGCTCGGGCCCATGACCAACCCCGCCGGGGTGAAGCGTCAGGTGATTGGGGTTTTTAGTGATAAGCTGTGCCGCCCCATGGCCGAGGTGTTGCAGCGCCTGGGTAGCGAGCACGTTATGGTGGTACACGCCGCTGACGGCTTGGATGAGATTAGCCTGGCTCGCGAAACCCATGTGGCCGAGCTAAAAGATGGCGCTATTACCGAGTACCGCATTAAGCCGGAAGATTTTGGTATTGCGAGCCAAAGCTTGATTGGCCTAACCGTTGACGATGCGGCCCAATCATTGGCGCTGATTAAAGCGGCGCTTGGCAATGAACACAGCGAGCTTGCCCATAAAGCATCCGATATTATTGCCTTAAACGCCGGTGCGGCTATTTATGTGAGCGGTATTGCCGACACCTTAAAAGAAGGTGTGGCGCGCGCGCAAGACGCACTGGGCTCAGGCCTTGCGGGCGAGAAAGTGCGTGAATTGGCGGCCTTTACCGAGTGCTTTAAGTAAGAGAAACGACAGGAATTTTGGCGATGAGTGATACGCCCACCGTATTAAAAAAGATTATCTCCCGCAAGTGGGAGGAGATTGCCGAGCGCAAGGCACAGGTAAGCGTTGCGCAGCTTGAGCAGCAAGCACAACAGGCCGAATCCCCCCGGGGGTTTGTTCAGGCGCTCGAGCGTAAAGTCGCCGCGGGCGAGTCTGGCGTGATTGCCGAAATTAAAAAAGCCTCACCCAGTAAAGGGGTGATTCGCGAACATTTTGTGCCCGCTGAATTGGCGCGTAGCTATGAGCAAGGCGGCGCGGCCTGCTTGTCGGTGTTGACCGACGTGGATTTTTTTCAGGGCTGTGATGAGTATTTGCGTCAGGCCCGCGCGGCGGTATCGCTGCCGGTGATTCGCAAAGACTTTATCGTCGATGAGTATCAGGTACTCGAGGCGCGTGCCATGGGTGCCGATTGCGTGCTGTTAATTGTCTCCGCACTGAGTTTTGATCGGTTACAGCAGCTAAACGAGTTTGCTTTAGGGCTTGGTTTAGATGTTTTGGTTGAGGTGCACGACGCGGCCGAGCTGGAGCAGGCCATGGCGCTGCCCAATCGCTTGATTGGTATTAATAACCGTAATTTGCATACATTTGACGTAAGTTTGCAGACAACGTACGAGCTTTTGTCGCGTATCAGTGATGACCGTTTGGTGGTGACCGAAAGCGGTATTTTGGCACCTGCCGATGTTGCTGCGATGCGTAAGCGTAACGTCAATGCATTTTTGGTGGGTGAAGCTTTTATGCGGCAACCAGACCCAGGTGCGGCGCTCGCTGAATTCTTTGCCCCAGTCGAGGCAGGCTAGCACCAGCCAATTCCCCCCCCCCTCTTGTATTTTTTTACTAAGCTGCCAGCGCTCCGCTGGCGGTTCTCGTATGTATGTCTTATTGCCTCGATTGCAGAAAATGAGTGACGCCGCATCCAAGCTTTTAACGTTGTAGTGCTTCGCGCACATGTACAGTGATGTTTTTTTGACAGGTTATTGTTTGTTGCAATGATCTTAGAGGCTGGCAAATTCGGGCCTTATGTCGCCAAAATCTTCTTGTTTTGTTTCGTTATTCCATAAAAGTATAATTATTTGTTTATCTATACATAAATTATTGTAATAATGACGTAATAATGACGCTTTAAGTTAAATCCAAGGTGTTAAGTGCGACACTGACAAAAAAATGTTGATGTTGTGCGGATTATGTGCAAAATTAGGATGGAATAGTCTGGAAAAGACTATCACCCTCCCAATAATTTCTACATTTGCAGCTCCTACAGTGCTGTGACGGATAAGGCTCCTTTGGGCTGATGACGTTGCTCGCTCTGCTGTGGCTCCACTGGATTGTTTAAATCGCCCGGTAAACGGGGGAGGCGAGGATTGCCTGCTGATTCGCGCTGTACCGCTATACGCAACGAAAGGACATGTTATGAAAATCAGTATTTTGGGTTTGGGCTATGTTGGGGCAGTTTGCGCGGCGTGTTTGTCAAAGCGCGGTCACCAAGTCGTCGGTGGTGACGTGTCACAGCTGAAGGTTGATTTAATTAACCGTGGTAAGTCTCCTATTGTCGAGCCGGGGCTGGATGAGCTTATTGCTGAGGGTGTCGCGAGAGGCCTTATCAGTGCAACCACCGACACCGAGATGGCAGTTCAATCTACGGATCTGACCATGATTTGTGTGGGTACTCCGAGCAAAAGAAACGGTGACCTGGACCTCACCTACGTACAAGCGGTATGTCGCGATGTAGGCGAGGCGATTAAAGGTAAAACGACTCGCCATACCGTTGTTGTGCGCAGTACCGTACTGCCGGGCACCCTAACCACGGTGGTTATTCCGGCGCTGGAAGAAGCCTCTGGCCTAAAAGCAGGTAAAGACTTTGGCGTTGCAATGAACCCGGAGTTTTTACGTGAATCCACCGCCATTGCTGATTATGACCACCCTCCTATGACCGTAATTGGTGAGCTGGACGAAGCGTCTGGTGATCCGCTGGCGGAAATCTACGCTGAGCTAAGCGCCCCCATTATTCGTAAACCTATCGCTGTTGCTGAGATGATCAAGTACACCTGTAACGTCTGGCACGCTACCAAAGTGGCCTTTGCTAACGAGATTGGAAACATCTCGAAAGCCGTTGGTATCGATGGCCGTGAGGTGATGGACGTCATTTGCCAGGACACGACTCTGAATATCTCGCGCTATTACATGCGCCCGGGTTTTGCGTTTGGTGGCTCGTGTCTGCCTAAGGATGTTCGCGCACTGAATTATCGTGCTCGTCAGTTGGACTTAGATCAGCCTTTGTTGAGCTCCCTCATGAGCAGTAATGCTCAACAGATTCACTATGCCTACGAGCGCATCGCCGGATACGGTAAACGCAAAATTTCTATCCTGGGCCTCAGCTTCAAATCTGGTACCGATGATTTGCGCGAGAGCCCACTGGTAGAGCTTGCCGAGCGACTTATTGGTAAGGGCTACGAGCTTAAAATTTTTGATGAAAACGTAAAGTACGCAAGTATTCATGGCTCAAACCGTGAGTATATCGAGGCGCGTATTCCACACTTATCGTCTCTGTTAGAAGACTGCCGCGACAGTGTAATTGCGCACGGTGACGTCGTCATCCTGGGTAACGGCGAGCCAAGTTTTAGCGATTTGATTGACAATCCTGTAGCGGGCAAGCAGGTGTTTGACCTGGTGGGCTTTATGAAGCACGGCACGCGTGAGTCACAAGAGGGCGTTTGCTGGTAGCTCACGGCGTTACGTAAGTGGTGCGCACGGGCGGGTTAGTAGTGCGCAAAACAGTGGATGAAATTGCGACAGATGTCGTGAATCAGTAGGAGTTTAAGGATGATCCCCGTAATTATCTCTGGTGGCAGCGGCCAGCGTTTGTGGCCATTATCTCGCGAAGGGTTTCCCAAGCAATTTCATCGCTTGGCGTCTGAAAATTCGATGTTTCAAGATACCTTACTGCGCCTTAGTGCAGAGCAGTACAGTCGGCCGATTGTTGTCTGCAATGAAAGTCATCGTTTTATTATTCGCGAGCAACTTGCCGGTATGGCCATGGCGGCCGACGCTATTTTGCTTGAACCTTGTGCCCGCAACACTGCACCGGCGATTACCTTGGCGGCTATGCAGGTGATTGCGCGCGGCCGTGATGACGTAATGCTTGTCTCCCCAGCAGACCACTTGGTGCGTGATCGTGATGCGTTTGATCGCACTATTGCGGTTGCTAAAACACAGGCAGAGCAAGGGAATATTGTTTTACTGGGGGTGGAGCCTACTCACCCCGAAACAGGTTTTGGTTATATTCAGGCTGAACGCGGAGATCGAGCGCTGCAGTCGCCTGCCGCCTACTCGGTTAAATCCTTTAAAGAAAAGCCCGATGCTGAAACCGCCGAGCGTTGGCTGGCTTCGGGTGAATACCTGTGGAATGCCGGTGTGTTTGTGTTTCGCGCAAGTGTTTATCTTGAACAGATTCGTCATTTTGTACCCGAGGTGTATGAGGCTTGTGCAAAATCGCTCGAAAACGCCGAGTACGATTTTGAATTTGTCCGCATAGCGCCAGAAAGTTTTATTAAGTCACCATCCATATCGATCGATCACGCGGTTATGGAAAAAACCCGCTTGGCTAAGGTTGTGACGCTTGCCAGCGACTGGAATGACATAGGCTCTTGGTCCGCGCTGTGGGAGGCTGGTGAGCAGGATAGTAACTGCAATGTTGTCAGTGGCGATGCAGTTTTGCATAACACCAAAAACAGCCTCGTTTATAGTCACTCTCGATTGGTGGCCACGGTTGGCTTAGAAGACTTAATCGTCGTTGACACTCTCGATGCGGTCTTGGTTATGAAACGAGATCAGGCGCAAGACGTTAAAAAAATCGTCACTCAGTTAAAGCAACAGTTGCGTCCAGAAACACTCAACCACCGGGAGGTGTTTCGTCCGTGGGGGAGTTTTGATTCGATCGACTCAGGTGAGCGTTATCAGGTTAAAAATGTGGTGGTTAAACCGGGTGAGAAGATATCCAGGCAGCGGCACAACCACAGAGCGGAGCATTGGGTGGTCGTGTCAGGCACCGCCGAGGTTACTTGTAATGATAGGGTCTTCGTGCTTACTGAAAACGAATCAACCTATATCCCGATCGGTGCTGTCCACCAACTGGCCAACCCTGGCTTGATTCCTTTGGTAGTCATTGAGATTCGTTCGGGTAGTTATTTGGGTGACGATGATATCCACCGTCTTGAGGAAGCCGTCTTTGATATAGCGGTAGGTGTTGAGCAGGAGCGCCGTCAGGTAAGACGGATGGTTGCAGATAAAGCAGATCGGGTTGCCTCGTGAGTGACATGATTCGCGAATATCAGCATAAAAACCCAATAACTGCTTCTGAGTTTATGGGTTGGATGTTGCTGCTTGGTGCTATTGCCCTGGTAAGCAGCACCGTTGACCCTAAGTACATTGACCCTCATCACAAGCAGTTTATCTTTCTGTTAGGGGTAATTGGCGTGTGGCGTTACAGCAACGCTTTGATGCACTTTGGCCGGGGAATGTACTTTTTGTACTGGCGGTTTCCTCGCATGCGTGCGGCGGCCGATAAAACCGCAGAATCCTCCTTGCCCAGTGAGCTGTTTATGGTTGTTACCAGCTTTCGTATTCCGACGCATACGACCTACCAAGTGTACCGTTCAGTGTTTCAAGAGGCGGAGCGGGTTGGTGTTCCGGTTACGATAATTGTATCAATCGTCGAAAAGTCAGATGAGACTTTTATTAAAAAAATTCTTCGCCGGGAAACGCGTAATCCCGAGCGAGTAAAGCTGATTATTGTTCGTGCCCGAGGTACGGGTAAACGAGATGGTTTGGCTCACGCGTTTCGCGCATTGTCGCGGCAGATGCCAAATGACGATGCTGTGGTTGGCGTTGTAGATGGCGATACACAGTTATTGCCTGGCTGCGTCGCCAATGCTATTAAGTTCTTCCCGTACCTTCCTTCGGTCGGTGGTATCACAACCAACGAGTACTGCGTCGTTGAAGGTAGTGAGACCATGCGTCAGTGGCACGCGCTGAGATTCGCCCAGCGCCATGTCAATATGTGCTCAATGGCGCTGTCAAAGCGCGTGCTTACTATGACCGGTCGGTTATCGTTTTTTCGCTGTAAGGTATTGATTGATCCTGAGTTTATTCGGGACGTTGAGTCCGATTACCTTGATCACTGGCGTTTGGGACGGTTTCAGTTTTTGACCGGGGATGATAAGTCCTCCTGGTTTAGCCTTATGCGCTCGGGTTGGGATACTTTTTATGTTCCCGACAGTAATACGTTGACAGTAGAGCACCCTCCTGAAAAGAACTTTTTTAAGGCGACCCGTCAGCTAATGTTCCGCTGGTACGGAAATTCACTGCGGCAAAACCTACGCACTACTAAGTTATTAGGGGTTCGTCGACTTGGGTTATTTACCTCCTACGTGCTATACGATCAACGCGTCTCGATGTGGACATGCCTTCTTGGCTTGGTTGCATCAGTGGTCGCGTCGATTTTGTTTGGTGTGCAATATCTGTTGTTGTATGTTTTATGGGTTCTTATTTCTCGTACGATCGCAACGTTAGCGTATGGCTTCTCGGGCCACGCGATTAACCCTATGTACCCCATGGTCTTGTATTACAACCAAGTGGCTGGTTCAGTCATGAAGACATATGCTCTGTTTCATATGAATCAACAGAGCTGGACACGTCAAAAAACGACATTAGAAAAGTCGGGCAGTAACATCGATGCGAAGATCAACATGATTTCATCCAAAATCATGCTCTTCTCTTCGGCATCCATATTCTTCGGCGCCGTATCGGTGTTGTTATATCTTTCACAGGGAGCGTATTGAGGAAACCCTTATGAACACCATAGCTCATCCAAGTCAGAAGCCTCAGGTCTCGCCTAAAATCGTTCATGAGGCAATTGATGAACGTCAGAACGTACGTGCACGTTTTCCGGCGAAGGTCATTCTGATCGGTAGTGGAAGCGTTATCGAGTGCCAGGTACATGACCTATCCCTTGGTGGAATAGGTGTTCTCAGTGATGAGCCGGTATTTGAGGGGCAGCTGTTTAAGGCGCAGCTAATTATTGGTATGGCAAACGCCACGCTCAACCTGGACGCTGACATAAAGGTTGTGAAAAAGCGTGGAGAAATCATCGGTTTGTCTTTTCTCGATTTGTCGCCGACCAAGCGCGACATTATCCGTCACGTGATGGTGTCATATTTGGCGGGTGATATCGTCGAAGTAGACGGTCTTCTGACGGTAATGCAGCGTGAAAACTATATTAAAAAGCGTAAAGCTAAAGTGGATAACACTCGAAATTGGAAAGCGCGTACGAAAGCCATCATAGGAACCTCTGTCTATTTTTTGGTTGGCTTAGCGATTATGGCGTTTTTAGTATACAAGTTATATTTGTACTTCTTTCAGGTTCAGACCTCGCAGGCGTTTGTTGACTCAAATTCCTATCGCATCAGTATGCCCGAAAATGGTTATGTGACTTACATGTTGCCAGCGGGAACGACGAGCGTTGCCAAGGGTGATCCAATCGCGACGGTTTCATCTCAGTTAGCGGCGAGCTTTACAACTCCGGCCGATATTCAGGCTCTTTCTAACCTGAGCGAAGCAGAGGTCTCTACCTTGCTGGGGCGCAGTTTAATCGAAACCGTGGTTAGCAGCCCTTGCGATTGCGATGTTGTCTATCAAGGTGGTGTAGATGACCGCTATGCCTATGAGGGGGAGGAGCTGGTACACCTAATTCCACGTTCAGAACCCCTCTTTGTTCGCGCTAGCGTTCCGTACCAGTCCGCACAAAGTGTTGAGAAGTCATCGCATGTTTCGATTCGCGTATACGGTGAGCCTGACCCTTATCAGGGTGAGATTGTCTCTACTCGCTACAATACGGAAGATAAGTCACTTGATTTGGTTTTAAAAACTGAGCGCGCTATAGCCATGACGGATTACATGAAGCCGGCTACTGTAGATATCTATCGCGACTTGCCTTTTAGGCGGTAATTGCTTGGGGACAATAGGGATGTACAAAGGGATTAGCTGGGCAATATTGTTGTTGCTATCCATGAGCAGCATTGCGAACGTAGCCTATGAGCAGGGTGTGGAGAATGTGCTTTACCAGCTGTACCTCGATCCCGATGCCGAGGTGGATGACGAGCTACAGGTATTGGCGCAGGGCGGAAGTCGTTCGGCTGCTTTTTTGTTAGCGCAGCGCTGGTCACGGTCGTCAAATTTTTCTCAGGTGGCCGATTCGGTAGATTGGTATGTAAAGGCATTTGGCGCCGGAAGAGGTGATGTCGCGGCCTTGGCGGGGCTCGCTCAGGTGGGCAATCAGATCCCTTACTTTCGCGGTCGTGTGGCGAGCATCCTGCGTGATGCACAGACTCAATACGCTGTTGATCTATCACCGAAAACAGTTAGGGCGACGCTGGATGTATATTTAATGTATCCCGAACTTTTTTCACCTTCAGACGTTGATCGTTTGCTGTCGTTACACCGACGCGGTTGCCTCGAAAATTGCTTTTTTGAAACCTACAGGGCGCAGCAATTATTGGTCGCCGGAGAGCGCGACGATGCAATTTTATTGTTCGAAAGAGCGATGGAATCGGATCCTCGCGTCGTGGCTATACTTGCGTCGCTGTGGGGCGAATCCGGGCGTGATCAATTAGTAGAGCTAGCTGTCAAAAACGTAGAGCGAATTGACGATTACTCTGCGGATTCAGTGGAGGCGCTAGCACTCGAGATTAGCAGTTCCAGCACCGACCAGGATGTTGTTATTTTACGCTGGATTGATGCGGCAATTGACAAAGGCTCCTACTATAGCTTACTGGCAAAAGCTGAATACATGATGGACCGCCCGCAAGCGTATGATTATCAGCCCGCCCTTGCGATTATAGAGAAGATCCAGTTCGAGAATGAAAGCGATGCGCTCTACCTGGATTCCCAAGCCCGATTGATCTACCAATGGCGAATATTAAACCCGGCCCTTGCCGAGCAAAAGCTGGATTTTCTGGCCGCCACCAAACCTGTGCAAGCGCAGTTCGCTAAAGCTCAGCTTTATGCCATGGGGGGGTTAGATGAGCCAAACCCCGATCGTGCTATCGCGATCTACCAGCAGTTAATTACACAGCGAAATATTCAGGCATTTTACCGTCTTGCGACTTTATACAATGGCGCGCCTGCGGTTGTCCCCGATAAGGCTCACGCATTTGGTTACGCAAGTGTAGCCAGTGAGTTGGGCGATAAACAGGCGAGTTATATGGTGCAGCGTTTAGATCAAGAACTTACTGACAGCGAACGAGCAAAAGCGATGCAGTTGCGTAATAAACTGATGGCTGACATGGAGTTAACCCTATGATTTGTGGGCGTGTGCTAATGGCACTTACGTTGGTTACGCCTTTGTTCGCAAGCGCGCAAGAGGACGAACTTTGGCAAAGCGAGCAAGGTAGCGGCTTGGGGTTGCATCACAAGCTAACGGCGCAAGTGGGTTACGGCCCAGGCATTAACCCTATTGGTGGTGACGAGACTGATTTTAGTGTGTTGCGCTACGCGCCTGCAGTAAGTTGGTTTGGCTCTGATCAAACCTGGCCTGAATGGGAGATTTACACTCGTATCTGGCTTAGTTATAGCAGTAACGGTGCATCCAATCCGGTGTTTGAGGGAGAGCAGTCAACCCCTGAGGGTGAAAGTGCTGAGTGGCGCGATTTTTACGTACGCCGCAACCGTTTATTTGGTCAGCAAGGGCTCGCGCTAACGCTTGGTCGCCAGCGCTTCTCGAACGAGCTGGGACTTTGGTGGGACACCAGTATTGAGTCGATAAACCTGAGCTGGAAAGGCGAAAAGAACCAGGGGTTTGTCGCAATAGGCTCGCGGTTTGATACCTACAACACAGAACTAAAAGAGCTCGATCCTCGTGAGGAGTCGATAGTTTATCTACTTAGTGAGTACGCTTACGAGTTTGCGGCTTTGCAGAAGGTTGGCGTTAGATTTATGGTCGAAAATGACGAGTCAGATCCGTGGGAAGTGGAGGACCGTTTTGATATCGATGCCTACCGCGCAGGGCTTTTTCTGAGTGGGCGAGATTTGCTAAATAAAGTGATTAGCGACTATCACTTAGAGTTTGTTGGGCTTGCCGGCGATGTTAGTGAGCTGGGTCGTGACGGAAGCCAGGAAGGTTACGATATTGATGGCTGGGCATTCGCGGGGGAGGTAGGTAGAGATTTTCGCTCTGCCGCGTGGAGCCCCCGTATTGCTTTGCGTGTAGGTGTAACCGACAAGTCATCGGGCGAAGGTGATGGCTTCTACCTTAATCCTATTCAAACTGATCGTATTAATATTGAGGGAACCTACAGCTCCGCAATGACGGGCTCGTTTGTAGCGCTCACAATGAGTAATGCGCTTTTCTACGGTGTGCGTTTAGAGCTTGAGCCAGGTGTTAGGCAGCACTTAGACGTGATGGTTTCCGATGTATATTGTCACTCACGTGACGGCCAGTTGCCCATTACCCGCACAAGAGCGACAGATTCGTGCAGCGAGCGAAGCATCGGTCAGCTGATCGACCTAAATTATGTGTGGGATATGTACCCAACAGTGGTGGGTGCTCGGCGTCTAGATTGGCGCGTTATGTTTAATTTAGGATATTTCAATGCTGGTAGCGCCATCAAGCCCCGAGACTCGGAAGGCCAGGTTTTATTGAGTACTGAGATCAGCTTCTAGGCTGGAGGAACCACGCCGTGATTTTTACCTCGAATATATTTCTATTTTTATACTTGCCATTGTATTTGGCATGCTACTACTTAGCCAGGCCGCAATGGCGATCGGCCATTATTGTGGCGGGCAGCTATTTGTTTTACGCGTGGTGGCGCCCGGACTTTCTGTTTCTTTTTGTCGCTGTCACATATTGGAACTATTTCTTTGGCGATCTGATAAACAAGCACCGTGACAGCGATAAGAAAAAGGCTTTTCGGATTCTGTGTTTGGGTGTTGCGGGGAATCTGGCGGCGCTAGGTTACTTTAAATACGCCAACTTTGGGGCAGACGTATTAGGCGCAGCGTTTGAGAGCTTCGGTTTAAATACCTTTACTTTAGAGCACATCATTCTTCCTTTGGGTATTTCGTTCTACATCTTTCAGGCGATTAGTTACATTGTTGATATCTATCGAAAAGAAGCCGATAAGGCAAATAACTTTATAGATTTTGCGGCATTCGTCGCGTTGTTCCCGCAGCTTATCGCCGGTCCGATTCTGCATTATAGAGATGTTGATAAGCAGTTAAAGAAGCGCACCCACTCTTGGGATCTGTTCTCTCTAGGCGTTTGTCGGTTTATGCTGGGGTTCATTAAAAAAGTACTTATCGCCGATTCGCTCGCGCCTATAAGCGAGCAGTTTTTGAGCAACCCTGACGTGCAGATGGCTGATGCATGGTTTGGAGCAGCGGTCTCTTTGATACAGCTGTATTTTGACTTCTCTGGTTATAGCGATATGGCCATTGGTCTTGGCATGATGATGGGCTTTAAGTTTACCGAGAACTTTAATCAACCCTTTTTGGCAAAGAGCTTGTCCGAGTTTTGGCGCAGGTGGCATTTAACTCTGGCAAACTTCCTGATGCACTATGTGTATCGGCCTCTCGTCAGAACGGTCAAGTTGAGCCCCGACGCTGCTCTTTTTAGTACCATGATTCTGTCCGGTATATGGCATGGTGCCAGCGTTTCTTTTGTGTTTTTTGGTCTTTCATTTGCCATTCTCATGGTGTTAGAGCGACGGTTTAATCTTGTGACCTCACCGACTTCACCCTACAACGCTATTCGAAACATTATTACCGTCATCATTCTGTTAATGATTATGCCGTTCTTCACGACCGGTAATTTGCATCACTCACTAACGATTTACCGCGGAATGTTGGGCTTAGATGGCATCGGCTCGTTAAGCGCTTACGTTATTGGTACATCATCCATGGCTATGATGTTTGTCGTCTTCTCGATTATTTGGTTGGTGGTCGCTGGATGGATTAACGTTCGGTTTGCCCGTACAAAAGGTTCTTATGTTATGCAGAATGTAGCGGGCTGGCAGGCCGTCTTACTGTGGTTGGGTTTTGCACTGGCTGTATCTAAGTTGGCCGCCAACTCATTCTCTCCATTTTTGTACTTTCAGTTTTAGGGGTTGTTATGTATCCGGTAATGAAAAATGCCAGCCGTTGGAACGGGTACCTGTTTTGCGGTTTATTGGCCCTGATGATGATTTACTCGATTCCACAACTAGTAACGTTTGCCTCCAACGAGGAGGAAACGCTTAGTCTATATCTGGACGGTCAGTTGTCGCGAAAATTTGAACAGAAGTTTGACGGGGACTTACCTTTCAAGCGAAGCTCGATTAGTTTTTGGTCTGATATTCGTTACGTATTTTTTAATGAAGGGGAGAGTGGAGTAGTCGTTGGCCGCGACGATTGGCTTTATTCCAATGAGGAGCTTCTCATACCCAATAAGCTTGATGAGGTTCTGAGTGGTCATTTGAAAAAAATTAAAACGATTAACGATGATCTGAAAGCTGCAGGACGCGACTTAATTATTGTTCCAGTGCCACTTAAGGCTGCGATCTACCCAGAGCATCTGAAGAGGCCACTTGATATTCGGTTGGCGGGCTTATACCAGAAGTTTATGCGCGACCTAAAGAGCTCAAATATTAAAGTGGTACCGCTAGATTCGACGTTTAACGACTACAAAGCTTCACATAAATCAGGAGCGCCTCTTTATCTGTCTCGTGATACCCATTGGTCACCGGCGGGAGCAAGTCTGGCAGCGCAAACAATCGCCACAATGTACCCAGATTTAGTGGCGGGTAAAAGTTATCAATCAGCTACCCGAGAGATCACGAATTACCAGGGAGATCTGACTAACTTTGTTCAGGCTAGTAGCTGGCTGGCAGGAAGCATCCGTGCGCCTGAAGAGGTCCCGGTTTATGAGACTGTCCCCATTGTTGATACGACATCGCCTGACGCGTTGTTCGGTGACGTCGAGCAGTCTATCGATTTAGTGGGTACAAGTTACAGCGAGATCGACGCCTGGAACTTTCACGGGTTTTTACAGCAGTCGCTAGCACGGGATGTCACGTCTTTCTCCTTAAAAGAGAAAGGCCCTTTTGTCTCTATGAGTCAGTATATGGAATCCGACCTGGCGGAATCGGATAGCGCTTCGGTGATCTGGGAGTTTCCGGTACGGGTGTTGTTAATGCCAGATGACCGAATCGAGTCTTGGCAGCAAGCATTAAGAAATCAATTTTAGTACCAACGATAAGCCGAACCCGATGCAGTGATTTCACTGTTTGGTTTTATGAGGAAGATGTGATGAAAAAAATGATGAACAAGCTGTTCATAGTGTTGGTTTTCGGTGTGGTCGCCATCTCCGGGTTGCAAAGCCGTGCGATGGCTGACGAGAATGCGGCCTTGTATGATGATGCCATCCCGGAGGATGCTGCTTTCGTGCGGATTGCTAATGTTTCTGATCAGGCTGCGACCTTTATCGTAGACGGGAAAAAGCAGTCTGTTGGGAGCCGCCAAATGGGGGGGTACTTGATTTTAAAAGAAGGCGATTACCCCGCTGAAGTTAATGGCCTTAAAGAGTTTTTGCTGCTTAAGCCGAAATCTGGCCTAACGTTGCGCTATGACGGTAAATCGTTGGTAACTTTAGTGGATACGTTTCCAGAGGACACACGAAAATCGCAGGTAATGTTTTACAACTTTTCAGAGCAGACGCTTGCATTAAAAACCGGTGACGGTAAACACGTTATCATAGATTCGGTAGCCCCTGGTCAGTCGGGAGTGCGTGCCGTCAACGAGGTAAAAATGCCTTTTTCGGCTTACGCTGGCGATGAGCCGGTGGCGAGCTATGAGCCCCTGTTACTGCGTAAAGGACAAACGTACAGTTACGTGGTTATGCAGGGAGATGCGGGCGAGTTGATCGCTCAGGCAAAGGCCAACACCGTAGATGCTTCAGTTAATTAATCATGCTTAGTCTAAGGAGGCGGTACGTGCTGGCACCACAGCAAGCGGTTCTTAAGCGAACGGCGATACACTTGCGCCTAAAAGTCGTAGCCGCTCTGATATTGGCCGCGACGACATCGTCGGCTTGGTCGGAGTCTTTGTTATGCCCGGCGTTGCAACTGGATGAGACCTACGCTGAAGGCTCGATGAAGGCAATGAGTAAGGTGGTCGTTGGCGAAGGTAGCTGGCTGTTTCGTTCAGATTTTGATCTTGCTAATAATTTTGGTATGCCAGAGCCTTATCCAGCAGAGTTTAAGCGCCTCGTTGAGCGTTTAAATCAGAAAGGAATCGCACTGGTTATCGCTGTCCAGCCAACTCGTGGGCTCATGCATAAGGATAAAGTTCGCGTTGATGAGCCCTACGGTTTTGACCCGGCGCTCGCACGACAAAACATGCAAAATTATCTGATTCAGTTGAGTGACGCTGGCGCTGTAGTTCCCAATGTTATGACGCTAGTAGATGAACCGCCAGAAGAGGAGTACTTCTTTCGCCGAGATCATCACTGGACGCCTTCCGGCGCGCGTGAAACCGCAAAAATTGTCGCTGAACTGGTGCGTAAACAGCCATGGTACGAGGAGTTGCCACAGCGGGTCTATGTTACAGAGACTGGGTTTATATTGCCTAAGGATGGCACGATGAATACTGCCCTTAAATATGTGTGTGGCAATAATTTTGGTATTCAGTATGTGCAAGGGTATCAGACCGTACCTGCTGACCTTGATAGTGCCGATGCCCTTTTTGGCAATACCGAAGCGCCAGAGTTAGTTTTAGTCGGAACCAGTAATTCTGCAGTACGCGAAGATGAGTTAAAAAACTATAATTTTCAAGGATTCTTACAGGACTATATCGGGGCTGAAATATTAAATTATGCGCTGCAGGGGGCGGGTCAAGATGGATCGTTGATTCAATACCTGCAATCGCCTGATTACGACCCTGGTAACCCGCCTAGGGTCATTATTTGGGAGCTTCCAGTGAGTTATGCGCTGGACGACCCGCTAATGTATCGGCAATTAATTCCCGCTGTCGGTGGCGCTTGTGACAAAGCTGCGGCGATATTGCAGCAGCAGGGAAGTTTTTCCTCGATGGTACCGGAGCAGCGTTATGAAGTGCTGAGTAATACCGCAGACGCTTGGCACGACTTACGTGGGCAAGAAGGGTACCTGGATTTGCGGATTTCTGATGCATCTCTCAAGGAGTTTTACGTTATTACTTATTACGATAATGGCGATCGCGACAAAGTTTGGTTTCGGCGTCCCGCCATTGTGGATGGCGGGCAATATTACCTTGAGCTGACGCGCGATCCGGGTTTATCGAGTGCCAATATTCTCAGTGTCTTTATTGAGCCTACCCAGACGATTGCGACACCAGTCGATATCGAGGTCGCTCTATGCGCGGGGTGAGTTTAAAATCTTCCATGAATAACCTTGTTTTTATCACACTGCTCACTGGCGCTTTTATTGAACACTCGTGGGCAGTTGATAACGATAAGATCCCGCCGCAAAAAATGTACGATAACTGTCCCAAGCCGATTGTAGAGCCTTATGTCGGTCCCTTACAAATAGAAAGCAAGTACGTTCAGTCAGACGCAACCAAAGCCACGTTGAAAGAGTCGCTAAGCGATAACTCGAAGGTCGTTAAAGCGCAAATAGAACAGTTCGGTAAGCAGCTCGTTGTTTTCTCCGATTACTATGTGCGTGAATCTTCTGCTAAAGGAGTGGTGGCGCTAAGCTGTGTACATGCGGCGTTGGGCGCGTGGGCGGAAGCCGGTGCGCTCTTGACCAAAGATGTCAGTAAAACGGGGGTGGCGGTGCGCAAATGGACGCTGGCGTCAGTGTCTATGGTCGTCTATAAGCTTAACGCCTTGAGTGCCGGAGAGTTTCAGCTTACGCAGACAGAAAAAGATTGGCTAATCACGTTGGCTGATCGGGTGTTTGATGATTATAGGGCAAGGCTCGATCCTGGCTTCAAATACTTCAACAATCACGATTATTGGACTGCCTGGGCTCTGTTAAGCACCTCGATGGCGACAGAAAGTAATCGTCATGTCGATTATGCGTACGCAGTTTTAGCCCGTGCATTGGCGCAGGTTACGCTTTCGGATGACGGTAGGTACGGTTGGCTTCCGAACGAAATAGGACGCTCGCAACTCGCTTTAAATTACATGCATTACGCACTTAATCCATTGATTATGGTGGCGTATTACGCCGACAGAACAGGGTATACGTTAACCCAGAACGACGAGGCGACTCTTGCCGCTATGGTACGTTTTGTGAGCGCCGCAGAGTTGATGCCTGAAAAAGTCACCGATATTTTCACGACTAAGCAGGACCCGGTGCCCGCGTACAAGCTCGCATGGCTAATTCCGTATCTTCATCAGCGCCCGTCTGATGAGGCGGCAGGATCACTGTTTAAAGCGCGTGGAGGCCAGGTCGATGGCTACAGCCAGCTAGGTGGATTAATAGAACCCTTGTTCTCATTGTCTGGTAGTGCCGCAAGAGCGCCTGAAGGTAAGGCTGCCAAGCAGGGGTTAAATCAATGACAAACAATCTAATTAACCGCGGCCGTTGTGGGGCTTTTATGGCACATACGGTCAACATTATAGCTAGTCGGTGTTGTCTGTTGCTGTTGTTGGCTTGGCCTTTTGCGTCACTGGCCGCGCAAGGCGGGCAGGTAATCGATTCGCAAGCGCTTAGCCGTTCTGTACAGGCCTTAGTTGATAAACAACCTTGTTGCGTGTTCGACTTTGCATCAGTTATCGGTAACGCTCAGCGAGGGGACTTTTCGATAGATCCTATGTACGCGTCAGAGCGAGGTAGCTGGCCGTTTGAGCCGTTTGCCAATAATGGGTTGTTCTCTGTTATTGCCGGTTATCAACAACATCACCCCCGGGTTTTAAGCTTAAACGCAGGACACTACACTCTGAGTGAGCTGGCAAAGGCCGTCAATAACGAAAACATATTGCGCGTGCATAAAGATGGCTTTTTGCTTAGCTACCCGCTGCAAATATTACCTGGTGCGAGTTTGTCGGTAGAGAGCACGACCTTATATTTAGCCGCTTACAGTGGTGCTGCCTTAATTAATCGCGGAGATTTTCAACTCAACTCGGCAAGTTTGACGGTATGGCAGGGTGATCGCGCACCAAGCTCGGTGCCAAACTATCGGCCATTCTTTGTCGCGTGGGCCGGTAGCCGTACCTGGCTGTTGGATTCGCACCTCGACCGCTTGGGTTATAACGCTCATTTGAGTCGAGGCGTTACTTTGACAAGAAGCAAAGATCAGCCGGCAACCGACGCAATACCACAACTATTGGTCCGCAATAGCCGCTTCTCGGATATGACCACGGCGATTGACCTTAATAGTGCGGATGCATTGATCGAGCAGGCCGTGTTTGATGGCAGTCGGCATTATGGTGTCGATGCCGCCGATAGCCGTGTTTCCATCAGCGCCAGTCAGTTTAATGCTGCCAGTCTAAACAGTTTAATCCGTGTTACAGGTTCGAGCGATATGAGTGTGTCTGGCTGCCGCCTAGATCGTGCGGCAAAGCATGGTATCGAGTGGTTATCCACCACAGGGAGTTTAGTGATGCGCGATAGCGTTATTACTCGCGCGGGTGGGCACGCAATTACCGTAGCCGAGAGTGAGCATGGTAAATCGGGGCCGCTGGTTTTGCAGGGTAATGTTCTTGCGCGCAACGGTAAAAGTGGTCTTAATCTCGAAAACTTTACGTCGGCGGTATTACGGGATAATACCTTTAGTGCTAATGACGACTATGCGATTAGTTATCGCAATGAGCAAGATGACCCCGAAAGTGAGTTGCTGTTGCAGGGCAATCGTTTTATGCAGAGCGCCGAGCCTGCACTGCGGACACAGAATGTTTCTCGCCTGGCGTTGTTAGATAACCGCTTTTCTTTGGATTCTGTTAATCAAAAACTGGTGGCTGGGGATTTAGAGCCCTATCAGAGTAGTATTTCACAGGAGATCTTTAAGTACGGCTGTTATGTCGAAGTGGTTCGCCCCGTGAGCGGGCCAGGTTTAAAGGTCTTGAGTGATCGCACCGACGATAGTCAACGCTGTGTTCGCTCCGACAGTTAAAGGAAGTCTACTGCGTATAATGCTCGCTAACGGCGCCTTAATGGTAGGGCATTAAGGCGCCGAGAGGCCGACTCAACTTAGCGTAAATTGCTCTAATAGATGTGACAAATCATGGGAGGCTTCGCGAATTTTTTGCGATGTTTCAAGCGTGCCTTGCGCAGCGTTCTTCGTGCCTACCGATGAGCGTTCGACTTGGCTGACGTATTCTAAAATTAAGCCGCTGGCTTCCACGTGTTCGGCCATCGCCTGACGAATGTGCGAGACGATATCTTCCACCGAGCGGGTTTCTTCGCGAATTGACTGCACAATTTTACCGCCTTCGGCGGTTTGTGCGATCCCCTCCTTCAGCTCTTTTACCATTGTGTCCATATTGTTTTTACTTTGCTGCGAGCTGAGTTGCACAGCATTGATTGAGTCGCTGATTTCATTGGTGGCGGCGCTGGTGCGTGACGCTAGCTGGCGCACCTCGTCGGCAACCACCGCGAATCCACGCCCTTGATCGCCGGCGCGGGCGGCCTCGATGGCCGCGTTTAACGCCAGCAAGTTGGTTTGCTCGGCCACGGCGCTAATAACGGAAATAACCTTGGAGATATTGTCAATACGCTCGGCCAAGGTATCCATGCTTTGTTGTGTGGCGCTAATATCGTGGTCGATATCGGTAAAACGTTGTACCGCGGCTGAAATGAGCGAGCGCCCGCGCTCGGAAGTTTGTGAGGCGGCCTCGGTTTGCGCGCGGGCATCTTCTGCTTGCGCCATAGCGTGCCGGGTTTGTTGATTAAACTCCTCGGCGGAGGCGGCAATTTTGCTGGTGGTAGTGCTTTGCTCTTCGGCCATGGCGGTGCTGGTTTGCGCTTTTTGCACGATGTCGTCACTAATATGATCCAGGCTGCTAGAGGCGCTGGCCATTGCTTTCATCATCTCGCGCAGCGAATGACGCATTTTTAGCACAGAGCCATAGATACTGTCTTCGGGTGCCTGGTGAGTCTGATCGTTCTCTGTGAGATCGCCATTGGCGACTTTGCGTACCAGTGCGACAACCTCCCGTAGCTCGCCTCCCAGCCCACGCTGTAGGCTGTTTACCGCAAAATGCACCGGCACCACGATCACTAAAATCAATACCAGCCCAATCACCAGTTGCGTGGCGGCGCTGTCCCAAAAGCGTGCGTTGGCCTCATTAAAACCTATCCCGGTTCCTACCACCCAGCCCCAGCGTGGGCTCAACTTGGCGATCGAGAGTTTGTCTTCAACCGAGCCGTCGGCCTGGCGTTGAGTCCAGTTATAGCGCGCTAACTGGCCGTTTGCCGCCTGGACGGCGCGCTGCAAAATATCGCCCACACTTTTATTGTCGGCGTCTTTGAATTCGTGAAAACTGGTGCCGTGCAGCTGGGGGTCCAGCGGGGCCGCGACAAAGTCGAGGTTTTCGTCGGCAACATAAACATACTCCGACTCGTGATAAATGTTAGTGCGCAGCAGTTGCGTGGCAATGGCTTTGGCCTGCGACTCGGGCAGCGTGCCATCGGCCGCTAGTGCCTCCATTTGAGTCACCGTGGCGTAGGTGCTGTTTAGCAGCTGCTCAACCCGTGCCTGGTTATCTTGGCTGGTGGCGTGGCGAAGGGTAAACAGCCCGACGGTGACGATCACCACGAGCCCGGCAAATATCAGAGTGCTAAGCACCCACATTTTTAAACGCAGAGTCATAAGCTTGCTCACTTTTAGGTGCAATAGTGGTTGAATTTAATGCCAAATTAACAACGTTGTCACGTGTGAATTGGCGCGTTATTCCCTATTTGTCCGAGGCTCGCAAATGTTCTCTTTTTTAGTTATGAGGATGAGTCTTGTAACCAGAGTCCGTTTGTTTTTAGCTCAAATACTGGTAGATATGCTCATTTATTGAGTATAACGACTATAGAATGTAAATCTTTAACGTCCTGGATGTAAAGAAACTTTAATACTGAGGGGGATGCGTGATGGTGCTGGACAGAGAGTGTGAATGGTGTAATCTGGACAACGTTGTCAAATATTGTAATAAGATGCGGGCCAACGCGCATATATCGAGTAAATAGGGTTGAGGATATAACAATGAAATACCTGTTAATGGGTTTACTGTGTTTTTACGGGGTTGCGGCTACGGCGGCGACATTTACCCAAGAGTCGCTGCGCAGTTTTGCTGAAAATGCCAAAACACGCTTTGCTGTGGTGAGTAACGTGGGAGCCAATGGCTCGCAAATGCGCTTAATACTGATCAATGACGCCGAACAAAGCCTTCCGGCGGGCGAGGGCGACTGGTCCATTTACTTTCATTCAGTGCGTCAGGTGTCCGTACTTGGTGATAGCGCTGTGGCTATCGAGCACGTGCAGGGTGACTTGCACCGGGTTTACCCCACCGCGCAGTTTGCCGGTCTTAAATCGGGCGATTCACTCGTTATCGATTATAAGCCGGCGGCCGGCATGGTGAGTTATAGCGATTTTATGCCGCGCACTTTTATTGTCGCCAAAGGGCTCGAGCCGGAGGTGTTCCGCAACACCGATACCGAGGTGTTTAGTGAATTTGTCGACCCTATTGACCGGCCGGAACAGCAAATGCGCAGCGCCAGTGACAAGTTTGCGATTGCCACGGCTTCCAGCCGGTATCAGGCCAACGCCGCACGGCCGCAGCCCACGGGTGATGCCTCTGATGCCTTGAAGCGTATTATTCCCACGCCGGCCAATGTTGATTATCAGCGTGGAGAAACCGCATTAGACGGATCCTGGCGCATTGTATTTGCCGGCCGACTTAAGGGAGAAGCCAATTACTTAAAAGCTCAGTTGGCCGATGTGGCGGGTTTACAGTTAGAGGCGAGTTCGAGCGTTGCGCCCGGCAATTACGAAGACGATGCCCCGGCAATTATTCTGGCCGTAGGTTTGCCCGACGAGCGTAAATTAGCACAGGCCAGCGATGCCGAAAGCTATACCTTAAGTGTGGAAAAGCAACGTATTGTGATCAACGGCCGCGATAATGCCGGTGCGTTTTACGGTGTGCAAAGCCTGCTGGCGCTGCTTAACCCCGCACAGACAGAGACGCTCACTGTGCCGCGGGTACACATTGCCGATACGCCCCGCGCCGGGTGGCGTGGCATGCATTACGACATGGGCCGCAACTTCCACGGTAAAGAGGTCACCCTGCGGCTTATTGAGCAAATGGCGCGCTATAAGCTTAATAAGCTGCACATGCACCTTACCGAAGACGAAGGCTGGCGCCTGGAAATCCCGGGGTTGCCTGAGCTGACCGAGATTGGTGCTAAGCGCTGCTTTGATTTGACTGAGCGTGAGTGCTTGCTTACCCAGTTGGGTACCGGCCCTCACGCCGATGGCTCTGGTAACGGTTACTTTAGCCGGGCCGACTTTATCGAGATTCTTAAATTCGCCGCCGAGCGACATATTGAGGTTATCCCCGAAATCGACATGCCCGGCCACGCGCGTGCGGCGGTTAAGTCGATGGATGCGCGCTTTGCTCGCTTAATGGAGGCTGGCGATGAGAAAGCGGCGCGCCGCTACTTGTTGGCAGACCCAGAGGATCAGTCGCAATACGTTACCGTACAAAACTATACCGATAATTCGATTAACGTATGTCTGGAGTCGACCTACACCTTTATTGATAAAGTGATGTACGAGCTGCAGCTAATGTATCGCGATGCGGGTTTAAAGCTCTCTATCTTCCATATGGGCGGCGATGAAGTGGGTAAAGGCTCGTGGGCTCAGTCGCCAGTGTGCGATGAGTTGTTTGCCAGCGAGCTAGGCGTATCCGGTCCGGCCGATTTAAAACCCTACTTTGTGAGCCGGGTGTCCCGTTTGGCCCACGCGCGCGGTTTAGCGCTAGAGGGGTGGGAGGATGGCTTAATGTACGATGCCGTCAACACCTTTAACCGCAATCAATTTGTGAATGAAAACGTTATTGCCAACGCCTGGGACAATATTTGGGAGTGGGGCGTAGCCGATCGTGCCTACCGCCTGGCCAACAACGGTTATCAGGTGGTGATGTCGCAGGCGACTCACTTGTACTTTGATCACCCCTACGAGGCGCACCCAGCCGAGCGTGGTTACTACTGGGCGGCGCGGGCCACCGACGTGGGCAAAGTATTTGGCTTTAAGCCCGATAACCTCTACGCCAACGCTGACTTTACCCGCAATGGCGATCCGATTACCGACGTTGAGGCACTGGTGGGGCGCGAGCTGCCAAGCTTACAAAAGCCGGAAAATATACTCGGCATACAGGGGCAGGTGTGGAGTGAAACGATCCGTACCCCCGAGCAGCTAGAGGCCCTGATTTACCCCCGGGTTATGGCGCTTGCCGAGCGCGCTTGGCGCAAAGCTGATTGGGAGGGTGAAGCGCCCGATACCAATGCGCGTGATCGCGAGTTTGCCAATTTTAGCCAAACCTTGGTCGCCAAAGAGTTGCCCCGGATGGAGCGCGCCGGTATTGCGGTTCATCTGCCGGTGCCAGGGGGTGTGATAGACGATGGTGTGTTGCGTGCTAATACTGCATGGCCTGAGCTTAAGATAGAGTACAAGGCCGGGGAAAACGCAGTGTGGCAGCCATACAGTAAAGGCGTGGAAATTCAGGGAGAGCCCATAATTCAGCTGCGCAGTCGCAGTGGCTCTTATGTTAGCCGGGTGACAGTGGCTCGCTAATCCATTTGTATAAGTTTCGCTTGGGCGCCCCAATGCAGTGCATTTTGCTGTATTGGGGCGCTTTTTTGTGCCTGACGCTTTTTTTATAAAACAACGTTGTCAAGTGGCTGTCGGGCGGCCCCGCAGAAACAAAAATTCACCGTAAGGTAAAGCCCATAAAAACAACCTAACTAGCTGAATTTATAGATAAAAAGCTAATTCTTAATAGTTAATTTTTGACCGTCGATCAATTGTGCGCAAAAGTTATTCTTGACAACGTTGTCCCGCCAGCGGTAAAACTAGCCATGTGATCTGGTGGGCATCTTGAACAGGACTCTTGCAGCGAACCGGTGGATCATTTTGATGCTTCATTACCGGGAATAGGGTGAGGTGTTAATCCAATAAGCGTTTGACGAAGACAGGTAAGCCATAGCGCGTACACACAAAAAAACGCGTGGCTGCCAAATAAAACAATGAAAGCGAGGAGACAGTTATGGGAAACAATCAAAGTAAATTTCGTAAAAGGCTGCTAGTTAGCAGTATTTCTTCCTGCCTGCTGGCATCAACCTATGTGAGCGCGCAAGAAGAGCCGTTAATGGAAGAGGTTGTTGTTACCGGCATTCGTGCATCTTTGACTGAGGCCGTTGATATTAAGCGTAACTCAACAGCGGTTGTTGACGCTGTTTCTGCAGAAGACGTGGGTAAGTTTCCCGATGCAGATTTAGGTGAGTCCCTGGCTCGTGTACCCGGTGTTTCTGTGGGTCGTGCTTTTGGTCAAGGTGCGTCGGTTTCTATCCGTGGTGCGGCGCCACAATTGACCTTAACTCAGTTGAACGGTCAGGACGTCGCGTCTACTGGTTGGTACGACCAAGTTAACATTGACCGTTCATTTAACTACTCTTTAATGCCATCTGAAGTAATTTCTGGTATGGAAGTGTATAAGTCTACTCAAGCCAACCTGAACGAAGGTGGTATTGGTGGTACTGTTATTGTAAAAACCCGCAAACCTTTGGATATGGATGCCAACACCGCATTCTTGGGTGTTAAAGGCAGCGTAGGTACCATTAGCGATGAGGTGGCTCCTAACGTTACTGGCTTGTATAGCTGGAAGAACGATTCCGAAACCTTTGGTATCTTGGGTTCTATCGTATACAGCGATAACGAGTATGTTCGTCAAGGCGATGAGACAGATTTGACGTGGGGGGCTTCTGCGGTACCTTCACGTTTTGTTCAGCAGCGTGAACGTACTACTAGTAATATCGCAGCACAGTATGCGCCTACCGATGAGCTGCAATTCGGCCTTAACTACATGTCTTTGGAGTTGGTGGGTGATAACACAGCTACTTCTCTTTACCTGTTTGATAATGCGCCAGGCTCTTGTACAGAATACAACGCCAGCAATGTCTGTGTTAAACGCACTATTTCTGAGGCCGACGGCATCAGAGAGTTTGGTCAGACGTGGGCTCGTCAAGGTACGATGAACTCTGACACATTTACCTTCGATGCCTCCTACGAAGCTGATAATTTTAAAGTTAGCGCTGTAGTAGGTAGCACAAAAGCAGAAGGTGGTACCGACCTGACGACTAACTTTGGTTACGTTCCGTTAGACAGTGACGGGAATGAGTTTAAGTATGTTGGTAATGTTGATGCTACTGGCGATCATATTGAGCTGAGTGGACCAAAATCAGTTATTACTGTAGATGATTTGGTCAGAGGCGCTGCAACTAGCGCGCCTGCTGCTTGGGCTGTGGGTAAAGGCCCTAATAGCGACGAAGAGGTTTACGCGCAAATTGACGTAGAGATCGATCTCGACTTCGGTGCAATTAATAAGTTTGAGTTTGGTGTTCGTACTACCGACCATGATGTTGAAAAGTCAGACTTTAAATCAGTGCTTAAAGCGAATGCGGTAAGTGTCCCTACCGAAAGCCTGTACAGTGGCAGTGAAGACTTGGGCTTTACTGATGCGGCCAGCTTCCCCGTGCCAAATGGCGATGCTATGGCTGAAATTACTCGGCAGAATCTCGACCGGTGGCAGGAAGCGCGTTCAGGTTACGCTACCATCAACGAACAGAACGATGCTATTTACGGTATGTTCAGCTTCGAGTCTGAGGGCGTAAGAGGTAACTTTGGTCTGCGCTACATCCATACGGATGCCTCTAGTAAGTTCTATGCTATTGACGGTACTCCGCTTGCTGAGGGTGACTTTTCTGGTAACGAGTATTACAGCACTACGCTGAGTGAGAATACCGCTTCTTACCATGATGTTCTGCCAAGCGTTAACGTATCATTTGACTTAAGTGATCAGTTGGTGCTGCGTTTGGCCGCCGGTCAGGCCATATCGCGTGCGAACTACCAAGATATGTTCGCGGCATCAAGTCAAAGTGGTTACTCTGATACCGTTCAGGGTAATGAGACTTTGACTACCGGTTCTATTGGTTTGTTGCCCGTAAAGTCTAGTCAGGCCGATCTGGGTTTAGAGTACTATTACGGTGATGGTAACCTGCTCTCTGCAACTTACTTTGTTAAAGATCTTAATAACTTTGTGGTCTCAGACATTAAGCAAAACCAAAGCATTGGTTTGGTGAGTCCAGATACGGGTGAAGATAGTTGGACCGTGAGCGATCAAGTAAATGCCGGCGGCGGTACCATCGACGGTATCGAGCTGCAATGGAATCACGCGTTTGATAACGGTTTTGGTACCAACTTAAACTATACTTTTACCGACGCAAAAGCCCCGTCAGAAGTATATGCGGATCAGCAAAGTATCTTTACCGAGTCATCCAAGCATAACGCCAACGCCGTTGTGTATTGGGAGAATGATGTTTTCTCGGCTCGCGCTGCATACAACTGGCGCTCTGAGTACATGATTCGCGATGGTGCATTTTACTACGGTAACCGTATGCACGATGCTTACGGACAACTGGACATGAGCTTTAATTGGTATGCGACTGACATGATTACCGTAAGCTTTGATGCAAGCAACATAACCGAAGAAGACGACCTGCAATACGGTGTGGCTCCAGCCTCTTCAGGCCTCAAGCCTGAGTTGCTGGACAAATACCCAGCATGGACCTTTAAAGGCGAAGCTACCTATACACTGGGTGCTAGCATTAACTTCTAATGCTGTGTTAGTTTGAGTGTTGCTAAAACCCAACGTACTTGTACGTTGGGTTTTTTTATAGTTGATTATAGGGGGTAGTAGTGACGGTTAAAAAAATCGCTATTATTGGCGGTGGTACCGCCGGCTGGATGGCGGCGAACCACTTGGGCTTTGAGCTGCGTTTGGACCCTGAGATTGAAATTACGGTTATAGAATCGCCCGATATCCCAACCATTGGTGTGGGTGAGGGTACAGTTCCTTATATTCGAAAAGCTCTGGAAAAGTTTGGCATTTCTGAGGCTGATCTAATTGCCAATTGTGATGCGACCTTTAAGCAGGGTATCAAGTTTGTTGAGTGGTTAGACCCAGCCGTCCATGGTAAAGATCACTATTATTACCACCCATTTGACACTCCTTTTCCCGCTGGTCGTGATGTCACTCGTTATTGGTTAGCCAATCGGGAAAAATTCGAGTTTCATCATGTGTCGGCTCAGGCGGGTGTATGTGATGCTATGCGCGCGCCCAAAAGGATATCCTCGCTGCCTTATCAGGGTGAACTGGGCTATGCTTATCATTTCGATGCATTAAAGTTTGCTCAGCTGTTGGCTAAAAATGCGCTCGAAAAATTCTCGATAAAGCATAAAAAGGCCACTATTCGAGATGCCGAACAATGTTCTGATGGCTCGGTAAAAAATCTGCTATTCGATACGGGCGAAATTCAAGCCTTTGATTTTTATGTGGATTGCAGTGGTTTTTCTTCTTTTATTATTGATCAGAAGTTAAAAGTCCCCTTCGTCGATTGCTCTGATCAAGTGTTAACCGATACCGTTCTAGCGTTGCAAGTACCGACCGATGGGCAGGCAGAAATACCGCCTTATACCATTGCCAAAGCACATTCGGCTGGGTGGCTGTGGGATATCGCTCTGCCAAATCGTCGAGGTTTAGGGTTTGTCTATTCCAGCAGCTATATGTCGGAGGAGAAAGCGTTAACAGATTTTGGTCTATACCTAGGTCTAGGGCCCGAAACTCTCTCTCCTCGTAAGATACCGATAAAAGTAGGCTATCGCGAAGAGCCCTGGCGAAAAAACTGCGTTGCTATTGGGTTGGCGCAGGGTTTTGTCGAGCCGCTAGAGGCAACGTCTATACTGCTGACGGATTTTTCGGCGGAGTATCTTGCCAAAACCTTTCCAAAAAACCAAGATGATATGCCACTGTTAGCCAAGCGCTATAACAAGACTTTAACTTACAGTTGGGATAGAACCATAGATTTTGTCAAGCTGCACTATTGTTTGTCTGATCGTAGTGATTCGGATTTTTGGCGGGCAAACTGCAACCCAGACACTTTTTCACAAACGCTGCGCGAACGACTGCAGTTGTGGAGAATTGAGCCACCTAAAAAGCAGGATTTTTTCAGCCGTTTTGAGGTGTTTGACGTGGAAAACTACCTGTATGTCTTATACGGCATGAGGTTTTTTACGCCGCCGTCTTTTTTGTCTGAGTTTGAAGCGCGCGACAGTCAGGAGCAAATAGACAAAATTTCCGAGCAATCAAAGCGGCTGCAAGGCGGTTTGCTGAGCCATCGGGAGTGGTTAACCAAATTAAAACAAGCTATGCGTAATGTTTAGTAGCTTAGTTTAAAATGCCACAAAAGAGTTTACTGTTAGTCGACCACTTTTTGGGTTAGAGTCAACGCTGTTCGAGCCTATAATGGCGGAATGCAGCAGACAGCTACGGTAAATAACCATACGGTTAAATTTAGCATCGACCTTGCCGATACGGGTAAAGTACTCATTGGACTCTGAAAAATATCCGCGTTTTATCGGTGCACGTTCTATATCGTTAAAATAAATCGCTTCAAATTTTTTCCGGTCTTCAAAGGCAATAGTTTCGTATCCGGTTTGGTTGTGGCGATAAAACGCCGTGCCACCATGGTCTTGATCGCACAGGTATAGAAGTGCGGCAAACTGGTAAGGGTTGGCTGAGTCAAAGTGCGGGGTCGACTGTACCTTGCGCAAATTTTCGGGCTGAATGGTAATAAGCGACATCATGCAGTCGGCTTTATTCAGCTCCCAGCCTGAAGACAAGCCTTGGTAGGTTGACAGCAGCAACGATTTAATCTTGGGCATTATTGCACGCGAGTACTCTTGTGGTGCCGGTAACCGGATGCCAGGGTAAAAATTACAGTGCCCCTGATACTGCTCAAAATCACCTTTTTGAATGGCAAAATCTACCAGTGCCTGAGGGTTTTGCAGCAGATTATCGATAATAATCACCTCCTGGCCCTCATTGCCAAAGGTAGCGATCTCTATGTCGGGGGCTGCGTTTAATGTGTAGGGGGTATGATGAGTCATCGTCGTTCGGCCTTTGTATATCTAATGCTCTTTTACCAGAATGAGCCGCTATTGCAAGACATTTACAGGCTTTATTAAAGCCAATTGTCACATTCGGAAAGCGTCACTTTACTCGCTGTTCGATTATTTATAGTTAGGTTTTTTGCCGATAAGTAACGACCCAATATATAAGCGCTCAATCTCGGGAGTCGACCCGAGGGGGGGGATGTTCGCCGCTACCGCCAGACCTAACTCACCCTTCAGTCTCACTTCACTAGCTGATTTGATTTCAGGTTCGCGCGTTGGATGACTAATTGCAAGTCTGCATTAGAGTTTTGCTTGGTATTCTCATGGAATGTATTACTACTGGTCGATGCACGCCACCGATGGTGTACAGCGTTGGGTGTCGCATTATTTTATATCATATTATTTAAGTGCTTGAAGGCGCGAACTTTTAAATTACTACATGGCGCTTAATCACCTTGCGTTCGGGCAAAAGTTGCCTACTATATTGTCTGTTGCTGCACACAAGGTTCTGGTCGGATTGACTAATAGGTGCGGCATAAAGTAGCAGCAGTTGCCCAACTGCGTGGAAACTAAGGATGGTTGGCGTGCTTTACTTGATTCATTTTTCTTTAATTATTTTTCAAATAATCGTATGGGCCGGATTAATGCGGCACAACAAATGTTAATTTTGTCACCACCTGTTGACAACGTTGTCCTGTTGGATGTAAAAATGTCTTGCTGTAAGTGCAAGATGCCGTTTCTAAGGTTGGGTTGCTCCAGGCTATCGCTCAAGTACGGTGCACGAATGTCGCTCAGTGAAGCTCCACGGGCAGCATTACGCTATTAAATAAAAATTGTTCTATAACAATAACTTATATTATATGTGAGGAGATCGATATGCACATTGGAAAAGAAAAATTCAAACGTAAACTGCTCGTATCGAGTATGGCTTCCTGCCTATTTGCGTCATCCTATGCGTTAGCTCAGGACGGCGAAGATGCAATGATTGAAGAAGTTGTGGTAACCGGTGTTTATGCCTCGCAGCAAAACGCGGTTAACACCAAGCGTGATGCCGCCGCGGTGGTTGATGCAATTTCCGCCGAAGATATCGGCAAGCTCCCGGATGTAACCATTTCTGACTCGCTGCAGCGCATCCCTGGTATTCAGGTTGAGCGCACTGCCGGTGAAGGAGGTCCGGTTCAAATCCGTGGTATGGCGGGTGTAGCTACCTCCCTGAACGGTGAAACTTTCTTGAGTGCAACAAGCATTGATACGTCGAGCGCAGACTTCGGTGATCTGCCATCTCAGTTGTTCTCTGGTGCTGATGTCTACAAAGCCCCTTTTGCTTCGCTAACCAGTGTTGGTACAGCAGGTACTGTAAATCTGAAAACCCGCCGTCCCTTCGACTTGGACGATGGCTGGACATTTTCTGGTAGCGCTGAAGTTGACCATGGCTCAATCAGTGACGAGTATGATCCTACCATCAGTGGCTTGATTGGTTACAACGCCGATAAGTGGGGTGTTTTGGTCAGCGCGGTAACTACAGAGAAGAATCTGGCGACTGATTTCAACGGTTGGTTTGATACTTCAGAAAACGGTGGTATTGGTGCGGCGCGTGCTAATGGTGGCGCTGACCCGGATATGCCGGGTGTTTACTACATGGTGCCGCAGGGCTTCTCTGCTTACTATAAAGAAGAAGAGCGTCAACGTGACGGTGTAAACGTTTCTTTTCAGGCAGAGTTGAGCGATGGTGTGGAACTGGTTGCTGACTACTTCTACAGCGATCAGGAGCGCTATAACCGACGTGCAGGTTTCTCTTCAAATAACCGCTGGCAGACTTTCTCTGATTACGCCTTCCCTCTTAACAATGAGATCGGCGAAGGCTCCTGGACTTATCAGCCGTCCACTGACGGGGCTGCACCGCAGCAGTGGGTGTCACTCAATTCAGCTTACGAAGCGCGACCTCTGCGTTTGCAGTCCTTCAGCCAGACGAACTTCAACCTTGAGAACTCAGAAAATGCCAGCGTTGAGCTGAACTTTGATCATGGTGGTCCGCTGACTGGTCAGGTTCGGGTTACCACGGCCTCTGCTGAGCATCAGATGCGTCACGGTTATGGCGAGGGTGATGTACTGGATACCGTTGCATCAAACTTAAACGGCGGTAAAGGTGGGTTTGTTCCCGCCTCATATTGTGGTGAGGGTGATGATATTGTTGGTGATCAGGGAGGCTGTTTTGTTGATTATCAGGCGGATAGTATTTCTGACACCGACTGGATGATGACTTACCAGCAAACTGGCGAGGACATCACCTTTGGTGGCCTTGATCGAGTTGTAAATGGCGGTCAAGGTGAGATGTCTGTGTATGATTACATGGCGAGCATTGATAGCTACCACGTAGGTGCATTCTCTTCAGAAAACAACACCGATACTGAAGGCTCCTTGGATACATTTAGCACTCGCTGGAACTATGCTTTCGATGATACACCTTTTATCTCAAGCGTTGATGTAGGTGTTCGTCAAAGCCGTCGCACAGTAGAGCGCGCGGAATACTCATTATTTGGTGGGCTGGATGAAACCGGCGATTGCTACGCTCAGTGGCGTGCGGTTGATCAGGTAGCTGAGTTCCCTGATGTTTGTAACAAACCCGACGATGAGCTGGGTGAAATGGTTGATGGCGAGTGGGTACCTTATCAGCTTTTGCCTCCTACCCGGATTGATGAGTTTACTGATGTAGTTTGGATTGATGATTACAGTGTTAATGGTGCGCCGGGAGTTTGGGCTATTGACCCTCGTGAGTTTGATGACTCGGCCGCGTTTATGGATCGCGTATTTGGCGACAATATCCGTCTTGATAATGCCGGTAATTCTTATGGTGTAGAGTTAGATGAGCTGAGTTACTTCTTGCAAGCCAACTTTGAGGCTGGGCCGGTTAGCGGTAATGTGGGTGTTAATGTTATCGAAACGGATCTGTCTATTCGTCAGAACTTGGTGGGCAGCCCTAATTACCCGCATTCTGGTACAGCTCCTGACGTGGGTGATGTGTTAACCGAGCGCAGTTATACTGACGTTCTGCCAAGTGCGAATGTGAGCTACAGTGTGACTGAGAATGTCGTGCTGCGTGCTGGTTATGGCGAGACCATGATGCCTGTTGATTTGCTGCAATGGGGTGGCGGTAAAAGGGTCGGCCAGACTTTCGATAGTGAATGTGCTTGTATGCGTATTGAGAGTGTTAGTTTTGCGGGCAACCCAGACCTTGAGCCCACTCGCTCTAGTACTCTAAACCTGTCAGCGGAGTGGTACCTGGGTGCGGCCTCTATGGTTAGTGCTACCTACTTTGAGCTGGATATAGACAGCTTTGTAGAGAACGGTACTATCAGTGTGCTTGAGCCAGATGCTGACGGTGTCAATCGGGGGCCGAATGATGGTTATTGGACTGCCTCGGCATTGGTTCAGGGTAGTGGTGGCAGCGTCGAAGGTGTAGAGCTGCAGGCTAAAGTTGCGTTTAGTGACATAACCGACAACTTTATGTCTAATTTTGGTTTTGACGTGAACTACACATTGTCTGAGAGCTCTCAGGATGCAGAGGGTTTTAACGGCGAGGAGCTTCCCTTCCCGAACAACTCTGAAGATACCTACAACCTGGTCGGTTGGTTTGAGAATGACTTCCTGTCGGCTCGTCTGGCGTATAACTTCCGTTCTGCGCGTTTGATTGAGGGCGGTAGTGATACTACTGGCGGCCAAGGTTTGTATCAAGACGAGTATGGCCAGTTGGATATGAACGTAACTTGGGATGTCACTGATAATGTTGCCGTTTACCTGAACGGCTCTAACATTACCGAAGAGCTGCAACAGACTTATCTTGAGTTTAAGGAGCAGAAGGCCTTCCAGAACGTTTACGAAGCTCGCTGGGCACTGGGTGCTCGCGTAAACTTCTAAGGGTTACAGAAGGCATAGAAAACATCAGGTGCTGCTTAAGCGCCTGACCCTTGCAACCGCCGCAAGAGCCTTTAGGCTTTTTTGCGGCGGTTTTTTTATATATGCTGGTTTTAATTTTCCCTGAAGCCGTATGCGCAATTGAGTGCTTTAGGGGCGATGTTTATAACAAAAAGGTGATGAGGTTGGACGTACATAAGGTAAACAGCATTGTGATTGTGGGCGGCGGTACCTCCGGTTGGATGACGGCCGCTAGCCTAAGCAAGCATTTTCGCAAAACAGATATAAAAATTACCTTAGTTGAATCGTCAGAGATTGGTTCGGTTGGAGTCGGTGAGGCGACTATACCGACGCTACGCCGCTTTTATGCCGAGCTAGGTATGAACGACTTAGCGGTGATGAAGGCCACTCAGGCAACCTGTAAGCTCGGCATTCAGTTTGAAGATTGGCGCAAGCCAGGTGAGTCTTTTATTCACCCGTTTGGGTTGTATGGGCAAAAAGCCAATGGTGTCGAGTTTCATCACTATTGGATGCGTCTAAAAGAACTGGGTGATACCAGTGAGCTGGCCGATTACTCTTTGGGTGTGAATCTTGCCAGGCAGAGTAAGTTTATCGAGCCATCGCCCAACCCTCCCTCAGAGCTCTCAGTGTACGACTGGGCGTTGCACTTTGATGCGGCCTTGTTTGCCAAATTGATGCGCGAATACGCCACGGAGCATGGCGTCACCCGCATTGATGCCAAAATTGACCGGGTTAATACCGGTGCGGCGGGAATAGACTCTTTGGTGTTGGAGGACGGCGCCCTAGTGGCGGGCGATTTATTTATCGATTGCTCTGGGTTTAAAGCAATGCTGATTGAGCAATCGCTGCATACGGGTTATCACGATTGGAGTGAATGGCTGGTGTGCGATAGTGCGGTGGCGGTGCAGAGCACCCGCGAAGGCAGTGCGCCGTCCTATACGGTGAGCCGTGCCCATAAGGCCGGTTGGCAGTGGCGTATCCCGCTGCAGCACCGGGCCGGCAATGGCCATGTGTTTTGCAGTCGTTACATCAGTGACGATGAAGCAACCGCTACCTTAACCAATAATGTCGCGGGCGAGCTGTTACACGAGCCACGGCGCTTTAGTTTTACGGCAGGGCGTCGCAAGTTGGCGTGGAATAAAAACTGTATTGCCGTGGGGTTGTCGGCGGGCTTTTTAGAGCCGCTGGAGTCTACCAGCATTGCCTTAATCGAGACCGCGATAGAAAAGATACGCCGGGCGTTTGCCAAGCCCTGGTACACCGCGCAGGCGGTGGATAATTTTAATGACCTTACCGCTCAGGAGTACGAGCGGGTACGAGATTTTATTATCTTGCACTATAAGTTAAGCGAGCGTGACGACGGTGAGTTATGGCGTTACTGCCGCGATATGCCGTTGCCCGACATGCTGCGCAAAAAAGTGGCAGCATTTCGCGAGCAAGGTGAATTTATTCGTTATCCGGTTGAGATATTTGGCCCTCCCAGCTGGCTGGCGATTTACGATGGCTTTCATTTTTGGCCCGAGCGGTACGATCAACGGGTAAAGAAAATAGACTCGCAATATCTGTTAACAGCGTTTAAGCAAATGCGCGAGTCGGTGGCGACGGCGGTTGCGTCGGTACAAAGCCACGACGATTTTATTGCCGAGCACTGTGCGGCCGAGCCATCCGCCTAATGGTTTACTAAGGCGTATTATTGGTCAGCTGAGCAATGCCGGGCGATAAATTCGGCGTGTGACATAGGCTGGCTCGCCGCCTGGCGGATAGTGTCGCGTATTTGTGCGAGCTGCTGCTTTAATGCGTTTAACTCGATCGCATCGGCGCGGCGGTCGTAGTCGTTCGCCTTAACCTGAAATCCCATGTACATCGAGATCCAGCTGTCGGGCTCAAAGGCCTCTGGCTCGTGGTTTACTAAGTGGCCGCGGCTTTGGTAAAGCGCCATTTTGTGTTGCAGGGTGTCGGGAACCTCCATGGCCTGGCAGTGGCGCCAAAACTCGGTGTCCGAGCGGCCCGTGGCCTTGTAGTGCAATATCAAAAAGTCACGGATACGTTCAAATTCGTGATGATGCTGACGGTTTACTTCATCCACATCGCACTCGCGGTAGCCCTGATGCGGGAAGAACGCCAGCAGGCGGCTTATGCCGGTTTGTATAAGACTGATGCTGGTGGACTCTAGCGGCTCTAAAAAGCCCGAGGCCAGCCCCAGTGCGTAACAGTTTTTATGCCAGATTTTTTTGCGTTTACCGGTGACAAATTCAAATGATCTTGGCGCTTTGATGGCGGCGCCCTCTAAGCCGTTTAACAACGTTTGCTCGGCGCTCGCCGCATCGCAAAATGCACTTGAATACACATAGCCATTACCGGTGCGATGTTGTAGCGGTATGCGCCACTGCCAGCCAGCCTCGCGTGCGGTGGTACGAGTGTAAGGTGCCGGGTCGCCGACCTTTTCACTTTGTACGGCAATGGCGCGATCGCACGGTAGCCAATGGCGCCAGTCGTCGTAGCCCGTGTGCAGGGCCTGCTCGATCAGTAAGCCGCGAAAGCCGGTACAGTCGATAAATAAATCGCCGTTTATTAGCTCACCACTATCAAGCTTAAGCGATGCGATGTCTCCGCTTGTGTTATCAAGTTCTACCTTATCGATTTTGCCCTCGCGTCGGGTAACGCCGCGCTGCTCGGCATACTCGCGTAAATACAGCGCGTAACGGCCGGCATCAAAATGGTAGGCGTAGCCGTAGTCGGCCAGTGGTGTGGGTGGGTTGGGGTGCGGCTGGGCAAAGCGACCCTGTTTGGCCAGCTGAGCCGGAAACGAATAGTCCGCCGTGTTTATTGTTTCTCCCGCTAACTGTAGGCGAATAAGATGGTGATGAAACTTAACGCCTTTGAGTGGCATACCATAGTCGGCAAACGGGTGAAAAAACTCGGTGCCTACTTGGTACCAGTCACGAAATTCGATACCAAGTTTAAACGTGGCGTGGGTTTTTTTTATAAAATCCAGCTCGTCGATACCCAGCGAGTCGTTAAAGGCCCGGATGCTGGGGATGGTTGCCTCTCCAACGCCCACGCTACCAATCGCCTCTGATTCGATGAGGGTGATTGTAGGCGCGCGGGAAACGCTGCCAAATTGCGTTAGGTTTTTAAAGTGGTGGGCGAGTGAGGCGGCGGCCATCCAGCCGGCAGTGCCGCCGCCGGCAATAACAATAGAGTTGACGGTGTTTGCGTTGCGAGCGGAATTATCGGCCACGAGGTTACCCTTACTGTTGTTTTGGGCAGGATACCCGCTCGCCTGATAAGCGTCTAGCAGGCTGCTAAATTACAGCGGCGGTGGCGCCGTTGCGCTAAACGGTTGGTAGTGGTTTATCTGGTGCAAAAAATTTTCAAGGTTGGGGTAATCCGTCAGCGAAATGCGCTCGCGGTACAGCCCCCACGCTAAATAGCAGGCCAGGCGCAGGGCCATATCGCCGTAGGGCGCTTGCGTTGGCAGTGACATTTGGTTGAGCTCGGCGAGGGTGGAGTTAACGCGAGCGCTTTGGCGTTGTAGGTACGGGCTTTGTGCCGCGTGAATGCCGTCGCGCTCTAAGAAAAATACATTTACGCAAGCGTCGAGCGAGGTGTTAACCAGGCAAAAGGCGTCGTACTCGGCGATGTCGGCAAGGTACGGTTGGCCGGACCTTTCACGAAGGTATTTTACGATGGCGGTGGAGTCGGTCAGGCTGATGTCACCGTCCTGTAAAAAGGGAACCCGCTTGGTGGGCGATTGTTTGGCGCTGGCGCTGGCATCGGTCTCGACCAGCTCGTACTTGCAGCCGGTTTCATCCAGTGCAATGCGGCAATGGCGCACAAACGGAGAGGTATAACTGCCGTAGAGTCTCAAGGTGCCTCCTGTGGGTAAACTAAACTGCCTGAAGGAGTACCCGCAAAACGCGGGTACTGTGTTCATCTTAGCCCCCGACAATCTCATCTGCCAGTGTATCGCTACCTTCACCGCCAAAGGCGTCGGTTACAGCACGAATAAACGCCGATAACTCTAGCGTCATAATGGCAAACTCGGCGTCAAACTGCTCGGCGAGTGTCTCCGGCGCCCGGTCGCCCGCGCGCTCCAGTAGCTCATCGGCAAACTTTACCCGCTTAAAGGTGAACTGGTCGTCGATAATGCAGCTGATGGCCTCTTTCCACTGAATGGCCAGCTTGTTGACGTACATCCCGGTTTCAATGTGCTGGCGCACTTGATCGTCGTGTAGATCGAGTTTTTTGCAGCGAATAACGCGCTCATCGCTGCTGGCGTTTAGCTCGCACTCGTCCCCCAGCTCAAAGTCTTGCGCCAGTTCATGCTCGCGCACCCAGTGCGTCATCACTTGTACTGCCGGGTCTTTGGGGGTAAGGGGCACGGCCCGCAGGCTGCCGAGTGATTCGCGCAGTGCGCTGAGCATGTCCTCGGCGCGGCTAGCGCTGGAGGCATTCACCACAATTTGGCTGTTGCGGGTATCGATATAGGCAAAGTCGATGCTTGATTTAGTGAAGGCCTGAGGCAGCAGGGTGAAGATGATTTCATCTTTCATGCCATCGCGCTCTTTGCGCCCTACGGGGCGGCCCTCTTCGACGCGTATTGCCCGCACTTTCTCATCAAGCAGCTCTTTAATAACGCCCGCGGGAAGGATTTTCTCCTGCTTTTTGGCGGCGATGGCGATATAGCCATTGGCGGCGTGGGTTAGGGTTTGTCCGTCGGGCCCCAAAGGCGATACCCAGCCATAGCGCGACATATCCATTTTGCCACAGGGGTTAAAACTGTGTTCTTGCAGCGCTTCATCCAACGCTTCGGCGGTGAGGGTAAAGGGCTCGGCCAACCGGAAGATTCGTATATTTTTAAACCACATAATCAGCTCTTAATTCGCTATTTTGTCGGTGCGCGAGTGTAGCAGAAGCGGGGGTGGTTAAACGACTCCGGAGGCGTTTTTCACTGCAGTGCGATTTGCGTGTGCCTGCAGTACTATAGATCGTCGAATATAACCTGTGGAGGGAGACGATGAAAGTATATCTGGGAGCTTGTCTGCTGGCTCTGGCCGTTAACGCGATGGCGGTGGGCGCATTGCAAAAGCCAAGCTGGGAGACGCTATCACTGCGTACGCCAGAGTCGGTATTGGTGCATCCGCTGGAGGGGCGCAAGGTATTGCTGGTGTCTGAGATAGAAGGGGGCAGCAGCGATGCTGACGGCGCCGGTGGTATTGCCATGCTGGCATTGGATGGTGCGGTAATCGAGCAGAATTTCGTCCGCGGGCTTAATGCCCCCAAAGGTATGGCGGTGTTTGCGGACACTCTGTATGTCGCCGATATTACCGAGCTGGTGGCGATTGATCTCGGCAGCCGGGAGGTGGTGGCACGATACCCGGTAGCAGAGGCGGTGTTTTTAAACGATGTCGCGGTGGATGTGAAGGGTGTGGTGTATGTGTCTGATACCCGCACCGGAAAGGTACACCGTCTCGTTAATGGCAACATTGACCTCTACCGGGAGGGGCTGGCCGATGCTAACGGGCTTTATACTGAGGGCACTGATCTGTATGTCGGGGCGGGTACCCAGTTGTTGCGCGTAGCGGCTGAGGGTACTGCAACCCTGATCGCCGAGGGGTTTGCGGAAAATATCGACGGTGTTGAGGCCATCAAAGGCGGTGGGTTTATCGTCTCTTGCTGGGCGGGCTTGGTCTACCATGTTGATACCGATGGCACACTAAACCTCTTGCTGGATAGACGTAGCGAAAAGGTTAATACCGCTGATATTGGCTATGACCACGAGACTCATACCCTGTATATCCCCAGCTTTCATGGCAATAGCGTGGGCGCCTACCCGCTCTAGCAGGCGGTTGTAAAACCCCTTGCCTGCTCAGGGTGTCCTGAAGCGTGCTGATGCTGTGCATTGTCTCGACGGACAGGGTGGTTCCCTTTGTTAGAGGCAAGGCGCGGCAGATGTGCGCTTCAGGTCTCGCCCTACGGGGCTTTCAGGCTGGCCCGTACTCGTCGTTGCCACTTTTCGATGGGTGGACACACGCCTTCATGCCGCCTGGATTACGAATCAGCCTAAAAGCCTAGTACGTCAGGGGTTTTTCAACCGCCGCCAGAGAAGGCCGTAGGGGCTTTGGTCGGGCACGGGCTAACTCTGGTGCGGCCGGAGCTCGTGCAACGCGGGCTCCAGGTGCTTTTAGGCGACGGCACTGGCGAGCGTTAGAAGAAGTATTCCGCGTAGTAATTTTTTTGGTTAAAGTGTTGACAACGTTGTCCGTCGCGAATAAGGTGTAAGTCGTTGACAACGTTGTCTTTGTCGTGAGGTTTTCATGGGCCGATCTTGGCCGTAGGGGCTAAAACCCGCAAGCAGACAAGCTTGTGTGCAATACAGAATTTGGTTGGGGCGGGTCATTATGGGCATTTTGGCCGGCTCCGCTAAATCTTGGTGCGATGGACTGCATCAAGCGATACGCAGGGACTGTAAGTATCATCTATCATGGCTCTCCTTGTGGTTGATGGCCTGTTGGCCATCAACCACCTTTTTACGCGAGCCTGCACAGTAGTGCGGCGAGAGCATGAGCAAACTATCGAATTTAATCGTCAGGTGGCGTTATCATGGTTGCCTGTACGCTAGCGTTAAGCTGGCATAGCTAAAATAACGAGGTATTACATGGAGCAGCTGCCTGTTGATGGCGACACTCTATATCTAGGCATCGATGGTGGCGGCACAAAGTGTCGCGCGGTAATCGTCGACGCTTGCGGGAAAACACTGGGGGTCGGTAATGGTGGTCCCGCAAACCCTTATCATGGTGTCGCGCGGGCGTTGGAGTCTATTGATAACGCGGCGGACAGCGCGCTGCGTGCTGCAGGCCTGCCGAAAAGCGCCAAATCTCAATTAGTGGCCGGGCTCGGCTTGGCCGGGGTTAATGTACCTAGCTTGTTCCAAATTGTTAAGCAGTGGGAGCACCCGTTTAAAGAGCAATACCTTACGACTGATTTGCACATTGCCTGTATCGGTGCCCATGAGCAAGATGACGGCGCTGTTATTGTCTCGGGTACCGGCTCTTGTGGTTTTTCGCACGTTAACGGGCAGTCTTTGATTTTAGGCGCTCACGGGTTTCCCTGTGGCGATGTCGGTAGCGGCGCATGGATTGGTTTAGAGTGTGTAAAAGCGGTGTTGCTTGACTCTGACCAGCTGGGCCCCCAAACAGTGTTGACTGACTTGGTTGCTGAGCAGTTGCAAGCGCGTGGCATTATGATCGTTGAGCGTTTAAACGGCGCTAAGTCGAGCGACTATGCCAAGCTGACTCCGTTGGTTTTTTCGGCCGCCGAGCAAGGCGATGAGGTCGCGTTGCGTATCATTCAGGAGGGGGCCGACTATCTCACAGCGGTTGCGCGTCGCTTATGGGCGACCAATCCGCCGCGTATGTCTATGTTGGGTGGTGTCTCGCAACGAATTGTTGACTGGATGGACGATGATATTGCCGACCGTATGTCAGAGCCTTTGCGTCAGCCAGAGCATGGTGCGGTACGTTTTGCGCGCACTCAGCACGAGGCTTTGGCAGAGCCGGTTGCGTAAGTACAGTTAAAATTACAAGGTAATCCCGGGGGCAGAATGGCCAAGCAGCGATTTGTTTCATTAGATGTAATGCGAGGCCTTACTCTGGCCCTGATGATTTTGGTGAATACCCCGGGGTCGTGGTCCTACGTATACGCTCCGTTTTTGCATGCCGACTGGCATGGTGCCACCCCGACAGATTATATCTTTCCCTTCTTTTTGTTTATTGTCGGCTCGGCCATGTATTTTTCAAACAGGGCCAGTCAGGGCATTGCCTATAGTGCCCGTACGATAAAAATTCTTCGTCGTACACTGTTGCTGTTTGTGATTGGACTACTGCTTAACGCCTACCCTTTTACCGGTGATCTCGATCATTTGCGAATTCTGGGTGTGCTACAGCGAATTGCGCTGGCGTATTGTTTGGCGGCGTTTATTATTTGGCTGCCCGGTTTGTATCGCTTTATTGTCTCGGCCGTTTTACTGCTGGGGTATTGGGGGCTGCTAAACCTCGTGCCCGAGCCTTATACCGTAGCGGGCAACTTAGTCCGTCAGATCGATCTGGCCGTGCTTGGTGCCGACCACTTGTGGCAAGGTAAGGGCATGGCGTTCGACCCGGAAGGTTTGTTAAGTACGTTGCCGGCGGTGGTAAATGTTATTTTTGGTTTTGAGGCGGCCCGCATCCTGGTGGGTAGCGATGATAAACGCCGTGCACAAATAGCATTAGCATGTATGTCGGTTGCGGCCATTGTTGCCGCTGTGGTTTGGCATCAGGTGTTTCCGATTAATAAATCTCTATGGACAAGCCCATTCGTTTTGTTGACGTCGGGTGTGGGCATTGCTGTGCTACTGATTTTGGTACAGCTAGAGAAGTTGGCAGCGGTAAAGCCGGTGTTCAATGGCTTTACTATGCTGGGAAAAAACCCGTTGTTTATTTATATTCTGAGTATTGTCTGGGTTAAGAGCTATGCCTTGTTTAGCATTAATGGTATGTCGTCTTATCAGTACTTTTTTGAGTCGCTGGCACAGGTGATGTCTAACTATAATGCTTCGCTGGTGTTTGCGTTAATTCATGTGGCGGTGCTGTGGTGTGTTGCTTGGTGGCTCGACCGTAAAAATATTGTTATTGCCCTGTAAGTGGCGCTTGTAAGTGAAGCTTCTAGGCGAAGATAGCCTCTGCATAAAAAAACCGGCAACTGCCGGTTTTTTTATGAGCGCCGAGCTAACATTACCGGCAGGTGCTTGACGGCTGGGTTATTTTCCCGGTGCGGGGCAGGTTGAGTCGCGCACGATCAGTTCGGGGTAATAGCCTTCGCTGGCGATTGACTTCCCGGCGCGGGCTTGCTGCTTAATAGACTTTATGAGCAGCGATGCCGCTTTTTGCGCGATGCTGCTGGTAGGCTGCGCGGCGGTGGTAAGGTTGGGCCACGCCTGGCGCGAGAAAGGGCTGTTTTCAAACCCGGCAATCGATAATTCAGCGGGTACATCAATGCCTGCGATTCGGGCGGCGAACAGGGTGCCCGCGGCAATCTCATCGTTACAGGCAAAAATGGCGGTAGGCTTAGCACGCTTGTTGCTCAGTAGTTTTCGGGTTCGGTCTACGCCAGACTCAAATGAATAGCTACCGGGAACAATGTACTTGTCTTTTGGTTTTATTTTGTGATCTCGCATGGCCGCTTTAAAGCCCGCTAACCGCTCACCACTGGATTTATGTTCTTCGTCACCGCCGAGAAACGCAATTTCTTTGTGCCCAAGGTTAATTAAGTGCTCGGTAATCGCGTAGGCGGCATTGTGGTCATCGATAAAAACACAGGGTGAGATGGTGTCGGGCGCCTGTGAGCCGGACAGAATTCGGACAAATTTTACATTGCGCTCGATGATGGCATTGAGAATCTCGGCATTCTCTGAGATCGGAGGGGTCAGTACTAACCCACCCACGCGGCTGCGATCGATCATCTCCAGCACCTCTTGAATAATGGTGCGGCTGGAGGCGTCGCAGGGGTGAATAACCAGCTCATAGCCTTGCTTGCCGCACTCATCCAGAATGCCGCGTTGCATATCGATCACGTAGTTGCTGTTGGGGTTGTCGTAAATAAAGCCAATCGAAGATGCCGCACCGCGTAAGCCGCGTGCCGATAGGTTGGGGCGATAGTTGAGCTGTTTAACGGCTTTCCAGACTTTTTCCTGGAGCTCCTTACCCACGGTTCCTTCGTTATTGATAACCCTGGATACGGTTTTAAACGAGACTCCAGCCAATTTCGCGACATCTTTAATGGTTGGTTTCATGTCGTTGTCTACGTATCAATTATTGTGGTTCCATTCCGGTGGGGGTGGCTTTTGGTGGTGCAGCCACACCTGGCGGCGCGTTAGTGTTTTTACTGATAAATCAAAGGCCTAAAGTGTACCTAATTTGCGGCCTTAGCGCGACACAATTTGTGTGATATATACCGCGTGCGCCGGCGTGCTGGCCCTAACTGGCTGGCAGAAACGCGTCAGTATAAACGTTGCGCGGCTTAACCCCGGCAAAAAAGCATTGTTTGCGCAATTTGCTAACGAATGTATCGGCCCCGCAGAGGTAGACCAAATGGGAATTTAAGTCGGGAAAGTGATGTTTAACGTATTGGTATATATCGGCTTGGCGGACGTTTTTTACGTCGCTGTTGTCAATTTGTTGTGCCAGCTGGGTGCAGGTTACGTTGCTATGCTGACGCTCGAGTTGGCGTAGCGGTTCGCTGAAGTAAAGCTCGTCGCTGTTGCGCGCCCCAATGATCAGCGTTATTTCACCCCAGTGTCCGGCGGCTATGGCGGCGCGTACGATAGCTTGCAATGGCGCTAGGCCTGTGCCGGTACCTACTAATAGTAAGGGTTGACCGGCGTGCTCGCTACGGTAGTAACACTCCCCGCGGGCCTGTTGTATCGTCAGGGTGTCACCGGGTTGCAGCGATGTCAGTGCCCACTGGCTGAACTGCCCGCCCTTCTGCAAAGCAATATGAAAGCTTAAATGCGGGTCTTCGGGGGTGCTGGCAATAGAGTAGCAGCGGGCGATACTTTCGCTGCGCCACAGATTGGTGTGCTGCCCGGCTTGGTAGGCTATGGGGGCGTCCAGTGTTAACTCGAGTACGGTGCGGCTGAGCTGTTGTTTGGCGACAACCAGAGCTTTAACCCCGCTGGCGCGCGGGTCATAGTGCTCCACCTGAATGGCTTGCTCCGGATAGCAGCAACAGCTTAAAAAAAGTTGCTGCTCGCGCTGCGCCTGGGAGAGCCCCTCTAGCGCCCGAGGCGGGACCGCCCCTTGTTTAAGCACCATAACACAAGATTGGCACACCCCTGCGCGACAGCTGAAAGGCACCTGAACGCCCGCTTTGAGAAGTGTGTCCAAAACGGACTCTCCCGCGGCGACAGTGAAGCTGGAATTGTTGTATATAATATTGCCCATGGCACCTGTATCGTAAGGTTGTGCTAATGTTTAGCGTACCGCAGCTGTGATTCGGGTGCCAGTGAGTGGAACGTAGGTTATAGCGGTTGTCATGTGTTTTGTTGCCAATGAATATTATGTAGGAGAGTGACCATGAAAGCATTGATGCGTATTACCTTGTTAGGTTTTTTGATGGTGTGTTCGTTTGCGCAGGCTGAAGATCCTTATCAAGAGACGATGAAAACCTTTAAATCATCCCCGCAAGTGGTTGAGTTCTTTAACACCGCGTATGGTTATGCGCTGTTCCCCACCATTGGTAAAGGCGGTATTGGCATAGGTGGGGCCCACGGTAAAGGGCAGGTCTATCGTGGCGGGCAGGCCGTTGGTAAAACAAGCATGACTCAGCTATCGGTTGGGTTTCAGTTGGGCGGGCAGGCGTTTAGTGAGGTGATTTTTTTTGAAGATAAAGAGAGCTTCGATAACTTTACCTCTGGCAACTTTGAATTTAGTGCGCAGGCCAGTGCCGTCGCTATTACCGCTAGCGCGAATGCTAAGGCGGGCACGACCGGCACAGCTATTGGTGCCTCGGCAAAAGCTGACAGCGCCGGCAAGCAAAAAGCTATTTATAATCAAGGTATGGCGGTATTTACCCACGCCAAAGGTGGCTTAATGTATGAGGCCGCGCTCAGCGGGCAGAAGTTTAAGTACGAGCCTCTGTAAGTCTGGCTTACCGTGCCGCGCCGGTTACCGGGGCGGCCGCTCCCTTCTTTTGCGTCGCATCTTTGAATTTCGTTACTTTTAAGCCTGCGAGCGGCGCTTGCGGTGTTATATTGTTGTCGCCAGAGAATGCCGGAACCTTAACGCTAGCGCCCCGTCAAACTCGCTGTCGCTTCGGGCGACAGTCTAAAGCTTGGCCCTCGGCACGGTTGGTGCCTGAAAGTGGGTTATTGTGTTTACCTAATGATTGGAGATTACGCATGAAAATATTACTGCACTGGGCCCTGTTAGGTGTTGCACTGGTTGGTTTGACGGCTCATGCCGATCCGTATCAGGATACGGTTGATACTTTTAAGTCTTCCCCTCAGGTTGTGCATTTTTTCCAGTCGGCTTATGGTTACGCAATCTTTCCCACCATAGGTAAAGGGGGTATTGGTATTGGTGGTGCTTACGGCAAGGGCCGGGTGTACCGCAATGGTCAAATGACCGGTGGCGCCACAATGACTCAGTTGAGTATTGGGTTTCAGCTAGGTGGGCAGGCGTTTAGCGAGATTATCTTTTTTGAAAACAAGCGCAGTTTTGACGACTTTACCGAGGGTAATTTCGAGTTTGGCGCTCAGGCCAGCGCCGTTGCCATTACCGCCGGGGCTAACGCTAAAATCGGCACCACTGGTATGGCCGCTGGCGCCTCAGGGGTGTCAGATAAAGCGGGCAAGCAAACCGCAATGTACAACGCCGGGGTGGCTGTATTTACCCACGCTAAGGGTGGATTGATGTATGAGGCGGCCTTGAGTGGGCAAAAATTTAGCTATGAGCCTGCTAACTAATGATTGGACGCCCTCCGGCGGAGGGCGTTAACGCTTTACACAACGTGGGGTGTGGCTATTTACCTGCCGAGCCAATGGGTATAAAATGAACGATTGTTCATTGGTGTAAGTGTGGTTTATGTCCCCATGTGAGTTAACAGCAAAAGCGGCCGATAAGCGTCGTGCTATTTTAGATGCAACCCTGAGCTTGTTGTCCGAGCGTGGGTTTCACGGCTTTTCGATGAAGCAGTTAGCCGAGCGCGCCGGTGTGGCGGCTGGCACCATCTACCTCTACTTTGAAGATCGCGACGACCTTATTGGCAAGCTGCATGACGAGGTGGTGCGGGAGATCGCGGCTCACGCGTTCTCTGGCCTCGATACCAGTGCACCGCTTGAGCAGCAGTTGCGGCTCATTTTGCGCAATGTATGGCAATTTGGCATGAGGCGTCCCGCGGCTATGTTGACCAAAGCTCAATTTGATCATTTGCCGCCGGATATTTTGCGCGGTCGTCGCGACGCAGCGCATATGGTCTTTCAGCCATTTTTGACGCTTTTGGATAACGGTCGGCAGGCGGGTAAAATTAAAGAATTACCCGACGACGTGCTGGCAGCGCTGTGTTTTGATCCTCTGTGTTCCATGATTAGCCAGCATCACCTGGATTTACTGCGTATCAGTGATGCGGAATTTGAGCGAATTCTGGATGCAACCTGGGACGCCATTTCCCGTTAAGCTTTAACGCTTGCAAAGATACGTCAAGGTTGCCCCTTAGAGGGGCGATCTGCTTGTAAATGAACGTTTATTCATATTTAATTGTTGCCATGTTAACTGCGTGGTACTGCGGCCTATTGTTCCCCTAACACGCCATTCAAGGAGTTGTACATGTCGTCTTCATTCTCTAAATTCTCTCCGCTGTGGGTAACCTTGCTTGCGCTGGTTAGCCTGTCGGCTTGCGAGTCCAAACAGCAAGAAGGAGCTGCAGGTGCCGGTGCGCCGCCGCCTACCGAAGTGACGGTAGTTACCCTTAAGGAGCAAACGGTTGAATTAAGCAATACTTTGCCTGGTCGCACGGTTGCTTATCGCAAGGCGGAAGTACGGCCGCAGGTAACAGGTATTTTGCAAAAACGTTTGTTTACCGAAGGCGCTATTGTTGAGGAGGGGCAGCAACTCTATCAAATTGATGCCGCCCGTTACGAGGCCGCGCTGGCGAATGCCGAGGCCGGTTTGGCCCGTGCAAACGCTAACCTGACCACCACTCAGGCACGGGAAAAACGCTACAAAGACCTGTTAAAAGAAAAAGCCGTTAGCCAGCAAGAATACGATGATGCGCTATCAGCTTTTGAGCAAGCCAAGGCCGATGTGGCGGTCAGTGAGGCCGCGGTGCAAACCGCCGAGATCGATTTGCGTTACACCAAGGTAATGGCGCCTATCAGTGGTCGTATTGGTACCTCGGCTATTACGGAAGGCGCGCTTGTGTCCGCCGGCCAAAGTGCGGTGTTGACCACAATCCATCAGCTGGACCCTATTTACGTTGATGTATCCGAGTCGGCCGCTCGCGTGTTGGATATGCGTCGGCAATTGATGAGTGGTCGGGTTTCTCGGGAGCAACAACCTAAAGTGACCTTAAAGCTGGAAGATGGCACCCAATACGCTCACGTGGGAGAGCTGCAGTTCTCGGACATGAGTGTCAACGAGACCACCGGTACGGTTGTGTTGCGCGCCTTATTTGACAACCCTGATTCGCTGATCCTGCCCGGAATGTTTGTTCGGGCTACCGTCGATGAAGGCAAGCGTGACAACACAGTGCTAGTGCCACAGCGCGCGGTAACGCGAGATCGCGAAGGCAACGCCACCGCGTTGGTGGTAAATGCCGAAGGCAAAGTCGAGCTGCGTCAGATCCAGGCCAGCCGTGCCGTAGGCAGCGATTGGTTGGTAGAAGACGGCCTTAGCGCTGGTGATCGTGTGATCGTGGCTGGTTTACAAAAAGTTCGCCCCGGTGCGCCGGTTAATGCGGTTGAAGCGGGAAGCGCTGAGGGAGAGTAAATACCATGGCACGATTTTTTATCGATCGCCCCGTTTTTGCGTGGGTGATCTCGATCATTATTATGTTGGCTGGTGTGCTGGCCATCGAAACGCTGCCGATATCGCAGTACCCCGAAGTGGCGCCGCCATCGGTGGAGATTCGCACTTCTTACCCAGGTGCGTCGGCCAAAGTGGTCGAGGACTCGGTCACACAGATCATCGAGCAAAACCTAACGGGTATCGACAATGTGCAGTATCTGGCCTCCACCAGTGACTCATCGGGTACCGGCCAAGTTACCGTAACCTTTAATGCCGGGACCGACCCGGACATTGCTCAGGTGCAGGTGCAGAACAAGCTGCAAGGCGCTATGCCTTTGCTGCCGCAAGAGGTGCAGCAGCAGGGGATTCGCGTGACTAAGTCCTCCGCCGGCTTCTTGATGGTGCTGGGGTTTGTCTCTACCGATAACAGTTTAGATAAATACGATTTGGCCGACTTTGTCGCCGCCAATGTCAGCGAGCCGCTCAGCCGCGTTAGTGGTGTGGGCAGTATTCAAATATTTGGTTCTCAGTACGCCATGCGTATCTGGCTTAATGCCGACAAACTGGCCACCTACAAAATGACCACAGGTGATGTGGTATCGGCTATTCGCGCGCAAAACGTGCAAATCGCAGCCGGCGAGTTAGGCGGTGCGCCAGCAGTGCCGGGGCAGGATGTTAACGCCAGTATTGTGGTGCAAACCCGCTTAGAAACTCCCGAGGAGTTTCGCCGTATTTTACTGCGCGTTAATGAAGACGGCTCGCAGGTGCGCCTGGCCGATGTCGCCCGGGTTGAGCTCGGTGGTGAAAACTATCAGTTTGAAACTGAGTACAACGGTCAGTCGGCCACCGGTTTGGCTATTACCCTCGCCTCGGGTGCCAATGCGTTGGACACGGCATCCAGTGTGCGCGAGCGCATTGCCGAGCTACAACCATACTTTCCGCCCAACGTTGAGGTTGTGTACCCCTATGACACAACGCCGTTCGTAAAAATATCCATTGAAGGGGTCGTTCATACCCTGATCGAAGCGGTGGTGTTGGTGTTCCTGGTGATGTACCTGTTCTTACAGAACTTCCGTGCCACCTTGATTCCGACCATTGCGATACCGGTGGTGCTACTGGGTACCTTCGCTATCTTAGAGGCATTTGGCTTTAGCATTAATACTCTGACCATGTTTGGTATGGTGCTGGCCATCGGCCTGTTGGTGGACGATGCTATCGTGGTGGTGGAGAACGTCGAGCGGGTGATGCACGAGGATAAGTTGCCGCCGCGCGAGGCGACCCGTAAATCCATGGGCCAGATTACCGGCGCCTTGGTGGGTATTGCTTTGGTGCTGTCGGCGGTGTTTGTCCCCATGGCATTCTTCGGCGGTTCCACCGGTGTGATTTATCGTCAGTTCTCCATTACCGTTGTTTCGGCCATGGTGCTTTCGGTGGTTGTCGCGTTAACGCTGACGCCGGCACTGTGCGCTACATTGCTTAAACCTGCCGATCCGGATCACCACCAAAAACGTGGTTTCTTTGGTTGGTTTAACCGCAGCTTTGATCGCTCGGCTAAAGGCTACCAGAGCAGCGTTGGTTATATTTTGGCGCGCACTGGCCGCTTTATGGCGATCTACATCGCGATTGCGTTGGTGTTAGCCCTGTTGTTTGGTCGCTTGCCCGGCTCCTTCTTGCCGGATGAAGACCAGGGCTTGATGTTCACCCAAATGACTTTGCCGGTGGGCTCGACCAAAGAGCGCTCGATTGCGGTTATGAACGACGTCGAGAATTATTACTTAAGCCAGGATGACACGGTAGCCTCGGTGTTTTCGGTGATTGGCTTTAGCTTTAGTGGCCGCGGTCAAAACAACGGCATTGCCTTTGTGCGTATGAAAGATTGGTCTGAGCGCACCGGGGATGGTCAGGACGTGCACTCGGTGGCCGGCGCGGCTATGGGCTACTTCTCCACCATTAAAGAGGCCATGGTGTTTGCCTTTGTGCCGCCGGCTATTACCCAGCTGGGCACCTCAACGGGCTTTAACTTACAGCTTAAAGACTTGGGCGGCGTGGGCCACGACGCATTGATGGAGGCGCGCAACCAGCTGTTAGGGATGGCTTCGCAGGAGCAAGCACTGGTAGGTGTTCGCCCTAATGGCCAGGAGGATACGCCACAATTTAAGCTCGATATTGATATGGAAAAAGCCTCGGCACTCGGGGTATCGATCGATGAAATTAACAGCGTTTTCTCGACTGCATGGGCCGCGTCTTACGTTAATGACTTTATCGACCAGAGTCGTATTAAGCGCGTGTATGTGCAAGGCGACGCTGAGTTTCGCATGATGCCCGACGACGTTGGCAATTGGTATGTGCGCAACAATAACGGCGAGATGGTGCCTTTCTCGGCTTTCTCGACCGGCCGATGGGTTTTTGGCTCACCAAGGCTTGAGCGTTATAACGGTGTATCGTCGCTGAACATTCAGGGCCAGGGCGCGCCGGGGGTTAGCTCGGGTGATGCCATGAACTTAATGGAATCGCTCATAGCAAAACTGCCACCGGGTATCGGTTTTGAGTGGACGGGTATGTCACTGCAAGAGCGTGAGTCTGGTGATCAGGCGCCTATGCTCTACGCATTGTCGATCTTGGTGGTGTTTTTGTGCCTTGCCGCCTTGTATGAAAGTTGGTCGGTGCCTATTTCGGTGCTAATGGTGATTCCACTGGGTGTTCTAGGGGCGGTAATTTTCGCGATGACCCGTGGTTTATCCAATGACGTTTACTTCCAGGTGGGGCTGTTAACCACCGTCGGTCTGTCAGCGAAAAACGCCATCCTGATTGTGGAGTTTGCTAAGTCGCTGTATGAAGACGGCATGGAATTGGTGGAGGCCACGGTTGAGGCGGTACGCATGCGCTTGCGACCGATCATTATGACTTCACTGGCATTTGGCCTGGGTGTTACGCCACTGTTTATCGCCTCGGGCGCGGGCTCCGGCGCACAGAATGCTATCGGTACCGCGGTACTGGGCGGTATTGTGTTTGCCACCTTTCTGGCGATTTTCTTTGTGCCCTTGTTTTTTGTGGTGGTGTTTAAAATCGCCCATCGTATTAGCGGCAAAAAGCCTAAGGCAATCGAGCAGTCGTAATACACGGTTGTTTGGATAAAAAACGGCGGCCTTCGGGTCGCCGTTTTTTTATGGGGTAGGTTTCTGTGTGCTGCCGTTATGGCGTTAATGTGGCGATAAAAATAATAGCGGCGGGGCGATGAGTGGTGGGGGAGAGTGGCTCCGAAATTTTCTGCAGATAAAAACCGTGGCGGCGCAACAGAGCAAGCCAGCTTGATAGCGTGCGAAAATACCAGGGCGCCGGGTCGGTAAACGAGTCATCGAAACCATCCCAGCTACTTTGGCGCCAGCCATCGTGGTAGGGCAGGTGGCTATTGCATTCGGCCGGGTGAAGGGTTTGGATAATTAATCTACCCGCTGGTTGTAACAGCGTAGGCAATTGCGCGAGGAGCGCCTCGGTAGAGGATTCGCCCAACAGCGAAAAATTACATACGGCCAGATCAAACGGCGCGCCACAAGTGTCTGCCAAACCGTGCAATTCGCTGTAATTTAGACACTGAAAGTGCCCGCCGCCGGCTACCTTGGCGGTATCGATCAGTGCCTGTGTGGCGTCTATCCCGGTAACAGCGATACCGCTTTTGCTAAGGCGCCGCGCCAGCCAGCCTTCGCCACAGCCAATATCGATGACCGAGGTGACTTGGCAGTGCTGCACGGCATCTACCACGGCTTGGTTCGTCACCTGTTGCCGGCTGGCGATAGTGCCGTCGCGCACGGCGCGTGTCCAACTGTCAGCATTGCTTTGCCAGGTGTTTAAAATGCGCTGTTCGTTATAATTCACGATAGATAAAACTTAAGTGCATACGTTTACTCCGCGCTCGAGGCGAGGTGCTCGTTGATAATATCTGTTTGGCGCTCGGCTTCTTGCTCAAGGCTCTGCAATCTGCGTTCTAAATGATCCCAACTTTCTGAGTCCGATGCTTGCTCTAGCACGAAGGCCTGTTCGGCGAGACTCGTCACCATAAGTTGAGCGCTATTGCCTTTTAGTGAGTGGGCCTGAAACTTCAGCTCGTCACGCGATTGGTTGGCGACTGCGTTAGCGATGTTTGCCAATCGTTCCGGTAATTGCCCAAGATAGCTTGTTAGCAAGTTACGCATAATGTCCTGTCTGCCAAATAAACTTTGCAGCAATGCGTCTGGGTTCCAGGCGGAAGGTATAAGTGGGCCGCTATCGGGGTTTTTTTCTGTTTTGTCCGCCGGGGCAGGCTGCTGATTGTTTTTAGCAAGGACATTGCTTGGCTCAGGAAGCCAGCGCGCTAATGCATCGGCCAGGCTACTCAGGCTGATGGGTTTAGTGGTGTAGTCATTCATGCCGGCTGCGATGCATTTATCCCGGTCGCCTTCCATCGCATTGGCCGTCAGGGCGATGATAGGTACATCACGGTAAACTTCGCCCGCCTCCCCTTGACGGATACGTCGTGTGGCTTCATAGCCGTCCATGTCCGGCATTTGGCAGTCCATCAAGATGACCTGGTAGGGCGAGTCTTGTGTAGCTTTCATTTGTACTAGTGCATCTTTCCCACTCACAGCATAGTCAGCTTTTAGGTTTATCTCGCCAAGTAGTAGTTCGGCTACTTGGCGGTTAATGGAGTTGTCCTCCGCCAGTAGTATGCGGATATCGTGCCCGAACCTTAGTGTTGTGTGTTTGTCTGTCGCCGCCGGCAGTGTAATCTCCTTATTAATAAAGCCGTCGTGCTTACAGCACAGAGATAACAGCTCAAAGAGTTCAGACGTTGTCGGAGGTTTGTAAACGAAGTGATTAAATTCGTTCAAGGTGGCTTTCTCGCTAATGCCGATCATCGCGACTGAGTGCTTGATGTCCCGGGCACCCTTTAGCTGCGCCAATAAATCAGGGTGTTTTTCGACCGACTCATAGTCCAGTAGCGCCAGATGATAATGATTAGATTCTGGTAGCTGCGAAAAATAATCGGATAGCGCTTCGGGACCTGTATTTACCAAGAAAACGTGCGCGCCCCAGAGCTCAAGCTTACGCTGGTAGATGTCCAGCAGTTTTGGGTTGGCACTGAGCAAGATGATATTAATTTCCGCTGCGCGTAAATCTGGTGCGCGATACAGCGATTGTTCTGATTTCTCCAGTTGTACGGAAAAATTAAACGAGCTGCCGTTGTTTTCGCTGCTGTGGCACTCGACGTCTCCTCCCATCAATTGGCAGAGTTTTCGGCAAATGACCAGGCCGAGCCCAGAGCCGCCAAAGCGGCGCGTAGTGGACGCGTCCACTTGGGAGAACGGTTGAAACAAGTCGCGCAGTTTTGTGGAGGGTATACCAATGCCGGTGTCTATGACTTGCGCGGTAAAGGTGACGCCCTGTGGTGACTCATGGCTGTGGCAAACAATACTCACTGAGCCCTGTTCTGTGAATTTGATGGCATTGCTAATGAGGTTGTTGAGAATTTGTTGCAGTCTACCTGGGTCTCCCTTGACGCTGCTGATGCTTAAGCCGTTTGTGTCGAGGTTTAAATTGAGGCCTTTGTTTTGCGCGTTTATTGCCTGAATATGGCACAGTGTTTCTAAATGTTGATGCAGCTCAAAGTCGACTATCTCTAGGGGCATCTTCCCGGCGTCAACCTTAGAAAAGTCGAGAATATCGTTAATGATTCCAAGCAGTGACTCGGCGCTGGTTTTGGCGATATTAATTTTGTGCTGCTCGTTTGTGTTCAGGTTGCGCCTTTGCAGTAGGTTAAGCATGCCCAGCACGCCGTTCATGGGGGTGCGAATTTCGTGGCTCATCATCGCCAAAAATTCACTTTTAGACTGGGCGGCAGCTTCCGCTTGTTGTTTTGCCTCGCGCAAGTCAAACTCTGCCAGCTTGCGCTGATGAATATTCTGGAATGAGCCGTATAAGCGGATACACTCGCCCTTGTGCATCACTGCCTTACCGGAGGTTGCTATCCAGCGCTCTCGGTTGTCGGCGGTGATGATGATCAACTCATCGTAAAAGGTGCTGCCGTTGAGCATTGCCTCTTGTACGAGCGTTTGAATTCTTTCACGGTGCTCGCCAGCTTTGTAAAACTCAATGCCGCTGTCGAGGTTGGGAACATAATCCGGGGGCACCTCGTGAATTTTTTTGGTCATCTCTGACCAATAAATCGTTTGCGTCTGCACGTTGAACTCCCAGGCGCCAATCTGACCCAACTCACTCATGACGTTAAGCATTTGGCTCTGGCGTTTTAGCTGATCACTGGCCACTTTTTGTGTGGTAATGTCGACCGCAGACCCATAAACTTTTCCGCTATCCGCGTCCATTTTGCTGTTCCACATAAGAGTGAGGTAGTGGCCCTGGTGGTGTCGGTAGCGGTTTTCGAAGGCGGTAACAGGTATGCCTTTTGCGAGCTGAGCGAATGCGGCCTGTGTGGCCTCGAGATCGTCAGGGTGGATCAACTCGATGATAGGCGTCGTGAGTAACGTTTGCTCAGAATAGCCCAGCAGCTGGCTGAAATATTGATTGACCCGCTCAAAGTAGCCCTCGGTGCTTGCTACACACAAAAGAGCGTTGGTGCTGTCAAAGAACTGGTTGAGCTCGCGCTGTGAAAGTTCAACGTCGCGCAGTGCGTTTTTGTGTTCGGTAATGTCTAAATGCGTGCCCACCATACGTTTGGGGCTGCCATCGGGGTTCCACTCCACTACCTCGCCGGTATCGACTACCCATACCCAGTGGCCGTCCTTGTGGCGCATACGACACTCACATACATATTTTTCGGTCTGTCCTTCCCAGTGAGCTTTTAAGCCGGCTTCTGATATGGGGAGGTCTTCGGGGTGGGCGTGCTCGAGCCAGGTGTTGATATCCGTTGGCTCCAACTCGTCCAGCCGATAGCCGATGATCTCGGCCCAGCGATCATTAACGTGGGTTTCTCCACTGGAAATATCCCAATCCCAAATGCCGACCCCGGTGCTGGCTATTACGAGTTCCAGGCGTTGACGTTGCTCGTACAAGCGCCGATCTTGCTCTTGGGTGACGCTAATATCCTCGGCGATAGTCCAGACCAGGCCCCGACCCTTGCTATCGCGCACCAGGCCGCAACTGAGTTTCATGGGCAGCACTTTGGCGTCGCGCCCTACGTATTCGAGCTGCACCGGCCCGCAGCGCCCGGTTCGCTGCAATTCATCATGTAAGCGCGTCAAGGCGCTGGCATGTTGCTCGGTTATTAATTGGTCAATAGTCAGTTGGCGTAATTGCTCTAGGGTCAGTGCGCAGTATTGCAGCAAAGCGGGGTTGGCCTCGATAAATCGGCCACTGGCGAAATCGTGCAGTGAGATTGCCAAAGGCGAGGCATTAAACAGAGTATGCAGGCGCCGTTCGGCACCACGGCGCGACTCAAACAGGTATATAACCCACAACAACGGTGCGAGAACCAAGCATGCGACCAACACTACCGCCAGCCGCAAGGCTAGGGCGTCCGGGGCCCGCGCTGGCCAGCCATTGGCCGGAATGGCGGACAGGTGCCACTGGCCGCCAGGAAACTCTACGCTTGCGGTCACGGGGTTTTGCGTGCCCACAGAAGCGTCGCCCCAAAAGGGCGAGTCAGCGCCTTCATCCGTAATACTTAACGCTAAACCCGATTGCTCGGTGATGCCACTGGCTTGGTAGTAGGCTTGCAGATCGAGCACCGCTGAAACCAGCCCCCAAAGTTCGCCGTCATCGCCGTACACGGGAATGCGCCCAATCAGACCCTGCCCGCCTTGAAGTAGCTCGAGCGGACCATCAATGGTCATCGCGCCGGACGCTATGGCCCGCTTTACTGCCGTGTGTTGGGTGGGGTGAGCCAGATAATCAAGCCTCAGCGCTGGGGAGCTGGGCTCATAGGGGTAAACGAGAGAGAGAACAAAATCAGGGGCCGCTCCTATATTGAGCAGCAAGTTATTTTCACCAAACAAGTGTCGGGCGTAATGACTAAAGGTTTGCTGATCCATGTTCGGGTTGACTTGGATTGCTGCTACCAGCCCCTGCACGGTTTGCAGGCTGGCGTTGATGTTAGCCTCCATGCGAGTGCGCAGGAGCGCGAGTTCATCTAAGGTTTCGACCCTAACCTGGTGCAAATGGTGATGATAGTTCAGACGGTCGATGTAGTAACCAATGGTAAAAGCCGATAACCCTACTACGAGAGAGATCAGTAAATAGTAGGAGCGGGATATGGAAAACCGCCTTGGGGGAGAGGCTTGGTCTGTATTATCGTCGAGCATAAAGTATGTGTGCTATGGAGTTTGGGAAATATGTGCCAATAACTACACTATAGCGTAAACCGATGGGTTAGTGTTTTGCCGGGGGGCGAAGGAGGGGGCAGGGTGAGCCCGTGCAGGCTCACCTAGGTTGCAGGGGTTAATCCAGCTGTATAAACACAGACGTTGTCAGGGCCGGCACCACAAGGATTGTACCATCGGCCTTTGCCTGCTGGGTGGTCGTATCGACCGACTGTTGTTGCACCGGATGCAGCATGAAATCGCCCGCCAGTGGGTTCTCGACGGTTACGCTTTGGGCCTGTGGATTAAACACCACCACCAGGGCCCGATGCGTGCCATCGAGCCCGATAGAGTCATCGAGGCTCATCACAATAACACCGGCGTTTTGTTCGGGGCCTGTGTTGTGAAAGCCAAGCACCTGTTCGACGTCAGCGGCGGTACGTAGGCGAAACAGGGGGGAGCTGGTGCGAATGGCAAGCCACTCTTTAAACAACTCGCGTGCTTGACTGATGTCTGCTGCTGACGGTTCCGCATTGGGATCGCTAATGATGGATTCAATTAAAGGCCAGTTGCTGCCGTCTTTGTCCTCGCGGGGCAAGCCCATATTCCAGTTATTCGTCTGGCCGGTAAAGTCCACTCGGTTAAACCAGTCGCCCGAATCGTAGCTGTCTCGCTGCATGGATTTAGAGCGCAGCAGCTCGACGCCCATATGGATAAACGGAATACCCTGGGCCAACATGGGCACACTGAGTGAGAAGTTTTGCATGCGCGTGCGCTCGGCTGTGGTCATACTTTGGGGCGCTTTGTATTGCAGGTTATCCCACAGAGTTTGGTTGTCGTGTTTAGAGATATAGTTAATGCTCTCTTGCGGGTCTTCGGTGTAACCGGCTTTAAGGTCAAAGTAGGGTACCTCGCCGCCGGTGGTTGAGTTGCCGTGGCGGTCCGTTAATGGATAGCTGGTTAAGCTGCCCGCTAAGTTTACGCGCAGGCGATCGGTCAAGTCGGTAAGCGACTCTTGCTCGCTGGCGCTGCCCGAGTTGAGGTTGTTGGGGTAGTGGAATAAGCCTGTGCCATAGCCTTGGTTGCGGCGTATGCCGTCGCCACTGTCAAAGGGGCCACCACCTCGCACCGCGTCGCGAATGCGGTCGTTAAAGCTGCCCACGCCGGTGCCGGCCATATTGACCTGAATCGCATTAACGCCCCGACGGTTACTCATTACCTCGCCAAAGTTCCAGCCCTCGCCGTAAAAGTAGGTGTCTGGGTCAACGGCTGCTACTGCATCGCGCGCGGCGAGAATATTGCGGCGCATATGGTGGCCCATTAAATCAAACCGGAAGCCGTCGATTTTGTAATCGCGGGCCCACACCACCAGCGAGTCGATCATGAGTTTTTCCATCATGTCGTGTTCGCTGGCGGTGTTGTCGCAGCAGCTAGAGGTTTCTATCGCACCCGATAACTCGTTGCGACGGTGATAGTAACCCGGCACCAATTTATCCAGTACTGATTTATCCCACAGGCCCGACGAGTTGGTGTGGTTGTAGACCACATCCATGACTACCCGTAAGTCCATAGCGTGCAGCGTCTGCACCATGGCGCGAAACTCGCGGATAGGTGCAAAGTTGTCGCTGCTGGTGGCGTAGCTGCCCTCGGGGGCGGTGTAGTGAAAAGGATCGTAACCCCAGTTAAACGAGTCGATGTCGCGCAACTCGCCGACCAGCGCCTGAGCGTCCGGGGTGGATGGGTCAAACTCGGCCAGCACCGTCTCTAGGGTTTTGCTGTTATCGACACTATCGCAAACGCTGACATCGGCTTTAACCGCACATAAATCGGCCACGGTGTTGGTAATATCAACCCGTGCGGCTGGGTTTTCATTAACGGTGGCGATGTCAAACGTCGGCAGCAGGTGAATGGTGTTTAAGCCCGCTTGTTGCAGATCGGTTAGATGTTTTACTGGTGCGCTTTGGCTATCGGTAAACGCCAAATATTTACCGCGATGATTAACATCAGTGCTGGCATCGAGCGCCGAGAAATCGCGAATGTGCAGCTCGTAAATAATGCTGTCTTCTGGTCCTGCCAGGGTTGGTGCCTGATGGCTTGCCCAGTTGGCGGGCTGGGTGTCGGCGCGGTTCAGCTCAACCACTTGCGACAGCTCGCCGTTTTGCGCGAGGCTAAGCGCGTAGGGGTCGGTGGTGGTGATGGCTTCGACCTGATCGGTTAAATAGTGATATACGCTCGCCTGAAACCGGTAATACTCCCCGTGCATGTCGCGGTTTACTTCGCCACTCCACACGCCTTTGGCGTTGCGGGTTAACGCCAGCTCGGCGGACGGGTTACTGGTGTCGTTTGTGGCAAAGGTTTGCAAGCTAACCGATTGCGCGGTAGGTGCCCAGACGGCGAATTGCGTTTTACCGGCTGTAATGCGCGCCCCCAACTCTGCGTCGGTAGCGTAATAGGCATCCAGTGCCCCGGCTACTTGCACGCTGGTCGCTTTTAACAGTTGGCCTTGGGCATCAAAGGCGGCCGCCACCAGCTCGCCGGCGAGTGTTAGATCTATATCCAAATCGCTGGTGGGGATTTGCCAGGCGCTCCAGCTAGCCAGGTGCGGGAACTTAGCAGCGCTGGCATCGCTGATAGTGCTGCGGCTTAAGGTAACTGTCGCGCCGCCGGTTAGTTGTCCGTTATCCAAACTAATAGCGCCGGCGGGGTCGTGCAGTAATTGCACTTGGGCGGTCTCTGCCGGGGTGTCCCACAGGAGGGTGTCGCTGTCCACCCAGTGAGCCGCATAGCCGCTTAAACTAACTTGCGCCGGGCCGGTGTCGCCGCTGTAGGTTATAGCCGCAGAGCCGTGCTCGGTAAAGGCGATGTTGCCTTGGGTTAGGTCCATGACGCCATCGGCATCGCCCAGTGCTTTGTCGTCGCCACTGTGGACAATAAAGTTAAAGCAACCGCCGGGCTGGTTTAAATCCAGAATAAAAAATGCCCCGCGCTCGGTGTCGATACCGTCGGGTTGTTTGGGTGCGTCCCAGGTGACACCGTTAATACTGTTGTCGGCCAGAGCAGTGCAATCGCCACCGTTCCACAAATGTAGGCCCCAACCCTCGTAGTTGGCATCACTGCGCTTATAAAAAATAGCAGCCTGAGTTTCGGTTAGGTTAAACGGCAGTGGGTTTTCATTGCTGTGGTCGAGCGGGTAGTCAATGTTCGCCGCACCGTGTTGGGTGAGGGCAACGGCGCCACGGCTTAAATCAAACATGGCGTCGGCATCACCCAGCGCTTTATCGTCGCCTTTATGCACAATAAAGTTAACGCAGCCGCTCTCGGTGACGGGTGCATTTAAATCCAATAGATAGTAAGCGCCGTAGGTGTCATCGATACCGGTAGCGGCGAAGGGCGCATCCCAGGTAATAGCGCCGATGGCGGCGTCATCGAGTGCGCCGCAGGTTTCGTTGTTCCATAGGTGCAGCCCCCAGCCCTGGTAGTCGGCGTCATCACGCTGATAAAAAATAATGGCTTGATCGTCCTCCAGCGTAACGGGCAGATCAATGCTGGGCACGCTGCTGGAGCTGGATTCGCTACTGCTGGACTCAGACGAGGAGCTGGATGATGAGCTGGATGTAACCGGCGGGGTGTCGGAGTCATCGCTGCCGCCACAGGCGGCGAGTACGGCGGTACTTAACAAACACGTTAGGGTCAGACGGCGCATGGTAACCTCTTGCAGATATTATGATTATTGGCGGGCGCTGCCTTATAAATAATGGCAGGCCAAGTGTTGTTATCAGCGAGAGATTACGACAGGGTTTGGAGGGGGGAAAACTGCATACGTATACATAACAAATGAATACGTATGCAGCGGTAACACTATTAAGGTTTGAGTTTGTAGCCGGTTTTAAAAATCCAGGTAATAAGCCCGAGGCAAATGGCCATAAATAGCGCAATCATGCCTAAGCTTATGCCGACGTGCACATCGGCGCTGCCGTAAAAGCTCCAGCGAAAGCCACTGACCAAATACACGACGGGGTTTAGTAGTGTAATTTTTTGCCAAAGATCGGGCAGCATATTAATGGAGTAAAAAGTGCCGCCTAAAAATGTCAGTGGGGCTATTACCATCATCGGGATAATTTGCAGCTGCTCAAAGCTGTTGGCCCAAAGCCCGATTAAAAAGCCCAGTAAGCTAAACGTGAGGGCGGTAAGCACTAAAAACATCAGCATCCACACCGGATGCATAATGGAGTAGTCCACAAACAGGCGCGCTGTGGCGAGAATAATTAACCCTAAAATTACCGATTTGGTGGCTGCGGCACCCACGTAACCCAAGATGATCTCGGCGCCGGAGACAGGCGCCGATAACACCTCGTAAATGGTGCCGGTAAATTTAGGCATGTAAATGCCAAAAGAGGCGTTAGAGGTGCTCTCGGTTAAAATGGTTAGCATGAGCAGGCCCGGGATAATAAAGGCGCCGTAACTGATGCCATCAATTTCGACAATTCGCGAGCCGATGGCTGAACCAAACACAATAAAATACAGCGAGGTGGATAGAACCGGTGAGGCAATCGATTGCATCAGGGTGCGCCAGGCGCGGGCCAGCTCGTAAAAGTAAATGGCTTTAACACCGTAGTGGTTCATGCTTTTTCCTCCACCAGTGAGACAAAAATTTCTTCCAGCGAGCTCTGACGGGTTTGTAAATCGTGATACTCGATGCCCGCCTGCTGTAGTTGGCCTAGCAGTTGCGAAATGCCCGAGTCAGCCTCGGCGCTGCTGTAAGTGTAAATAAGGCTGTTGCCGTCCTCGGCGAGCTGGATGTCATCCCGGGTTAATTGGGCCGGTAGGGCAGTGACAGAACTGGTGAGAAAAATCGTTAAACTCTTTCGTCCCAGCTCACGCATTAACGCGTGTTTTTCTTCAACCAGCATCAGCTTGCCCTTGTTGATAACGCCAATGCGGTCGGCCATATCCTCGGCCTCTTCGATATAATGAGTGGTGAGAATAATCGTCACGCCCTCTTCGCGCAGGCGCCGGATCATGGCCCACATATCGCGCCTTAGCTCGACGTCGACGCCCGCGGTGGGCTCGTCTAAAAATAAAATGTTAGGTTGGTGTGCCAGCGCTTTGGCAATCAGTACCCGGCGCTTCATGCCGCCCGAGAGCGCCATAATGCGCGAGTCTTTTTTGTCCCAAAGCGATAAGGTTTTAAGTAATTGCTCGAGGTAGGCATCGTCGGGGGCACAGCCAAATAAGCCGCGACTAAAGCGAATGGTGTCCCACACGCTCTCAAAAATATTAACCGACAGCTCTTGTGGTACTAAGCCAATTTGTTTTCGCGCCTGGCGAAAGTCTTTGTGGATGTCGAGCGAGTCGGCAATTATCCGCCCGCCTGTGGCTTTGACGATGCCACAGACGATACCGATAAGTGTGGTTTTGCCCGCGCCGTTGGGGCCCAGCAGAGCAAAAATCTCGCCACGGCGGATTGATAAATTGACGTCAGACAGTGCGGTAAAGCCTGTGTCGTAGGTTTTTTCGACGCCTTCTAGGGTAAGAATATCTGGCACGTTATCTCCTTTTAGTAACGGTAGCAGCCGTGTTGAACGCTATAGTAAAGGGCCCAATTGGCTTGGGGTGCCTGCCACGGGGGTAATCCCGTGGCGCCCCAGTACGGGCAGCAGCGTGGCCGCTTGCTCGGCCAAAAAGGCGCGATAATCACGGTTAAATACCCGCCATAATTGTTTGACGGTTGGCGCCGGTATACAGCTGCGTGCCTGCTTAAGCGTGGCGCCGCGCGCGGTGCACTCCAGGCGATCCAGTGCGGCGGCGAACTTTAGGATGCGATCTTCCAGCCGGTTGGCCAGCACCGGGTCGTAGTCGGCTAAAAACGGATAATAGGCATCCCATTGGCGCGCGGCAAATTGCCGCAATTGCCAGGCGCAGACGTTTACCGCTGTTTGCACCTGTTGTGTATCGCCAGCGCCGGCTTCTTGCAGTGTATGGCTTAGCTCGCGCAGATGAGTAGTGACTGGCTTGTCGTGGTAGTGACCGCTTATGGCGGGTTGGGTTTTGCGGTGTGATACAAACATTGTGAGTCCTCCCTGCGGTGGTAGCGCCCGGTGCGGTTCTAAGCCGCGTGGGGCGCTATATAGTCGTACGACCTTGTCGTTTTCACTATAGGTTAATCGACACGGATGGTTAAAAGTTGCATGCTAATGGCTATATACGACAGTTCCTGTCGTATAGCACCGCTAGCCTGTAAACTCTACTGTTCGCCGAGTCGCCCCGGAGATGCTATGGCCAATACCGCCACCCGTTTGTTAAACCTGATTATGTTGCTACAGCGCGAACCTAACTCGCCGGCCTCCCGCTTGGCCGAGGCGTTGGATGTGTCGGTGCGTACAGTGCAGCGCTATATCACCATGCTTGAGGAGATGGGGGTGCCGGTCTATGCCGAGCGCGGCTCGCAGGGCGGTTACTCGCTGGTGCGCGGGTATCGAATGCCGCCGTTAGTGCTATCACCTGAAGAGGCCGTCGCGGTATCGCTTGGCACCTCGGCGATGTCGGTGTTATGGGGTAATCTGTTTCGCACCTCGGCCCAGAGCGCCATGAGTAAAATTGCCAATGTTCTGCCTGAGGAGCAATTGCGCGAGGTGCGCTGGGCCCAGGACAGCCTGCTAACCCGCGGTTTGCCCCGAACTAACCCCGGTGTCGATGAGCCTTTACTGGAGGCCCTATATCAGGCCAGTCGGCGCTGCCAGCAAGTGGATATTGTTTATCAGGGCCGTGGCCGCGAGCAGGCCGAGGCGCGTCGCATAAACCCTTATGCCCTGATTTACAGTTGGGGGCAGCAGTACTGCGTGGCCTATTGCCATCTGCGCGGGGCGATGCGCTCGTTTCGGGTGGATCGGATGCTGTCGCTACAGCCTTTGGAGGAGCATTTTACCAAGCCGGATGATTTTGACCCTAACGAGTATCTTAATCAGGACGCCGATGACCGGCCCATGATTCGGGTACGTTTACTGTTTGCGCCACAGTACGCCGAGCTGGCCCGCGATTACGCCTGCTGCTGGGACAGTACCGAAACCCTTGCGGATGGCAGTCTGGTAGCTGAGTACTTAACGGCCGATTTAGATATGGCGCGCTGCCGGGTGATGAGCTTTGCCCCCAAGGCGACAGTGCTGGAGCCGCCCGAGCTGATTGCCAATATTCAGCAGGCGGCCTACGCCGTGCTCGCGCAGTACCCCGCAGAGCCAATGGTGCCCGAGGCTTTGGGCGATACCGCCAACGCCGGACACACTTTGACGGAAAGGCGCCTGCTAACCAGTTAACCTGCTAGCAGGCGGTTGTGCGAGAGGGGTATAGGCGTTACTCCGGATCGCAGTTAACCATCCACTTAATGCCAAATTTATCGCGCAGTAAACCAAAGCGCTCGGCCCAGAAAGTTTTTTCGAGCGGCATAATAATTTCACCATTGGCGCTAAGGGCGTTAAACATCGTTTCGGCTTGTGATGCACTTTCAGTTTGCAGCGCGACGGAGATACCTTGTGGTGCTTGATAGTCGCCCGATGGAACATCTGAGCCCATCAATATTGCACCACCGATGGTTAAACTCACGTGCATGATTTTGTCGTCGAAGCTTGCGTCCACCGGGTTGCCACCGGGCGCTTCTTTGTAGGTGCCCATGTAATCAATGGGCAGGCCTAAACACTCACTGTAAAAGGTAAAAGCCTCGGCGCAATTGCCGTTGTAAAAAATATAGGGATTAACGTTCATGGGCTGCCTCCTGAAAGTGGCCTCGTTACTTAGGCTGTGGTTGGTTTGCCGCTCATATGAAACAGCTCCCAAATATGGCCGTCCAAATCCTCAAAGCTGCGCTGGTACATAAACCCGTAATCTTTGGCTTCGCGGTGTTCTCGCCCGCCCTGTGCGCAAACTGTTTCAAGCAGGCTATCAACTTCATCGCGGCTGTCGCAGGCCAGTGCTGTTAATACTTCGGTACTGGTTTTTGCATCCGCGACGGGCTTATCGGTAAAGCCCTGAAAAAACGGCTTTACCAGCAACATAACGTAGCTGGTGTCGGTAACGATCATGCATGTGGCGTTTTCGTCGGTAAACTCGGGGTTAAACGTAAACCCTAGCGCCGTAAAAAATTCGATAGACTTGTTGAGGTTGTCGACAGGTAAGTTGACAAAAATTTGGCTGGGCATGGTTAGCTCCTTAATATTAAGCGTTGGCGTAGGTTCTCTTCCTGCTGGCGAAGCTCGGGGGTGAGTGCTTCGCCAAAGTCATCGGGGCCAAAAATCGGGCGTATCTCTTCGCTGTAGTGCGCCTCGGCGGGGTTGGGGATTTTGGCTGCCCAGTCGCAGGCCGCTTGCAGCGAGGGCAGCTCCCAGACCCAGTAACCGGCGATGGTGTTGGGGCTAAACGTAAATGGCCCCGGCTCGATCGCGGCGCCAGAGTCACTAAAGTTTACCCGCGCCGAGCGTGAGGTGGGGTGTAAGCCGTTGCCTGATACCAGTACTCCGGCCGCTGCCAGTTGCTGATTAAATTCGCCCATCGCCTGAAGAAGTTCTGTGCCGGGCATAACACCCGCCTCGGTCTCGGGGCTGGCCGGCATAATGATAAAAAACTGCATTGAGTGGCTCCTGTCTCTGTATAAAGTGAAAAGCGCTAATACGGTGGATAGACGTTTGGCACTTTCTTAAATCGACAGGGCCACTAACATTTAATCCACTTGCAGTTGCCGTACCGGGCGCACCTCTATGCTGCCCACCCGGGCGGGCGGAATCCCCTGGGCGATGCGTAGCGCCTCGTTTAAATCCCGCGCTTCAATCATATAAAAGCCAGCGAGCTGCTCTTTGGTTTCGGCGAACGGGCCGTCGGTTATCTGTACCTCGCCGGCGCGTACTCGCACCGTGGTGGCGGTGGCAACGGGCTCCAGCGCCTGGCCGGCCAAAAGCTGGCCTTTGTCCTGTAGCGATTGCGCATAGGCGGCGCACTCTGAATCTTGTGGGCTATCGGGCAGGCCGTGTAAGTCGGTTTCGTCGCTGTACACTAAGCATAAATATTTCATGGGGCTCCTTAGGCGCTGGCTCGCGTAAAAACGTTAATGAGTTAGTTATAGTCGAAATCCCGGGTGGTTAATCGACAGGGTTATCTATTTTTTTACACTCGTTAAGCCGGCGGGTTAAAAACGCTTGTTCGGGCTGCTGATTGGTTAGGCTGAGGGCGGCACCATAAGCCGATGCGGCGTCATCGAGGCGATTTAAGCGCCGCAGTAAATCGGCTTGCGCGGCGCGCGCGGGGAGGTATTGGTCAAGCTCGCCGGTGGCAAGCAGTGTTTCTAGCTCGGTGAGGGCGGTTAGCGGCTCGCGGTGGTAGGAGAGCGCGACAATGCGGTTAAGGGCTACCACCGGCGAGGGTTGTACGCGCAGCAGTAAATCGTATAACCCCACGACCTCGGCCCAGTCGGTTGCTGCCCAGCTTGGCGCCTCGGCGTGCACCGCCGAAATAGCCGCCTGAATCACATAGGCACCCGGTGGCCCGGCGTTTAATGCCTCGCGTACCAGCGCACAGCCTTCGCTAATGGCGCTTGTGTCCCACAGGCTGCGGTCTTGCTCCTCCAGGGTAATGATGCCCCCGGTGGCTGTTGTGCGCGCCTGGTGGCGAGAGTGGTTGAGCCGCATAAGTGCCAGTAGCCCGGTTACCTCTGGCTCGGGTAATAACTCGCGTAGCAGTCGGCCTAAGCGTATGGCCTCGTCGGCCAATAGTACGCGGGTTGCCTCGGCGCCGCTCGAGGCGCTGTAACCTTCGTTGAACACCAGATAAATGACTTGCAGTACCGACTGTAGGCGCTCGCTAAGCTCACTGGGGCCCGGTACCTCGTAAGGGATATTGGCCGATTGTATTTTGCGTTTGGCGCGCACAATACGCTGAGCGATAGTGCTTGGCTTGGCCAGATAAGCACTGGCGATTTCTTCGGTGGTTAAGTCGCACACCTCGCGTAAGGTTAGCGCAGTGCGGGCCTCGGGGCTTAGGCTTGGGTGGCAGCAGGTAAATATCAACCGCAAACGGTCGTCGGGAATGCGGTCGTCATCGCTGAATAACGCTTGATCGTCTACCGCATTGAGCATTGTGAGCTCGTCGCTTAATGCATTAAAGCGTTGCTGCCGGCGAATTCGATCGATTGCTTTAAATCGGCCCGCGGAGACTAACCAGGCGCGGGGGTTATCGGGCACCCCGTTTTTAGGCCACTGTTCTAGCGCGGCGGCAAAAGCGTCGTGTAGGGCCTCTTCGGCCAGATCAAAGTCGCCCAGCAGGCGAATCAAGGTGGCCAGTACCCTGCGCGACTCGCACTGGTAGAGGGTTTGTATCTGTTGCTCTATTGGCGCTTGAGGGTTCATAGGCTTCACCTGGTACATCCAATTGGCTGGTGCGAGCGTAACTGTAACAAATAGCGTATTTTGACGTCTTATGAGTTAAGCACGTTTTATTGCACTCTAAATCACAGGATTCTGCCGTTATGCTGATTAAACGACCGCCGCGCATTGCCTCTAGCGAAATCACCCCCGAGCCTATTTACCGCGCCCGGCGGCAATTTATGCGGCAGAGTGTCGCCCTGGGTAGCGCGGCTATTGCGGCGGGCGCGGTAGCGGGGGCGCAGGCAAAGCCATCGTTTGTGGCTAAGGCGGACGTGGCGAGCCCGCTTTGGTTGCGCGATAAAATTGCCGGGGCCGCAGCGGATACCTCCGAGATTAACGACAAGCTAACCCCCTACGAGCACGTCACCAGTTATAACAACTTTTATGAGTTTGGTTACGACAAAGACGACCCGGCAAAACACAGCGACTCGCTTAAACCGCATCCCTGGCAGGTGGAAATTAGCGGTGAGGCGGAAAAGACCGGCACTTTTAACCTTGAGGACATCCTGAGCAAAGTTGAATTGCAAGAGCGCGTTTATCGGCTGCGCTGCGTCGAAGCCTGGTCCATGGTCATCCCGTGGATTGGGTTTGAACTGGGCTCGCTACTCAAGCAGTTTAACCCCACCAGCCGCGCTAAGTACGTGGCCTTTACCACGCTTAAAGATACTAAGCAGATGCCGGCGCAGGGCAGCGCGTTTGGCACCATTGACTGGCCCTACGTGGAGGGTTTGCGTATGGATGAGGCCATGCATCCGCTTACGCTGTTAGCGGTGGGTTTGTACGGTAAAGCGCTGCCCAACCAAAACGGCGCGCCGTTGCGCCTGGTGGTGCCCTGGAAGTACGGCTTTAAAAGCATTAAATCGATCGTGAAAATTGAGTTTACCGAAAAGCAGCCACCCACGAGCTGGAATATCTCGGCGCCCAACGAATACGGCTTTTACGCTAATGTAAACCCCAGGGTCGATCACCCGCGCTGGTCGCAGGCCACCGAGCGCCGTCTGCCCAGCGGTTTGTTTAGCCCCAATATTATCGATACCCAGATGTTTAATGGCTACGATGAGGTGGCATCGCTGTACAGTGACATGGATTTGAAAAAATATTTTTGAGTGCGGACTCGTATGTTGGAGGGCAGTGTCTGGGCTCCGGCGCAGGTGGCACTTAATTAGCCTTGAGCTTTGCTGTTGGTCATTCCCGTGAAAACGGGAATCCAGCGACTTGGACGTTGAAGCCACTGGGCCCCCGCGTCCAGATTTAAATAAGCGCCACTTAAGGCAGGCGCAAAAGTGAGCAAACCTATGAGAGCAGTAACCTGGCGGCGACTCGCTATTTTTACCCTGTCGCTTGTCCCGTTTATTTGGATCGTCTACCTTACGGCCACACAGCAGCTGGGTGCAGATCCGGCTAAAACCATCGTTTTGTTCACCGGCGAGTGGACGATATATTTTTTGTTTATTACCCTCGCCGTGAGTCCTTTGGTCAAGTTTGCCAAGTGGCGCTGGCTGATGGTGCACCGGCGCATGCTGGGTTTGTTTGCGCTGTTTTATGCGTTATGCCATGTGGCGGCTTATTTAACGTTTATTCTCGGTTTGGATTTTGCCCGCTTTTTTTCCGAGCTCGTCAAACGGCCTTATATTACCGCGGGTATGCCGGCGGTGTTGATTTTAATTGCCCTGGGCGTGACCTCTACTAAAGGCATGATGCGCCGCCTGGGGGGCAATTGGACCAAACTGCACCGGCTGGTGTATGTTGCCTTACTGCTCGGCTGGGTACATGTGCTCTGGCAGGTACGCTCTAGCTATTTTGAGGCGGTACTCTACGGCGCGATTACCGCGTTACTGTTGGGTGTACGCCTGAACGGGTACTGGCAAAAACGCCAAAAACGCCGACTAAAAGCTGCGAACGCAACGCCAAAATAGTCGTCGCCCCGGCGAGCCGTTATAATAAAACAAAATTTGTACACTAAGGATGGTTATGCCCACTCGCCGACAACAACTTTTGCAACTGTTGCGCCGCCGCGCTTTTGCCGCAAACGATACTCCATTACCTGACATTATCTCTGCCGCCGGTTTGCGCCCCGGTGCATCGGACTGGCACCATTTTGCCGACCGCTTGCTATTGCTGCTGGGGGCGTTAAGTCTGGTTTTTTCACTGCTGTTTTTTATCGCCTACAACTGGGTAGAGCTGGGCCGAATGGGCCGTTTTGCACTGGTAGAGTTGGCGCTGGTGGGGGCGGTGGCGCTTTACTGTTGGCAGCACCGGCGCCGTTGGGTGGCCGCGTTGGCGCTGCTCTCTGCCTCTGTTTTGCTCGGGGTATTAATGGCGCTGTTTGGGCAGGTTTACCAAACCGGCGCCGACCCTTGGCAGCTATTTTTTAATTGGGCGCTACTGATTACCCCGTGGGTGATAGTGGCGCGCCTGCCGGCGCTTTGGCTGTTGTGGGTTGCGCTGATTAACGTAAGCGCCGTTTTGTATTACTCGACGTTTTTTAGTTTGTTTGGTGGCCTGTTGGTAGGCGAGGGCTCTGAGCGCTGGTTTATGTTTGTTTTTAATGGGCTGGCACTGGCGCTTTGGGAGTGGCTAGCCCGGCGGCGCGAACGCCCCGAATGGGCTCTGCGTATTGTCGCCATTGCAGCGGGGTTCGCCATGACTTCACTGGCGCTCGAGTGGGTATTTAGCCCCGCCAGTACCAGTGCACTGGTGCTACTGGTTTACGCCGGGGCACTGGCGGCCACCTATTGGGTGTACCGCTATTGGCGCTTTGATTTAATGCTGCTCGCCGGTGGCTGCATGTCGGTCATTATGGTGCTTCAGTGCCTGTTGTTTAAGGCTATTGCCGACACTGGTGAGGCGGCGGGGATGTTGTTATTGGCGATGTCGCTGCTGGGCATGGGCACCGGGGCGGCATTGTGGTTAAAGCAGCTCAGCGCTAAGGAGCAAGCTCGCCATGAGTAACACATCAATGGATCTTGCCGAGCGCCTGCGCGCCGCCGGTATCACTGTCAATACCGGTGCTTCTTCTGAGCCCGAAAACCCCTGGTACGTTAAAGCCCTATTGGCGCTGTCGGCGTGGGTGGCCTCGTTGTTTTTACTGGTCGCCGTGGGCGCGGCTTTTGCGGATTTGTTTGACAGCCGGCTTGCGTTAACCATCAGCGGGTTGCTGCTGATAGGCGCCGCGGTGTTGTTGCTTACCCGGTGGCGCAACGATTTTAATGACAATTTTGGTCTCGCGTTAAGTCTTGCCGGGCAGGTGCTGTTAGTTTTTGCCATCAATAAAAATCTGGAACCTGACATGGCTTTATATTGGTGGGCTGTGTGTGTGTTTCAGAGTGGGTTACTTGTGCTCCCCCATTTTGTCCACCGGTTGGTGGTTGCCGCTTTTGGGGGCGTGGCGTTTGCCTTGGCATTGATTGCTTCAGGGTTAGCGCACTTCGCCGGTAGTCTCTTGATTGTGTTATTGGCGCTTGTCTGGCTCGCGGAGTTCTCAAGCCTACGGCATATGCGACTTTGTCAGGCGCTGGGCTTCGGCTGGGCAATCGCTTTATTGTGCGTACAGTATATTCGTCGTTGGCAACTTGCTGAATTCGAAGATGTATTTGGTGTGCAGGGCAGTGGTTGGGCATGGCTTGCCGAGGCTCTAACGATTGCGGTGTTAGTAAAGTTGATTTTGGTGGTCGTCCGCCAGAGTCATGTTATCGTTCGGCCGGGGCAATGGGCATTTATTGCAGTATTTATCGTGTGTTTGAGCGCGGCCTCTTGGTACGCTTACGGTCTATTGCAGGCCGTTATTTTACTGTTGCTGGCTTTTTACGGCCGCAATCGTGTGCTGTTTGGACTCGCGTGTGTATCACTACTGTTAGCCCTTAGCAGCTACTATTATTTGCTCGATACCACTTTGCTGATTAAATCAATGACCTTGTTGCTGTTGGGCCTATTGTTGTTGGGCGCGCGAGCGCTGTTTTGCTATTTGTGGCCCAGCACGAAGGGCGACGATGCTCGCGCTCTGGAGGTGGAGCCATGAGCCGGATTGTGGTGGTAATTACCTTAGTGGCGATGTTGGCCTTAGTGAATGTCAGCATCTGGAGTAAAGAGCGTCATCTGGCTCAGGGCGATACTGTCTATTTGGAGTTGGCGCCGGTCGACCCGCGCAGCTTAATGCAAGGTGACTATATGACACTGCGTTTTGCTATTGCCGATGATTTACAGCAAGCGCACAGTCGTGACCCGGCTCTATCGGATAAGCGTGTTTTTGACGGCGCGTTTGTGGCGAAGCTTGACGAGAACCGCGTGGCGCGTTTCTCCCGTTTAGCATCCAATGACGCTAAGTCGTTGGCAGACGATGAAATTTTAATTACCTATCGTGTGCGCAATAAACGCGTAAAATTTGCTACTAACGCCTACTTTTTTAAAGAGGGTGCCGGCCAGGATTTTACCTCGGCCGAGTATGGTCAGTTTCGGGTTAATGATGCTGGTGAGCCATTATTGACCGCGCTGTACGGTGACGATTTTATGCGCTTAGGCACCTCTGATAAGGACACATAAATTAAGCTTTATGCGGCTTATATCGCCCCCATATGGCGATCTTTGAAGAGGCTGTTTTGTTTATAGGTTTGGACGCGGGAGTTCTGGTGTAGGTGACGCCGGGCGCAGTGCCCGGCGTTAACCGCTAGCGCAGCACCAGCTCGACCCGGCGGTTTTGCGAGTGACCATCGTTTGATGTATTGCTGCTAATGGGGGTCATGGCCCCTACACCGGCTGCAAGCAGCCGGTCGGCATTTACCCCTTGCTCTATCAGCGCGGTGCGTATGCTCTCGGCGCGCTGTTCAGACAACTGCATATTAAGCGCGTGATCGCCGGTGGTATCGGTGTGGCCCACCACATAAAAGCGCTCTGTTGGTGTGGACTCTAAATACGTCAAAATCACTTTTAATGCCTCTTGTGAGCTAGGCAGTAACTCCGCTTCCCCCGTGGCAAAATTCAAGCCGTGCAGTACCACTTTACCCTCGCGGGCGAGAGAGTCGGTCAGATACTGGGCGTTAATCGTTACGAGGTCAGTGTTCATTTTGGTTATTTCTACAATATCGTGGACGATTTCCACTTCATGGATGGCGCCGTCTTTATGAACATAAACCGATAGGTAAACTTCTTCTTTACCAATCTCTTTTTTTGCGGTGAGCATGCGATAGTCATCACGCTTGTAAATGCTGGTTGTTATCGCATTGCCAAAGCGCCCTCTTTGTGGTGAGCCGCTCCAGAGCTGTTTTATTTGTTCGTCGCCGCATTCTCTATGTTCGCACTGAAACAGAATCTCAAAATCAGATTTTTTAAGCGCGTCGAGATAGTTGGCAAAAACTTGCAGTGTGGATTGATCTTTAGGAGCTTCGTAACCAATTATTGTCGACTTACCTTTAAGGTCGAGGTGTGGGACCTCGTCGTTCTCGTCGGCAATGCCGGTGGCAAGACGTACCTCGGCAAATTCTGACTCGCTATAACGGGTAATAGCGCTACCTTGATAACGAGATATAAGAGGGTGATCTTGCCCCGCATCATCCTCTTTCTTGCTTACGGAAGTGGTGCTAGGTTCGCTAGATTGCCGGATGGCGTTAGTATCTACAGTAACTTGCCCTAATAGCAAGGATTCAGGCTCTGTGATTATCTGGACAATTTCGAGCGTATCGTGATAATCCTCTTTAATAATCCACTGTAAATAGGTTGGGCTAGTGTCGGGGCCGACCTTGGCAGAGAGATATTGATAATTTTCTGTCGACTGGCTGAAGGCGTAGAAGCCCGAAGTTGCACTCGATATCCATACGGGTTTCAGAAGTCTTCTAGAGAACTCAAAACCGCATGGATCCTTTGTGTGGCAATATAAAAGAACCTCTCCCTCAAGTTTATCGACGGATTGTTTATAATTTTCGGCAACTTCAAGCGGTGATCTTCCGCCCTTTAGGCTGTAGATATGCACGGTCTGCTTACCAATAACCGTTAGTTTATCAATGCTCTCGTCTTCTTTAAGTTTCGATAGCGCAACGTAAGACTCGGTGTAGTGCGCCTCTTGCTGCCTATATATCTCGGCATCGCCATAGCGAGATACTAGGGGGTGATCGGCCTCTTCTGCGATGGTCGAACTAAATAATAGACTCGCTGACAACGTAGTCAGGGCGACTATAAATGACTTCATGGCGCGTTCCTTACGTATGAATTAATAATCTCTGTGATGCGGTTCTCATCTTTTGTGGCTGTAAAAAACCAATGGTAGCACGAGAAATAATAAGTAATCGATAATATCCCATATGGCATTAGATGATTCAATTGCCGTCACGGTAAGTCAGGATGACAAGGGTATTTGTTGTGAAGAAAATATTAGTATTTAAGGAAGAGGGTGTTGACTGTAGGGCGGTATCATCCTGCCTTGACTTGCTAGCTGTCAGTCACAAAACCGTAACAGTTAAAAATATAATTGCCTGTAATCTCTCTAATGTTGAATTGGTGATAGTCGCTTGCAAGACCATCGATTCGGCAAAGAGGATTTGGGCTCAGGTTGGCTCAAATGTTTTATCCATTCCCGTCGCCCTCGCTATTAATGCGTCCTGTAATAAATCTGAAGCCTATGCGCTAAGCTGTGGGTTCCTGGGTGTTATATCGTTAAATAGTGAGGCCGAATCGATCGTAAAAGCCGTTAGCACACTCGCTCGTGGTGGTTTATGGTATAGCCGCTATTCGCTAGAGCTTCATATTAAAGATCAGTTAGTTGCACGGCGGTCGGTGTCTAATAATTTCTTTGATCGCACAACGCTTACTGCGCGAGAGCGCAGGGTTGCAGTGCTAAGTTGTCAGGGGTTGGGTAATAAAGAAATTGCAGAAAGTCTGAGCATATCTCCTTATACAGTAAAAACTCATATGCAAAAAATAATGAAGAAAAGTGGTGTGAAAAATCGAACGCAGCTGAGCGCTGCCTTTATGGGGTAGTGATGTTGATTTTATGGTGTACTCAAATTGGAGTATTGCCGGCTGGGAAAGGGAAGAAAATTAGTCAGATTGGGTGGTTAATCTGACAGGCGGTAATTCGTACAATAGCGTCGTATTATTATCAATCACAAGGAGTTATACCATGCGTAACATGAGTAAACGTATTAAGGGTCAGGGCATGACAGAGTACATTATTATTGTCGCTTTGATTGCTATTGCGGCCATTGGGGCCTTCACGCTGTTTGGTAAGACGGCACGTAATCAGGTGGCTGCCATGGCTTCTGAATTGGGCGGTGAGCCTGGTGATGATGCTATTACAGAGGCCAATAATGCAGGTAAGGCGGCTGTGACAACTGCGAAGAAAGAAGTAAATCTAAGCAATTATAACGAAACAGCCACCGAAGGTGGAAAAAGTGGTGGCGGCTAATAGTTTTAGTGATGGCTCGATTTCAGGTTGATCGAGCCTCTATTTATAGAGGAAAAATGAAAAAATTAGCATGCAGTTTAATGATCTTTTTCACTGCCAGCTCTGCGCTGTCTCTGGCAGAAGGAAGCCCCTGGGAAAACCCTTTTAGTTTAGATGAGGGGGGCTCGGTACCCGCAGGGGAGCTTGGAGTCCGAGTGCTCTAATGAGGCTGGTTACGCAAAATATTTATCAGCAGCGATGGATAATCTTATTAGAATCCAAAACTTGAACGTTGAGGATATTAAGTCGGATGAAAGCGTGATCAGTGTAGATCCGAACGGAGACATGGCAGAATTTAGCCTCTATGACGATAGTGAGTATTTAAATGGCTCGGTATCGGGGAGTGATGTGCCGAGTGACGTAAAGAGCGGCTTTGGCGATGACGTACGTCGGAATACGACTTTAGTTTCGCTTAAGTATAAGTCTGACTATAAGGGGCTTAGTGTGGGTGACGACTTCCCGACTTCAGTTCAGAAAGAAGTTTGGGATTTTTGTTTGTCCCACGGTGAAGCCGTACTGAGCCAGTACCAACATTGATAATCTACTAGATGAATAGTTCGCTCCCATTAAGTAAAAAAAGACGTGAGGAGGGATACGCAACAGTCTTCACTATTGCGTTCTTTGCTGCCATCGCCTTGGCAGTATTCTCGCTATACGATGTCGGTTGGGTCGCTTCTGAGCGGATTCGACTGCAAAATACCGCCGATAATACCGTTTACAGCACCGTCAATGTTCAAACCCGCGATTTGAACATGATCGCTATTACCAACCGCGCAATGATCGCCAATCAGGTGGTTATAGGACAGTATATTGGCTTGGTGTCTTGGTCGAATGAAGTCAATGAGTTCGCCCAAAACTTAGAGACTTTAGGGCAGTTTGCTCAAGTTATACCCTATGTCGGACCTTTCATAAAAAAGGCTACTGATATATTGGCGAAAGCAACAGATGCAATGGTTGATTTTTTCGAGGCAGGTGACTTTATTATCGATACCGTTCAAGAAAATATCATTTATGCATTAAGTGAGTTCCAACGTGTCAATCATGCCTTAACTCTAGCGGCAAATTATTCAGTTTATCAAGATGTTCTAGCGCGGAATGATCCCGATGTCACCTCTAGTATGGCGGGGAGTGCGGTGAACATAAAAGAAGTTCTAGAGTCTTGGGGCGGAGATATCCAGCGTTTTGAACGAAATAACGTGGCTGCCAATAGTAAAGGTGGTGATAATAGAACGACTCAACGATTTAACGAGTTTTCTAATTTGGTGAATGACTCAAGAGATAAGTTTTCAGCTAATCGTTCATATCGTTTTTTCAAGAAGGTCGATGTTGGATTTTACGAGTTTTGGGGGGAGAAAAACGGTGGATCGGATTTTATTCCGGTTGAGGTTAATAACAAAGGTAAGTCGGTTGTTCGGTGGAATTGGACCGCAGCCGATACATTGTCATTCTATCAGAAATTTGATTTGGGGTTTGGCATAAGTTGGACCTCTGAGACGCCTCTTGGCTGGGGGGCAGCTCACTCTTTAAACAAAGATAGAATTGGCGATAGATTCAAGTACGAAGGTTATAAAAACAACAGCCGTAGAAATTACGATGAGGATGACTGGGAGGCCTTGGATTACGCGGGTGGCAATGAAAAACGTTGGTGGGGGGGCGCCTGGATAAATGGCGATGCGGCAAGAAACTTGAAATATCCCTCTGTGATAGGAAGCGGAAAGGTGTACGAGTATAACAACATAAAAAAAACAAAAGGGTTAAGAGATTTTTATGATTTTAAAGATGATGCTAAGACTGACGAGATGCCAGAATTTAGTATTTTTTTAAGTAAGGGCGAGGGCGATATTAGAACGCAGAAGACCGTAGATAATTCTATGGAAAGCTATAGTCGTATCGATAGATTAACGATTGAGAGCGATGGCGGAATGGCTGGAAATAGGTTGTATGCATCGGGTAGCGCACAAAGTTTTTTTGCTCGGCCGGATGAATCTCACTATGGAAGTCGAGAGTTTTCGTGGAATGTAGAGTGGGGGAGAAGTGATGGTCTCCATGAGTACGGGAATCTTTACAATCCGTTTTGGCAAACTCGGCTTGTTGAAGACTCCAGGCCACTGCTTTCTATGTTGATTTCGTTCGGAGCTCTGTGATTTTTAAGGAAATTTTTTAAGGTAAATTTATTTTTAGTATTAGTGTAAATCTATATTGGATGAATAGAGGTGAAGGCGAGGTGAAAAATAGAGCAGTTTTTCTTTCTATGATGGTGATGTCTTTTGGGTGTAATCTTGCAATTTCGAATGATTTTGAGGTTCCTGTCGTTAATCCATACATGGATAAATTTCACTGGTCTTTACGTCCCGATGTAAGAGCGATAATGGCATTAGATTCTGTATCGAGGGGAAAGCTTGACACTTGTGTTGCCAAGGCTAACGAGGCTGGTCATGGCGCTGAAGATCTTTACAATGAGCACTTTCGTAATGATGTTGGTATGACCTCGCTAAAAGAAGGTTTTACTAGACAAAAAGAGGTTGAAGGTTATAAACCTGTTGCGAGAAGAGGGCTGGACCCTTGGTCTAAAGAAAATACAGACGATGTTATGAGCGTGCTGAGTAAACGAACCTTAGATTTGATGTGGGGTTACTATCAGGATTATGAGAGTCCTGTATCTTCCTCGAAAAAGACATCGACGGCTCAGCAGGTAATGTGGGACTTTTGCATGTCGATACCCAAAGAGCTTTTTGTTGAATGACATGTGCCTGCGCGACATAGCTACTTTGGAGTGATTGTGAAATCTCACAGTGGAAGCGTGCTAACTGAATTTGTAATAGTGGTGGGGTTTGTTCTTCTACCTTTAACATTGCTTGTTCCTGTCATGTATAAATATATCGAGAACCGGCAAATGGTAGAGCAGGCGGCGCGCTATTCCGTCTGGGAAAGGGTAGCCTATTTTGGGTCAGCTCCCGGTGGCAGTGTGGATGATGCCCCAGAAAAATCGGATGAAACTATTGCGCTAGAGATAGAGGGAAGAATCCTCTCTCATTCAAAAAGCAGGATTACTACTAAGAGCGACTCAGGTCAAAATTCAGAGCCACTCAACCCTGTGCTTAGAGTTCGAACTGGTATAGACGGCGAGCTGACGCCGATTTATGAGGAGGCAGAAGAAGATAACGAAGGTCAATCAGCCATGTACGTCTCGGTAAGTACCGCAGAACACGGCTTGGCAGGCTTTGGCTCTTTGCAGAGCGCCTTCGGGAAGGTGTTAGATCTGTCTGATGGTTTTAATCCAAATCTTAAGGGCGTTTACGAATCAAGCGTAAGCGTATCGTTGAAGTATTTAGAGTGGTTTGAGGATTCTTTCGCCGAGGGTTTTTCCGCTGATGAGGCTCTTTCTATGTCGCGTACCAATGCATTGATGACAGAAGGTTGGTCGGTCGGTGGGCCAACGCACGCGAAATCTACGGTCGGCGGATTGGTACCTACCACTTTGTTCGACGAAATAGGCGCTGAAAGTCTTTTCTCAGTGTTTAGTAAGTTACCTCTTGTTAAAGAGGTTTCTTTTCTTAATTTCGGTAAGGTCGAACCAGATGCCGTACCTTGCGCTAGGTTGGGTGAGGTTTATAACGACACGGAATTAAGAACACCAGAGTCTTGTATGAGCCGTTTGACTCCTCAGTTAGAAAGCTACGGACATACATACCAGGAGTGATGCCCTAAGGATCGCGGCGCCAGCCGAAAAAGCGTTTGCCAAAGGACTGTTATGCCATATTACACATCCCTATTAACATTGATGTTACTCGCCTGTCCAATGTCGTTGCATGCCGATGTTAGCTTTCCGGTGCCCGACAATTTTGAGCTTCACATCATTGCCGATGATATGGAGTTTAACGGTATGACGATGGCCGTTAGCGGATTCTCGACGAGTCGAAACCCCACAGAAGTCGAATCGTTTTATCGCGATGCCTGGGGTGATGAGATTCGTAAAGCGCGCATGAATGATTTGGTTGTGCTGTCTCATATCAATGATGACTTGCTCTATACCGTTCAGTTTAACGAGCCTGAGAAACCGCAGATGCAGTTGCAAGGTTTTTTGGCGATATCAAACTTACCCGGTATGCGAAGCGAAAAGGACTTTGCTTATGGGAAAGGGTTTCCAATGTTATCAGACACGAAAGTTGTCAATGATATGAAAACCCATGATATGGGTAAAAATAACAGAATGCTTTGGTTAACTAACAAGTCTTCAGTGACAACAAACTTTAACTTTTATCGTCGAGAATTTGTTAACGATGGTTGGAGTGTTATCCATTCAGAAAATCGATTGAGGGATAAAGAGGCAGGGTTGGCGCTTTCTCGGTCTGGTGAAAACCTGAATATATCGATTATTGGAAAGAACTCCCTGACCCAGATTTTAGCGATAGTTACGGAGTATAAATGAATAACCAGCGAGGATTTGGGGCGGTTGAGTATATCATAGGGCTCGTTTTTTTTGCGATGGCAATTTTAGCGCCGTTGCCTGGTGAGGATGGTAAAAATGTGGTCGATTTATTAGTTGAGGGCGTTAAAAAAAACCATGCCAGCTATATGTATGCGCAGTCGCTAAGCCATATGCAGGTAGATGAGTCCGTTATCCCCGGTGTAAGTAGTGACAATAATGAGTCGGCGAAGTTGCTGACCTATGAGGAGAACTGATTAGTGGCAGTGGTAGCAGGGAATAAGAAAAGCTGGGTTTTATTAGTGGTAGCTATTGTGATAGCGGCGCTCGCCTTTTGGTTGGCGACACGCTACCTGCAGAATAAAGAGACGGCTATTCGCTCGCAAATACAAGGTCAGATAGGCGGTAGTGTGAAAGTGGTGGTGGCGTCAACGGCGCTTCGCGCCGGCGACGTATTAGGTCCTGGCAATATGGCCGTTGCTGAGGTTTCGTCGGATTTTTTATCGCCAGCTACGATAACGCCAGACCGGTTTTCTTTGGTTGACGGAAAAGTACTTAATTTCCCGATGGCGTCGGGCGAGCCTTTGCTATCGCATTATTTGGGCGGCGATAGTGTTACGCGGTTTTCTGAGCTTCTTAACGCTGGCGAGCGAGCGATCAGCTTTGAGGTGGACAATATTAACGCCGTATCTGGGATGGTGTTGCCAGGGGATTATATCGATATTTCGTTAGTTACAGAGAAGAAAGACGCCGGTGAGACCGCTATCGATGACCAAATGCTGGTTCCATTGCTGGATAAAGTTCGTGTTCTCTCTGTCGATGCTATCTCTTTGGTCAGTCGGGATGATGAGTTTTTTCGTCATGACAATAATAGTGCAGTGTTAGATTATGGCTCGGTTACCGTAGCCGTGACCTATAAAAATGCAGGGTTATTAACCTTGGCGCGCGAAAAGGGCGACATGGCAATATTCTTACGGAATTCAGAGGACGTGAACGGCCGTTTGAGCGACTCTGTGAGCATGGACGATTATATTAATGGCGAGCTGTCGACCGGTGGCTACCAGTTTATCGGTGGCAGCATGGTCGAGGACGGTGTTATTGCGGGAAAGAGAGTCGCCGTTCAGGCGCTTGGTGGCGATCGTAGATCGGCCAGGTTGAGTATGCCCATAAATAGAAACCTGAATAATGAAGATATCAGCAGTAAAAGTGTCGCCATGCAAACCGGGGTTGGAAACTAGTATGTACAAATGGAAGTATGCGGTATGTTGCATCGTCGCTATTGTGAGTATTTTGTCCGCGGCGGCCAATGCCGATACGCAATCGATAGAGGCGTACGTAGGGTCGGTTAAAACTATCGAGGTGGGCGAGGTTGTCAGAATAGCGGTGGGAAACGATGCTATTTTGGGTACCAGCGTTTTAGATAATGGCGAAATCGTTTTAGTGCCTAAACAAGCTGGCAAGACAGAGCTATATATTTGGACGCGTGGAGATAGAAAAAATAGTTATGTCGTCAATATTCTCAGTCAGGATATTAAGCAAGAGGTCGATCGTATTCGCTCAATATTCCGGAGTTTTTCAGGGGTTACTTTTCGCTACGAGGGTGGGTATATCATCGCAGAGGGACGGGTTCCCAGTGAAGATCTGGCGCTATTTGAAAACCAAGTTGCAAACCTAACTTTTGATAATCTTATTTCGTTTGTACGGCCAGAGAGTATGGCGTTTAAGCAAATGATTAATATGAAAGTTCAGGTGCTTGAGGTAAATAAGAGCTTTACGAAGCAAATTGGTATCGATTGGCAAGAGTCTATTGCGGGCCCTAGCATTGGTTATGTCCACAACTTTGTTACCAATGATGCTTATGTATACGGTAGTGAATCTAACCCATTACTGTCGCTATTTGAGGGTACCCCGTCACCTATTAGCGTCTCGTCAACGGCATCCTATCCGTACGCTGGCCTGCTTACGGGGATTACGTCAATGATTCAGCTTTTAGAGGAGGATGGCTACGCCAGGATACTGGCGGAGCCATCACTGAGCACCCGAAGCGGTGAGATCGCAACCTTTCAGTCTGGTGGTGAGTATCCCATCGCAGTGTTGAATGAATTTGGTCAACCCGTGGTAGAAATGCAAGATTACGGTATTCAGTTAGATATCGAGCCTGTCGCCGATGATGATGGAAATATTATCTCGCGAGTTAGGGCGGAAATGAGCTCTATTGATTTTTCGAACTCTGTGAACGGTATCCCCGGTATATTAACCCGTAATACGGAGTCTGTTGTAAATCTAAAGCACGGCGAGACAATGGTTATTTCGGGGCTTTTGAAATCTGAAGATAGTAAAATATACGATAAAGTACCGCTATTGGGTGATATCCCTATTATTGGTGAGTTATTTAAGTCTCGAAACTTTGTCGAAGGACGTAGCGAGCTTGTTATTTTGGTGACGCCAACTATCCATGGGGCGCTAGAAGAAATTCCGGAAAACTTACAAAATAATATCCGCGAGCTGACGCAATTACGTAGTGAAAACTCCATCACCGATCAACTGTTGGATTAAGGCGGTACCGTGCTTCACATCAATGTTAAAACTCAAAAAGGTACCAAGGTTACTGATGTCGTGTGCCGCGATTCCAGCTGTTACCTGGGTAAAGACGACGATTGCGTGATTAAACTGCATGGTTGGATGGTTGGAAAGCGCCATGCAGAGCTACGCGCTACGGACACAGGTATATACATCAAGGATTTAGGCGGAAAAAGCGGTACTAAAGTCAATGGAAAGTCGATTGATGATTACGGTCCGGTACTGGATTCAGACTCGATTGAGATTAACTCTTATATCATTAAAGTTAAAGGCTCGGGTGACGTAAAAAATAAAGTCGAGCCTCCTTTGGCTTTAAAAGAGCCAGCGGTCTCAGGGACTGAGCCGGCAGCCGATACCCTCGACACTGAACATGAGGGGCCCATGAAAGAGTATCGGGTTAATGTTCATAAAGAGTTGTTAAAGCAGATGGATCTGCGCCGGGTAGATGTTAATAGCATGACAGACGATCAGCTGCGTACGGTTACAGAAGATCTGATAAAAAAAATACTGTTGCAGTTTGATGATATACCCGAAAGCATCGATAAAGATCAGCTCTGCATACAAGTACTCAATGAGGCTGTGGGGTTGGGGCCACTGGAGTCTCTTTTGGCAATGGATGATGTCAGCGAGATAATGGTTAACGCGGCTGATGAAATATTCTACGAGAAGCAAGGTAAAACCTATCAGTCATCAGTTAGCTTTACGGATGATCGCGCGGTGCTCTCCGCCATTGAGCGAATTGTAACCCCATTGGGGCGCAGAATTGATGAGAGCTCGCCGACGGTAGATGCGCGCTTAAAAGATGGCTCAAGGGTTAATGCGGTTATTCCGCCCATCGCTCTAAAAGGGCCCTGCATCACCATCCGTAAGTTTATGAAAGAGCGCTTGTGGGCGTCAGATTTGGTAAATTTTGGCACTTTCAATGAAGAAATGGTTAAGTTTCTGGAGATGGCCGTTGTTCACAAGCAAAATGTGATCATCTCTGGTGGCACGGGCTCTGGTAAAACCACACTTTTAAATGTGCTCTCTAATTTTATCCCCGAGACCGAGCGTATTATTACGGTTGAGGATGCGGCCGAGCTTAAACTTTATCAGGACAACCTTATTTCACTCGAGGCGCGGCCCGCAAACCAAGAGGGTAAAGGCGCGGTCCCGATTCGTGAATTGGTAAAGAACTGCTTGCGTATGCGCCCGGATCGAATTGTTGTGGGTGAGTGTCGCGGCGGAGAAACACTGGATATGCTTCAGGCCATGAATACCGGCCACGATGGGTCTTTAACCACTGCTCACGCTAACAGCCCTCGCGATTGTATCTCCCGGATTGAGGTGATGGTCATGATGGCCGGTATGGATCTGCCGGTTTTGGCCATTAGAGAGCAAATATCATCGGCCGTAAATATCATCGTGCAGCAAACGCGCTTTGCTTGCGGTACCCGTAAGGTGACCAGTATTTGCGAGGTGTCTGGGGTTGAGGGCAATCGGGTTCAGCTTGGGGAAATATTCCGCTTTCAACAGACCGGATTCTCCAGTGAGGGAAAGGTAGTGGGTAAGTTTATTACCACAGGAATTGTACCCCAATTTTACGAGGAGCTTGCCAAACGCGGCCTTGACATTGATCGGGAGATATTTTCTGAAGCTCGGGAGTTGTCTTAGCTATGAGCGTGGAAATACTTCTGGTTGCTACCTTTTTTGCGATATCGGCAGCGGTTCTGGCCTGGATTGTTTCGGCGATGTTTTCAAGGGCGGCTGTGCTTTATCGGGAGAGATTTACCGAAGACGCTAAGATAAAGCTATCGGATTTATTTCTTTTTGTAGAGCCAGAAAAGCTATTTATTATCAATATTGCGATTCTTTTTTCCGCATTTTTTCTGGTATTTCTTTTTGTTGGTAGCTGGGCTGTTGCGTTTGTGGTGAGCGTGGTGTTGGCTTCCTCACCGCCTTTTATATTTAGGATTATGAAGCGTAAGCGTCAAAAGAGGTTTTTAAACGATCTTCCTGACATGCTGCAGGCTACATCGACAGCAATGAAGGCGGGATCTAGCCTAAATCAGTCAATGGAGTCCGTTGTGTATGAGATGAGCGGGCCGGTAAAACAAGAATTTGATCTTTTTATGCGGGAAGTTCGTGTTGGTGTTGATTTTAGTGTGGCATTGGATAACTTATACGAAAGAGTTCCGCTGATCGATTTGAACCTGGTGATATCCGGAATAAAAATTTCGCGCGAAATTGGTGGAAACCTTGCCGATACGATTGAGAGAATGGCGGACACCTTACGCAAGAAGCTAGAAATGGAAGGGAAGATCGATGCCCTAACATCCCAGGGCCGGGCCCAGGGCTATGTGATGACGGGTCTGCCCATTTTGCTGGGCGTTGTGCTGTATCAAATGGAGCCCGAACAGATGTCGCTGTTGTGGGAGGCTTGGTATGGTTGGGTGGTGATCGCGATTGTGGTGATATTGGAATCGTTGGGTTACTTTTTTATTCAAAAAATCGTGAATATCGATGTCTGAGAACTTCTCTATCAGTCTGATTGGGCTGTTTTGCGCTATCTCCCTATTTTTGGGGGTTTATGCCATACACGCAATTCGTAAGGAGATTCCTCAGGATGACAGGGAGTTTCTTGACCCGTTGCCGATTACTATGCGCCTGTTCTGGCCGGTGGTTAGCTTTTTTTCCTATTACGTTGGTGAGCGACTGGGCGTTGAGTATATAGAGAAAACTAAAGTGAGGCTGCATCGCTCAGGCCTGGGGTATTTGATATCTCCGGAGCAGTTTTTTGGTCTTAAGATTGTGTCGGCGTTACTTTTTATGTTGATGTCCTGGGCTTGCATGAAAATGCTCGATAGCCCGGGGGTGGCAGTTCCTATTAGCTTTTTGGCGCTCGGCTTTGTTTTTCCTGAGCTTAATTTAAGCGATCGGCGAAAGAAGATTGAAAAAGAGATCGTGAGGCTACTGCCCGTGTATTTGGATTTTATTACCATGGCGGTTGAGTCGGGGATGAATTTAAATGGTGCATTAATGCAAGCCGTGCAGAAAGGGCCTAAAGGTGCATTAAATCTAGAGTTTAAGAAGGTTTTGCGGGATATTACGGCTGGCGCCGGGAAAATAGATGCCCTTAGGGCGATGGCCGAACGTTTGCAAATCAGAGAGATTGGTAATCTTGTGTCTGCGTTGTCTCATGCCGAGAAGTCGGGTGCAAGTGTAGGTACGACGCTTAGAATACAGGCCGATCAGCGCCGGGTCGAACGATTTCAAAAAGCCGAAAAGCTCGCCATGCAAGCGCCGGTAAAATTGGTTGGGCCATTGGTAATGTTTATTTTCCCCACCACATTTATCATATTGTTCTTCCCTATTGTTACTCAGCTAATGGATGTGATGTAGATGACCGATGCCGTTAGATTACGTGCGAGCGATAAAGGGGTGGTTTTCGATATGGTTTATCGCCCTAATGGATTTTTAGACCGTGCCCGCGGGTTGATTGGCCGGCCAGAGCTGGGCGTGGGTGAGTGTATGTTTTTTAAGAACTGTAATGCTGTACATATGTGTTTTATGACTCGTTCAATTGATATCTTTTTTTTGGATGAAGGTTACGCCGTAACTAAGGTTGTCCAGTGTGCACGTATTTTTGGATTTTACCGCGATGCTAAAGCGAGGCATGCTTTAGAGTGTCGGGCAGGAGCTGCGGCTACCAAAGGAATAGAGAAAGGCACGATAATTATACCGGAGGAGTTTTGAAAAAAGTTTATATCTTGGTTTCTTTGTTACTCTTTTCAGGTTGTTCGACTCAATCAGAAAAGTCACAGGTCTCCATGCTTGATATGATGACGAGTGCAGATAGCGCCTACTCGGACGGTCGCCTTGGAACGGCTGAAACCTTGTATCTCAAAGTACTTGAACGCGACCCGGAATACACCGAGGCGAATCTTAAGCTTGGTAATATTTATAATCGCCAAGGGCGGCTCGATGCGGCCGCGTCAAGTTACAGTGAAATATTAAAAAGAAACCCAGATGATGCCAGGGCTTGGTACAACCTGTCGCTTACGCGTTTTTATCAGGCGAGCGCGACCCTCGAGCAAGGTCGTCACAAGGTGAACTCGGGTTCTCCCTACTATTCTCGTTTAGTAAATCTTCATAAATATTTATTAGAGGTGTCATCAGGGATCGGCGATGAAGAAAACACACCTTAGAGGTCAGGCCGTTACCGAATTTATTATTGTTATGCCGCTATTTTTGATATTGCTTGGCGGCATTTTTGAGTTTGTTTACATCTACCGGGCTAAAGTTACACTGAACACGGCTACGTTCGAGGCGGCTAGAGCAGGGTCTTTAAATCACGCGCGCTTGTCGCCGATGCGTAAGTCCCTTGCTAAGGGTATGATTCCGCTCTTTATGAACGCGTCGAATGTGGATAATGCACCAGCGGCAATAGGTAATATGACGGTTGCATATGGCAAAGCAAGGCTTGCTGCAGAGGCAATGGACAAAGCTTCTGATGTACTGAGTCCTAACATAGGGGTCGTTGATGTAATCAGCCCAACTAAAGCAATCTTTGAATACTATAAAGTTAAGCGACGAGTCCGTTTGCAGCATGAGAGTGAATTTTTTGAGCGGGACATAATCCCTAACGATAGCTTGTTATTTAGGTCTTCAGAGTCTCGTGATATTGGCGAGGACGGCGCTAAGGTTAATATTAATATTCAAGATGCTAACCTGCTAAAAATAAGAACCTTTTGGTGCTATAAGCTGAAAGTTCCTTTGGTAAAAACACTAATTCGGGAAACTGTCTCGGGTTTGTTTGGCATATTAAACACAAGCCCAGAACAGCGAGTTTGCAACGGAGCTGAGTTATTTACTGGTGACGAGTATATCGCGTTAGTTTCACAGTCTACGATACGTATGCAAAGCCATATTGTGCAAGAAGGCGGAAATTTAAAGTAAAGGTGTATTAAATGATTGGTAGTATCAAATTGTCCCTATTATGTGCTGGGTTGTTGGCGTCCGGCTTAGCTTTTGCCGAGTGGGGCGCAGAGTCTGTTATGCATGATGAGTGGTATCGCTCTAATCATCCGTTGGTGACGGGCGCTATAGCCTACCGAGATGCACCTGAGGGTGGCTATTCGGAGGGTTATTATGCGAGCCAAACACAAAGTGTTAATGGTTACCACGTTCGTGAGATCTTTGATTACGGTAGTGAATATACCGCTGGCTATCTGTTTAAGGAGATGCTGGAAAAGCTAGATAATCAAGGGTTCAGCCAGATTTACACTTGTTATGGCTTGGTTTGCGGTGATATTGCGGGCTGGCAATTGTTGACAGATCGCCTACTTGATGGGGATGCTCACTCTCAGTCTTATGTTGCTGCGCACAACCCCTTAGGCGGTGCCGGTGGCACCTATCTTTCGCTTCACATTGCCGATCTGGATACGCGTCCGCGCGCGGTGATAGATGTGTTTTTTTCTGATCGAGATTTGACCCGGACACTCGACTTGGCGAGCGTTCAGGTAGTGCCTGTGTATGACCAATCGGATGTACTAGAGGTGGCGAAAATATACTTTGACCGAGGCAGCGCCCATATCACTGAGCGGATGAGTCCCGTTATTAGTGAACTTGGCGAGACTCTGAATGTGCAAGCTAATGAGCAGTTATTGATTGTCGGGCATGCAGACGCGACCGGAACCTACGATTTTAACATGCGGTTGTCTCGCAACCGGGCGGAGGCCGTTAAACAACGCTTGCTGGAGGTTGGTGTTAAAGCACAAAAAATTGAAGTTGCCGGTGTCGGCTCGGTCATGAATGACTCTAGCGCGAATGATAAAATGAACAGACGAGTGGAAGTGATTGTTCGGCCCCTTTAATCTGTAGCCGGTGGCCCTTTAAAGGCGCGTCTTTGAGGTGATTTTGCCGGTGAATACCGGCTTGCACACGGAGCTATTCCAGAGCTCGTCTCCCCCCTTTTTCTGCTGTTGTCGTCCCAGGCGCCTTATGTTGCCGGCTCTCTCTTGCGCCACCTCTTTTTCCCGTCTTGTAAGAAAATATTACGTCGTTAACGGTAACGAGCCTATATTTGGCCGAAGGCTTTATCGCTGGGTGTTAATGCGCGAAAACCGTACCTGAACGGGCTACAGTTAGGGGTGTTGGCGCCCAGGTAGCGGATCTGTGCCAGATTGTTTAGATTTGGCGCGTATTCACCTTACTTTGGGTTATACTCGGTTCGATTAAGCGAACATGGGGTTATTAACACTCAAGGAGAGTTGTATGGAATCGTGGCTAGATTCGGGCCTGCTGGCTTGGCACTGGGTGGTTATTGGTTTTTTGTTGGCAGCACTTGAGATACTCTTGCCCAGCTTTTTTATGCTGTGGCTTGGGGTTAGCGCAATTGCAGTGGGGTTGGTGAGCTTGTTTGTGCCTATGGCTCTGGCCTGGCAACTACTGTTATGGGCGCTGCTGTCGCTGTGCTGTTTGGTGGCGTGGTTTAAATTTGTCGCGCCTAAAATGAAGGATAAAACCCGCTCGGGTATGGCCCATGAGTCAATGGTGGGCAAAGTGGCCACCGTGCTGGATTATCAAGTCGCCACCAGCCGGGGGCAACTGCGATTTTCGGCGCCAGTACTGGGTGAGGATGAGTGGCGATTTATTTGTGAGCAGCCACTGTCGCCGGGTGACCGGGTGGTGGTAGTGGATTTTTCGGGCAATGACTTAATTGTAAAGCCGCAATAATATCAACAAGGAGTAACTTATGGACGCACTGATTACCGCCGCCGCTATCGTTGCCGTGGCATTGATTGTTATTACCCGCGGGGTTCGTATTGTGCCTCAGGGGCGAAAAGATGTCGTGCAGCGATTGGGGCGGTATCATCAAACGCTAACGCCCGGCCTTAACCTTATTATTCCGTTTTTTGACACGGTGGCCTACAAGGTAACCACCAAAGACATCGTGCTGGATATTCCATCGCAAGACGTGATAACCCAAGACAACGCGGTGATCATTGCCAACGCCGTGGCTTATATTAATATTGTGAGCCCCGAGAAGTCGGTATACGGGGTAGAAGATTACATTATTGCCATTCAAAACCTTATTCAGACGTCGCTGCGCTCGATTATTGGTGAGATGGCCTTGGATTCGGCGCTGTCCTCGCGGGATCAGATTAAAACTCGCCTGAAAGATTCGATCTCGGACGATATTGCCGATTGGGGCATTATTTTAAAAACGGTTGAGATTCAGGACATTAATCCATCAACGACTATGCAGCAGGCGATGGAAGAGCAAGCGGCTGCCGAGCGCCAGCGCCGCGCGGCTGTGACTAAAGCTGAGGGCGAAAAGCAAGCGGCTATTCTTGAGGCCGACGGTCGGTTAGAGGCGTCGCGCCGTGATGCCGAGGCCAAAATAGTATTGGCCGATGCCTCCGCACGAGCGATTCAGGTGGTGACAGAGTCGGTGGCCGGCGGCGATGAATTGCCAGTGATGTATTTGCTGGGTGAAAAATATATTGAGTCGATCGGCGATTTATCGCGCTCCGACAACTCTAAAACCGTCGTCTACCCAGCTGATTTGGCCAATGCCTTTAAAGGCATGTTCGGTCGGCAGTAGCGTAACGGTATAGGTCATGGCCCGGAGGTAAGTGACGACTATGTGGTTGGATTTTTTTCGTCAGAATTTTCTCCCTTTGGGCCATAATATCCACTGGCAGCCTGCGCTACTCTGGACTCAGGTTGTTGCTGATGCTCTGTTAGGGTTGTCCTTTTTTACGATCGCCATAGGGTTGCTGATATTTCGTCGCAAGCGAGACGATTTGCGTTACCCTCGTTTAATTACGTTATTTGGCGTTTGTATTTTACTGTGCGGTATTAATCATTGTTTTCGCGTGTATACCATTTGGGTTGGTAGCTTTGGCGTGCACGCACTAGTTTCTGCGTTTACAGCACTGGTGGCGTTGGCCGCCGCGTTAGGTTTGTTATGGGTGGTGCCAAAAGCCCTAAAAATCCCCAGTATGTGCCAGCTTCGTCAGACCATGGAGGCAGCTAACAACGAGAAGCTTGAGCGTTTAGAGCTAAAAGCCCGTTACGATGCCGAGTACCATTTGCGTGAGTCTGCCAACGCCTCACCCATAGGGCTGATGGTGATAGACAGCCACGGTCAGATTAGTATGGCCAACAACGCCTCGAGCTACCTCTTTGGCTACGATACCGGCCAGTTAGTGGGGCAGACCATTGATACGCTGATTGATTTTAGTGCGGCAAGTGATGCCCATGACACCTTAGCGACATTTTTTTCGCCTGATACTCCCGCGCCGTCGCAGCTACCGGAGTGCGTTGCTCAGGGCATCCACCGCAGCGGTACCAAAATTCCCCTAGAGCTGAAGCTGGTGAAACGTGAGCATGCCACGGGTAATCAAGTGTATGCCTCGGTTACGGACATCTCGGAGCGTTTGGCGCAGCAACAGCAGTTGCAGGCTATCAACAGCCGGCTGGAACGTATTACCTCGGCTACTCACGAGGGGCTGTGGGAGTGGCAGATTGATTCGGGCTTACTCTGGTGGTCACCGGCTTTTTGGCAGCTTTTGGGTTACCCGCGCGAGCCTAGCGACATTAGTATGAGTTTGTGGGAGGCGCATATAGATGCGGATTATCAGGCGATATTTTTTACTGAGTTAGAGCGTAAAATATCCTCTGGTGAAGCCTTTGATATCGAGTTTCTAGGGGTCACCGTCAATCGCGAGTTACGCTGGTTTCGTGCGTACGGTAAGTGCGTTGCCAGCGACTTAAATAACAGTCAACTCATGTGCGGAACCCTGGAAGATATTCAGCACCGTAAAGACATGGAGTTGAGCCTGTCAGAAAAAAATCAGTTACTGGAATCTATTTATACCGGCACCAGCTACGGTGTTTTTGTGCTCGATTGTACCAATGACGGAAAGGTATTATACAAGTCGATTAACCCCGCCATTGAAAAAGCACTTGAGGTTCACTCTGACCAGCTGGTGGGTAAGTCTGCACTGGCGTTGGCGCCCCATGTGCTGCCTTTGAGTATGGCCGAGCAAATAGATTCGCGCTTTCAGCGCTGCCGGCAGTTGGGGCGGCCCATGTCTTATATCGAGAGCTTTCCTTTACACGGCAAGCCCACATGGTGGAAAACGTCGCTCTACCCGTTAATGAATGATCTGGGTGAAATCTATCGCATTATCGGCTCGGCGGCCGATGTTACCGACCTTAAAACCGCCGAAAATAAACTAGCCGAAAGTGAGAGTTTTTTGCAAACGGTGGTCGATTTAGCCATTTGCGGTTTGTATATTTATGACTTATCGAGCGAAACCAATACGTTTGTCAATCAGCAATATACGCGCTTAACGGGCTACACCAAAGAAGACTTAAACGCGATTGACGATATTTCGAGCCTGTTTCATCCGGATGAAATCGACAGTATTAATGCACAAGTGGAAAAAGCATTAACCTTAAGCGGCCCAAGCTTTTTAGAAATGGAGTATCGTTTTTGGCACAAAGACGGTTACTGGATTTGGTGCTACGCCTATGACGCTGTGTATGAGCGCGACGAGCGCGGGCGGCCAAAACAGTTACTGGGTACCTTTATTGATATTACGCAAATCAAGCATTACTCCGAGCAGCTGCGTAATATTAATGAAAGGCGCACCAAGCGCGCATTAAGTGACGTCGATTGAAGCAGATAAGAGGCGGGTTAATTGACTCGCCGTGGCACTGTATTCGCGCAGGCTTAACGGTTAAGGCTTAGCGCGGTAAGTAGTCAAATAGCTTGGCTATTTCTTGCTCGGTTAAGTTTTCCATTCGCGCAATGTTGCGTGCCGGAATCGACTCCGTATCGGCGCCGTTATCGATGGCGGTGCTTAAGCTTTGTTCGCGCAGCAGGTGCAAAATAGGGTAGGGGGAGCGGTTGGTAAAATTGCTGCGCTCGTCGTAATCGGTATCAGAAAACTGATAATCGGGGTGAAAGTGCGCAACTTGATACTCTCCCTGCAAGCCTTTCTTGTTGAGCCAGCTGTCGGCTTGCTGCACGGTAACCGTGTAAAAGTAAAAGTCCTCAAACCCCTCGGGCAGAATCAATAGTGTGGTTTCCAGCTCGTCGATTGGGGTGTTTTGCAAACGCCCCACCTCGTCACTCAGTACTTCCATTAGCCCCAGCTCTTCGGGCTCGTCAAATACCGCAAAGCGAATGCGGTTGTGCTTGGCTGGGGCGTGGGCGAAGGGGCACAAATTAAGCCCGAGTACGACTGTCTCAAACCAATGTTTCGTTTGTGCGATTACGCCGGTAGTTGTTGCCGGGTTCACTGTATTGACCTCTTCAGCCATGCGGCGGGTGCGATGGCACCCGGTTATTGCGCCGCACTATAGCGAGCTTTGGGGCTGTCAGGCAATAAGGTGGTTAAAGCTCAGTGACGGGTTTGACGGTGAGCGTCATCCATGGCGAGCAGCATCTCCATCCATTCGTCCACGTCGCCAAGGGGTGAGAAGGCGATATCAACCAGCGGTGCGAGCAGCGTTTGCAGGGGTGCGGGCGGGTACAGTGGCGCTAAGCGCTGGCGGACTAAATCCACCATGGCGCTCAGATCTGGCTGGTGGCGGCTTTTACGCAGGGTATAGCTCAGCTCAATGGCGCTGCGCAGGTAGCGCTCGGTGGCATGTTTGCTATTGCTGTCATGGCGCAACAGGATATCGGCGGTCTCAAAGGCTGTGCCGCACACGGGGATAGCCTCATCCCAGCGCTGCTGGTTTATATAATCGCGGGCCATGGCGCGCAATTTACAGCACAAGCGTTTGCTTTGTTCGGGGTTGTGTAGGGCGAGCGCCCGGTGTTTGTCGCACAAAAATTGTTTGTTGCCTGCTGCGTGCTTGATCATGGGGCTCTCCGGTGTGTGGGCGTTTAGGTTACGCCGCGCTGGCCTGTTGGTACTCTTGTACAATCTGTTCAACCCATCGCTCAATACGCTCATCGGTCAGCTCAAACTGTTGGTCGTCGTCGATCGCCAGGCCGCAAAACTCGGTTCTTTCGGCGTTAACGGCCAGCGATTCGTCGTAGGTATAGCCCTCGGTTGACCAGTGGCCTATGACGGTTGCGCCGGCCTTTAATACCCGCTCGTTAAGCCAACCCATCGCATCGACAAAGTAGTAGCCGTAGCCGAGTTGGTCACCCAAGCCGTACAGGGCAACCGTTTTACCGGCGAGTTTAGTCGCCAGAATTTGCTCCTCAAAATCCTCCCAGTCATCTTGAATGCCACCAAAATCCCAGGTTGGAATCCCCATGATAATGAAGTCGAACTCTTCGATTTGCTCTGGGGAGGTATCGGTGACGTTTAACATCTCAACGACTACGCCCTGGCTTGCCAGTGCCGTTGAAATCTTGTCGCCGACTTCCTCGGTGTTGCCGGTGTCTGTGCCAAAAATCAGGCCGACGTTGGCGCTGCTCAGGTCGGTCATAATGGGGGCCCTCTGGTTGTCATCTGATTCTCAAGCACATTAATGCAAATGCTAATAATTATCAATAGTGTTGTCTGTGGTTTTTTAGGTGGTGTATCACATGGGTGGAGCTGGCTAAAACTGCTAAACTCCACGGCATGAATCAAGCTGCCCTACAAACACTGCAAAATACCTTTGGCTACCAAGCCTTTAGGGGCCCACAGGCCGAAATAATCGATACCGTTATTGCCGGGCGAGATGCGCTGGTGCTGATGCCCACTGGTGGTGGTAAGTCATTGTGTTATCAGATACCCGCGCTGGTGCGCGACGGGGTAGCCGTGATTGTTTCGCCCCTGATTGCCCTGATGCAGGATCAGGTTGATGCGCTGGCCCAGCTTGGCATCAGCGCCGCTTACATCAACTCCAGCCTGGCTTTTGACGAGGTGCGCGCCATTGAGCAGGGGCTGCGCCAAGGCGAGATTAAAATTTTGTATGTGGCGCCCGAGCGGCTGATTCAGCAGCGCACGCTCGATATGCTGCACGAGTTACCCCTGTCGCTGTTTGCCATCGATGAGGCTCACTGTGTCTCCCAGTGGGGGCACGATTTCCGCTCGGATTATCTACAGCTGAGCCTGTTACACCAACAGTTTCCCCATGTGCCGCGGGTGGCCTTAACCGCCACGGCCGATGACCGCACCCGGGCTGAGATTATTACGCGCCTGCAGCTGGAGGATGCCGCGCAATTTGTCAGCGGCTTTGACCGGCCCAATATTCAATACCGCATCGAGCAAAAACAAGACGCGCGTCAGCAGTTGCTGCGCCTGCTACACAATGAGCACCCGGACGATGCGGGTATTGTGTACTGTTTATCGCGCCGCAAAGTCGATGAGACGGCCGAGTGGTTGAGCAAGCAAGGCTTTACCGCGTTGCCTTATCACGCCGGTTTGCCGGGGCCGACCCGGCAGCGCCATCAAGAGCGCTTCTTGCGTGAAGAGGGCGTTATTATTGTCGCCACCATCGCCTTTGGCATGGGCATCGATAAACCCGATGTGCGCTTTGTCGCCCATTTGGATCTCCCAAAAAGTATTGAGGCGTATTATCAGGAAACGGGCCGGGCGGGCCGCGATGGGCAAAACGCGACGGCCTGGATGGCCTACGGCGTGCAAGATGTACTTAAACTCAAGCAGATGATGAGCCAGTCCCAGGGCTCGGACGATCACAAACGCACCGAAAACCACAAGCTCGATGCCATGCTGGGCTTGTGCGAAATTACCACGTGTCGGCGCCAGGCCCTGCTGGCCTATTTTGGCGAGCACGATCATACCCCTTGCAACAATTGCGACACCTGCTTAACACCGCCGCAAACGTTTGACGGCACGGTGGTTGCGCAAAAGGCGCTCAGTTGTTGCTATCGCACTGGGCAGCGTTTTGGGGTGAACCACTTAATTGATGTGCTGCTGGGCAAAGCGACGCCTAAAGTCGAGCAGTTTGGCCATGAAAAACTCAGCACGTTTGGCATAGGCACCGAGCTGGACGCCAACCAGTGGCGCTCGGTGTTTCGTCAGTTGGCCGCGCGTGGCATTATCGAGGTCGATGTTGCCGGCTATGGCGGCTTACTTTTGACGGAAAAATGCCGCGCTTTATTAAAAGGCGACGACAGCATCGAGCTGCGACAAGATATTAAAACCACCACTGCGGGTAAGAAGTCTCGCTCAAACGCCGGTGGCTCGTTAATGGGCCCCGACAAAGTCTTATGGGAGTCGCTGCGCGAGTTGCGTAAGCGCCTGGCCGCCGAGCAAGATATCCCGCCCTATATGATTTTTCACGATGCCACTTTAATGGAGGTTGTCAGCCACCAGCCGCAAAGTCTGGAGGCGCTGGGGCGCATATCTGGGGTGGGCACCAGTAAGCTGGAGCATTATGGTGAAGACTTTGTCGCGGCGGTTAATGCCCACGTTGAAAGCCTGGCCGAGTACGCTGGCAGCCCGCAAAACGTTCGCGCCACCGAGCATGAAACCTTTGCCCTGTTTAAAGCCGGTATGGACATCCCCGCGATTGCGCGCCAGCGCGAACTGACGGAAACCACGGTATTTACGCATCTGGCCGGCTTGATTGAACAGGGCCAGCTGGAAGTTGCCGAAGTGGTGGAGCTGCCGCAACAAGAGCTGGACGCTATCTTAGATGTCATGCTCGCCCACGATGACGAACCCTTTAAGCTAAAACCTGTGTTTGATGCGCTAGACGGCGTTTATGAATATGGCGTGTTGCGCTGCGTTAGAGCGGGCGTGGTGCGGGAGATGAGTGGCTAGATTACGCCGCCTATTTAATCGTCGACGAAAATAGGTTGCAACGCGCTGCACGGCGGCTGAGTAGCCAATAACCTACCAGCCGCCGTTTTATTTATGTTTTTAGTGAGGCCAGCTGTTCGTCCAGCTGCGCCATGACCACTTCCAGCTCAACACCGGCGTTATTACTTTCGCGGGTCATATCGGCCAGCGAGTTGGCGGCGTCGCCGATGATGGTTAGGTTGCGGCTGATCTCTTCACTTACCGAGCTTTGCTCTTCGGCGGCGGTGGCCACCTGGGCAATGTTGTCGGCAATCGAGTTAACATCCTGTACCACCGATGACAGTTCGTTAAACGATGATTGGGTATCGTTCATGGCGAGATTGGCTTTGTCGGTGCCGCTGGCAATGACCGCGACGGCTTTATCGACCCCGTCTTTTAAGCTGTTGATAAGGTCGTTGATCTCATTGGTGCTGTGATGTGTTTTGGAGGCGAGGTTGCGCACCTCATCGGCGACGACCGCAAAACCACGGCCCTGCTCGCCGGCGCGGGCGGCTTCGATGGCGGCGTTTAAGGCGAGTAAATTGGTTTGCTCGGCCACCGCGCGGATCACATCCAGAATTCGGCCAATATCTTCGGTGCGCTGCGCGACATCGCTAATGCGCTCGCTGGCCTGCTGCATGTCATCGCTCAGTTCTTTGACGTGCTGTACCGAGCCCGATAGCGCCTCGCGCGAGGCAATAACCGTGTTTAAGGCGGTGGTGGCATTATCCGATACCTGTACCGCCAGCTGCGAAACCCCCGACGCGGTTTGCGACATCTCATTGGTGGCGGTAACCACCGAGTCAATCTCGCGCTGCTGTTGATAGGTGGCGCTGGCCGATTGGTTGTTGATGGACTGAATTTGTGTGGCGGAGCCTTTGGCTTGAGTGCCAATGTGTTTGATCTCATCGATCATAATGCGCAGCTTAGCGATAAAACGATTAAACCCGTCACTTAGGGAGATCAGTTCGGCGTGGGTGTGAATATCGATGCTTTTGCGCAAGTCGCCATCTTGGCTGGCGAGGTTTTGCATACGCACATCAAGGCTGCGTATGGGCTGTACAATCGAGCGCACCAACAAAAGTACGATAAACATAATAATGGCGGTGGCGACCAGCGCGGTTATAATTTCGCTGGTGAGCATGCTAGAAATATTGTCGTCCATGGTGTCGATTAGGGCATTGGTTGAGCCCTGCACCACGGCTTCGGGCAGCTCGATCAGCAGTGACCAGGTCGTATTTGACGCGTTAATAACAACCGGGTGGGCAACATAGTAAGTCCCGTTATCGAGCCAGGTTTTGTCGCTGCTGTTGTGTAAACTGCTAAGGCGGTTATCGTAGTGTTCCATGGCCTCTTTTAAGGGTCGTGTTAACGACTTTTTATAACTGTTGGAGCCGACAATCAGGCCTTTCTCACTGATGAGGGTAATGCGGCTTTTACCTTGGTAAAGTTCACTGCCAAGCGCTTCGATCAGTTTTTGAATAACCGGCAAATTGATGTCGATACCCACCACGCCTTTAAATTCACCGTCGACCACCACCGGGCTAATCAGGCTGGTCATAAGCTCGCTGTAGCCGTCGGATATCTCGTAAAAGTAGGGCTCCATAGTGCAGGGCTTTTGGGTGTCGCGCGCGCACAAGTACCACTCGGCTTCCCGTTGGCCAAACTCATTTTTATCGGCGGCGTACTTCTCGCTGGCGTCGAGCACTCGCTCTTGCACGACATTACCGCTCTGATCGCGTATCCAGTACACCTCAAGGCTCCCGGTGTCGGGTACGGTGTGGATCGCCTCGGTGCCGATCAGCTCCGCATCGCGGCCATCGTAAGCGTCGGCTTCGTACTGGGAGTAGAGCGCGCTGATGTCGGTGTGTTTTGTCAGGGCGATCTGCAGTTGCTCGTTGACTTGCTCGCGGCTAAGGCGGGTGTCGGGGTGCTCAATGCTCCAGGTCATGGTCTCGGCCAGCCCGCCGGATACACGGTATAAGCTGTTGATATAGCCGGAGACCTGATTGCCGAGGTTGGCCGCCTCGCTTGAGACTCGCCCGAGCACTTCTTGCTCCATGCTGGCGCGGGTCTGCTCGGTAATGGCGTTTTTCATGGAGCCCAGCTGCACGATCAGCTGACTGATCAGCAACAGCAATAGTGCAATAAAAGCGGCGGCGATAACGCCCAACAATTTGGCTTTAATAGAGCGCTCGCGAATCAGCGACAGCATAGGTGTTCCCCGGTTTGATCCGATGACAGCTGGCCGGCGGTGTGCTCTGTCTGCTGAACAAGGTGCAATAGGTTTGACGATATCTGGCTTATCGGCGGGCAGGGGAATACATTTAGGACGTTGTGCCGGGCGTGGCCATAGCGGCGTTTGGGCCGCTATGGCGGGGGCACTGCAGTAGTAATGGGCTTAGTGGTCTAATTCGCCTGGCACAATAGCGTCGGTTTGGCCTTCTTGCACTTTAAACAGCGAGGCGCTGGAGGCAATCCAACCGGCGTCCCCGTGGGCTTGTAACTGGTAGTTGCCATCGGGGGTGCTGAGCCCGCCCACCGTTAGGGTTTCGCCCTGAGTAAAGCTGACCTGATAGGTTTGCCCATCGTTGCCATTAATCTCACCGTACCAGCTGACACTGTTGTAATCGTGCTGCTCTATGCGGTTGATATTCACGGTGTACTGCTCGCCGGTTTCGTCGATGCTGACGTTGACCTGGTCGCCGGGCATTAGGGTTTCGAGCTTCAGTGGATCAAAGGTAATGATCTGACGACCATCGTTGAGCGCTTCGCTTTCAAGTGGCAGCTCGTCTAGGTTGTCGGGTGTCTCGTTGCTCCAGGCGCTATCACGCTGCACCGCGGCGCGTACGTCGGCCTCGTCGTAGGTGCGATTAGGACGACGCTGTTGCATGGCGCTGAGTCGCTCCTCGAACGAAGGTTGGGTTTTATCGCTGGCGTTATTGTCCGTCGCGGGTGCGCTATTTGTTTGTGTCGCGGGCGCGGCAGCCACGGCATCGGGGCTGTTGCCCACGCTGTGAGTGGCGGCCACCGGCGCGGGTTGGGCGGGCTGCACAGGGCTTGGCCCGGCGGCGGGTGAGCTGGCGTCGGGATCCAGCGCAAACCAAAGGGCAGCCGTTGCCACTAAAAGCAGGCACAGCGCCATGAGTGGTTTATTCATATAACTTCCTCAACCATAGAGCTCCGCGCCAGTATTGGCGCGGAGTTGTTTCGTGTGGATTATTGACGAATGCGAAACCAGTTGAAGTTCCAACCACCGGCTTGCGCGAAAACCCCAAAATTATAGGTGCCGGCGTTGATGTAAACCGTATGGGACACCGTGGTCCAGCTTTGCCAGCCGCCGGTCGCAGGGACATTAAGCTCACCCAATAACGTGGCGCCGCCGTTTAAATCCAGTGACAAACGGCCACCGCTTGGGCTCGCAACCCGGTATTCAATGGTGTAGTTGCCCGAGCTTGGAATGGTGATGCCGTTGTAGGCCATCCAGTCGTTACTCTCGATCCAGCCAACGTTTTGGCCGCCGCCGGCATCGGTGGTGTTTTCTAACTGCACGCCGGCCATGGCGGCGTAGTTTTCAGCCTGAATGGTTTGGTTAAAGCCACTCACGCTTGATACCCGTAACGAGCTTACATCGTCGTTAAAGCCCTCGTTGTTCAGGCAGTTGTCGTCTGCGGTTCGGGTGAGCATGTTGCCGGTAAAGTTGTCGTGTTGAAACAACTCTACTTTGTAGCCCTGTTGCACACGCACGGATGAAATATCGTCGTTCACAATGCCCTTGGCCATCAGTTGCCCTAGGTTGTAATTACCTGGGGTGAGGCCAACGTTGTAGCCGCCGTAGTTGCAGTGCTGGGCTAGCTGTACCGGCCCACTGGTGCCGGCGGTGGCGCGGAACCCGGCGATTTCGTCGCGCACATTGTGAATGGCCAGTGCCGCGTAGGCCTCTTGTGGATGCCCTACAGGCAAACCGCACGGATAGCCGCGACAAATCAGGTTGGGGTTAGAGAAACGATTAACCCGAGTGGTATTAAACACGCCTTCGTAAGCCATCACGTCCACAAACACGTTTTGTACCCCGTAGCCCACACCGTAGCCAAAGCGGGCACCGCCGGTGTCGCCTTGTTTACGCGAGTGGTTGATGCCCATGTTATGCCCCAGCTCGTGCAGCATCACCATCGGCCCGCAGCCCGGGTGTACTACGTTAAACGTCCAGTTAGCGTCGACCGCGACATAACCCACACCACACGCGCCCGTGCTGTGCATTTGCGAGACAAAGTCGGCACCCAACTGATTGCGCAGGGCGGCGACATTGCTGTTTAGGCGAACATTATTGAGCACTTCTCCTTGATTGGCGCCGCCTTGTTCGTTGTGGCGCACACCGACTAAACGCAATTGCACGTCCACCTGACTGTCGGCGTAGGCGGCGTTCATTTGGTTAACCCAGTTGTTCATGGCGGTTTGTGGATCGCCGCCAAAATAGCCGGCGGAGTAGTTATCGTATAAAACCAGTAGATCGACGGTGGCTGCCTGTGCGTTGCCGGCGACGGCGCCGCCAGCCAAAAACAAAGCCGTGGCGCAGTAGCGTTTAAGTGCACCCAGTGTGTGTGACATTTTCATAGCGATGACCCTTTTGATTATTGGTATTCACTGCCAGGCAGGCGCGTGGCAGGTTCTCCTCAAGGGACGCCCGTGATGGCGTCTTGCACAGCGACTCTACGCTTCGCACGCGATTGTGGCGTCACACCTTGGAAAAACTGTAAGGTGTGACGGTGTTGCTTGGTCAAACTGTGACAACGTTGACAAAAAACGGCCGGGCACCCAAGCGGTGACTCACTAGAGCGCAATACCCGGGCTGTTGCTCACCGTGAGGTGGGGGGGGGCGTTAATCGGCAGTGGGCAACATGTTTTTATCCGTGTGTAATGCTTTGTAATGGACGTGGCCTGCCGCGGCTGCTATATCTTGGGCGCCAGCGATTTGCGTGAGATTTAGTGCGTGATACGAGCGTATATCCCCCCGCGGGTAACCCATAATGGATGAGAATATGCCCACTCATACTGCCCCGTTCGACACGGTGCCATCATCGGCCGTGTTTGATCGCACTTTGCTAAAAGCAATTCAAGAGGCCTCGCCGGACGCTATATTGGTCGTCGACGGTATGGGGCAGATCGTCTCATTCAATCAGCGTTTTTTAGAGACCTGGCAAATTGCCCCGGATTATGTGTCAGCGCATCAGCAGGCCGATGGCACCATAGCGGAAGATAAGTTGATGGCCCCGGCGTTGCGGCTATTAAAAGCCCCTGAGGCATTTTTAAGCCGCGTTGAGCAGCTTTACGCCCGGCCGACCGAGGCGGATTTGTGTGAGATTGAGCTAACGGATGGCCGGGTACTAGAGCGCCACAGTGTTGGCCTGCAAAGTGATGCCGGCCAGTATTTGGGGCGAGTATGGTTTTTTCGCGATATCACGCCGCACAAGTTATTAGAGTCGAGCCTGCGTCATATTGCCTGTGTGGACACGCTTACCGGAGAGATGAACCGGCGCCACTTTTTAGAGTGCGCGGCCGCTGAGTTTACCCGCGCACGCGAGCAGCAGTACCCGCTGGCGATATTAATGATTGATCTGGACCACTTTAAAAAGATCAACGATAACTACGGCCATGCCGCCGGCGATAAAGTGCTGGAGGCCACCTGCAAACGCTGGCGGACTATCTTACGCAGTCAGGATCTGCTGGGGCGCGTGGGCGGCGAGGAGTTTGCTGTTTTATTGCCTCACAGTGAGTTAGCCGCAACGCAAGCGGTGGCTCAGAGGTTGTGCCAATCGATGAATAGCACACCGTTTACGCTTGATGGCCACGAGGTGTACTGCTCAATCAGCGGCGGCATGACGATGGTTCAGGCGCAGGACGGGTCGGTTAAAGAGGCGTTATTACGCGCCGATGACGCCTTATACCGGGCAAAGCGTGCGGGCCGAAATTGTATTGAGGTACTATTAACCTGACACACGTTTGGATTCGCGCGCAAATACTTGTTTTTAAAGTTTGCATGAACCTTTCGTTCATCGCGGCGCCTCCACCGCGGCCCGGCAACCTTGATGGCCGGGTTACCAAGTGTAAGGCGGTTTATCGTACCCCTGCTGGGGGGGGTGCGATAACGATTAACACCAATCTATAAAGGTTAATTTCTTGACTGAGCTACCCTTGACGCTCCTGCGAACCCTGGGCTTATTTGTGATTACCGCGGTGGCCGAGATCGTGGGCTGCTACCTGCCTTATTTGTGGCTGCGGGAGGGCAAAACCGTATGGTTGCTGTTGCCTGCAGCTTTGAGTTTAGCGCTGTTTGCCTGGCTGCTCACCTTGCACCCGGCAGCGGCGGGGCGGGTGTATGCCGCCTATGGTGGGGTGTATATCTTTGTCGCTTTGCTGTGGCTGTGGTGGGTGGACGGTATTCGGCCAACCCTATGGGATCTAGTGGGGGTGGCTGTGGCGCTAGTGGGGATGGCGATTATTATGTTTGCGCCCCGTACCAGTTAGCCCTGGCGCCTCCATAAAAAAGGCCGGCATAGTGCTACTATGCCGGCCTGCGGGACAAATAGAGGCTAACCGTTACACATTAGCCTCAAAGAGCCGTTTACTGATCACACACACTGCCACTAAGCGCTGGTATCACGGCGTTAGCAGAGCCTTTATTGACCTGAAAACCAAACTCGGTAGATTGCCCGGGCTGGATGGTACTGTTCCAGCTAAGGTTGCTGGCTGTGAGTGGGTTTGAGCCGGTCACATTAGCGTTCCAGCTGTTTACCATTGATGAGCCATCCGTGTAGCTCCAGCTAACGCTCCAGCCGTTTATGGCGCTGGTGCCACTGTTGGTGATGCGCACTATCCCGGTGTAACCGCTGTTCCACTCGTTGGTCACGATGTACTCACACTGACCGCCGCCGGTTGCCGCTTCGACGGTGACATTGGTGGTGGCTGTGTCGGTGTCAGTGCCGTCATTGGCGGTTAAGGTGACGGTATAGCTACCGGCGCTGGCGTAACTTACGCTGGCGGTTTGGCCGGCGGCGCTTTGACCGTTGCCCAAATCCCAGGCAAAGCTCAGGTTATCGCCATCGGGGTCGGCCGAGCAGCTGGCGTCAAGGTTGAGGGTTTGACCGACACTGACGGTGGCGTTCGCCTGATCGACACAGGCTACCGGCGGCGTGTTCAACGGCTCACTTACCGCCGTTAAGGTGATGGTGTCGGGCGTGCCTACCTCGGTGCCGGTGTCGTCCAGCGCGCTTAGGCTAACGGTAAAGTCACCCACTGAGCTAGGGGCGCTTAGTACGACACTGTTGCCGCTGGTTACGTCGGTGATCACCATGTCATTGACCCTTACGCGCACGCCGTCGGCGTTAGCAAGGTTAAACTGCACGGTAAAATCAGCGCCCAACTCTAGCTCGGTGCCATTGGCCGGTGAGCTGATGGCCACCGAAGGCACTAATTCGGCCTCGACATTAATATCCACCACGGCGGGCTCAGATACGCCACCGGCATTATCGGTGACAGTGTAGGTCAGACTGTCGCTGCCGCTAAAGTCATCGTCCGGCGTGTAGGTAAGGTTGGCACCGGAGCCAGTTAGCGCACCGCTGACAGGCGCCGAGGTGACATTGTATTGCGTCACGTTACCGTCGCTGTCTGAGCCTTGCAGCTGGATGTCGACCGCGGTTTCAAACGCGGTAGTCACGCTTAAATCGCTGGCGGTTGGCAAACAGTTAACACCGCTGCTACCACCACAGCCGCCACCGGGCTCTTCACCGTGCAGCAGGCCGTCGTCGCCGTACACCGGAATCACCTCGGACGGATAACCGTACTGATCGCTGGGGTTGTTATACGCGGCCATCCAGGAAGGGTCGTTGCTGCTGTCCCACACGTTAGTGTCTGTGTTGGTGGGTAACGAGGCGCGGAACTGCACTTCGCGGCGGTGCGCCGACTGGCCACCGGGGAAGATTACATCACCGGCAAAGCTCACTTCGGCGTAGTAAATATGATCGGCCGGATCGCCCCACGCGTGTGGGCCGGTAACGCTGCTGGCTTGCGAGTAAGCGGTGGAAATGGTGACGTCACTGGCACTGTAGCCGGCGTCGTACACTTCGCTTAAATCGTAAAAGTAGCGGAACGATAAATCATCGCGCCCCTGTGCCGGCGTGGTACTGCGGTTTTGAATAACGGCACGAATTTCCAGGTGACGTGGCCCCTCACTGTTGACGGTGGCGCCCACGAGGTACTCGTCGTCCAGAGGCTGCTCGTCGGGTGGAAACTGCGATTCGGGTAGCGGGTTGCCACCGTAATCGTTATAGAGCGCTGCCGTTGCACTGGTAAAGCCCGAGTTATAATCGACGGCTACTTCGTTCATGATGTAGTCGCCGCGATCTTCCGTGTAGTTGGTGTCGGCGTCCGGGCCACCCACCACGGCGCCGTACAAAATGTGGCGCTGCTGGGCGGGCACCTGCAGGCTATCGGCCCACGAGCCGTGCGATGTACGGTGATGCACGTTGGTTGGGAAGTTGTTGCCATAGCCCACTTGATAGCTGCGGTTGGCCGGGTTATCACCCAAAATATAATCGATTTGCGCCAGACCAAAATCCTGGTAACGGGTGTACAGTGGGTCTGACTCCCCCAGGGCGTCGGCGTAGTAGAGCGCTAAGTAGGCGATGTTAGCCGCGTAGCGGTTAACCCCCCAACCGGAGCTGTCTACCACTACGATACCACCGGGGGTGCGGTTGCCATTGCCAATGCTCCAGTGATCCAGATAGCGTTGGGCATCGGTGTGATAGCGCTCATCGCCGACCAGTGCAGCCATCATGACGTACACGGCGTAGGCTTTATCGTTCCAGCCCAGTGACCAGGTGTACACCGGGGTATTGGTTTGATTCTCGCTGCCCATTTGATCGTAGTAACCAATGGCTTTGTCGAGGTAGTCGCTGTTGCCGGTTGCACGCCATAGCCACAGTGCGCCCCAGGCCATTTCGTCCCAGTAAACGCCGTAGGTGGAGTTGTAAAACGACTGGGCATCGGTAATGCAATTGGAGTAGGCGTTGTCGGTGCCGTCGCTGCCGGTGGTTTGTTCGGCAAACGCAAACAGTTGCTCGGCGTGCGTCAACAAAGTGCTAGCGTAGGCCGAGTCGTTCGGGGCAAACACCATCGAGGATGAGGCCATGGCGGCAGCAGTTTCAGCGGCCAGATCGGGGCCGGGGCAACTTAGGTCAATTTTCATCGATTGCCGGGAGTTGGGTATTTTGTGGTGTACGACCTCGGCCGGCCCCCAAAAAGTGTGATCCGCCGAGCCTACCCCTACCTGACCGTAAAGCACGTTAGGTGATGGGTGCGCGTTGATAAAATAATCGTTCACAAAACGCAGGTTGTTAAGTAGGTGCTGGTACTGGCCGGAATCCTGATACGCCTGGCGATAATCGATGCCGCCCCATGCCAGCAATGTGGTGGTGGCGGCCATCGGAAAGCCGAACTTTACGTGGTCGCCGGCGTCAAACCAGCCGCCGCGCAAGTCCAGGCCGACATCATCGCCGTCGTCCGGGGTCGAGTCGCCGCGCCAGGGTACGCGGTTCCATTCCGGTAGTGGGCCGGCTTGTTGCGCTTCGTAAAAATACAGAGATTTTTGCAGCGCCTCGCCGTAGTTTTGTGTTTGCGCCGAACTGGTGTGGGATGTCAGCGCTGTCAAAACTAGAGTGGCGCTGGCCGTGAGTGATGTTAATTTCACAATGAACTCTCCTTGCTGCTTAGCCTTACTGTTATAGTTTGATCGCCTGCTGCAGACGCAATCATTTGCGTGTCGGGGCAAGGCGATTTTTGAGCTTTGTCTCAGGTGACTTTGCCTGCATGACAACAGGGCATGGTTGCCAACTAAAGCCGCTTGAGTTTCCAGTGGTGCGGCATAAAAAACGCAGTGCCGCACATCGCGACGTATTGTGACCACTTAGTTGTCTGCGTTAATGTGAGTGCAATCACGGAATACTGACTAAAAATGCGCCCAACACATTGCTTGGTAATATTTGAAGTGAGCAGCGATCATTTGATTGCGTTTGGTTATACTGTATGGCACATAGTTTTGCGTTAACGTTAAACAAGCGTGCCGGCGGTGACGAGGCAAAATGTCATCAAAATCGCTCTTTGTTTTGTTATTTTTAAGGATTAAACATGTCGATACACCCGGTTTCCCGATTACTTCACAGCGCCTCGTGCCGCAATTTTTGGCTGGCGCTCGCCGCGCTGATGGCGCTGCTTGAAATCGGTGCGTTACTGTTTCAGCACCTCTGGCAGTATTACCCCTGCGAGGTGTGTATTTATGTGCGGGTTTGGGTGTTGGCGTTATTTTGGGTGGCATTGCTGGCGCTGTTTATTAAACGCTTTTTTTGGGGCCGTTTGCTGTGCAGTGCACTGGGCCTTGGCCTTGCCGTTGGGCTTGCCAATGAGAGTTGGAATTTAATTAAAATCGAATACGGTGTTGGCGACGGTGGCAGCTGCGCTTTTATGGCCAACTTTCCATCGTGGGCGCCGCTGGATGAATGGATGCCCTGGATGTTTCAGGTGCAAGATATGTGTAAGGCCACGCCAGAGATTGCGCTGGGCATTACCATGACTCATGTACTGGTGGTTGTTAGTGTTGCGCTCGTGCTTTTATTTACGGCGGCGCTGGTGGGCGTGTTTCAGCGTAAAGCCTAGCAGCAACTGTGTTCTAAGTCGTCATGGGCTGATAAGGCTCACCGGATCTGAACACAGTTGCTGCTAGTGCCGTCCCTGGCTTTTATCGCGGTTCGTTTTAGGGTGCCGCAATGCCCACGGTTAGTGTTGCGACATAGCCATCCGCTACCGAGCCGCTCACGGACGCCAGCTGATTCTCATAGCCGTCGGCAAATATTCCGTCGCGATCGATGGCACTAACCGACGTGTTCTGACCGTGATTGCGGTATGGCGCGGTGCCATACACCGCCCGGGTAATGTCTTGCGGAAACGTCAGCTGCGAGGTGGCGGTGGCAAGTGACGCGGTATCGTTGTATAAAAATACTTGAAAATGTATGTGGGTAATGCGGCCTGCGTACCAGCCGGGGTAAATAGTATGAAAGGTGACTTCGCCGTTGGCGTTGACATCCTGAATGCCGCGGCAAAAAGTTTGCCCGCGAGTATCGTTGCCGGGTTGAGCGTAACCGGAATAAAGCCCGTCTTTATCACAGTGCCACACATAAAATGATGCGTAGGGGAACGGCTCGCAACTGTTGTTGATATCCACCAGCTTGAACTTTAGTGTCAAGGGGACGCCTGTTTTGTCTTCGTTAATCTGGCCGCGTACATAAGTTGAGTTACTGAGCACGGCCGATAATGGATAGGGGCCTTCCGTCTCCGAGGGTATTAAAACGCAGCGCCCTTCACCCGTCGCAATTGCCGGGCTACGGCTGTTTGTTGCTCCACTGCCCGATCCGGCATCAGCGCCACATCCGCTTAGTACCCCAAAACCGGCAAGAGAGGCGCCAAACGTTGCCAGCGCGCGCCGCCGATTGACTGGGGCCGTTAATCGGCGGTTTACCGTCGGCGCGGTGATGTGTGGGTCGTTGCCGGAGTACTTAAGAGGTGGGCTAACTTTATTCATAATGACACTCGTTGTTGTTAGGGAGGGATACCTACCGCAGCGTTAAGCTCAACCATTAAGCAAAAGGGCATATGCCGTTTTTAGCCGGGTAGTTTTCGCTGTCCGAGCTATTGAGGCAGTAAAATAAAAATTGTTCCGATAGTGACCCAAGATTTACATTGAGATACATTCGCCATACCAACGCGATACAAATAACAATATTCATACCCAGCCTGCTTAAGGAGATTAAAATGCCCACCCTAGCTCAACAACATAGGCTTCAGCGCGCTTTAGGATTACTCGCCTCGGCGCTGCTGCTGAGCGCGTGCGCCAGCGCACCGAAGGGTAGCACCGCCGGTGTTGACGCCGAACCCAAGGTGTATTCTCTGTACGATGTGACGCGTTCCGCCGACATCCCCAACGGCCGTGCCAGTGACGATTTAGAAACGGTGCGTGACGCGGCCAACCCCGATACCTTTTTAATGCAAGTGACGTTGCCAAGCATGACAGCCTATTTGCCCGACCCGGCTAACGCCACAGGAACAGCCGTAGTGATTTGCCCGGGAGGAGGCTACCGTGGTGTCTCAATCGTTAAAGAAGGCTATGAAATAGCCAGGCGTTTAAACCGGGAAGGTATCGCCGCTTTTGTGCTTAAGTATCGCGATCCGCTTGATGCCACCATGACGGATAAGAAATTCGGGCCGCTGCAGGATGTGCAGCAGGCGATCGCCTTGGTTCGCGAAAACGCCGATGCCTGGAATGTCGATACCGACAAAGTGGGGGTGATGGGTTTTTCTGCCGGCGGGCATTTGGCCTCATCGGCGGCGGTGCACTACACCGACCCGGTACTTGAGCGCTGGCCCGCGGGGCAATTGCGGCCGGATTTTCAGGTGCTGGTGTATCCGGTCATTAGTTTTCAGGACGATATCGCCCACAAGGGCTCACGCAGCAATTTAATGGGTGAGCCGATTGACCCCCGGTGGCAGCAATATTTTTCTAACGAAACACAAGTGACCGAGGCGACGCCCCCCGGGTTTTTAGTGCACGCGGGTGACGATGGTTCAGTATTGGTCGAAAATTCACTGCGCTATTATCAGGCGTTAAAAGCCCACGGGGTGAGTGCCGGAATGTTGATATTACCCACGGGTGGTCATGGTTTTGGCATGCGCAATCCGATCGATTGGTTTGCCACTATGACGCAGTGGCTGCACGAAGAAGGCTTTTAAACAGAAAGTCTCCCCCGGGAATTAACATTCCCGGGGGAGACGGGTGGTGCGGGATTTACGCTGACTGACGCAGCGCTTTTGCCGCACTCACCATGTTTTTAAGCGCGGGTACTACCTCGTCCCACTGGCGGGTTTTTAAGCCGCAGTCCGGGTTTACCCACAAACGCTCGGCCGGGATTCGCTCGCCCGCCTTGCTCATTAAATTAATAATGTGCTCTTGGCTTGGAATGTTAGGCGAGTGAATGTCGTACACACCTGGGCCTATGTCGTTAGGGTAATTAAAACTATCAAAAGCATCCAGCAGCTCCATATCCGAGCGCGATGTCTCGATGGTAATGACATCGGCGTCCATGTGAGCGATGGACTCGATAATGTCATTAAACTCCGAGTAACACATGTGGGTATGAATCTGTGTTTCATCGGCGACACCATTGGCGCTGATGCGAAAACTCTCCACGGCCCAGTTTAAATAGTGTTGCCATTGGCTTTTGCGCAGTGGTAACCCTTCGCGCAGGGCGGCTTCGTCAATTTGAATAATCCCCACGCCGGCTTTCTCCAAATCCTGCACTTCATCGCGAATCGCCAGCGCTAACTGCTTACAGGTTTCCGCGCGGGGCTGGTCGTCGCGAACAAATGACCAATTTAAAATGGTTACCGGGCCGGTCAGCATCCCTTTTAACGGTTTGTCGGTAAGCGATTGAGCGTATTGCGTCCAGGCGACGGTCATGGCTTTAGGGCGGCTTATGTCGCCAAATAAAATCGGCGGTTTAACACAGCGAGAACCGTACGATTGCACCCAGCCGTATTGGCTAAACACGTAGCCCTCCAGTTGCTCGCCAAAGTACTCGACCATGTCGTTGCGCTCGGCTTCGCCGTGGACTAACACGTCAAGCTCCAGTGCCTCTTGCTCGCGCACGGAGCGCTCGATTTCGGCTTTAATACGGGTTTGATAATCCTCGTTGTTTAGCTCGCCACTTTTAAACTGGCGGCGGGTTTGACGGATGTCTAGTGTCTGCGGGAACGAACCAATGGTGGTGGTAGGGTACGCCGGCAGTTTAAAACGCACGCTTTGCTTTTTGGCGCGCAGGGCGTAGGGACTTTGTCGCTCGCCCAGGGTTGGGGTGATGCTGGCAACCCGCGCTCTTACCGCCTCGTTATGCACGCGGTTGGATACTTTACGTGCAGTCACTGCTTTGGCATTTGCCTCTAACTCGGCGGCAACACTCGCGCGCCCGCCGTTTAGCGCAGTGGCAATAACCTCCAGCTCACTGAGCTTTTGCTGTGCAAATGCCAGCCAGTTTTTAACCTCTGGGTCGAGGGATTCTTCCGCGTCCAGATCCACCGGCACATGCAGCAGCGAGCACGAAGGCGCAAGCCACAAACGATCGCCGAGTTTTTCGGCAATAGGTTCGAGCCTGTCGAGTGTTGCGCCGAGGTCTGTCTTCCAAATATTGCGGCCGCTGATAACGCCGAGCGACAGGACTTTATGCCCGGGTAGCCAATCGACAATTTTGTTTACCTCGTCCGGCGCGCTGATCGCATCAATATGAATACCCGCCACAGGCAACTCACAGGTGAGTTTTAAATTGTCAGCCAACTCACCAAAGTACGTGGCCAGCAGTAATTTTACCGGAGCACTTTTTAAGGTGTGATACGCGACGTTGACGGCGTGCTGCCAGTCGCCATCTAAATCTGTCACCAGCGCGGGCTCGTCGATTTGCACCCACTCTATACCTTCGCCGGCAAATACCCGCAGTAGTTCGCTATAAACGGGCAGCAATTGCTCAAGTAATGCTAAGCGCTCCGAGCCGTCTTTGCTTTTGCCCAGCCACAAATAGGTAATGGGTCCGATAATCACCGGCTTGGCGTTGACGTTTTGCGCGCGAGCCTCGGCCAATTGCGCCAGCAGGCGGTCGGGGTTGAGGGTAAAGGTATCCCCGGCGCTAAACTCCGGGACGATGTAATGATAGTTAGTGTCAAACCATTTGGTCATTTCCCCGGCGTGCACGCACTGACAATCGCTATCGCCCTTAGAGCGGCCGCGGGCAATACGAAAGTAGTTGTCCAGCTCGGAGCCGGCCAGGTTATTTACCCGTGACGGGATGTGGCCCAAAGTAAAGCTTGTGTCCAGCACTTGATCGTAAAAAGAGAAGTCACCCACCGGCGCCCAGTCGAGGTGTGCTTGCGCTTGCCAGTGACGGGCGCGCAGCGCTTGCCCGGTTTGTTGCAATTCGCGCTCGGGCAATTGGTCTTTCCAAAAGCCCTCTTGGGCAAATTTTAGTTCGCGCTTAGCGCCTATACGGGGAAACCCCAAGTTGTGTGTCGTTGCCATGTTGGCCTCCTGGTCAGTAAGGGCGCCAGTGTAGGCGGGCTTTTGTATGATTAAAAATGGTATTAATTCATTATTTAATGAATTATATTCATGATTTAATGCTGGCCGAGGTTGGGATAGGAATGATCGAGCGTAGTCATTTGGCGATTTTACGGGCCGTGGAGCAGGGCGGCTCGCTAACGGCAGCGGCCGAGCGATTGCATTTAACGCAATCGGCCTTGAGCCACGCTATTAAAAAACTAGAGCTGCAGCTGGGGGCCCCTGTGTGGGAGCGCGAGGGCCGAAGCTTACGGCCCACTCAGGCGGGCCAATACCTGCTGGGGCTTGCCGGGCGCTTGTTGCCGCAGCTTGAGCACGCTGAAGATGTGATTGCCCGTATGGCCGCCGGCGAGCGTGGCATTTTACGCATCGGAATGGAGTGCCACCCTTGTTACCAGTGGTTGTTAAAAATAGTGGGCCCTTACTTAACGGCGTGGCCTGGGGTCGATGTTGATGTAAAACAACAGTTTCAGTTTGGCGGTATGGCAGCCCTGTTTGGCCACGATATTGATCTGCTGGTCACCCCCGACCCACTGCATAAGCCGGGCGTTGAGTTTACCCCCGTGTTTGATTATGAGCAGGTGTTAGTGGTTGCCGCTAATCACCCGCTGGCGCAAGCGGATTTTGTGCGCCCAGAGCAGTTGGTCGACGAAGTGTTAATTTCGTACCCGGTGCCGGCCGAGCGCTTGGATATTTACAACCAGTTTATGCAGCCTGCGGGTGTGGCGCCGCGCCGCCACAAAACCATCGAGACGACGGATATTTTGTTGCACACTGTTGCCGTAGGGCGCGGGGTGGCTGCACTGCCGCGCTGGCTGGTGGAGGAGTACGCCGGCAGCCTGCCTATCTGCGCCGTCAGTTTGGGTGAGGGGGGGATTAATAAGCATATTTACCTTGGCGTGCGCTCAGCCGAGCGCGAAACTGACTATATCGATGCGTTTATTCGCCAGGCCGCTGATGTTAGTTGGTAGCGCTGGTAAAGTAGTGCCAATAAGTGTTGGCTGATCTGGCGCGGGGGTAAGGCTTACATTAAAGTCAGACAATATTGTTCAACAAACGGAGCTAATAACAATGAATAACGATGTATCCAGCACACACCGCAAGGGTGTTAAGTACGCTTTATGCCTGCTGCTGTGGTTTGCGGTCTCCCCCTGGGCGCTGGCCGGTGAGGTTAGCAAAGGGGTGACAAAACACGACGACATTCCCTGGGCCGAGGCCGGCGGCCGAACTTTGAGTTTGGATATTTATCAGCCGGAGGCCGCGAGTAAGGCACCGGTAGTGGTTATCTACCACGGCGGTGGCTGGCTCATTAACAATGAAAGCGTGATGGACGCCATGAGCGCTTATTTAGCCGAACACGGCGGCTATGTGGTGGCTAACGTTAATTACCGTTTACTGCCCGATAACGACAATACCACGCGGATGAATGAGATTGTCGAAGATGTGTTTGGTGGGTTGCTCTGGGTTAAGGCCCACATTGCCGAGTACGGCGGCGATCCGACACGCATTGCGGTCACGGGGGATAGTGCCGGTGGCCATCTGGCCTCCATGGTGTTAACCCGCGGGCGGGCGCTGGAGTCGGATGGCTTTGCCGGTGACAGTTTAGGTTTTAACCCCACTTGGTTACCCGCGGGCAAAACCGCCGAGCAGGTGGCGGACGATGATGGTTTGGCGGTGCAGGCGGCCGTGATCAGCTATGGTGCGTTCGATTTATTGGCCGCCGCCCAGGGCGGCTTTGAAACAAAAGGCAATATGTTTTGGCAGTTTGCCGGCGCCGAGCCGCGCGGTATTTTTGGCGCAGCTGTGACAGTACAAAATCAGCCCGACTACTACCGGGCGGTGTCGCCGATTTTTAATATTCCGCAGGCGTCCGAGTATCAACTTCCGCCGCAGTTTCATCACGTGGGCAGCATTGATACCACCACGCCGCCAGAGGCGGTAAAGGCTTATGTTGCCAAGCTTAAAGCGGCGGGGCAAGCGGCCAGCGTTACGGTATACGAGGGCAATAACCACGCCTATATGGACACCGGTTGTATTGAGGCGCTGGGCAGTTGTTTTGATACTCACGCCGTGCCTGTGCTCAAAGATATTTTGGTGTTTTTAGACAAAAACTTGTAAGAGGTGGTTTTATGTCGTCGCCGGATCAGCGCTGTGTATTAATACCAACCTCGTACGATCCGCTGGTATTAATGCGCCGTGGCTGGCGGGTCGAAATTCATTTACGTCAAGATGAAAGCGGTATAGCCACCTTGTTGGCCTATGCCGGCCGCACGGCTACCCCCGAGCGCGTGACGCATCAGGGGCCGTTTCAGCGCGCCGGGCAGGCCGTGGGGGCTAGGCGCGCTATTGTGCAACAGTTACTGACTAACGGTTATCAATTAGCCTCTTCCGAGCCTCCAATCTGGAGCCTCCAGGCTCAGCGTGACATACGTGCGATCCGCGATTTAAAACAGCGCTCCTGTGTCAGTTATGAGTTTAATCCGCGCGATGTTTTTTTAGATTGGTAAGCACTGTGTAGCCGCGCAATCTTGCCAACCCTGCCAGGCTTAATCTGGCGCTGACGGCTTTGCCGGATGCAGCGCCGGGCGGCCGGGAGTTTAGCCGCCCCAAATAGAGCTAAGCTGTCCTAACAACTCGCTGCCGCCATTTTTGCCTACATAATCCATCAAAATAGGGGTAAATTGCTCGATCATGGCGGGGTCTAAACCAAGCTGGCTAAAGGCCGATGCGACCCCATCCATACTGGTAATAGAGCCCATCAGCGATGAGGCGAGCCCGCCCGCCGCGCCGCCACTGCTGGGGATAATATCTTTTAACATGGCCGCGTTGTCGTCCGACAGCCCATTGCTGGCCAGCGCCATCAACGCGGATGTGCCGCCCGCCGCCTGCGTTTTGGAAATGCTCAGTTGCTCGGTCAGGCTGGACATCAGCCCCGAGGCCTGCCCGGCCCCTGCCTGAGTGTTGCTGACCGCTTCACTTAAGCTGTTTAAATCCAGTGAGTTAGGGGTTTCGGCGGTGCTAGCCTGTGCCAATACACATAAACTGAGCGCGGTTATTACCTGTTTCATTGTCATCTCCTTGGCCATTTAAAGGCTTGGGCGGCGAGCCCCGATCAAGCCTGCAACAAACTGTGTTTATAGCACAGCCTCTGGGTAAAGAATGCGGTTTATTGCCGGCTTTGTGCGCGCCACCCGCAAAAAGCCACCCGCGGGCTCGATTGGTCGAGGTTGTTTAAGGCTAAACCGTGTTAACCTTGTGGCAGATAAAGTAGCGCTTTGGGAGGCAAAATAATGATCTATTGGGTTCGTGGCGCAAGGCCGCTGGTGGCCGTGGTGTGGGCTTTGCTAGCCAGTGTCGGTGTGTGGGCGGCGCCGTCACCCGAAACGCTAAAGCTGGCCTCGGTAAGTGCTTATGTGGCGCCGCTACAGGCCAGCGAGCCCAGCTTTAGCAAGCGCGCCGATTGGGTTATGCCCATCGCCTCGGTGACCAAAGTGATGACGGCGCTAGTCGTGCTGGACTCCGGAGCCTCGCTGTCGGAGCGGTTAACCGTAGAGAAGCGCCATAAGCCAGCCGCTGCCAACGCCTACTCACGTATCCGTCCGGGCTCTAAGGCAAAGCGTGGCGATTTACTGACGATCGCGTTAATGTCGTCAGAAAACTATGCCGCCTATCTGTTGGCGCGCCATCACCCCGACGGCTACGATGCTTTTATCGCGGCTATGAATGCAAAAGCAAAAGCTCTGGGGATGCGCCATACGCACTTTGTCGACCCTAGTGGGCTGTCCGAAGACAATGTATCCACCGCCGCCGATTTAAGCAAAATGCTAAAAGCCGCGTTTGCTTATCCTGAAGTTCGCGAGGCAAGCACCGGTGCTAAACACGATGTGTGGTTTACCCACCCGGGGTATTCACTGTATTACGCCAACACCAACCCTTTGGTGCGCAGCTCTCGCTGGGATGTGTTATTAAGTAAAACGGGCTATTTAACCAACGCCGGGCGCTGCTTGGTGATGGTGGTGGATGTCGCCGGCGAGCCCACCGCGATGGTGATGTTAGATTCGTTTGGCAAGCGCACTCCACTGGGTGATGCCGGGCGTATCCGGCGCTGGTTGACGAGCGGTGATGGCGGCTCTGTTGTCGCCTCTGCTTCGCGTTACGAGCAAGAAAAGGCGCAGGCGCTTGCCGCGCAAATGCTGGCGAGTCAGTCGACTAATGTTTCAGATACCGAGACGGCGAGTCGTTAATCACCGCCTGGGCGCGACACGGTGCAAGCTCGCACTCAAGGGCTGAGTGAGCGCTCGTTAGCAGAGTCGGCCCATAGCCACTTTAGGCCCTCGGGTAAAAGTGCGCCCGGGTGATCATCGTTGTGCACGCCATCGGTCCAGACGTGGGTAAACTCATAGCGCGGGCCGGCGGTATTGTTCTTGTCGGCGGCGCGATTAGCGTAGGCTAAGGCCTTAACCATTTGCTGATTCGCTAAAAACCAGTCTCCCCACTCGTTATCTAAATCGTTACTTCCGTCTTGGATAAAAATACGCACCGGGCGGATCGCTTCACGGCGAATCAGTGCCGGGTAATTCTGCCCGCCTTGCAGCCGTGGCGGCTCGGCATCGGGCCGATAGCCAATGGACACGTAACTGCCAATGCCGCTGTACACCTTGCGAAAATAGTCGAGCCGCTCCCACGCGACCGTAAAGGCTGCTATCGCCCCGCTGCTGGTGCCGCCGATAGCGCGTTGCTCTGGATCATCGGTAAGGTTATAGCGCTGTTCGATCTCGGGTAGCATCTCGTCAATCAACAAGCGTGCGTAGCGGTCGCTTAGTACGTCGTACTCTTGCCAGCGGTGATCGGGGTTGCTCATGCCGAGGTTGTCGGGGTAGGTCTTTGATAGGTTCCCGGGCGTGACAAACAAGCCAATCGTTACGGGCATATCGCCCTGGGCGATTAAGTTTGCCATCACATGTTGAATGCGGATGGGCCCGTCAGGGTTTGTCGCCCGCTGTCCGTCTTGAAATACCAGTAAGCTTGCGGGGCTTTTAGCATCGTATTGCGCCGGTACAAACAGCCAATAGCGCCGCACCGTGTTGGGGATAATCCGGCTGTGAAACTCAAATGGGCCCTGTAGCTCGCCGGTTGGTACACCAGGCTGAGGTAAATGCTCGGCTGTTAGGGTGACATTGGTTCGGATTGTGTCGCGGTCGGGTTCAGACGCGGCAAGCGGCGGCGTTAATAATGCCAGCGCGAGTAGCAGTGCGGTTGATTTCATGGTGGCTCGCTTTTTTATTATGTTCGACGTTGTGTGGCTATTATCGATGAAGGTATTGCTATTGGCTATAGACGAGGCGGTATCTTGCTATTGTCCGTGGCAGCGGATTACACGCCGCTTGATTGCCAGAGGCCGCTGGCTGCGGCTACTCTTTTAGGCAGAGCACTGCCCGTGCGGTATTTATAGGATCCGGCATTGGCAGTAATCGTCATTATTGGCTAGACCAATAATGACGATTAAGGTAATATTGGTAAGTCATAAATATTAACTGGTTAGGCAAAAGCCTTGTTTAAGGAAGTCAGTTTATGAAAAAACGCGCTCCGCTCGTGGTGGCGAACTGGAAACTCAACGGCGGCACCGATTTAATCTGCACGTCGGTGGCCTCGGTGTTAAGCAAGAGCTTTAAGGCTGAGGTGGGGATTGCGCCGCCGTACGTGTACATCAGCGATATGGTGAATTTTTTACGCAACTCCAATATTTTAGTGGGTAGTCAAAACGTCAGTAAGTTTGCTTCGGGGGCCTTTACCGGTGAAACCTCGGCGCAAATGCTAAAAGAGGTAGGCTGCGGCTTTTGCCTGATTGGGCACTCCGAGCGGCGGCAGATGTTCCTCGAAAACGATGCCTCTTGCCACACCAAAATTGAGCGTGCGCTAAGCGCCGGGTTAATGCCTATTTTATGTGTGGGTGAAAATGATCAGCAGCACGAGTTGGGTTTGACGCACGATATTTTGTATCGCCAGTTGCATCAGGCGCTGCCGGGTTTAGCGCTGCAGGAAAAAAGACTGTGCATCGCTTATGAGCCCGTGTGGGCCATTGGTACCGGTAAGGCGGCCAGTGCCGAGCAAGTGCAAGACGTTCACCAGTATATATATCAAGAGCTGTGCGCCATATTGGGCGAAGAGGCGGCCGAGGGCGTGCAGATCCTCTATGGCGGCAGCGTTAAAAAAGACAATGCGGCCGAGCTATTGGCAATGCCCAATGTCGACGGTCTATTGGTGGGGGGGGCGAGTCTGGACCCGGATCACTTTGCCCAAATTTGCACCATTGCCAACGACGTAGCCCCGTAACGGTTATCGCACTCACTGCACACTGCCGCGGTGGGCATTGCTGTCCGCCAGTGGCGCACCTCTTTCATAAGGACTTTTTATGCAAACTGTCGAGTCGCAATTGCAGCGCGATCAGGTAGCACCTGATTTGCGCGAACTGGTATTGACGCTACTGCAAGCCAGTAAAACCATTGCCGATAAAGTGCGTCGCGGTGCTCTGGCTGGCGTGTTGGGCTCAGCGGCGCAGCAAAATGTACAGGGCGAAACCCAAAAAAAGCTTGATGTGATCGCCAACGATATTCTTAAACAGGCGCTGTTGGCCTCGGGGCAGGTGCGGGCGCTGGCCTCCGAAGAGGAGGACCAGGTCGTGGCCGGTAATGCCGGGGGCCCTTACGTGGTGGCGTTTGACCCGCTCGATGGCTCTTCAAACATCGATATTAATGCTCAGATCGGCACTATTTTTACCGTGTACCGCGCCCTGGATGTGGCCCCTGACTCGCCCGCGCAGTTCGCGCAGCCAGGTCGGGCACAAGTGTGTGCCGGTTATGTGTTGTATGGTCCGTCAACGCAATTGGCGTTAACCACCGGGGGCCCGTCGCGTTTGTACACCCTCGATAGCGATGGTCAGTACTGGCTCACCGAGCCCGAGCTGACGATTGCACCGGACTGTCAGGAGTACGCCATTAATATCTCCAATCAGCGTCACTGGGCGCCGGATACTCAGGCGTATATTCAAGCGTTACAGGCCGGTAGCGAGGGCGCGCGCGGCAAAGATTTTAATATGCGCTGGAACGGCGCCATGGTGGGCGATGTACACAGAGTATTGGTGCGCGGAGGCATTTTTCTGTATCCCGCTAACACCCAAAGTAATATTCACAATGGCAAGTTGCGCTTGCTGTATGAAGCAAACCCTATGGCCATGCTGGTAGAGCAGGCCGGGGGTAAAGCGAGCAGTGGTGTGCAGCGGATTCTTGAGGTCCAGCCCGAGCACCTGCATCAGCGAGTTCCGGTAATTCTGGGAGCGAGCAACGAGGTGGACGAGTTTACCGCGGCGCGCCGTTAGTTATGTGTGTCTAATGTAGCTGTGATGCTGCTACTGTCTTTAGGCGGCGAAGCCTTCTATACTCTTCATCAATTGATACTTGCCCGCAACGGGCACGACAATCCAACGGAGAGGATGACATGAAGATGCTACGCACGGTCAGCAGTATGGCTACCCTTATTGCTTTGGGCGTTTTAACCAGCGCCTGTAACGATAAGCCCGAAACTGCCGCCACAGAACAGCCGCCAGCGGCGGCTGAAGTCAAAGTATCAGAGCCTGCGAGTAATACGCCGGTGATGAGTGAGCCCGAACAAGTGCCTGCCGAGATGGCGTCCGCCACAGATGATAAACCTTTTATTGCAATGACGGCGGCGGAGGAGGTTACCGCCGAGGTGCTTGCGATCGATCATCAAACCCGTGAAGTGACACTCGCTCTCGACGAAGGTGAGGTCAGTTGCCGGGCTAAAAGATAACGGTTTTTTAGGGGAGGGCGATTTGGCAATTTTCGCCCATCAGTTTTTGAGTTTCGGTGGCAATGTCCAGATCTTGTTGTAAGCCTTGCAACTGCTCCCGGTACTCAGATTTAAAACGTTTGCGAAACTTACCCCAAATAAAACGGCGCACCTCCACTTCATCCTCTAAAATTAAGCCCGGTGCCGGTACGGGCTTACGCGTGTCTTCATCGATTGCCACCATGGTAAAGTAAGAGGTGTTGGTATGCTTATTTATGCCCAGCTTAAAGTCTTCGGAGTAGACTTTAATGCCCACCTCCATTGATGAGCGCCCCACATAGTTAACCGATGCCATTAGCGTGACCAGCTCGCCCACTTCCACAGGGCTTACAAAATTAACCGAATCGACCGAGGCCGTTACACAATAGTTGCGCGAGTGACTGGCGGCGGTGGTGTATGCGATTTTATCCATCAAGGACAAAATAACCCCGCCATGCACCTTGCCGCCAAAGTTGGAATAAGACGGAATCATCAGCTCTTTAAGGACGATTTGTGAGGATTTTACCGTGCGAAACTCGGACATTGCGTGGCTCTTTTGTTGGCTTGGATGTTATAGCCGATAGTATCGCGTAATACTGTGCAAACCAAGGTACCTGCCCGGCGCAGCGGTGGCAGCTCGGTATTGCGTATTACGCAAGGTACGGCAGCGGCTTGTTGCAGTATAATTTTGTCGGCGCTAGCACTGGGCTGCGCGATTGTTAGGTGAAAGCATTTGCAGGTAATCAAAAAGTTTGTTGTGGTTTGTGCCAAGCTGGCCGCCCGGTACCCGGGGTTGTTGGCGCTGGTGGGCTTTGTTTCCGGGGTGGCCAGTTTCTTTTTGGTCGAGCGCGAGCAGGAGCGGTTTGCCCAGCTGGTATCGCTGCTGATGCTGGCCGCCTGGGTTTTGCTGATGCTGGAAAACTTGCTCAAGCGTGGGTTAAGCCACCGGTTTGGCGTAGAGCTGCCAGACCCGGTCGTGAAGTTTGCCACCCAAATGGTGCATCAGGAAAGTCTGTTTTTTGTTATTCCCTTCTTTTTTATCACCACCGCCTGGAACAGTGGCCAGCTGGTGTTTACCGCTATGCTCATGACGGCGGCGGCTATCTCAGTTATCGACCCGATCTACTATCGCTGGTTGGCCACTAAGCGCTGGCTGTATTTCTTTTTTCACGGTTTTACGCTGTTTGCCGTGCTGCTGACCGCACTGCCGATTCTTTTGCACTTGCCCACCTCGCAGTCTTATTTTTGGTCGTTAGCGGTGGCGGTGGTTTTGTCTTTTCTCAATATGGTGCGGGATTTTTCGTTTGGTTGGTGGCGTCGTACGGCGCTGGCGGCTGCATTGTTGTTGGCCGCCGCTGTGGTTGGTGTGGTGGCGCGCCCCTGGGTACCGCCCGCCACGCTTTGGTTGACCGAGGTGGCGATTACCGGAGCCATCGATGACAAGGTAAAAGCGCCAACCGAGCAGCTGAAGGTGGTGAGTGTTGACCAGCTGCAGCAAGGCTTATACGCCTATACCGCCATTCACGCGCCGCGTGGGCTGCGCGAGCGTATCTATCATGTGTGGCGCTTAAACGGGAAGGTGGTCGATAAGATTGCGCTGGATATTAATGGTGGCCGCAAAGCCGGCTATCGGGCCTGGTCTCATAAGCTCAAGTTTCCGCCCTATCCGCAGGGCAACTGGCGAATAGAGGTGATGACCGAAGCGCGGCAGGTGGTAGGAGTGCTGCGTTTTAAAGTGGTAGCGTCGCAGCAGGCCGTGCGTGAGGAGCAAGCCAAAACAACCCCGGCTGAGATATTTACCTCGCCAGAGTCATCGATTCGCGAGCCGATTGTTACGGCAATTAAAGAGCAGGGGCGCGAGCTTGTGGATCAGGTACTGTCCGCTGACAGCGACTCCAGCGCGATACCGTCTACTGTTGCCCCCGGGCAAGCCGTGGCTACCGTCTCTTCGGCGCCAGAGTCGAGCGAGGTCAGCTCGGGAGAGGCGCAAGAGGCTTCCGGTTCCAGCTCTGCGGGCTCTGCAGGGCCTTAACCGATACTGACGAATTTACAGATGATCGTTACCTGGATTTAGGTATAATGGGTAGAAAGGGAACGCGAGGTGCGGTTTTGGCGTGTTATTAGTCAAAACTTGTTACTTTGGGGAGAGGCGCTTCATACACGCGGGGCGTGCTCTTGCAGTGCTTCTGACTGGCGTCAGAATCGGCAGCTTGAACGAATCGTTGTTTTCAGAGGTAATGTCATGTTTCGTCTCACTGAGTGCCTGCGTTTATCTGTACTGAGCTTTCGGGTAGTACGCTGCGGTAAAATAAGCGCCCATATGGGGGTTGAAGGTCGTCGCGGAGACGCCTTCTGGTTTTAATCTACCCGATATAAACGCCTAAAACCCTCGCAATTTGCGGGGGTTTTTTATTTATGCGGTAGGCTTGTAAGCTGGTTGTTTTGCTTGATGGGCCTTTATGGCTCGCTTAACCACTCGTTTGGAGATTTCATGCGTCAATTACTACAGCTGTTGCTAGTTACTTGGTTGTTGTGCCCGGTAATGGCCAGGGCGGAAATGACAGGGTACGCGCAAGTCACCGCCGATGGGCGCGCGGCAGTGGCTACGGTGCAGCCCCGGGCGACGGAGGCGGCAATGGAGGTGCTGGCGGCCGGTGGTAATGCGCTGGATGCCGCGGTAGCGGCCGCTTTGGCGCTGGGGGTGGTGGATGGGCACAACTCAGGTATTGGCGGTGGTTGTTTTGCTCTGGTGCGCTGGGCCGACGGCACCATAGAAGCTCTCGATGGGCGCGAAACCGCCCCCATGCTGGCAAGCCGCGATATGTATGTGGTCGAGGGTAAGTTGCAGCGGGACTTAAGTCGCATCGGTGCACTTGCCTCAGGCATTCCCGGGTCGGTGGCGGTGTACGATTATCTGCTGCAAAAGGGCGGCGCGTTAAAGCGTGAGCAAGTGTACCAGCCGGCCATTGCCTTGGCCGAAAAAGGTTTTGCCATTGATCAAATTTACGCCGACCGTCTGGCGCGCAATCGCGACCAGTTGGCCAGTTTTAAGGGTACCGCCAAGGTGCTGCTGGATAATCAAGGCCAGCCCTGGCCGGCGGGGCATCGCCTGTTGCAGCACGATTTGGCCGAAACCTACAGGCAGTTAGCGCGACAAGGCGCTAAGTATTTTTATCAGGGTGACTTTGCCGGGCAGGTTGGGCGCTGGATGCAGGCCAATGGCGGTTTGATTCGCAAAGAGGATTTTAACCGTTATCAAATGCACCGGCGCTCTCCTGTTCGCTCGAACTACCGGGACTATGAGGTGGTGGGGTTTGGCCCGCCCAGCTCAGGTGGTGTGCATGTGGCGCAAATTTTAAATATCTTAGAGCCATTCGATATGGCGAAGCTGTCTACCCTTGAGCGCTATCATGTGACAGCCGAGGCGATGAAATTGGCGTTTGCCGACCGGGCTTACTGGCTGGGGGATCCGGCGTTTACCGATGTACCAAAAAACCTGATCAGCAAAGCCTACGCTAAAACTCTGAGCAAAAAGATTGCACTGGATAAAACCGATCACACGGTGGCGCACGGCACCCCAGCGGCGGCCGATATTAATTTGTTTGATAAGCACACCACCCATATCTCAGTGGCCGACAAGGCCGGTAACTGGGTTGCCATTACCACGACCGTGAATACCGACTTTGGCTCCAAGGTCATTATCCCGGGTACCGGCGTGGTGATGAATAATCAGATGGACGACTTTGCCTCGCAGCCGGGGGTGCCGAATATTTACGGCCTGGTGGGCAGCGAGGCCAACAGCATTGCGCCGGGTAAACGGCCGCTGTCGAGTATGAGCCCTACACTACTGTTGCAAAACGGAGTGCCGGTGATGACTCTTGGTGCCGCTGGCGGGCCGACGATTATTACCCAGGTGGTGCAGGCGCTGTTGAATACCATTGACCTTAATATGCCCGTGGCTAAAGCTTTGGCGGCCAGCCGAATTCATCATCAGTGGCGGCCCGATGCTCTGTACCTGGAGCAATCGGCGGCCCCTGAGTTGCGCGAGGGGCTACAGGCTTTGGGGCATACCATGAAAGAGTTGGGCCCCTATGGTTCCACTCAGGCAATCGGCTTGGATGAGCAAGGTTTTGTCGCTGTATCCGAGCCGCGGCTCGAGCAGCGCAACCGCCACTAGCAGCAACTGTGTTCAGATCCGGTGAGCCTTATCCGCCATGACGACTTAGAACACAGTCGCTGCTAGGTATTAGCCTGCGCGTGAGGCCAGTTGTGCGCTGAAATGGGCGCTGAGCAACTCGGGCTGCTGGATGCGCTTAACCGCATCAAAAAATATGGCGGCCTCGGGGTATTGCCGGCGTAAATAGACCAGCCACTGCTTGATGCGATTGCCGGCAAATTTGTCTGGGTAGTTTGGCCGGCAGAGTTCAAAGTACTGCTGTAATAAAGCACACACCTCCAGCCAGCTCATGGGGGTATAAGCTTCACCGGCAAGACTGGCTTTAATTTGTCGCGCCAGATCGGGGCAGGCCAATAAGCCCCGGCCAAGCATTACGTCGCTGCAGCCTGAACGCTCGCGACAACGGTAGTAATCGGCAACAGTCCAAATCTCGCCGTTGGCAATCACGGGGATGCCGAGTTGCTGTTTAATCTCGCCAATACACTCCCAATAGGCCGGAGGGCGATAGCCATCGGCTTTTGATCGCGCGTGTACGGCCAGTGAGCTGGCGCCCGCGGCCTCGACCGCGCAGGCGTTTTCCAGATAGTTGTCCCGGGCATCAAAACCCAGACGAATCTTGGCGCTAACCGTAATAGTGTCCGGAACGGCCTTGCGTACCGCGCTGACAATGTCATAGACCCGCTCGGGCTGACGCAATAGGCAGGCGCCCCCATCGCTTTTGTTTACCGTTTTGGCCGGGCAACCAAAGTTGATATCAATCGCATTGGCGCCGGCTAAGGTGGCGCGTACCGCGTTGTCGGCCATGGGGCTTGGTTGGCCACCCAGCAATTGCAGCTTAACCGGCACGCCGGCGGGGGTCAGGCAATCATTGTCCAGCTCTGGGGCCAGCCGGCGAAACACCCGCCGTGGCAGACGCTGGTCCACCACACGCACAAACTCGGTAACGCAGCCATCAATGCCGCCAATGCGGGTCAGTAGGTCGCGCACCTGATGATCGACAACGCCCTCCATCGGGGCCAGCTGCAGATGGCTCATTGCGTGCTCCTTGGTTGGGGGCGGATTTAAGGCCGCGTAGTGTACACAGTTTGTGTGGCGCTGTCGGCGCTCAATTATTTTTAGCTTAAAATCGGTGAAAGTTCGGTAAATTTCGTTAAAATTCAAAAAACGTAGGCTAAATGTCTGCAAGTTTTGGTCGGGCGGTATGTGGCGTCTTGTAAGTTTTTGAAAGATAAGAGAAAATGCACGGCCGTTTGCGCCGCGCCGCCTGATCACTGTCATGGTGCGCTGTCTTACATTGGCGCCAATGACGATTAATTAAAGGTAATCATAATGCAAGATACTCTGATGCAGCAGGGCATGGATCTCATGATCTACGGTATGGGTACCGTGCTGGTCTTTCTGACATTGTTGGTTATTGCCACGCTGATCATGTCGAAATTGGTGATGCGTTTTTTCCCGGACCCTGTGATCGCTGAAACTCCGCGTCCCTCGCGGCAGGTCGCAGCCGAGACCGGGGTGGACCCAGCCGTGCGCAGCGCCATCGAAAAGGCCATCAAGCTGCATCGCGCGCGCCACTGAGGCGACAGTCAACCAGATAACAATTGATGTGAGCGGCGCTTCGCCGATACGAACGATAATTTTGGGGTAGAAAACACCATGAGCGAGCTTAAAAAGCCATTGGGTATTACGGATGTGGTTTTGCGCGATGCGCACCAGTCATTGTTTGCCACGCGTATGCGGCTCGATGATATGTTGCCGATTGCGGCAAAACTCGACGAAATCGGCTTCTGGTCGTTAGAAACCTGGGGCGGCGCGACCTTCGACAGCTGTATCCGCTATCTGGGGGAAGACCCTTGGCACCGCATTCGCGAGCTGAAAAAGGCCATGCCCAAAACCCCGATGCAGATGCTGCTGCGCGGACAAAATTTGTTGGGTTATCGCCACTACGCCGATGACGTGGTTGAGAAGTTTGTCGAGCGTGCCGCTCACAATGGTGTTGATGTGTTTCGGGTGTTTGATGCCATGAACGATATGCGCAACATCGAGACGGCGCTAAAGGCTGTTAAGCAGCAGGGCAAACACGCTCAGGGCACTATCTCCTATACCATAAGCCCGGTTCACACCTTAGAGGGCTGGGTCGAGCAGGGTAAGCGCATTGAGGACATGGGCGCTGACTCTATCGCCATTAAAGACATGGCGGGTTTGCTGAGGCCCTACGTTGGGTACGAGCTGGTTAAGCGTCTTAAAGAAAGCTGCAGTATCCCCATCCATATGCAAAGCCACGCCACCACCGGTTTGGCGCACGCCACTAACCTCAAGTGTGTCGAGGCGGGCATCGACAACGTCGATACCGCTATTTCGTCGATGTCCATGACTTACGGTCACAGCCCCACTGAAACTTTGGTGGCCAGCCTTGAAGGCACTGAGCGCGACACCGGCTTGGACATTCATAAGCTCGAAGATATTGCGGCTTACTTTCGCGAGGTTCGCAAAAAGTACGCTAAGTTTGAAGGTGCCCTTAAAGGTATCGACTCGCGTATCTTGGTGGCACAAGTGCCCGGCGGCATGCTCACCAATATGGAAAACCAACTGCGCGAGCAAAACGCCACCGACAAGCTCGATGATGTGCTGAGTGAAATCCCTAAAGTACGTGAAGATTTAGGCTACATTCCACTGGTAACACCTACCTCACAAATTGTGGGCTCACAGGCGGTGATGAATGTACTGACCGGAGAGCGCTACAAAACCATTACGCGCGAAACCGAAGGTGTCCTTAAGGGCGAGTACGGCTCTTCACCGGCACCGGTTAATGCCGAGTTGCAAAAGCGTGTGTTGGGCGATGCAGAGCCAATTACTTGCCGCCCGGCCGACCTGATTAAGCCCGAACTACAGGCTTTGACAGACGAGCTGTTAACTCAGGCAAAAGAAAAGAATATTGAGCTAAGCGCCGGTGACGGTGAAATAGACGATGTTTTGACTTATGCGCTGTTTCCTCAGGTGGGCCTTAAATTTTTGCAAAACCGTGGCAACCCTGACGCCTTTGAGCCTGTACCTACCGGTAAAGAAGGTAGTGTGCCCACCACTGAAGCGGGTGAAGAGATTTACACCGTTGAGGTGGACGGTAAGCAGTACGCCGTTACCGTCTCAAACGGCGGTGATATCACAGCGCTGGGGGCGGTGGGTGGTGCTTCGGCATCAGGTTCGGCAGCAGCGCCTGCGGCTGGTACCGGCGAGCCAGTGCCAGCGCCACTTGGCGGAACCATTTGCAAGCTTACCGTACAGGTGGGGCAGCAGGTGGAAGAGGGTGACACCTTGCTCATTCTCGAGGCCATGAAAATGGAGTCCGAGGTAAGCGCGCCGCGCGCGGGTACTATCGCCTCTATCAATGTCCAGGCCGGAGACGCCGTCACCGCCGGTGACAGTCTGCTCAGCATCGCTTAATTAGTCGGAATTAGATTATGCAAAACTTTTTACGCCTGTGGCACGACTCGGGCATCTACCACCTCGATTTGGGGCAAGGTGTGATGCTGCTGGTGGGCTTGCTGCTATTGTTTTTGGCGATTCGTAAAGGCTTTGAGCCGCTGTTGCTGGTGCCGATTGGCTTTGGTGCCATTTTGGCCAATATTCCCGGCGCCGGTTTGTCCCTGTCGGCGGTAGAGAATGCCATTGCCTCGGGGTATCCGGATGTGTTGGCACAAGTTGCTCAAGTGCTGGGCGCCAGCGCTGATGCCGGTATGCAGGCTCTGAATGATGCCTATAAACACGCGCCCGCCGCCGTGCAGGCCGACGCTTACCGTTTGGCGACCGATTTGGGCTATGCCAATGGCATGCTCTATTCGTTTTACACGGTTGCCATCGGCAGTGGTGTAGCGCCTCTGGTTATCTTTATGGGGGTGGGGGCCATGACCGATTTTGGCCCACTGCTGGCCAATCCCAAAACCTTGTTTTTGGGGGCGGCGGCTCAGTTTGGTATTTTTGCCACGGTACTGGGCGCGGTTGGTTTATCCACTACGGGTATTATCGACTTCTCGATCCAGGACGCAGCGGCCATTGGTATTATCGGTGGTGCCGACGGCCCCACGGCGATTTACGTGGCGAGCATTCTCGCGCCTGAATTGTTGGGTGCGATTGCTGTTGCCGCCTACTCTTATATGGCGTTGGTGCCTCTGATTCAGCCGCCCATTATGCGTTTGCTCACCAATGAGGACGAGCGCAAAATCCGCATGGAGCAAATGCGCGTTGTCTCTAAGCGCGAGAAGATTGTCTTCCCATTGATTTTGTTGATCTTGGTGGCGCTGATTCTGCCAAGTGCCGCGCCACTGTTGGGTATGTTTTGCTTTGGTAACCTGATGCGTGAGTGCGGTGTGGTTGAGCGTTTAAGCGACACTGCGCAAAACGCACTGATCAATATCACCACTATCTTTTTGGGTTTGTCGGTGGGCTCCAAGCTTGCCGCCGATAAATTCCTCGACCCTAAAACCCTGGGTATTTTGGCGCTGGGGATTGTGGCCTTTGGCATTGGCACCGCGATGGGCGTGTTAACGGCCAAGCTAATGAACCTATTCTGCAAACATAAAATTAACCCATTGATTGGCTCGGCTGGTGTGTCGGCTGTGCCGATGGCGGCACGGGTATCCAACAAAGTTGGGCTTGAAGCTAACCCGCAAAACTATTTGCTGATGCACGCGATGGGCCCCAATGTGGCCGGCGTGATCGGGTCGGCGGTAGCGGCCGGGGTTATGATCTCTATCGTTTCATCGCTGTAACCCAGCCACCGGCAGGCCTCGCCTGCCGGTGCTACATTATTGATTGGGCGGGCTAGCCGCCGGCTGTGCGGCACCGAGCTAACGCGCGCTGCACGGTTTGATTTGCGTTCACCTGTAGAGACTCGTCGTGAATAATTCTGGAGCGTTCGCCCAATTACAACACCCAAGGCTGCAAACGGCTTTAACCCAGTTGGATATCAGTGAGCCTACCCCGGTGCAGGCCGAGGCTATACCGGCGGTGCTCGAAGGCGCTGATGTAGCGGTTTGTGCTCCCACCGGTAGCGGTAAGACCCTCGCGTTTTTGCTGCCCATGCTGCAATTGCTGCTCACCCGTAAAACCGGCCGCGGTGCGATTCGAGCGCTAATCCTTACACCTACCCGTGAGCTCGCCCGGCAGATTGTCGCCGAGGCGCGCAAGCTGTGCGAGCGCGACATGATCAATGTGGTGGCTCTGACGGGCGGCGATAGCAAAGCGGCCCAGCGTGAGCTGGTAGCCTCGGCCGATCTTCTGGTGGCCACCCCCGGGCGTATGTCAGAGTTTGTCGGGGCGCAACTGGTAGACTTATCGAAACTTGAATTTCTGGTGGTGGATGAAGCCGACCGAACCTTGGATATGGGGTTTTCTGATGATGTGAGCCGCATCGCCAAGGCTTGCCCGGAGTCGCGTCAAACACTGCTGTACTCCGCGACCCTAAAAGCCAAAGGGTTAGGGCAGTTGTTACTGGCGTTAACAAACTCCGAAACCTTGCGTCGGATTGATATTAATCAGCTAACCACTAATCGGGCACTCGAGAAAATACTGGCCGATGACTGGCCTCACAAGTGCCAGCTGTTAGCGGCGCTGTGTCAGCAGCGTGAGTTTCGCCGTGCGGTTATTTTTAGCAACACCCGCGAGCGGGTAAACGAGATTGTCAGTGCACTGGACAGTGCCGGCGTGCGCTCATTGGCTCTGCACGGTGAGGTTGAGGCAAAAATTCGCAAACAGGTGATGGCGCGTTTTAGCTCTGGCCAGTGCAATATTTTGGTGGCGACCGACTTGGCCGCCAGAGGGCTGGATGTGGACGGTGTCGAGCTGATTATCAATGCTGACTTACCCTACAACGTGCCTAGCTTTGTTCACCGCGCCGGCCGCACTGCGCGGGCCGACGCCAGTGGTACAGTGGTATCACTGGTTACCGCACAGGGCTGGAACTTAATGGCCGATATCGAGCGGCACTTGAACCAGGCGGCAAAGTTTGTACAAATCGATGGCTTAGTTGCGCGTTACCGGGGCCCGAAAAAAATTAAAAGCTCCGGTAAGGCCGCCGGAAAAAAACCGACCAAAGCCCGGGTAAAAGACAGCAAAAAAAGTGCCGAAGGCGGGAAAGATAAAAAGCGCCGGCGCGATCAAAAAAATGTTGGTAAACGGCGCCAGGCCGCGGCCCCTTTACAGCCTGAGGGCGGCGTTAAATCGTGGAAGACTCAGACCAATAAAAAAGAGACCTAGGCATGTTTAATTGGTTTCGCCAGTGGCGAGCAGAGCGTGTGGTTCGCGCTAACCCCATCGATGAGCGCGATTGGCAGCAAGTGCTGGAGCAGTTGCCGCTACTTAAAGGCTTGACTGCCGATGAGCTGACGCGTTTGCGCCGGCTGGCCATTTTGTTTATGCACGAGAAGGACTTTGTCGGTATTCAGGGCGTGGTGCTGACGGGCAACATGGCTTTGCTTATTGCCTTGCAAGCGTGCCTACCTATTTTAAACTTAGGTATCGAATGGTATCGCGGCTGGCAGTCTATTCTTGTTTATCCGGCGGGCTTTAAAACCCAGCGCACGCAAATGGATGCCAGTGGCGTGGCGCACGAGGCAGAGCACCATCTGGCCGGTGAGGCCTGGAATCAAGGTGGGGTTGTGTTGGCGTGGAATGAAACCGCCAAAGCGGGCGTGATCGATGGACACAATTTAGTGATTCACGAGTTTGTGCATAAACTCGATATGCTTAACGGCGCTGCGGATGGGTTTCCGCCCTTGCGTGCCGGTATGTCGGTAGACGATTGGACGGCGAGCTTTGGCCGCGCCTATGACGACTTATGCGAAAAGGTGGCTCGGGGGGAGCACACCAATATCGACCGCTATGGTGCGACTAACCCAGCTGAGTTTGTGGCAGTCACCAGTGAGGTGTTTTTCGAGTTGCCGGCACTTTTGCGCGATACCTATCCTCTTGTGTATCGCAATTACGTTGCGTTTTATGGCCAGGACCCCGCTCAGCGCTTATAAAGCGTGCGCCAATCACGCCTATATGTAGGGCGTATGACAAACTCACGAAGTGTTTGTGACATCTTTTGGTGCAAGTGTTTTGGTCGGCTAAAAAATTCTAAAAAGCCGTTGACCCCTTTTATAATTTGGGCATAAGATGGTTTTGAGGGCATATGTTGTGGTTTGAGTGACTTGCAAGCACAAGTCAAGGCTGTAACCCCTGTATCGCTCGGATCTCAAATACATCCAACCACAGGAGTGATTTCTTCGCGCAATCTTCTTTGCATTACCAGGTAAGGCTCATCGTCAGCGGTGGCAAGCCGTTACACGTTTACGCGATGCGCCAGTGTTTACTTTGAATTGACAAGGATAATACTCATGGCGAAAAGATCTCAGGTACGACGCAATCCCCATCAATACGACGACATGGATGACGGTGGTTTTAAAGCTAGCAAGAGCCGTTCAAAGTCATCCCGAAAACACCGCCGAGACGACGGCAACATCGTCGAAATGAAAGGCCGCTCACAGCAACTCGAAACCGCTTACAGTCCGCAACGCTCCTCGCAACCGCTTATCGCTCAAACCCCCTCGCAACAACGCTACATCGACGCTATCAAAACCCACAGCTTAACGTTTGGTACTGGCCCGGCCGGCACCGGTAAAAGTTATTGTGCCGGCGCGCTGGCGGCCGAAGCATTAGAGTCCGGTCGTATTGAACGTATCATTCTGACCCGGCCCGCCGTTGAGGCTGGCGAGCAACTAGGCTTTTTACCCGGTGCATTGGATGAGAAGTTTTCGGTCTACATTGATGCGTTTCGCGATATTTTAAACGAGCGCCTCGGCGCGGGCACGGTCGATTACTGCTTGCGCCACGGCAGAATTGTCGCCGCTCCTCTGGCGTTTATGCGCGGTAAAACGTTTAACAATCGCACGTTTGTCGTGCTGGATGAGGCGCAAAACACCTCGCCCGCACAGATGAAGATGTTTTTGACGCGCATTGGCGAAGATTGCAAAGTGGTGATTAATGGCGATATTGAGCAGAGCGATATTCGTGGCTGCAATGGTTTGGCAGATGCGATAGATAAGCTCAATGGTGTAAATAATGTCTACGTGCATCGGTTTGAGCGCGAAGACATTGTTCGCAGCGGCCTGGTCCGGGACATCATTGACCGCTATGAGCTGAGTTAATTAACGTTGTTTAACGGGCGTCCGCGTTCGGCGTGGGCGTCCCATTACTTAAGTATGTTGGTTTATAGCCCCTTGTTGTCCTGCCGAACGTATTTCTGTGCATCTAAACCCTCATTTACCCCGTAGAGACTGATTGCCAGCATGGTAAGGGAGGAAAGTTGCATTTTTGGTGCGCTGCACCAAAATGGTTATATACATCAGGTTGTTTAACAGCCACTTCTTATAAGCAATGAGTCGGTTTATCTTGAACGTTATTCCAATATTGAAGTAAGATCACTCCCAATATGTGGAAATATGTGACAGCGTTCTCGTTTTTCCGGCTGCGAGCTTTGTGAGTCGCTAAGAGAGCGTTTTTTTCACAAACGGTTACTAGAATGTCTTTTCTGTTTTGGCGGATAACCCCACAGATTGATAGCGCATCCAATTGTCGCTGCTCTATGTAATCGTTACGTCGATTAAATATCATCATTAAGTCGTAAGAATAGAAATTTTCATTGAGGGATTTTCAATGCAGCTCGCCTTACGTAAATCAGGAATGTTTACACGCTTCTTGACGAGTTTTTTGTTAGCCAGCGCAGGCACTGCCGCAATCGCGCAACCCGATAGTCAATCCCAAGTTCAAACCACAGCCCGTACCGACGTTACTGACGGCATGATTGTCGAGGTTAATGTCTCAAGCCGCGATGTCGTGCTAAAGGCGCTGGAGTACAACCCGGAGATTCAGGCCGCGTGGAATACTTACAAAGCGGCTGAGCACAATGTTGGCACAGCTCGCGGTCAGTATCTTCCTTCTATTGACCTGACGGCCAGTACAGGCAAGCAGCGCCGCGATTACGACGGTCGTGACGATTACGATATTAACAGCGCTGAAATCTCCCTTACCCAGATGTTGTTTGACGGTTTTCGTATCAGTGGAGAAGTAAGCCGGCTCGACAGCGCGCGTCAGGTCCGTTATTTGGAGCTACTCGATACGGTCGATAACCTCTCGCTCGAAGCGTTTGAGGTGGCTGAGAACTTGGTGCGCTATCGCAAGCTATTAAAGCTGGCGCGCACTAACTACCAAGAGCATCTGAGTGTGCAGCAGCAAATTGGTGATCGCGTTGATCAGGGGGTAGGCCGTCGCGCCGACCTCGATCAGGTGGATGGTCGGGTGGCCTTGGCTGAGTCTAATTTGCTGACGGAAGCGGCAAATTTGCACGATGTGACCTCTAAATACCTCAGAATTGTGGGCGACTTGCCTCCAGAGCGTTTGGTGCCCAGCGACCTTAAATCCGAGCCGATTCCGGACTCGGTAAAAGATGTCCTGTACGGCGCCTATCAGGGCAACCCCGGTTTTCATGCCGCCATCAAAAACATTGCCGCCGCGCAAGCGTCGGTACGCAGTCAGCGCTCGGGTTACTACCCCCGGGTCGAATTGCGCGCGCGCTATGGCACTCAGCAAAATCTGGGCGTTTTTGATGAGCGAATCGACCCGGATGACTTTGGTGATGAGGGGGCGATTGAACTGGCGCTGACCTACAACTTGTTTAACGGTGGCTCTGATCGCGCTGCGGTTAAACGCTCTTTGTCTGAGGTGGATACCGCCAAAGACCAGCGCGACGTTGCCTGCGTTAATTTGCGTCAGACCGCGCAAATTGCTTACAACAATACCCACAGCCTGGAAGACCGGCTCATCTCTCTGACTCAGCACCGCGAGGCCAGTGATCGCGTGCGTCGGGCGTATTTAGAGCAGTTTCAAATCGGTCAGCGTACCCTGCTGGATTTGCTCGATGCCGAAAACGAGTACTTTCAGTCGAGCCGCGCCGTTATTAACAGTAACCACGATTTAAATATTGCTTACGCGCGGGTACTGGAGTCTATGGGTAAGCTGTTGGTGTCCCTGAATATCGTGCCCGATGACATACCTTTGGCCGATGATTTAGAAGAAGATTTGTCTGATATCGATGTCGAGCCGTCGGCGGCTTGCCCTGCGCTTTCTCCGGCCGCACTATCGCGCGACGATTTACTCGACAATGTGATGACCTACGAGAGCGACGCCTTGTTTGCCGATAACAGCTCGGTTCTCACCAACTCGGCCATGAACCAGCTCGATCAATTGTTGGCGCGTTTTGGCAATCAGTCGGGCCGCGTGGCCGAAGTCATTATTGCTGCGCAGTCGGCTGAGGCCAATCCATCGAGTGTAAGCCGGTCTTTATCCAGTGCCCGGGTAACAGCGGTGCGGGATTATTTGGTTATCAACGGCATTGATGCTGGCCGCGTTGTGGTCGTGCCAGACGCCGATCCGGCCGGAGCCGTTGTGCGTCCGGTGACAGATCGTATTGAGATCACTGTACGCCAACTGAAGTAAACGGGGCGTTTTTTCAAGCCCCGGCGCTAGCGCCGGGGCAAAGAGTACCGACGACATAAGAGACTCAGTATCCTATGAGTGATAAAGCTGACGAGGCGAACCAAGCCTCGTTGCGCGGTGGTCCGCTGTTAAATTGTCTGCTGATTCTTTCTCGCATGCATGGTGTAAACACCTCTGGCTCGACGTTGCTGGCGGGTTTACCGTTGCAGCATCAACAACTGCCACCTTCGCTATTTGATCGCGCTGCCCGTCGAGCGGGGTTTACCAGCCAGCTGGTGCGGCGCTCCTTAAGTGAAATTAACAATTCGCTTCTCCCGGTTATTTTGTTACTTGAGGGTAACGAAGCCTGCGTACTTTTAGGTATTGTGGGGGATCAGGCCGAGGTTGTTTTTCCCGATCTGTCACAGACCCAGGTCAATATTCCCATTGAGGAACTGGAGGCGCGCTATGCGGGTCGGGTGATTTATGCCCGGCCGCGTTTGCAGTTTAGTGCGCGCAACGCCGATATCCACAAAACCAATAAAGGTCATTGGTTTTGGGAGGTAATTAAAGCGCACCGTGGCTTGTACCGCGATGTATTGTTTGCCGCTTTATTGGTGAATATCTTTGCCCTGGCGATGCCGCTGTTTGTGATGAATGTGTACGACCGGGTCGTGCCCAACTTTGCGATTGAAACCCTGTGGGTGTTGGCCTCTGGTGTAGCGATTGTTTTGTGCGCCGATGTTTGCCTAAAAATGGTACGGGCCTGGTTTGTCGATTTGGCGGCGAGTCGTGTTGATATCACGTTATCCGCGTCGATTATGGCGCGGGTATTGGGGATGCGCATGAGTGAACGGCCAACCTCGGTGGGCTCTTATGCGGCGGGGCTGCAGGCGTTTGAGTCGGTGCGTAGCTTTATTGGTTCGAGCACAATCATTGCGTTTGTCGATCTGCCTTTTGTTGTGATTTTTAGTTTGATTATTGGTTTGCTGACCTCGTGGTGGCTAGTCATACCCATTGCGGTTGGGGTATTGATTTGTTTACTTTACGCCGCTGCGGTACAGGCCAAAATGCACGAACTATCGCTCAGCAGCATGGAGGCGAGTGCCTACCGCAACGCGGTATTGGTAGAGAGTTTGAACGGCCTTGAGGCACTAAAAACGTTGGGTGCCGAGGGGAAAATGCAAAATTTGTGGGAGAAAACCACCGTGTTTCTCTCGCGCACGACCACCAAAATGCGTTTACTGTCCGGCTCAGTAACCACCGGTGCGGTATGGGTGCAGCAGTTGGTGGCGGTGGCCATCATTATTGTCGGTGTTTACCTAATTACCGAGGGTCAGCTGACTCAGGGTGGCTTGATTGCGGCGTACATGTTGTCGTCCAGAATCATGGCACCGGTTGGGCAGAGCGCTGCCTTAATGATGCAATATCATCAGGCGGCTACCGCACTCGAGAGCGTCGACCGGGTGATGAATACCCCGGTCGAGCGCCCCGATCAGGCGGAGTGGATTGCTCGCCCGCGACTTGATGGGCAAATTGAGTTTAATGGTGTGTCTTTTAGTTATCCTCACGATGAGCGCCAGGCGCTGCGCGACGTAAGCTTTAGCATAGCCCCCGGGGAAAAGGTCGCGATTTTGGGGCGCAATGGCTCGGGCAAAACCACCATCGAAAAAATTATCGCAGGCCTCTATGCGCCCAGCGGTGGTCGTGTGCTTATTGATAATATCGATATCGGCCAGCTGGACCCGGCGCAACTGCGTCACAATATTGGTTATGTCTCGCAGGATGTGAATTTGTTTCTTGGCACCCTGCGGGAAAATATCACCATGGCAGATCCGCGTATCGACGATGAGCGATTGCTTAAAATTATAGAGCTATCGGGCTTGGCTGGGTTTATTAATTCGCACCCACAGGGGTTGTCGATGCCGGTGGGCGAGCGCGGTGAGCTGCTCTCGGGCGGGCAGCGTCAAGCGGTCGCCATTGCCAGAGCGTTGGTTGCCGACCCCGCTATTTTGTTGCTGGATGAGCCAACCGGGGCGATGGATCACACCAGCGAAGAAGAGCTTAAACGCAATTTGGCTAAATTCTCCGCCGGCAAAACCATGTTGGTGATTACCCACCGCAATTCGTTGTTGGCTATGGTCGATCGTATTATCGTGATCGACGCCGGAAAAATTGTCGCTGACGGGCCTAAAGAGCAAGTGGTTGAGGCTTTGCGCCAGGGTCGTATCGGGAGGGCAAATTAATGAGCCAAACCCGGGAGCAAAAGCATTTTAATCGTATAGGCCGCGGGATAACCCGCCTTGGCCAGCCCTTTGGCAAGTTGGTTGATAAAGTCTGGAACCGCTGGATGTCCCCCTCGCAGTCACACTCGAAAGACTGGGTTGAGGACGCTGATTGGGCGCGTATTCAGCAGGCGCCGCTGCGCGCACGGGGTTTGCTGTACAGTATGTTGTTGATTGTGGTGGCTCTGGTTATCTGGGCCGGCTTTGCCGAGATCGATGAGGTTGCACGGGGGCAGGGTAAAGTCATTCCTTCCAGCCACACGCAAATCGTGCAGTCGTTTGATGGCGGTGTGGTTGAGGAAATTTTGGTTAAAGAGGGGCAGGTGGTCGAACAGGGGGCGCTGCTGATGCGCATAGACCCGACCCGGTTTATCTCGACTTTTCGTGAAAATCAGGCGCAATACGCAACGCTGCAAGCGCGCGCTGCACGTTTGCAGGCGTTGGTCGAGGATTCGCCGCTGGAGATTCCGTCGTCGGTGCGCGCGAGCGAGCCGCGGGTGGCGGCCAATGAGACCGTTCTGTATCAGTCAAACCTCAATGAATTAGAGCAAAAGTTATCGCAGGCCCGCGAGCAATTAACGCAGCGGCGCGAAGAGTTAAATGAAGTTGAAGCGCGACTGGTTCAGGCTTCAAGAGCCTACGAGTTATCGAGCCAGGAGTTGCAGGTCACCCGGCCACTGTTGGGCAGTGGCGCTATCTCAGAGGTGGAGATCCTGCGGCTTGAGCGTGATGCCTCCAACGCTAGAGGCGAAATGAATCAGGCGGTGGCGCAAAAAGCGCGTATCGAGTCGGCCATTACCGAGGCGCAAAACAAGCTCGATGAAGTGCGCCTGGTGGCTAAAAACGAGTGGCGCAGTCAGTTATCCGAAACACTGGGTAAATTGTCGAGCCTGTCGGAGACCAGCACCGGGCTCGCCGATAGAGTGAAGTACGCCGATATTCGCGCGCCGGTGCGCGGGACGGTGCAACGGTTGTTCATTAATACCGAAGGGGGCGTGGTGCAGCCCGGCAGCGAAGTGCTTGAAATGACCCCGCTGGATGACCAGCTACTGGTCGAGGCGAAGATTCCCCCTAAAGACATTGCGTTTTTACGGCCGGGTCAGCCGGCCATGGTTAAGCTAACCGCGTATGATTTTACGGTTTACGGTGGGCTCTCTGGTGATCTGGAGCACATAAGTGCCGACACTATCACCGATGAGCAAGACCAAACCTATTATTTAGTGCGGATACGAACTCGCGAGGCGGGCTTCGATCAAGCACTGCCGATTATTCCGGGTATGACAGCGCAGGTGGACATTATTACCGGTAAAAAAACCGTGCTAGCGTACCTTTTAAAACCCATTCTTCGGGCTAAACAAAACGCCTTAACAGAGCGATAATGCAGTCAGTATTCGTTTCTACCTCAGAGATTAATTCTGCACGCTGGAATGCGGCGGTGGCCGACGCCAAAGTGTGCATAGATTACTCGCCCGCCGACTTACCCCTCGACGAGCCGTCACTGGTTTGGGTGGTGATGAGTGGCCCCTGGCAAGAGCACGTCCGAGCCTCGCTTGCGGCTGGTGCCAAAGTTATCGCCATGACTCTAAATGAAACAGCCGCCGAAGCGCGCACAACGATTGGGCTGGGCGCGAGCGGTTACGTGCATGCCCTGGCGGCCCCCGAATTGCTGCAACAAGTCAAAAATGCCGTCGAGTACGACGGCATTTGGCTTGGAAAGCATTTGTTGAGTGAGCTTTTGGCCCCGTCGGCACCGGCTAAGCCGCGCCCCGCCGTGGGCGAGCAATTAAGTATGCGCGAACGGATGGTGGCGTTGGCCGTTGCCCGCGGTAAAAGTAACAAAGAGGTCGCGCGCGAACTAAATATTACTGAGCGCACGGTTAAGGCGCATTTAGGACGTTGCTTTGACAAGCTTGGCGTGCGTGACCGAATGCAGCTGGCACTGCTGATAAACCGCGACGGTATCTAGCGGCGCGGCGCGCTAAGGGTTCGCTAAAGCACTGATTTGGTATTAGTATTATTGTTTGTAAGAGTGCCTATTAAGCCCACTTGAAAAGCAAGGGGCTTTGGCGCTCTATTCAACTTATGCTGGTGGTGTTAGCTCTCAGAGGGTTTGAGGGTGCAAGAAGGGATATTCTATGAGCGAGCAAAGTGCGATTGTTGTCGAGATTGAAGGACGCGCGTGGGCCAGAACGCCAGAGGGGGGGGCGTAATCTAGCCGAAGGTGATACGCTGCTGCTTGGCGAACGTATCGTGGTAGAGAGTGGTGCTCGCGTTGTTCTCGATTTTGGCGATGGTCAGCTTTTAACGCTGGTTGGGCCCGAACAGCTTTTGCTAACGGCCGACTTGTGGCCTGATGTAGCTGGCGTAACTAATGACGGAGTGCCAGATGCCGAAGAACCGGACACCGCACCGACTACGCTCGATTCCTCCGAACCCTCGAACACACCCGACATCGACGAAAGTGATTTACCTCTTTCGCAGGGATGGCACTATTCGGTTAACCTAAAGCGTGTTGGTGAAGAGCTTACTCCGCCTGGACTAGATGGCAGTCAGGTGCCTGAGCGGCCTGCGCCACCCTATACGTTGGGGGCGGGTAGAGGGAGAAGGCGGCCCTATACCACCTTTGCCGCCGTTGCCACCCGTGCCACCGGATCCAGAACCGGTGCCTAATTTTCCGCCATAAACCGCCGATCAATACCTCACTACACCGGAAGATGTGCCGCTACCCGGTGGTATCCCGGGTTTTGACCCGGAGGGCGCGCCGCTTAGCTATACCGTGGTCAGTGGCCCTGAGCATGGGACGGTCGAACTCGACCCGGCAACCGGATCGTTTGTCTATACCCCCGATGAAGACTACCACGGCGATGATAAGTTTGTTGTCGAATTATCCGACGGCCGTTACACCGTTACCGAGACAACTTACATCGAGGTCATTCCGGTTAATGATCCCCCCGAGACTGTCGACCTATATTTGGTGACACCTGAGGACACGGCCGTTCCCGGAGGTATTACGGCCAGCGATGTCGACGGCGATACTTTAACCTATACCGTTATCGATCAGCCCGACTTTGGTGAGGTCGAGGTCGACAGTGCCACCGGTGAGTTTACGTATCAGCCCGGCCCTGATTACGTGGGCGAAGATGAATTTATCGTACTGGTCGATGATGGCAATGGCGGTACGGCGGAGGCCCATGTCTATATCACTGTGACTCCGGAGTCCGATCCTGCCATTATCACCGGCGATGGTGAAGGCGCGGTTGTCGAGGATGACGGCGACCCGGATTTGCTCACCAGCGGTAAGCTGGAGGTCGTTGACCCGGATGCCGGTGAGGCGGCGTTTGATCCGGCCACGGTCGAAGATGTGACCACTAATTTGGGGAGCCTCAGCCTTGATGCCGATGGCAACTGGCAGTACCAGGGTGCCAATGCGGATACCCAATACCTTGAAGCCGGGCAGGAGCGGGTAGAGGTCTTTTCGGTGGCTTCAATTGACGGGACTCGTGCCGAGATCACCGTAACCATCACCGGCGTTAACGACGCCCCGATTATTACCGTTGGCTCTGGCGATTCTGACAGTGATCGGCTGACCGAGACCACCGACCCTCTGCGAACGAGTGGCAGGTTGTCGACCTCAGACGTTGATATTGCCGACTCGGATCACGCCAGCGTCAGTAGTGTAAATGCGTCAGGTGTTGTGGGGCCGCTATCGACGTCAGCTTTGCTGGCCATGCTGAGTGTCAATTCGGGTGATGTGATCGTCAGTGGTGCTACTGGCGGTGTTATTAACTGGGTTTTCAGCAGTGGCAGTGAGGTCTTTGACTACCTCGAACAAGATGATCAGTTGACGCTGGAATACACCGTGGTTGTCACTGACTCCCAGGGCGCGACGGCCGAGCATATCGTGACGATCGTCATCACCGGGACAAACGATACCGCCGTACGAGAAGATACTACGTTAACGGCAAATGGTTCACTCAGTGTGTTTGATATCGACAACCCTGATATGGCTTTTATTGCCGACACTTACGCCGATGATTATGGCACTTTGACGGTCAGTGCGGATGGCTCTTGGTCGTATCAGCTTAACCAAAACGAAACCGTAGATGCGTTAAGTATTGGCGAGACTCGTGATCAGGTATATACCATCGCGCTAACCGACGGTGGTGATACCGCCACAACCAACGATGACGATGTAGAGACAACGGTAACGATTCATATCCAGGGTGTTAATGATAGGCCCACGGTTGAAGATTTAACCTTTAGCGTCAACGAGAACCAAAATCTCGAACTGCGACAACTGAGCGGCGCTGATGTTGATGGCGAGATCTACGGTTATGGTCTTATCTCCGATGTGTCCGAAGGTGGTTTGTCTTTACAGCCCAATGGCACCTTCAGATTTTTAACTCGCGGGGAGTTCGATGATTTAGCTGCGGGTGAAACCCGCGAGGTCACTTTTGAGTATGCGGCCGCTGACAATAATGGTGCCGTTTCTGCCCCAGGGACGGTCACGATAACGGTCGTTGGTATTGATAATGCACCGGAAATTGGAAGTAGCTCTGGGAATGTCGTAGAAAATATTAGTCCTACAGCATCGGGCATCATTAGCGCTAGTGATGTTGACAATCCTGCCTTGGCGTTTATAGCCGATGCTTATTCAGGTGTTTGGGGCGACCTAACGATTAATGTTGATGGTGGTTGGAGTTATACCTTGCGTGCTGCCGATGCTGACCCTCTCGATCAGGGCGATGAAGTCACCGACAATTTCGTAGTGAATTTAAACGACGATATATCGACCGCCAATATTATTATTAACGTCACCGGCACCAATGATGCCCCCACGTTGGACGACCCTCTTATTACCGTAAATTCCAATGAAGATTCGATCTATCAGGGCGCGTTGTCTATTGTAAGCGATGTGGATCAAGATGACGGTTATATCGACGATGACGGCAATGGTATCACCAAAGGTTTTTTTTACGGCTTGGTGGAAGCTGATGACTTTGCTCCCGGCTCCCTAATCTTTAATACCGATGGCACATACACTTTCGATCCTCGTTTTGCTTATAGCGATCTGGATGATGGTGATGTGGAAGTACTGAGCTTTACCTATCGTGCGTTTGATGAGCAAGGGGCGAGATCGGATATCGGTACAATAACCTTCACCTTGAGTGGTTCAACCGATGACGAGCCCGCCGATCCGAATTTTGGAATAATCATTGAGGATGCTACCGACTCGGTGTCTGGTGGACCGCTGGATAGTTATACACCCGGCTCGTACGATGATGATTACGGCACCCTGGTGGTTGACGGTGATGGTAATTGGACTTACACCTTAGACCCCGATCGGGCTAATGGCAGTGAGGCGCCATCCATACCTGCTCTAGGGCCTGGAGATGATATTACCGTGGTTATCCCCGCAGGCGCAGGGAATGATGAGGTAACCATTGAAATTATTGGTACCAATGACGCACCCGTAGTGGAAGATCTCCCTTGCAATATCGTTGTCACCGGTGAAAACTCCCTGATCAGCGGCCAGCTCAACGGTACTGATGTTGACGGTACTATTGTTACCTATGAAGTGCTGAATTCTGATGAGCTGGGCGATGCTACGCTAGTGATTAATGCCGACGGCAGCTTTACCTTCGATCCGGGTACCGAGTTTGATCACCTGCCCGACGGTGTGACGACCAGCCTTAGTTTTACTTTTCAGGCGATTGATAATAACGGCGCCGTTAGTAATATCGGAACCGGTTGTATCACTGTTGAGGGTGAAGATGATTTGCCTGCTTTGTCGAATGATAGCGGTAGAGTGATTGAAGATGACGCGGCTAATAATGTCGCTGCTGGTGTCATCGTCTTTACTGATGTTGACGACGGCGAATCGGCCGATGGGGCGGTAAACTTTGTCGAGCAGAACATCGAGGGTGTGTACGGACACTTTACTCTGGATAACGGTGGTAACTGGACCTACATCCTCGATAATATTGATCCGGATACTGACGCGCTAAATGCTGGACAGGAAGTTACCGATGAGTTTACGGTAGCGGCCACTAATGGCGCGACCAGCACGGTAATTGTTACGGTTACCGGTAGCAATGATGTGCCGGTCATTGATGGTAGCGACAATAACGTTTCGGCAAGCATTGACGAGGATACGGCGCTCGCGAACGTTCTTCCTCTGGCGACTGATGTAGACAGCCTGGGGCGTATTGTTGGGTATGTGCAGCGCGGCGATTTGATTTATGTGAGCGATGACTCCACAGCCCCAGGCGAATTAATTTTTTACTCCGACGGTACTTATTTATTTGATCCACGGGGGAGCTACGACTATTTAGCCGAAGGCGAAACCACTCAAGTGGAATTTAACTTCGCTGCCGTAGATAATGAGAGTGGCGTCAGTAATGAGCAAACCGTTACCATTACCATTGTGGGTGTTGACGACTTGCCTGTTATTAGTGCGGACACTGTCAACATTACCGAAGATGACACCAACCCGGCGGCCACTGGGCAATTGACGGCGGCCGATCCGGATGATGACGGCGCTGACTTAAGCTTTATTCCTGTAACGCTGGATGGTGATTACGGCACCTTAACGTTAGATGCCAATGGCAATTGGGAGTACAACCTAGGCCCCAATGCGCAAGCGCTGAATAACGGTGACGATGAAGCGGATGTGTTTACCATCAATTTATCCGATGGCAGCACGACCACTGTGACGGTTAATGTTGAGGGCATTAATGATGTTCCCGTCAGTGATGACATCGTGGTTACCGTCGATGAAGATTCTGTATTAAATGCCAGTGTCCCGGCCGCGACAGACGTGGACGGAACGGTTATTGCGTACCGCTTGGTCGATGGTAGTTTTGCCGGGCCCGGGTCGCTTAGCTTTAGTACCGACGGTAGCTACAGCTACGATCCGGGCGATAATTTTCAGGAGCTGGACGCCGGCGATACCGGGCAGGTCACCTTTCAATATATCGTGCAAGATAACAGCGACGGGATCAGCGATCCGATTACCGTAACCATTAATGTCACCGGTGTTAATGACGCACCTACCTCCAGCGCCATAGCCAACCAATCCTCGGATGAGTCTGAAGCAGTCAGCGTTGATGTCAGTGGTAGTTTTGCTGATATCGATGCCGACAATGTCTTTACCTACAGCGCCAGCGGCTTGCCGCCCTCTTTAACTATTGACCCGGTCAGCGGTGTGATTAGCGGTACGCTCGATGCCGATGCCGCCGCCGGGAGCGTATACAACGTAACGGTAACCGCCACCGACTCTGGCGGCGAAGCGACCAGTCAAAGCTTTAGCTGGATCATCGCCAATCCGACGCCAGATTTTGTCGGCGAAACCAGTGGCAATGACGATGACACCTACGCCTTTAGCCTGAACGAAGGCACGCCCAGCGGCACCGAGGTGGGTGCCGTGAGCGCTATCGACCCGGACGGAGATACCCTGACTTACAGCATTACCGCCGGCAACAGCGCCGGTTGGTTTGCCATCGACTCCTCTAGCGGCGCTATCAGCTTAACCGCGGATGTGGATGACGCGCAGGTGGGTAGCTATAGCCTTAGCGTTGATGCCGACGATGGCCAGGGCGGCACAGATACGGCCACTGTTAACATTGATTTGCTGAATGTGAATGATCCGCCGGTTGTGACGGGCAGTGCTATTGCGGTCGCTGAAGAGTGTGTGAATACACCACTGGGTATTGCCGCCCCCACGGACGCTGACGGCGACGCGTTAACCGTAACGGTAACCGGCCTGCCTGATGTCGGTGAGGTGACGCTCGCCAACGGCACCGTGCTGGCGTTAAACGATACCTTTAGTGCGGTGGAGCTAACAGGTTTACTGTACAGCGCCCCGCAGGAGCTGGCGGCCGATTACATGGGCAGCTTTGATTTCTCGGTAGATGACGGTCAGGGTGCTGCGAACAGTGTTCAATCGGCTAGTGTCGATATTAGTGTTAGCGCTGTTAATGATGCACCCGTGGCGGTGGATGATGTGGTGGATTCCGTCCCCAATAACAGTACCGGTATTGTCATCGACGTGTTGGCCAACGACACCGATGCCGAAAACGACGACCTTACTGTTTTTAGTGCCACAGCAGAGACCGGCACCGTTACCATTAATGCCGATGGCACCTTAAATTATGTTCCCGCCAGCGGCTTTATCGGCACCGACAACATCGTTTATCAAGTCAATGATACAAGTGGTGCCTCGGACTTAGGTAATGTTACCGTCAGCGTTTTTTCCGGTATCGAGACATTTGCCGCCAGTGCTCAGTCGCAACCTAATACGGCGACGGCTTTTGCGGCGGGGGCATTTGCGGCGGGGGCATTTGCGATGGATGCAGTTGCGATCGATGCAGCTGCGATCGAGAGTGCCGACCAGCCGGAGGCCGACGTACTGGACTGGCACTTGGCCGAGCCGAGCGCTAACGATCAGCCGGCGGCCGGCGAATTTAATAGCTCCGGTCAGGCACTGGGCTTTGGCGATTTGCTGGAGGATGACGATGAGGATTTATCTCAGTGGCTGCCAGGGGCGGAAGAGCCTGCAGCTGGTAGTACCAGCCCCGTCTTATTAGATGCCTCTGCCCCGATTGCTAATGCCGACGCACCTTATTTGCCCAGTGGTGATTCGGCCGCTTATAGCTCAGATAATAGTGACGCCTCGGAGTTTTTACTCAATCATGCGCAGGCGAACGTCGACTTGTAGTTACGTGCCACCCCCGTATATCCGGGGGTGGGCTTACTCTCACGGCCTCCGGCTAACCTCTCCCCCCATCTACCAGCGGCTTTGCGGCCTCCTTTACTTCTGTTAGCGCTTAAGCGGGCACCTTTATATTCATTTGCAATATTGGACTTAGGTACAATAGCCGTGTCGCTTTTTTCATCTTAACCTGTCACTAATAAAAATTCCGCGCCAAAACGGTGCGGATATCTGATTTGGTTAGGACTGGAGAACTCGATGGCGACTCAAGCGGCAACCGTGAGTGTATTGCAAGGGCGAGCATGGGCAAGGGCAGAAGACGGCTCTTTGCGCGAGCTAGCGGTGGGCGACGTGATCGCGGCCGATGAGCGCTTAGTGACCGAGGCCGGCACCCGTATTGAGCTGGATTTTGGCGATGCCGCTCCGGTTACACTTAGCGGTGTGCAAGATGTTGCCATGAGCCCGGATCTTTGGCCCGATACCGCTGCCGCCCGCGATGAGGCCAGTGTTCTCAATGAGCAATTTGATGCCATCTTAGCCGGCCTGGATGAAAACGACAGCCTGCTGCTTGGGGGGGACGGCGATCTGCTGGATATGCTCGACCAGGCGCCCGCAGCGGGCCAAAGCACCTCTGGCGGTGGCCATAGTTTTGTTCGGGTTGAGCGTATCAATGAAACGGTGGATGGTCAGTCCTACGAGTTTGCCGCCGGCTCCCGTGCGGAGGCGACCACCGCCGAGGCCGACGACTTTGCTGTAAATAATGCGCCCACCACGGCTGATCAGTCTCTCTCAACCGGCGAAGATACCCCGGTTCTGGGGCAGATCAGCGCGCAAGATCTCGATGGCGATAGCCTCAGCTATACGCTGACTCAGCCTCCCGCCAATGGCTCCGTCACCTTAAACCCCGCGACGGGCGAGTTCGAATACACCCCGAATGCCGATTTTAATGGAGCCGATGAATTTACAGTAACCGTAAGTGACGGTACTCAGAGCGCCGTAAGTGTTGCGCAAGTTGATGTTATCGCCGTGAACGATGCGCCGGTGGCGCAAGACCAAACCGTAACGACACCTGAGGATACCCCTCTTGCGGGTCAGGTTGACGCGAGTGATGTCGACCTTGGCGATACCCTCACCTATGCCCTGGACATACCTCCTGCCAATGGCAGCGTGACCCTTGACCCAGACACGGGTGCTTTTACTTATACGCCTAACGAGAATTACAACGGTCCGGATAGCTTCAATGTCATTGTAACTGACAATTCGGGCGCCACCGATACCGCCACTGTGCAGCTGAGTGTCACCCCGGTTAACGATGCGCCCAATGCTGTCGATGACGGCCCGTTAGAGACCTTTGCTACCACTACCGTTACCGGCAATGCGCTCGATAACGACTCCGACCTCGATGGCGATAACTTGCAAGTTGTTGGCTTTAGCGTTGCCGATAACGACACCGTTTTTGCGCCCGGCGATGAAGTACCGCTAGGAGATGCCGGGGTATTTGGCATCGATGCAAACGGGGAATTCTATTTCACCCCGAGTGACGGCTACAGTGGCCCGGTGCCCGAGGTAAGTTATACCGTCAGTGATGGCTCCCTGACCGACTCGGCGGCTATTCGTTTTGACGACGTACCGGGTGGCGTTGCGCCGCCGCCTCCTCCGCCACCGGTTGAGCCTCCAGCGGCCACTATTGCGTTGGATAATATCACCAGCGATAACATCATCAGCGCTGCCGAAGCCGCCGGCAACGTCGTGGTTACCGGCCAGGTGGGTGGCGATGCGCAATCGGGCGATACCATCACCTTAACCGTTAATGGCAACGACTATACCGGCACCGTCCTCGCCGGTGGTGGTTTTAGTATTGCCGTCGCCGGGGCCGATTTAGCCGCTGCGAATGTTATTTCGGCGAGCGTTGACGGCACTAGCGATAGTGGCCAGAGCTACAGCGCCACCACAAGCGCAGGCTACAGCGTTGACACCCAGGCACCACAAGTTGCTATTACGCTCGATGAGCAAATAACCCCCGATGACATTATTAACGCCCAAGAGGCGGGGCAAACGATTGCCATCACCGGCGCCGTATCGGGCGATGTGAGTGATGGTGATCTAGTCACCGTAACGGTTAATGATGTTGTTTATACCGGTGAAGTTACCGGTGGCGCCTTTAGCATTGATGTTGCCGGCAGCGATTTAGTTGCCGACGCCGACAACCAAATTGAAGCCAGTATTACCACATCGACCGGCGATGTTAATGGCGAGGCTACCGCGACCGATAGCGAAGGCTACGCAGTTGATACCGAGCTGCCGGTTGTTTCTATTACCCTTGATGAGATTACCGATACCGACGCCATTGCGATTGCCGCCGCTAACGGCGAAAACACCACCGTTACGGGCTCGGTCAGTGGCGACGTTGTCGATGGCGATATCGTTGAGATAACCATTGGCGGAAACACCTATTCGGGACAAGTGGATGGCGGTACTTTTGCCATCGACGTAGCGGCCAATGATTTTGTGACGGATGCTGATGCAAGCGTTGCTGCCAGCATCACCGTACAAGACACTGCGGGCAATTCGGCCAGCGCCAGCGATGACGCCGACTTTATCCTTAACCCGGTTAATGTTGCGCAATTCACCGATAATTTTGTCAACGGCGTGAGCTTTACCACCAGCTCGGGTTTAAGCGGTATCACCGGTGAGGCGGGCGCGGACGGCTCTTTTTATTATCGTGCCGGCGATACCATCACCTTTACCGTGGGCGATGTTACCGTTGCCGAATTTAGTGCCGATGCCATTGTCGGCAATGTATTGTTTTTGCAGGATATTGCCGGCACCGCACTGTCCGATAGCAACTCAAACTATGTCGAGAACATGGCCATCTTTTTACAGGCCCTCGACAACGACTTAACCGATTCGACGCCTAATGATGGCATTTTGCAAACGAATGATTTGCAGAACAACCAAGCCAGCTACGAGAGCAACATCACCATCACGCCCGAAATCCGTGATGCCTTTGCCAACTATATTGATCCAACCACCGGTGCGCCGTTAAATATTGCCACCGCCGGTAAAGAGATGATCTCGCAGGCGCTGGCCAGTGTAGGTATCGAGTTCACCCGCGATAGTGAGCGGGATCCGTCCGGCGATAACGTGTTTGAAACCATCGCCATGGAGCACGTTGCGGTCACCATCGAAGAGCTGGCCGGCGATCGCGGGCCGGTAACCGCTGATGAGCGCACCGAAGATGTGCTCGACGTACCCGGCGGGCTTATCCAGTACAACTACAACGAATTAAATGGTGAGATTACTTTTAATACCGATGATCTGCTTGAAGGGGCGGTAGGGCGTCAGGTTATTACCGAGAACTTACTGGTTAGCAATGTCCAGCTAAGCGCCAGTTACACCGATATTGGTGTGCTGGAGGATCGCGGTAACGGCGAATACGCCATTGTGTTAAGCCCCGATACCGACCAGTATGATCTTGAAGGTTTGTCTATCGATTATCGCGTCGAAGACTGGACCGTATTCCGCGACGTGACCTCGGCCACCCAGGATCAATACCGCTCGCACCTGTCGGCTGATATTCAGGACGTCGGGGAGGGCGATGGTTTCAATCAGTTTACTCTTAATAGCGAGCTGGTTTTTGACACAGATTCGTCGCTGTTAATTAACTTTACCAGCGAGTTACTCAGCGATCAGCTGGGCTACCCGATTGCCGAGTACGCGGATGATTACTTGGTGCCACTCGAGTACTCCAACGATGGCGGCCAAACCTGGCAGCAAATGCAGTTGCACTCCACCGTTAATAGCGATTCGGGGTTGCCGCGGCCGATATTTGAGTTTGTATTAGGCGCTGGCGATAGCAGTGTCGAGATTCGCGTGCCGATCTTTGACGATGCTATTATTGAAGACCCTATCGAATACTTTGATGCGGTTGTCTCGGGCGATAACGTGTACGACGAGCACCTGCAATTCGGCATTATAGACAACGATGCACAAGGTCAGGACCTTCCGCTGATTAGCCTCGATTATGTTCTGGTGGTTGAGGGTGACGGCGATGCGGTATTTACCTTAACGCTTTCCGAGCCCAGCACAGAAACCGTAACCGTTGCCTATCAAACCGCCGACCAGGGCGCCTTGGCCGGCGAAGACTACACGGCGGTACAAGGTGTTGCTGTTTTCGCACCAGGCCAAACCTCGGTTACTGTGACAGTACCGGTAATTGACGACGATATTATCGAGTCGCAACCGAACCCAGAGTTTGCTCTGCTTAATCTATCCAATCCCACCAATGCAGCTCTGGCTGATTCACAGGGCACCTTGCGGATTTTTGATAACGATACGCCCGATAATGCCGCCATGACACTGGATATCGACCCGGTAACAGGCGATAACCTGATAGACGCCTCTGAGGCGGGCAGCATGGTAACCCTAACTGGCACCGTGACGGCTGACCCAGCCATTGGGTTCTCATTGGTAACCATTACGGTTAACGGACAAAGCTATCAAGCCGTTGCCGATAGCAACGGCCGTTTCTCGGTACAAGTGCCCGGGCAAGGTTTGATCGATGACGCCGACACGACCGTTACCGGCCGCGTTATCGGTGTGGGTGCCGATGGAGCTCAAGGTTCGGCCAACGCCAGTGAAGCATACGCCGTCGATTTAAGCGCACCGACTATTTTAATTAACGATCTTAATGGTGAGCTGCAACCGGGCGAGGCGAGTGTTACCGAGGCGAGTGGTACCACCGTAAATGGTACGATTAATGTCCAGGCGGTAGCGGGTATAGCTGCCGTTACCATCGCCGGTTTCGATATTACCGGGGCAAGCAATACACCTGTTACCATTAACAGCCCGCAAGGGCAGTTGTTGGTTACCGGTTACGATGCAGCGACCGGCGTCATCAGCTATCAATTTACCGAGTCTGGCAGTGCCGCCGATCACACCGCTGGCGATGTCGTCGACAGCTTCGAAGTCCGCGTAACCGACACGGCCAGCGTTACCGTTAGCGACAACCTCGACGTTTATATTCTGGATACCGCCCCAACCGCTGAAGCTGCCAATATCTCGATTGCCGAAGACGGCACTCAGGTCATCGGCGGCGTCACTATTGCTGCCGGCGCTGATACCTTTAATGTTGACGTACAAAACAATGTGGCGGGTAACTACGGTCAATTTAGTATCGATGCTAGTGGCCAGTACACGTATGTTTTAAACGGCGGCCAAACTGCGGTTCAACAGTTGGACGACGGTGAGCAGCTGCAAGACTCCTTCACCTATAACGTCACTGACAGCGATGGCAACGTTAGTAGTAACACGGTTACGGTCACGATTAATGGCGCAACCGATGCCGCGCCCGTCATTGTGGTCACCGACAGCGATGGTCAGCTTACGCCAGCTGACAATAGTGTCACGGAGGCGACAGGCAGTACCGTGGTTGGTTCGGCTAGCGTTAGCGCCGAGGCGGGTATTACGAGCGTAACGGTTGATGGGCAAGACATCAGCGCTGCGGGGACGACTCCCGTCGTTATCACAACAGCCAATGGCAGCTTAACAATTACTAACTACGATAGCGCTACTGGTGTTATCTCTTATCAGTTTGTCGAAAATAATACCGCGGTTGATCATAGCGTAGGCGATGTTATCGACACGGTTGTCATCGCCGTTACCGATGTTACCGGAACTACCACCAACGCCAACTTAGACATCCAAATTCTGGACACTGCCCCGGCCGCCGTTGACGACGCCGACACGGTAGTGCTGGGCGGCAGTACGAGTGGCAATGTTATTACCGGAGCGGGTGCCGATACGTTGGGCGCCGACGGCGCGTCACTTAATCAAGTCAGCTATGGCGGTGTTACATACGATAGTAACAGTGCAGAGTTTAATGGCAGTACCTGGACAATTGCCGCAACTAACGGTGTGCTGCAGATCGACACCCAGGGTAATTACACCTACACCTCTAATGCTACGGCACCAGCGCCGGTTAATACCGGTGGTGGCGACGCCGCGAGCTGGAGTGGTGTGGCCTTGTATGGCTTTGCTGCATCGGGCGATGCTTATACCGATAGTGCCGGTAATTTAAATCCAGCGGTTCTCGATGCGGCGCACGCTGGCAATGTTGTTTTTGCGCAAAACCAAGTGGGCGTGCGGGTTGGTGCGGGTGATATCTCTACGATTGACTCGAGCGATAACAATGGTCCGCAAAGTCAGGCGCTTATCCTCGACTTAGGCACCAGCGCCAGTCAGGCCAACGTCCTGTTTGGACAAGTCGGCAGCACGGATGATGGCCGCTGGGTTGCTTACGATGAAAATTTCAACGAGGTAGGCTCAGGCAGTTTTGATGTTTTGCCTTACAGCGTTCATGTCGAGCCAGGTGCTAGCTTCCAGTATTTAGTCATATCAGGTGCAGACACTGACGATCACTTTTCTGTGCACAGCGTTGACTATATTGAATCGGCAGCAAACCCCGCCGATGAAGCGTTTGGCTATCAATTAATTGATGCCGATGGCAGCGTCTCCAACGAAGCAAACTTAGTTATTAATCACGATCTCTCGGTAACCGATGGCAATGAGTCGATTGCCATCGGCGAGAACGACAACATTGGTGCGGGTGAATTTAATTTACTCGACAACTCAACGCCCAACAACGGCGGTAATGTCATCACCTCCACCGGTGATGAGTCCATTATTATTAATAATGTCGACCTTACCCACCTGTTTACCATCAGCGCAACAGGCTTCAGCTACGGCCAAGCCGAGTTCACTATTACCCACAAAGAAACGGGTTTTACCGGTGTATTTACGCTCAATAGCGATGGCAACCTGACGTTTGATAATGGTTTAAACCCATTGTTTGATTTCCTTAACGAAGGGGATCAAGCCAGCATTAATGTGGACTACATTGTTAACGGCAGCATTCAGTCGACTTTAACAATCAATGTTGCCGGCGCGGAAGACGCGGCGGTGATCGGTGGCGTGAGCACGGGCACCGTGGCCGAAGACGGCACGCAAACCGCCAGTGGTGCGCTGAGCATCAGCGACGTGGACAGCAGCGACAACCCGGTGAGCTTCGCGGACGTGGCGAGCACCGCGGGCGACAACGCTTACGGCAGCTTCGTGTTAAGCGGTGGCAGCTGGACCTACACCCTGGACAACGCGGCGGTGCAGTTCCTGGACGCGAATGAAAGCGTGACCGACAGCATCACCTACACGGCGACCGACGGCAGCAGCCAGACCATCACCGTGACCATCAACGGCGCGGAAGACGCGGCGGTGATCGGTGGCGTGAGCACGGGCACCGTGGCCGAA
>NZ_CAXBFW010000004.1:0-193168 GCF_963975215.1 uncultured Gilvimarinus sp.
ACGGTGAACGGTGAACGGTGAACGGTGAACGGTGAACGGTGAACGGTGAACGGTGTATCGTAACCACTGCGGAGCTCAAGCAAATCCGCGTTCAGCCGCCTGCGGAACTATGCTATCATTCGCGGCTCTGACGGCGGCGCCGGCCAGAACAACCTACCCCCACCTTTCATTCTCTGACAACGCGCGAGTTGAGGTCTTTGTTTTATGGGCAAAAAGTCACTGGATAAGAGCAAAATTAAGTTCTTACTGCTGGAGGGCGTGCACCAGTCCGCCGTCGAAACGCTGCATGCGGCAGGCTACGAAAACATCGAATACCTGAAAACCGCCCTGTCAGAAGACGACCTGATCGAGAAGATCAAAGACGCTCACTTTGTTGGCCTGCGCTCGCGCACTCAGCTAACCCGCCGGGTGTTTGACAATGCCCCCAAATTAATCGCCGCCGGCTGCTTTTGCATTGGCACCAATCAGGTGGATTTGCAGGCGGCGCAAGAGCACGGCGTAGCGGTATTTAACGCGCCTTACTCCAACACCCGCTCGGTAGCCGAGCTGGTGATTGCCGAAGCCATCCTGATGATGCGCGGCATCCCCGAGAAAAACATCGTCTGCCACCGCGGCGGCTGGTTAAAATCGGCGGCCGGCTCTTACGAGATTCGCGGCAAAACCCTGGGCCTGATCGGTTACGGCTCGATTGGCAGCCAGACCAGCGTGCTGGCCGAGTCGATGGGCATGAAGGTTAAGTTTTACGATGTGGTAGCCAAGCTACCGCTGGGTAACGCCTCGCAGGTGCGCTCGCTGGACGAGCTGCTGCAAACCGCGGACGTCATCAGCTTGCACGTACCCGAGACCGGCTCGACCAAAAACATGATCGGCGAGCGCGAGCTGGGCCTGATGAAAAAAGGCGCCTACTTAATCAACGCCTCGCGCGGCACCGTTGTGGATATCGACGCGCTGGCCGCGGCGGTAAAAAACAAGCACATCGCCGGTGCGGCGATTGACGTATTCCCGGTAGAGCCAAAAGGCAACGACGACGAGTTTGTCAGCCCGTTGCGCGGGCTGGACAATGTGATTCTTACACCGCACATTGGCGGCTCTACGCAAGAAGCGCAAGAGAACATCGGCGTAGAAGTGGCCGAAAAACTGGTGCGCTACTCGGATAACGGCACCACCATTACCTCGGTTAACTTCCCCGAGGTGGCGCTGCCCGAGCATCCGGACGCCCACCGCTTGTTGCACGTACACGCCAATGTGCCCGGCGTGTTATCGGCTATTAACAAAGTGTTCTCGGATAACGACATTAATATTTCGTCGCAGTACCTGCAAACCAACGATAAAGTGGGTTATGTGGTATTGGATGTACACTCGCCCTATAGCGAAACCGCGTTAGAGCAACTGCGCAATATTGAAGGCACGATTCGCTGCCGCGTACTGTTTTAAGATAAACCCGGCGCTGGTAAGTGTTTACGTTTACCAGCGCCGGGTTTGCACGCACTATTGTTTCTCTAAAGCATCCAGCGCGTTCGACAACCGGGTAAACTCGTTGTCGATTACCGAGCCCGCCTCGTGCAATAACGCAAAGCGCTGCTGCGCCTCGGCAATCACATTGCTAAACACCTCGCGCATTTCATCGTCCGTATCCAGCCCCAACAATAACTCGTCCAGCTCGGTTAACAGCGAGGCCGCAATCCGTTTTACCTCTTCGGTTTGATACGCGTACTGGATATCGATATTGGTTATGCCAGCGCGAATGGCTTGCTCCAGTGTCAGCACCTGCCGGTGGTGATGTTGCAACTGTTGACTAAAGCCGTGCTGCTCTAACTGCAACAGTATCAGCGAGTGCATCACATCCAGCAGACATGTGAGTTCTTTAAAATCAATATCGGCCAGTGCCGCTTCGGGCACAAACAGCTGCAAGCATCGCCGGGAAAAAAACAACCCCTCGGCACTGTGCTCTTGCAAGCTTACATCGGCGATATCCATTAGCCGTTGCCGCAAGGTGTTGTTATCCAGATTAGCCGAGCCGCCAAACGCTGTCTCCTGGGCAAAGGATACGGCCGCGACATAGGGTAAATTTAGCTGCACCAGAGTATCGGCCAGCAGGGCAATAATCTCGTCCGGGCTGTGCTTTTCCTGCACCGCCACCGAAAATGCCAACAGTGTTTCGGCCAGTGTATTATCGGGTAATACCGGGGTGACCGGCGGCGGTGGGGGCTCTGGGGTGGGTGGCGTTTGCTCAAGCAAACCCTGCAAATAAGCCACTTCGCTCTCGAGAGTTGCGATGCATCCTTCGCACTCGTGCAACATGCGCTCTAGGGCGTCGGTCTGGCCTTTTTTATCGTGCTCATCATTGTCTAGGGAATGCTGCAGCTCACTTAACTCGCGGTGCAAATTAGCAATGGTGTTGCGCTGGCGATGATTATTGCTGCGCAGGCTGTCAATAACGGTCAGCTTATCCAGCTCGGCGTCATGATGCAGCGATTTATGCAGCTGCTCTAGCGTTTGATCGACATGTTGTACGCCCTCTTGCAACGCCCCTACCTGTTGATGCACGCCGTCGCGCTCGCGGTAAATAGGCTCGTGCGGGTCGCTGTTGATATGGCTGTGCATAGTATCCACTACCTGGCGCTGCTCGTGGTTAGCGTGGCTTAGACGTTGCGCGTTATCGCGCGCTTTTGCGCCGGCCTCGTCTGGCGCATCTGGTTTGGCTTTATCGGCCACAAGCGCCCGATATTTTTGGTAATACTGCCGCAGTTTTTTTAGCTCTTCATCATAGCGCTGGTTTTGCCCGCGCAGCTCGGCGTTATCTTGCTCGACATGCTGTAGGGTTTTCATGCGCTCGCGCAGCAGCGAAACTTTATCGGGCTCGTGGGCTTCAATTGCACCGGTACTGCTCGCTATGTCAGCGACGATTTTCGCCAGCGCTTTTTCCAGTGTTTGCCAACGCTCGTGCTCGGTGTGTTGTTGCTCGGCCTGACGCTCGGCCTGTAGGTAGTGATAACGGATCGAGGCGATCCGCGCACTAAACGGGTCGTCGGCGGCATAGTCGCCTAAGGTTTTTTCACTAAAGCTTTGGTAGCGAGTAAGGGATTCAGCCTCAAGCGCAGGCCAATCGATACGCTTAACGGGCTCAGCGCGATCGGCACCCTCAGGGTGGGGCTCGGTATGCTCATCGGACTGGTGCTTTAAACTGGCGTAGACGCTCAGCAGCCGCCGGTAACGCTGGCGAACCCGCCATAGCATCAGCCCCAACAAAGCCGCAATCAGCAAACTAACGGCCAGGAGCTGCGCCAATATAAGCACTAGCGTGCCGCTATTAGCCATAAACCACTCAGAAGTTATTATTGGTTCTGAGAGTATAGCCCTACCGCCGGCTTACGTCATAGTTCAGTCAAACCGGGCTACGAGCGCTCCAGCATAAAGGTAATAGGAAACACAAACTCAAAGTGCTCGGCCGCTACCCCTTCGGGGATCGCCGGATAAGGCGCGGCTTTATCGATCGCGCGGCGCACGGCATCGTCGAGCTGCTTAAACCCCGACTCCAGCAACGGCTGCACCTCCAACACCTCGCCGGCGCGGTCAATCACCACCGCCATACGCACACTGCCGGTCTGCTCTAATTTCATGGCGCGGCGCGGGTACTTAATCTCGGCGTGAGTCAGTGTGACTAATTGCGAGGTGTAATCCTGCAACAGGCCGAGCGATTCGGCCGAGAAGTCCGGCAGATCTTCCTCCGGCTCGGCCACACCGGCCGCTGCTATCGCCGCAGGCGCGGGCGAGGATGGCGCTGCGCTCGAGCTGGCAACCGCGGCGGGCGCTTGTGTTGCGGCGGCGGGGCTACTAACGGCCTCCGGCTCCGGGGCGCGGCTGCTAGCGGCCTGCTCTGCCACCTTTGTACTCGCGCCCAGCTCAGGTCTGGGCAGCGTCACCGCCGCCACCGCGGGCGCGGGCACGACCGCCACGCTGGCCTGACGCTCTGCCACCGTGGCGGAAGTCGTGTTAGCGGCGTCGCTGCTATTAGATGCCACCGGCGCCTTGCTGGCAGCCGACGAAGGCGCGGCCACTTTAGGGGCGGGATTTTGCCACTGGGCGACTAAACCCAAACGCTCATCCGCCGGAGTTATCTGCCCGTAGCGCGCAATATCACCCGCCGCCGAGTCGCCCAGTAGTGCGCTTTTAAATTCACGGCTAGGCGGCACCGAACCAATCCAGGTCACCAGCAACATATTAAAAAAATTGCCGTCGTCCAGGCTGATTAGGCGCTGCCGATTAAGGTAAACGTTCACACCACTGCCATCTGTGCGCTCGCTAATCGAGAGAATATCGCCGCGCCGTAAGCTGCCTTTAAAGGCGTTAAAAAAACTGGCCAGCGACTCGCCACTGGCGCGCTGGGCGGTAGCGGGGTTGTTAATGGCGATACTCTGTAAAAACATCCGCGACAGTTTTCCCGCCGTCATATGATCGGCGACAAAACGAATTTCCATTTGCCGCGAACCTCGCAGGCTAAGCGCTTGCTGCGCATTGCTGACGGGCTCGGGTAAATACAAGCCGGCCAGAAACAGCTCTCGCTGTAATTCGATGTAAGGCGCAATACCATCGGGAGCAGCCAATGCCCGCTGCACTGGCAACAACATCATCAGTATCGCAATCATCGCACTACAACAAAATACGGTGCGTTTCATACCTTTCCCCATTGTCGGCTGGTAAAGTAAACAGCGCCCGCTCAAACGCTTACCAAGTAGCTTTGAGGGGCGGAATATTGTTGTGATTATTAGCGGTAGGGTATCGTGCGTGATAGCTGTTATCGTTTTATGACAGCACAGGTTTTATAACTAAATTAATTTTATTTGAGGTGACCCATGAAACCTGCGGTGCTCGCGCAACCTTTTATTTTTTTAGCGTTGCTGTTTGCTTTGGCATTGCCCGCGCAGGCGGGCACCATCGCCTCGGGCGACCATGTAAATGTGCGCTTAATCACCCCCAGCCAATTTGCCGCCGGGCAAACCGCTACCGTAGGCTTTTACTTTGAGGTGGACCCGCAGTGGCATGTGTACTGGCAAAACGCCGGCGACTCGGGCGCCGCACCGCGCTTTGACATAACCGCCACGGGCGCCACTGCCGGTGATATTCAGTGGCCCTACCCCGCCCGCCTACCCATCGAGCACTTAACCAACCTCGGCTACGAGGGCAATGTCGCCTATTTATTTGAGCTAACGCCCGAGCCGGGAAGCACATCGATTGCACTCGACATAAACCTCGAGTGGTTAGTGTGCAAAATCGACTGTATCCCCGGCTTTGGGCAAATGAGCGGCCAGTGGCCGGTTGCCGACACCGCCGGGTGGAACAAAAGTGATAAAGCGTTGCTCGATACCTTTGCCGCACGGGTGCCACAAGGTGCGGCCGGCAGCCCGTGGCAAGCGACCGCACTGAGTGCAGACACAGATGGCAGCGCCTCGCTCACGCTAAACGGCAGCGGGCCCGCCCCCGAGGTATTCCCCATCAACGGCGACTGGCTGATCGCCCAGGCGCCCAAGGCCACTGCGACCGACTCCGGCTACCAGTTTCGCTTTACGACTCAGCCCGGTGTAAGTGCACCGGCCAGCGCCGGGTTTGTCATCGCGCAACAGGGGCGCGCCTGGCAATTTGACTCCGTGGCACTTGGCAATAATGCAACAGCCGACGCACCCACAACCGCTACCACCGCACTGTGGCTGCTGTTAGTGGCGGCCTTTGCCGGCGGTGTGATTCTCAATTTAATGCCCTGCGTATTTCCGGTGCTTTCTATTAAGATTTTTAGCTTGCTGCAACCGGGGGTCACCCGCCGCGAGCGCCTTGGCGAAGGTTTGCTATACAGCGCCGGGGTACTGACGACCTTTGCTCTGCTGGGCGGGTTATTGCTGGCGCTGCGCGCCGGCGGCAGCGCTATTGGCTGGGGGTTTCAGTTGCAGTCGGCACCGGTGGTACTGGCGCTGGCGGTGCTGTTTTGGCTTATGGCGCTATCGTTTAGCGGGGTCTTTGAGTTTGGTCACAAATTGATGAACCTGGCCGGCGGCGCCCGCGGCGGCGCCTTTGCCACCGGGATACTGGCGGTGTTTGTCGCCGCGCCCTGCACCGGCCCCTTTATGGGTGCCGCCCTGGGGGCGGCCGCGGTATTACCTGCGGTATCGGCGCTGGCGATTTTTATCGGCTTAGGGGCGGGCTTAGCCGCGCCATTTTTACTGTTAAGCGCGTCGCCGGCGCTGCTTAAGCGCCTGCCCAAACCCGGCCCCTGGATGGACACCCTGCGCCAATTTTTTGCCTTTCCTTTATACGCTACGGTTATCTGGCTGCTGTGGGTGTTGGGCAAACTGGTGGGCGATATCGGCTGGGTACTGGGTTGCTCGTTACTGCTGGCACTGGCGTTCGCGCTGTGGCTGGCACACGGGGCGGGGCGCCTACGTACCGCGCTCGCCGTGGCGATCGCTCTTAGCGCAATCACCATAAGCGGCGCCGCCTTAATACGCGCCGAAGCACCTACCCCCCAAGCGGGCAACACGTTGTGGCAAAGCTACGATAAAACCGCCATAGCCGAGGCCCGCGCCGCCGGCCGCGCCGTGTTTATCGACTACACCGCCGCCTGGTGCATTACCTGTCAGGTGAATAAAAAGCTGGTGTTAGATACCGATCACACCCGTGAATTATTTACGCGGCATAATGTACTGGCGATACGCGCCGACTGGACCCGTTTTGACCCGGCAATAACCGAAGCACTTGAAGCGCTGGGGCGCAACTCACTGCCGGTTTACGCCTGGTACCCGGCGGGCAGCCGACAGGCGCAGCTCTTGCCGCAGCTATTGCAAGAGCGCATGATAAGCGAACTGTTTGATAGCGAATAACCCAACTATTGGAGATCCGAGATGAACGTCCGCAACCCGATCCGCCCGTTGTTATTTGCCGCCGCCCTGGCTGTGCCAAGCTTAAGCTTTGCCGTGGCCACCCCCGGCGAATCCGCCCCGGCCTTTTCCGAGGTGGACGCCTCCGGCGAGATGCACTCACTGACCGACTATGAAGGTGAGTGGCTAGTGCTCGAGTGGTTTAACAAAGATTGCCCCTATGTGCGCAAGCACTACGGCAGCGGCAATATGCAGGCGCTGCAAAAAAAGTACACCGACCAAGGCGTTAACTGGTTAACAGTGATTTCGTCTGCCGAGGGCAAGCAAGGTTATCTCGGCCCGGTTGAAGCCAAAGCCGAAGCCGAGAGCCACAACCTAAACGCCAGCAGCGCGTTTGTGCTAGACCCAGACGGCAACATGGGCCGCGACTATGGCGCCAAGACCACGCCACATATGTTTGTCATTAACCCCGAGGGCGATGTGGTCTACGCCGGCGCCATCGACGATAACGACTCCGCCAACCCGGCGGTCATCCCCGACTCGCACAACTACTTAGCCGCCGCACTGGACTCGGCCATGGCCGGCGAGCCAGTGGCTGAACCTGCCACCCGCGCCTATGGGTGTAGTGTTAAGTATTAAAGGTCGGAGGACGGTTTAAGGGGGACGGGGAACGGAAAATTTCTCGCCCCCGTACTCCATTCCCCGTCCACCGTTACCCGCTAGTCCTTTTAATGCAGCGCCAAAAACCTAGCCACCACTATCACTCTCAACCAACGATCTTTCTATGTCCTTACCCTTTTCCCAAGCGTGCGAAAACAACAAACAACCCATTCTTACCATTTTGCAAAATGTGCTTTCAGATCGCACCCGGGTGCTGGAAGTGGGCTCGGGCACCGGCCAACACGCGGTGCATTTTGCCCCCGCTTTGCCGCATCTAATTTGGCAAACCAGCGATCTGGAACATAATCACGCGGGCATCAATAGCTGGATCGATTCGCAGCCAAGCGACAATCTACACCGGCCGGTGATTTTTGATTTGTCGGAACCCAGCTGGCCGGGCGAGTTCGACGCCCTGTACTCGGCTAACACCGCTCATATTGTCAGCTGGCCGCTGGTGCAAAATTTGTTTCACGAGGTGGGCCGGCACTTACCCACCGAAGGCGTGTTTGCCCTGTATGGCCCATTTAATTACAGCGGCCAATTCACCAGCGAGAGCAATGCCGCGTTTGACCAAATGCTGCGCCAGCGCGACCCGGGCAGCGGTATTCGCGCTATAGAAGATTTAATCGAACTGGCCCAGAGCAATCATCTACACTTACAGGACGATCACGGGATGCCCGCCAACAACCGGTTGCTGATCTGGCGTAAGCTCTGACACGAATAAACTCTTTTACTCACAAAAGGATACCGCTATGCCGTTGGATTACACTTTCACTTATCTTTGGGTTTACGTCGCCCTGATTACCTTGTTGGTACAGGCAACCGTTGCCGCCATGAGCAAGGCCAAGCAACCGGGTGCCATACCGGGCAAGATGGATGAACACCTCTCCCACGACTCGTTTGTGTTTCGCGCCAATCGCACCTTTATGAACTCGCTGGAGAACTTTCCGCTGTTTATCGGCAGTGTGTTTCTCGCGGTGTTTAGCGGTACCAACCCGCGCTGGATTGGCATTTTGGTGATGGTTTACGCCCTGGCACGAATTGTCCACATGGTGCTTTACTACGCCATCGCCACCGAGAAAAACCCCAGCCCGCGCAGTTACTTTTACGGTATTGCGCTGTTTGCGCAAATCGGCATTCTGGTGCTGATTGGCATTAATCTCCTGGGCCGTCTGTAAGGAAGCGTTAAAACCCGTTTAGTTTACGGTTATGAAAACGTATTCAACCGCCGCGGCGCCTTTCGCCGTGGCACACTTCCGCACAGAGAAATCCTATACCGATAATAACGAGCACACTGCGGAGGCCGCTATGCCGACTTTATTCAACTGCCACCCATCACTACTACTGGTAAGCAGCGCGCTGGTGTTAACCGCCTGCAGCCCCGACGCCCCCACCCAAACCACCGCGAGCACAGATCTTAGCGGCCCGATGCCGGCGTTTCGTTCGGTACTGGACGGCAAGCCCCGCGTACTCACCGTCCGGCTAGACGATGAGCTGAGCGTTGCCTACGACACCGACGGTGGCGAGCTGTATAAAGTGTGGGATGGCCGCGTAGAGTTTTCGGGCGCCGTGTACGATCAAAAACACGGGCCGCAGCCGACGACACCGCCGCGCAACTATCTGTTAAACGGCGCAAGCCACTGGGCGGACGGCATCGATTATCAGGGTTACCGGCTAAATGGTGACAGCGCCCAACTGCGCTTTGGCAATGGTGATATCACCATTACCGAAACCCCGAGTCACGCCCTATCGGCCGAGGGGGTAATACTCACTCGCACGTTCGAGGTAAACGGCCTTAGTGGTGAGCAACAAGCGACGTTAGCCGGTTTAGCCTTACCGCAAAGCTTTGACGTGAAAGGCGATGGCGCTATCGAGGGCGACACGTTACACCTGAGCAACGGCACCACCATACTGACACTCTCTTACCCGCCATTGCCAGCGGCCACCGCAGAGCCTGAGCCCGCCACCCAAAGCGACGAACACCCGGGGCTGGCACTCATAAAAAACAGCGATTGCGCCGCGTGCCATAACGCCGAGGTAAAAACGGTTGGGCCATCGTACGTTAGCATCGCTACGCGCTACGCCAATGAGAACGACGCCGTTGCCGCACTGAGCGAAAAAATTATTGTCGGCGGCGCGGGTAACTGGGGCCAAGTGCCCATGACGCCCCACGCCAGTTTAAGCAAGCAAGATGCGGCGCAAATGGTCGAGTATATTCTCGCGCTTAAACCTAAAACAGAAGAGGCTGATAGCGGCGCCGGCCCAATGGCCCTGCCAGCCGTGCCGGTTAATTTAAAAGACGAAACACCACTACTGGACGAGAACACCCCGGGCGCGCTGGTGTATTTACATTATTTTAGCGGCGACCAACCCAACGTTGAGGTACTGCGCACCACACCACCGGCGCTGGGGGCGCACACCCCGCAATTGCACTTGCCCGATATCGACGGGTTTGAGCCCATCAAAGAGCGCTTTGCGTATCAGGTAAAAACCAATTTAAACCTTACCGAGCCACTTAACACCACTTTGCGTTTGGTAAGCGATGACGGCTCGTATTTGTATTTAGACGGTAAGCTCGCCATTGATCACTGGGGGTTTCACGGCCCCGACCCGATGGACACCGAGGTCTCACTCGCGCCCGGTATTCACCCGCTAGAGATTATATTTTTTCAGGGCACCTCGGGCGCGGCGTTATCGCTACAGTGGAAAAACCCGACCTCGGGCGAATTTGAGCTAGTGCCCGAGAGCATGTTACTGGCAACCCCAAATGATGTGCGCACCGTTAAACCGGTGATTACCGACCCGGATATTATTAAAACCATTCCCGGTGATCAGCACGAAGTTGCCGGTGTTCACCCCTCGTTCGATTTACACCAAGCGCGGCCCAAAGCGTTTGAACCCATGGTGGGTGGCATCGACTTTTTAGACGATGGCCGTATGGTGGTATCAACGTGGGATCCGCAAGGCTCGGTGTATTTAGTGTCTAACTTCAACGCGCCGCCCGAGCAAATAACGGTTAAACGCATCGCCCGCGGCCTGGCCGAGCCGCTTGGTGTACAAGTGGTCGATGGCGACATTTACGTGATGCAAAAACAAGAGCTCACCCGCCTGGTCGACGTCAACGGTGATGACATTATCGATGAGTACCAAAAGGTCGCTAACGACTGGGCCGTGACCGGCAACTTTCACGAGTTTAGCTTTGGGCTGGAGTACTTAGACGGCTATTTTTACGCAACGCTTGCCACCGCGATTTTACCCGGCGGCGCCAGTGCCGACCCGCAAGCCGCCAACCGTGGCAGCGCCATGAAGATCAGTAAAGCCGACGGTACGGTAGAGTTTGTCGCCAACGGTTTACGCACCCCCAACGGTATCGGTTTTGGCACCGATAACAAGCTATTTATTGCCGACAACCAAGGCGACTGGCTACCGGCCAGTAAAATTGTCGAGCTTACCGAGGGCGCGTGGTACGGCTCGCGCTCGGTCGACTTTGCAGGCACCGCCAACTTGCAAGAAACCTTGCCGGTAGTGTGGCTGCCGCAAGATGAGATTGGTAACTCCCCGAGCGAACCGGCACCTCTGAATGTTGGCCCCTACCAAAACCAAATGATTCACGGCGAAGTCACCCACGGTGGTATCAAGCGTGTTTTTGCCGAGCGGGTGAACGGCCGGTTACAGGGCGCCGTGTTTCGTTTTACGCAAGGCTTAGAAGCCGGCATTAACCGTTTAGATTGGGCACCCGATGGCTCGCTGATTGCCGGCGGCGTGGGCAACCCCGGTAACTGGAGTCACGCGGGTAAAAACTGGTATGGCTTGCAGCGCTTAAGTTACAACGGCAACACCACCTTTGAAATGCTCAGCGTCAGTGCGCGCAGCGATGGTTTTGAAATTACCTTTACCGAGCCGCTAAAAGCCGGGCAAAACGTCACCGCCGATGACTTTGAGATCATTCAGTGGCGCTATGAACCCACGGCCGAATACGGCGGCCCCAAATTAGATAAAGGCCCACTAGAGGTGCAGGCGTTTGCGCTGTCCGACGATCGCACCCGCGCGCAATTTAAACTGGCCGGATTAAAACAAAATCACCTGGTGTATTTTCGTATTAAGCGCCCATTTAGCAGCGCCAGCGACCGAGAGTTGTGGACCACCGAGGCCTGGTACACCTTAAATGCCATACCCGCAAACAAACCGGTTGATATCAATAGCGACTATCGCGTTAACCACAACCAACTCACCAAGCAAGAACACGCCGACGGTTGGCAAAACCCTAAACGGCTTGCGCAACTACAACAGCGACACACTAGGCGAGCGCTGGGTAGTCGACGACGGCACACTGCACTTAACCGGCCGCACCCCGGACGATAAAGGCTGGACAACCCCCGGAGGCGGCGATGTCGTGATCAGCCCAGAGCCGGTGACAAGCTTTGAGTTGCGCCTGGAATGGAAGCTGGCCAACGATGGCAACAGTGGCATACTCTACAACGTCAAAGAAAAACCCGAGCTAGAACACGCCTACCAGAGTGGCCCCGAATACCAGTTGCTGGACAACCCCGGCCACCCGGACGGCAAAATTGAAAAACACCGCGCTGGCGATTTGTACGATTTGATAAAATCAAAATTCGTCACGGTACTGCCCGCCGGGCAATGGAACCGCACCCGTCTGGTGGTGAATAACGGTAAAATCGAGCACTGGCTAAACGGCTACAAGCTTGTAGAAACGGATATGGCCTCGCCCCAGTGGCAGCAGCTTATTAACAACAGCAAGTTCGCCGACTGGAGCGATTTTGCCAAAACCTCCGGCGGCCACATTCTGCTGCAGGATCACGGCGATAAAGTGTGGTTTCGCAACATTAAAATGCGCAACCTTTAATACCCGCCCAGCCCCGGATATTGTCCGGGGCCATTACTACCCTTATAGGCTTTTATCAGCTAACCTTAGTGGTCAGTGCTGCACAAGGATAGATTATGAAGCCTCTGACGTTACTTAAAGCCGCCCCTCTCACTCTGGCGTTTGCCGCCGCCCACAGTTTTGCCATCAGCGAAGACTTTATCGATCCCGAAGACGGCATGCTCGATGCCAGCCAGTTTTTAAGCCAACATATGCTCGGCTTTTTACCCGTGCCGGTGATTATTACCGAGCCCGCGACCGGCAATGGCTTAGGGGTCATGGGGGTATTTTTTCACGAGTCCGACGAGCAAAAAGAGGGCGCCAAGACCACCGGCGTAGTACCCGAGAATATTAGTATTCTCGGCGCGGCCGCCACCGAAAACGGCACCAAATTTGGCGGCGCGGGCCACATTGGTTTTTGGCGGGGCGATACGATCCGCTACAAAGGCGGTATCGCCTACCCGGACATTAACCTGGATTTTTACCGTATTGCTAATGTGGATTTACAAAATCCCGTCGAGTTAAACATTAGCGGCCCCGCCATGCTGCAAAAGCTGACCTTCCGCTTAGGCGGCAGCAAATGGTTTGCCGGCGTTTACCAAACCTATCAGCACATGGAGACTAAACTCGCCAACAATATCGACATCGGGCTATTGCCCAACGATGAGCTAAACGACAAAGTCGAAAATTTTTTGCAAAACCGGCTGGACGTTAGCGAGGACACCTCGGGGCTGGGGCTGGTTCTTGAGTACGACTCGCGCGACAACCCCATGAACCCCGAGGCGGGTTATAACTACCGCGCCCGGGCGGTACAGTTTGATGATGCCATTGGCAGTGATTTAAATTACACCCAGTACCAGTTTACCGGCTTAAATTATTGGCGCTTAAGCGATAAAGTTAACCTTGCTCTGCGCCTTGATTACCAAAGTGTCGAGCCCGCCGGCGGTGAAACCCTACCGCCCTACGCTCTGCCGGGTTTGCGTATGCGCGGCATACCCGCGGCCCGCTACCAAAACAATCAGGCTTTTATTAGCGAGCTGGAAGCCACCTATAAACTAACGCCACGCTGGCACCTTAAAGGCTTTGGTGGCGCCGGCTTTGTCGCCGAAAACTGGAGTGAGCTGACCGGCGATGCCGACAATGTCGAGAGCTACGGCACCGGTTTTCGTTACCTGATTGCGCGGCGCTACGGCTTTACCATGGGCGTGGATGTCGCCTGGGGGCCAGAAGAGTCGGCATGGTACATTCAGGCCGGCTCCAGCTGGTAGTAAGGCTTAGCCAATCGCGCAGACTAGTACGATTGGCTAACGCTTAGCATCACAAATTACCTCTATTGATAACGCCACTTATAACGCTACTTATAACGCCACCCCAAAAGCCCGACGTTATAGAAACGTAAAGCACCCTTGGCAGCACTGGCCGATCCCCCTACACTCGGCAGCTCAATACCTTAACCCGCTGCTGCTATGTCCAACTCGCTAAACCCCGTACGCGAATGCCACACGGTCGACTCTGACATCTTCGATAACGACATCGTCCCCGCAGGCCAGCCCGTGATTATGCGCGCTCTGGTAAAACACTGGCCAGCGGTAGCGGCCGGTTTACGCTCTCGCAGTGATTTATTTGCCTACCTCGGCCAATACGCCACCGACGAGCCGGTTAAGCTATTTTTAGGGCCGCCAGACATTGCGGGGCGGTTTTTTTATAATCAAAGCATGAGCGGCTTTAACTTTGAGCACAGAAAAGGCGCTTTTCGTTCTATATTGGCCCGGCTCGAGAAGATGCAAGACACTCCTAAGCCTGCCGCCATTTACATGGGCGCGACGAAAATAGCAGGGGCCTTACCGGGGTTTGACACAGATAATACCCTGAGCTTGGTGGATAAAACGGTACAGCCCAATATTTGGATTGGCAACGCCGTTAATATTCCGGCCCATTTCGACACCTCAGAAAACATTGCCTGCTCTGTGGCCGGACGCCGACGCTTTACGTTGTTTCCGCCTAATCAGATTAAAAACCTCTATGTCGGGCCTATCGATCACACCCCGGCGGGCCAACCCATCAGCTTAGCCTCTTTACAAGCCCCGGACTTTGAGCGCCACCCACGTTATAAAGAAGCCTTAAAACACGCCTTGGTGGCCGATTTGGAGCCCGGCGATGCGCTCTATATTCCGCCCCTGTGGTGGCACAATGTGGAATCCTTCGACAGCGTAAATATTCTCGTCAACTATTGGTGGGAGCATTTAACCGAGCTTACCGGCTCCCCCATGCACGCGTTAGTGCACGCCATATTAACCATTGGCCACTTACCGCCGGTGCAGCGCCGCGCCTGGCAAGATTACTTTGAGCACTATGTCTTTAGCGAGGACAACCCCGCCGAGCATATCCCGCTTGAGCGGCGCGGTGCACTTAGCCCGCTCAGCCCCAAGCTGGCGCGTTACCTGCAGAATTACCTAAAGCAAGTGGGCCTCTAAGCGCCAGCGCAACCCGGCGCCCGCAAGACTTGCGGCCGACCTTGACGTATCATGGCGACTTTTGTCGGGCAGGTCGGTAAGGGTATGAAAAGCTACGATGTGATTATTGTTGGCGCAGGCGCTGCCGGCTTAATGTGCGCCGCCACCGCGGCCGCCAGAGGTCGCCGCGTGGCGCTGCTCGATCACGCCAACAAGGTCGGTAAAAAGATCCTGATGTCCGGCGGTGGCCGCTGCAACTTCACCAATTACTTTGTCGAGCCGGCCAACTACCTGGGCGATAACCCGCACTTTTGTAAATCGGCACTGGCGCGCTTTAACCAGTGGGATTTTATTGCGCTGGTCGAAAAGTACCAGCTGGCATATCACGAGAAAACCCTCGGCCAACTGTTTTGCGATAACAAGGCTAAGGATATTCTGAATATCTTACTCGCCGAGTGTGAACAATACGGCGTGGATATCGTCACCCACTGCGACATTGAATCAATCGAGCCAATCGACACCCCGGAGCATCGTTACCAATTGGAGTCCAGCATGGGGCCATGGCGTTGCCAATCCCTGGTTATTGCCACGGGCGGCCTGTCGATACCCACCATGGGCGCCACCGGTTTTGGCTACGACATCGCCAAACAGTTTGGCCTAAAAATAAAGCCGCGCGCCGCCACCTTAGTGCCTTTTACTTTTAAAGGCGAGCTGCTTGCTCTGGCGCAGTCTTTGGCGGGCGTGGCACTGCCGGTAACCATTAGCTGCGCCGAACAGCGCTTTGCCGAGGCATTACTGTTTACCCACAAAGGCATCAGCGGCCCGGCCGTTTTACAGATCTCAAACTATTGGCACTCGGGCGAGGCGATTGTGATCGACTTTTTACCCCAGCTAAACCTTGCCGAGCAACTGAAGCACTGGCGTGACAGCGGCGAAAAAGCGGGGCTAACCAAATTACTGGCGCAACACCTGCCCAAGCGCTTTGTGCAAACCTGGCTCGAATTTCACGGCGCGCACTATGCCAGCGCGCCGGTAGCGCAACTGAGCAATTCCGATATCGAGCATTTAGCTAATTGCCTGCAGCACTGGCATTGTACGCCGGCAGGCACCGAGGGTTATCGCACCGCCGAAGTTACCCGCGGCGGCATCGATACCGACGAGATCTCATCAAAAACATTTGAAGCGAAAAAAGCACCCGGGCTGTATTTTATCGGTGAGGTACTGGATGTGACCGGGTGGCTCGGGGGGTATAACTTTCAGTGGGCCTGGGCGAGTGGTTACTGCGCCGCCCAGTCACTGTAATCTATGCGATGACTTACCAGGCGGCTTCATACCGGGGGGTTTAACGCTCGACTAACTGCCCTACCATTTCGGCAAAGTGGCTTACGCCCTGCTCAATCTCGGTCAGGCCCTCGGTTAAACCCGTTATTTTTGCCTGCCCTTCACCCGAGATGTCCCGGACTTGATCCATTTTCTCCCGTATCGCCCGGGTAAGCTCGTGGTCATGGCTTACCACCGAGGCAATCTCCTGTGTGGCCTCGCTGGTGCGAAACGCCAACTGGCGAACCTCATCCGCCACCACCGCAAAACCGCGCCCCTGATCCCCCGCCCGGGCCGCCTCAATGGCCGCATTTAGCGCTAACAGGTTAGTCTGGTCGGCAATAGAGCGAATGGTACTCACAATAGTACTGATACTGTCAGACTGCGAGTTCAACCGATCCGTAATCTCTGAGGCCTGCGCGATTTGCTCGCTCACCTGATTGGCTGTGGCTACAGCGTCGTTCGGCGCGAGCGCGCCTCGGCGGTGATGTGTGTGGTCTGCTCTGAGGTCGACGAGGCCGTCTCGATAGCCTGCAGGGCCGTATTGATACGAGCCGTGATGTCACTGGCAAATTTAATAACTTTGTACACGCGGCCTTTATCGTCGTAAATCGGGTTGTAAGTCGCCTCCAGCCAAATCGCCTGACCGCTCTTGCCCCGGCGCTCAAACTTGCCCGATTTAAACTCGCCCCGCGCCAGCGACTGCCAAAAATCTGGGTTATTGCGATAAAAAGATTCTGTGCAAAATATTTTGTGGTGCTGCCCGACCACCTCAGTTAATTCATACCCGACGGTTTGCAGAAAGTTTTTATTGGCAGTTAAGATCGTGCCATCGGGGGTAAACTCAATAACAGCCAGCGAGGTATCCAGCGCAGTGAATAGCGCATTGCGCTCTTGCAGCGACTGCTGAGTGGCGGTAACGTCCGAGGCGATTTTTATCACCTTAACCACCTTGGCCCCCGAAAACACCGGAAAGTAGCTGGCCTCAAGCCAGATTATCTCGCCATTTTTAATGCGTCGGCTAAAGGTACCTTTTTGCGTTTTGCCGTCGCGTAAATCTTGCCAAAATTGCTGATACTCCTGAGACTCGACGTAGCCTGGATCGCAAAACATACGATGATGCCGGCCGATCACCTCGCCGGCGGGGTACCCCACCGTCTGTAAAAACAGGGAGTTAGCGTCAATAATTTCCCCCGTGGGGGTAAACTCGATATACCCCATACTGCTCTTAATGGCATTAAGATCCGCCTGTAAAGCACCACATTGACCATCCAACTGGTCCAGTTGCAGCACGAGCTTTTTTTGTTGTCCAAACATCATATTGTCCTTATAAGTCAGGCTCCTTTACCACAACCCGGGCCCTTAACGATTTTCATTGTCCCCACCACGGCAACCCAGTGGCTACTGAGCTACTCTAGAGTAGGTATAGCAGATATTTTAACGCGGTAGCGATACTGTAAATATCGACCCGACAGGGAGAAACCTTTCAGACTTTTTTGTTATTAATTTTGCCTTAAATACAGATAAATCATCTGTGAAGGCGCCACTCGTTAAGGTCAGTGTCCATGAGCACCCCCAGTTATAAAGAGAGTTTACATCACCTTCAGGTTGAGCTGGTTAAACTGCAAAAACACCTTATTGCCAGCGACTTACCGCTATTAGTGATTTTTGAGGGGCGCGATGCCGCCGGAAAAGACGGCGTGATTAAGCGTATTGTCGAGCACCTAAGCCCACGGGAAACCCGTGTCGTCGCCCTGGGAAAGCCATCCGATCAAGAGCAGCAAAGCTGGTACTTTCAGCGTTATGTTGCCCACCTACCCAAAGCCCAGGAGATGGTGCTAATGAACCGCAGCTGGTACAACCGGGCTGGGGTTGAGCGAGTCATGGGGTTTTGCAGCGATGCGCAATACCGGGAGTTTATCGCCACAGTGGTGGATTTTGAGGCGTTGCTCAGTAAATCCGGGGTGCAGATCGTGAAGTATTATTTGGATATTGACCGCGACGAGCAAGCGAAACGGCTGCAAGCGCGGCGGGACGACCCGTTAAAGCAGTGGAAGATAAGCCCTATCGACGCCGTCGCCCAAGAGCGTTGGGACGATTACAGTCAGGCCCGCAATACCATGCTATTGCAAACCCACAGCAACGTTTGCCCCTGGACAATCGTTAACGCCAATAACAAAAAGCGCGCCAGGCTTGCCGTGATTCGCCACTTACTGCAACAGGTAGAATCACCCGCAAAGCTCTTTGATTTTAAAGAGCCTAACCCCGAGCTGATATTTAGCTTTCACGAAAAACACCTGACGAGCGGCCAGATTGCCCCCTAGCCGAGCAGGCGCCACTAAGAAAAGCCGGGGCTTTAAAGCCCCGGCACTCACAACTCAGTCGTTAAACTATTGGGAAATGCGCCCGGAGTAAAAATCCCACAAATCGCCGCCCATTTGCGAATACTCTGTGGTGACTTTCCCGGCCTGTACGATCTGATTGATCAACTCGTCTTTACCAAAGACAGCCGCATAGGGCAGGATCCAGACACGTTTGCCCTCGCTAACGGCTTTTTGCCGCGAGCCAATGTATGAATCCAGGCTACCAGGGCTTACGATAAACCGAGTGGTAATGCCTGCGAGCGCTTTTAACCGTGTCTTAACGGAATCAATATCCACCCCATTAACCACCAACACATCGGCCAGATACATTAATGGGACCATCGCGTAGTTGTGGTAGTTAGCCGCGAGAGAACCGCGCTCTAATTCTTTAGGCAAATAACCCAAGCCTGTGGCCTGATGAATAACCACCTGATTCATAGCATAGTCGAATACAGATTCAGACCAACTCAATAGCTCGGCATCGTCATTTAACACCGACCGAGCGGCTACCGCCCATGCTGCCCAGTAGTCGTGGTTATTAATGTTTTTACTTTGCGCAACTAAACGTGGGTTGTAATCATCGATCACTTGGTACGCTAAATCATCCAACCAATCGTTGGCCTCAGAGGTCACCGAGTAGTCCTCGTAACGAGCATCAAGCTGCATTAGCGTCGAAGAGACTGCCGCCAAAAACCATTTGCGCTGCGCCACACCGGTAGGGGATGTTTTCACTCTCAGTAACGCCGAATCACGGGCCCAAATACGCATATTCTGCGACACACATTTGACGCCTTTAGCGCGTTCGCTCTCTGAATCTGAATAGATTGCTCGCCAACTCTGCTGCGCCACAAAACTCATAAACTGGCGTATATGCTCGACCTTTTTAAGCGAGCTAGCATCGTAATCAGAGCTGAGACTGGACTTAGAAGAATCTGACTGGTCGTATTTACTGTCAATAACTAAATCGCCGATATAAGCCGGTATCAGTTTCTGATCGCAGCTGCCCGAGCTACTCAAAAGACGCTGATAATCGGCGCTGGTCGTTCGATCGTATTGGTAGGGGTTAACAATAGATTGGGACAAAGCGAAAGGCGAAAATATCGCCAATACAAAAACAACAACGGGTCGCATAAGTAATTTCTCTGGCTGGTATAAAATGGCATCCTTGATAATTAAATAAGTGAAAGATCTATTCGCTGAAATGCACCAACAATGCGCACTGAGCTTCATCAAGCGGTTACCGCCTAACAGAAACAAGGCGCAAGTCCGATATGAACCCCCAAACTCCCCCGACCTGAAAACACCGTTGTGCGGCAAGTCATTTTATCGATAGGTGTTTCGGTTGCTAGACAAGTACTTCCTGGCAATCGACGGCGGCAAGTCTATGTTAAAAAATGTACAACGTACTTTGACCCACGCCACACTATTCTAGTTAGAACAGCAATTATGGCGCGTAGAACTTTTATTACTCAGCTGACCATAAAAAACAGACAACAATATTAGACCTCTTAAAAAATCCGATAATAATCGAGGGGCAATATCACTTCACAGGAATTTAGTCGGTAAAGTTATTTTGTGAAGCGCTACCGAAAGATGCCAATCTTAAAACAGGTTTTTGTGTATAAGAGAAAACAAAAACCTGAAAAACTTGCCATAACAATATCGTCATAAGTTGAGCGCACACCGAATGATGCGCGGTTCTGGTGCATTGATACCGAAAAAAACATTCGACCGATCACCAGAGACTTGATGCCATCTCCGGTATTGGACAATGACGATCGTCAGCCGCTTTCTTTCGCTCTGCTCTCTCATTACCGATCACTCTCAAACTTGTCGGCCTAGGCGGTTGAAAAACCCCTTACCTACTCAGGCTTTCAGGCTCGTTCGTAATCTAGGCGCCATTTTGCAGGTGTGTGCCCACGCTAAGGTGCGGTAAACCGTTTCAGCGCGTCCTCCAGCAAGGTGATGTCCATATAAGCCGGATCAATTAAATCAAAATGATCCGCCCCGGCAATAACAATATGCTCACTGTCATCGCCGGCAAGCTGGGCGGCATTCGCATAGGCCTCGGCCAAGTTTGACGGCACGATGCCGTCGTTAGTGCCACTTAACAGTAAACTACTGACCCCCGTCGGTAGCATCTCAATGGGTGAGGAAATAGCCAATCGTGCCCGGTACTGCGCCGCATCAATAGCACGCTGATTAACAATGGTACGCGCTGACTCTCCGCAGGCCGGAGAGGTTAAATCGCCAATGCCCGCCAAACTGATTACGCCATCGACCGCCAATGGATCAGGCTTAAACAGGGGGTCACCCTGCGAAATTTGCCCACGACTGGCCAACCACAGCGCCAGGTGCCCGCCAGCGCTATGGCCAATCACTGTCACCGCGCTGGTATCTAACGGATAGTTCTGAGCTACGACGGGCAAATAATCGGCCGCCGCCGCAACATCGGTAAACATCACCGGCCACTCGCCACCGTTACCCAAACGGCGGTACTCTATATTCCACACGGCAAAACCTCGCTCCGCCATTGCTTGCGCTAACGCCGCCTGAAAATCGAGCCCGTATGACGCACTCCAACAGCCGCCGTGAATCATAATAATCACCGGCAATAAACCACTGCGCTCGGTCGGCAGGTATAAATCGGCAAACTGCGACGCGCTATCGCCCCAGGCGATACGCTCTTGCGTCACTGACTGGTTACCGCTCAAGTCCGGCGCGGGAGCCGACGATGCCCGACTGCTGGCCAAACCACTGCTTGCAGCGGCGCCACCGTGATCGCCACCACAACCGGTGCCGAGCAACATCACCAGTAATACCGCCAACGTCATGAGCGCTGGCCAACACCCGCCATTTTTACCGTGTCGCATAACATGACCACCCAAACAAAAACCCTTTTTATAGCTACGCCTGTGACACACGCTTGGATCTTCGGCTGTGGTACAGTCGAGCATTCAGATCGTCAGGGACTTATCATGCTCACTTTTTTTATCGTGTTAACCGCGCTGCTTACGCTCTTTACCCTGCTACCGCTGGCGCGTATCGATGCCTGGCCGGTGCGGATTCTCGACTTTCCCAGGCTACAGATCGCCGCCCTATGGGTGGCCGACATTATTGGCCTTACCCTTTTATTAGGGTTTGAGGCCACGGCGGCATTAACCATGTTCGCCATTGCCTGTGGCGGCCTGGCCTATCAGCTGTGGTGGATTTTGCCCTATACTCGCCTTTACCAGTGTGAGGTAAAAAGCTGCGCACAGCCCAGCCCCGAGCGCACCATCAGCATCGTAACGGCCAATGTACTGACACCCAACCGGGGGGCCGATCAGCTACTGCAGCAAGTCCGCCAGCTTAAACCCGATCTTTTGGTCACACTGGAGTCGGACCAGTGGTGGCAGGAGCAACTCGATGTACTGCAAGCGGACTACCCTCATACCCTAAAATGCCCGCTCGACAACCTCTATGGCATGCACCTGTACTCGCAGCTACCCCTGCGGGATGCGACCATCAACTTCTTAGTGGAAGACGACAAACCCTCCATGCACGCCGAGGTCGTGTTGCGCTCGGGCGATAAAGTGCGCTGCCATTTTTTGCACCCGGCCCCGCCCAGCCCCACGGAGAATAGCGAATCGTCAGAGCGCGATGCCGAGCTGTTGGTGGTGGCCCGCAGCCTTGAGGGCGTCACCGACCCGATCATTGTTACCGGCGACTTAAATGACGTGGCCTGGTCGCGCACCACCAAAGCCTTTCGCCGTATCAGCCGGCTACTGGACCCGCGCATTGGCCGGGGGATGTTTAACACCTTTCACGCCGAGCACCGGCTACTGCGCTGGCCGCTGGACCATGTGTTTCACTCCGATCACTTTACGTTGGTTGATATGCACCGGCTGCAGCCGTTTGGCTCTGATCACTTCGCACTCTTTACTCAGCTGGCCTTTACTCCGCGCCAGCAAACCCAGCAGGAGCGCCCGGAGGCGAGTGCCGATGAGCAGCAATTTGCCGAAGACAAGGTGGCGGATCAAGACGTGAACAAACATCAAGTCCCCAAACCTGGCCAATAGCCTGGTACCGCCGCCGGAACTGAACCTCTCTCCAGGCGTCCAAAGACCGTTAACCTACAGGAGCTTGCTATGACACCTTTTCAAAAATTACTCTCTGCCACCGCGTTACTTATGTGTAGCGTATCAACCTGGGCACAACCCATGCCCGATTTTCCGTTTATCACGGTTACCGGTGAAGCCGAAATTGAGGTCGCCCCGGATACGGTAACCGTCAACTTTCAGGTCATGGAATTTAACAAAAGCTCCGAGCTTGCCATGGACACGGTAGCCGAGCGCGGTACCGAAGTGGTTGCCCTGGCCAAAGAGCACGGCCTTAGCCACGACCAGATCGAGTCTTACGCGATCGACAAACAGGTACGCCGCAACCGCGAAAATATGAACGGCAATATGGAAATCATCGGCTACGAGGTAACACAGCGATTTACCTTAGAGATTGACGGTTTAGACACCTACGAAAAACTCATGAATGATCTGATGCGCATGGACAACACCACGGGCCTTAATGCCAGCTTTGACATTTCTAACCGCGACGAAGTCATGACCTCGCTCGTTGCTAAAGCCGGCGCCGATGCACGGGCGCGCGCAAACAACCTGGCCGCCGCACTCGATGCCAAGATCAAATCGGTTTATGCCATCACCGAAGATGCCGGGTTTGACAACTTTATGGCACGGTTTGGTGTGAGTGCCGAAAAATTTGGCGCTATGTCAATGGCTGCCGACCGAGGCCAATCATTCGACCTGTTTGCCCCCGAGACCATTACCTTAAGTAAACGTATTAACGTTATTTTTAAGGTCACCCCCTAGCTCTTAAGGCTAGCGCTCAGCGCAGCGCTAGCCCGACTTTAGGGCTGTTAGCAAAGTCCGGCGCGCTCTGGGCAAAACGACTTTCACGCCTAAAAAGATTGCGTCTCCCGCCACAAGTTGCTATATGTTAAAAAGCATAATGATTCACACGGAACCCGGATAGCGTCCACAATACAAAGGCACCGCGCACGAGCCAAAAACCTGAAACCGCAAGAGCAACAAAAATCGCTTTGACTGCCACCGCCCAGAGGCAAAATTCTCGATAATGTTAAAAATACTAAGAGAGCATTTTCAGCTCGCCATGGTCGTGATGCTGTGCAGCTGCGCCATCATTGCTATCGCGCCGTTTGCCATAGCCCGGGCGATATCTCATGAATGGCTAATGGCGGGCCTCGACAGTGCCATCGTCCTGGGTATGGCCATAATTATGGCTCTCGCCTTGCGCACGGGCCGGGTAAAGCTAGCCAGCCTGGTTTTGGCTATTTTTTACAGCGCTGCCGGTGTTGCAATGGTGCACCTGCAATCAAACAGCCTGATCTACTGGATTTACCCCATATCGGTTGCCAACTTTTTTATCTTACCGGCGCGTCTCGCCGTACTGATCAACGTATGCGCACTGGTGGCACTCACGCCACTGGCGCAACACTTTAAAGAGTCACTGGAGTTCTTTGAGATTGTAATCACGCTTTTGTTGGTTAATGCGTTTGCCTGGGTGTTTTCATGGCGCACGGAAGATCAACACCGACAATTGCAACAACAGGCCACCACCGACCCGCTTACCGGTATCGGGAATCGCCGTAAACTCAGCCAATACCTAGACTCAAAAACCATCGATGAAACCGCTAAATTTAAGGGTTCGATTATCTTGATCGATCTGGACCACTTTAAAGATATTAACGACACTCAGGGGCACGATCAGGGGGATTTGGTTCTGCAAAAAGTGGCCAGTATTATTCACGGTCGATTGCGAGCCAACAACGACGAAGTGTACCGCTACGGCGGAGAGGAGTTCTTACTGCTATTACACAACACTGGCTTAACGGGGGCCATTCAAGTGGCCGAAAGCTTGCGGCACGAAATTGCCGAGGCATTTAAAAATAGTAGCGTGCCGCTAACCGCCTCGTTTGGTTGCGCGCAGCACTGCCCCAATGAATCCTGGAGCCACTGGATGAAATGTGCCGACCAAGCCCTTTATCAGGCAAAAGGCAGCGGCCGAAACTGTGTTCGGCCACTGCCCGGCGCCCCGACTACACCCGATTAGCTCTGTAAATAATCGGCGTGAAACCGCACGTGCTCATCAATAAAGCTGGCGATAAAATAGTAGCTGTGATCGTAACCTGGCAGCATCCTAAGAGTCAGCGGGTAGGCACTTATTTCGGCGGCGGCCAGCAGGGCCTCGGGCTTTAACTGTTCGGTTAAAAAGTTATCGCCATCGCCCTGATCAACCAGCGCCGGCACCGTACCACCTTCCGCCATCAAAATACTGGCATCGTACGCCGCCCAGGTATCGCGGTCCTCACCTAAATACGCTTTAAACGCCTTCTGCCCCCACGGACAATTGACCGGGTTGGCAATCGGGCTAAACGCGCTCACGCTTTGATAGCGATCGGGGTTTTTAAGGGCCATCATCAAAGCCCCGTGCCCCCCCATAGAGTGACCACTGATCGAGCGGCGGTTAGTGACCGGAAAGTGCTGCTCAATTAACTCCGGAAGCTCGTGCAACACATAATCGTACATTTGATAGTGCGTTGCCCACGGCGCCTGCGTGGCGTTAACGTAAAAACCCGCGCCCAAACCCAAGTCGTAGGCACCGTCCGGGTCATCGGCCACGCCCTCGCCCCGGGGGCTGGTATCGGGCGCGACAATGGCAATACCCAGCTCGGCGGCGGCGCGAAACGCGCCGGCCTTTTGCATAAAGTTTTCATCGCTACAGGTAAGGCCCGACAACCAATACAGAACCGGCACCTTAGTGCCGTCAGAGGTTACCGGTGGCAAATAGATGGCGAAGCGCATGGCGCAATGTAAGGTCGCCGACTGGTGCTGATATTGCTTGTGCCAGCCGCCAAAACTTTTATTGCTGTTTAACAATTCAAGGCTCATACATTACCCACTATTTATTAAAGTGAATGACGCTGCGAATCGACTCGCCCGAGTGCATTAAATCAAACGCTTTATTGATGTCATCCAACCCCATGGTGTGGGTAATAAAGTCGTCTAATTTAAATTTTCCGGCCAGGTAATCGTCGACAATACCCGGCAGCTCAGTACGGCCTTTAACGCCGCCAAAAGCGGTACCGCGCCATACCCGGCCCGTTACTAACTGAAACGGTCGGGTGCTGATCTCTTGTCCGGCACCAGCGACGCCGATAATCACCGACTCGCCCCAGCCTTTATGGCAGCACTCAAGGGCCGAGCGCATCACATCGACATTACCAATACATTCAAAGGAAAAATCCACCCCACCGTCGGTCAGCTCGACAATCACCTGCTGAATAGGCTTATCGTAATCCTTGGGGTTAATGCAGTCGGTGGCGCCCAGCTTTTTAGCCAGATCAAACTTACGCTCGTTCACATCGATAGCAATAATACGGCCGGCACCGGCCATGGTCGCGCCAATAATGGCCGACAAACCAATACCGCCCAAACCAAAAATCGCCACGCTATCGCCGGGTTGTACTTTAGCGGTATTCAACACGGCGCCCATACCGGTGGTAACGCCACAACCTAGCAGGCATACCTCTTCCAAAGGCGCGGCCTTGTTGACTTTCGCCAGCGAGATCTCGGGCAGTACTGTGTACTCCGAGAAAGTCGAGCAGCCCATGTAGTGATAGATCGGCTCGCCGTCTTTATAAAAGCGGGTGGTACCATCGGGCATTAACCCCTTACCTTGGGTCTCGCGAATTTGCCCACACAGGTTGGTTTTGCCCGAGGTACAAAATTTACACTCACCACACTCTGGGGTGTACAGCGGAATCACGTGATCGCCGACTTTTAAATCGGTTACTCCCTCGCCCACTTGCTCGACGATGCCGCCGCCTTCATGACCCAAAATGGCTGGCCAATTGCCCTCGGGGTCATCACCCGACAGGGTAAAGGCATCGGTGTGACACACACCACTGGCAACCACCCGAATAAGAACTTCACCGGCCTGCGGCGGCATCACATCAACCACTTCTATGCTTAATGGCTTGCCGGGGCCCCAGGCCACGGCGGCGCGAGATTTAATCATGTCATTCTCCTTTACGTGTTTTCGCTATTGTATTGGCTCTGCCTGAGTTAATAATCATGGTAACCTGTAAAACTTTATTACCCTAAAGTAACAATAGGGGCCAGAATGGCTGATTGGGAAGGTATTAACGAGTTTGTCGCAGTGGCCGAAACCGGTAGCTTTACCCGTGCCGCCAACCGCCTGGGCAGCTCGGTGGCTCATATTAGCCGGCAAGTTAAGGCCCGCGAACAGCGCATGGGCGTCAGTCTGCTCGTGCGCACCACGCGCAAAGTCAGCCTGACCGAAGAGGGCCGGGTGTACCATCAGCACTGCCGGCAAATTCTGGATGCCCTAACCGCCGCCGATAGCGCACTGGCCAATTTACAGCACACGCCCACGGGCCACCTGCGCCTTACCGCCCCGGTCTCGTTTGGCGAGAAGTATCTCGCGCCGCTGATCAGCGAATTCGCCCAGCGCTACCCGGGGCTGAGTATCGATTTACAGCTTAGCAACCAGCGCCTGGATTTAATCGATGAAAGTATAGATCTTGCGGTGCGCATTGGCCTGCTTGAGGACGAGCAGTTAATCCCCCGTAAGCTGGCCGAGCGCCAGCCTATTGTCTGCGCCGCCCCCGAGTATCTGGCCCGCCACGGCCAGCCCCATACTCCCAGCGAGCTGGCGCAACATAACTGCCTGCTGGGCACGTTAGATTACTGGCGCTTTAGCATTAACGGCCGGGCGCAAAACCTGCCCGTTAGCGGCAGCCTGCGCTGCAATAACGGCCCGGCACTGCGCAACGCTGCCTGCCAGGGGTTAGGGCTAGTGCAACTGCCCGATTACTACTTGCACCGGGCGCTGGCCAGCGGTGCATTAGTCGAGGTGCTAAACGCCTACGCGCCGCCAAGAGAGGGGATTTGGGCGCTGTACCCGGCCAATCGCCGGCTCTCGCCTAAAGTACAGTTACTGGTTGATTACCTGCAAGAGAAGCTGGCTAAACTGCATTGAGCGAGGCTGTTAATAGCAGCAAGGTGGGCCGCAGGAGTACTCCACCGTGCTGCAGCGCCAGGATCTAACCTGATACTTACAATTGGTAATTAAACTCAATCCGTTGATCGCCCTCGGCAAAATCAACGTTCTCGTTCCAGTTGGCAAAATAACGCACATTAAAGCGCGGGCTGATTTGATAACTAACCGCAAACTCGTGGGTTAAGATATCGCCGTTATCCGGGCCGTAGTAATTATCTTCGTAATTGTCCGAGCCAGAGATAGTGGTTAACCAGAAGGGATTGTAGTTAATCCAAATTTTATCGGTTACGGTGAGTTTACTGTACATACCCACCAGGCCATAAAAGCCCATAATTGAATAACCGCTGTCCACCGAGGCGTCATCTTCAATAGCGTTTTTACCCATGGAGACACCCGCGCCCGCTAGCGGGTAAAAGTTAAACCGCCCCATTTTGGGTAATGCCTGAATAAAGCTGTAAGAAACGTCTGCGTTGTATTCAGAGACCAAACTTTGCTTGAGATTCACCGTGGCATCGAGCTGCACAGCGCGGCCATTGGTTAAGTTGGTACTAAAATTACGAATCCGAAATGAATCCACGGAGTTAGTGGTTTTGCTATCGCTACGCCAGCCTAAGGTATCACCGTAAATTCCCTTTACTTCAATCAGGTTCATACCCGCCGTGGTCGGGTCGCCGGTATCGTAGGTCTGCCCTACCTTTAGGTTGATCCCTTTATCGGTAAACCCTGCCCCAACCTGGGTATAAATCGCGAGGGGGTCCGACATATCCTGAACGTCGTCGTCCGCCCAGGTCGCCACCGACAGGCCCATTATCGCGACAGCGCTGGCCTGTGATATCAGTTTAGTGCTCATTCCTTTTACCTCTTCCTTATGGTGCTTAAGCGTTAGCACGCTATAAAACAACAGTTACCCAGTTTTAACTGGGTCCGCCAAAACAGCAATTTTCAGTGTGCCTATGAGGCTTACTTCTCGCGGCGACGAGGGCCAATCACACCCGGCCTGCTAATCGCTCTGTACGGGTTTGCGATACCTCGCTGCGGTGCACAGCCCTCCGCTAGCGCCCCTTGTAAGTAAGCGCTAGCTTTATACCCGTCACTGCTCGCGGCAGCCTTGGTAAAGAGTATCGCCCGATTGCTGCAACATCGCTTCAGCCCCTTTCGACCAGTAAGTTATGGTGCCATTTGTGTACTTAGCGCCCGACGCCGAGCGCTCGCGGGTCAGTTTGTAGGTGGTGTGTGATTGCGCATCGGATAACATCAGCTCGTTGGGGCCTAACGTAACGCGCTGATCATCGGCGCGATATTCACCAAAAAACACCGTAAAGCGGGCATCCCCGGCGCACTGATATTGCACTTTGCGAGCGGCTTGCCCGCCATCGGCCTGCTCGTCATCTAAACAGCGTGGTTTTTGATATTCCATACAGGCTTTACGGGTACAGGCCGCTTCAGCTGCGCCGGGCGCCCGGCGACAGGTATTACAGCCATCAAAAAAGCTTGTGCAGCTCTCAGGAATAAGCTCGCGCCAACTAGAGGCATCGTACCTTGGAGTCTCGGTTATGCTGGCGGGTTTTGCCTCGGGCGGCGGGGTTACCGCGCTTTCTTGCTCGGAACAGGCGGCCAACAACAAGCCGGCAACAAGCATCAACGCAATAGGTAAAGAGGGTAGTTTCATTCTCCAGTCCTTCGGGTTAGGTAGCTTTTACGCCAAGGGCATTGGTAGGCACTCGACTCCACGCGGAGCCAACCGCTTATAGCAAGTTTACCACCTGTGAGCCTAGCAGGCTGTTGTAAAACCCCTTGCATGCTCAGCGTGGCCTGAAGCGTGCAGCTGCTGTGCATTGTCTCGACGGACAGGGTGGTTCCCTTTGCTAGAGACAAGGCGCGGCAGATGTGCGCTTCAGACCTCGCCCTACGGGGCTTTCAGGCTGGCCCGTACTCGTCGTTGCCACGTTTCGATGGGTGGGCACACACCTTCAAAATGGCGCCTAGATTACGAACCAGCCTGAAAGCCTGAGTACGTAAGGGGTTTTTCAACAGCCTGCTAGCTTGTTTTAGCCAAACTAACAGCCTTTACACTAAACCCGGTATTTATATGTGCCGTTATGATGTGTCATTCACACTTGCGGATAAGATACGACTCAAACCCGCCCCCTAGACCGCCTAATTGAGAATAGCCCACAACGCCAGAACAAATAGCAGGTTTATTGTCCATCAGCGCCCAGGGCGTGCAAAATATAGTTTATTAACACCAGCTTTAGCCATTTGCTGCGCCAGAGCCTACGCCACTGAGGCCGAGTCCATACCGCCGATCAGTCAAAGCGGGCCTCAGCGGCGTTAGGCCCGGAGCATTGACCATTGCGAACCCCAGTATTTCACTTATACTATGACAAAACACAATAAAAGCTGTAGCTACTAGACCTGACACTACTTAAAATAAGCTGCCCTCTGCATGGATACTCATATCTTTAATATTCACGACGTCGTGCTGTTAATGACGATGATCGAGTGCGTACTGCTTGCGCTTTTTCAATGGGCGCTGCCTGTTACCACTAAGCGCTTAGCCAGCGCACTACTTATTAGCTTTTTGCTCATCACCGGCATTCAGTCACTGTGTGTGTTAGTGTTGTGGAACGATGCCGTGCATATAGGTACATTTTTTGACCTACACATTGTCCCGTATTTGTTGACCTTTGCCGTGCTCGCCAAGGGGCCTGCACTGTTCTTTTATGTCTTATCGCTCACGCAGCACTCTTTTGTACTGAAGCGTAAATACCTTACCCACCTGGCTCCCGTGGCCGCCGCCTGGTTATGCCTGGCAACGTTTGCGATTGACAGCGACGATTTACGCTGGCGCAGCGCTACCGCCACGGCCACGTCTCAGCAAATCGTCAACTATCTGTGGCACGCCACTAAGCTGGTACCTTTTATTTATGGCTTGGCGGCGATCTACGTAATCAGCCGCTATTACAGTAAGCTAAAAGAGCAGTACTCCTCCATTCCCACCAGCGAGCCAAGCTGGCTATCGATACTCACTATGGGGTTCTCGCTAAGCTGGGCGTTTTCAATTTTTGTCCATATTGGCGCGCAGTTTTTATCAACCGAAGCCTCAGATTGGCTAGGGATATCAGAAAATTACTTCATTTTTATCTTAATCAATGGCTTGTTCACCTACAGCCTTGCCTACGCTCACAATGTGCAAACCACTAAGGCCGAGGAGATTACCAAAGCGCCGGTGGCCGATCGCCCCGATGAGGAGGCCATACAGAAGGTTAAAGCCGGCATGGAAGAGCAACAACTGTTTTTAGAGCACAACTTAAATATCGAAGAGTTTTCGACCAGAATCGATCTGCCGGTACGAGATGTATCCGGTGTCATAAATAAGCACTTTGGAACCAATTTCTTCGAGTTTATGAACTCTTACCGGGTGAACGAAGCTAAGCGATTGCTAGAGGACCCCGACTCGAAAGACATGACGATCCTGGACATCTTATTGCAGGCAGGCTTTAACAGTAAGTCCGCATTCCATCGATTCTTTAAACGCCTTGTAGGCATGTCGCCCTCGGAGTACCGCAAACAAGCGATGCAGGCAAATAAGGCCGCTTAACCCTCTCGTAGCCGCGCAGAAAGCATCACCGGTCGATTGTGTTGAAAATGACCTTATAAAACAGAAACACGAAGGCAAGGGGGGATAAAAAGGCCCCCTCAAAGAGGGGGCAATCACATGAAGGAGAGTTGGAAATATTCACATATTGCCAAGCTCACACCGACAGCCACCTGACCTGCTGCCGGCCGAACACGAGTAAAAACCGGAGAGACCGGCTGCCCTTTCACTCGTATGAGTATAGATTGACACTCCTTTACATCAGTTTCGTCCCACCTTTAAAAATCCCTCAAGATGGGAACCTTAACAAGGTCCGAGATTGTCCTCAGCCCAGTGTTTATGGGGCCAGAACCACTTTCCAAACAAGAAGTGGGATCTATTCGGTCGCCACTTTTATCCACCGTGTGGGGGTTTTTGACACCAAGCTGAGTCAGCGTTTGGTAAAAGCGCGACAGCCCATAAACACGACTGGCAAAAGCTACTTGGCAGGGCTTGCTGAATGCTGGGCACGGCGGCGAAAATCACTGGGCGAAGTTCCCACCAGGCGGTTAAAAAAGCGGTGAAAAGACGATTTATTATTAAAGCCAGACGCCAGTAGTACATCCAGAATTGTCATATCATTGGCCTTTGGGTCAGACAACAACCGCTTGGCCTCCTCTATACGGTGCTGATTAATAAACTCAAAGAAGCGTGTGCCTAAGTGGCGGTTAATGGCATGTGACACAGTGCGCACCGGCAAGCCTATTTTTTCTGAAAACTGATCAATATTAATACTTGGTTGCAGGTGCAAACGCTGAGTCTGAATCCCCTGCTCGATAACCTGTAAAACCTCATCGGACACTACATCTTCTTCCTCCGGATGCGTCTCGGATTGCAAACTAACAAACCGGCCAGTGTAAATAAGGCTAATAAAGATGAGGCCGTTCATTAATAAAAATCGAATAAAATTATGTGACGTGCCAACGGTATCGGCAAAGACCCCGCCCACCAAATCAGCACTCACGACCACTACAATTGACCAGGCCCAGCTAATCAAAAAGCATACACTGAGCACCGCCATCCAGGTAATCTCCGACCCCGGCAACTGCGACATATGTTGTTTGGCGCGATGCATATAAAAATACAGGGTCGAAATAGACCAAATAGCATAAGCCACTGACAGAGCACTGGAGGAATACCATAAAAAACTCGCCAGCGTACTAATAGTCGAGCCACCCAATCGTTGCTGCAGGTCTGAGCTTACTAAGCCGGTGGCCAACACCACAATAACCGCCACCAGCGCCGGAATTGTATGCAATAGGTGAATCGGGCGCGGCGGAACACTGCTATATAGCAGCGAGCGGACATAAAAGTAAAACAAAGGGCCGCGCACAAAGTGGCTCAAACAAAAAGTCAGAGGCAATAAGTGCTCACGCACAAAGGTCGGTATCGGAAAGTACGGATTCCACATAATTAGGTTAGTAATCATGTCAAGCATTACCACAATCAAAAATGCCACCAGCAAATAGCTGGCGCGCTTGCCCGAGCCTGGCTGAGCATAACGGTACGAGGCTATTAAAATCGCCTCAAAAATTGTGATAATCAGAAATATATCGTGGACATTAAATATACGTGCATCCATAGGGATGGGCTCATTATTATTTGTTTAAGGTAGGTGTGGCTCCCTGCCACCAAAAATTCACTAAAATATTTACGTCGTTTATTGACTCAACGTTATGCCACCAGTATTTCGGCATATATAAGGCATCTCCTGCATCAAGGTTGGCCACTTTTGCAACCTCTATTGCTTTTCGAAATTTCGGATACTGGGAAAAATCTGGTCTTTTAATATCCACTACACTGATAGGCCGACCACCAGGCGTGTCCTGCCTATGAGTGATGTAGAGATTCTCCTCTTGCTCTGGTGGAAACAGCGTAAAACGGCGGCGCCCCACAGCAACGCAAGCAACATTGTCCAACTTGTCGTTATGGGTGGCTACATTGACAGAGTTACCGATCCATATGTTCGGTTGCACCTTCTCGGGTAGAACCTCTATCGTGCACTCTTTTTCTAAACCTGGAAGGTATTCTGATATGCTTTTAGAGCCAATGTAAAATGCAGCGGGATTATCTCGCGCTTGCAGGCCATGCAAGATTTTTAAGGCATCGGGCAAATAGCCTTTCATAGACTCAAAGTTAAAACGATCCATGGTTTCACGATAAAATAATCTTCCCTGCTCCTGTGGGGCGGCAATCATTGCATCAAACGCCATCCCTGAGTCGAACCGCAATAGATGTTCCGCAAGCTGCGCAAAGGAGAGCTTCCCTGACTCTACTAGGGGCCAATGCTTTACCATTCCTTTGATCATGAGAGGCTTATCACAACAGAGCAATGTGGCCCTTGCAGATTCTGACAAGGAGCACCAATTATCGACCGAAGCAACATGAGTTAACTGATTACCTGACACAGGCCTGACCTATTGTAAAGATTGCTATTGGAAATTAATAAATATATTTGCTGTCAAGCGACCGCTACCAGGATCAGCATTGATGTCGGTACTCGGGTTTATCAACCCAGAGTGAAGCAGGTTTCCCGGGTACACCAACATACGCCCTTTTTTATAAGGTATCGAATGTATCAATTCAAAATGATCGTTAGTCTCTTTTACATATTTACTCTCTGGAGCACCAAACTGATCCATATGCTGTCTTGCCGCTTTAACAAATAACGGATAACGGGACGCACTAATGCGTTCAAAACCAGTGGGAATATGGCGAAAAAAACCCGTCCCTCCATGCTCTCCCTCCGATAAGTAATGTAACACCGCATAATAGTGATCGAGATTTGTATCAAAGTGTGGAACTCGCTGCAAAGTCGATAAATCTCTCTCCGGCATACTCACTAAAGAATACAGTCCATAGTGGCCCGACTCGACTATAGCCGACGGAAAATCATAAGTCTTTCGCACAATCGGATCCAATGCCTCAAGCACGTCTTTAATATACGTCTCCGGCAGTGACGCTCTCACCCCGGGGTAGCCACCTGCCGGGGCGGCGGCGAAGCTTTTCTGCGACGGTGCAGACCGTTTCAGCGCATCAGCCGGCCAGAGAAAATCATCAAATACAACAACTGGCGTTTTTTCTTGTCCCACATAGGTGACTGAGTAATCACTCATAAACTTTCACCGTCGACGCAGCCACTTTATTAACTTTTGGTTTTACAATAAAAATCCAGAAATTTTTGATGCGAAGGAAGCTTATCAACATTAGTTCGCATACTTTTTCTTAATGAAGCTAGAAAATCTTCAAGCTCATTATCGCTCATCACATCAGCGATAGGGTGGTAGGATTTTGGCTCAATACCTTGCCCCATCATTACCTGCATCCAGGATTCTTCGCCAAACAGCTCATTCTCGATCTTAAACACCCTACCCGAATCACGAAATAGCGATATCTTTTGCTCTAACGCCGCGGGGATTTCCATATGCTTACAATAGCGCCAAAAATCACTGTCCTCTCTTTCGGTAACCTTATAATGCAAAATAATAAAATCTCGGGTTCGCTCAACTTCCAGCTTATTTTGAATATTAAACTCGTCGATATCCGACTGCTGAACGCCGAAAGATGGGAAAAGCTGCATAAACCGAATTAAGCTTCGCTGAATCATGTGAATACTGGTGGACTCGAGAGGCTCTAAAAAGCCACTGGCCAGCCCAAGAGCCAAACAATTTTTGTTCCAGTGCTTACGGCGCGTTCCGGTGCGAAACCGAATCGGTTTTATATCGTTAAGTGTGGCACCGTTAATATTATTACGGAGCAATTGTTCGGCCGCATCATCATCCAGATATTTACTGCTGTAAACCAGCCCATTACCGACCCGTGTTTGCAAGGGAATGCGCCACTGCCAGCCCGCATCATGAGCGATAGACCGAGTATAAGGAATCGGCTCTCCCAGTGATTCGGTTTGCACTGCCATAGCACGATCACAGGGAAGCCAATGAGACCAATCCTCAAACCCTGTATTTAGCGCGCCCTCAATCAACAACGCCCTAAAGCCGGTACAGTCAATAAAGAAATCTCCTGCCACCAGCTCACCTGAGGCAAGATTCAGGGATTCAATATCACCGGTCTCAGGGTTTAAATTCACGTTGGTGATCTTACCCTCTTGCCGGGTTGCTCCCCAGCCTTCACTTAGGCGGCGCAAGTACGCTGCATATTTTCCGGCGTCCATGTGATAGGCGTAGTTCATTCCACCCTTTGGCAAAACGGCAAACTTACCTTCCCGGGCGGCTAATATCTCTGCGCAGTAATCACCATAGGGATGATTGATGCCCTGCTTTTTCCCAGCCAACCAAAAGTGAATAAAACTACATGCCCAACAATCTTTACCCGCGTACCCAAAAGAATGTAGGTATTCATGCTCGTTCTGGCGCCAGTTCTGAAATGATATCCCAAGCTTAAATGTACCGTTAACCTCTGCCATAAACTCTCGTTCATCTATGCCTAGGATATTATGGAAGGTCATCAGAGGGGGGATAGTTGCCTCACCAACGCCAACTGTAGGGATCTCATCAGATTCAACCAAAACGATCTCAACTGTACGCCCCATGGTTTTAGACAATAGCGCAGCGGCCATCCAGCCAGCTGTTCCTCCACCCGCAACGACAACTTTTTTAACTTTATTTTGCATGGCAACCTCTGAGTTTTATTCTGCCAGGGCCGTCAGCTCAGCGAGAGACACAAAAGGCACTGAACAACAACTATATTTTTGCAAACTCGCTATTAGAAATTTTTGTTAGCAGTGCTCTATTTTTCTGTAAGCCGCGAATTAACTTGTTAATTTTATTTTGATTTTCTTGAAACAACTCAAGCGCTCTTGCATTCTCATTAGATGATTTTCGGCGTGATTCCATATCAACACAAAGGTCAGGGCGCATGCCATATAGCACGTACTGAAAACTTGCCGAGGGGAATAACTCTGACCTTGCCATCTCATCACCGAGCCAAGGCGGCCGTTCTCGCCACAGCGTTAAAAGGTCATTCAATGAGTCTGGCAACGTCTCGCTGCTACGCTGATCTACCCAATAGTCACTATCCGCACGTTTACTTAGTGCATAGTGAAGTTTCAAAAAGTCGACTATTCTTTCCCAGTGCAGAGTAAACTTAGTATTAAAACGACGAGAAACAACAGCCATGGATTGCCGGCTACGAGGCAACTCTTCGGCCAGCATTTGCGCGGATCGCTCAACCAACACCAGAGCGGTAGCCTCCAATGGTTCAATAAACCCCGCTGACAAGCCAATCGCAATACAGTTCTTATGCCAAAACGTTTTGCGGTAACCCGGCTCAAACTTTATATGGCGAAGCTCGAGTTTTGCAACTTTTTCCGCGCCTAAACTAGCCTCAAGATACTCTCGTACAGTGTTTTCCGCAGCCGTCGCGCTGGCATGTGCACTGGAATAAACGTAACCCACACCGCGGCGGCTGGGCAATGCGATATCCCACACCCAGCCAGAAGGTTGCGCGGTTCCAATTGTGCAAGAAGCAAGATTAGCACTACTATCTGTGTAAGGAGCTTGGGTAGCAATTACGCTATCGTTAACCAAAATTTTTCTTAAACTCTTGCTTGCAATGCCAAAGTGCTCTCCTAATAGCAATGACTTAAAGCCGCTACAATCGACAAACAAGTCTCCCTCAACACGACTCCCTGTATCAACGCAAAGCGCCTGAATATAACCATCGACATCATTGTCTACACTGACAACATTGGCGTACTGATGCTCGATAGAAAGTTTCTGTACACAATGATTGCGTAACAGCTCTGAAAACTTAGCGGAGTCCAGATGGTACCCATAATTTAGTACATAAGCGTATTCCGGTGTCGCCATTTGCTTGGGGGCAAGCCCCATCTCACAAATCGCTTCCTGTGCACAAACCGCTCCGGCAAAACTAACCTTATCTTTGTGAGCAGACCAGTAGGGTGCAAGATTAAACGCACCGTACTCACTGGGCAATGTAAAGGGGTGATAGTAATGCTCACCTTGCCCTACGGACCAGCCAACAAATTTCGACCCCTGCTTAAAACTCACATTACAAGTACGAATAAATTCTGTCTCATTGATACCTATTTTTTTTAACGTATCGCGCATAGAAGGCCAGGTGCCCTCTCCCACACCAATCGGCGCCACATCCGGCGATTCAAGTACGACTATTTGAATCCCTCCGGGATCTGACCCAACGGCATGCTCAGCCGCCAACAGCCCAGCGGTTATCCAGCCGGCCGTACCGCCGCCAAGAATTACGATTTTTTTAATGGTGTCGGTCATATTTTCTATTGTTAGAATCGTTATTGACGACTAACTTTTCAGTTTTTTTGCAAAATTTAGCCAACCCAGCCGTATCGCCCGCTCATTTTTCGTGTCGAGAATGCCCCTCACGCCCTCAGGGATATGCTGCTGTGCAGCATCGTCCGAATTAAAGACGTAATGCTCAAACATGGCTCGCCACGCGCGACGCTGAGGCTCTGGCAGGCCCCGCAAAGCCAATATAGCATGCTCAAGCGCCAAATCCGGCGCGCCCTTATATTCTGGCGTCTTGCGCCACCAGTAGTTAACGAGCATGTTAACGCGGTCAGTTCCCCTCACATGATGCCACCACAGCGACGGAATGTAGATCGCATCACCCGGTTGCAATACACACTCAACTGATTGGCTTATAGCCTCTTTAAAGTTGGGGAAGACTGTATAGTCCGGCCGATCAAAATCGACCAAGCTTATTGCGCGGCCAGAGGGTGTCTGATCCACGGGGCCCAAGTACAAGTTTTTTATTTGATCGGGCGGAAACAACGTAAATACCCGCCGCCCACTTACACAACACGCCACGTTATCCGGGCTATCATTGTGCGCTGCGACCGTAGTTTCGTTACCCAGCCAGAAATTTACGGTAGGCTTATCAGCGCCAATATCGAGATCATTCTCCGCCTTGAACCCAGGCAACCAACGATCGACCAAACTTGAGCCTACGTACAAAGCCCGCGCCTGCCCCAGCGTTAATTTGTCGGCCACTTGCTGCAATAAAGCAGTGCCACGCTCAAAGGTGTAACCACTAAAATCCTTTTTATAACCAATACTCGGCTCGCCGTCCTGCAGACCGGAATAAACGGTTAAAGGCAAGCGAGCATCAAACTGCTGCAGGTAAGAAAACAGCTCCTCGGCGGAGCGCTTAGCCGCCTTAACCGCCGGCCAACCACTGATCAAACCCTCAAATTTTACCGGCGTATCCGCATCTAAAACAGCGTGTAAATCGGCAAGCGGCAACCCACTGCTACAATCAACCGTTGTTATATTCTTAGACGATGCACTCACAGCATCTATGACGCTAAGCTGGCTGGAGAAGCCTGCTTTGATTTGCGATTAATTAACTTCCGAATATTTGTAACTGAGGCAATCGCCATATAGATGGGCTCCAGAAAGTCCTGCTCATACAACAGGTGAAATGCTGCCGCATCGAGCTGTTTTAACTTGTCCTCATTGACGGCATAAAAACCCATCAGTTGACCTTGCGTGCCATTGTCTAAGGTAATATCCACCGTCACTGGCTCCAACAGGTTCAAGTCTGTGATTGCCGCTATAAAAGCGTTGTTGTGCTCAATCCAAATGTGTATAGCCTCAAGCATACCGGACATCCGCTCAAGGTACTCAGTAGGGGCGCCGTGTTCTTCAAACAGGGCGGCCCCGTCTGTTTCACTTACTTTTGGATGATCAAGGTCGATATTAACCAGACGTTTTTTATCTTCACCGTACAAGCCAATAGAGAATGGAATTCGTTGCATCATCAAAGGGATATAAGCCGCATCCCACTCACCACTCTCATCAAGGAAAAGGTTTTCACCTTGCTCTAAGCCAAATAATGCCGCAGGTATAAATCCACCCGCTTTGGCATCTTTATGGAATAAAATCGGGTAATCAGCCTGCACACTACGAAACTCGGCAGGATAGGTGGGAGACCACATCACATTATCACCCAAAGCGCTCGAATATTTGAGCTGAACTTTTAGGTGTTTATGCTTGTCGGCTGTCAACAATACAGTGTTGGCCATGACGCCACTCCTTCATTATCATTTTATTAAAGCGATCTAGTAATGATTTCGGCTAACAAACTGGCAGCAAAAATCATTACGACATAGCTTTAACTATACATCAATACCTCATAACAAAGAAAAGCCGCTAACAAGTTAGCGGCTTTCCCTGCGCTAGGTTAGCTCAGACCAAAGCCCGAGCATCACCCATATCAAACACTATTAGAAGGTGTAACGAGCACCAATATTGTAGCGTGCATAACCTTCGTAGTAACCAAGCACCTGGTCAGTAGAGCGACCATAGTTACGTCCGGCTTCTTCAGTGATGTTTAACCCTTCAGCAAAGATCGACAGGTTATCCGTCAAGTCGTAGCTAACGTTAACGTCAACCTGACTGTACTCATCAACATAGATTGGGTTGTTACCCGTGCCTGAAGTACCTGATGCCAGGAACGAATCGCGCCAGTTGTAAGCCACACGAGCCTGGAAGCCGTGCTTCTCGTAGAAGGCGATAAAGTTGGCCGTATCACTCACACCGGTGATCGAGAATTGCGGCTCGTTCAACAGCATGTTGTCAAAGGCTGTGTCTGCATCAACCATGGTGTAGTTAGCAATCACACCAAAACCAGTGTCCCAGAAGTTGTGCTGAACGGCCAGCTCCCAGCCGTCGATGTTAACGACACGATCAGAGTTAGCCGTTTCGGTGACATCCACGGGCGTATTCATGTCCTCACCCGGAATACCCACGATCACGATATTGCCACTGGCATCCAAGTAGGCGGTCTCAGGATCGGCATAATTATCGTAGATGTACTCACGAATTAGCACAGCATCACGGCCAACAGCGGCGACCGCCTCATCGTAGCGAGGGCCCATGGCAGGGTGTGGCGTGTTATCCAGAGGACCATCCTCTTCAACAACACGAGATCCGATAAAGTTTTCAACTTCTTTCTCGAAGTAACCTACCGATACATAGCTGGCGTCGCCGTAGTACCACTCTACCGATAAATCGATGTTATCCGACTTGTAAGGCTCAAGCCCTGGCGCACCGCGAGTAGCCGTTGCACCATCAATCCGTGGATTATCCGCGTAGCTAGTGCCACCGCGCATATCCAACCAGTTGGGGCGCGCAATACTCTGACCATAAGATGCACGTACAACCACATCCTGTATCACTTCTAACCTGGCATCAATCGATGGCAGCAAGAAGTCGTATTCACCGGTGTCAATGATATCCGAAGGCTCACCCACCATCGGCATTGAAAACTCGTTCGCCGACACCCAGCTGATTGGGCCGTAACCCTGTGCGGTAGCGGGGGTTTCGATCTCGGTAGATTCATAGCGCAAACCGGCATTTAAACCAAAAGGCATGCTGGCGATTTCGCTATCAAAGTTAACCTGTACGTAGGCAGAGTCAGAATTTTCTTTCACACCGTTGTACTGATCGGGCGCCTTAGCACAGTACCAGGTAGATCCATCGGAACAGTCGCCAGTACCGGCACCATCGTCATAGTTTGCCGCGGCAAAGTCACGCACATCGTAAAAATCAAATGAGAAGCGTTGGTTTAGCGGCATATTGTTGCTGCCACCCAAAAAGGCGATATCTTCAGCGGAGGTTTCGCCGTAAGAGCCGTTAAAGCGATCGAGAATAGTCTCTGGGGTAAACCACTCAGCAGGCATTTCGCCCGGCTCGCCCAAGCCGCCCCAGGTTTCACGCTGTACATTTGAGAATGCTGACTGGTAATCGCTCTCGGTACGCGCCACGCCGAACTGCAAGCGTAACGAATCGTTAAACTCCCACTCACCGTCGATTTGGATCTGGTCGATATCGTGCTTCATCTGGCTATTACGGAAGTAGCTACCCGATACCTGTAAGTCTTCTGGGCGAAGAGCGGTGCCACCGGCGCCATCCAGGACATCCAGGATCAACACAGGCATTTCGCCGGCCACGTTAACGGTCGAGCGATCACGCACATAAGCCGATACCGCAATACCTACGCTATTACCGAACTCATTACCTGGCTTGGCTTCTGCGGTTGAGCTATGAACATCCAGGCTCAAAGTCAGTGGATCAATGGGGTTCCACTCAACATTAAAGCCAATAGAGTCATTTTCATAAGAAACTGCCTGCTCGCCCACACCCATTGGCAAATCGCCATCGGTCATGTCTTCTGAGTACAGTAACGGGGTTTGTACACCGGGGGATTCTGCATCGCTAAAGATGGTGTTTTGACCACCAAAGTTAAACCAACCGCCGATGTCGTTATAAGTCGAGCTGATTTCGTTTTCGCTATAGGTGTAATCCAGTGTAGCCGTCAGGTTGTCTGTAGGCGCAAACTGCAAAGTCAGCTGACCATTGGTGCGCTTACGCTCAAACTCAGTAAACACATAGCCCATTTGCTGAGGGGTCGAGTAAATATCATCCGGTGACGGCTGGTTTTGGTGGTTGCCATTCAGGAAGTCGATACCACCCCAGGCATTATCAACACCCGCAACAGCACCTTCACTCCAATCCTGTACTACGGTACCGGGGAATGAGTTCCAACCCGTACCAATTTGTGCAGCGGCCGAGCCACCTTTACGCTCTTGGTAGCTACCGGTAACAGCCACACCAAACATGCCATCGTTAAATGAGTTGGAGTAGATACCAGAGATTTCCGGCGTCAGCTCTGAGTCAGTGGACGACTCATCCCACACACCTTTAACGCCAATAGAGGCGCGAGTATCGTTTTCCAGTGGGCGTGGCGTCACGATATTAATAGTGGCGCCCATACCGCCCGGAGAAACATCGGCGCGAGAGGTTTTGTAAACTTCTACGGCAGAAACGCCCTCAGACGCGATATTCCCAAAATCAAACGAGCGCGAACCAGAAGCAACAGTTGCCTCAATACTGGCACCGGGCATTTGACGTCCGTTTAGGGTAACCAAGTTAAAGTCTGGCCCCAGACCACGCACGGTAACTTTTGAGCCTTCACCATCACGACGGTCAATAGACACACCAGTTATGCGCTGTAGCGATTCTGCCAAGTTGGTATCGGGGAACTTACCAATGTCTTCTGCTGAAATCGCGTCAACAACACCACTGGCGTCGCGCTTTAGATCCATAGAACGCTCCAGACTGGCACGGATGCCGGTGACAATCACCTCTTCGAGCATTTCGTCGTCATTTTGAGCGTGGGCAATATTTGCCATCCCGGCGAGTGTGCATGACGCAACCGCGGTGGCGATAAGATTTCTTCTAAACTTGTGTTTGGTCATCATGAAGCTGATCCTCAAATACATTTATTTTTATAGCGAGCCAACTGTTGTTAGCCTATCCCCAGCCAATATCGCGCTTTTGTCGCAAAAGCGTCGTCCCACTTTGACAGGTAGCGATAACATGGCGTGTCTCACTTTACTAAACCCAAAGCGGGACACAACTTATGCTTTATTATCAACAACTTATCTTGTATTACAATTAAAGTGAACGAGAGGAAAATAATACATGGGACGCCCGTAAATGGGGGTAAAGTTAAGCTCTATAGTGTGTGGTTGTCGGCAAAAACCCAGGGCTAAGCGGAATAAGCAATCGGGTGACGGGCATTTAAAGTGCGTTATTTTTTCTGTTTGGCTAACCAGTACGCACAACCAACACCGCTAAATGGCCAAGTAACAGGCAGGGCAGCCAACGCCGGAGGAGCCCGGCGCCAGCTTAAACCTACGCCCTTTTAACCAGCCCAACAATAAAGAGCAGCAGTACAGCGCCAATGGTTGCAGTGATAATGGCACCAATTAAGCCACCGGCGGAAATGCCCAACAGCGAGAACACAAAGCCCCCGATTACGGCCCCAATAATGCCAACGATAATATTCCCCAGCAGGCCAAAGCCACCACCCTTCATCAGCAACCCGGCCAACCAACCGGCCACCGCGCCAATCAAGAGAAAAATAATCAAACCCGTGATATCCATAGTGTTACCCTTTCATTAGTGGGATGTATGCGAGGCCGTACCAACCACAAACAACCTCTATTGATATATAGCACAGCGAGGCGTCCGGCCTATGCCTGAGTTAAATCGATTACCTATTAGCCACTAAATCATTATTCCTCTACGGGGAATTGTCCGGCCCCTCGCTGTGTCTAGCAGCCTGCTAAATACTGTTAAGGCGTTCAGGCGGTATTAAGTTAGCCGCGTTACACTGTGACTCTAGCCTGCACTTTATAGGCACCCGGAGGCCCACGATGATGTCCATAAAACACCTTTTACAGCGCTCAGCCGCCACAGCACTGCTGTTATTAGCGGCACTCTCCAACGCTGCCGAGCCTGTTAGCGACGAAAAGCTACAGCAGCTGCTCGCCCCCATCGCGCTATACCCCGATACCGTGCTCACCCACGTGTTAATTGCCTCAACGTACCCCCTAGAAATTGTGCAGGCCGACCGCTGGGCTAAGCAGCACGATGATTTAAGCGGCGAAGAGGCGGTTAATCGCGCCCAAAATGAGCCCTGGGACCCAAGCGTTAAGGCGCTACTGGCCTTTCCGGACCTGCTCGCGCGGCTAAGTGAGGACTTACTATGGTCGCAGGAGTTGGGGGAGGCGTTTTTAGCCGATGAAGAGCGCACACTCGAGGCGGTACAGGCGCTGCGCCAACAGGCATGGGACAACGGCAGCCTGCAGCAAATGGAGCACCAAACTGTAGTGCGCGAAGAAAAACAGATTGTGATTCAACCGGTTCAGCGCGAGGTGGTGTACGTGCCTTATTACGACACCCGCACCGTGTATGGCACCTGGCGCTGGTCCGCGTACCCGCCGGTTTACTGGCCGCAGCCACCACGCTACCGCAGCGGATTTTACTGGGGCGTTTCGGCCCCGGTGGGTGACTGGTTTTACTTTAGCGGCTTTTACTGGCCCAGCCGCACAGTGGTGATTAACGTTAATCGCCCTTACTATTACGGCTCACACCGCCACTATGGTTACCACCGGGAATACACCCAGCACTGGCGGCACGACCACAACCATCGCCGCAATGTGCATTACCGCCAACCGTGGGCCGGCGCCCGTGACACCTACCCGCAGCGCGGGCGCAATATCAGCGACCGCCAGCGCGAACAGGTAACGCGCCAATTGCGGCACCACTCTAGCCGGTTGAATGCGCTTGGCGGTACCAGTGCCACCCGCTCGCCCAATACCGTAAAACGCACTGCCGCGCCCCGGGCCCAGCCGCAAACCAGCGTTAGGCGCCACACTACCCAGACAAGCCGCCCCGCGACCCGGGCGGCGGGCAACGATAGCCGCGCAGTGACTAATCGCACAGCCACAAGCCGTGCAACGCCGCGCACCCAGTATCAGCAGCCACGGACGAGCCCGTCCACCATTCAGCGTCAACCCGGCAACAGCCGCCCGGCTTACAGCGGCTCGCCCCGTAACACCATCGAGCGGCGCGCCACCCCCAGCAGCGGTGGCAGCCGCGCCGCGCCACAGCGGCAGGCGCCAAGCACCACCGGGGGTAATCGCGGGGGAAGAATCAGAGAGTAACGAATGCGGCTGGTGCTAGTGTGCTGTAACACCCTAGTTTTTACTGCGCTGAATCCGGATGACAAAGCTAAGGTTTCGGATACGGCGCATAATATTGGCCAAGTGAATCCGGTTTTGCACGCCGATGCATAAGCTAATGACGCTGTTGTGGGCGTCGCGCTCGTTAACGAGAATGTTCTCGATGTTGCCGCCCTGCTCAGTAATGCGCGTCGCCAGGGTGGCGATAATCCCGCGCTCGGACTCAACCTCCACCCTGATATCCACCAAAAACTCGCCGGAGACGGTAGGGGCCCAGTTTACATGGCTGATTTTTTCGGGGTTGTGACGAATTTCGGCCAGGTTATGGCAACTCTCCTGGTGAATCACCAAACCCTTACCCGAGCTAATGTGACCGATAATCGGGTCTCCCGGAATCGGCCGGCAGCAGCGGGCAAAAGTAATCAAAACACCGTCAGAGCTATCGATGGTTAACGGCGAATAGATGCTGCCGCCGCGCGGGGTAATGTCGGCATCGGGCTGCAGCAGTTTAGTTACTGCGTAGGCAATACGGTTACCCAAGCCGATATCCTCATAGAGCGCATCGAGCGAGGCAAGGCCGGTAGAGCTGAGCAGTTTGTCGGTCTGCTCTTCGGTCAGCTCGTCGACGTTTAAATCGATATCCGCCATAGCCCGGGCCAGCATGCGCTTACCCAAGGTAACCGAATGGTGGTGGCGCTGGTGTTTCAGGTAATGGCGAATGGCGCTGCGCGCTTTGCCCGAAATGGCAAAATTCAGCCAGGTAGGGTTAGGCTGGGCCCCCGAAGCGGTAATAATGGTAACTTTCTGCCCGCTTTGTAGCGGCTGTGACAAGGGCGCCAGGCGACCATTAATACGGCAGGCCACACAGGAGTTGCCAATATCCGTGTGTACCGCGTAGGCAAAATCCACCGCCGTGGCGCCGTGCGGCAGCTCGACAATCTTACCTTTGGGGGTAAACACGTAAACTTCGTCGGGGAACAGATCGATTTTTACGTTTTCGATAAACTCCAAAGAGTCGCCGGCGCGGCGCTGCATCTCCAGCAGGCCCTGCACCCACTGCCGGGCGCGGTTGTGGCTGCCACTCAAGGCCTCGTCGCTATTGGACTTGTACAAAAAGTGCGCCGCGATACCGGTATTGGCCATCTCGTCCATCTCTTTGGTGCGAATTTGCACCTCGATGGGCACCCCGTGCATACCCACCAAAACGGTGTGCAGCGACTGATAGCCATTGGCCTTGGGGATGGCAATATAATCTTTAAACTCACCGGCCACCGGCTTGTACTGGTTGTGGATCACCCCCAGCGCCCGGTAACAGGCGTCTACGCTATCGACGATAATCCGAAACGCGTAGACATCCATAATCTCTTTAAAAAACTTCTTCTTCTGCCGCATTTTTTGATAAATGCTGTACAGGTGTTTCTCGCGGCCAATCACCACGGCGTTGACTTTTTCGCGGCCCAGACGTTTTTCGATGGCCGCCTGAATCTGCTCGACCAGCTCTTTGCGGTTGCCGCGGGCCGTTTTTAGCGCCGCCTGCATCCTCGTCGCACGCAACGGGTACATGGCGTAAAAGCCGCGATCTTCAAACTCCAGGCGCAAATCGTTCATGCCCAGGCGGTGGGCAATGGGGGCGTAAATCTCGAGGGTTTCTTTGGCGATACGGCGTTTTTTGTGGGGTGGCATAGCGCCAAGGGTACGCATATTGTGCAGGCGATCGGCCAGTTTGACCAAAATAACCCGCAGGTCATCAGCCATGGCCAGTGCCATTTTCTGGAAGTTTTCGGCCTGCTTTTCGGCCTGAGACTCAAACTCGATCTGGGTGAGCTTGCTCACGCCGTCCACCAGCTCGGCAACCGAGTCGCCAAATTGCTTGGCGATGGCTTTTTTAGCAATACCGGTGTCTTCAATTACATCGTGCAGCATCGCGGCCATCAGGCTCTGATGGTCCATATGCATGCCGCTTAAGATATCCGCTACCGCCAGCGGGTGAGTAATGTAGGCCTCACCCGAGCGGCGCATTTGGCCGTCGTGCGCCTGCTCGGCGTAATAGTAGGCGCGCTTGACCTGGTCAATTTGCGAGGGTTCCAAATAAGACGAAAGCCGATGGCTCAGAGCCTCAATGGTTAACAACGCTATCCTCCCAAATTTGCGGGGTAACCCGCGTAAAACTTAAATGTGCGATTCGAAATTGTGGTGCTCTTCAACTCGCGGGGCCGGTGCTGGCTCGTCACGCTCCAGCAGGATGCTGGCATCAATAAAGCCTTCTTCGATCTCGCGCAACGCGATTACGGTAGGCTTGTCGTTTTCTTCCGCGACATGGGGCTCTTTGCCGCCCACCGCCAATTGGCGTGCGCGCTTGCTGCTTACCATCACCAGCTCAAAGCGGTTATCTACGTGATCCAAGCAATCTTCAACAGTAATACGTGCCATAAGTTTTCCGTCGATTTCCGTCAGTCTAAAATGTCTGTCCGCCCACTTAAACATAGGCGGGGCGGCAGGTGCGCCCTACAGGGTATTATGCGGTACAAACGCCCCAAGAGCCAGAGTCGGCGCGAGGCGGGGGCGATATTGTACACAAATTACCCATCGGGGGAAGGGCAAAAGCCCAAACCGGGGCATTATTTTGCCAGCAGGGCGCTCAGCAGCTCGCTATGACGCTCGGCCTGAAACTGCTGACGCAAGTGCTGGCTGGTAATCAGCGCCTGAAACTGCGCCAACGCAATAGTGAAGTCGTCGTTAATAATCAGGTAATCAGCCTCAACATAGTGAGAGATCTCATTCATTGCCTCTTCCATACGCGCGGCAATCACAGCCGGGTCATCTTGCCCACGGCCCGTTAAGCGCTGACGCAAACAGGGCAGTGACGGGGGCAAAATAAACAGGCTCACGGTATCGGGCATCAAGCGACGCACTTGCTCGGCGCCCTGCCAGTCGATTTCTAAAATAACATCAATACCAGAGCTTAACGTCTGCTCAACCCACTGTTGGCTAGTGCCGTATAGGTTGCCAAACACCCGGGCGTGCTCTAAAAAATCGCCCTGCTCCAGCATCGCCTCAAACGCGTCGTGGCTGGTAAAGTGGTAATCGGCACCTTCAACCTCACCGGGCCGCTTAACCCGGGTGGTATGCGACACAGATACACACACCTCGGGGTTGGACTCGACCAGAGCGCGAACCAAGCTGGTTTTACCGGCGCCAGAGGGTGCCGATACGGTGTATAAGATGCCTTTACTCATATGTCATATCCAAATTGTACCCAACGCCTACAGGCGTATTGTTTGTCTGGCCCACGCCTTGGCGTATTTGCCACAAGAGCGTCGCTCGCGCCGTCAGCCTTAGCGCCGCTGCCGGCAATCAAGTGTTTGCTCACTATAGTGAACATTATGCCACGTATCCAGAGCCCGTAAGTACCGCGGGTAAAAGCCGCCTCGCCATTGCAACCGGCAAAAAAACATAAGCCCCGGGCTCGGCGCGCGCAGATTTTGCGAGCTCTGCCCGTCCCTGCGCCACAGAAGTTTGATAGACTTTTAGCCCAAAACAAACCTCGCCACCTCCCAAAGGCGCCCAATCGCTATTAACCGCTTGGCAGCCAAACGAAACGGAGATTCTCTGCATGGACAAGTCGTACCTGAGCTCACTAACAATACTGGGGCTCGCCCTCGCGGGCTGCACCTCGGCGCCAACCGCCTATCAACGCCCCGACACCGCCAACACTCCCAAGCACGAAACCGCCGTGATACAGGCAAGCACCGAAGTCACCGGCTCGCTACTGCCGGACTTTCGCGGTAGCCAAACCGTTTACACCCGCAAAGATCGCCGCACCATCGAGAACAAAACCACTCTGGATGCCTGGTGGGGCAAGATGCTGGGCGGCGACCAACACAGCGCGGACATCTTTCGTCTGGATCAAGCCAAGGCCACCGTGGTGAACTTCAACCTCCGCGAGTACTACGAGTGTGAGATTAGCGAGTGCCCGAGCCTGGTTAACATGCTCGACGCACTGGGAAGTTCAACGGAGGGCACAGACCAGCCCGAAGCCTACGACCCGGAAGACAACACCAGTTGCCCACTGACAATGACCAAAAACAGCTTCACCGTGGAAGATACCGGCCAGCGCAAAACACTTAACGGCTACCCCACCAAGCTGTATCAGGCCAAGTGGGAGCTGGTTCAGCAGGATAGCTCTCAGCGACAAAACCAAAACAGCCTACAAATCGATTTTTGGACCACGCCACCGGATGCCGACATCCAAAAAGTATGGCAAATCCACGACCAGATTACCGATGCCTATATAAAAGAGGCAGAGCTTGGCAACAGCCCGCTGGCTAAGTTCTTACCTGAAAGCATTTTCCGCTCGCTATCGGTGTTTAGCGGCGACACCAGTGGCCAGTCCCAGCAGTGGGACAACGAGGTTAGCCAAAAACTGGCCTCCATTGAGGGCTACCCAATCAATATCGACCTAAACTGGTACGCGGATAACAACGCCTGCCAAGACGAGACAACACCCGCGGCACAAACCAGCTCGGCGACCGACCCGCTAGGCGCGCTGAAAGACATGGCCGGTAATATGATGGGGGAGGCGGTTGCCAAACAACTCGCTCCCGACGCGTCCGAGCCGGTGCTCAGCTATCGCTACCACATCACCAGCGCCCGCATCGAGCAGGTTTCCGACAGTATCTTTGAGGTGCCGGCAGAATTTAGTAAAAAGCCGCAACCGAGTTGGACGCAACAGAATCAATAACCCAACCTGCCCGCCACGGCATAAGCGGCGGGCTGTTACCGAGCCGCCCCGGCACTTTGCGACTGCCGGCAAGCGTGTGAATCTAATGTGTACTACAATGGCATCGCGCAGCCGGGCGCAGCTCAGGCCGCGCCGTTTAACCACACAGCGGAGCCCCAACATGAGCGACTTTTTAACCCTGGACGAATGTGCAGCGCGTCTGGGCACCAGCCGTCACTTTGTCGACACCATGGTCAAAAAAAATCGCTTACACCCCAACGAAAACGGCAAAGTACCAGTGACTGAATTTGAGCAATTTGCCACCTTACTCAATAAGCTGCGCGGCGGTGGTATTGCCGCAATGGTCGATGCCGTCGATAAAGACTTGTAGCCGCGAGACCATTAGCTTTACCAATTTTTGCCAACCTCTACTGCCCAGCTCACGTAGCATACGTTATTATGGCGGCTTTCCGGGTGCCAATGCACCTCAACCTATATTTGTTCAATTTCGCAATAACAATAATATCCCCGTCACTTAGCGAGCGCCCCAATCACCTGGGCGGGTCGAATGACGTCTGCCATAAGGCAAGGGGAATCAGGCGAAGCAAAAGGAGATGATCCATGGGGATTGTTGTTTTTGTCTTATTTGTTGTCTGTGCCTGCTATGTGCAACTGCGGGGCAAGGTGCGCCACGAAAAATTAACCCGCCGGCTTACCGACCACTCTAATTTAATGGCGCCGCTTAACTGCCTGTTTTATGCGTTCTCCAGAGAGAAAAACACGCCCTATCTGGATGTCAGCCACTTTCCCGAGCTGCAAAGCCTGCAAGACAACTGGCAAACCATTCGCGATGAAGCACTGGCGCTAAACAGCGAGGCACACATAAAAGCATCGGACGATCTGGATGACTTAGGTTTTAACTCGTTTTTTCGCACCGGCTGGAAGCGCTTTTACTTAAGCTGGTACGGCGACCCGGTTAAATCCGCCGCCCGCCTGTGCCCTACAACCATCGAGCTGCTGCAAGCGCAACCCTCGGTAAAAGGCGCCATGTTTGCCATGCTGCCACCGGGTGCCACGCTGGTAAAACACCGCGACCCCTACGCCGGCTCACTGCGCTACCATTTGGGGCTGGTTACCCCTAACGATGACAACTGCTACATCAATGTCGACGGCGAGAAATACAGTTGGCGCGATGGCGAAGCCGTTATGTTTGACGAAACCTATATCCACTACGCCGAAAACACCACCGAGAAAAATCGCATTGTCTTGTTTTTAGATATTAAGCGCCCCGTTACCTTCGCACCCATCGACTGGATTAACCGGGGGTTTTCCCGTGCGGTCATGTCGGCCTCGGCGACCAAGAATATGCCCGGCGATAAAGTCGGCTTCTTAAACCGTATTTTCGGCTCCGTGTATCAGGTACGCATTTTAGGCAAAAAGCTAAAAGCCTATAACCGGCGTTTGTATTATGCGCTGCAATACGCTTTGTATGCGCTATTGGTTTACTGGTTATTTTTTGCCTAAGTTTATAAGCCCCTAACTATCACTCACGATGCATTTTAGCCCAGTCACTGCCAGGCAAATCATTCACAAACGATTCAATCGTGCCGCGCTTTTGCATGGTAACAAACGCACGCTTGCCATCATCGCCGCCAAACGTAATGTTGGTGGGGTGCTGGCCGGTTAAGCTAACGGTGCGCAGCAACTCACCGTTGGGCGATAAAACAGCTACCTGCCCGGCGCCGTAACGGGCGATATAAAGATTGCCGGCCACGTCCACGCTCATGCCGTCCATACCAAAATCGGCAAAGCGGTAAAACAGCTGTTTATTGGCAATATCGCCCCCGGGGGTTACGTCATAGCGCCACACCTTGCGCTGTACGCTTTCGTTTACGTACAACACACGGCCGTCGGGGCTCAGCTCGATACCGTTGGTGGTACCCATATTGGCCTCTAACAATTGCGTTGCCCCGTCGGTATCGACACGCCAAAGCTGGCCGGTGCTATCGGCCCAGTTGGGGTCGCTGGCGTAAATCACACCACTGTCGGCCAGCACAATGTCATTGGGCTGATTCATATTGTCATCGTGGGCAAAAACACTCACGCTTTTATCGGCGGCGCTTACTTTTAACACGTTATGATTCACGTAATCGGCAATAAACATATCGCCCTGTGCATTAAAACGAATGGCGTTGCCGATGCTGTCGTTACTTAAGCTAAGCAAAATCTCGGCACTATTTTTGTCGGCTACCACACCAATGGTACCCTGACGCTCAAAGTTTACCGCGTACAGGTTGCCGTAACGGTCTACGGCCGGCCCCTCCACGCCCGAGGTAAAACTGTGCTCGGGCAACCAGTCTTCCGTTGCCGGGGCGGGCGGTGTCGCCGCGCAAGCCACCTGTGTCACCACTGCCAGTGCCAACGCGCTAAGACACATTTTATTTTTCATGTCGTCATCCTTTTCGAAGGTTTCACCTTCGTTGTATTGCATCAGTGGTCAACCAAAGATGTAGAATAAAAAAGGTGCTCTGGAGCACCAAAAGCCAGTTATGGAACAGACTTTAAACTTTTCCGTTGCCCGCTTTTATAACCGCAAGCAACCTATTAACAACACGCGCCGGAGCGACGATCATTTCATCTTGTATTTGCATGGCCCGCTGTAAATCAGCCCGGGCCCGCTGGTACTCGGTGTCGGACAAAGGTTTCCCCTGGGCCTCAGCCGCCAGAATTTTTTGTCCCCACTCACTCACCTGTTGCAACGATTGCGTAACCGCCAGCAAGTTAGCCGGGTCGTTCTTTTGCAGTTTATTTACCAGCGCCTGAGCGTCTTGTTGCCAGCCGTTTAATTGTGCCTGCGCCGCTACCAGCGCAGCGGTATTGTCCCGGTCGCTCAACCAGCGCTCAACATCACCCGCAAACTTTTGCGTCGCGCGACTCTCGGCCGGCAACACATCCACCGGATTGTTTAACGAATCCCGACGCGAGTAAGTGCCGTGTGCCGACTTTTCGTGGTGGCGATGATAATACTGCGCGGGCTCGAGAGCGCGAGTGACGCCCAACGCCAACGGGTGTTGATCGTCGGGTAACAGCGCCGCCAAGCCGTCACGCCATTGCGCCTCATGCTTTAAGCCCACAACCTCCGCCGACCACGGCGATACTTTATCTAAACGCTGATACATAAAATCTGCATCGCGCAAATCCTGGCTCGACCACAAGCGCTCGGCCACCACAAAAGCGCGTGGCCACAGGCGCACATCAATATTGTGCTCGTCCACCATCTCGGCCCACAGCGCCGCTTCTCCGCCGAGCAATAAGTCGCGGTTTTCCGGGGTGATAATATCTTTGGCAATCGCGGTAGGCAGCTCACTCGCCTCGCGTTCACTGCTGGCGATTAACTCGCCGGTTAGGGTGTAGGGCGCATTGGCCGCTAACACCGAGCCCGTTAGCGCATCGCCGTTAATGGTTAAGTTTGCTTGCAACGGCCCCATCCAACTATCCAGCGCAAAACTCAGTCGCCCGTCTTGCCACTGTAAATCTCGCACACTGGTGCGAGACTTACCGTTAAAGTCGACAAACCCACGCAGTGAGTCGCCGCTGCCAATCACACTCACAGTGCCGGCCACAGCGCTGCCGCGTTTGCGCGGCATGGTAAAGTGCCAGCTGCGCCAGAGCTCTCCAGGGTGCGCTTCGGTATCGATATCAAGCGGCTGCGGCTCAAGCTGTACGCGGTAGTGGTACGCCGAGCTTTGTGGCTGATCGAGGTAAAATCCTGTGGATAACAGCGCAGGGAAACCCGCATTGATGGCGCGCCCGAGAGCATCGGGCCCCTGCCAGCTTTGCACCACGGTGCCCTTGGGTAAATCGTTGTGCAGCACTTCATCCCAGCCGATCATGGCGCGATCAAGCTGCGTTAAAATGCTCGCTAGCCGGCCATTAAAATAGGCGTGTAAGGCGTGCTCATCAGCCAGGCTTTGCTCGGCCATAAATGCCTGAATTTGCGCGTTGTTTTGCCAGTGCTCCGGGTCGACTTCGTCGCCACCTATGTGCACATAGCCAAACGGGAACAGCTCGGTGACCTCTTGCAAAATCGCTTTGGCAAAGGTGTAAACACCTTCATTAGCCGGGTTAAGCAGCGGCTTGTGCACCCCCCAGCGATCTTCCGGCTGGTAGGGGCCGGGAGCGGACATTAACTCTGGGTAGGCAACCGCAATGGCGCTGGCATGACCGGGCATATCAACCTCGGGCAACACGTAAATGCCACGGGCCTCGGCGTAGGCAATAACCTCTTTAATTTGTGCCCGGGTATAAAACTTGCCGTTGGAGGCAAGCTCGGTCAGCTTGGGGTAGGCGCGCGATTCAAAGCGCCAGCCCTGATCATCGGTTAGGTGCCAATGCAACACATTTAATTTGGCCGCCGCCATACCATCGATCTGGCGCTTGATCGTCTCAACCGCCAAAAAGTGCCGCACCGAGTCGAGCAGTAACCCGCGCCAGGCAAAACGCGGGGTATCGTCAATGGCCACATAGGGCAACTGCACCGGGCCGGACACCCCCGCCAGCTGCGCCAGAGTCGCAAGCGCGCGCAACACCCCGAGATCGGTACGTGCCGCCAGGGTGATACCCGCCTCACTTATGGTCAGCTGGTAGGCTTCATCATCGCTGACAAGCTCTACCTTCGGGGCTGTTAAACGCGCATGATTATCGGCGCCTAATGGTTGTACCTTAATCGTCATCGGCGCTGCATTTTGCGCAACATCCGAGCGCTGTTGTAGGCCGGCATTTAAACGTTGCAGCGCCGCCCGTGCCCGGCTCGTTACCCGGTCCGCCGGTGCAAATTGCAGCGGTGCGTTGATGTGTAAGCTACCCTCGGCACGCTCCAGCGTTTGTGGGTAGGGCATCAAGGCCAACACGTCCGGCTTGCCAGCGGCCTGCACCGCTGACGCGGCACCGAGTAAAACCACAACGGCCGCATAAAGGGCTCGCTGCCACGCGGCTAAAAACATGTGTCAACCTGCTCCAGTACGTTGTATTGATCGTCAATCACGTTCAGCTTGCGCCATTTGTCGAACGTTAAACACGGGTGCGAGGTCGACAGCGCAATAATGTCACCCACCTGCAAATCGGCTTTAGGGTCAAAACGCATGGCACTGTGCTGATCCATAATATGGTAAACCTCCCACTCGGGGTCGGCGGTAACCGGCGCCGGCTGCCCCGGTCGGTAGTGCAAACTCGGCTGGGGCAGGCCGGCGTCAAACGCGGCGTCGCGTTTGCCCACGGTTAAAATGGCCTGGCCGGGCTCGGGAATCGATTGCACATAGGCCCAAATTTCCAGCGCTGACTGCAAGTCGCCACTCACCGCGCAACTATCACCCAGCCGCTCGCGTACTTTTTGCTGGGCCTCCATGTAAATGCCCTGATCGTGAATCAGATAACAACCGGGCCGAATAACGGGCACAAACAGGTTCGAGTCTGCCTCGGCAAATACCTCACAGACAATGTCGTACCAGGCCGAGCCGGCGCCGGTTAAAATAGCTTTATCACTGGCAAACTGGCCGCGCTGCATAAGCTGCTCGGCTATGTTGCGCACCTTGAGTAAATGCTCGCGAATTTTCTCGGGTGCCCCGGCGCCGCCAATAACACCTTCATAGGTTTCGATACCCATCAGTGCCAGATTTGGCTCGCGCGCAATAGCGGCGCTTAAGGTGTCTACCTGCTCTTGGGTGCGACAACCGCAGCGGCCACCGTTAACCCCGATTTCGATTAATACCTTTAGGGTTACACCGCGCTCGGCAAAAAAACGCCCCAGCTGAGCCACATTAGCGACCGAGTCAACCAGGCAGTAAAACTCGAATGAGGGGTTGGCCAGCATTGAGGCCACCAGCGCCATATTGCCGCGGCCCACCAGTTGATTGGCCATTAACACGCGGCCAATACCCGCGCGATACGCGGCGCTCGCCTGATGCGCCGTAGCCACGGTAAGCCCCCAGGCCCCGGCGTCACGCTGGCGCCGGAAAAACGCCGGCGTCATGGTGGTTTTGCCGTGCGGCGCCAGCTGCACCCCGCGCGATGCGGCAAATTGCCGCATCCACTGGATATTGTTGTCCAATCGCGACTGGTAGATAATCGCGGCCGGTAAACTAATCGCCTCACTCAACAGGTTTACCGCCGAACCATTGTTGAGGCTGACGGATTCGCCTTTATCGAGATCAAAGGCGGGTTGCACAGCAGGGTTGTCACTCATGAAAGGCCTATTTATTCCACTTAGCTACAAATTTATAAGGGCAGCAGGCTTGACGTATCCAGCCCGGCTAACGCCACCTTACTACTTTAGTCGCTCCGGCAGAGGCTAACCCAGCGTTTGCAGCTTTGATTCTGGTCCTAATGATAATAAATAACTTTATTTTTAGTCAATCTTTGATACTTACAATCACTGCAGTTATACTTGCTTTGGCGTATTCTCATATCTGGCACTGGCGCGCTTACATTTGCGTCCGGGCATGCCCCAAGGCACAAACAAAAGATATGGAAGGATACCCAACGTGACCCATGAACCCGATATTGTCTCGCGCATTAGCACTATGTTTGGCCAGCTGCGTGGCGCCGAGCAAAAAATAGCCCGAGTGGTACTGGACGATATGACCTTTGCCGCGCACGCCAATATCAGCGAGTTGGCGCAGCGCGCCGGTGTAAGTGAAGCGACCATCACCCGCTTTGCCCGCGCGGTTGATTGCACCAATGTGCGCGATTTAAAACTGCGCCTGGCGCAATCGCTTGCGGTAGGACAACGCTTTTATACCGATGCCAAGGTCGAGCCCAGCGCTACCCACGGCGTATACGAAGCGGTAAAAAACTCGCTGGAGCACAACGCCACGCTCATGACAGAGGCCGTTATACGCGGCGCCATTGAGCTGATATCGCCGGCCAGACAAGTGCTGGTTTTTGGTGTAGGGGGCGGCTCTACCGTCATGGCACAGGAGTTTCAGTACCGCCTGTTTCGCTTAGGCTTTAGCGCGGCCGCTTACTCCGACCCCATGCTGATGCGCATGGCGGCCGCCTCGGTAGACAGTAACGATGTGGTGATTTGCCTGTCGGTGGGCGGTTACAGCCCCGATGTACAAGACGCGATGGAAATCGCGCAGGAATACGGCGCACGCGCGCTGGGCATTACCACCAAAAATTCACCGCTGGGTCGCGGCGTCGACCAGCTGGTTCCCATCGAGACGATGGAGACCGACTTTATTTTTAAACCCAGTGCTTCGCGCTACGTGATGCTGGCGGCCATCGATGTTTTGGCAACCGAGCTCGCCACCCGCCACAAACGCAAAAGCCGGGAAACGCTCAGGCGTATTAAACACACTCTGGACAACCACAAGCAGGGCCAGGATCGCTTACCGCTAGGAGACTGACCCGCCCCGGCGCCCCGAGTGTATCAATCAGAAGTAACCCATGGACGGAATGTGAGTTTACTATGACACTTGATACCATTATTCGCGGCGCCCACATTGTTGACGGCAGCGGCGGCCCTATTTACACCGCCGACGTCGGCGTCCTTAATGGCCGCATTCACGACATCGCCATCAACCTTAAAAGCGAGGCCCGCGAGGTTATCGACGCGGCCGGGCTGCATCTGGCACCGGGCTTTATCGATGTGCACACCCACGATGACATCAACGTTATCGACGCCCCGACCATGCCCACCAAAATCAGTCAGGGGGTTACCACGGTTATCGTCGGCAACTGCGGCATCAGTGCCAGCCCGGTGCGCTTAAGCGCGGCCCCGCCCGACCCGCTCAACTTACTTGGCCAGCAAGCCGACTTTTGTTACCCAAGCTTTAGCGACTACGCCAACGCCGTCACGCGGGCCCGGCCCGGCATCAACGTGGGTGCGCTGGTGGGCCACACCGCCATTCGCAACAACCACATGCGCGAGCTTAACCGCAGCGCCACCGCGCAAGAGTTAACCGCCATGTGCGCCGATTTGCGCCAGGCCATGGCCGACGGCGCGCTGGGCATGAGCTCGGGGCTCGCCTACGCCAGCGCCAAACAATCGGATATCGCCGAGGTGAAAGCCATGGTGGCCGAGCTGGGCCGCGCCGGCGGCATTTACACCACCCATTTGCGCACCGAGTTTGACGGTATTCTCGAGGCGATGGACGAAGCCTTTATCACATCCGAGCACGGCAAAGTGCCGCTGGTAATCTCGCACTTAAAATGCGCCGGCAAAGGCAACTGGGGCCGCAGCGAGCAACTGCTTAATACGCTCGAGTACGCCGCCAAAAAGCAAACCGTCGCCTGTGATTGCTACCCCTACGCTGCCAGCTCCAGCACCCTCGATTTAGCCCAGGTAACCAGCGATACGCGCATTTTTATTACCTGGTCGGAGCCTGAGCCGGAACAGGCCGGACGCGACTTGCACGAAATTGCCGAGCACTGGCAGTGCGATTTACTAAGCGCGGCCAAACGCCTGCAACCGGCCGGCGCCGTCTACTACTGCATGGACGAGCAAGACGTGCGCAACATCTTACGTTACAAGCGCACCATGATCGGCTCGGACGGTTTACCCAAAGACCCTCACCCGCACCCGCGTTTGTGGGGCACCTTCCCCCGGGTACTGGGCCACTACAGCCGCGACACAGGTTTGCTGCCGTTAAACGAGGCGGTGCACAAAATGAGTGGCTTAAGCGCAAAACAATTTCAGCTTAAAGGGCGCGGTGAAATTAAGCCGGGCAACTGGGCCGACTTAGTGTTGTTTGATTATCAAAACGTGCGCGATTTGGCCACCTTTGAAAACCCCAAGCAAGCCGCCAGTGGTATCGAGCGGGTGTGGGTCAACGGAGTACTGAGTTATCAGCCCGGGCAAACCGTACCCGGCCGCGCCGGACAATTTTTATTCCGTCAGCCACAGGTTGCTGACACTTTTATAGCAGAGGAGAAACTTTGTGAGCATTAAACGTTATGGCGCTGAGGGCAGCACCGGTACCGGCGGGCAACACTTGCCCTTTTCTCACGCCGCTGGCGCCGATGGCTGGCTGTATGTCTCGGGGCAAACCCCGATGCTGGACGGAGAAGTGGTCGAGGGCAGCGTGGTCGAGCAGTCACAACTGGCCATCGACAACTGCCTAAAGATTATGCGCAACGCCGGGTACGATCGCGAGCACGTGGTGCACCTGACGGTGATCTTAACCGACGCCCGTTACTTTCAATCGTTTAACAAAGTCTTTAAAGAAAACTTTGGCGACCATCCGCCCGCGCGTATTTGCTCGGTGTGCGACCTAGTCGTCGACTGCAAAGTCGAAGTGGGCGTTATCTGTTACAAAAAACCAGAGTAATGTCAGCGGCGTCCGGTAGCGGGCGCCGTATTCTTCTAAGCTTTGATCATTCTAATAATCCGTAACGCTGCGCACTCACTATGAATACCACAACATTTCTTTCCGCTTTAGCCGTTTATATACTCGCCCTTATCGCCCTGAGTGTTTTTGTCTCACGGCGCAACAAAAGTGGCGAGGACTTTTTACTGGCCGGGCGCGGCCTGCCTATATTTCTGACTATTGGCACCACGGTTGCCACGATGGTGGGCACGGGCTCGTCCATGGGCGCCGTGGGTTTTGGCTACGCCAACGGATGGGGCGGAACCCTTTACGGCATTGGCGGCGCTATTGGTATTTTATTGCTGGGGTGGTGGTTTGCACCGGTACGCGCGCTACGCTTTATGACCATGAGTGAAGAGATTTCTTACTATGTGGGCGCCAACAAATTGGTTAAAAATATCGTTGCCGTGCTTATTTTTATCGCCAGTATCGGCTGGCTGGGGGCGCATATTTTAGGCGGCGGCTTATACCTTGCCTGGATTGCGAATATCGATTTGCAGTGGGCCAAAATTATTATCGCGGCAAGCTTTGCCATTTACGTCATTATCGGCGGCTACAACGCGGTGGTCTGGACCGACACCTTACAGGCCATTATTTTATTCGTCGGTTTTATTTTAATGGCCCTGTTCGCCATTGATCAGGTGGGCGGCTGGGATGCCCTAATGAGCGCGCAACCCGATGCCAACGTCTCATTTTTAGCGCTGGAATCCATTGGCATGGTGCACGGCATTTCGCTTATCGCGGTAATCGCTGTGGGCGTGTTGGCCACACCGTCGTTTCGTCAGCGCATTTACTCGGCGCACAACGTAAGCTCGGTGCGCAAATCGTTTTACACCTCCGGCACTTTGTACTTAGCCTTCTCTTGTGTGCCGGCCATTATCGGTATGGGCGCCTACGCCCTAAACCCCGAGCTGGATAACCGCAACTTTGCCTTCCCTTATTTAGCGGCCGAGGTACTACCACTGGCTATTGGGGTATTGGTGTTGATTGCCGGCTTGTCAGCCACCATGTCCAGCGCCAGCTCCGACGCCATCGCCGGGGTATCCATTTTACTGCGCGATATTTTTAGCCTGGTGACCGGGCGTATGCCCGCGCGCGATAAAGTGGTTAGCTACTCGCGCCTATCGCTGGTGGTGGTTATCTTTATCGCTTTAAGCTTTGCGTTACTGTCCGACGATATTATCGGCTACATCACCACCATGATCGCCACCGTCATGGCCGGCTTGTTCGTTTGCGGCCTACTGGGGCGTTTTTGGCAGCGCTTTAACTGGGCCGGCGCACTGGCGGCGCTGCTGGCCGCCTCTATCACCTCGCTGATCGTCGCCAATTTTTATCGCGACTTTTGGGGCAACCCGGTGATTCCAGCGGTTGTGGTCTCGCTGCTGGCGGGCGTGATCGTCACCTTGCTAACGCCCGCCGATGCCCTTAACCGCGAGCAGGCACTGGCACAACTCGAGCACGAGCGCGAGCAAATGGAATCGGTTTGAGCCGGAACCCCCGCAGACGTTAGACTAGGGCTTTAGCGCACAGTACCTACGCGAGGAGCCCCCATGAAACCCGTCGTCGCCATTAAACGGCTATACGACAGCCCCAGCCAGCAAGACGGCATCCGCATTCTGGTGGATCGCCTCTGGCCCCGGGGCCGCCAGCGTGAAGAGCTGGAGATCGACGACTGGTATCAGGACGCCGCGCCCTCGAGCGGCCTGCGCCAGTGCTGGCACCGCGACGAACTCACCCCCGAGGCCTTTGGTCACGCCTACCGCCACGAGCTACACAGCAACCCTCAGTGCCTTACCCCGCTGCTGCGCCACGCCCGCAACGGCACCCTCACGCTGCTCACCGCCAGCCGCGACCCGGCCAAATCGCACCTGCCGATACTGCGCCAATGCCTGGTGGAAGCCATCGCCGAGGAAGACCAGCAGTGCCAAAGCGAGGCCAGCTCGCCTACCTGTTACCAAGGCACAACAAAGCCATAGCCCCGGCCCTGGCGTTTTATTACTCAGTTGCGCCAAAGTGTCCTCGGACCCAGAACAAAGGACAGGCTCCTGACGCAAATACGTCACTTAAAGCCAGGGCTTGCGGCTATTACCCGACATTGATGCCATTGAGCCTGAGCTGACCGACACCCCAGCCAGTCACACAGTAATATTTTGTAGAGAGAACCAAAAAGCTAACTCTATCGTGCTTAATAAACATAAAAAACCAAGAAAAATATACATCTCGACACAACATGTATAGAATTTACAAAAATATATACACATTGTACCGCCATTGCTCACTCTAACGCCAAAGGTCTCATCGATGGAGTTTCATCCCCCTTTACTCCCCTTGCCCAATATCACTGAGCTGGAGACCCGGGCGGTACTAAAAAAAACCGCCGAAGCGCACCGCTTTCTGGCAGAGCTAAAAGGCGTAGCGGCCACCATTCCCAACGAAGCTATCTTGATCAATACACTGAGTTTGCAAGAGGCAAAAGACAGCTCTGAGATCGAGAACATCATCACCACTCACGATGAGCTCTACAAGGCGAGCCTGTTTGAAGAAAACCTGCTCAACCCGGCAGCTAAAGAGGTGCAAGACTACGCGGTCGCCCTCAGGCAAGGGTTTCAGGTGGTGCGCCATCAAAAATTGATTCGGCTGTCAGATATTCAGACCATTCAGCAGACCCTGGAAAAAAACAAAGCGGGGTTTCGTCGCCTTCCGGGCACCGAACTTAAAAGCTCCAAAACCGGCGAGGTCATCTACACCCCGCCGCAGCACGCCGAAGACATCGACCGGTTAATGAATAATCTGGTGGAGTATATCAACGACGACGGACTCTGCGATGCCGACCCGCTGGTTAAAATGGCGATTATTCACCACCAATTTGAAAGTATTCATCCCTTTTACGATGGCAACGGTCGTACCGGCCGTATTCTGAACATGCTTTATCTGGTGGCAAAAGACTTGCTTAACCTGCCTGTGCTGTACTTAAGCCGGTTTCTTATCCACCACAAGGCCGACTATTACCACCACCTTCAGGCAGCTCGAGAAACCGGCCACTGGGAGCCCTGGCTACTGTATATGCTCGAGGGTGTTTCCGGTACAGCGCAAAATACCATCGAGCTGATTACCGAAATCAAAAAGCTGATGAAAGCGTACAAGCACCGCCTACGTGAGGAGCTGCCCAAAATTTACCGGCAGGAGTTGTTAAACAATATGTTTAGCCACCCCTACACCAAGATCGAGTTTGTGGTGGAGGAGCTATCCGTTTCCCGAATCACCGCGACCAAATACCTTGAGCAACTCGTCGAGAACCATTTTTTAGAAAAACAAAAAATTGGCCGAGCTAACTACTACATCAACACGCCTCTGTGCCGCCTGCTAACCGAGCACAGCTGATTTAAACGACGTGCAGGCGACGACAGGTTCGTGCCACTATTAATACAACCTGTAAACATCAATCTTAAAACCACTTAATGAACCAATAAGTTATGAGCAAAAAGAAACTTAATAAAGGCTCCTCCGGCCAAAACCGCGCCGCCAGCGAGAGCTACATAGATAAGTACCGCCAAAAAGAGGGCGTGCAAGAAACCGCCACCGGCTTGCTTTACCGCGTACTGGAAGACGGCAATGGCATGACCCCCACCGAAGCCGACACAGTCGAGGTCAACCAGCGCATACAGTTAGTGGGCGGCAAAATCATCGGCGACACCTACAAAGAAGGCATCCCCGACGAATTCACCATGAAAGAGGCCATCCCCGGCATCCGCGAAGGCCTGCAACTGATGCAAGAGGGCGCCCGCTACGAGTTTGTCGTGCCACCCGAACTGGCGTGGGGTAAAAAAGGTGTGGGCAATAAAATCGGGCCCAATGCGGTACTTATTTTTGACTTGCGGTTGCTACACGTAAAATTTTAATGCGCGCCAACCAAGTCAAGTCTACCGATTACGTACGCCGCACCGCTGCGCCATTTTGGCTCTTGTGCGGCCACGCTGCCCGCAACCTTGCCTAAGCTTGGTGCACAATCCCACCTCCGGCTTTAGCGCCGCCGTTACGCACTGTGCAAAAAACCTCGTAAAAACATACCACTAGAATCCCCGAACTGTTACGCAGGCAGTTGGCGTATTAATTGCTCAAGTAACAGAAACTTCCGGGACGACCCGGAGCGGTTTCACCGTTTTTCTGTCTGGACGACCAGACGACATTTTGAATTATTATTCAGGAGGTTGTCGTGGCATCCAGCAACACACCCAGTGCCCACACAGCGTTTACCGAGTTACCGCAAGTGGATATCAGCGGCTTGCGCTCAAGCGATTTACAAGATCGCTTAGCCGTTGCCGGGCAACTTGGCAAAGCGGCTCGCGAGGTCGGCTTTTTATACATTACCGGCCACGGTATCGAACCCGCCCTAAGCGAAAACTTAAAAGCCCGCACGCGCGATTTTTTTGCCCAACCACTGGCGCAAAAAATGCGCTACTACATTGGTCAATCGGTTAATCACAGCGGTTACGTACCCGAGGGTGAAGAGCAGTTTGGCGACGGCAACATCGACCACAAAGAAACCTACGACGTTAATTTTGACTACCTCCCTAAAGACGGTCGTAGGCCCATGCTGGGGCCCACCCAGTGGCCCGATGACGACGCTTTTAAACGCGATGTAAAAGCCTATTACGAGGCGGCCCTTGAGGTTAGCCAAAACCTGTTTCGGGGTTTTGCCCTAGCCCTTGGCTTGCCCGAAGACACGCTCACCAAATTAGTGACAACCCCACCGAGCCAACTGCGTTTAATCCACTATCCGTTTAACGCAAACGCACCGCAAGATCGGCCCGGTATTGGCGCCCATACCGATTACGAGTGCTTTACCATTTTATTACCTACCGCACCGGGGCTAGAGGTACTTAACGGCGCCGGCGAGTGGATTGACGTACCTCTGGTGGATAACGCCTTTGTGATTAACATCGGCGACATGCTCGAGGTATTAAGCAACGGCGAGTTTGTGGCTACCTCACACCGGGTACGCAAAGTACAGGAGGAGCGTTACTCGTTTCCGCTGTTTTGCGCGTGCGATTACGACACGGTGATATCGCCACTGCTCGACGCCAAAGAGGCCGGCAACCAAAATCGTTACACCGCCATCAATTGTGGCGAGCATTTATACGCGCAAACCATTCAAACCTTTCAGTACTTAAAAACCAAACTCGAACAGGGCGAGATACAAATGCCCGAGGGCTCAAAGGGTCTGTCCAGTTTTGGCTACCACAGCGGAGCACAAGGATAACCCCATGCACTTACTTGAGCTTATTAACAAACATGCAACACAAGCCCAAAGCGGCGTACCCGACTGGATGCTGGGTTACTACAAACGCAGCTCCATCAGCTTTGCCGATGGCACTACCGATATAGCCACCCACGTGTGCTGGCTGCAAAGCCGCAACTTTACCATCGATTTGCGCCTGCCCATTAACAGCCAACAAGTTAGCGCCAAAGCGCTGGAGCAATACACCGAACAAGAGCTGCGCACACTGGGCAATTACGAAGGCTGGGAAGCCCCCTGCGAATGGGATGGCGCCGCCTTAAGCTGGCTTGCCGACACCTCACTGCAATACCACAACCGCTGGACCGAGCCCGGCATACTGCACCGCATTGGCAACTGCATGATCGAGCTGTGCCCCAGCAACGCCTATGTCGAAGACTGGCGTTTGCAACCCTCCGCCCCCGGCCCGTTGGTGGGCTTGCGCCTGATCGATGACACCTGCCTTGATAGCAACAGCGTCCTGTACCGGGGCGGTGGCTTAATTGTCTGTGGTGATTACGCCGCGCTGGTACTGGGGCGGCCCGACAGCCAGGCTGATGCACAACCAGCCAATCAGTTTCGTGCAGCCTTAGTGGCGGCGCAGGGCGATGCTAACGCCCTCAAACCACTGCTGCAATTTGAAACATCCGTGGCTCACGGCTCGCTGAGTGGCGGTTATAAAATACAACTTACCACCGCCCCCAGTCGCAACGGTGAGCCGCTACTGCCACTCGACGGGTTTGAGTTCGACGACAAGCAACAACAAGTGCTGCACCGTTTTACCGACGATCTTGGTCGCGCGCGCCTGCGGCGCTTTAGCATCGACACCATCGAGGCCCATTGCAGCTACGCGCAAACAACCCCCACAACACAAGACGCAACATCTTGGCTCTCGCAGGAAGCGGAAACCCTAACGCGCTACACCCAACCTCTGTTCAGTCATTCACTTTAACTTTTATCGACAGGTAACCGCTTATGACTCAGAAAAAATCTTTTATCTACACAATTATTACCGCCGTGCTTTTGGTGTTTAGCCTGGCCACACACGCCGCCGAGAAAAAAACCTCGTTTAAAGTTGCCTGGTCTATCTACGCCGGCTGGATGCCCTGGGCCTACGCCAACGACAAAGGCATTGTAAAAAAGTGGGCCGACAAATACGGCATCGAGATCGAAGTGGTACAAATGAACGACTACATCGAGTCCATCAACCAGTTCACCGCCGGCGAGTTTGACGCCTGCGCCATGACCAACATGGATGCGCTAACCATCCCCGCCGCCTACGGCGTGGACACCACCGGCCTGATTTTGGGTGATTACTCCAACGGTAACGATGGCCTTGTCATTAAAGAGGGCGACAGCGTCGAAGACATTAAAGGTCATAACGTCAACCTGGTTGAGTTGTCGGTATCGCACTACTTTTTAGCCCGCGCGCTGGATATCCACGGTATGTCTGAGCGTGACGTCACCGTGGTAAACACCTCCGACGCCGACGCGGTATCGACCTTTATGACCGACGACGTCACCGTGGCCGCCGTGTGGAACCCACAGCTGGGTATTATTTTGGATGAGGCCCCCAAAGCCACCGAGGTGTTCACCTCGAAAGAAATCCCCGGCGAAATCATCGACATGATGGCCGCCAACACTGAAGTGCTAGAAGCCAACCCAGAGTTTGGTAAAGCCCTGGTAGGTGCCTGGTTTGAAACTCTGGCCCTGATGCAAGGCGACAGCGCCGAAGCCAAAGCCGCCCGCACCTACATGGCCGAACAAGCCGGCACCGACTTAGCGGGCTACGAGGCGCAGCTAGACGACACCATGCTGTTCTACACGCCCGAATCCGCTTACGAGTTTGCCAGCAATAAAGACCTAATCGGCTTTATGGACAAAGTTCGCCAGTTCTCATTCGATAAGGGCCTACTGGGCGAAGGCAGCCCCAGCCCCGATGTCATCGGCATGGAATTCGGCGACGCCTCCGTACTCGGCGACAAAAGCAATATCAAGCTACGCTTTGATACCACTTACGTGAAAATGGCCGCCGACGGCGAGCTGTAAGCCCTTAAGCCGCCGGGTTCTCCGGCGGCTTAGCTTCTATCGGACTTTCCAGCTTTAACCCTAACCGAGAAAATGTGACTTATAGTCCGTAGACTTATTGTCTACACAAAAAGATGATCTGATCATAAGGAGACACCTATGTCAGATCATCTACTCGTTGCTATTGGCGGCAAGATAAAAGAAAGGCGCCTGAATAAAAACCTCTCTCAAGAGGCATTAGCATCACGCGCAGAGCTCGATAGAACCTACATTAGTGGCGTTGAGCGCGGCAAACGTAACGTCAGCTTACTGAACCTGTTTAAGATCGCTCAAGCCCTAGAAGTAAAAGCCGCAGAGCTGATTGACATTGGGGTGACCAATGATTAATCCAGCCATGTACGCTAGTGACTTGCAGTTATTTCTCCACGAAAGTACTGACTCTATCTTAGGAAAGTTAAGCACGGCTCACACTCAAACCCTGCAAAATATTGCCACCCGGGCCTGGGCAGAAGAGATTGAGATTCTAAAAGAAACACTAACAACCTTAGAGATCAAAAACGCTTACCTTCTTCTTGAAATGTACATTCCAAGAATAGGTCGACGCGCCGACGTTGTCTTAATTGTCAGCGGGGTGATTTTTGTCATTGAGTTTAAAGTTGGTGCTAAAAAGTTTCTTGCGGAAGATCTACGACAGTGTCACGGCTATGCTCTCGACCTAAAAAACTTTCACAGAGGTAGCCACGATAAAGTCATTATCCCTTTACTTATGGCTACAAATGCGGAAGAGCAAAAAGTTAACTTCGTGCTGAATTCAGATGACGTCGCCCAAGCAATGTGTGTTACTCCTTCACAACTGTTAAATACAATTAACAGGTTTATAGAGAACGTCGACGCTGCTAATTTCAACGTGCCGGAATGGCTCACATCGGGTTACCTACCTACCCCGACGATTATTGAAGCCGCTCGGGCACTCTATAGCTCGCACAGCGTCGCGAATATAACTCGTAGTGAGGCAGATAAAACTTGCATTGTTACGACAAGCAATAAAATCAACGACATTATCCGACACAGTAAAAGCAATAAGAGAAAATCTATTTGCTTTGTAACGGGCGTACCCGGCGCAGGAAAAACGTTAGTGGGCCTCAATGTAGCAAGCCAGCACTCCAATCCTGAAGACTCGCTCTACTCCGTATTTCTTAGCGGTAACGGCCCCTTAGTGTCTGTTCTGCAAGAGGCATTGGCGAAAGATCAGAAAAATCGTACAAATATCACAATTCGAGATGCACGCCGAAACACTGAGCAGATGATTCAGAACATTCACCGCTTTCGTGATTCACACCTGGATGGAAGCAAGCCACCTGAACAAATAGCCGTTTTTGACGAGGCGCAAAGAGCATGGAATAAAGAACAAACAAGCTCATTCATGCGAAAAAAACGAAATAAACCAAATTTTTCAATGTCAGAACCGGAGCTTTTAATTGACTTTATGGACCGCCATAAAGAGTGGTCCGTAATTGTGGCACTGATTGGCGGTGGACAAGAGATCAATACCGGAGAAACCGGTCTAATAGGATGGATTGATGCGCTAAGAGATAAGTTCAATCACTGGGATGTTTACTATTCCAGCAGCCTTTTTAAGGGGAGTTACGTAACAGATGGAGTAAATGACTCATCATTCACAAAGTCTCAATCGATCGAAAGTTTACATTTATCTACCTCAATGCGCTCTTTTAGATCTGAACGCTTAGCAAATGCCATACACCACCTAGTCGACGGAGAAGCAATAGCAACTTATTCTGAAATACGTCAATTGAAAAAACAGTACCCCATTTATGTTACCCGCGACCTGAATAAAGCCAAATACTGGATCAAACAGCAACAAAGAGGCAACGAGTCAGCCGGCATACTGGCAACTTCTGGTGCGCAAAGATTAAAACCCGAGGGAATACATGTAAAAAATGAAATAGACCCTCGAAACTGGTTTCTAAACCCATTTGAAGATGTGCGATCTTCTAACTTTCTTGAGGACGTAGCTACCGAATTTCAAGTTCAAGGACTAGAGCTTGACTGGTGTTTAGTCGCATGGGATGCGGACTATCGATTTATAAACGGCGCTTTTGAGCACTGGCAGTTCAAGGGCACAAAATGGCAAAAACGCAATAACTCCGATAGCCAACGCTACTTAAAAAATGCCTATAGAGTTCTACTTACAAGAGCGAGGCAAGGTATGGTCATTTATGTTCCCGAGGGTAATGCACAAGATGAAACTCGATGCCCTTCATACTATGACGGTATTTACGATTACCTGTTGTCGTGCGGTATTGAATCGCTATGCTTAAAAGAGAACAGTGAAGGATACGTGGAAAAGACTATTCTATGACCTTAGAATAAAGCCGCTGGACTCCTGCTTGCTCAGAATGACATGACCAAAAAACACTTATCGATCCAATTTGCTTCACTTGCCCGATCAAAACTTTTAACACGACCGCCGCTTGGGTGGCTTTTGCGGCAACGACTTTATAAGGGGCTACCAGCCCGGCATTTAAAGCCACGTTTTCGGATTTAATAATCACAAAAAAGCGCGCCCAACCCTAAGGTTTAGGCGCGCTTTGGATGCTACCCGGCAATACCGTTAGCCTGCCCGCTTACAGTGAGCGCAAGAAGGCTAATACATCCTCTTGTTGTGCTGGCGATAACGCCTCGTAGCCTTGACGCGAGGCTTCGCCCTCACCGCCGTGCCACAAGATGGCCTCTTCGATGGTGCGTGCGCGGCCATCGTGCAGGTAGCTGTGCACCGGGGTACACACTTGTTGGCCCTGCGGGGCGTTGGTTGTGCCGCCGGTAACGCAGGCGGCCAAGCCTAAGCCCCACAGCGGTGTGGTGCGCCACTCGCTGCCGCTTGCCTCACCTTCGCCAAGGTTATCGGCAAGGCCCGGGCCCATATCGTGCAGTAGTAAGTCGGTATACGGCTTAATCGCCTGGCTGCGCAACTCGCCCAGCGGGTGAAACTGGCTGGTTTGATACGAGGGCGTGTGACAATCGGCGCAGCCAATCGAGTCAAACAGGTTTTCACCGTTTATCACCGCCGGGTCGTTGTAATCGCGCTGCGCACGCACGCCTAATAGCGAGATGTATTTCACCACATTGTCGACGTGTGAGTCGGCCAGCTCAGCGCCCGAGGGGCCGCAGTTTTCTTGCTCGCTGCCACAGTCGGGGTGCGGGAACAGTGAAGTCATTACGCCCATATCGGTATTAAAGGCACCGGCGACTTGATCTTTGACGCTGACTTTAGCGGCCTTCCAACCAAAGCGCCCTAAACGCGTCTCGCCGGTCGCCGGATCGGCCACGCGATTCACACGGCCAGAGATGCCATCGCTATTGTCGTCGTCAGGGTCGGCCTGAGCCACAATATCTGACTCAGAAATTGCCTCCAGCAAACCCATACCCACCAGCTGCGGCGCAATACGCGCCGAGAAAGTCTCGGGCGTTACGCCGCTAAACTCAAAGTTAGGCGAGCGCAAACCGTTTTGCTCGGTCCAGGATGAAATCGCTACCTGACCTTCACTACCGGCGCCGCCGTTAGCCTCCGGTTGCAACACCTGCCCTAGCTGCGGGTGTGGGTTGCCGTTGGCATCGCCCACTTTAAACACCCACTTGTCCAGATGCTCGCCCACCGGGTTAGGTGCAGCGCGGCCGTTGCGCACGTGACACCCGGCGCAGCTTGTGTTGACAAACAGTGGGCCGGCACCACCTATTGCCGGGCCAAAGGCCGGGTTCTCGAACGGCCGTTCATCGTGTGTACCATCGACAAACGAGCTGTGCAGTACGCGCCGGCCGAGCATAAAGGGCTGCGCGTTATCGTAGCCGGTGTTGGTGGCCATTTGTAAAAATAAATTGTCTGGCTCGTTTGAGGCCATAGCGTGCACGGTGGTGTGGCCACCTAGCCAGGCTTTTTCGGGGATTTTAACCGAGTCTTTAATGCCACCGGCGGGCGTGGTGCCGCCCACCTCCCAAGGCACGAGCCCCTCACCCACAATATACAGGTAGGTGGTGCCATAGTAGGCCGCGCGGCCGTTGGGTACGCCGGGGGCGAGAAATTGGCTAAGCTCAAACTCTAGCTTGTCGCCTATCTGAATGGCGCGGCCCTCGCGGCAATTGTGGCTGCGCTCTTTGTGGTAATTGAGGTCGTCTTCGACCACCATGGTGCCGTTATCGCAATACTCGGCCACGGTATTCCTGCCAATATAGAACCAGCGGTTTTCGGCCTCGGTATCGTTAAGGCGAAACTCGGTTTTGACATTCATGCGCACCGTACTGCCACCTTTAGCCACGTAATCGACAATTTCGATGGCGGCGGTGCGATCTTCCCAGTAAAAACTTAGGTAGTGCTCATAGGCCTGAAAGTGATCTTCTTTGGCGTGCCGGTCGCGGCCGCGATCGGAAATACGGGTGACTAACGCATCGCCGCGATCAAACTGGATCACAGGCTCAAGCGTGGTGCCACTGTCGTACAACGGCTTAATACTGCCCAGCGGCACAGAGCTGCTTGAGCTTGAGGCAACACTCGAACTGCTGCTGGACGAGGCGCTTGAACTGATACTGGACTCAGAGCTTGCGCTGGATTCTGAGCTAGCGTCCGAGCTTGTGCTGGAGGCCGAGCCCGAACCGGCTTTATAAGTCACCTGCGCCCAAACGTTATCTGACGGGCCGGGATAAAAAATCTGGCCGCTTGCGGGTGTAAACGTATAAAAACGCGCTTCAATGGTATCGCCGTCGGTATAAATACCCGTGCGAGAATTGCGATAGGTGTAAGTGCCGTCGCCGTTGTCGGTTTCGGCGCCGCCCTGGCTTTGCAGGTTAATTACCACATGATCCTGCGCGCCATTGCGCCGCGCAAACAGGTGCACCTCTTGTTTTTGCTCGGGCAAGCGAATACTAAACTCGACCCCGCCACCGGCCGTAGCGTCGATAACAACCTCGCCCGGCCCGGCCGCAGCCGACGAGCTGCTCTCGGCGCTACTGGAGCTTGAGCTCGTGCTCGAGCTAGACACAACGCTGGAGCTGGCCGATGAGGCGCTGGAGCTGGAGCCGACTTCCGGGTCTTCACCGTAGGTCACTTTGTGCCAATCGGCATCGCTGGGGCCTGGGTAGTGAATTTGCCCGCTCTCGGGTTTATAGGTATAGAAGCGAATTTCCAGCATGTCGCCCGGCGCGTAGGCATCGGCGCGCGACACCTGATAGGTATAAGTGCCATCGCCGTTGTCGGTCACGCCGGCCGGTAACTCCTGAACATCGTTAACCACGTAATCCTGCAGGCCATTGAGACGGGCAAACACATGCACCTGGGCTTTTTGCTCGGGCAAGGTAACGCTGAAAGTGGCGCCGCCATCGGCTAGGGTATCGATAAATACCTCACCCACCGCCCGAGCTTCGCCAGGTTCCGAACTGCTGCTAGATGAAACACTGCTGGCATCCGAACTGGCACTGGAATCGCTGCTACTGCTGGCCTCGGAACTGGCGCTAGACTCGGCGCTGCTGCTGGCCTCTGAGCTGGCACTGGACTCGGCGCTACTGCTGGCCTCGGAACTGGCGCTAGACTCGGCGCTACTGCTGGACTCTGAGCTGGCACTAGACTCGGTACTACTGCTGGCCTCTGAGCTGACGCTGGCGCGTGAGCTGGCACTGGACACAACGCTCACACTCGATACCGAGCTGGCGGTGGACGCCGCGCTGCTGGACGAAGACGAATCCACAGGCGCCCCGGAGCTGCTGCTGGAGGAGGCAACACTGCTGACGACAGAGCTATGACTTGAGGCCGGCTCGCTACTGCTGAGCGCACTGCTACTAGAGGAAGAAACCGAGACAGGTTCCGAGCTATTGCCGGAGGAGGCATCCGAGCTGGCAGGAGAGGAGCTACTGTCTGAATCGTTCGATGAGCCGCCGCAAGCGGTGATGCTCAGGCAGACAAACATTGCTAACCCCACGCGCTGGGTTATGGACATTATCGACATATTATTATTTCCATCTGGGTGAAGGACTTTATTTATATTTATTAGCAAAGAGGCCTAACGCCACAGCCCACAATCAAATAGCGATCGGAATCTTATTATTGCTATTACGATAATCTATCGCGCCCTCATACAGCCGTCGTCCCATAATCTAGGCCGCCAACAAAGTGGGCGCCCGCGCGGCAAACAGAGCCGTGACACTAAAGCCGTCCGAGAGAGTGACGCTTGATGCAAAGCCCAACGGGTGAGACGGTAGTGGCGTTTTAAACCGGCGCTATTCGATACCGGGAACAACCCGGCAAGTGTTTAAGGTCGGGGCGAAAGGAGTGCGCCTGCGTTATTGAAGTAGGATTTTAGCGAGTGACACTTGAGGCAGTTGATAAAAAGTGACGGCTAACGCGAACGCAATAATGCCCCGCCGCCGCGCTACACCACACTGTGAGACAGCATTGTCCAGAAGCCAAACCTTCCATTTATCGCCGCCTTAGAGCCGTATCGGGGCACAATGAAGGGGTAACCGTATAGTTCGCGCTCAGGCCAGCAAGCTCAGCAGGCTGTCTTTATCCCCCGGCAGCCCGGTGGCGCGGGTCTCGTCAAATAGGCTATCGGCCAGCGATTGTTTTTCTCGCTGCAGCTGCTGAATTCGCTCTTCAACGGTATCCGCCGCCACCAGCTTATACACAAACACCGGCTTTTTTTGCCCGATGCGGTGGGCGCGGTCGGTGGCTTGGTTTTCTACCGCCGGGTTCCACCAAGGGTCCATGTGTATAACGACATCGGCGGCAGTTAAGTTTAGGCCGCTACCACCGGCTTTTAGGCTGATAAGAAATACTCGGGTTTTACCGCCCTGAAAGCTGTCGATGGCCTCTTGGCGTTTGCGGGTTTGGCCGGTGAGTTTGCTGTAGGGAATTTTTTGCGCTTTTAAATCGGCCTCAATCAGTGAGAGCAGCTGGGTAAACTGGGAGAACACCAGGATGTTACGGCCCTCTTCTAAAAGCTGTGGCAGGTGCTCGTTTAACCAGTCGAGCTTGGCGTGCTCTTTTATACCAGAAGCTTTGTCTAGCTTAACCAGGCGCGGGTCGATACTGGCCTGGCGAAGCTTAAGCAAGGCATCCAGAAACTGGATGTGGCTGCGCGCTATGCCCTGCCGGGCTACCAGTTCGCGGATGCGTTTTTGCATGCTAACGCGGATGCTCTCGTACAGGGCGCGCTGCTGCCCTTGCAGCTCAACGTACTGGAGCATTTCTGTTTTAGCTGGCAGCTCTTTAACCACTTGGCTTTTGGTGCGGCGCAACATAAAAGGGGCAACCCGACGTGCCAACCGTTGTTGTTTGTCGGTATCCCCGTGCTGCTCAATTGGGGTGCGAAACTGCTGCTGAAAACTTTTGCGCCCAGCCAGTAGACCGGGTAGAACAAAATCCACCAGCGACCATAACTCACCTAAATGATTTTCCAGCGGAGTGCCGGTTAAGCACAGCCGGGTTTCGGCGTTGAGCGTGCGCACTTGTTGCGCGGTTTGGGTGGTAGGATTTTTAATGGCTTGGGCCTCGTCCAAAACAACCACACTAAAGCGGCGTTTTACGTAGTGCTTTTTGTCGCGGGGCAACAGCGGGTAGGTGGTAATAACCACATCACTTTTGGCGATGGCCTTGAAAGCCTCGGCGCGATTCGGGCCGTGGATCAGGGTGGTTTTCAGCCCTGGGGTAAAGCGCGCGGCCTCGTGTAACCAGTTGCCGGTGAGGCTGGTGGGGGCCACGATCATCGCGGGATGTTTTAACTGCCCTTGATCTTTTAAATGTTGCAGCAGCGCAAGTGTCTGTAATGTTTTACCCAGGCCCATATCGTCGGCCAGTATGCCGCCTAAATGATACTGGTGGATAAACACCAACCAATTCAGCCCCTCTTGCTGATAGGGCCGCAGCTCGGCATTAAGATGCTTAGACGGCTTAACCGGGGCAATACCGCTAAAGTCTTGCAGCTGTTTTAGCAGCGCACGGGTCAAGGGTGCCTTGCGCTCATCCAGCTCCGGCAGCTCTTGCAGTTGGGCGGCCTGAAAAGCCGCCAGTTTAATAGGCTTGTTGAGTTGTTTGCGGTTGTAAAGGTCGGTGACTAAATCGCGAATAGTGTGCAGCGGGCGGGTATCAATGCGCACCCACTCATCGCCGAGCGCCAGTATTAACTCGTCAGGTGCCCCCTGTTCTAACCATTGATCAATGACCTCTGTTGTATCCAAACTCCCTTTGTCGGCGATGGGCAGCGCCAGCGCAAACTCAAACCAATGCTGGCCGCTGTCTTTAATCGCAAAATCAAAACGCGCATCGCTGATCGGCAGCGAGAACGAGGCATCGGTATTAATACACCAACCCTGCCGCGCTAACACTGGCAACACCTGGTCGATAAAATGTTGCCAAAGCTGAAGCGCCTCGGCAAGGGATTGAACATCTGGAGTCCAGGCGTTCTGATACGATCCGGCTTTGAGGGCGAGAATGAAACCAAGCTGATGGATCTGCTCTATCCAATTGACTTCCTCGTCAATATTACGACAAACCTGAATAGTGCGCTCGCCCACCTGGTGCAGCTCAACCGGGTTAAAAGGCTCGATATCATAGTGAGGCTCAACTCGCTGATCGGCGTACTCAAAATGTATAAATAGCGCGGGCAGACGCGGATGATCGGCGATGTCTATCAGGGTCAGGCTAAGGCAGGGAGTGGGTTGATCGGCGGTGATCAGCTCGGGCTCAGCAACCGGCAGCGGTAGCCGATCTTGGCTAAACTGCTGACGCAAGGTTACGGCAACGGACTGGATTTGCTCGTCCGGTACCGGCGGCATGGATTGCAAATGAGCCAGTTGCGCGGCGTCAACCGTGGCAATCAACTCACCAATACCGGCGGTTTCCGTATCCAAAAAGCACGGCGGTTCGGTGGGTAAAAGATGCCAGTGTGGATGATCGGCTAAATCGGCGTGTAGCTGATAACCCTTCTGGGTTTGCTCCCAGCGCCAACTCACCGTCTGAGACGGAAGCGGCCGAACGGTTTGACCTTTAAAGAATAAACGCCGGGTGATCAACATGTGTGTCAACGCTAGCCGCCCCGCCTCACCGGATAGCTCCTCGCGATTGTAAACATTGTTGCGAGGTAACAACTGTAAGATGGCAACATCCTCGGGCTGCACATGAGCGGGCGGACTATAGTGAAGCGAAAAGTAATCTGGCGAGTAGTGCCTAATTTGGCTCCACTGTCCGTTCTTTTTTAGATAGCCTTTTTGCAGTAACAGGTCGAGCCGCCCGTTGCGCAACTCCAACTGGTAAATCACGTAAGACTGGCCGCCGTTGAGGCCGACATCACCACTCGGGCGGCTCTGCGGGATTTGCGCCAACCAGCGCTGCAGCGTCAGCTCGGATTTAGCCAGCGCGGGTGAACCGAGCCCTGTGCCAGCAGACTCGTGCAGCCATTGTAGCGCTGTCGCGACACAGTGCTTACAACCCGTTGCTACCGGACAGGTGCAATTACCAAGCAGTGCGCCCTCATCCCAAAATAACGCCACCTCATAGCTCTTCCGCCCGGAGCCGACCACACGGGCCAACAGCTCATTGCCACTCGGTAGCGGGCGTGTTTGCTTGACCCGCCTTTGTTTAAAATACTCGACACCGCGCTGATAGCTACCGGCATCAGCCATGGTCTGGATATCAGAGGTGGTAAATTTCATTGCAGAACGTGTTCGCTGAGCTTGTGCAGTGTTTAGGGTTATTTGGCAGTATCGCGGGCGATGCAAGCCGCCACGCGGCTACCATCCTTTTACGAGCTCTTTGTGATAGACACTAGCCAACGGAAAGGCACACTTATTGAAAATGGATAATAGCATCCAATTATATAGAAATAGGCTGAAAATGGGCATTATACTGGCGCTTATGATTGACAAGAGCCTGCCTGAGCCTCCGACCTAACAGTCGGCCAGTCGGCAGATTGCCACCAATAAAGTAACTTTGTGTAGACCTATGACTAATGGGCTCCCCCAAGGTGTCAAAACTCGGGGACGTACCCGAACCGCTGGTTTGCATTTTTACGCGCAAAAAAGTGTATTGGTGAGCTAGGAGCTAGCACCATCAACTCATCAACCGATTCTGCACTAAATATCACCCGCCAGGATATTAATGCCATTTTCATGGCATTAATCGGAATATAGTCCCATTTTTTTCTTTTGCAGTTGTTTATCTAGCCAAGTTGGACTATATTCCTATTAATGATTAAATATTGGGAACATAATCCCTTTGGTTGATGTATGGCTAAGCGTGACTTACACAATGTGCTGTTTCCTAAGCAACGAAAAATCCTCACACATTTTGGTGAGGACTTATTGTTAGCCTTGAAGCGTCGTGGCTATACGAAAAAGCTGCTTTGTGAACGGACGGGATTTGACCATAAAACCGTGAACAAGGTCTTTGCAGGTGACCCTGGCGTTGCCATCGGCACTTACTTGAAGATCATGGCGGTGTTGGGAATGGAGAGTAACTTTGCAGAAATGGCCGCTCACGACGAAGTGGGCATCAAACTGCAAAACATCAAATTGCTAGAAGGTTCGAAATGAGCCGTGAAGTCGTTGAAGTGTATGCCGACTGGCATCCGATTGGAGAACCATTGTTACTAGGGCATCTCGCTTACAGTGACTCAAGCCGAGGTGGCGTGTTTAGCTTTACGTACGATAAAGCATTTCTAACCTCACCTTATCGCTTGCAAATTGACCCTATGCTGACGTTGCACGCTGGTGAACTTTACAATGACAACGCCGATAAGAATTTCCGTGCCTTTCTGGATTCATCCCCCGATCGCTGGGGGCGAATTTTGATGCAACGCCGCGCTGCTATTGAAGCCCGTAAGGGCTTTCGGGCGAGCAGTAGATTAAACGAATTGGATTACTTGCTTGGCGTACATGACTCTTACCGAATGGGAGGAATCCGATTTAAGCGAACTGGCTATTCTAATTTTTTGGACAATAATTCAGAGTTTGCTGCACCACCCATGGCGTCGCTGCGAGAGCTAGAGCACGCCGCCATACAAATTGAAAAAGACGATAACATTAACAGTGACGAGTATTATCGCTGGTTGAAAATGCTGATATCACCGGGCTCATCATTGGGTGGTGCAAGGCCTAAGGCTTGCGTGACCGATGAGCATAACCATTTATGGATAGCTAAGTTCCCCAATTTAAACGACACCCATGATGTGGGCGCCTGGGAGATGGTCTGCCATGAGCTGGCTTTAGTAGCTGGCGTTGAGATGTTTCCAAGTGAGATCAGGCAACTCTCATCGCAACACCATACCTTTTTAACAAAACGTTTTGACCGTCAGGGTGAGCAGCGATTGCATTTTTCATCGGCCATGACGCAGCTTCAATACTATGATGGCGAGCAATCGCAGGGGGCCAGCTACCTAGAAATTGCTGAGTTTCTTTCCACCCAAGGGGCACAAACAGAAGCTGATTTAGCGCAGTTATGGCGCCGAATTGTCTTTAATATTGCGGTGTCCAATACCGATGATCACCTGCGTAACCATGGTTTTTTATTGGTTAAGAATGGCTGGAAGTTATCACCGGCTTACGACCTAAACCCGACAGTTGGCAAACATGGCCTTCACCTAAATATTACGGATGCAGACAACGCTTTAGACTACCAGTTGGCCTTTGACGTAAAAGACTTCTTTCGACTTTCTCAAGACGAAGCAACTCAAATTTACGACGAGGTGTTAAGTGCGGTTAAGCGGTGGCGAACAATTGCCAAGCGCTTAGGAATCAGCCGAGCCGAACAAGCAATGAAGGAGCCGGCGTTTAATACTTAGTGACTCCTACGGCTCTATATTCCCATCATACAGAATAAAGTTAAATTATAACTCCTTCTTACTATCCACTTAATCCAGTTCAACTTGCTTACCGAGCCTCTAGGTCACCCTTGGGCATGTAGGCAAGGGCTTAATTCATCGCGCTTAGCCGCCATTTAACTATACCCGCAATAGGTTTTCTCACGTGTGGCACTTTTTAAGTACTGGGGCAGTTGGCATCAGCACGTTAATGTTTAGTGTTTTCATGTGCGGGGCAGCGAAAAAACCATACTTCTATTCAATATTCTGCACCTGCTCGCGCATTTGCTCGATAAGCACTTTTAGCTCTACCGCCGCCTGGGTGGTTTCACTGACGACGGATTTGCTGGAGAGGGTGTTGGCCTCGCGGTTAAGCTCTTGCATTAAAAAGTCGAGCCGGCGGCCGAGGGAGTTTTTTTGTTTTAGGGTGCGGCGCACTTCCGTAATATGTGTATCCAACCGGTCGAGCTCTTCGTCGACGTCGGCCTTTTGCGCCATTAGCACGATCTCTTGCTCTAACCGGTCCGGGTCTAATTCGACATCGAGCGCGGCGATTTTGCATTGCAGTTTTTCGCGCTGCGCTTGCAGTATGTTGGGCAGTTGTTCGCGCACGCTGACGACTTCGGCGGCAATGGCATCCAGGCGCTGGTTAATGTACACAGCCAGCTCAGCCCCCTCTCGCTCGCGATTGTCGATAAGCTGATCGAGAGCGTCTGAAAATAAGGCGAGCGATTGCTGATGCAGCGCATCGCGGTCTAGCTCACGCACGATTTGTACGCCGGGCCAGCGCAACACCTCGAGCGGGTTTACCGGCGCGCAGTTATCCACTTGCGCCCCAATACGGCGACAGGCATCGGCCACTTGCGCCAGGCGATCGGCGTCTAAACCAATGCTGGCATCGCCGCCTTGCTCGGGCTGCAAGTGAATGGTGGCCTCTAATTTGCCACGCTGGAGCTTTTTGCGCACGGTCTCGCGCAGGGCGGTTTCGATTTCGCGAAACTCTTCGGGTAGGCGCAGGTGCATCTCGAGGTAGCGGTGATTAACGCTGCGCACCTCCCACACCAGGGTGTATTCGGGGGATTTAACTTCGGCCCGGGCAAATCCGGTCATACTGCGTGGCATGGATGATCCCTTTATTGAGTACGACGAACCAAGTGCCGCCACCGGGCCTTAATAACGAGGGCTGGGCCCTTTGTCCGGCGGCGGTAAAACGTTACCATAAGCGCAGATGTTAACACATGCCATCAGGCAGCCGCCTGAGTTTGCTAACCGACAGGACTATTATATGCAGCGCCCCAGTGGACGACTTCCGCACGAATTACGCCCGATCACCATCACCCGCCACTACACCAAGCACGCCGAGGGATCGGTACTGGTAGAGTTTGGCGACACCAAGGTGTTGTGCAACGCCAGTGTGGTGCCCGGCGTACCGCCGTTTTTGCGCGGTCAGGGCCAGGGCTGGCTAACGGCCGAGTACGGTATGCTGCCCCGCTCGACCGGCAGCCGCATGGGGCGCGAGGCGGCCCGCGGCAAACAGGGTGGCCGAACGGTTGAGATTCAGCGCCTGATTGGCCGCTCGCTGCGCGCGGCAGTCGATTTAAACCAGCTGGGTGAAAACACCATTCATATCGATTGCGATGTGATTCAGGCCGATGGCGGTACCCGCACCGCGTCTATCACCGGTGCCTGGGTGGCGTTAGCCGATGCCATTGCCTACCTGGAGGCCAAACAACTGGTAACCGGCAAGCCGATGCTGCGAGCCATTGCGTCTGTGTCCGTGGGGATCTATCAGGGCGAGCCGGTGCTGGATCTGGATTACCCAGAGGACTCCAATGCCGATACCGATATGAATGTGGTGATTGCCGATGACGGCGGCATGGTTGAGGTTCAGGGCACGGCCGAGGCCGAACCCTTCACTGAAGAGCAGTTTGCGGCCATGCTGAAGTTGGCCAAGCAGGGCATTGCGGAGCTGAATCGCTTACAAAAAGCGGCGCTAGAAAGATAAAAGCAGCGTGTAAATGCTCTATTACGCAAAAAGGGGAGGCGCCAAACGCCTCCCCTTTTTTGTGTTTACCTTTAACGTAACGCGGCCAAGCCTAGCGTTGTAGCTGGGCCTACCGTTATAGCTCGATGTCGTAGTCGACAATTACCGGTAGGTGGCTAGAGAACTGGCCGTTTTTGTAGATAGCGCCGTACTCTACCCGCTGCCCCAAATTATTAGAGGCCACTTGCAGGTCGGTGCGCCAGCCCGGGCCGCTGCCAATAGTACCGCTGGGCCACCAGCTGTACTCGTCCGGATCGCGAATCGCGCGGCGGAAGGCATCGACGTAGCCAATTTGATTAAACAGCTGGCTCAGCCACTGACGCTCGTGGGGTAAAAAGCCCGACTCGCTCTGCAGTACATCAGAGTCGGTAACATCGCGCGGCGTATGCGCCATCTGCCAGTTACCGCAAAAAATGTACTCGCGGCGTTTGCGGGTGATTTTGTCCATGTGCGCTTGCAGGTCGTCAAAGAAGTTGATTTTAACCTCTTGCGACTCGACCTCAGAGCTTGCGCTGGGCGCCAGCAACGAGCCGATGCTCATGTGCTCGTAATCAACCTGTAAATAGCGCCCTTCCATATCGACGCCCGACGAAAAGCCCAACCCAAAAATCAGTGCTTTGGGTTGTTTACGGGTGTAGATAGCCACACCGTTGTAATGCGGCGTACCGGAATCGAAGAAATAGGCAAAATAGCCTTCGGGATGGAAGATGTCATCATCCAGCTCGTACTCGAGCGCCCGCAGATCCTGCAGGCAGATGACGTCCGCATCCTGATTATCCAGCCAATCGTATAGGCCGCGCTGCGCCGCTTGAAAAATACCGTCGACGCTCAGACTGATAACTCTCATGTTAGCCCCTTTATTGCGGACTGTGTATGATACCCGAGCTTGGAACGATTGTGTTAGTCGCCACCAGTGCAACCGCCATTATGCCGGTGTTTTTTAGCAAAACTTATTATTGTTGGCTAAATTTTCACCAGCGCAGATTGATTCTGCACAACTCGTCCGCTCGTTTATAATAGCTTGTTTTAGCCGCACCACCATAGGAACGTACCAATATGCACGATTATCAGCGCGAATTCATCCAACTGGCCATCGCCAATCAGGCGCTACAATTTGGTGAGTTTACGCTCAAGTCGGGCCGGGTAAGCCCTTATTTTTTTAACGCCGGGCGGTTTTTTCAAAGCGGCGGCGGGCTGGCCAAAATGGGCCGTTTTTACGCTCAGGCGTTAATCGACAGCGGCGTAGCTTACGATTTGATTTTTGGCCCCGCGTACAAAGGTATTCCGTTGGCCAGCGCCACAGCGGTTGCCCTAGCCGAGCATCATGGCCAGGATGTGCCCTACTGCTTTAACCGCAAAGAAGCCAAAGACCACGGCGAGGGCGGCTCGCTGGTAGGCGCGCCGCTCACCGGGCGCACCGTCATTGTCGATGATGTGATTACCGCCGGCACGGCGATTCGCGAGGTGATGGACATTATCGCCCAATCCGAGGCGACACCAGCCGCCGTGGTAATCGGGGTCGACCGCCAGGAGAAGGGCCGCTCTGAGTTATCCGCCATTCAGGAGGTTGAGCAAAGCTATAACATTCCGGTGGTGAGCATTGTTAACCTAGGTGATATTATCCGTTACCTAGAGCTGCAAGGCGGCAATAATAAGCTAGACGCCATCAAGGCATATCGCGACCAATACGGCGTTTAACCGCGCCGGGCAGCATCAAGGAGCACACTATGATTGCAACTCTAGGCGGACGGCTTGGCGCGACTGTACTGTTAGCGTTAGCGCTGACAAGCCCCACGCTAATGGCCGCCGAGGAAGACTCGGGCCCGGACAGTGTGCTGTTCCGCTATAAAAATGGCGACGGGAATCTTGTGGTGCAGCAGAGTATTCCGCCCGATGCGGCCGCCCGCGGCTATGAGATTATTACCAGTACCGGGCGCGTACTTAAAACCGTCAACGCCTCACCTAAAGGTGCCGATGCCGTTAAAGCGGCCGAGCGTATGCGCCGCGAGGCCGAGCTGGCCGAGTGGGACGCCCGGCTAAAGCGTCGCTTTAGTACGGTTAAAGATATAGAGTCGGCCAAGCAGCGCAGCTTAACCGAGCTGCGTGGCAACCTCAGTATTTTGCGCGCAAACTTAACCGGGGTTACCTCACAGCTAGAAGAGCAGCAGCGCCGCGCCGGTATTATGGAGCGCAACGGCCAGCCGGTTTCGGAGGCACTGCAAAATAATATCGCGGCACTGGAGGCTGAGTTGGTTGAGGTAAACAAACAAATTGCTCAGCGCACTGAGGCGCTGGAAGCGGCATCGGCCAAGTACGATCGGGATATCGAGCGCTTTAAAGTCATCTCGCCTTAACCGCCCCGCAAATCACGCAGACGCTAGCGCCGGTTAAACGACCGGCGCGCTTACGCGCATTAACCCCTGAGCAATCACTGCCCACTGATCGTCCCAGTACTCGGTGGGCATACGGCGAAACTCGCTGCGCACAAATTGCGTAATGCGGCCGTCGGCCAAACTCATAAGCATATTGGCCGCCGCCGATAGCGGCAGGTTGGGCCGCAAACCTTCACGCAACTCCGCCTCGCGAATAATTTGCTTTAGCTGCGTCTCAACCCGTTCAAATAATTGCGCGACACGGTTGCGCAACCGCTCGGTCTCGCCGGTTAACGCGTCGCCGGTGAGCAAGCGGGTAATGCCAGGGTTGCGCTCGGTAAAGGTGAGCAATAAGTAGAGGATTTTTTCCAGCCGCTGCAGCGCTTGTGGCTCTTCACTTAAAATCAGTTTAATGCGGCTAAAAATGGTTTCTTCGATAAACTCAATCAAGCCTTCAAACATCTTCGACTTGCTGGGAAAGTGGCGGTACAGCGCCGCCTCAGATACCCCCACCTCGCGCGCCAGGGCGGCGGTGGTAATGCGGGCGCCGGGGCTTGCCTCTAGCATTGCCGCTAGCGACTCGAGTATCTGCTGACGCCTGGATACCTTTTGGTTGTTTTTAGTACTCATAGCGCGACTGCTCTTGTGGTTTACGCCTGTGCAGGTACCACAGGTCGGTTTGTCGTAGGCCGTGCTTGCGGTGCCTGATGACCCCGGACAATAGAGTGAACTAACCGCGGTTAGCCCCCAAGCTCTATCCGCCCGAGCCGCCAGACTATTCTAGCGGCCCCGGCGGGCCGGTTTCCAGCGTTTTAGGCGGGCATAGCCTTGTTGGTGATTAGGGTACCCACACCAACATCGGTAAAAATCTCTAGCAAAACGGCGTGCGATACTCGCCCGTCGACAATGTGTGCACTGGTTACGCCGCACTTAACCGCGTCGAGCGCGCAGGCAATTTTAGGCAGCATGCCGCCGTAAATGGTGCCGTCGGCAATCAGCTCGTCGACCTGAGAGGTCGACAGCCCGGTGAGAATTTTACCTTCTTTGTCCAGCAGCCCGGCGACGTTGGTCAGCAACATAAGTTTTTCGGCCTGCAGCACTTCGGCAATTTTACCGGCCACTAAGTCGGCGTTGATGTTGTACGAGGCCCCGTCTTTACCCACACCGATGGGCGCAATCACCGGAATAAAATCGCTGTTTAACAGCATGTCGATAACCGCTTTGTTGATCGAGGCTACTTCGCCCACGTGGCCGATATCGATAATTTCCGAGGCGGCCACCTCGGGGCTTGAAGCTTTTACTTCAAGCTTTTTGGCGCGAATCAGCTGGCCATCTTTACCGGTTACGCCGATGGCTTCACCGCCGTTGCGGTTAATTAAGCTGACAATTTGTTTGTTTACCGTGCCGCCCAACACCATCTCCACCACGTCCATGGTTTTGCTGTCGGTAACGCGCATGCCGTTAACAAACTCGGAATCGATGTTAAGTTTTTTTAACAGCTCGCCAATTTGTGGGCCGCCACCGTGCACCACAATCGGGTTCATGCCCACCAACTTCATCATAACGATATCGCGGGCAAAACTATTTTGCAGCTCTTCATCGACCATGGCGTTGCCGCCAAACTTAACCACTATGGTTTTGCCGGTAAAGCGTTGAATATAAGGCAGCGCTTCGGTCAGCACCTGGGCAATATTCATCGCCGCGTCGCGATTCAATGACATAGTTAGAAATCCAATTGTAATGTGTTGTCTATTTTCTTAAGCTCGCGCTTAAACAGCAGCTTAAGCTTTTCCAGTACCGCTTCCGATTCGGCCTCAAAGCGCAGGGTAATTTCGGCCCCCGTATTAGAGGCGCGCACCAATCCCCAACCTTTTGAGAAGTCGACCCGCAGGCCATCGATGGTGGTTGCCTTACCGTTTTGAAACTCACCCTCGGCAATAAGTTTTTCCACCAGGGCGAATTTATCGGCCTCGGGCACCGCGACCCGAATTTCGGGCGTAGACGGCAAGGTGGGAAAGGCGGCAAACACGTCGTCGATGGATTGATCCCGCAGGGTGATGATCTCCAGCAAGCGCGCGGCAGTATACAGACCATCGTCAAATCCGTACCAGCGCTCTTTGATAAATATATGGCCGGAGTACTCGCCCCCCAGCAGCGCACCGGTCTCGGCCATTTTGAGCTTCATGTGCGAGTGGCCGGTCTTCCACATAATGGGGCGGCCGCCGTAGCCCGAGACAATTTGGTTAAGCTGCTTAGAGCACTTCACATCAAACAGCACATCGGCGCCCGGGTTGCGCGACAGAATATCTTTGGCAAACAGCATCAGTAAATGATCGGGCCAGATGATTTTGCCCGCCGGGGTCACCACCACTAAGCGGTCGCCATCGCCGTCAAACGCCACCCCAATATCCGCGTCACTCTCGCGTACTTTGGCCAGCAAATCCTGCAGGTTGGCCTCTATGCTCGGGTCGGGGTTGTGATTGGGGAAGCTTCCATCCAGCTCGCAGTACAGCGGGATAACATCGCAACCCAGCTCTTCAAACAGCGCCGGGGCCACCACACCGGTAACGGCATTACCGGCATCAACCACAATGCGAATATCACCCGCGAGCGCCACATCAGAGAAAATCCGGTCGATATAATCGGCAACTACCTCAATATGCTGCTCCTGGCCATCGCCCGTTAGATATTTGCCCGCCGCGATGCGCGAACGAATATCTTTGATCGCCACATCCGAGAGCGTTTGGCCATTAATGACCATTTTAAAGCCGTTGTATTCTGCCGAATTATGGCTCGCGGTGACCATCACCCCGCTGCTGGTTTCATTCAGCTCGAAGGTGGCAAAGTGCATCAGGGGGGTGGGCACCACACCAATGTTAATCACATTACAACCACTGGCCAGCAGCCCTGCAATTAACTGCTCGCACAACTCGGGGCTATGGCTGCGGGCGTCGCGGGCGACAATAATACTGCTCTCGCCCTGCTCCTGTACCTCGGTGCCAAGGGCCATGCCTATGTCGCGTGCGAGCTCTGGGGTAATACCCTCGGGGCATACTTTGCCGCGGATATCGTAAGCGCGAAACACCTCGTCCGGCACATTGCGCTGTTTAGCCGCTGGCGCCGGGGCGGGCGCGCGCGGCGCACTGTTGTCGAGCCCGAGAATATCTTCGTCTTCTTCAATCACCTCAATATCGAGAATATCCTGACGCAGTGCACTGCGATCGGAGCCTGGCGCACCGACGCTCTCTGAGGTTTTAGCGGCGGCCTGCGCATCAGTGTATTGCTTCGGCAGCGTCAGCCCTTCGCCTGCCGGCGCTTGTTTTGGCCGAACCAGTAACCGACTCAGTAACAGCGATATTACCAAGCCCAGCGTTACCGCTAAACTCAACACCAAAATCCACATACCCGGCAGTTCTTTTGACTGCTGCACCAGCACCGCCGACGGCGTGTACTCAACGCTCAGATAGCTATTGGCCACTTTTTGGGTGACCGCCGGCGCCGCTTGACCGGCACCATCAGTGCGCAGCGCAAACGGTCTGGGACTGGAAAACTCCTGCCGCAACACCAGCTTGCCGCTGCTGTCTTCGCCCGCATCGATAATGTTGTTAATGCCGTCACCCGAGTAGCTTGCCAGCAGCGCCCCCGCCGCTTTGGTATCGCCCCCGGCCGGAACGGCGCTGGCATACTGCAAATGCCAAACGTCGCCAAGCGGCGCGGCCTCGGGCAGTGTTTCGCGCCGGCGCACGGCGCGGCGTATTAAATCTAACTCGGCGTAGCGCAGTGGCGCCTGATGCTGGGGCTGGATACCCGCCTCGCCCGGCCTAAAAGCCCGCAGCGCTATTAAATCCTTACTGCCTGCCGCTAAACGCGCGGTAACCTTGGCTACCGCCTCGGGGTCAGCGCTTTGCAGCGCGGCTAACAGCTCGGGGCTTTGCGCCCATTGCTGCACTTCGGCCTGGCGCTCGGCGAGGTAGTTTTCAATGCCGCTAGCGGCTTGTTTGGCGCGCTCGGTTGCCGCCTGTTGCACACGGTCGCGCTCGGTTTGCACCACCATCGATTCATACAGTAAAAAACCCAGCAGTACATTTACCGCAAGGGTAACGCCCACCAAAATAAACAACAGACGGTGGCGCTTTTTATAAAGCTGTTGCTGCGCCTCTTCAGCCCGCCGTTCGGCGCGAGTCATGCGTGGTTTGGCAGCACCATCGTCGCTGGGCTCGGTGGCGCTGTCAGCATGCTCTGAAACCGGCTTTTTACTCATGGGAGGCGTCCTTTTACCTTATTATGTATCTGCATCTTGGGTGAGGTGAGTTACAGGCGCTCGGCCAGGCGGGCGATAAGCTCGCGCGCCAACTGCGCTTTGCTTTGCTGCTCAAAGCTCGTCTCCCCCCGCCGGTCTATTAATGTCACCGCGTTCTCGTCACTATTAAAGCCTATCCCAGCGGCGCTGATATCGTTGGCGATAATACAGTCGACTTTTTTGCGTGCCAGCTTGGCGCGAGCATAGTCTAAAACCTGCTCGGACTCTGCGGCAAATGCCACGGTAAAAGGCGCTATCGGCTGCGCGGCCACCGTGGCGATAATATCCGGGTTTTTGACCAGCTCGAGGCTCATGGTATCGGCATCGGACTTTTTGAGCTTTTGCTCTGCCACGCTGGCCGGGCGAAAATCCGCCACCGCCGCCGCACCGATAAAAAGGTCCGCCGCCGGGCTGTATTCAAGGCAGGCGCGGAGCATGTCCTCGGCCGAGACAACCTTGATAAGCTCGACTCGCTCGGGCGCGGCCAACTGACACGGCCCACTGATGAGTATGGTGCGCGCACCGGCCTCGGCCGCCGCCGCGGCGAGCGCGTACCCCATTTTGCCCGAGCTGTAATTGCTTAAATAACGCACCGGGTCGATGGCCTCGCGGGTGGGGCCGGCGGTTATCACCACGGTTTTACCGGTAAGCGCCTCGGTACTAAACAAGCGCTCCAGGTGCCCCGCCAGCTCGACAGGCTCGAGCATGCGCCCGGGGCCAAACTCACCGCAGGCTTGCTCGCCACTGCCGGGGCCCAGCACGATAAAATCCCGCTGTCGCAGGCGGGTAATATTGGCGACGGTGCCGGGCGCATCCCACATGGCCTGATTCATGGCCGGGGCGATGGCGATGGGCGAGCGCGTTGCCAGGCAAATAGTAGAGAGTAAATCATCGCCCATACCGCCACTCAGGCGCGCTAAAAAGTCGGCACTGGCCGGTGCGATGAGCGTCAGGTCAGCCCAGCGGGCCAGCTCGATATGGCCCATGGCGGCCTCGGCCTCAGGGTCCAGCAACGAGGTGTGAACCGGGTTACCCGACAGCGCCTGTAAGGTAAGCGGCGTAATAAACTCGCAGGCGGCCATGGTCATTACCACCCGCACACTGGCGCCCGAACGGCGCAGCTCGCGCACTAGCTCGGCCGTTTTATAGGCCGCGATACCGCCGGTCACACCGAGCAATATACGCTTGTTCTGTAGAGTGGACATCCCAAACTCCATCGACCGGGGGGCTGTAGAAGGTATCAGTTTAGCGGGTCGATGCCGGTAAACTTGACCGCAAACGACAAAGATACCATTCTTGAGGGTAATTTCGTATATCGAGGCGCCAGGAAAGCGCCACCCGGCGCAACGCCGAAGCCAACGACAAGGAGTCATACCGATGGCAATTCACCAGTGGCCCGAGCAAGAACGCCCGCGCGAAAAACTACTGCAGCGTGGCCCAGCGAGCCTTTCCGATGCCGAACTACTGGCCATTTTTTTACGCACTGGCTGCGCCGGCAAATCAGCGGTCGACCTGGCCCGCGAGTTACTGCAGGAATTTGGCGGCCTGCGGCCACTGCTGGAGGCGCCGCAAGCGGCCTTTTGCCGCGGCCTGGGGCTGGGCTCAGCCAAGTATGCCCAGTTGCAGGCGGTGCTGGAGATGGCCCGTCGCCACCTCGGCGAAACTCTCACCACCGGCGATGCCCTAACCAGCCCCGAGCTGGTGCGACGCTTTTTAGTGTCGCAGCTGCGCCACAGCCAGCGGGAGGTGTTTGCCCTGCTACTGCTGGATAACCAGCACCGTCTTATTCGCTACGAGCCCTTATTTTTTGGCACTCTCGATGCCGCCAATGTATACCCCCGCGAGGTGGTGAAGCTGGCGCTGGCCAATAACTGCGCTGCGGTTATTTTGGCCCACAACCATCCCTCGGGGGTGGCCGAGCCCAGCCAGGCCGACCGACACATTACCGAGCGCTTAATAAAAGCCTTAGAGCTGGTGGGAGTCAGGGTGCTGGATCATATGATTGTCGGCGACGGCGAGGTCAGCTCGTTTGCCGAGCTGGGGCTGCTGTAGTTGAGGCTAACGGCACGCCCCAAAACCAGCCAGATTAAGGGCGAATATGGCGGTTTGGTTAAAATTTCGCACTTTTCTGGTCAAAAAAGCAACTAGGCGTTGATATTGGGGGGCGCTTTTGGTATAAAACGCGGCTCTTTGCGGCCGGGTTGTTCGGCTGACCCTAAAGATCGGGATTGTGCCGGTGCCGTCACTGGTAAATGGCGCATCAAACAACCCGCACAGGCTAGCCGCGATTGGATAAAACAGGCTGCTCAATGAATTCTGCTCCGGGCTGCTATCGGCCTTTTGAAGGCAAGCAGCTCGGCGCGATTAATCAGGTTAAGAGGCAAAACAATGTCTAAGGTATGTCAGGTTACCGGCAAGCGTCCCGTAACCGGAAACAATGTTTCTCACGCAAAGAACCACACCAAGCGTCGTTTTTTGCCAAACTTGCACACTCACCGTTTCTGGATCGAAGCAGAAAAACGCTTTGTGAAACTGCGTGTTTCTGCAAAAGGTATGCGAGTGATCGACAAGCGCGGTATCGAGTCAGTATTGACCGACATGCGTGCTCGTGGTGAAAAAGTCTAATTTAGGAGATATATCATGCGCGAGAAGATTCGTCTGAATTCGTCTGCAGGTACTGGTCACTTCTACACGACCGACAAAAACAAACGCACCATGCCCGAGAAAATGGAGATCAAAAAATTTGATCCCGTTGCTCGCAAGCACGTGATGTACAAAGAAGGCAAAATCAAGTAATTCGATTTTATCTTTGTACAAAAAAAAGCCCGGCCAGCAATGGTCGGGCTTTTTTTGTACTTAAAGTCTGAGGTCGGACGCCTGTCGTCTGACGCGGGCACTTTTCCCGTCAGACCCCAGACGTCAGTCATCCGGCTATTATTTCGGATATATCGTCTCTACCCCTTCCGCGCGCCCCAGCAGCAGTACATCGGCACCGCGTCGGGCAAACAAGCCGCTCGCTACCACGCCGGTTATCTGGTTAATCTCGGTTTCCAGCGCTTTTGGGTCGACGATCGAAAGCTGGTGCACATCGAGGATGACGTTACCATTGTCGGTCACCACACCCTCGCGGTATACCGGGTTACCGCCAAGCTTAACCAGCTCGCGCGCCACAAAAGAGCGCGCCATCGGAATCACCTCCACCGGCAGCGGAAACTCGCCCAGTACATCCACCCACTTGCTGCCATCGGCAATACAGACAAACTCACGGGCTACCGCCGCGACGATTTTCTCGCGTGTTAATGCCGCGCCGCCGCCCTTAATTAGCGCCAGCTGGGCGTTCGACTCGTCGGCGCCATCGACGTAGGCGACCAGCTCGCTCACGCTGTTTAAATCCAGCACCTCGATACCCAAGGCCTCAAGCCGCTTGGCCGAGGCATCGGAGCTTGCCACCGCACCGGCAAAGTCATCTTTAAGCTCGCCCAGCATGTCGATAAAGAAGTTGGCGGTTGAGCCGGTGCCCACGCCTAAAATGCTATCGGCTTGCAGCTTGGGGGTAATGTACTCAATGGCCGCACGGGCCACTGCTTGCTTGAGTTGGTCTTGGTTCATGACAGCCTCGCGAGTGTGTATCGACGGGCGTATTATACGGACTTTGGCTTGGCTATTTCACGCTAATTCCGCCGCTGCCAGCATGCCGCCAAGGTGGATTCCGCCGAACCCGGATGACGGCGGATGTCAGCCAAGGCTAAATTGTTTATGATGGGCGGCTTTCTACTCAATTGCTGCAATCCAACATAGACTTAGCCATGCCGGACTCTTACATAAAACGCATCCTTAACGCCCGCATTTACGATCTCGCGGTCGAAACGCCACTGGAGCAAGCGCGCCTGTTATCGCAGCGCACCAACAACAACGTGCTGTTAAAGCGCGAAGACTTGCAGCCGGTGTTCTCGTTTAAGATTCGCGGCGCCTACAACAAGCTGCTGCAACTGACCGACGAAGAGCGCAAACGCGGCGTTATTGCCGCCTCGGCGGGCAACCATGCGCAGGGGCTGGCCCTGGGCGCTCAGCACCTGGGGGTTAAGGCAACCATCGTGATGCCGCGCACCACGCCGGCCATTAAAGTGGACGCGGTGCGCGCCCGGGGCGCCAAGGTGGTGCTGCACGGCGATAACTTTGACGAGGCCTCTAAGCACTCGCAAAAATTGGTCGAAGAGAAAAACCTCACCTACATCCACCCGTTTGACGACGCCGATGTAATTGCCGGTCAGGGCACCGTCGCCATGGAGATTTTGCGCCAATACCCGAAACACATCGATGCGATATTTGTTCCGGTAGGCGGTGGCGGCCTGGGTGCTGGGGTCGCGGCCTACGTAAAATACGTGCGCCCGGACGTTAAAGTCTTTGCCGTAGAATCGGCCGAGTCCGCCTGCCTGGCGGCCGCGCTCGAGAGCGGTCGCCGGGTAAAACTGCCGCAAGTGGGTATTTTTGCCGACGGCGTGGCCGTGGCACAAATCGGCAAAGAGACCTTTCGCGTTCTAAAAGAAACCATCGACGGTGTGATTACCGTTAATACCGACGAGATTTGCGCCGGCATTAAAGATATTTTTGAAGACACCCGCTCGATTGCCGAGCCCGCGGGCGGCGTGAGCGTGGCCGGCCTTAAAAAATACGTCGCGGAGAACAACATCAGCGGGCAAACCCTGGTGGCTATCGACAGTGGTGCCAACATCAATTTTGATCGCCTGCGCTACATCTCCGAGCGCACCGAGATCGGCGAAAAACGCGAGGCGATTTTAGCGGTAACCATCCCCGAGCGGCCCGGTGCCTACAAAGATTTTTGCCGCGCTTTGGGGCGGCGCAATATCACCGAGTTTAACTACCGCTTTGCCGACTCTGACCAGGCGCGTATTTTTGTCGGCGTGCAGGTCGGTACCGACCCAAGCGATCGCGAGGAGCTGGTAAGCGATTTGCGCGAAAAAGGTTACGATCTGGTGGATATGACCGACAACGAAATGGCCAAGCTGCACATTCGTTACATGGTGGGCGGCCACGCGATGCAAGTATCCGAAGAAATGGTGTTTCGCTTTGAGTTCCCCGAGCGCCCCGGCGCCCTGCTGACCTTTTTAACCGAAGTGGCCGGGCGCTGGAATATCTCGCTGTTTCACTACCGCAACCACGGTTCGGCCTATGGCCGTGTCTTGGTCGGCATGCAAGTGCCCGAAGCCGAGCGCGCTCAGGTGAAGAAGTTTTTGGCCGAGATTAACTACCCGTTTTGGGACGAAACAGATAACGAGGCGTATCAGTACTTTTTGGCTTGATCGGGTTACGGGTTACGGGTTACGGGTTACGGGTTACGGGTTACGGGTTACGGGTTACGCAATAATTGTAATCACACATCCACCTCTCTACAAAGCGCCGCCCCCCCCTGCAGCCAGCCGAACGCAGGCTTATTTTAGGGGGTAAGCACGCATGGACGCGTGCGCAAGCATCGCCACGCCATGGACGGCGTGCCGATGCGGCCCACTAAAATAGGCCGGAGTGAGGGAACCCGGAGGGCTGCGATGCCGGGGTGCGCTTTTTCGTCCCTTTTTCGTCGCATTACAAAAAGGGACTCGCCCGCCCGGCGATTGAGGGCAAACAAGCTGAAGGCTGCTCCATCAGTATATCGTATGGCACCCACCCCCGAAAAACGCAACAATGATGCGAAACGCCCCGTCACCGAATCGCAATATACTCCCGCTCGGTGGCAATGCCGTCGAGCGGCACATCCCAGCAGGCAAGCTCTAACGCATCCACCTCCTGGCAGCTGTGCGCCACCCCCACCAAGCGTGGACGCTTAAATCCCTTACCACGGCGCTTGGCAGCAAACGTTGTATCGTAAAAGCCTCCCCCCATACCCAGCCGGCCACCGGTGCGATCAAAACCCACCAGCGGCAGTAAAACGACATCTAAATGACGGTTGTTGAGCGGCGCGCGCACCGGGCCGATGGGCTCGGGAATACCAAAACGATTAGGGGCAAAACGGGTGCGGCGAGCAAAAGGGGTAAACCACAGGCGGCGCTTTAGCCACGGGTGGAGCACGGGTAAATAGCAACGCTTATGATGTTGCCATGCGCGGGCCGCCACCGGGCGCGGGTCTATTTCGCCATCGCTGGGCCAATACAGAGCGATACGCTTAGCACTGTTAAACCAGGGCTGTAATTGCAATTGACGCAGTAAACCGGCACTGGCGCTAGCTTGTGCTGTGGGCGACAGGGCGCGACGGCGTGCGCGCAGCAGGCGGCGCAACTCGCGGCGGTTGCCGGAGGTGGCAGAATTTACGGGAGCGTCGGACGCAGAAAAGTGGGTGCGGGTCATAGGCAAGAAATTAAAAACCCCAAGATGCCGCTGTCAAGTTGGCCTTGAACCCTAGAGTTCAAGGGGTGGCGCCTGCGATGTTATTAGGCTTTCCGTCGTGCGGACATGCTCACAAACACCGGCGAGGCACTACCTGGTACAGCAGTATCGGCTCAAGGACTTAGTCGACTGGCGCACATCCCAGGGTGTGTATTTATTATAACGCACATTAGGGGCTCAACCCAAAGACTTCTGCCTTAGTGTTTATCAGAGAGCTGATCCAGCTGCGCTTCGATTTTGTGTTGCATGCGATCAAGCGCCGCCTGATTAACCCCGGAACTATCGCTTGCCTGCTGCGCCAACAGCAGCTCGTGGCTAAGGTTAAGCGCCGCCATTACGGCGATTCGCTCGAGGCCAACCACCCCGCCGGCGCTTTTAATCATGCGCATACGCTCGTCCAGCACCTGGGCCGATTGCACCAGCGCTACACGCTCTTCGGCCGGACAGGCCACTTGATAATCTTTATCGAGAATTTTTACGCTGACGGTTTCGTTACTCACCGGAATTACCTCTCACTGCGGTCACCGTGACGCACTAACAGCGTGAGCTGCTACTGCGCCTCCAGGCTTTTCAGCCGGGTGATCATGGCTTCGACGCGGGTGCGCGCCAGCTCGTTTTTCTCTACCAGGCGCACGCGCTCTTGCTGCCACTCGCTCTCGCGCGCCTTGAGGGCAGTGTTTTCCTGCTGCAGGCGACTGCACTGGCGAAGTAGCTCATCCAGTTTAGCTTCCAGAGTAAATAGTAGATCTTCAGACATAGCGGCAGGTGACCAATTGGGCTTCAGGGCTTACTATATTGCGCCCTTGGCAGGGGGTCAAATGTTGTTGATGTAACTTCGAGCTATCGCACATATAGGCACTGTTACAGAAGGTTTTTTTTAAATATTCCAGTAAATCACATGGCGCCCAATCGGGCCACGGGTGGCACTCGTGATAGCATGTGCGCAGTAAACAGAGGGTTTAGCCATGACAGAAATCGAACGATCGGAAAATGAATTTGACCGCTGGGATGAATTGCTCGACCCGCTGGGCGCCGTTAACAGCCCGGCCGAGTTGCAGGGCATGCTGTGCGGCCGGCTGTGTGGCAACCCGCTAAACGAGGCCGACTGGCTGCGCTTAGTTGAAGATTTTATGGCGCTGACCGAAACACCCGACAGCGCCACGACAGACGAGCTTATTAAGCTGCTAAAAGACACTAAGGCGCAGCTGCAGGGCGAGGGCTTTAGCTTTGCGCTGTTTTTACCCGACGACGAGCAGGGCATGTCCGAGCGGGTGGAAGCATTATCGCAGTGGTGTCACGGCTTTTTATCGGGCTTTGGCGACGCCGGTGTGGTGGAGCGCGGCAACCTGCCCGAAGAGGTCAACGACACTTTGAGCGATTTTGCTGCCATCGTCCAGATCGAGGCCGACGACAACGACGCCGCCAGTGGCGAAGCCGACTTTTTAGAGGTAGCCGAGTACGTGCGGTTATCATCGCTCAGCTTGTTTCAGGCGTTTGGCGAGCAAGCGCCCGATGCCCCGCAAGACAAGGCTAACCGCTCCACCACGCTTCACTAATTTTTGCCATCCGAGGTTTGCATGCGCATTACCAAAGCCGAGTTCAGCCGTCGCCGCAAAGCGCTGATGGACGTTATGGAGCCAGACAGCATCGCCATTGTCCCGGCCTCCCCCGAGTGCACCCGCTCGCGCGATACCGAGTACCCCTACCGCCCGGACAGTGACTTCTTTTACCTGACTGGCTTTCACGAGCCCGAGGCGGTGATTGCGCTGATTCCCGGGCGCGAACACGGCGAGTTTGTGCTTTTTTGCCGTGACCGCGACCCAGAGCGAGAAATTTGGGACGGCTACCGTGCCGGCCCCGACGGCGCCTGCCGTGAGTTTGGCGCCGATGACGCGTTTCCCATCGACGACATCGACGATATTCTGCCGGGGCTGCTGGAAGGCCGCGAGCGAGTCTATTACGCCATGGGCAAAGATGCCGGCTTTGACCGCCAGGTGATGGACTGGGTAAACACCATTCGCGCCAAAGTGCGCTCGGGCGCCACGCCCCCCGGCGAGTTTTTAGACCTCTCGCACTTTTTACACGACAACCGCCTGTACAAAAGCGCCGCCGAAGCGCGCGTGATGGCCGAGGCCGGCGAGATCTCGGCCCGCGCCCACGTGCGCGCCATGCGCTATTGCCAGCCGGGCGTCATGGAGTATCAACTCGAGGCCGAAATTCTGCACGAATTTGCCATGGCCGGTGCCCGTCACCCCGCCTACAGCACCATTGTCGGCGGCGGCAAAAACGGCTGTATTTTGCACTACATCGAGAACGACGCCGCCCTTAAAGCGGGTGATTTAGTCCTGATTGACGCCGGCTGCGAGCTCGAAGGCTACGCTGCCGACATTACCCGCACCTTCCCGGTAAGCGGCACCTTTAGCCCCGAGCAAAAAGCCCTGTACGAAATCGTACTGGCCGCCCAAGACGCCGCCATGGCTACCTTAAAGCCCGGCGCTCACTGGAACGAGCCCCACGAAGCGTCCGTCCGGGTGATTACCGAAGGCCTGCTAACGCTGGGGTTATTGGAAGGCGAGCTGGACACCTTAATCGAGGAAGGCGCCTACCGCCGCTTTTACATGCACCGCATCGGCCACTGGCTGGGCATGGACGTGCACGACGTGGGCGATTACAAAGTCGGCGGCGAGTGGCGGGTACTGGAGCCCGGCATGGCCATGACCGTTGAGCCAGGTATTTACGTGGCCCCCGACGACGAGCAAGTGGCCAAAAAATGGCGCGGTATCGGTATTCGCATCGAAGACGACATCATTATTACCAAAGACGGCTGTGATGTACTGACAGACGGCGTCCCCAAAACCATCGACGCCATCGAAGCGCTGATGGCCGAGGCCGCCCGCGACCGGAGCGCCTGAACATGAGCGCGCCCGAGCCCACAGTAGAGCTTGCGATAGTCGGTGCCGGCCCCGCCGGCGCCTGCCTGGCGCTGCTGTGCGCCCAGGCGCGACCCGACTGGCGCATCGCCATTGTCGACCCCCAGCCCACCGTGCCAGAAAGCGGCCCTTACCACCCAAGCTTTGACGCCCGCGCCACCGCGCTGTCAGCCGGTAGCGTGCAGTTGTTTGAGACGCTTGGCCTGTGGCAAGACTTAAACGCACACAGCACCGCCATCAGCGCCGTGCATGTGTCCGACCGCGGCTACCTGCCCGGCCAATTGCTGGATGCCTCGGCCACCGGTATGGCCACTCAGGGTTATGTGGTGCCCAATACCTGGCTCGGGCGCGTCCTGCTGCGCGCGCTTAACGAACAGCCCAACGTGCAGCTACATCAGGCTCAGGCCACCGGGTTTCAGCCACTGGCCGGCGGCGGCCGCTTGAGCCTGGATAACAATCTGGCCCCGCTTACAGCACAGCTAACCGCACTGGCCGATGGCGCCAACTCGCCCCTGCGGCAGGCACTGGGTATTACCAGCGACGATAGCCCCTATTATCAAAGCGCGATTATCGCCAATGTGCGCACCGCCAAGCCCCACCAAGGCGTCGCGTACGAGCGCTTTACCGATAGCGGGCCTTTAGCACTGCTGCCCCTGGGGCAATCACCCCAAGCACGCGAGATGGCTATGGTCTGGACGCTGCCAACTCACAGGGCGGCAGCCGTACAGCAAGCGGCCGAACCCGAGTTTTTGGCGCGCCTGCAACAGCACTTTGGCCATCGCCTGGGGCGCTTTGAAGCGGTCAGCGAGCGCCATAGCTACCCGCTGGTGCTGCGTCAGGCACGCGAGCAAGTGCGCTCAAACCTAGTGTTAGTGGGTAATGCCGCGCACTTTTTACACCCGGTGGCCGGCCAGGGCTTTAATCTGGCCCTGCGCGACTGCGCGACGCTGTCGCACACTATTTGTCAAAGCGATGCGCCGGGCGCACTCAGCCTGCTACAACATTACCTCAGCCAGCGCGAGCAAGATCAGACCATTACCACCCGCGCCGGCGATGCCATGGTGCGGCTGTTTAGCAGCAAAGCGCTGCCCGCCGTTACCCTGCGCCACTTGGGGCTGCTCAGCCTGGAGCTGGCCCCCGCGCTGCGCTCGGCGTTTGGCAAACAGATGATGGGCCTTAGCCGCACGGCTCTGGAGGCACGCAATGGCTAATATGGATTACGACATTATTGTGGTGGGCGCCGGTATCGTCGGCACCAGTATGGCGGCCTACCTGAGCCAGACACTGGCCGCCGATACGCGCATTGCCCTGGTGGCTCCGGCCGCCCCAATAGCGGATGCCGAGCCCTTCGATGCCAGGGTCGTGGCCATGACAGAGGCCTCGCGCCAACTATTTGAGCAGCTGGATGTGTGGCGCAATATTGCCGGCCAGCGCGCCTGCCCCTACCGCGATATGCAGGTATGGGACGGCGAGGGCTCGGGCCATATTGAATTTAATGCCGCCGATGTAGGGCGCGACAGCCTGGGCCACATTGTCGAGCACCGGGTGTTAAACCAAGCGCTCGAGCGCGCTTTAGAGCTCACTCGGGTACAGCGCTGGCAGCAGCCGGTAAGCGCTTTACTGCGCGACAACAACGGTGCGGTTAGCGGCGTCGAGCTGGATTCGGGCGAGACTCTGGCCGCGCCACTCACCATTGCCGCCGATGGCGCCCGCTCTAAGCTGCGCCAGCTGGCGGGCATTACCGAGCGCCAGTGGCCTTACCAGCAAAGCGCGATCGTCGCCACAGTGCGCTGTGAAAAGCCCCACGAGTTTACCGCCCGACAGCGCTTTATGAGTACCGGCCCGTTGGCACTGCTACCGTTAATTGAGGCGCCCGGCGCCAGTAGCGGGCATCACTGCTCGATTGTCTGGTCCGCCGACCAAGGCTTTGCCGATACCCTGATGGCGCAAGATGACGCCAGCTTTTGCGCCTCGCTCGAGCGCCACTTTGAGAGTCGCCTGGGCGTCATCGAGCATGTCAGCAAACGTTACGCCTTTGCCTTGCATCAACGCCACGCCAAACAATACGTGCAGCCTGGGCTGGCGCTCATCGGCGATGCCGCCCACAGTATTCACCCCCTGGCGGGTCAGGGGGTAAACCTTGGGCTGCTGGATGTTGCTGGCCTTGGCCACGAGTTGCAGCGCGCCGGCGCGCGCGGGCTAGCAACCGGCGAGTACAGCACCCTGCGCCGCTACGAGCGCCAGCGCATGGGCCACAACCTAACCATGATGGCGGCCATGGAGAGCTTTAAGCGGGTATTTGGCAGCCGCCAGCCAGCGCTTACCCTAATGCGCAACCGGGCCTTAAGCGGGGTTAACTCGCAACCGGCGTTAAAAAGCTTTTTAGCCCAGCAGGCGATGGGCCTGTCGTTGTAACCACGCGATGTCACCACGCGATTCTTTTAGCCAAGAGCCTTTTGTCATGATCAAACGCAAAATCCCCCCCCTGCTTAACGCCTTACTGTTGCTGTGGCTAATAGCCAGTGCCGGGGTACTGGCCAGTGAGCTTAAAGCTGCCACGGTGTTTGCCGCCGCACTTACATTGGTTATTGCGGTGTTTGTCTGGAAACGACAGCGCTGGGGTTATTTTACCGCCGCCGCCTGGGGGCTGGCTTGCTACCAGTTGGCCAAAGAGGGGTTGGCGCTGGAGCAAGTGAAGCGCCCCGCCATGTTAGGGGGCTTTTTTGTGGTCATTATTGCACTGTATTTGCACGAAATCTTTTGTCGCCGCCCCAAAACAAAACACCGCTCACCCGATTCATAATAACGCCTTTTAATCGCCGTAAAATCGCCTTTGTGGCTATTGAAACCGCCATAATGAAGTGCTTTAATTTTGAGCAGTGGCGCCAATAAAGCTCTACACACTGGGCGGCATTGGCGCTGTGCACTTACTGTTGGGTCAGCCGGGCTGGCAAAGGAAGCAATCGAGGGTGTTATGTCAGATCAATTGGTCTCTGGTGTTGTTAAATGGTTTAATGACGCAAAAGGTTACGGATTTATCGAACGCGAAGGCGGAGCGGATGTGTTTGTACACTTTCGCGCCATTAATGGCACAGGCCGGCGCACCCTGTTAGAGGGGCAAAACGTGACCTTTGAAGTGGTACAGGGCCAAAAAGGTCCGCAGGCCGAAAACGTTACCGCGGTTTAAGCCTCAACCCACCTCTGCGTGCGTATAAGTTTGGTGTACGCACACCAATAATACCCAGCGCCTCGCAACGCCACCCTGTGTTGTTGCGGGGCGCCTTACTGTTTGTGAATTATGTCCAATCTAAGCGTTGTTATCTGGTGGTTTGTCATTATTGCTGTGGGCTACTACTGGTGGCGCGCACTGCAATCTAAGGCCGTAGCACTCGGCTACGCGCAGCGCCACTGCAAAGAAATGGACGTACAGCTGCTGGACCAAAGCGTGTACTTACGCCGTCTGTGGTTTAAGCGCAACAGTCGCGGGGCGCTCTCGTTGTGGCGCGCCTTCTACTTTGAATTTACCTCCACCGGCGAAGATCGCTACAGCGGCCGCGTGGTCATGCTGGGCCGCCGGGTCGAGGCGGTACAACTGGACCCACACCGGGTGCACTAACAACAAAACCTCAGACCCCGGCAACATTCCCCTCAAGGGCGGCTAAATTTGCCGCAAACCGTGAATTATTGGCCACTTGCCGATATAATTCGCGCTTTGTCCCCACTGCGGACAGGCCTTAGCAGCCCAACTGCCATTTCGGAGAACACCCATGTCAGAGCGCCAGGCGCAAGTATCACGCGATACGCTGGAAACCCAGATCAGTGTCGAGCTCGATCTCGACGGTACCGGCTGCGGCACATTCGATACCGGCGTGCCCTTTTTGGAGCACATGATGGACCAGATCGCCCGCCACGGGATGATCGATCTTAATGTTACCTGCCGCGGCGATAATCACATTGACGATCACCACAGCGTAGAAGACATCGGCATTACCATCGGCCAGGCTATTGCTCGCGCCGTGGGTGACAAAAAAGGCATTCGCCGCTACGGCCACGCCTATGTGCCACTGGACGAGGCGCTGTCGCGCGTGGTGATCGATTTTTCTGGTCGCCCCAGCCTGATTATGAAAGTGCCTTTTACCCAAAAACGTATTGGCGCGTTTGATACCGAGCTGTTTTCTGAGTTTTTTCACGGCTTTGTCAATCACGCTCAGGTAACCCTGCACATCGATTGCCTGCGCGGCGACAACGCTCACCACCAGATCGAAACCGTGTTTAAAGCATTTGGCCGCGCATTGCGTATGGCGCTCGAGCCAGATCCACGCATGGCCGGCATCATGCCCTCCACCAAAGGCAGTTTATAAGCAGGTTCTATGAGCGAAACAGTTGCGGTTATTGATTACGGCATGGGCAACCTGCACTCGGTTGCCAGCGCCCTGGGCAAAGTGTGTGATCACACAATCATTGTGACCAGCGATCCGACCGAGATCGCCAGCGCCGACCGGGTGATATTTCCAGGCGTAGGCGCTATTGGCGATTGCATGGGCGAGATCAAACGCCTCGGCTTTGATGCGGTGTTGCGCGAGCAAGTGGCGAGCGGCAAGCCGGTGCTGGGTATTTGCGTTGGCATGCAGGCATTAATGAGCAATAGCGCCGAGAGCGGCGGCACCGAGTGCATCGATTTATTTCCCGGTAGTGTCGAGTTTTTTGGCAACCAGCTAAAAGGCGATCAGGGCGAAACCTTAAAAGTGCCGCACATGGGCTGGAACCAGGTGCACCACAACGATCACCCACTGTGGACCGACATCCCGCAAGACAGTCGCTTTTACTTTGTGCACAGCTACTATGTGCAAAGCGCCCACAGCGAGCAGGTAATGGCCAGCTGCCATTACGGCGTCAGCTTTGCCGCTGCCGTGGGCCACAACAATTTATTTGCCGTGCAGTTTCACCCCGAAAAAAGCCACACCGCCGGTCTACAGTTACTTCACAATTTTGTCCGCTGGAACGGTCAGAGCTAACGCATTAAGAGAGAGTAAACATGTTAATTATCCCCGCCATCGATTTAAAAGACGGCCAGTGTGTACGTTTGCGTCAAGGCCTGATGGACGACTCTACGGTTTTCTCTGACGACCCGGTAGCGGTTGCCGCCCAGTGGGTCGAGGCCGGCTGCCGCCGCCTGCACCTGGTGGACTTAAACGGTGCTTTTGCCGGCGCCCCGGTTAACGGTGACGTGGTGACCGCCATTGCCAAAGCTTACCCCAAGCTACCCATTCAAATCGGCGGCGGCATCCGCAGTAAAGAAACCATCGAGCACTACTTAAACGCCGGTGTGCAATACGTAATTATCGGTACCAAAGCGGTAAAAGAGCCCGAGTTTATTACTGACATTTGCCGCGAATTTGCCGGCCACATTATTGTTGGGCTGGACGCAAAAGACGGCTGGGTGGCAACGGACGGCTGGGCCGAAGTCTCTAACGTAAAAGCAACGGACTTAGCCAAGCGCTTCGAAGCCGACGGTGTTAGCTCGATTGTGTACACCGATATCGCCCGCGACGGCATGATGCAGGGCGTCAATGTCGAGGCCACCGTTGCCATGGCACAGGCGTCGAGCATCCCGGTGATTGCCTCGGGCGGCATTACCAACATGGACGATATTCGCGCACTGAGTGCGGTTAGCGACCAAGGTATTTGCGGCGCCATTACCGGCCGCGCGATTTACGAAGGCACACTGGATGTCGCCGAAGCACAACAGTATTGCGACGGCGCGGAGTAAGTTATGGGTTTGGCTAAACGCATTATCCCCTGCCTCGATGTGGACAATGGCCGCGTGGTTAAAGGGGTGCAGTTTGTCGATATTCGCGATGCCGGCGACCCGGTCGAGATTGCCAAGCGCTACAACGAGGCGGGCGCCGACGAGATTACCTTTCTCGACATTACCGCCAGCCACCAGGGCCGCGACACCACGGTTCACACCGTCGAGCGCATCGCCAGTGAAGTGTTTATCCCGTTAACCGTGGGCGGCGGCATTCGCAGCAACGACGATATTCGCCGTATGCTCAACGCCGGCGCCGACAAGGTCGGCATTAACTCGGCGGCAGTGCACAACCCGGATTTTGTTAAAGCCGCCAGCGACCGCTTTGGCGCCCAGTGCATTGTAGTCGCCATCGACGCGAAACAAGTAAGTGCCGCGGGCGAGCCATTGCGCTGGGAAATTTTTACCCACGGCGGGCGCAAGCCCACCGGCATCGATGCCGTAGAGTGGGCCGCGCGTATGAGCGATTATGGCGCCGGCGAAATCCTGCTTACCAGCATGGATCGCGACGGCACCAAAAACGGCTTTGATCTGCCGCTGACGAGTGCCATTAGCGCGGCGGTCCCGGTACCGGTGATTGCCTCCGGTGGCGTGGGCAACCTGCAACATTTAGTGGATGGCGTTACCGAAGGTCACGCCGATGCCGTGCTGGCCGCGAGTATTTTTCACTTTGGTGAATATTCGGTGCTCGAGGCAAAACAGTATATGCAAGAGCGCGGTATCGAGGTGCGTTTGTAAGCGACTTGTTACGCTGCCCGGCACATAAGCCGCTTGAAAACTCGCCCGGAAAGAGCAGTGGGATACATCGACAGAAAGGCTAGCAATAGCAACAGAAAGGTTAGCGATAACGCTATCAAGCTGGCGTCAGTAATATAACGCCGCACCGGACCACAACAGGCCCGCGGAAGGTTAAAGAGGGCACGGCGCGATTCAATGCCGTGCCCGGTTAATTCTACTAGGCCGCGCGATAGCGCTCGATGACTTTGGCCGCCTCTGGCGCCGAGGCGCAGATATAATCGATAAACTCGCCCACACCAACTTCTGCGTCGCGGCGGTTATCAAACGGGCCGATATCAACGCCCTCACGGGTTTGATAATACCAGTAGCCGGACTTTTCTAAAAAACGGCCGCTGCGCTCGGGAACCTCACCGTTCTCACCTTCTCTTAGTTTCTCGGTCATAGTTTTCACCTGCTGTTTTATTCAATCCTTGTAATGGGCGTCCTGAAGCGATAGCGCGCCCGAACCACTTACTGTTTGCATTATGATGCAAATTCATCCAAGTGTGTGTGATTTTATGCCTATCACCCCGACTTACTTATACCGTGTTTATCTAGCGTAATAGCGGGCTGATAACGCCAGTTTATCAAATTTCTCCAACTCCACCAGCGGCTATTGCTTAAAACGAAAGGAGAGTGCTGGTTGGCTAGCCGGTAACCCCGCAATTGACTGGGCGCCAGCGGGCAGCTCCCGCGCCCCGCCGGGGCCTGCCGCGTTAACTCAGAGACGTTTACCAACTGGACGGACTGCTCGTCGAGCAAGCCTGCCGCCTGCTCAAGTACGGCGAGTGTCTCGGGGTAAGGATGGCCAATGGCGATCGCCGAGCCGCGCTGGCGCGCCAGAGTGATGGCCCGAGTTAGCTGTCGGCGAATGTGCAAAGGCTCGCGCACATGATCTAAAAATACATCCCGCTGCGCGCTCTTAAGGCCGTAGCCTTGCGCCACCTGCCCGGCAACACTAGCGGCGGTTGTGCGGCTATCGACAAAAAACAAGTCGCGCCGCTTAAGCTCGCCCATAATCCAACCCAGTGGCAGGGCTTGCTCGGTAAACGCACTGCCCATATGGTTGTTAACCCCCACCACCTCCGGCAGTGAGGCCAAACTTTGGCGCAGCCTGCTCAGTAGCTCGGCCCGGGGCACGCCCAACTCCAACGCTCCCGGCCCAAGCGGCAAAGCTCGTTGACTGGCCATAGGGGCGTGCAGAATTAACTCTTTGCCCCGCTCGCGAGCAAGATCGGCCAGCTCGCGACTGTGAGGCGTCATGGGGAGTACAGCGAGGGTAAAAGCGCCGTTGAGCTCGGCGGTGCGGCGCCCAAGCGATAGGTTATAACCGATATCGTCGATGATAATAGCAAGCCGTGCGGGGGGCTCTTCCTGCGCCTGCACACCCAGCGCCAAGCTTAGTAATAAGCCCGCACTCAGACGGGCCAGCATGGCAGCGGGGCGGGCTTTGCTCACGGCGCCTCTGGTGAATTATCCGGCGGCGAGCTATCCGGATTTGCAGGCGTCGCTGCCGGAGGCGCAATGCCTGCTCCGTCCTGTGGCTCGGCCAGCGCTGGCTGGCGCAGAATATTAAGACCTTTTAGCAAGTTCAACGCTTCGTGCAGCTGGTTGTCGTTGCTTAGCAGAGATTGCTGGGCGCTGCGTGCTTCGTCGCGACTTTTGCTGTCGCTCTCTTCACCGCCATTACTGTTGCCCAGGTGCCCGGCCAAATCAGCTTCGGTGGTACGCAGGCGCGGCTTCACGGCGGTCACTTTCGCCCGCTCTACCAATACATCGGGCTCGATACCCTGAGCCTGGATCGAGCGGCCGCTGGGCGTGTAGTAGCGCGCCGTGGTCAGCTTAATGGCGCGGCGCTCGGAGATGGGCACAACGGTTTGCACCGAGCCTTTACCAAAGCTGCGCGTGCCCATAATAACCGCCCGCCCCTGATCTTGCAGGGCACCGGCGACAATCTCCGAGGCCGAGGCCGAGCCGTCATTTATTAGTACGACTACCGGTAAACCGTGGGTTAAATCGCCGGCACTGGCTTCATAACGGCTGTAACTGGATGACAAACGGCCCTCGGTGTACACCACCAAACCGCCATCCATGAAAGCGTTGGCGACATCCACGGATGCTTGCAGCACACCACCTGGGTTATTACGCAAGTCGAGAATGACGCCTTTAATGTTGCTTTTGTCACCCAGGGTTTTCGTCAGGCGGCTGGCCACATCGTCGCCAGTGCCAACCTGAAACTGAGCAATACGCAGATAAAGAAAGTCGTCATCAAGGATCTTGGTGCGCACGCTGCGCACTTTAATAATGTCGCGCTCGATGGTCAGCTCGAAGGGCTGATCGACCCCTTCGCGCACAATGGTAAGGGTTAAGGGGCTACCTTTGGGGCCGCGCATCAGGGCCACCGCCTCGTTCAGGCTCAGGCCTTTTACCGGTTTTTCGTCCAGCCGGATAATCAAATCACCCGCCTCTATACCGGCTTTTTGTGCCGGGGTGTCATCAATGGGCGAGATAACCTTTACAAAGCCATTCTCCATACCCACTTCAATACCCAGGCCACCAAACTCGCCCGAGGTATTCACCTGTAAGTCTTCAAACGACTCTGCATCGAGGTAAGCCGAGTGGGGGTCCAGCTCGGCCATCATGCCCTTAATGGCATACTCCAACAGCTCGGAGTCGCTGAGCTCTTCAACATAGCTGTTGCGAATGTGATCGTAAACCCGGGTAAAAGTGCGCAGGTCCTCCAGCGGCAACAACCCTTGCGGCTCGGCCTGATCATCAGCCAGCTCGGCAGCTGGCTCTTGCGCGATTGCCGATAGCGACAATAGCCCGGTCAAAGCCAACAGGCTGACAAATCGTTGGCAACTGGCAAACAGCATGTGTTTCTCCTGCAGATGAGCGTGCGGCTCTTTTGCGTTAAAAGGTAAGCGACTCACGCCCGTGCCAGCCACGTGCTGGGGTTGGTGGGCTGACCGTTATGGCGTATTTCAAAGTACAGGCCGCTGTAGCTTTGCCCGCCCGTATTACCGACCCGGGCAATCACTTCGCCACCGTTAACCCGATCGCCGGGGCGCTTTAATAAGGTTTGATTGTGGGCATACAAACTCATGTAGCCCTCACCGTGGTCGACGATAATAAGCAAACCCTGACCGCGCAAATACTCGGCAAAAATAACCCGGCCACTGTGCACCGCCAACACCGGACTACCGGCGCGGGCATCGATAACAACCCCCTCCCAGCTTAGTTGGTTGCCCACCCGGTCGCTGCCAAATTTGTGCCGCAACTTGCCGTCGGCCGGCCAGGGCAGCTTGCCTCGCAGCCCACTAAAGGCGGCGCCGGCCGGAGCCGCCCGCCCCATGGTGGCGGTCATCTCGTCGAGCAGCGCCTGCAACCGCTGGCCGTTTTGCCGCTCGGCCACAAGTTTGGCGTCTTTGCTGTCGATGATTTTGCCAAGCTTGGCCAGGGTGCTGGAGCGCTCTTGCTGTTGTTGCTGCAACTGCCGCTGCTTAGCGCTTAATTGGTCGCGCCGCTGACGTAAGCCATCGCGCTGGGCGACAATTTTAGGTTCGAGCTCACTGAGCTCTTCCAGTGTCGCCAAATAAGATTTGAGCTTATCGTTGCGCGCTCGCAGTAAATAGTCGTGGTATTTACTCAGGCGGGTAATACGCTCGGGGGATTGCTGATTTAGCAACAGCCGCAAAGGACTTTGCGGCCCGGATTGATAGGCGCTACGCACCTGGCTGGCTATTTGACTGCGCTGCGCCTGACGACTGCGCTGCAACTCGCGCTGCTCTTGCTGCAGTGTTTGCAAGTCGGCGTCCTGAGCTTTGATTTCGTCGCCGATGGTTTCGACTTTTTCTTCCAGCTCGCCGATCTGGGTTTCGGAGGCTTCTAGGTCTTGTTGCAGCTTGCCGCGCTGACCTTTGACGTCGTCCAGCTCTGTTTTAAGCTTTTCGATGTTCTCGCGCAATGCCTCGAGCTTTTTTTGATACTCGGCGGCATCATCAGCGGCCTGTGCCGGCACTATCAGGGCCATCAGGCAGACGAGCAGCAAGCCTCCCAGCGCCCGGCTTACGGGCGCCAAAAGCTCGGTGCTCACTCTGGAGACTGGCACAGGCATACACACGAAACGCGGCGGTCTCAGCCGGGTTACTCGCTAAGAGTAATCAAATTGCGACCGGTCATTTCCCCGGGCTGATTCATCCCCATCAGGTGCAACATGGTGGGCGCCACGTCGGCCAGTGAGCCGCCCTCGGCGATAGCGCCCTGGCGCGCACTGACAAATACCAGCGGCACCGGCAACGTCGAGTGCTGAGTGCTGACCTGACCGGAGTCCGGGTCAAACATCTCTTCACAGTTACCGTGGTCGGCGGTTACCAGCACCTCGCCACCGGCTTTTTCGGCGGCCTCTAAAACCCGGCCGACACACTCATCCACCGCCTCAACGGCGGCAACGGCGGCCTCAAAGATGCCCGAGTGACCCACCATATCGCCGTTGGCGTAGTTGCAAATAACCGCGTCATATTTACCCGACTCGATTGCCTCGACCAGTTTATCGGTCACTTCAGGGGCGCTCATTTCGGGTTTCAAATCGTACGTGGCGACATCGGGTGACGGGATCAGAATGCGATCTTCACCCTCAAATACCGCCTCTTTACCACCGTTAAAGAAGAAGGTGACGTGGGCGTATTTTTCGGTCTCGGCAATGCGCAGCTGAGTCTTGCCCTGATTTTGCATATACTCGCCAAACGAATTAACCAAGTCTTGCGGCGGGAAGGCGGTGCTGGCTTTAATGTCGGCGGCATACTCGGTAGTCATTACAAAGTCGGCCAACTGCGGCACCAGCTTGCGTTCAAAGCCATCAAACTCGGGCTCGATCAAAGCGCGGGTAATCTCGCGGGCGCGATCGGGACGGAAGTTCATAAAGATCACCGAGTCGCCATCGTTGATGGTGGCAACCTCTTCGCCTTCGCCGCAAATAACCGTGGCGCTTACAAACTCGTCGTTTTCATCGCGGGCATAGGCGGCTTCCAGACCGGCTACCGCGGTTTCGGCATCGTATTCGGCATCACCGGTTACCATCACGTTGTAGCACTTCTCGACACGGTCCCAGCGGTTATCGCGGTCCATGGCAAAGTAGCGGCCGCAAATACTGGCCACACGCCCGGTGCCCAGCTCGGCAAACAGCGCTTCGGCTTTTGCCAGTGGCTGCTCGGCGCTGCGCGGCGGCGTGTCGCGGCCATCTAAAAACGCGTGTAAGTACACCTCTTTGGCACCGCGACCAACGGCGGCGCGGATCATGGCGTAGATGTGATCTTCGTGGGCGTGCACCCCGCCGGAGGACAGCAGGCCGATAATGTGCACGGCTTTATCGGCGGCAGTGGCTTTATCGATCGCGTTGGCGTAGGCGGCGTTGGTGGCAAACTCGCCGTCCTCAATCGCCTTATTGATGCGGGTAAAGTTCTGATACACAACGCGGCCGGCACCCAGGGTCATATGACCGACTTCACTGTTGCCCATCTGCCCTTCGGGCAGGCCTACCGCCAAGCCGGAAGTACCAATCAGGCTCTTGGGGCAATTGTTCCAAATACGATCCCACACAGGCGTTTTGGCGCTGTAGATCGCGTTATGTTCGGTGTTTTCCGAGTAGCCGAATCCGTCGAGGATCAGCAAAACCATAGGTTTTTTCTTGGCAGTCATAGGTAGTCGTCGCTTATGTATCGTACAAATTAGACAGGCATAAAGCTCAGTTAGCCCTGTGGGCCAGAGGCGACCCTGTGTAACAGAGCGCCCTAAAGGACATTATTCTAACCGCTATGGGGCCACAACTCTATGGGGGAGGCCGCCGGATGCTGAGAAAATAGGCGATCTTGGTGTATACTCCCCGCCTTTGTCGCCATAGGGGCCTATGCCCTGAGGCAATCATGAGCTCGATAACCAAAGGTGGTTCGGTGGAGATTATTGCTTTTCTCAATCAGGAGTGGATGCTGGTCAGTACATTGGCAGCACTTATTCTTATTTATGGGTGGCGCGAGCGGGTCAAAAACGGCCAGCCGGTTACCACGGCGCAAGCCACGGCTTTAATTAACGCGGACAGCGCCATCTGGCTGGATATACGTGAGAGCAAAGAGTTTGACGCCGGCCACATCGTCGACGCCATCAACATCCCGCACGGCAAAGTTGCCGAGCGCGTAACCGAGCTGGACAAACACCGCGACAAGACCATTATTGTGGTCGACAAACTCGGCCAGCACGCCGGTAGCGTGGGCCGCCTGCTGGGCGGTAAAGAATTTGATGTGCGTCGCCTGAGCGGTGGCATCAGCGAGTGGCAGAATCAAGGTCTGCCACTGGTAAAATAGCGGGGCTAGTATGGCTAACGTTGTGATCTACACCACGGCTATTTGCCCCTTTTGCGTCAACGCCAAGCGCTTGCTGGCGAGCAAAGGCGTTAACAATATCAACGAAATACGCGTCGACCGCGAGCCGGCCAGGCGCAAAGAAATGATGGCCAAAAGCGGTCAGCACACAGTTCCACAGATCTGGATTGGCGAGCGCCACGTCGGCGGCTTTACCGATCTCTGGGCCTTGGATAAACGCGGTGAACTGGATTTGCTACTGGCATCCTGAACCGCCCAAATTTGCAGACTAAAGAGACAGAATTATGTCAGAAGAAAACCCTACTCCAGAAGCCGCCGGCGAAGAAAAAGCAAGCCCGGCATTTGCCATCAAACGCGTCTACCTTAAAGACCTCTCGTTTGAAACCCCCATGGGAATCGAGGCGTTCAATCAAAATCAACCGCCGAAGGTTGAGCAAGAGCTGAACGTGCAAGTAACCAAAATCGACGAAGCCCACCACGAGGTGGTATTGCTGCTGACAGTCACCGCCAAGATCGAAGATCGCACCGCGTTCCTGATCGAGGTAAAACAAGCCGGTGTGTTTAACATTACCGGCCTGAGCGGCGTACAAATGGCTCAAACCATTAACTCTACGTGCCCAAACATTCTGTTCCCTTACGCTCGCGAGACCATCGATAGCGTATTGTCGCGCGGCACTTTTGCGGCACTGATGCTGCCGCCAATTAACTTCGACGCCGTATTTGCGCAAGCGATTGCACAGCAAAAGCAGCAACAACAGGCCGCGAGTGAAAGCGCTCAAACCGACGCTTAATTGACCGGCACCGCTGCTTAAAAAGCCCACTGCTTGCTGTGGGCTTTTTTTTGTCTATAACATGAGTGCCCCTCGGCAAACGGCAACACACCTGCGTATACTCATAGTTGGGCTTTTCTGGTACCCAAAGCGCGCAAAGCATGCGGTTGCGGCGCTCACGGGATATTATAATTTCTTTATATTAGAGCTAGTGCCAATGTTTAACCTCTCTCGTATTCTAGAGTCCGGGGCGAGCCAAATCGCCGCCATCGATTTAGGCTCCAACAGCTTTCATATGATTATAGCCCGCTGGGAGAACCAACAGCTTACCCTGCAAGACAAATTGCGCGAACCCGTGCGAATGGGCTGGGGGTTGGAAGCGGACGGCAGCCTGAACGAGGAGGCGCGCGACCGGGCACTGGCTTGCCTGGAGCGCTTTGGCGAGCGACTGCGCAACTTTCCCTCGGGTAGCGTGCGGGCCGTGGGCACCAAAACATTGCGCTCGATTAGCGACTCCAAAGAATTTTTACGCCTCGCACAGGAAAAGCTCGGCCACCCGGTGGAAATTATCTCGGGCGATGAAGAGGCGCGCCTGATTTATTTGGGTGTTGCCCACTCGATTGCGCCGGACGAAAAGAGCCGGCTGGTTATCGACATTGGTGGCGGCAGCACCGAGGTCATCGTCGGGACCGGTATGCAACCCACGGTCAAAGAGAGCCTAAGCATGGGCTGTGTTGCCATGACCAAACGCTTTTTTAGCGACGGCAAGGTAACCGACAAGGCCATAAAAAAAGCCCTTATTGCCGCCGGCCAGGAAATCGCTCCAGTCGCTGACGAGTACAGCGAGAAACCCTGGCAAGAGGTGCTAGGCGCATCCGGCACGATTAAGGCCGTCGCCAATGTGTGTCTGGCCGCCGGTTGGAGCAGCGGGGAAATTAGCAAAAAATCGCTCGATAAAATTATTGCCGCTTACGCCAAACACGGCGCCACCGACCTAACCTTGAGCGGCGTATCAGATGACCGGCAACCGGTTTTTTTAGGCGGTGTGATCGTCTTAGCCGCGCTGTTTGAAACACTCGACATCGATACCATGCTGGCCTCCGACTGGGCCCTGCGCGAAGGGTTGTTGTACGATTTAAAAGGCCGCCTCGAGGATCACGATATCCGCCAAGCCAGCATCGCCGGCTTAGCCACACGCTTTCATGTTAATTTGGCAAAGGCCGACCGGGTCGCCCTGACCGCGCAACAACTGTTAGCCCAAGTCAGCGACGACTGGTCACTGGAGCCGGTGGATGCCGGTAAGATGCTAAGCTGGGCCGCGCATTTGGCGCCGGTGGGGCTCGACATCTCGCACAGCGACTACCACAAACACAGCGCTTATATTGTCGAGCATGTGGATATTGCCGGCTGCTCGCGCGCCGAGCAAACCCAGTTAGCACTGCTGGCGCGCGCCCACCGCAAAAGCCTGCCAGGCAAACAGCTGTCTGAGCACGGCGACGACTTACTGCACTTAGCCATGCTGTTGCGGCTGGCGGTTATCTTTAATCGCACCCGCCGCCACAGCCTGCCCGAGGGCATTGTGTTAAGCGCCAAGAAAAAGAAAAAGCTTAGCCTGCATTTACCGCAGCCATGGCTGGAGGCCAACCCACTGGCACTGGCCGACTTGGAGTCTGAGGCCAATTATTTAAGTAACTCAGGCTACCAGCTGCAAATCGTTACCGACGATTAATATCGCGTATAAGCGGCGAGCTTTTGGTAAAAGTTTACCGCATTCAGATTGCCAAGCTCGGCCGATTTTTTTGCATCGCGGATGGCGGCGGGGTAATCCTGCAAATGAAAATAGGTGCCAGCACGCTCTAAATAGGCCTCACGATTTTCTGGATTACGGGCGATAAAGTCATCCCAATAACTCACGATTTCGGTGAGCCTTGCCTGACGGAACAAAGCAAAGTCCATTAGCTCAAAGTAGCGAAAATTATCCGGCTTAAGCTTCATTAAGGCGATAAGCAACTCCTCCGCCTCGCTGTTTTCATCAAGCGCCAAATGCGCCATGGTGGATTTAAACAGTGCTTGCTCGTCATACAGCGATGGCTGACTCTGAGTGATGACTTTTGCCTGCTCTTTGTCAAAGCCGGTAAAATCCGGGCGAGTGGTTTTGGCGCAGAGCCTGGCCCTAAAGCGCTCTATATACTCATCTGTCCCATCAAGCGCATACGCCCGCTCAACATCAATCAGCGCATCGCTAAAGCGCCCGCCGGTGTAGTACAGGGACTTAGACCGCCAGTAAAGATAGGTGGAAGTATCGGGTTGGTAATAATCGGCACGGGTAAAGTCATCAACCGCCTTGCGATATAACCCCAGCCGATAATGTGCTTTACCGCGCATATAAAAAACGGGCGGGTTAGGGCCAGATTCCAGCGCCAAATTAAATGCCTCTATCGCCGCCTCGTATTCGTCGCTGTGATAGAGCACATTGCCCAACACAAAAGGCTCAAAGCCTTGCAGCTGTGTAAGCTTAGGGTTGGCGCCGACATCAAACTCTGACTCAGCCAGAAACGCCCGGATCTCTGCCACCGAGCCGCCCCACATAGGGTCTAGCACGTCCAGGTAATAGCGCCGGGCGAGATAGTTATTGGGGTAGTAGTCATTAGCTCGCGCTAAGGCCTTTTTAGCCGAGGGCATATCGTGGCCCGGCATCGCCATATTAAGCTGCAGGTAGTAACCCATCAGTGCCTGTGGGTTAAGCGCTAACGCTTGCGATACATCTTCCAGGGCTTTGGCAAAGTAGCGTCTCATTTCACGCAGTTGATACTGCGTCAGGTCGCGGCTCCAGCCGCCACCGCGGGCCTGCCAGCCTAAACCATTGCGATAGGCCGCGCGAGCCAGATATGCCTGATACGCTTTAGGACTGTGCGCCAACCACTGCTCAAAGATCTTATCGACATCATCGCCGGCGAGATCACGAAACGCGTAGTAAGCCCCGCGCAGTGAATGCTCGAACGCGATATCCGCCTGCACTTCCTGCTGCCTCAGGTGCAACTGTTGATTTAACTGGTCAAAGTCGCGCGCGCGAAACAAGCGTCGCAACATAAGGCTGTCACTGTAGCCGGGGCGGGTATATTGAATAGTCTCTGGGTTAGCTGAGAGTTTGGACGGCAGCGTTATAGCTTCTATATCAGACTGGACACCTGAGTCGACAGCAGACTGTACCGCGGGAGGACCGGCAACCGTTTGACCGGCGGGAGGCTTATCACTGTAGCGCACCCGGCCATTTTCATCCGTCCATTGATAGATGGCGGCGCTCGCCTGCACTGCCGCCAAGCCTATCAACAATGCCCCAATTCGCCATAATCCCATGTTCATCCTCCCTGATAACCAAAGCCACGGTTAGGTGGCCATCGTCCACTGCTCGAGTAGTTTATCCTGTGCGTTAACGGGCTCTTGTCCCTCTTCCGGCTGCATATGGACATAGCTACCGTCACTTTGCAAAATCCACGAGTGGGTATTATCGGCCAGGTACAGCTTCAGATCGGCAATAATTTGATCGCGAATTTTTTTAACTTTAACCGGAAAACAGGTTTCTACCCGGTGAAACATATTGCGAATCATCCAGTCAGCACTGGAGCAAAACACCTGCGGGCTGCCGTGGTTTTCAAAGTAAAACACCCGGGTGTGCTCTAAAAAACGGCCCACCACAGAACGTACCTGAATATTCTCGGACTGGCCCGGAACGCCTGGGCGCAGCTGACACACACCGCGCACAATTAAGTCGACTTGCACCCCGGCGTTAGATGCCTCGTATAAGGCGAGCACCAGCTGCTCTTCATACAGCGAATTCATTTTGGCAATAATGCGCGCCGGGATGCCCTTTCGGGCATTCTCGGTTTCTTGCTGAATGTATTTGAGCATCCCCTTATGCAGAGTAAAAGGCGCATACATCAGCTCGCTCATTTTAGACGCTTTACCCATACTGGAGAGCTGAATAAAGATACGATACACATCGGCGCAAATATCGGTATCGGACGTCATTAAACCGTAATCGGTATAAAGCTTGGTGGTTTTAGGGTGATAATTACCCGTACCCAGGTGCACATAGTAGCGCAGCTTTTTCTCCTCGCGCCGAGCCACCAACAGCATTTTAGCGTGCGTTTTATAACCCACCACACCATAAATTACGTGAATGCCATAGCGCTGCAAGCGCTCGGCCAGAGCAACGTTTTGCTCTTCGTCAAAACGTGCCCGCAACTCGACAATAGCGGTTACCTCTTTGCCGGCCTTGGCCGCTGCCACCAACGCATCAACCACCGGAGAATTAGACCCCGTGCGATACAGAGTTTGCTTAATCGCTAACACGTGGGGGTCGACGGCGGCCTCACGCAAAAAGTCTACCACCGACTGAAACGAGTCGAACGGGTGGTGCAATAAAATATCGTTCTTTTTAAGCGCCTGAAAATAATTATCAGCGCGCTTCGGCAGCTTCGGCATCGACTGCACAAACGGTTTAAAAAACAGTGATGGGTCGTCGACCAGGTCGAACAAATCCGACAAGCGGTTTAAATTTACAGGGCCGTCTACACGGTATAAATCTCGTTTATGAATCTCGCAGCGACTTAGCAAAAACTCTTCAATATCGGGCGGGCAAGTGCCGGTAATCTCAAGCCTAACCTCATCGCCATACTGGCGATAGACCAGCTCGCCTTGTACAGCACGCAGCAAGTCATCGGTCTCTTCTTCATCGAGAAAAATATCGGAGTTGCGTGTCAAACGAAACTGATAACAGTCGATCACCTCCATACCGACAAAAATCTCTCCCATAAAGTAATGAATAATGGAGGACATAAAAACAAATTCGCGGCCCACTTTAGCCACACCGTCGGGAAGCTCAACCATATTAGGGAGCGAGCGGGGAACCTGCACAATCGCCCGGCCCGAGTTGCGACCAAAGGCGTCTTTACCGTCGAGCTTGACGATAAAGTTAAGCGACTTATTTAAAATACGCGGAAACGGGTGCGCCGGATCAAGGCCAATGGGGCTCAACAGCGGCAGCACCTCAGTAGCAAAATACTCGCGCAAATAGGCGATTTGCGCCTCGGCCCATTCGTCCCGGCGGACAATATAGATGTCTCGCTCACGCAATAGCGGAATGATTTCTTTATTGAGAATACTGTACTGCTCGGCCACCAACTGGTGAGAGATTTGGGCAATGGCGGCCAGATTATCAGCATGCCCCAAACCGTCGGAAGGGATAGCGCTGGTGCCGACTTCTAACATCTGCACCAACCCTCCAACCCGAACCTCAAAAAACTCGTCCTGATTGGTGGAAAAAATACACAAAAAACGCAGGCGCTCTAGCAGCGGAAGGGTACGATCGTAAGACTGATATAAAACCCGCCGGTTAAACTCCAGCAGGCTTAACTCGCGATTGAAAAACTGCTCTGACACAACAACCTCCTGTTGGGGCCCAGGCATGCACTGGGCGCCGAAAATACATCGCCCCAGAATATGACCAAATTATGACAGAAATAAGTCAGGCAGGTGCGATTATCCCTCGCTTACGGCCCCGTTATTGACAGAGATAGACAGTAAAGTGCTGACGACCATCCACAATACTGGACGATGGCACTACCGTATCACCCCCCAGCCGCGCCGCCTCATTGCGGGCGATGGTGGCCAACTCTTCGCCCATTTTGCCCTGATTTCGGGTAAAGGGGCCCATGCCATCCATCACGCTGGCCGTCACGTGACTTACTTGTTTGCACTCGGTGATATCCTGGGGCGCCGCCAGAGTAACCTGACGGGCGTCTTCTTCCAGCTCAACCCAACTGCAGCTTGCCAGCAGGCCTATGGCCGCCAACAACAGTGAGTTTTTCATGGTTAGCTCCTATGTTATTAACCAAGATGGGCCGGGCTTACTCTTCCAGCCCCAAATTTGTCACTATCCGCGAGATGGGCTCGGCCTGATTCATAGTGTAGAAGTGCAAGCCGGGTGCACCACCCTCCAGCAGGGTTTCACACAGCTCGGTAACAAGCTCTTCACCAAAGTCGCGCAGCGCCTCAGCATCGTGCTCATAGCTTTCCAGCCGCTTGCGTAACCAGCGGGGAATATCGGCACCACAAGAGTCCGAGAAGCGCATCAGGTTACGAAAATTAATAATGGGCATGATGCCCGGATAAATCGGCTTATCGATACCGACCTTGGCACACTGATCCATAAAATAGAAGTAGGCATCAGGGTTATAAAAGTACTGAGTGATGGCGTTGTCGGCTCCGGCATCAAACTTACCTTTCAAATAGCGGACATCATCTTCGTAGCTTTTTGCCTGTGGGTGTATCTCTGGGTACGCCGCCACTTCCAGCTCAAAAGTATCACCAAAGTGCTCGCGGATAAACGCCACCAACTCGTTAGCGTAAACCAACTGGTACGAGCCGCCCACACCCGAGGGCATATCGCCGCGCAACGCGACAATACGCTCGACGCCGGCATCGCGATATTCGCCAAGCAGCTGTTTAATGGTTTGCTCATCATCACCGCCAAACGACAAGTGCGGCGCCACCGGCGCATCCAGAGCGTTAAACTGCTTTACCAAATTTTTAGTATTATCGCGCGTCGAGCCACCGGCCCCGTAAGTGACCGAGAAAAAATCCGGGGCAAACTCGGCCAGCGTATCGCGCACGCCCGCAAGCTTAACCCGCCCCTCATCGGTTTTGGGCGGGAAGAACTCAAAGCTAAGGCGTAAAGAATCTTCACTCATAATCGTTTCCTATGGTTCCGCGTCAGACGTCCGACGCCAGACGTCTGACGTAACTCACCAATTAATATTTATAACTATCAGGCTTGTATGGGCCGTTAACCGCAACGCCGATGTACTCGGCCTGCTCTGGGCGAAGCTGTGTGATAACACCACCAAAACCTTCAACCATATGGCGCGCCACTTCTTCATCAAGCTGCTTAGGCAACACTTTTACATACACATTGGCGGGCTTGTCGGCGGCAGACAAATCGGCAAATTTGTGATCGTATAAGTAGATTTGCGCCAGCACTTGGTTGGCGAACGAGCCGTCCATAATACGCGATGGGTGACCGGTGGCATTGCCCAGGTTCACCAAGCGGCCTTCGGACAACAGCAGCAGGTGATCGCCCGTTTTGCGGTCGCGGTAGATTTTGTGAACCTGCGGCTTCACCTCTTCCCACTCCCAGTTTTCACGCATGTAAGCGGTGTCAATTTCGTTATCAAAGTGGCCAATGTTACAAACCACCGCACCGTTCTTTAGGGTTTGCAGCATGGCCGCATCACACACGTTAGAGTTACCGGTAGTGGTTACCAGCAAATCGGTTTTACCTAGCACCTCAAGGTTGATGTCTGCGGCGTTGCCGGTGTTGACGCCATCGTTGTAGGGCGACACCACTTCATAGCCATCCATACAGGCCTGCATGGCGCAGATCGGATCTATCTCGGTGACCTTTACGATCATGCCTTCCTGGCGCAAAGAGGCCGCTGAACCTTTACCCACATCGCCGTAGCCGATAACCAGTGCTTTTTTACCGGACAACAAGTGATCGGTACCGCGCTTAATGGCATCGTTCAGGCTGTGACGACAACCGTATTTATTGTCGTTTTTGCTTTTGGTAACAGCGTCGTTAACATTAATAGCCGGAACCTTAAGCGTACCCTTATTCAACATATCCTGCAGGCGGTGCACACCGGTCGTGGTTTCTTCCGAAATGCCGTGAATATTATCCAGAAGAGCGGGAAACTTCTCGTGGACCAACTGAGTCAGGTCACCGCCATCGTCCAGGATAATGTTGGCGTCCCACACTTCACCATCTTTAACCACAGTTTGCTCAATACACCACCAAAACTCCTCTTCGGTTTCGCCCTTCCAGGCAAACACCGGGATACCCGCCGCGGCAATCGCGGCAGCAGCGTGATCCTGAGTGGAGAAAATATTACAGCTCGACCAGCGCACCTCGGCACCCAGCGCCACCAATGTTTCGATCAAGACCGCGGTTTGAATGGTCATGTGAATACAACCCATGATCTTTGCGCCCGCCAGGGGCTGTTGCGCGGCATACTGAGTACGCAGCGCCATCAGCGCAGGCATCTCGCCCTCGGCGATGTCGATTTCCATACGGCCCCACTGGGCCAGTTTTTGAAACTCTTCGGCAGAGCCGGCAGCGACTTTGTAGTCGGTAAAAGAGGTAGCGATAGTCATAATGTCCTCGTGTTTGATGTCGGACGCCTGATGTCGGACGTCTGATGTATTAAAAATACTGTTTCAGTTTATTAATAAAAGCACTTAGCAATGCAAACACTCGATTTGCGGCTTCCAATAAACTCTTTGTGTTCGATAAAAAATTTAGTCGTGTGCAAAGCAGTAGCTGCGTCTCCAGCTCCTGCAAAGAGCCTTTGGCGATTTGCAAAAATCTAACAAATTCGCGATCGCTCCCTCGCCCAGCGCCTTCGGCAATATTAGACGGTATGCTCACGCAGGCTCGACGCAATTGCTCGGCAAGTCCAAAACGCTCAGAAGCCGGTAAGTCAACGAGCGACTTATAAACCATTTCAGCCAATAGCATAGATTCCTGCCACACTTTCAACTGCTGATACTTTCTCTCCATTGCCACCTCCTTGTGATCAGGTTTTTCGTCAGACATCCGACTTCAGACATCTGACATCACCCTTACAAATACTTCTTCAACAACGCAGCCTTATCGGTTTTCTCCCAGGTAAAGTCGGGCAGCTCGCGGCCAAAGTGACCATAGGCGGCGGTTTGACGATAAATGGGGCGCTTAAGGTCGAGCATCTCGATCAGGCCGCGTGGGCGCAGGTCAAAATGTTCGCGCACTAATGTGGCAATTTCCGCATCGGGCAATTTGCCGGTACCAAACGTATTGATGGAAATTGAGGTGGGCTCCGCCACGCCGATGGCGTAGGAGACCTGAATTTCACAGCGGCTGGCTAGGCCCGCCGCGACAATATTTTTCGCTACATAACGACCGGCATAGGCCGCCGAGCGATCCACTTTGGAGGGATCCTTACCGGAGAAAGCACCGCCGCCGTGACGAGCCATGCCGCCGTAGGTATCGACGATGATTTTGCGCCCGGTTAAACCACAATCACCTACCGGGCCACCGATAATAAATTGGCCGGTGGGGTTAATGTGGTACAGGGTTTCATCGTGCAGCCATTCGCCGGGCAATACGGGCTTGATGATTTCTTCACGCACCGCCTCTTGCAAGTCGGCCAGGTTAACGCTCGGATCGTGCTGAGTGGATAACACCACAGCATCAACCGCCACCGGCTTGCCGTTTTCATAGCGCAACGTCACCTGGCTTTTGGCATCGGGGCGCAGCCAATCGAGCTTGCCGTTTTTGCGCAGCTCGGCCTGTTTTTCTACCAAGCGGTGGGCAAAATAAATAGGCGCCGGCATCAGCACGTCGGTTTCATCCGAGGCGTAGCCAAACATCAAGCCCTGATCGCCCGCACCCAAGTCTTTTTGCTCGGCTTCATCTACGCCCACAGCAATATCAGCCGACTGCTTACCAATAGCATTCAGCACAGCGCACGAGGCGCCGTCAAAACCAACCTCTGAGCTATCGTAGCCGATATCCAAAATCACCTGACGGATCAAATCTTCCAGATCAACATAAGTTGAGGTGCGAACTTCCCCGGCGACGATAGCCATACCGGTTTTTACCAGAGTCTCAACCGCTACGCGGGATTCCGGGTCATCTTTTAAAATCGCATCCAGTACCGCGTCGGATATTTGATCCGCCAGCTTATCGGGATGGCCTTCCGACACTGACTCGGAAGTAAATAATGCGTATTCGGCCATAGCGTAGCTCCTGCCAAGCAAGTAATTGATTTAAATAGTAGGTTTAAAAAATTGACGCAGCTGAACCTGAAACCCGTTGCGCAGCGCGATGTACAAACTCTGACCTTCATTAAGGCCAGCCTCGCGGGCCCAGCCGGTAAAATCGGCCGGCTCAAAGCCCTGCCATAAATCACCACAATTGGCGCGCGCCCAATCTTGCTCGTGTCGGCATAAATCCGTCACTAGCAAAGCGCCACCCGGGGCCAGCGCCTCACTTAAGTCTTTAAAAATATCCAGCGGCGAAGGCGTGTGGTGCAGCACCATATTCATCACGATGCAATCGGCCAGCACCCGATGCTCGGCCAAGCTTGCCGTGTTGCCCAAAATAAACTCGACGTTGACCAAACCGGCCGCATCGGCCGAGGCGCGCGAGTGCGCCAGCATCTCATCGGCGTTATCCAGCGCCACCACATGGCTAAACCGCTTTGCCAATACCGGCAGAAACTCGCCCTGCCCCGGCCCCACCTCCAGCGCCAAATGGCGACTGGGCAGCGGTGTGTTGTTTAACAATTGTGACACTTGCTCGCCGTACACTGGGAAGCTGGCAATCAGATCTTGCTGGGCGCGGAATTTATCGGCATTGGCGGCAAAAAACTGCTGCGACGCGCTGGCTCGCTCACTGGCGATCGCCGCACACTGAGTGCGGATATCCGTGCGCAATTCGAGCTGGTCCACGCTGGCAAACAGCGCCTGCTGCAAATCGGCCAGTGGCTGCCCGGGGGCGAGCATGGCGCGGCGGTAGAAAATCGAGTTGCCCTCGCGCCGGGTGGTGGTTAACCCCGCGCCGGTTAGCAGCTTTAAATGATGGCTCATACCCGACTGGCCCACATCAAAGATGCGCGCCAACTCGGAAACCCCATAGGAGTTTTGCGCCAGTACGGCCAAAATCTCCAGCCGCAGCGGATCGGCCGCGGCCTTTAACGGCGCGACCAGCGACTCTGAGCCTAGCTCAGTGCTGGAGGGGGTGTCGGCCTTAGCCGCTAACGCAAGTGAGTTTGTCATGGCGGCATAATAGCAGCCAAGCCAACCTATATCAAAATATTTTGATATAGGTTGGCGAAATCGCTTAAAAATGCCGCCATAAACGCCCGCGCCTTTACTGATGGCGACGGTTGCGAGAGAATACCGCACCATTTGTGGCGCCTCCGGACGGGGCCCGAGACCAACACCCCGCCCGCTAGCCCAGATTAGACAAGGTTGCGCAAAACTGATTTAGGCCCGCTAGAGGTCATTTCTGAACTCACAACAGCTACTTTTAAGGAGCCTTGACCCCTATGCCGTCTCGCTACGAACTTGCAAACGCCATCCGTGTACTTAGTATGGATGCCGTCCAAAAAGCCCAAAGTGGCCACCCAGGTGCCCCTATGGGCATGGCCGATATCGCCGAAGTCCTGTGGAACGACTTTTTACAACACAACCCAGCTAACCCAAAGTGGAATGACCGCGATCGCTTTGTGCTGTCCAACGGTCACGGCTCGATGCTGGTTTACTCGCTGCTACACCTGTCTGGCTACGACTTGCCGATGGAAGAGCTGAAAAACTTCCGCCAGCTGCACTCTAAAACCCCGGGCCACCCAGAGCTGGGCTACACCCCCGGTGTTGAAATCACCACCGGCCCGCTGGGCCAGGGCATCAGTACCGCCGTGGGTATGGCGCTGGCCGAGCGTATGCTTGGCGCGCAGTTTAACCGCGACGGCCACGACATCGTCGACCACTACACCTATTGCTTTATGGGCGATGGCTGCATGATGGAAGGCGTATCACACGAGACTTGCTCGCTGGCCGGCACTCTGGGCCTGGGCAAACTGATCGCCTTTTGGGACGACAACGGTATCTCGATCGACGGCCACGTAGAGGGCTGGTTTACCGACGACACGCCTAAGCGCTTTGAGTCTTACGGCTGGCACGTTATCTCGCACGTAGACGGTCACGATCCTGAAGCCATCAAGCTGGCGATTGAAGCGGCCCAGGCCGAAGATCAAAAGCCAACTCTGATTTGCTGCAAAACCACCATCGGTTTTGGCTCGCCTAACAAATCTGGCTCGCACGACTGTCACGGCGCCCCACTGGGTGACGATGAAGTGGCCGCGACCCGTAAGTTCCTTAACTGGGAGCCGGGCCCGTTTGAAATCCCCGCCGATGTTTACGCCGGTTGGGACGCCAAAGAAAAAGGCGCAAGCGCCGAGAAAAGCTGGAACGAGAAGTTTGAGGCCTATAAAGCCGCCTACCCAGAAGACGCCGCCGAATACGAGCGCCGCGTTATTAAAGGTGAGCTGCCTGCGGACTTTGCGGCAAAAGCCGATGCCTTTATCCAAGAGTGTCACAAAAACCCGCAAAAACTGGCCTCGCGTAAAGCGTCGCAAAACACCATTGCCGCCTACAACAAACTGCTGCCAGAAATGGTCGGCGGCTCGGCGGACTTGGCCGGCTCTAACCTCACCATGTGGGAAGGCTCCAAGCCCGTTAGCGGCGTTAACGCCGACGGCAACTACATCTATTACGGTGTACGCGAATTCGGCATGAGCACCATCATGAACGGCATGAGCGCGCACGGCGGCTTTATCAACTACGGCGCCACCTTCTTAATGTTCCAACAGTACGCCGCCAACGCGGTGCGCATGTCGGCACTGATGAAGCTGCGCAACGTATTTGTTTACACCCACGACTCTATTGGTCAGGGTGAAGATGGCCCCACGCACCAGCCGATTGAAGTTCTCGGCACCCTGCGCATGACGCCAAACCTAAACACCTGGCGCCCCTGTGACGCCACCGAAACCGCGGTAGCCTGGAAATCGGCCATTGAAGAAACCGACCGTCCAAGCGCACTGGTATTTTCCCGTCAGGGTATCGATACCGTCGAGCGCGCCGACGATCAAGTGGCCAACATCGCCAAAGGTGGCTACATACTGAAAGATTGCGCCGGCACCCCCGACGTTATCCTGATTGCCACCGGCTCTGAAGTACCGGTTACCGTCGAAGCGGCCGATAAACTCACCGCCAGCGGCAAAAAAGTGCGTGTGGTCTCTATGCCAAGCACCAGCTTGTTTGATCAGCAAGACGCCGAGTACCGCCAGTCGGTACTGCCGTTAGAAGTCTCTGCGCGGGTTGCGGTAGAAACCGCACACGTCGACTTCTGGTGGAAGTACGTGGGCATCGACGGCCGCGTTGTGGGCATGAACAGCTTCGGTGAATCCGCCAAGGGCCCAGACCTGCTGGAGTACTTCGGCTTTACCGTAGACAACATTGTTGCCACCGCTGAAGAACTGCTCGACTAAGCCTTACGGCTCCCCCCCCCGCGCTCTGGCGGTGTGGCACTTTCCCGCCTATTGTTCTACTGACACTCTGTGCTATTTAATTTTAGTCGCGTAAGCGCATCACTATTTGGAGCTACACATGAACGTAAAATTGATGAGCGATCAGGATCTGGCTGGCAAACGCGTCCTGATTCGTCAAGACCTTAACGTCCCCCTGGAAGACGGCAACATCACCAGCACGGTGCGTATTTTAGCCTCGATTCCCACCATCAAAGCGGCACTGGATGCCGGCGCGAAAGTGATGCTGATGTCGCACCTGGGCCGCCCGGAAGAAGGCAGCTATGACGAGTCTGCCTCACTGGCACCAGTAGCCGCCGAGCTTGGCAAGCAGTTAGGCCGCGACGTACCCCTGATTAAAGATTGGGTCGATGGCGTCGATCTGGGCAGTGCCGATGTTGTCCTGCTGGAAAACGTCCGCTTTAACGCCGGCGAAAAAGCCAACGATGAATCTCTGGCGAAAAAAATGGCCGCACTATGTGACGTGTTTGTCATGGACGCTTTTGGCACGGCCCACCGCGCCCAAGCCTCGACCCACGGTGTTGCCAAATACGCGCCCATCGCCTGCGCCGGCCCGTTGCTCGCCAGCGAGCTGGACGCTTTGGGCAAAGCGCTGGATAACCCAGCTCGCCCGCTGGTCGCCATCGTCGGCGGCTCTAAAGTATCGAGCAAATTAAGCGTGCTGGATGCGCTGTCTAAAATTGCCGACACCCTCGTAGTTGGCGGCGGCATCTCTAACACGTTTGTTGCCTCGGCCGGCAACGAAGTGGGCAACTCTTTGTACGAGGAAGACTTGATCCCCGAAGCCAAGCGCCTGCGCGAAACCACCGACGTGATTTTTGCCACCGACGTGCGCACCACCAAAGACGGCTTTAGCGACTGGAGCCACGACAGCAAAACCGAAGTCAAAGACGCCAGCGAAATCCAGGCCGACGAAGAGATCATCGATTACGGTCCAGAGACAGCGGCACGGGTTGCCGAGATTATCAAAAACGCCAAAACCGTTTTATGGAACGGCCCCTGCGGCGTATTTGAATACGACGCCTTTGCCAAAGGCACCGAAGTGATCTCACGCGCCATTGCCGACAGCGAAGCTTTCTCGGTCGCTGGTGGCGGTGACACTCTAGCCGCGATCGACAAGTGGAACCTAGCCGACAAAATCAGCTACGTCTCTACGGGCGGCGGCGCTTTCTTAGAATTCGTCGAAGGCAAAAAACTGCCGGCGGTTGAAATTTTAGAAGAGCGTGCTAAAGGTTAAACAAGCAGCCGCTACGCGATAAGAGGTTGAGCTTAACCGAAACGGACTTTTGCGGCGCATGGATGCGCAACAGCGTAAGCTCAGGCTGATCAAGCTCAACCGATTCAACCGTCTACAGCACCCCAAAGCCTACCCTACACGATCGTAAATGGATGATATTTTATAAGGACATATAATGATCAAATCCCTCAGTATTATTGCTATTTTTTCCCTTAGCCTACTGATCTGCTCTTGCAGCTTCTTCAATGACGAGTCGCGCACCGGCGTCTCTAGCAGCTTGGTCGATTATCTGTATCCCGCCGGGGAAATCCCCTCAGTCCAACAAGACACTACGCCGCATTTAAAGCTGCCTCTCACCGTAGGGCTCGCCTTTGTGCCCGGCCAATATCGCGCAGCCAATATGCTGCCAGAGGCCAAAAAGATTCAGCTTTTAACCCAAGTAAAACAAAAATTTTCGGATTTAAACTACGTTCGCGATATTGTCGTCATTCCAGATACTTACATGCGCAGCTCGAAAGGCTTTGCCGGCATAGATCAAATAGCCCGGCTTTATAACTTAGACGTGATTGCGCTGGTATCTTACGATCAAGTCGCCATCTCATCTGGCCGAAAAAGCTCGCTACTGTACTGGACCATCGTCGGGTCCTATGTGGTTAAAGGCAGTAAGAACCAGGCAACCACGTTTGTCGATACGGCCGTATTTGACGTTAACTCACGCAAAATGCTTTTTCGTGCTCCCGGCGTCAGCGAAACACAAAATAACGCTACGCTGGTTGAGATACACGAGGTCAACAGAGAAACCCGAGAAGAAGGTTTCGAGCTGGCCATGGCTGACATGTCGATTAACTTAGCCCGTGAGCTTGAGACGTTTAAAGAGCGGGTAAAGGTGGACAACAGCGTAACGATCACTCACCGGGATCAGTCCGGCGGTGGGGGCGCAATGCCCTGGTTGCTCCTCGTAATACTGTACGGCCTGACACTTGCTAAGTTTATTGCTTGCCGCACAAACAGCGCTATCAAGCAATGAGGCATTAAAAATCACCCCACGCCGTGCATCATATTTAGGTGGTGCACGGCGATAGCGTCGAGACGTTCGGCAGGCAGCGCTTGAGTCGCACCCGGTACAATAAAGCGATAAATACCTGAAAATAAAGCTAGACAGAACTTAATGAAGGCTATACAGTGGGTACCAGCTAGAAATCGACCTCAAGTTTAGTCCTACATTTCGACGTATTATTCGTAACACCTCGTCCTGCAGTTTTAAATATCAGTCTACATTTTATGCTACTCAAGCCTCTTGTAGGCACACTTATATAAATTTCAGGATATTGTTATGTCTAATACTACTCAAGGTACCGTTAAGTGGTTCAACGAAGCTAAAGGTTTTGGCTTTATCGAGCAGAGCTCAGGCGGCCCAGATGTATTTGCTCACTTTAGCGCCATTTCTGGCTCGGGCTTTAAAACTCTGGCCGAAGGCCAGCGCGTTGAGTTCACCGTAACTCAAGGCCAAAAAGGTCCTCAAGCTGAGAACATTGTTGCTGCATAAGTAGCCCTGTTCCGCTAGAGCAAAAAAGCAAACCGCGAGGTTTGCTTTTTTTATGCCTGTCGCTTGGGTAATACCCCGAGCGCTTAATCGTCCAGGCTTGGGTCAGTTTCTATATCGGCGTCGCTTTTGCGCGCCTGACGGCGCCAGTGCCTTCTGGCCAGCTCCTGCATATCCCGGGTTTTGTCATTCTCATCGACGATCTCGCGCCCCAACAGCGCCTCCAGCACATCCTCCAGGGTGATAATCCCCTGCACATCGCCAAACTCGGTGACCACCAACACCATATGGGTCTTTTTGCGTAAAAACTCCTCCAGCGCCTGAGTCAGCTGCATACCGCCTAACAGCGCCGGCAGCTCTCGGCGATACTGCACAATAGGGGTATCGGTCTCATTGCGGGCCTGGGCCAGGAGTAAATCGCTAAGCAATACCAACCCGGTAATATTGTCTGTTGTTTCGGCGTAAATAGGGATGCGCGAAAATGGGATAGTCGTATGGCGCGTCAGCACCGCCCCCACACTGTCGGTTTCATTTTCACTAAACAACACCGTGCGCGGGGTCATGACTTCGCGAATGCTGGTTTGGCGCAGCGCCAACAGGTTTTTAACCACCATACTTTCATTTTCATCCAGGTGGCCTTCGGCGCTGCTGATGTCTGCGGCAATCGCCAGCTCCTGTCGGTTGAGCCCGCTGCCGGAGCGCTCGCCCCGGGTGATCAATCGGGTTAACTTTTCGGACAACACAATAAAGGGGTAGAGCAGCTTGATAAGGTAGTGCAGACCAAAGGCCGTCACAGGTGCGAGCGAGCGCCAGTAGTAAGCCCCCAGCGTTTTAGGAATAATTTCCGACAGCACTAAAATCAGCAGCGTCAACACCGCCGAAAAAGCGCCCAGATAAGCACTGCCGAACACAATCGTGGCCTGAGCACCAGCGCCGGCAGCGCCAATGGTGTGGGCAATTGTGTTGAGCGTCAAAATAGCGGCTAGCGGGCGCTCTACGTCTTCGCTCAACTTGCTCAGCAAATTCCCCGAGCGCCGCCCCTCTTGCGCCATTAAGGCCGTGTACGAGGGGGTAACACTCAGCAATACGGCCTCGGCGATGGAACATAAAAATGACACGCCCAGCGCCAGAGCGATATATAACAGCAGCAGCGTCATGCCATAGCCTCGGTCAGTTACAGAAGAGCTTAGCCTAGCAGCCGCCCGGCACCGTTGAAAGAAGTAGCGAGTATTGAGCTGGTGCAATAAGCACTGGATAATACCTTGAACCACTCGGGTGAATAGCGAGTACCATTGGCAACCGCCGATAAACTCGCGCCAATACATAGAGGTGATTATGCAAAAGCGACAATTACTATCGGGCGCTGTGGCGCTGCTCTTTAGCGCCACAGCGCTAGCTGACTCTTTTACCTTAAGTAGCCCCACCATCGGCGACGGCGACACCCTGAGCGCGGCTCAGGTCTTTAATGGCTTTGGCTGCAACGGTGGGAATACATCGCCCGCACTACAGTGGAGCGGCGCGCCCGAGGGCACCAAAAGCTTCGCCCTCACGGTATACGACCCGGATGCACCCACAGGCTCGGGCTGGTGGCACTGGCAGGTGGTTAATATTCCCGCCGAAGTTGACTCGCTGGCCGCCAATGCCGGGAGCGCCGATGGCGAGATGCTGCCCGAAGGGGCACGCCAGGGGCCCTCGGATTACGGCGTCAAAGCGTTCGGCGGTGCCTGCCCGCCCGAGGGCGACGAACCCCACCGCTACCAGTTTACCCTCTACGCGCTGGGCACCGAGACCTTGCAAGCGCCAGACAACGCCAGCGCCGCCTTGATTGGCTTTATGATTAACGCCAACACGTTAGGCGAGGCGAGCTTTACCGCAAAGTATGGAAGGTAAATTTCGGGGAACGGGAAACGGGGGACGGGGAACGGCATGTTTATCGTTCCCCGTAGACCGGCCCCCGTCAGCCGGCTAATCAAAACTCCGGCAGCTCTTCCAGCGTCACTACCCGTTCATGCTCATACACATGTCGCTTATGGGCGTCAGTATTGTAATACTCGCCCGTCCAAAAATTGCTGGAGTGATCGTCGGTAGTGTCGAGGGCGCCGTCGTTCCAGACCATAAACCACAGCCACCACGCACCGTCCGCCTGCATTTGATCCGGGTCCGGGATGTTGCTGTTCTCGCTCAGGGAAACCATTTTTTCTTGCTGCGGATAGGCTTTGGTTACCCTGTAATAGCCTATTTGCGATTCGCTATTGCGTTCACCGTCGTAAATATCGGTGCTGACAATATCCACCACATCATCGCCAGGGTACCAGATGGCGTTTTGTCCATTCCACACCCAAATTAAATTGTTCAGGCCGTGGTGATGGGTGAGACGATCATACAAATAGCGCCACAATAACGTTTGCGCATAGGCCGCCGGTACGCCATCGGTGCGCTCGCGCCCCCACCAAAACCAACCCCCGGCGGCTTCATGTAGGGGCCGCCACAGTACCGGAACACCGGCGTTGGCTAACGTTTGTAACTCGCCGGCGATTAAGTCCACGTCTCGCGCTATCGCGTCAAAAGCGTCACTTTGGGTATCCAGCTCACCATTTTTCACCGGTATTTCGAATTGGGTGTTTTTGCTGGCGTCACTCTGGCCAACGTAAAAGCTATTGGTCTCACCGGATGGGTCCCGCCAATGCCAGGCAAAGGTCACAAGGCCGCCATTATTCCAGTGCTCGATAGCCTCTTGCGTCTGCGCCAACCCCGAAACATTGCCCGGGGCGCCATAATTCATAAAGTCGTAACCCATAATCGCCGGGGCTTTACCGGTAACATCAATAACGCGCTGGCGCATATCGATGCGGTCGTCCCAGGTTAAATCCATTTGGCCCGAGAGCATTTTGTTACCCCACACACTGTTTAAGTAGCTAAACACGGACTTAGCGTTGGCACTGGCGCCGGAGGTAACCAAGGCGGTCGATAGTGGGGTTTGTGGCGCTGTGGTATTGCCGGGGCAAAAATCACGCGCGATACAATAACTACCCTCCGTGTCGCCCCAATCACTCGCCTCTGTGGCGCAATAGGTGATCTCCTCTTTACCGACGATACAGTCATTAAAACTACCCACACCGGGGTCGGCAGAAGACTGGTACACGACGCAGCTACGGCCATTTTCCCAGCCCCAGCCGCTGGCAGCGTCATCGTAGCGACAATAAGGTGAGCCATCGCTGGCGGCATTCGGTATGACATCTGAAAACTCCACGGAGCTAACAGACGATGCGCTATGGGGCGCCTCGCTACTATTAGCACTGCTGATTTCACTAGAGCTATCAGCGGCAACCATCAGGCTGCTTTGGGAGGCGCTAGCGGCTGTGCTATGGCCGCCACCTCCCGCGCTACCGCAGGCTGCCATAAAACCACTCATGGATAAAACAAATAACACAGAAGGGCGAGCTATCATGGGCATATTATCTCGTTGGCGCAGGGCAACGACCGGAGGATCCAGTCTGATAACGCTGGGCTCGTTATTATTGGGTGTTAAAGCGACCCGATTGTAATCGATTACATTGAGAGTACTCAAGCAAGTAAGCAATTGTGCCACTACACTCACCCAAAGCCTGTTAAGACTCCCTGTGTGAACCAGCCCGCCATTCACAACATCCATTTTGGCGGCTCGGGCACCGCCGTGCTAATAGTCGTGACGCGGCGCCTATAATGCCCTTTAGCCGCCGAGCTCAGTCGCACCCGCGATATCAAACAAGCACACTAACAAAAGGACACGTTATGCTTTATCTCAATATCTATAAAAAAGCTCACCACTTATTGCTTCCACTGGCGATCATTTGCACGCCCTGTGCAGCACAATCAGCAAGCAGTAGCTCATCCTCGTGCTCATCGTCGAGCGCGCCAAGCCAAAGCGTTGTAACGCCTGCGTTGCAATGCACGGTGCACAGCATCCAGCCTTGGGCGCAAGGCTACAATGCCAACATTGATATCACCAATATCGGCACTCAGGCTATCGACAGCTGGGAGGTGTATTTACGCCTGGCACAAGGACACAGTGTGAATCATCACTGGAACTCTGTGGTAGAACCAGGCAACGGCGGTGTTGTTAGCGTGAAAAACGCCCACTGGAACGGCAGCCTACTGCCAGGGCAGACAACCAACATTGGCATTTTAGGCGCGCATCCAGGTACGTATATCGAGCCGCTGTGCTCGATCACGCCGCTGCCCCAAGCTAACCTGACGGTTCAGGCTCACGGGCTAACCGTGCAGGCCAGCTCGGCGGAGACAATCAACCCCGCCTACACCTACACGCTCAACTTTGGCGATGGCCACACGATCAGTCACCCCAACGCCTGGCACACATACGACGCGCCGGGCGAGTATGAGATCACCTTAACCGTCAGCGATGGCGAGCAGTAAAGTACTAAAGCACAAACGATTGTGGTGACCGACAGCAACAGCAGTAACAACCCTCCGGTTGCGGATATTTTTTACGATGTATCGGACGGGCACGTCAGTATTGCCAACGGCCTATCGTACGATCCTGATGGCGACACTCTGACCAAAGAGAGCAGTCACACCTTAGGGGACGGCTACCGCCTTGAGGTACTCACGGTATTTGACGGTGAGTTGGGCGACACCACGTCGGCGTACATTGCCACTGGCTGCGGTTACTATTATCACGAGGCGCCCACAGCCGACTACAGCTATTCATTAACCGGACGCACCTTGACTGTCGATGCCCGCAACAGCCGGGGGGCTTATTTGCTCTGGGAGTTTGGCGATGGCAGTCAAAGCTCCGACGTTGTAACCCACCACAGCTTCGCTGAGCCTGGCACTTACGAGGTCACCTTAGCCGTGTACGGGTACCCTAACCGAAAGGTCGAATACTTTAACGTTACCGTCCCGTAATAACCGGGCACCCGCAAAAAGCACTAGCCGTTGCTGCACGTCAAGCTCAGTCCCGGGCATGCAGCAACACATTGATGCTCTAAAAACGCTAACGCAAAGCGGTAAAATGGTTCTAATTGCCCTATTGATGGTCGCAATTTACCACTCAAGCCGCTACATTAGACAATCAGCTTGGCGGTATCATCCGCTAACCGAATCGGTGGTCAACACGTAAACCCAAACGTACCAGGGTTGAGTCGCACCACCCGATCACTGAACGATGGGACACTGCATGGGAACACCACTCAAGGTACTGTTTGTCGAAGACTCTGACATCGACACTGAGCTCACCACCGCAGAGCTGATTCGCGGCGGCTATACCCCCGAGGTGCAACAGGTAGAAACCCGCGATGACATGCACCGGGCGTTAAATGATCACGCGTGGGATTTAATCATCTGTGATTACCTGATGCCCCGCTTTAGTGCCGAAGCGGCATTAGAGACGCTAAAATCCAGCGGTAAAGATCTCCCCTTTATTATCACCTCCGGTGCCGTCACCGCTGAAGATGTCGTCAGCCTACTAAAGAAGGGCGCTCACGATTTTATGGATAAGGGCGCGCTGGCGCGCCTAATTCCGGCTATAGAACGAGAGCTGCGCGAGGCAAACGTTCGCGAGCAGCGCCGTCAGGCAGAGGCACGGGTGCGTATTTTATCCCAGGCCGTTGAGCAAAGCCCCGTCTCGGTCGTGATCACCGACCCCACCGGCAAAATTGAGTACGTTAACCCTTGCTTTGAAAATGCCACCGGCTACAGCGCGAGCGAAGCGCTGGGGCGCCCGCTGGATTTCACGCTACCGGACAGCGAGCGCGCACAGCTTATGCAGCAGCTTTGCAGCACCGTCAGTCAAGGTGAGCAGTGGCGACAGGAAATATGCAGCGTCAGGGCCAACGGTGAATTAATTTGGGAAAACGTTAAAGTCTCCCCACTCACCGATATCGATAACCAGCTAACCCACTACATCGTCGTAAAAGAAGACATTACCGTGCGCCGCAACTACGAGCAACAGCTGCTGCGTCAGGCTCGCTACGACGATTTAACCGATTTACCAAACCGCACACTGTTGGTCGAAAGGATTATCGAGGCTCTGCAAGAGGCCGAGCAAAACAAACGGCAAGTCGCGATCTTAGGTATCGACCTCGATCATTTTAAAAACGTCAATGATAGTGTCGGCCATAGTATTGGCGATTTTTTGCTCAAAGAAGCCGCCGACCGCCTGAGCCGCTGCATCCGCCCGGGTGATACTCTGGCGCGTATGGGCGGCGATGAATATGTGGTTTTACTGCCTAACATCGACGAGCAAAGCCCCGTCTCAGAAATCGCGCAACAAATAGTGACAAAATTTACCGAACCGTTTTTTATTATCGGCCGCAACTACTATGTGACCTGCAGCGTCGGTATCGCCATGTACCCCGGTGACGCCAACAACCCACACCTACTGTTACGCAACGCCGACCTGGCGATGTACCAGTGCAAAGACAACGGTCGCAATCAGTTTCAATTTTTTACCCAGGATATTAACGACCAACTGGTAGAGCGACTTGAGCTGGAAAACCAATTGCGCCATGTGGTGAATCGCAACGAACTGGTTCTGCACTACCAACCCATTTATAACCTAAAAAACCATACCATTATCGGCTTTGAAGCACTGGTCCGCTGGCATCAGCCCAACGGGACTCTTCGCATGCCCGGCAACTTTATTCCAGCCGCTGAAAGTATTGGTATTATTGAAGAAATAGACAGTTGGGTATTGCAAAATGCCTGCCGCGAAGCTGGCAAGCTGTTACGGGAAACCCAGCCACCTCTGCGACTGGCCATCAATATTTCGGCGCGCCAATTAGAAGTACCCGGCTACGCACAATTCGTGCGTGAACAACTCGAAATCAACCGCATACCGGCCGAGCAAATAGAGCTGGAAATTACCGAACGAATATTAATTAACGATGAAGCCGCTACCAACGACAATATCAATGCTCTTGCCGAACTCGGTGTGCGTTTTTCTGTCGACGACTTTGGCACTGGCTACTCCTCGCTCGGATATTTGCAGCGCTACCCTCTAAGCACATTAAAAATAGACCGCAGCTTTGTCAGTGGAATCCACCAAAACGACAACGCTTTGCAGTTAGTCAAAACCATACTGGTGCTTGCCCAAGGGTTAGGCATGGCTACCGTCGCCGAAGGGATAGAAGACGAGCAGCAACGCGCCCTGTTATTGCAGATCGGCTGTGAACATGCCCAGGGCTTCTTGCTTAGCATTCCGGTGGCCATTGATGAAATCCAGCTAAGAATCGAGCAGCAATTATCAGCAACCTGACCTCTGCCAAAGGGAAGAGGTCAGGTTAGCCATCTAATATTACTCCCTTACTGCGCGATTAAACGCCAACCCAGTTTTTTTACCTGAGCAAGCGATAAGCGCCCACCAGCCACGACCACCGGATTGCCAACAGCACTGAGCATGGGTATATCCGACACATCATCGCCATACGCAAAGCTGAGCTCAGCCATTGCCTTACTGCCAAGCAAAGGCCGTATCGCATCGCGCTTACCCGCTCCCACCATCGGTGGGGCCGCCAGATAACCCGTCACAAAACCTGCCTGCTCCTCCAGCTGGGTTGCCAATATGTGTGCTACCCCCAGATCGCGAGCGATAGGGGTTAACACCGCCGGGAAGGAGCCCGACACTAAAACAACCTGATAATCCGAACGCTGGTGTTTACGCAGCTCATCCAACACCGGCTGGCAATAAAAATCCGGCGCTCGCCGGCACTGCTGATACCAACTCTCTCCCGCCTGCGTTAGCTCCGTTACCGATCGCCCTGCAAAATGGCGATAATAGAGTTTATTGACAGTTTCCCAACAGGCATGCGCGTGTAAGTGGGTGCGTAAATCCTCCCGATAACTCGACTCAGCCGTAAGGTCTGGGTAAAGGCGATACCAATAGTCCTGAAAGCTCAGCATACTGTTAAGTGTAATAAGCGTATTGTCCACATCAAAAAAAGCATAGCCACGCTCCGGCTCAACTAACGTTTGATTACTAATCATTATTTAGCCCTCGCACTATCGTGATGCGTTTTCGACAAGCAGCTGAGCTTGCTCTAATTCAGTGGCAACCGCAGCGACAAACTGTCGATGTGTTTTTACCGATTGCATCCGCTCTTGCTTAACGAGCCGGGCTTTCTCCATCGCCGAGAACGACATGGTAAATTCAGCTACAGCGCGACCGGATTGTTCGACCGAGGTAATGGCCGCAAACTTTAAAAACTTCGGGTTATCAATAGCACACTCCGTTATACGGGTGCGAATCGTCGCATTTACGGGAAACGCATAATTGCTGTAGGACACTGACAAGGCATTAAAAACAAAGCTATAGTCTATAACCGACTTGGGCATCAGGTAGGCTTCCGTCACCACCAACATCGCTTGACGCGCCGCCTCTATAATCACCATGCCCTGTACATGCTGGCCGCTCAAATGGTCTTGCATTAGCTCGCAATCCTCATCAATCATTAGCGCCAACTCATATTCGGTTGCCGACACCGGGCGCGGCATTGACACCAATATATTGCACACCTCAGCCTTATGAGACAGAGCTCTGCTGGCACGCTCGGGTAAGTTATGCCAGAGCGTGAAATCAAATCCAGAGACGTTGCTCGACTGGCTAGCCGCCGCCAATAAACGCTGACGACTCTGCTCACCAATCCCCTGCCCCGGGACCAACACCGTTCGCTCTTGATTACCCAAAATATGCACCGGCAAACTAAGCAAGCCGTGCAGTTGAGAAACCGTAATCGCCTCTTTGTGTGCGATATAAGGAGCAAACTTGTCACCAACTACTAATAAAATACGATCGTTCATGGTATTACCTCATTGATCAGAAGGGAGTATTACAACGCGCGGCATTTTTAAGACTAAAAAATGACCGCTCTTTGATAGTAGCTAGAGCTGTGCCGCCTCTTTATTAATACCGGCGAATACGTAAAAAGAGGGGATTCAAACGGGGTAATAACCCGAAGATACGGGTGAGAACTGACGGGCTGTCAAAGTCGCGTTATACTGTTCCGGCGATCAAGCGAGAATCTATACAGCCGTACTAATGAGGCGCAAGCTAATGAATAATAATGATTTTTTTCAAATGGTTAGATGCCACCTGAGGGTAGCTCTGAGTGTCTTACTCGTTTTAGCAGCATGCCCCATACAAGCCGATGCCGAGCCCGGTGTCCACGTTAAAATAGTCACCATTGACGCTCCACCCTGGGCCGCAAGAATTCCTCAGACCGGCGCCTTAACTGGCGCTTTTGCCGATATTGTCAATGCATTGACTGAGCGAACCGGCTATCAATTTGACGTTACCCTGGCGCCTTTTGCCCGAGCCGCACGCGAAGTGGAGCGGGGCTCGCAAGATTGCACCATTCTGGCTCCGCTCGACACCGAAAAAGTCATCCCCGGTGAGCTAACCTTCCATCACCCGTTAGGGGCTGTTCCCAACAAGAGCGTTTCGCTCAAGGCATACGAAGATTTAAGTGGGCTGCGCATTTCGGTCTTGCGCGGCGGCTCACTTAATGAGCGCTTTGATAACGATGAAAAACTGGATAAAGTCTTCGATACCGACTACGTAACCGGGCTACGCAAAGTCGCCCGTCACCGGGTGGATGTTGTCGTCGGTGCAATTCCGACTTTGATGTACATTGCCCGGTTAGAGGGTATTGCCGACACGATGGGAAAACCCCTTGTGATGCAGACGATTCCGCTCATCTTTCAATGCTCAAAAACGTCGGCACAGCTGGATGCCATGCCTGCGATTAATCAGGCATTGCGCGATATGCGTGCCGAGGGTGTGTTTGACATCATTCAGCAACAGCATGAACTGTAAGCGTTAATAATGGCTAAACAACCACATCGAAGTCCGCCCCTTGCGGGCGATCGCATTGGCCGACGCCTATTGTTTGCCATTGTGCTGTTTAGCTCACTGGTCACGCTGGTGGCGACAGCCTTTCAACTGTTTGTCGACTTTCAGCGCGATGTAGGGCAAATTAAAACCCGCCTTGACGATGTACAAAGCAGCTATTTGGCCAGTATCGGTGCCAGCCTATGGAATCTCGACCCCCATCAGCTTAAATTACAGATGGAAGGTATTCGGCAACTACCGGGAGTCGTTGCCGTCGCGATCTACGAGGATCCTACCGGAATCTCCCAGCCACTGACGATTATATTGGGCGAGTTTACCCGGCACAGGGTGATTAATCGCGACTATAAAATTATTCACCACGACCAAAACGGCGACCGAAGTATAGGCACCCTACGGGTTCAGGCATCTCTGAACGAGGTTTATTCGCGCCTGTGGGAAAAACTGATCGTCATACTTTTTACCCAAGGCATTAAAACTTTTTTAGTGTCACTGTTTATTTTGTTTATCGTTCACCGGCTTATTACTACGCATCTTGTACGCATTGCGCAGCACGTCAACCAGTTTGATGTGGTCAACTCCGCCGCCCCGTTAATGCTTAAGCGTACCGAGACACATCGCAACGACGAGCTCGATCAAGTGGCGAGCGCATTTAACCGTTTAAGTGAGAACCTAATCCAAGCCTACGACCGTATGCGTCAGGCCAACGATGCGCTGGCGCGTGATGTGCTGGCACGCCGCAAAGCCGAAGAGGAGGTCAGATACCTTAACAACATTCTGGAGGATCGGGTTAAAAAGCGCACGGCCGAACTGCAGGCCGCCAACGACGAACTGGCCAGTTTCTGCTACTCGGTATCTCACGATCTGCGCGCGCCTTTGCGGCGCATTGAAGGGTTTCGCCGGATGTTAGTAGACGACTGCAGTGATTTACTACCCGGGCAAAGTCAGCATTACCTCGGCCGTATAGAGGCCGGCACGCGCGAAATGGCCGAGATGATCGACAGCTTTTTGCGTTTATCCCGCGCCACACTCGGCGAGCTAAAGCGCGAACTGATCGATGTAAGCGCGCAAACGCGTCAGCTGTTTAGCGAGCTGCGCGAACGCGAGCCCGAGCGGGACATCAGCGTGGTTATTCAGCCTAACTTACAAGCGTGGGCCGATAGACGATTTTTTACGATGTTAATGGCAAACTTGTTAGAAAACGCCATTAAGTACACACGCTTTAAGGCACATGCGCACATAGAGGTTGGGCAGTGCCGCTATAAGGGACAAGAGGTATTTTTTATTCGCGACAATGGCGCCGGCTTTGATATGGACTATGCTGAACGGCTATTCGCCCCGTTCTCTCGACTGCACAAGGCCGATGAGTTTGAAGGTACGGGTATTGGGCTAGCCACAGTACAGCGTATTATCAGCCGCCACGGCGGCCAGATTTGGGCCGAAGCCGAACCGGATAAAGGCGCCACTTTTTATTTTTGTTTCACGGAAGGAGACAAGCACTATGAGTACCATACTACTGGTTGAAGATAATGCCGATGACGCCGAGCTGGCACTGATCGGCCTTAAACATGTTAGCGATCGACACCATATTGAGCTTGCCACCGACGGCAGGCAGGCACTTGAATTTCTTTACGCCGAGGGCCGTTACGCCCACCGACCAAGCCAAGACGATCCAGCTCTGGTACTACTGGATATCAACCTGCCCAATGGCAACGGCTTAAGTATTTTGCAGCGTATGCGCGCTTCCAGGGAGTACCACAAGACCCCCGTGTTGATTTTGACCAGCTCCGACGATTTGATCGATATTGCCCAAACCCGGCAATTTGGCGCGAACAGTTATCTGCAAAAAACCGTCGACTACCGACACTTTACCTCACGCCTTCATCAAGAGCTTGATCACTGGCTAGCCCAGGCGGGCTAATAGCGACGCGATAAAAAAGCCGGGCATTAATGCCCGGCAACACGCACCAACGGCGGTTCTGTTGCTACCGCCAAAGTTAAGTTTGGCGCACGACTCGCCTGCGCCAACCGGCCGATACACAGGTCAACTTGATAGCGTCGGCCAGGCTCCGGATTAGGTATGCAGCACTTTTGTTGTACGACGCCATCAATCGTCATAGTCATACCTTGCAGAGCCAAATCCCGCTCCATCGAAATATATAAAGTTGCACCCCGAAACTGTTTTACCACCCGCAAGTAATGCCACTCACGCGGTAGCTGCGGATTAATATTTAAGCCTTCTTTGTCGCCCTTGAGGCCCAACAACCCCTCCAGAAGCGCCAGCAACGCCCAACTCGCCGCACCACTGCTTGCCCCACCACTGGTGTGGCCCGCGCGAGTTGCCAGCGATGCACTGCCGCCACTGCAAAATTCGGGTATAAACGTCGGCAGCTGACCCCGCTGGCGGTATTGATCGCCATCGGGGCCAGGAATAAGAGCTCGCAACACAGAGAATGCGCGCTTAAACTCCCTCGCACGATAGAGGCTATAGGCGTAGTGTGCTGCGCTAGCACTATGCACCGAGCCGTTCTCGCCCAACCCCGGATGGCTGCGCGAAAAATAACTTAAGTCTTCACGTATCTGACTAAACGCGGGGGCAAGATTCACAACGCCAGCGGCACTCGTAAGCTGTGAATCAATGGCCGCTAACAGAGCACCGCGGTGCTCTGTCGCGTCGGGCTCAGTCAGCAGTGCCCAACTTTGCGGCGTTAAAAAAATCGCCCCTTCGCGATCATCACTCACGCCGTAGGTGGCGCCATAACGGGTAATACCCCGGGCGTACCACTGGCCATCCCATAAGTGCTGCTCTACCGCCCGACGCAAGCTGCTGGCACCCTCGCGACATTTAAGAGCAACCGAAGGCAACAGCATTTCAGTTTCACAAACATCGGCCCATAGCTGTAACGCGTACACCGCCGACAAAGATTCATTGGCGCAGGCGCCTCCGGCACTCGCCAGCGAACTGTGCAATAAGCCGTGACGATCGACCCGCCCCAGCAGCTCATGCATAGCGCTATTGATCCGCTCAAACACGCTAATCGCCGCGCCGTTAGCGCCCACCATAGTTTCCCGCAGCACCGCCGTATCAGCCGTCTCCGCTAAATACGCCTGTAAATACAACACCCAGCCAATACATTCATTTGTCGTTTCAGGCCTATGCCGCACACCGTCACTAACGTCATGTCCGGTAGAGCGGCACTTAAGCGCCTTAAGAAATTCGTTTCTGGCGGCGCTTGGGTGGCTGTACACCAGAGCGATTCTTTGCTGTAAATCGTCGACAGAGCCGATGCTTTCCGCCAGCTGACGGGGCAACCAGTGATTGATAAAGTGATTGAGGTTTTCATCCGGCGAGTCAATTTGCAGCGTATTGGCAAAGCCGGCACCAGCGGTTTGCTGCTGCGCCTGAACCCGGGCAAAACCCGTTGCCGATAAATACCGCTCGCGCAAACGGCGTATGTGGCGCTTGTCTCGCGCATCACCCACCATAAAACGCAGGGTATCGGTACTTCCGGGCGCCAGTTGCAACCGATATTGCAACGCCGCCAAAGGCACATCGTATTGCCGTGCATCGTCACAACCGAGCTCTTCGCGAGCGAGGGCATCTGGGTTATGCAGCCCACCTTCACCCTCAAAAACAGCCTGCCTCACCTGCCAGGAAACCGGTGGCCGCTCGTGTAAAACAAAACTTTTAATCTGCCGATAGCTGCCCTGCGGCGCTTGCGCGCCGGCCTCTGGCACCATAAAGCTTGCCACCACACCCTCTAAATCGGGGCGGTACTCGGCACTGCGGTGCTGCTCATTTAACTGAGCAAACAAGAAGCAGGGATACACACTAATATCGCGTAACGATTTTCCGCGATTGGCCACCGACACTTGCCACAGCTCCACAGCGTCGTCCTCAGCCAACCACAACTGCAGTCGAACATCTAAACCGTCGAACAAGGTGTCCCAGGTAACCTCATGTAAACCAACACAAAAGTTAAACTGCTCGGGCCGCTTGCGCACAGGCTCATAGGGCGCCGAATAAAGTTCGCCGCTGTGCTCATCTTTGAGGTAAACAAAACGACCCAACCCCTCAGCGCTGTGCTGAGGCGTCACACGCTCACTCAGATACCCGCGGCAATTTGCACTGACGCTAAGCTGGGGGTTGCGCAAAGTTCCGCACGCTAAGGGCATTTGCGTCGCTGAACACAAATTCCAGCGCGCGCCATAATCGCTAGCGTAAATCATGGTATTCCATTCCATAGCTGTGGTGGTGAGGGCACACCAAACCACAATTTATTATTGTCAGGCCCGTATGTTAGCGCTGTCATAATGATAAAATCAACACACAAAAGACGATAATATGATGTTAATTACAGTGGTAACGCTATCATTTTTGCCACAGGAAGGAACAAGCCAATACTCCGCTCACACCCACCCAGTGCGAGCTGCGGTGCCGGACAGGCCGGCCCTGTACCAGAGGACATTGACGGGTAATCTGCAGAAGGGGCGTTTATAAGGGGTTCCGTGCGGAAACACGGCTTAGCAGGCCATGTGCTGTGTATGTGCGCATTCAAGAGGCGCCACAGCACACTCATGTTAATTTTGACCCGCTCTGAGCGGATAGTCGATATTAACCAAACCCCAAATCCTGGCGCTAACCGGTACTTAAAAACTAGCGCCTCTGGGCGTTAAGCTCGCGCTTAGATAAAAGATTACAGCACCGATTAACTAACACGGATTAACCAGTGGCCACGTTAAAGCCTGTGTCGTTAACACTATATTGTTACTCGACTATCATCCATCAGTTAACTGGATCCGCTTGGCGCCTGGGAGGCAGCGGAGAAAAATATCCGACCACAAGTAATAAAATACCAACCGCAATAAACGAAACAATAGCTTCTAAAGTATTGCTATCTCGCATATCCATCAGAAACAACTTAGCCACCACAATCGTAAGCAGTGCGGCGGCCGCCAACCAAGTTGTACGCCAGTGTTTTCGGGTAGCCACAAACATAGTTAAAAGCCCCACTAGCGCCCAAAATATCGTCAATGCCGCCTGGGAAAGTGTCGAGTTCATAATGGCACCCAACTCATAATCAACCCCACTCCAATGGTGCAAACTACGCAACAGCATTGCATTACACCAAACAAATACTAGCACCGCGACGACAGCCCAGCCCTGTGGTTTGGTTACTTTGATGAGCGACAACAAACAAACGTCACGCCACCAGTAAATTCCAGTCAAAAATACCGCCAGCTGAACCAGATCCAGAGGGTTGATCAATGGCACATAAGGCAAGGGGGAAAAGTCCGCCGCATTCGACGCGCTTACTCCGATGCTCCACACCGCTAGAAAAGCTATTATCGGAAAACTACCGTAGGTTATATAACTGGTGTAGTGCTTGGCCCACGGCCATACGTTTAATTTTAAAATGCACCATATAAGCATCACACTTATTGGCACAAATGCGAGTATCTTCCAGCTATCGTTTAAATTTAACTTATCCGCGACAAACCACACTAATTCCGTGGTTCCCAGTACGGCAAACAACAGCCAACCTAATAGGTGAAGCCACACAGTATTAACCGCCGCCAGTACTCGATAATCCCGAACGTACAATAGCCCCGTATATACCGCCAATAATGCAAACCAACCGCCATAACCCCAATATTGACCGGGGTGATGCAACGTTTGCAGAGCCCACGCCACCGAAAGTAGCATAAACAGCAGTAACCCAAAGGCGGTATAACGCAGTTCAGACCATTGTAATTTTATCTCTAAAAAACCTAATACCGCGCATGAGCCGGCGACAAACACCATGATCGCGACATAGACATAAAGTGATGCGACATTCGCAAGCACCTCTTGCGCACCATTTAAAAACCACCAGGTTAGCGCCAGCAGCAACAGCGGCTGAGAAAATAGACGAATGGCCCGAATAATATCTTGAGTGCAATTACGCAATAGGTAACTGCTAAAACCATGACTTAAGGCCAATATCACGCCACCCAGAAAAACACTATTCAGCAACAAAGATTCGTCGCCGCGATGCACTTGTGCCGACAAAAAGTAGACGCCGGACAATAACTGCAGCGCCAACGCAAAAATCGCTCCCAGCTGACGCTTCTGGCGCAAACTCACCCAAAGTACAGCAGCGCCCTCTAATGCCCACACCGACGCAACCCACTCACCGTCAAATGCAAACGGAACCGCTAAAGACAAAAATACCGCCGCTAATGCCAAATACGCCTCCGACAGCAAGCGATAAGTGTTATTGCCAAAGCGCCGACACAGCATGAGTAATAGACTATAAAAAACACCCAATATAAGTGCCGCCAATGCCAATCCGTACTTATATTGATACACCATGCCAGCCTGTAGCCCAAAGCCGATTAAAGGTGCGCCAAATACTAGCGTCGCATCGACGTAACCTTTTAAATTGGGCGGCTGGCGCCGAGCAAAAAGCATGGCGATAAACACATAGAAGAGAAAAAACAATATTAAGAAAAACTGCGCACTGGGAAGGTTGGCGGGCGTATAGTTCAGTACTCCCCACAGGCTCGCAATAACAAAGGTAAACACAAACCCAAGCACATTTAGGATGCGCCAGGCTTTAAACCAGGCGGTGGCGACAATACCAGTATTAAGCAGCGCGTAGTAACTAAACAGTGTGACATGATCACCTTGTCCGCTGGCGCTTAATACGGGCGCCAGAAACCCGCCAGTGATAGCGATTACCGCTAATGATCGGGAATTTTGTATAATCGCAAGTGACGCCGATACAGTTACCGTCAACACCAACAACACAAAGCTCATTGTCGGTGGAATTAACTGAAACAAACGCAGCGCGGCAAATACCGTGATATATAAAATACCCAGCCCGCCACCTTGTAAAATCAACCCGTAAGTAACGCGCGCGCCACGCAATCTCCAACCCGTTGCCAGCAAGAGCGCCCCAAGAGCGGCCACCGAACACAGTTTAAGCTGTACCGGTAACACTCCTTGCTGATTGGCATAGCGCAACAAAAAGGCAACGCCGAAAAATAAAACGACAACACCGACCCGGACAATTAAATTGCCCTCGGTAAAATAACGTTTAAACCACGTTAAAGCACGATCAAAAAATGCCGGAAAGGTTACCGGGGCTGAATACTCGCCTCGAGCAGGCTCGTGCCCTTCACTAACTCCAGAACCTGTTAGCGATGAGGTTTTCGCTGCGTGCGGTGAACGCCCCTCTACCTTCGATTTTTTTAGCGGCAAGTCATCGGGCCCAATATCCAACGGGTCTAAGTCCAGGTCCGGCTCAGAGCTTAGTTCCTGTGTTTTATTATCGGGCGCAGAATTGGCTTTGACACGAGCCAGTTCCGTCAATTGACGCTGCAGGAATTCTACCGATTTCCTCAGCTGACTCACCCGAATAAATAAATACAACAATGCCAGAATCAGCACAAACTCCATTTTCCCTATTCCTTATCTCTTGTAAATAATTCGGCCTTATGTAGGACGCGGGCAACGCCAGATTACACGATGCCCCAGCAGGGCGCACCCTTAGCTGTGCAACGCCCTTGGCCCCCGGCAAGCTCAAGGTTTATACTTACGGGCTTTCTCCTATACAGCAAGGATCATCATGCCTAACAAAGCAATCATCCACACCGATCAGGCGCCCGAGGCAATTGGGACTTACTCACAGGCCGTCAAGGTCAATGGAACTGTCTATTTGTCCGGCCAGATTCCATTGATCCCGGAGACCATGGAGATGGTGCAGGGTGATTTTGCCGCCGAGGCCAATCAGGTCTTTAAAAACCTCGCCGCCGTCTGCGAGGCCGCCGGTGGCAGCTTACAAGACATTGTTAAACTCAACATTTACCTCACCGATCTGGGCAACTTCCCCATCGTCAACGAAGTAATGGCAAACTACTTCGACGAGCCCTACCCGGCCCGCGCCGCCATCGGCATCAGCCAGTTGCCTAAAGGCGCTCAAGTTGAAGCCGACGGCATTATGGTAACAGCGGGCTAAACAGACAAAGGGCTTCGTTTAACCACCCTAGGTATCCGGCGCGCCTAGCAGCTCGGCAAACCCCTCACGATAATCTCGATAACGCAATTGATAACCGCTGGCACACAGCCGCCGGTTATCGATGCGCTTATTCATACCATCGGCCGGTACCGCACCGGGCAAGCTCACCCCCAAACTCTGTGCGATGTAAGCCACCACCTCGGCGTAAGGGGCCGGCTCGCTATCGCTCACCAGGTACAGCGGTTGCGGCGCGTTTGTACTCAGTAGCAAATGCGCCATAAACCCGGCGGCATCGTCGGCGTGAATACGGTTGGTCCACGAGGGCTTAGGGGCAGCCCGCCCTTCACGCACATTATCAATAAGCCGGCTGCGTCCCGGCCCGTAAATGCCCGATAAGCGCAGCACACTCAGGGGTAATTCGGCGTGGCGCAGGACACTCTCGGCCGCCAGCACTTGCTCGCCGTTATAGCGCGCAGGATCAGGCGCCGTTGTCTCATCGACCCACCCGCCTGCGTTTTCGCCGTAAACGGCCGTGCTGGATACAAACAACACGCGACGAGGGCGCTGGTTTGCCGCAGCCAGAGCCTGCACCAGCGTTTGACACGGCTGTACGTAGCCTTGGCGATAGCCGGCCTCGCTGCGAGCAGCGGGCGTTAAGGTCAGCACAATATGGTCAAACCCCTCCGCTACCAGCTCGGTCATGGCTTGCTCGTCGGTGGCATCCAGTGCGCGGTACTGCAAGGCGCCGGTCGACGACGGCGGGTGTCGGCGCACGCCGCTAGTGGCAATGTGGCTGTCGCTCAAAGCGTCGGCCAAACGCCGGCCTAAATCACCACAACCGATTATTAATAGTTTTTCGCTATCCATTTTGCTAGTGTACCCATCACGATGACTTTTGCAGCCCACAGGACCTGAACCATGACTCTGACAGAATTGCGCTATATCGTCACCCTGGCTCAGGAGCAACACTTTGGCCGCGCCGCCGAACGCTGCTTTGTCAGCCAGCCCACCTTGAGCATCGCGGTTAAAAAGCTCGAGGAGGAGCTCGGTGTATCACTGTTTGAGCGCTCCAAATCGCGGGTGTCCGCCACCCCACTGGGCGAGAAGATCGTCGCTCAGGCCAATTTAGTACTCGAGCAATCCGCCGCCATTAAAGACATTGCCAACGAGGGCAAAGACCAGCTCTCCAGCCCGCTGAGCATCGGCGCCATCTTTACCATTGGGCCCTATTTACTGCCAAGTTTTATCCCCGAGCTACAAAAAGAAGTCAGTAAGATGCCGCTGTACGTCGAGGAGAGCTACACCGGCACCCTGCGCACTAAGCTGCGCAAAGGTGAGCTGGACGTGATTATCGTCGCTCTGCCCTTTACTGAGGCCGACGTGGTTACCCAGCCGCTGTACGACGAGCCCTTTGTGGTGCTGATGCGCAAAGACCACCCGCTGGCGCAATACGACAGCATCGACCCCACGGCGCTGGACTCCGAAGAGGTGTTACTGCTGGGCGAGGGCCACTGTTTTCGCGATCAGGTACTGGAGACATGCCCACACCTTAAGTCGTCGGTAGAGGGCCACAGCGGTGGCGTGCACACCGCCGCCGAGGGCAGCTCGCTCGAGACGCTGCGCCATATGGTCGCCTCGGGTCTGGGCATTACCATCTTACCGGTATCCGCCGCCGGCATTAGCCGCTACAGCGAAGAGGTGCTGGTTACCCGCCCCTTTAACGACCCGGCCCCGAGCCGCACTGTCGCGTTAGCGTGGCGCGCCAGCTTTCCGCGTTTTAAAGCGGTGGATGCACTGCGCACCGCCATTCGCCACTGCCAGCGCGACAACCCCCAGATCACACTGCGCAACTGAGTATGAGCGGCTCTGCGGATACCCTGGCGCGCCTGCCGGTTACCAGCCTCTCGGGGGTTGGGCCGGCGCTAGCCGAAAAACTCGCCAAACTCGGGATTCGCACCGTCCAGCAACTGCTGTTTCATCTGCCGTCGCGCTACCTCGACCGCACTCGCGTGCAGCCTATTGGCGCCCTGCAACCGGGTATTAGCGCGGTTATTGAGGCCGAAGTACGTGCCGCCGACGTTGTTTACGGCCGGCGGCGCTCGCTGGTGTGTCGGGTACAGGACAACACCGGCACCCTCACCTTGCGGTTTTTTCACTTTACCGGCGCGCAAAAGCAGCGCTTAACCCGCGGTGCCCGATTGCGCTGCTTTGCCGAGGCGCGCCGCGGCGCCAGTGGGCTGGAGATGGTGCACCCCGAATACGAGCTACTGGCCGATGGCGATAATAAGCCCCTCGCCCAGAGCTTAACGCCCCACTACCCAACCACTGACGGCCTAACTCAGCCGCGCCTGCGCAGCCTGACGCAACAGGCCCTGGCCATGCTCGAGCGCTATCAGCTGGAAGAGCTCCTGCCCGAGCGAGTGCGTAAAACCCTCGATCAAATACCACTGGCCGAGGCCCTTTGCCTGTTACACACCCCCCCCAAAGGCGTCGATTTACAGCAGCTGGCCGAGGGCATCCACCCATTCCAGCAGCGCCTGGCCTTTGAAGAGCTACTCGCCCATCAGCTGAGTATGTTGCAGTTTCGCCAGGGTATTCGCAGCCAAAAGGCGCTGCCGCTGCACCCGGCCCCAGAGCTGCAACAAGAGTTTCTCACCCAGCTCCCCTTTAATTTAACCGGCGCTCAGGCAAGAGTAAGTACTGACATACAAAACGATTTAGCGCGTGCCGAACCGATGCTGCGACTGGTTCAGGGAGATGTCGGCTCGGGCAAAACCGTGGTTGCCGCGCTGGCCGCATTAACGGCCGTGGCCGCCAATAAACAGGCGGCCATTATGGCCCCCACCGAGATTCTGGCCGAACAACACCGGGTTAACTTTAGCGCCTGGCTCGCGCCACTGGGTATTCACGTTGGCTGGCTGAGTGGCAAGCTCGGGCAAAAAGCCCGTCGCGAGCAAGTGGCTGACATCGCCAGCGGCAGGGCGCAAGTGGTAGTAGGTACCCACGCGCTGTTTCAGGAGGAAGTGGCCTTTGCCGATCTGGCCCTGGCGATTATCGATGAGCAGCACCGCTTTGGCGTCCACCAGCGCCTGGCACTGGGCGAGAAGGGCGCCCGGGGCGAGTGCACCCCCCATCAGCTGATTATGACCGCCACGCCCATCCCACGGACCTTGGCCATGAGCGCTTATGCCGACTTAGACTGCTCGGTGATCGACGAGCTGCCTCCGGGCCGCACCCCGGTTACCACGGCGGTTATCTCTGATCAGCGGCGCGAGCAAATTATCGAGCGGGTACGCGCTGCGTGTGGTGAAGGTCGTCAAGCGTATTGGGTGTGCACGCTCATTGAAGAATCTGAGTCGCTGGAGGCTCAAGCGGCCGAGGCCACGGCCGACAACCTAAAAGAGCAACTGCGTGAGTTACGCATAGGGCTGGTGCACGGGCGCCTAAAAGCCGCCGAAAAAGAGGCAGTAATGAGCGCCTTTAAAGCCGGCGAATTGGATTTATTAGTCGCCACTACGGTGATTGAGGTGGGCGTAGACGTGCCCAACGCCAGTCTGATGATTATAGAAAACCCCGAGCGTTTAGGCTTATCGCAGCTGCATCAGCTGCGCGGCCGGGTAGGGCGCGGGCGCGAAGCCAGCCACTGTGTGCTGCTATACGGCACACCGCTGTCGCGCAATAGCAAAGCGCGCCTTAAAGTCATGCGCGAAAGCTCTGACGGCTTTTATATTGCCGAGCAAGACCTAGAGTTGCGCGGCCCCGGCGAGGTGTTAGGCACCCGGCAAACCGGCCAGATGGAGTTTCGGGTGGCAGACTTGCAGCGCGACGGCCATTTATTAGACGCCGTGCGAGAGGCCGGCGAGCTCATTATTAATCGCGATCCGGCCCGTGCCAGCGCTATTGTCGAGCGATGGCTGGGCGGCCGCGAGCGCTACCTTGGCGCCTAAAACTACCTTCATAAAAGGCGGCCTTGATCACAGTTTTAACGCAGTCATAGCCGCTGGCGTAAATAGGCATTATATTGTCAGTTAGGGTGCCAAAACAAAACGACGATGCGCCCAGTGAGCACCACGACCAGGAGATAATTCAGTGCCAGTACCTACCAGTGTCGAAACACTGCTCAGTAGCCAAAACATTACCTATGACCTTGCCGCGACTACCCCAGAGGGCAGCGACGCGGTGGTTTGGTATCAACAACACCTGCGGCAGCAGGGTGCGGCGCGCTCGATCTTGCTGCAGGATGAAATCGGTCGGGTTCAGGTGGTGCTGGGGGCAGATCGCCTGCTCGACTTAAGCGCCGTCAACCGCCACCTAAGCCGCGAGTTGCGCGCCGCCGAGCCGGACGCCTTAAAACAATTTTGCGAAGCCAACCAATTTCAGTCGGTACCGGCGCTGCCGCAGGTCGCGGGCTTACTCACGCTGGTAGATCAACAACTGCTAGAGCGCGACAGCTTACTGCTGGACTCGGGCGATGACGGGCAGCTGATTCGGGTAGACAGCAACGAGTTTCAGCAAATTTTAAAAGACGCCATCGTCTGCGAGCTGTCGGTTGCCCTGGCGCCACTTGAGGCGGACGACAGTGGCGCGGACGATACGGTGCAAATTGCAGGCGCCATCCGCAATTTCACCCAACTGCGGGTGCGCCAGCGGCTGGAGGAAACCCTCGAGCTGCCACCGTTATCGGATACCGCGCAACGCATTATTAAATTGCGGGTTGACCCCAACGCCGATATTTCAGATTTAGCGCAAATCGTCGAGACTGACCCGAGTTTAGCCGCGCAAGTTGTCAGTTGGGCGGCATCGCCTTACTACTCGGCGCCGGGTAAAATTAAGTCTATTCACGACGCCATCGTGCGGGTGCTGGGCTTTGACATGGTGCTTAACCTAGCCTTGGGGCTAGCGCTGGGCAAAACATTACACCTGCCCAAAGACAGCCCCAATGGCGAGCTGCCCTACTGGCAGCAGGCGGTGTATATGGCCGCCACCATAGAGGGATTAGTCACCGCCATTCCCCGCGATGCCCGCCCGAGCTTTGGTATGGCCTATCTGACCGGCCTGCTGCACAACTTTGGCGCTTTGATTATGGCCGAGGTGTTTCCACCCTACTATCAGCAGTTTTGCCGCCTCAGCGAAGCCAACCCACACGTGACCCCGCAAACCATCGAGCGCCACTTGCTGAAGATCAGCCGCGATCAAATTGCCAGCCAGCTAATGGATTTGTGGGGTATGCCAGAGGAGGTGGTGGTTGGCCTGCGCCAGCAAAACAACCCAAATTATCAAGGAGAGTACGCAGTTTACGCCAAGCTGGTGTACCTAGCCCGGATGCTGCTGCGCCAACATAACATTGGTAGCGGCCCTTGCGAGGCCATACCCGAGGCGCTATTTGCTGAGCTGCAACTCACCCGGGACAAAGCGGAGGCCACCGTGGCCAATGTGATTGAGTCGTCCGACGATTTAGAACATATCGCCAGCGCCCTTAACCAGAGCTAAAACAAAATAGCCGGCGGGCCCTCACCCGCCGGCGGATGACGCTAAGCGGCTTTGTCGCGGTAACGGTCTTCATCCAATAACTGTTCACTTTTTGCCACCACGGTGGTCACCGCCGCATCGCCGGTAATATTAACCGCGGTGCGGATCATATCCAGCAACCGATCCACCCCGATAATCAGCGCGATGCCTTCTTCTACCGGCAGGCCCGCCTGTTGCAACACCATGGCCAATGTCACCATCCCCACGCCCGGCACCCCGGCGGTACCAATAGACGCCAAAGTGGCGGTTAACACCACCATCAAATAGCCCATAATGCCCACCTCGATGCCGTAGGCTTGGGCGATAAAGACCGTCGCCACCCCCTGCATAATCGAGGTGCCATCCATATTAATGGTCGCACCCAACGGCAGGGTAAAAGAGGCCGCTTTGTTATCGACGCCGAGCTTGCCCTCTACGGTACTCATGGTCACCGGCAAGGTAGCGTTACTGGAGGCCGTGGAAAAACCAAACACCATCACCGGGTACATTTTGCGCAGAAAAATTAATGGGTTAAGGCCAGCCAACAGCTTAAGCAAGCTCGGGTACACCACGACCGCCTGCAGCAGTAAGACCCCGGCAACGGTAAAAAAGTAGAACAATAAATCCTGAAATACCCCAAACCCCATCGAGGCAAATAACTTGGCCAGCAGGCAAAACACGCCGTAGGGTGCCAGCTGCACCAACATCATAATCATGCGTAGCACCACATGATTTAAGTTTTCAAAAAAGCTCGCGACCGGCGCGCCCTGCTCGCCACTTTTGGCAATTGCGACCCCCAGCAAAACCGAGAACACAATCACCTGCAGCATATTACCCTCGGCCATAGCCGCCACCGGGTTGCTGGGGAATATATTGATGATGGTCTGCTTGAGCGACAGGTCGGTATCCATGCTAGTCGCACCGCTCGCCTCCAGGTTGAGCCCTAAGCCCGGCCCCAACAGGCTGGCGATACTAATCGCCAGAGTGATCGCAATCGCCGTGGTCAACAGATAAAGGCCGATGGTTTTTATCGCCAGCCCGCCCATGCGCGATTGATTACCCAAATTGGCCGTGCCGCACACCAGCGAGACAAACACCAGTGGCACCACCAAAAGCTTGAGTGAGGCGACAAACACCGCGCCCACCGTATCAAACAGCCCACCCACCAAATACACCTGTACCCAACTGTCGGCTTCGCGCCCGGTAAACAGGTTCAGTAGCAGCCCAATGACGATACCGAGCACCATGGCAACTAATATTTTTTTTGTCAGACTCATAAACACTCTCTTAGCGCTCGGGCAGTTGCCCGCAATCTTGAATGTGCGAGGGTAACTCAGCAACGGGCAATTGTCCTGTGCTGATGCCCGCCACTGCTGTTAAAATGCTGCGCCTAACCCCAGCAGATCGAGGTATCGCTTGATTCAATCGCACGCGCTACAGTCACGTCCGGCGATATCGCCGGGCACACCCGGTCGATTTGCCCGGCGCGGGCTAGGGCTCTGGCAGCCTGCGGCACACGCGCTCAGCCCGCCGCCGGCGATAAAGCCCTGGCTGTTTGACGACGGCTCGCTCACCGCTAAGTTGCGCAAACGCAGCGCGGGGCAACTGCAGGTACAGGTGCTGCGCCAATACTGGGGGCAACCGACCCTGTCAGAGCGCCGCACACTGCAACTCGGCCGGGGTAGGGCGCTGATACGCGAAGTGCTGCTACTGGGGCCAAACGCAACGCCTTGGGTGTATGCCCGCAGCGTGTTTCCCGCAGCCAGCCTAACCGGGCGCTTGCGACACTTGCGCAAACTGGACAGCCGCCCGCTGGGTGGCTTTTTGTTTCGTCACCGTCAGCTAGGCCGCTCGCCCATGCAAATCGCCCAGCTACCACCACACGAGCGGCTCATCCCCCCCGCAGTTCAAGGAGATGATATGCTCTGGGGCCGACGCTCAACATTTTTTCTATTCGGTAAATCTTTGCTTGTCAGTGAGGTTTTTTTACCGGCGCTGCTCGACTCCCGGACCCAACACCATGACTAATCTCATTCTCGGCCGCTTAACACTCTACGCGCAACTGACCCGCCTAAACCGCCCCATTGGCTGGCTACTGGTACTTTGGCCCACCTTGTGGGGGCTGTGGCTGGCCGCCGACGGCAAACCGCCGCTGCATTTAGTGATTATTTATACCCTGGGGGCCATCGCCATGCGCTCGGCCGGCTGCGTTATCAACGACTTTGCCGATCGCAACCTTGACGGCCACGTCGAGCGCACCAAAGATCGCGTACTCGCCACCGGCAAGGTCAGCGTCAAAGAGGCTTGGGGGGTCTTTGCCGCTCTGGTGCTGCTGTCGTTTATTTTGGTGTTATTTACCAACACTCTGACACTTTACCTCGCCTTTGGCGGGCTGGCACTGGCGTGCTGCTACCCCTTTATGAAGCGCTACACCCACCTGCCACAAGTAGTACTGGGAGCGGCCTTTGCCTGGGGCATCCCGATGGCTTTTGCCAGTGTGCGCAACGAGGTGCCACAACAGGCCTGGCTGATTTATTTTACGGTACTGCTGTGGACGATTGTCTACGACACTTTTTACGCTATGGTCGATCGCGATGACGACCTGCGTATCGGTATTAAATCCACCGCCGTGCTGTTTGGCGATCAGGACCGGGTTATTACCGCCAGCCTGCAGGGGTTAGTGGTGATTGGCTTAGTGTTAATGGGTTCACGGTTTGAGCTAAACGCCCTGTACTACCTAGGGGTCGCTGTGGCGGCCGGGCTATTTATCTACCAGCAACGGCTTATTCGCTACCGCCAGCGCGGCCCGTGTTTTACCGCATTTCTCAACAATAACTGGGTTGGAGCCGCTGTTTTCGCCGGAATTATCGCCGGCCTGACCCAGTGGTAAACACCCGACTGTAAGGCGCCAAATCCGGGCCCTAATCGCGCGGTGGGTAAAATTTACCGCCAAACTGTCATAAATATGCAACAATTTATACATTAAATACGCTTGCAAAGAAGGGGACGCACCCGGCTGATAATGCCATCCGTTACCGCCGCTTCACTGATTATCCGCAATTGATGGAACACACAGGCAGGCAATATGACAAGTCGCACCATCCTTATCGTTGACGACGAATCCGCAATCCGCGATATGCTGCGTATCGCCCTCGAAATGGCCGAGTACCGCTGCTTAGAGGCAAGCAACGCGCAGGACGCACACGGGCTTATCGTCGATGAGAAGCCCGACTTAATACTGCTTGACTGGATGATGCCCGGCACCAGCGGTATCGAGCTGGCACGGCGCTTAAAACGCGACGAAGTAACCGCCAATATCCCCATTATTATGCTCACCGCCAAAGGCGAAGAGGACAATAAAATTCAGGGACTCGAAGTGGGTGCCGACGACTACATCACTAAGCCCTTCTCGCCACGAGAGTTAGTCGCCCGCTTAAAAGCGGTGTTGCGCCGCGCGGATCCTCACGCCAACAGCCATCAGCCCATTCAGGTTCAGGGACTATGCCTGGACCCCTCCAGCCATCGCGTCACCATCAATGATCGCGAAGTGGATATGGGGCCCACCGAGTTTCGCCTGTTGCAGTTTTTCTTGACCCACCAAGAGCGCGCCTACACCCGCAGCCAATTGTTAGATCACGTCTGGGGTGGTAACGTCTATGTCGAAGAGCGCACCGTCGATGTCCATATTCGCCGCCTGCGCAAAGCGCTAACGGTCGATCAGCACGAGAATTTGGTTCAGACCGTACGCGGCACAGGTTATCGCTTTTCAACCAAGGCCAGCTAACGCCCCACGCCGATACAGGACTGATACGATTTTGTTACAGGGATTCAATGCCGAGCTGAAACGCTTAGCCGTTATCTTTAGTATTGCCGTTATCATCGGCCTTCTGGTCGACCAGCTCGCCTGGACCTTAGTGCTCTTTGCCTTTTGGTACATCGGCTGGAGCCTGTGGCAAATGCTGCGCCTGAACATCTGGCTTACCGGCAACCGTAAACGCCAACCGCCCGAGGCTACAGGCCTGTGGGGCGAAGTCTTTGACGCAATCTATCATTTACAGCGGCGCCAAAAGCGCGAGAAAAAGAACCTGCAGGCCGTTATTAATCGCGTTCAGGAAACCACCTCGGCCCTGAAAGACGGTGTGATTTTGCTCGACTGGCGCGGCTACTTAGACTGGTGGAACCCGGCCGCCCAGCGTTTGCTGGGATTTTACAACTCCGATCAAGGCCAGTCGGTTATTAACTTTATCCGCCACCCGCGCTTTGTCGATTACTTTGAAACCGGCGATTACGCCGAGCCGCTAGACATTCCCTCGCCGCGCTTTCCCGACAAGCGCCTGCAGTTTCAAATCACCCGCTTTGGTAAAAACGAGCGCTTGATTGTGGTGCGCGACATCACCCAGATCTACCACCTGGAGCAAATGCGCAAAGACTTTGTGGCCAATGTCTCGCACGAACTGCGCACGCCGCTGACGGTGATTAGCGGCTACTTAGAAACCATGGCCGATAACAACACCATCCCCACCTGGAGCAAGCCACTAGAGCAAATGCAGCAGCAGTCCAAGCGTATGTCGCTGCTGATCAACGACTTAATCATGCTGTCTAAACTCGAAACCACCGACACTGGCTTTAATCAAAAACGCGTCGAGTTAGAGCCTTTGCTGCAAACGGTTAAGTCTGAGGCGGCCATACTCAGCGCCGAGAAAAACCAAACTCTAACGCTCGAGTGCACCGCCAAACTCAGCATTTTAGGCAATGAGAAAGAGCTGCACAGCGCCTTCTCAAACCTGGTGGTCAACGCCGTTAAATACACCCCCGAGGGCGGCAAAATCGCCATGCGCCTGTGGCGCAGCGGCCCGCGAATCTACTATTCCGTCAGTGACAACGGCGTTGGCTTTGACGCCAAGCATATTCCGCACCTCACCGAGCGCTTTTACCGGGTCGATGCCAGCCGCAACAGCGGTACCGGCGGCACCGGGCTCGGTCTGGCCATTGTTAAACACGTCCTGCTACGCCACGACGCCGAGCTGCAAATCAGCAGCGAAATAGGCAAGGGCAGCGTCTTCACCTGCGTATTACCCGTCAACGAGCCCCCACTGTCATAATTTTTTAACCTGAGGAGCCAACCGCCACTGCAATTCGGGTTAAACTGTAGCCAACCCGACATCAATGGACACAGACAGGTAGCATGAAACTCGCGGTTTTACTCGTCATCTCTTTTCTGCTCAGCAGCGCCCAGGCCGCCGACAAAGCCGCTCCGGCGACCTTTACCCTGGATGGCCGGCAGCTGCTGGATGCCTGCGGCGAACCCTTTGTTCCCATGGGGCCCAACCGCATGGTGTACTGGCTCGACCGCACCGGCCTGTCGAGCTTTAGCGAGATCGCCAAAACCGGCGCCAATACCGTGCGCATCGTCTGGACCACCGAGGGCAAACCCGCCGAGCTTAACGCGGTGCTTAAAAACGCCTTTAAGCAGCAGCTATTTCCCATTATTGAACTGCACGATGCCACCGGTGACTGGTCTAAGCTCGACTTGCTGATCAATTACTGGACTCAACCCGAAATAGCCGCCACCATCGCTAAACATCAACGCTACACCATCGTGAACATTGGCAATGAGGTCGGCGATAAAGTCCCCCTTGAGGAGTACACCGAGGGCTATATACGCGCTATTACCCGGCTGCGCGAGGCCGGCTACCGGGTGCCACTGATGATCGATGCACCTGGGTGGGGTAAAGATATCGACACTCTGCAAGCGGCCGGGCCGGCCCTAATAGCGGCCGACCCACAAAAGAACATTTTACTGTCGGTGCATATGTGGTGGCCCAAGATGTGGGGCTACGACGACGCGCGGGTGCGGGCCGAGCTGCAAGAGTCGGTGGACGCCGGATTGCCCTTGATCATCGGCGAGTTTGGCGACCGCTGGGACGACAGCGAAGGAGGGGCCATTCCCTACCGCACAATTATCAAAACCGCTCTGGAGCTAGAGATCGGCTTTTTACCCTGGTCGTGGGGCCCCGGTAATAAGCCGCAAAAGCACTTGGATATGAGCGATGACGGCACGGTTGAAGGCCTGACCGGCTGGGGGCGCGAGGTCATGCTCGATGAAACTTACGCGATTGCCCGCAACGCCAAGCGCACCCACTTACAAACCACCGGCGAGTGCGCGCCATAATCCACTCGCCGCGGTCATCATCGGAGCGACTATGAGCTTACCGGAAAACCAGTTGCGCAAAGACAAACGCAGCAACCTGCTGCGCCGCAACTACGAAAAAGTAAAACGTAAATACGCCGGAAAAATTCGCCACAAAGCGATCGAGCGCGCCCGCACCCGTATTTATCTGCACGGGCGCAAACCGGAAGATTACGAGCCCGACGTATTAGAAGTGATCGTTAAAGAGGAAGAGGATAAAATCATCAGCGAATACAAATCCCGCGGTATCGTCGCCCTGATTGCCGCGCTGGGTTTGAGCTTGTTTCCGTAGAGGCTCATATGTTTCGGTTTCTTGCTAAATCGGCGTTAGCCACCGTTATCTGGAAGCGTTATCGACGCCCGATTGTGTCGACGCTGATCCTTTTTATCAGTTATTTTTTTATCGCCATGGTCCACGGCGACTATGTCTCGTGGGCCACCACCACCGCCGAGCATCAGCACCTGTGGATCTCGTTTGTACTGAAGTGGCTGGCGCTGATCGGTGTGACACTGCTGTATTATTGGTACAACTCGCGCGCGATTGCGCACATCGATAAACAAGACGAAACCGAAGCCGAGCGCCATACGAGCAAAAAGTCGCGCCGCCCGCAAACCCCACCGCCAGAATCCGATGCCCCCGACCCGTTTGCGGCCATCCGCCAAAAAGACAAACTGCGCAGCCGCGCCGATGTGGCCATGGCGCAACACAAACAAAACCATAAACCCTAAACAAGGACATTTATGCGCTTCGTTAACGTCGCCCTTGTGGCTACGCTATTATTTTTTGTGCCTCCCGCCGCTCTGGCACAGTCACAAACAGAAGACGCCAAAGCCCGCGCCCTGTTTGAAACATTTTTTGAAGAGCAGGTATCGCTTAGCCCCATGTTTCAAACCCACCTCGGGCGCAAAACTCAATACGGCGAATGGGACGATATCAGCCCCGCGCAAACCGAGCTGTACTACCGGCTCTATCAAGATCAGCTGGCTCGCTTAGAGTCTCTCGATCTGGACAAGCTCAACCCGGACAACCAACTCAGCGCCGAGCTCATGCGCTTTGATTTAGAGCAGGACATCGACGGCTATCAGTGGCGCGATTACGGCTACCCGGTCAATCAAATGTTTGGCTGGCACGCCACCGTGGCCTCATTTTTAATTAATTCGCACCAAGTTACCCAGCTGAGCGATGCCACCGCCTATATCGCCAGACTTGAGGGGGTCGAGGCGCTCTTGACACAGTTAACCAAAAACCTCACCCGCCGCGCCCAACAAGGCATTCTCGCGCCGGCGTTTGTCTACCCCCAGGTGCGCCGCGACATCACCAATATCATCAGCGGTAAACCTTTTACCCCCGATAGCGACACGCAAAGCCCGTTGCTGGCCGATTTTAGCCGCAAAGTTGAGGCGTTAGACATAGCCCCCGAGCAGCGCCAGCAACTAATCGACAGCGCCAGTGAGGCGCTGCTTAACAGTGTCAAACCGGGCTACCAAGAGCTATTAAGTGTTTGGGATGAGCTGGCTAAAAAAGCCGATAACCGTGACGGGGTATGGAAGTTGCCAAACGGCGAGGCCTACTACCAATACACGCTGGCCAAAAACACCACCACCGATATGAGCGCAAGGGAAATTCATCAACTGGGGCTGGAAGAGGTCGCCCGTTTACACAAGGCCATGGAGACGGTAAAAAAATCCGTCGGCTTTACCGGCAGCCTGAATGAGTTTTTCAGCGCACTGCAGCAAGACCCGGCGCAGTACTATCACCCGGACGATAGCGCCGACAGCTCCAATGCCAGCGCGCGCGAGCAGTATTTGGCGGACACCCAGGCGCTGATCGATGCCATGCGCGAGCGGCTGCCGGAGCTGTTTGGCCATCTACCCCAAGCCACACTTAAGGTCAAAGCGGTGGAGCCGTTTCGCGAAAAGTCCGCCGGTAAAGCCTTTTACCAAGCCCCCGCCGCCGATGGCTCGCGCCCGGGTATTTACTACGTCAACCTGCACGACTTAAGTGCGATGCCGCGCTACCAGATGGAGGCGCTGGCTTATCACGAGGCTTTGCCCGGCCACCACATGCAAATCGCCATTACCCAGGAGCTAACCGACCTGCCGGCGTTTCGGCGCCACGGCGGTTACACCGCTTACGTCGAGGGCTGGGGACTTTACGCCGAACAGGTGCCCAAAGAGATTGGCCTGTACGCCGACCCTTACTCCGACTTTGGCCGCCTAAGCTTTGAGCTGTGGCGCGCCGTTAGGCTGGTGGTGGACACTGGCATCCACCAGTTTAAGTGGAGCCGCGAGCAGGCCATCGATTATTTTGTCGCCAATACACCTTTAACCCGTGACGATGCCCGGCGCGAGGTAGAGCGCTATATTGTGATGCCAGGGCAGGCCACCAGTTACAAGATTGGTATGAACACCCTATTGACGCTGCGCACTGAGGCGCAAAAGGAACTCGGCCCCGGGTTTTCGCTCAAAGCCTTCCACGATCAGGTGCTGGGCACGGGCTCACTGCCCCTAACCGTATTACAACGGCGCATCCGGCAGTGGCTGGCAGCGCAGTCGGACGCGACCCAGTGACGGTGGTACAATTGCGCCGCGCACCACTACAGATATCGATTTCGTTAGATTAAGAGGCTCTATGCATAAGATCATTCGCTCCGCACTCTCTGTGCTGCTCGCCACGGCTGCCCTCAACGCGCACGCCGATTTACAACAGCTGGGCACGGACTTTCGTACCATGATGTCCAACTACACGATCAACGGCGCCATCCAGCAACGCTGTGAGAATATCGAGCTTCCCAAAATCGAGCCCCGCCATGTGGTGGAAAAAGAAATGCAGAACAAACTGGGCATTCAAAACTACATCCAGCTGATGATTCGCATTAACCAGTCCGATGACAAAAAGAATGCTCTGGCCACCGTCGACAAACTGTGGGAGAACATCGATGGCTGTGATGATCCCAAACTCACAGCCGCACTGGGCCGTATCGCCGATGCCCACGCGGCGGCCTACAGCCGTTTTACCGAAGAGCCCGGGCTGGTGAAGCCCAAAGATATCCCGGTGCCAATGCGCCGTAACTGAGGGCTGTACACTAGTCCCTCAGGGATTTATTTGCCCTTGCGGTTAACTGGCATCTAAACTCACCTTATAACGGCTCTTAACACTGGATCCGCCATGAGTGATGCCCAAGACCTGCTGTTGGATATGATTGCAGCGCTGCCGGACCCGGTATTTATCTTAACCGAGTCCGGTCGTTATGCGGCAATTCTTGGCGGACACGATCGCCAGTACTACCACGATGGCTCACATCTGGTTGATTTCACCCTCCAAGACGTACTCCCCGGCGACAAAGCCAACTGGTTTCTACAGGAAATACGCACCACCTTGCAGCAAAATCGGTTGCGTATTCTTGAGTACAGCCTGGCCGGGCGAGATGTCGATGGCCTGCCCACCGATTCAGGCCCGGCGGGCGAGCTTTGGTTTGAAGGGCGCATTCAACCGTTACCCAACCTGATTAACGGCGAACGAGCCGTGGTATGGGTAGCCTCCAATATCACCGAACGACATAAGCTACAGGGCAAATTGCAGGCCCTTAGCGAAACCGACGAACTTACCGGCATTTGCAACCGGCGCAAATTACTGGCCGAACTAACGCAGCACTTTAATCAGTTTCAACGCTATGGAACGCCGTTGGCCCTGATGATCTTTGATATTGATTACTTCAAGCGTATCAACGATGAGCACGGCCACCTATTTGGTGACCAGGTGTTGTATGAGCTAGCGCAGCAATGCCACACGCAACTTCGCTCCGCTGACATTTTGGGGCGCTTTGGGGGAGAAGAGTTTGCCCTGGTACTGCCCAACACGGAACTGGAATCGGCCTTAACATTGGCCCAGCGCCTGCGCCAGCACTGCCAACAGCAAGTTTTTAACGGCCCCAAGGGCTGCGCTCAAATTACCATCAGCATCGGCATTAGCACGGCCAGTACCAGTGATGGCAATATCACCGATCTACTCAGACGCGCCGATGACGGCCTATATCGCGCAAAACACGCCGGGCGCAACTGCGTGCGACACCGACCGTGCGAGACTGGCAGCGCGCCGACGATGCTTCTATAGTTTATAGCGACGAGGCTAAGAGACTCTTAGCCCTAAGCTAACGATAACAGCGAGGCACCTTATGCGACACCTCCCTCACTTGCGCCTTTTTTTATTGCTTTTAACAGCGCTTAGCAGCGCCTTTAGTCACGCGGCGGCAGTCGAAGGGAACTGGATTACCATTGACGACCGCGATGGCAGCCGAAAAAGCATTGTGCAACTTGAGGTGGACAATACCGGCGAGCTCAGCGGTACAATTACCGAGCTGCTGCGCAAAGAGGCCAAAGGCTCGCTCTGTGAAAAGTGCCCCGACGACTTTAAAGACAAGCCATTAAAAGGGCTGACTTTTATGTGGGGTTTAACCCGCGAGGCCGAAGGTGAATGGGCGGGAGGCAGCATCCTCGACCCTAAAACGGGAAAAATTTATAAAGCCAAACTAGAGCTTAATGAAGGCGGCAACAGCCTCACAGTGCGCGGCTTTATTGGTATCTCGTTATTTGGCCGCAGCCAGACCTGGGAGCGCTACACACCCTAAGCCCGACCACTTCAAGGTCATCCCGCACTAGCTGTTGGGGACACAGCCCTCGTCTCCGGCAGCCATCGAGCCAATACTAATCTCGGCGACCTCCAGCTCCAGCGCCCCACTTGTGCCGATACTAAAGGGCGATACCACGTTAGCCAGATTGATGCCATTGGCGGCAAAACAGTCCAGCGCCAGGGGCAACGCCATCCACTGACCGCGGGGCATACTTTTAAGGTTATCCGCCACGTCCACTTCGGCCTCACAGGCCTCGCCGCAGCTCATTTTCACCATAACCGAGCTGGGCACTTTACTGTTTACCTTAAGCGCCACCAGCAGCTCGGCGGCTTGCTCAAACTTGGCTAAATCCACCTGACGGCCACTGATGCTGACGCTGCCCCACTTATCGCTGCGGCCCCACTGCAGCTTAATCGCCCCCGGAAACTGCTCGGTCGCGGCGCTGCTCATAGAGACCTTACCCTCTTTACTGCGGCCCTCATTGGCCTCAAGCGGCTGCCACCAGTTGCCAGGGTCAGACAGCACCCAATGCCACGCGTCGGGCGTCTGCCCCTTGGCAAAATAAATAAAATTAGGGTTGAGAGGTGCCTCGTCGGCGGACCAACATACCGCACTGATCAGCAGTGTCAGCACGGCCACTAAGCGCTGTGAATAGCGAAGAAACATGATGTCATCCTCAAGTTATTATCTATTATTGGATGAATAATCTTATGTCGGGTTAACAACGCTGTCTATTGCAGCGATTAAAAAATCACCCAACTAATGGCAAAACCGCCCATCACATTGTGCTCGGTCTCGACCAGCGGGCTATCTCGGAAATTAGTACCCTGCAAGTTTGAGTAACGCAAATAAAACGCAAACCAATAATCGCTAAAGCGCCGGCTCAGAGCCGTTTGGGCATTAAAGCCGTTGTAACCACTGCTGGCCTCGTAGGCGGGGCGCTCGGGCAGGGCGTACTCGGGTTTTACGGTGTAGTAGTAGTCGTGGTACTTACCCGAGGCAAACACAGGCCCGGTGCGTGCTGTCCACTTCCAGCCGCCTTTAATCGCCTGCCGGTAAATCAGCGAAGGGGTAGTCACCAGCCCGATGTACTCCGGCGAGCCGTCACCTAAGGCAACCACAGCGCGCACCGGAAAGCTCAGAGAAAAGCCCTGAGAGAAATCCGTACCGGTTAAATTAACGTTAATGGCCGGGCCCGCTTCCAGAGTGGAACCCAGTTCTTCCATGCCCTCACGCAGCTCGTTTTTGTCGCTGTCGGGGGTCACCGATACCGCCATACTGGCGGTCAGCTCGAGTGCTTCGGTGCGCAAAAAATCGCCGCGCAGGCCGTCGCCGTCGGTGCGAAACACCGGGCCGCGATACACCAGGTACGGAATCGGCGCAATATAATCGCGGTAGGATTCCGAGCCGCGGTAATCCGGCCCATAGAGACCGCCCACACCGATACCGGCCTCCCAGCGTTTTTCCGGCTCCTGCTTGATCAAAGTGGTTTTTTTCGCGCGCGCCGGCGCGTCAGTAACCGGTGGTTTTTGTTCAACCGTTTGCGCCTGAACCGTCAGCGCCAACAAGCCTCCCAGCAGTACACTTATGTTTTTCCAGGCGCAACTCAATGGAGTGTCCCCTGGCCAAACAGCGCGCGGATATCGGCCGCGTTATAGCGATACAGTTGATTGCAAAATTGGCAATCGATAGTGATTTCGCCTTTTTCGACCAACAGGTGCTCGACGTCTTCTTGCCCCAGAGACTTTAGCGCTTCGGCGCTGCGCTCGCGCGAGCAACTGCAGGCAAAGCGCAGTTCGCCGGGGCTAAACAGACGCAGCGATTGCTCGTGAAACAAGCGGTACAACAACTGCTGATGATCGATCCGCAACAACTCCTCGGATGATACGGTATCGGCCAGCGCTATGGTGGTGCGCCACTGGTCGGCGTTGGCCTCGGCACTGGCCGACAACTGCTGCGGCAGCGCCTGTAGCAATAAGCCCGACGCGGCGTTTTCATCGGCGGCCAACCAAAAGCGCGTCTCAAGCTGCTCACTCTGGCGAAAATAATGCTCTAAACAGCCGGCCAAATTATCGGCATCCAGCGGCACAACACCCTGATAGCGCTCGCCTTTGGCCGGGTCGAGAGTAATAGCTAGCACGCCGTGACCCAGTAAGTCCGACAGGCTGGCGGCATCGGCATCGATCTCGCCCTCGGGTGCCGGGCGTACGATCGCGCGAATCTCATTGTGATGACTGCACTCAGCCATCACTAACGATAGGGCGCCTTCACCGCGCGCCTGCAGGGTCACCACGCCATCAAACTTAAGCGTGCTGGATAACAGCGCTACCGCGGCGACAAATTCGCCTAACAGTGCCTGTACCACCTGGGGATAGTCGTTATGACTCAGAATTTCGCGGTAGCTGGTTCCCACCGTCACAATCTCACCGCGAATATCACAGTCGTCAAAAATAAAGCGGTGGAGTAAATCGTTGCTGATCATAGGGGTTCCAAAACTGACAAAAACAGACGCATTCGCGCGCCGGGTCATAGATAAAAGCTGTGTCGAGGGTTAGTCTGGCTCGTCCATGGTGCGCCGAAACCGGTGGATCTGGCGCCGCTCTTTTTTGTTGGGGCGATGATCACTGACAATAAAACTGCCCAGCCCCGCCTTGCGCTCGGCGGCGCGCTGCTCGCGCAGGGCAATGCTATCTTCCGTCTCGCGGTACAGCAGCTGTGCCTCGGGCGCACCGCGGCGTTTATCGGTCAGCGCCAACACCTCGACGGTTTTGTCATCCCAGCCCTGACGGATGGTCAGCATCATACCGACTTCCAGCTCGCGGCTGGGTTTAATACGTTGGCCGTCCGTCTGAATTTTACCACCTTCGATGGCCGTTTTGGCGAGACTGCGGGTTTTAAAAAAACGCGCCGCCCACAGCCATTTATCGACCCGCACCCGGGTGCTGACAGGCTCACCCACGGGGCGCCTCCGGCATAATCTCGCTAAAGTGCTCAATCGCGGGGTAGCCCTCAATACGCCGCGCGATCTGGCTGTCGGGTTGATGAATCGCCAACAAATGAGCAATGCCATAGTCGCGGGCCGAATCCAGCACCCGTAAGGTGTCGTCGACAAACAAGGTGCGGGCGGGGTCAAATGGCTCGCGTGCCGCCAGGGCGTGCCAAAACTCCTGAGCCTCTTTAGCGTGGGAGAACTCGTGGGAGGAGACAATCAAATCGAAGCGTTTATCGATCTGTGTCACCTCAAATTTAAGTGACATACTTTGCGGGTGAGCGTTGGTGACTAACATCACCTGTTTGCCGGCGGCGCGCAGCCGGTCGAGAAACTCTTCGGTGTGCGGCCGTATCTGAATTTTGTGCTTAATTTCTTCTTTTAGCGCCCGGATATCCAACTCCAAAGCGTCGGACCAAAACTCCAGACAGTACCACTGCAGGCTCCCCAGGTGCTCATCGATACGCTCGGCGAGCTTGGCGCGGGCGATTTCAAAGTCGACCCCGTGAATTTCACTGTAGCGCGCCGGCAGATGATGCAGCCAAAAATAATTGTCAAAGTGCAGATCGAGCAAGGTACCGTCCATATCCAGCATAACGGTATCAATAGCTTGCCAATCGATCATGGTGTACCTCTAGAGTTGAGCAAAAAGCTAAAAAAGTAAGGGCGCAGCACCGCTCGCGACGCCTCGAGGGTAACGCCCAAACCCTGCGGGCGTTACTGCCGTTTGATTTTATCACTTTCAGCCAGCCCAGATACAACCTCGATGTTAATCCCATCCGACAAGCCCACCTCAATCTCGCGGCGCTCAAACTGCTGCGGCCCGGTCTGCACCTCGACGAAGTACTTATCGTCTTCGATCAGGAGGTTACTTTCGTTGATCGCCAGCACATCCTCGCGCTTGTCCAATACGATGTCGGCGTTGGCGCTGTAGTTAGCCCGCAAGAATAACTTGTCCGATAAAATCACCGCCGCGCGGATCTCAAACTTAATGGTGCCCTGATCGTCCTGCCCCTGCGGAGAAATATACTCCAGCTCGGCCGAGAAGGGCTCACCCTCCAGCGCGCCCACGTCCAGTACCAGCTCCATACCCTCGCGAATCTTGCCCACTTCGGCTTCGTCCACCAGGCCCTCAAAAATCATGTCGGTCATATCGGCCAGAATGGCCACCGTGGTGCCGGCGCCATAGGTACTCGACTCAACGATAAACGCGCCCTCTTTGTTCGGCACATCCAGAATCATGCCGTCCGCGGTGGCACGAATTCGGTTAGATACCAAATCGGACTGACGGGTCGCGCCCTCACGAATAAGCAGCAGATTGTTTTCGGCCGAGTGCATAGCCTCTTTGGCCAACTCGTACTCCAGACGATACTTATTGTAAGCCGAGACCGATACCAGCTCTTGCTGCAGCAAATTCTTTTGCCGATTGAGCTCTTCCTCGGCGTTTTCAAAGCTAATGCGAGCGCTTTCCAGCTGCGATTCGGCGTGGTTTAACGTGACCATATTTGGCGCCAATGTGATTCTCGCGACCAAATCACCTTTTTTAACGGTTTCGCCTGCGGTCACGTACAGCTCCTCCACCACCCCGGAGACCTGTGAGGTAACATTGACCTGCTTGCGCGGTATCACTTTACCCGTGGCCACCGTCTTTTTCACAATGTTGGTGACAAAGGGTGAATCCGTTTCATACACTACTGGCTGCTCTTGTGACTTTTTGTACAAAAACACCGCCGTGCCAATAAACAACACCGCCACCAACAGCAATAAAACAATTCCAAAAAATTTTTTCATGACATTCGGCTCAATAAAAAAGTGACTGAATTTATATTCTGTTATTCATCTTGCAACGCAATAATCGGGTTCACCGCGGCCGCTTTGGCGGCAGGTAACAAAGATGCCAGCACCCCAGAGACAATCAGCACCAACACGGCAATTAAGGCGGTGGTAAAGTCCACCGAGGGCCGGGCAAACATATCCGAGCCGCCCGTTGCCTCCAGCACACTGGACACGCCGGCCAGCAGTAGCACACCCACCACCAGGCCAAAGTATCCGGCCACTGCGGTAATCACCACAGACTCTTGCACAATCATTGATACAATTGACGACGGCGTTGCCCCCAGCGCCTTGCGCACGCCAATTTCCCGGGTGCGCTCTTTAACCACAATCAACATAATATTGCCGACACCAATAGCGCCGGCGGTAATCGTGCCCACCGCCACCAGCCAGCTAAAAAAGTTGATGCCGGTAAACAGCCCCTGAATTTTGTCGTACTCCACCTGCAAATTAAAACTACCAAATACCCCGACATCGTCCGGGTGCACATCTTTGCGCTGATGCAGATATTGCTTGACCTGCTGCTCCACTTCACTGGCATGGATACCGGGTTTAGGCTGAATCACAAAACTGCCAATCCAGCCAGACTGATTAAACGCATGTCGCAGCGTATCGTTAGGGATATGTATTTTTTCTTCGTCCTGCGAGTTGTTACCGCGCTGTTGCGAATCAAACGTTCCAATTACCTGAAAGTTAATGCCCGCTACGCGAATATCCGCACCGATGACAGGCTCGCCCGGGTCAAACAACTGCTCCTTAACCCGCGCACCGATAACGGCAACTTTGCGCTTTTGCCGATCATCGATTGCATTTAAATAGCGCCCCTCGGTAACGGTTACCGAGTGTATCGGCGCCATACCCGCGTGCGCCCCCTGTACAAAAAAAGTACCACTGTTGTTTTTATGCACGGTATACGGCGGAGTGCCCGACCAAACGCCAATACTGTTTTGACCATACACCTCGGCGACGCTCGGCACATCGCGTTTTATCGCTGCGACATCATCGGGCTTTAACGTGGCCCGTCGCCCAATCGGCAAGCCCTTGTAGGGCAACTGAGTGGTGCTGCCGCTCCAGATAAAAATATTATTGGGCGATGCCGGAAAACCATCCATCACACCATTGCGCAGCCCGGTGCCGGCGCCCAACAATACCGTCAGCATAAAAATACCCCAAAAGACACCAAACGCCGTCAGGGTGGTGCGCAATTTATGCTGCGCGAGAGAGGTGAAAATCTCTTGCCACTTATCAAAATCAATCACAGTTGCGGTCCTTGATCCATCGCACTATTCAGCCTTCATCGCTTCGACCGGCATAATTCGCGCCGCGCGCATAGCCGGCACTAAGCCCGCCAGTGCACCGACAATAATCAGTAACAGCACGGCCGTTACCGCCGCCTGAAAGTTCACCTCGGGACGACGAAAAAACTCAAGCTCGGCGCCGGATACCTGTAAACCGTAGGCCATCAACTCGACCAACCCCACTCCCAAAACCAAACCGCAATAACCGGCAATACTGGTAACCAGGATGGACTCCATTAACAAGGTGCTGACAATACTAAAAGGCGTGGCGCCCAGCGCTTTGCGAATACCAATCTCTCGGGTGCGCTCTTTGACGGTGATAATCATAATATTGCTAATACCCACGATACCTGCGGTGAGCGTGCCCAACCCGACAAACCAAATGAATCCGTTAATCGCGACAAACAGCCCTTTAATCATTTTGGCCGGCTCGGCAAAGTTAAACGATTGAATCGCGCGACGATCATCTGGCGAGACGCCGTGGCGCTGCTTCAATAATTTGATCATTTGCTCTTGCACCGCAAAACCATCGGCACTTTCATCGGGGCGCGCCCAAATGGTGTGAACCTCATTGCCCCGGCCAAAGGTTTTGGCAAAAGTGCTGTAAGGCACATACACCCGCTCTGAGTCGCGCCCGTTATTGCCGCGATCGTGAAACACCCCCACTACGATCAAATGCACGTTATTTACTTTAATCCACTCGCCCACCGGGTCCGTATTCGCGCCAAATAAACGGTCGCGTACCGTGGTGCCAATGACGGCAATTTTGCGCGTCTGTGCATCATCCAACACATTCACTGTGCGGCCGGCACGAAAGGGCACCTTATCGCGAATTTTAAAAAAACGGTCGTCGATACCGTAGGTTTCGAACATGCCTTGCTTATTGCGGTACACCACCGAACCCTGCCCCATAGAGTTAGCACCGGTGACGTAGCGCAAGCCATCGATGTTATGGCGCAAGGCCTCAATGTCTTCGTTGGTGTACATAATTTTGCGGCCAAGGCCGCGACCGTGATAGGCCACGGAGGTGGTTCCGGTCCAGATCACAATCGAATCGAGCGATTCATCGCCAAAGGTATTCATCACACCGTTTTGCATACCGCGGCCAGCCCCGAGCAACAATATCAGCATAAAAATACCCCAAAACACACCAAAGGCAGTCAGGGCCGTGCGCAATTTATTTTGTCGTAGGGTAAAGAGGATTTCCTGCAGGCCATCCCACATACTTAGGCCTCCACGGGCGCCGGGTGTATAGGTTCACCGGCAGCGTTTACCACCCGCCCATCGCGCAAAATAATCTGGCGCTGAGTCTGATCGGCGATATCCTGCTCGTGCGTGACAATCACGATGGTGTTACCCAGGCTGTGCACTTTATGCATCACCCCCATGACTTCATCGGTGGTTTTGCTGTCGAGTGCACCGGTGGGCTCATCGGCCAAAATCACTTTGGGCTGGGTCACTAGTGCGCGCGCCATTGCCACCCGTTGTTTTTGTCCGCCGGATAACTGATAGGGCATATGCTCGGCGCGATCGGCGAGCCCCACCATGTCCAAATACTCCAGGGCGCGGGCATTGCGTACTTTGCGGTTCACTTTTTGGTAGTACAAAGGCAGCGCGACATTCTCTAGCGCGTTTTTAAACGGCAGCAAGTTGAACGACTGAAACACAAAGCCAATAAACTGGTTGCGCAGCGCCGCTGCCTGACGCTCTTTAATATGATTGATGGGGTGATCTGCAAGGGTGTACTCACCACTGTCGTAGTGATCCAACACCCCCAAAATATTCAGCAGGGTCGACTTGCCGGAACCGGACGAGCCCATAATCGACACCAGCTCACCTTCGGCGATGGTCAGATCGATTCCCTTCAGCACATGCAACGACTGCTCGCCAGTGCGATAGTATTTATGAATATTATGTAACCTGATCATGGCTCTTCCTGTTGATCTTTACACGCGGGCAACCGTGCTTGCTGTCAATCAGACGCACGGGCCGCCGATTTAGTTGCACAGCCTGACGGGTTGCACAGAAGCTAGCGGGGATGGGGTACACTGAAACTTCGTTTCTCAAACGTCACCGGCCATCCCTGACCAAGCGCAAGCGGCACTATGGCGATTGCGTTATGGGTCGTGTTTATAGGGCCCTTCTTGTTACTATTACGCTATTGGGTAAGCTATTGGGCATCGACAGGGCTGCGCCCTTACGTCGAGCGCCAGTGTAACCCATTTTAAGGGCGAGTATCGCCCCGTTAACCGCGAGCCTACGGACCCTCACATGCCCGAAAAACCACAAATACTGCAGCGCCAAACCGTCGCCCAAAGCCGTCTGTTTCGCGCCGAGCAACTCGATTTGCGTTTTAGCAACGGCGTCGAGCGGCGTTACGAAAAACTCTGCAGCGGTGGGCCCGGCGCGGTACTGATCGTCCCCATGCTCGACGCCAATACAGTGCTTATGGTGCGCGAGTACGCCGGCGGCCTGGAAGATTACCATTTGTCCCTGCCCAAGGGCGCCATGGACCGGGGCGAAACACCCGAGCAGTCGGCCAACCGCGAGCTAAAAGAAGAGGTCGGCTACGGCGCGGGGCAGCTCGATTACCTAAAGTGCGTGCACTTATCGCCCTCCTATATGGAGCACAAAATCCACGTTTTGCTGGCGCGCGAACTATACCCCGAGCAGTTGGCCGGCGATGAGCCCGAGCCTTTGGAGGTGGTGCCCTGCGACATCAAAGACCTGCTGGCACTGTCGATGCGCGACGACGTCATAGAAGGGCGCACCATTGCCGCGTTATTTCTCGCCCGGGCCTGGCTGGAACAACATGGATAACGGCTCGCGGCTAAGCCGCTTAGGCGACATTGCCATTGAGGCCGGCGAGGCAATTACCACTGTCGCCCGCGAAGCGCGCTGGGAGATCACCGAAAAAACCGACTTATCCCCCGTTACCCAAGCTGATCTCGCCGCCCATGACATTATCAATTCCGCCCTGCCGTCGATTCTGGACCTGCCTATTATCTCGGAGGAGGCCCAGCTTGCGCCCTATGCAACCCGCCGCGACTGGGAGCGTTACTGGCTTATCGACCCACTGGACGGCACCCGCGAGTTTATTCGCGCCCGTCCCGAGTACACCGTTAATATTGCCCTCATTTGCGCCGGCAAAGCCGAGCTGGGGATCGTGTACTGCCCGGCCAGCGGGCGTCTGTACCTGGGGAATCATCAGCCAGAACATGGCCCGGTGGGCAGCTTTAAATCTACTCACGCTAGCCCCTGGCAGCGATTAACTTCACGCCCGCTGCCGGCGCAGCCGATGTTGATTTGCGGCCACCGCCAGGACACAGCCACCGAGGCGCGCCTTCGCCAGGCGCTGAGCCAGCTTACGGGGCAACGCGAGGCACCGGCCCGCTTAGGCAGCTCAATGAAGTTTTGCCTGCTGGCCGAGGGCCTTTTTGACCTATACCCTCGCCTTGGCCCCACCAGCGAATGGGATACTGCCGCGGGCCAGGTGGTACTGGAGGGCGCGGGGGGTGCCGTACTCAATGCAGACACCTTAACGCCACTGCCATACAACACGCGCGAGAGTATCCTCAACCCGCCTTTTTGGGCCGTGGCCGATGGCCGGGATTGCAGCCGGAGCTTTTGGCAACGCTTGCAGCTGCTGAGCCGCCCGGAAGAGGACTAAGCCTGGCCAGATACCGACGCGCGGACGATATAACAACTCGCCGTGGTGGCCGCACCGGCAAACGGTAAAAAATTCTAACAAGTTTGCGCCAGTCGCACTCTGCCACCCTCAGCGCGTGCTAAGCTCTTTAAATAGCAAAATCACAGGACGATTGTGCGCGCACTCTTGCGCTGCACAGCTGGCAAATAACGGCTGGCAAATAACGGAGAGAACCATGGCAACACGCCCATCACACAAACACGCGGGTAGCACCTTTGGGGTGTCTATCAATATCAATCACACCGGGGCATTGCGCCGCCAGTTGATATCCGAGATTACCGATCTAGAGCGCCAGGTGCACGAGCTTAAAGTTCACGGCAAAGCCGTCGATTTATCGTTAATGGCCTCCTATACCGAGCTTATCAGCAGCCGCCGTGCCTACCTTAAAAAGCTACCCAACTCCTGGTGCTGGTAATAAACGCCCCCGATTAAGCCTGTGCCGAGCGCCATTGACGCAGTGGTAGCACGTGCACAGGCTCTCCTGTGCTCACCGTCTCGCCCGCCTTTAGCCACACCAGGCAATCGGCCCAATTAACAGACGATAATGCCCCCGAGCTTTGCTGAGGGTGCAATACCACGCCCGCATCAGTCATACGGCCGCGCAGATACTCATCCCGCCTGCCGGCTTTAACCCGGTTAAAGCGCGCAGGCCGCTGGTATATCTCTAATGCCGCCGGCTCCACACCCTGCAGGATTTGCACATAGGGCTCAAGCAACAACACAAAGGTGACAAACGCCGACACCGGATTGCCCGGCAAACCAAAAAAAGGGGTGTTACCCACCCGGCCAAACGCCAGTGGTTTACCGGGTTTAAGCGCGATCTTCCAAATATCCAGCGCCCCCAGCGACGCTACCGCCGGCTTAATATAATCGGCATCGCCCACCGAGACGCCGCCGGTGCTGACCACAATATCGGCGCTGCTGGCGGCCTGGCGTAGCGCCTCGGTAGTCGCCTTAAGGGTGTCGGCCACAGCCGGCAGGTACACTACCTCAACCCCCAACTCGCCCAACATGGCCGCCAGTAAATAACGGTTGGAGTTATAAATTTGACCGGCGCCGAGCGGCTGGCCCGGCTCAACCAGCTCATCCCCCGTGGCCAGTACCGCCACTTTTAACAAAGGGCGCACGGCCACCTCGGCACAACCGATACTCGCCAGCAGCGCAACATCTTGCGCGCGCAAGCGCTGACCGGCCGTCAACACCACGCTGCCGGTGGCGATGTCCTGCCCCTGGGGGCGAATATTGTCGCCGCGCTGCGCGGCTTGCTTTAGGGTGACCTGATCGCCGCTGCGCTCGCAGTTTTCTTGAATAATGACCGTATCGGCCCCTGGGGGCAGTTCGGCACCGGTAAGAATGCGGGCGCAAGTGCCCGCTATTAAAGGTTGTGGCACCCCACCGGCGGCTATGCGTTGGCTCACGCTCAACACGGCGCCCGCGCAAGCATCAGCGGCGGCCAGGGCATAGCCGTCCATAGCGCTATTGGCCGCCGGGGGTACATCGACTTCGGCCACCACATCCTGTGCGAGCACGCGCCCACAGGCCTGCGCCAAGGGCACCGTTTGCCGGCTGGCGGCACGCTTGTTAAATCGCGCCCGGGCATCGGCGCACAATCGCTCGCGGGCCTCGGCGACAGATAACGGCGTCGCCATTAGCGCAACTGCCCGACAAAATTACAGGGCTTATGCCGCGCATCCAGCTGATCGCGAATAATCGACCACGCCGTTTTACAGGCACCGGTAGAGCCCGGCAGGCAAAAAATCAAGGTGCGGTTGGCCAGCCCGGCGGTAGCGCGAGATTGTATCGTCGAGGTGCCTATTTCTTCATAGGAGACTTGCCGAAACAACTCGCCAAAACCCACCACGGTTTTATCAAACAGCGGGGTGACGGCCTCCACGGTGCTATCGCGCCCGGCAAAGCCGGTGCCGCCGGTTATCAGCACCACTTGTGGCTCGCACTGGGCGATCCAGTGCGACAAAGTAGCGCGAATTTGATAAATATCGTCGGGCACTAAATCGCGGGCAAACAGCTGATGGCCCGCCTCACTGAGTGACTCAACCAAGGCCTGGCCCGAGGTATCGTTGGCCTCGGTGCGGGTGTCGGAGACGGTTAACACACAAACATTCAGGGGAATGAATTCACTGGAACTGCTCATTAGGGTACTCGATGCTCGGGCGGGTTAACCGCCGGTGGTATTCATAAAGCGCACAATCTGCGGCTCGTCGGTGGCCAGATCAAAGGTGTGCTCTTTGGGTTTAATGCTAATGGCCTCGGTAATCGCCCGTTGCAGCATAGCGCTGTCAAGGTCAGGGTCGCGTATCACGGCACGCAGATCCCGGCTGTGCTCTTGCCCTAAGCACAACAGCAAGCGGCCGGTGGCCGTCAGGCGCACCCGGTTGCAACTGGCGCAAAAATTATTACTGTGCGGTGAGATAAAACCAATACGTGAGTCATAGCCGGCGTGGCGCCAGTAGCGCGCCGGTCCGCCGGAGCTCTCGCTGCTGGGGGTAAGCGGGTAGCGTTGCCCAATGGTAGCCCGCAGCTCGGCGCTGGTAACAAACTCCTCAGCGCGGCCGTGCTCGGTAATGGCGCCCAGTGGCATCTCTTCAATAAAGCTGATATCCAATCCGTGCTCTAGGGCAAAACCCACCAACGTATCCACTTCATCGGCATTGCGGTTTTTTAGCGCCACGCAGTTTAATTTAATGCGCTTAAAACCCGCCGCCTTAGCCGCCTTAATACCATCGAGCACGGTGTTTAGATCGCCAAAGCGGGTCAAACTGCGAAAGCGCTCGGGGTTTAGGGTATCCAGCGAGATATTAATTCGGTCGACACCGGCGTCTTTTAACGCCTGGGCGTATTGCGCCAGGTGAGTGCCGTTGGTGGTGAGGCACAGCTCATGCAACCCCTTCAGCGCTCCCAGATTTTCCATCAGCGTCAAAATGCCTTTGCGAATCAGTGGCTCACCGCCGGTAATACGCAGCTTGCGCACCCCCATGGCCACAAACGTGCGGCCCAACTCGGTGAGCTCTTCAATGCTCAGCACTTCACTGCGCGGTAAAAACGTCATGTCCTCCGCCATGCAGTAAACGCAGCGCAAATCACAGCGATCCGTGACCGACATACGCAGATAAGTAATCTCGCGACCGAAATTATCCACCAGCGGCGTGTTAGGCGTAGGTACGGGCAGTGTTTGTGAAGCGCGGGTATCGCTCATAAAGCCTTGGCTGTTAACAGTAATCGGGGTGTGTATAAAACAAGCAGCACACAATAGCGAGCACTGCCAGTCAATCGTACCTTTAGTAACATCATACCTTTTAGCATAGACGCGCCACTAACCGCACAACGAACAGACGCGATGCGTATCGCGAGCGCGCTTATTTAGATAAGGCAATCTGTGAACCAACCCGTCAATAATACTCACAATCAGCCTGTCCGTCAGCCGGGGGGCCGCGCTGTAGATTTCGCGCCCCAGCGCGAAGCAAAACTGTGCACCACTTCGGACAGACGCCAGCCTAAAGCAATACCATTTGCACCATAAAAGACCACACCAAAAACACCCGGATCGCTCCCGCATTGTGCATTTTTGCGTGCACCGGGCTCCACCCTGGAGCACAGCTTATTTTTGGCCAACACCACGGCGGCGTTTGTAATTTAACGTAAGCAACTGTTTTTAATACAAAAAACCAGCGATTTAAAAGTATTACCCGGCCTTGGCACCGTCTTTGCTCCTACCCATATCAAACAGCGCCATAAGACGCTCAAAACCTGTGAATTAGCCAAGAGTAAGCGCCATGCACAAAAACCAGACATCAACACGCGCTCAGATACATACCCTGACGCCGGCCAAAAGCCGCCGCGCCCCGGGTAAAGTCTGGCTGGTAGGCGCCGGCCCCGGCGACGCCGATCTATTAACCGTAAAAGCACTGCGCTTGATCCAAACCGCCGATATCATTTTTTTCGATCAGTTGGTCAGCGGTGAGATTCGCGCACTTTTCCCCGAGGGCACACCCGCAGTGTATGTGGGCAAAGTCAAAAACCATCATTCAGTCGCACAGGAAGATCTCAACCAAATGCTGGTAGATCACGCCCTGACCGGCTTAAACGTGTGCCGTATTAAAGGCGGCGACCCGTTTGTGTTTGGCCGCGGCGGCGAAGAGCTGCTGACCCTGCGCCAAGCCGGTATCGATGCCGAGGTAGTACCGGGCATTACCGCCGCCTCTGGCTGCTCGAGCTCCGCCGACATCCCCCTAACCCATCGCGGTATCGCCCAGGGCTGCACGCTGGTCACCGGGCACGGCGAAACCACCCTTAATCTGGACTGGAAAGCGTTGGCCGCGCTCGATCACACCCTGGTGTTTTATATGGGGGTCAGCCGCGCCGGGCTTATCAGCACCCAGTTAACCGCAGCGGGGCTGGCGGGCAATACACCGGCCGCGCTTATCGAGAACGGCTGTCGCAGCAACCAACGCGTGGTCACCACCACCGTGGCCGAGCTGGAACAAGCCGTTAGCGAACATCAGGTTAAATCACCAGCCATCATTATGGTGGGGCATGTGGTCGACCTGCACAGCCAACTAAACGCGCAATCGCTGGTTAACAGCGACGCATTAGTCAACAGCCTAAGCGCCTAACGCATCGCCCCGCGCAACCCATTACGAGCAGAGGACAGTCATGAGCAAGCAAAGAATCATCGTGGTAGGAAACGGCATGGTCGGCCACAAATTTATCGACGATGTCGTTAAAAGTGAAAAAGCCGATCAGTACGAAGTCATCACCTTTTCGGAAGAGCCGCGCCTGGCTTACGACCGGGTGAAGCTTTCCAGTTACTTCTCGGGCTCCAGCGTCGACGACCTGATGCTGACCTCGGAAGAGGCCTACCAAAGCAACGGTGTGGTTTACACCCTGAGCGATAAAGTGGTCGAAATCGATCACGACGCGCAAACCGTAACCACCGCCTCGGGCCGGGTAGAGGGCTACGACAAACTGATTCTGGCTACCGGCTCTTACCCGTTTGTGCCGCCAATTCCCGGTAAAGATCAGCCCCACTGTCTGGTGTATCGCACCATCGAAGATTTAGAGGCAATCACCGAGTCGGCCAAGCAGAGCAAAACCGGCGTGGTGGTCGGCGGTGGCCTGTTGGGCCTCGAGGCGGCCAACGCGCTGCAAAATTTAGGGCTCGACACTCACGTTATCGAGTTTGCCCCGCGCCTGATGGCCGTGCAGCTAGACGAGGGCGGCGGCAACCTACTACGCCGCAAAATCGAAGCCATGGGCGTATCGGTACACACCGAGAAAAACACCCAGCAAATCGTCGCCGGTGATGAGTGCCGCTACCGCATGGAGTTTGCCGACGGCAGCCATTTAGACACCGACATGATTGTGTTCTCGGCCGGTATCCGCCCGCAGGACGAAATCGCCCGCAACAACGGCATCGATATTGGCGAGCGCGGCGGCATTGTAATCGACAACTTTTGCCGCACCTCAGTCGAAGACATTTACGCCATCGGTGAATGCGCCCTGTGGGACAGCAAAATTTTTGGTCTGGTGGCACCCGGCTACCAAATGGCCAAAGTGGCGCTGTCGCACATTCAGGGAGGCGACGAGCAATTCACCGGCGCCGACATGAGCACCAAGCTCAAGTTACTGGGCGTCGACGTCGCCAGTATTGGCGATGCTCACGCCCGCACGCCCGGCGCGCAAACTTACACCTACGAAGACGGTGTAAAAGAAGTTTACAAGCGCATGATCGTCTCGGAAGACGGCAAAAAACTGCTGGGCGCAGTACTGGTAGGCGAGGCCGAAGCCTACGGCACGTTGCAGCAAATTTGCGTCAACAATATGGATTTGCCCGCCGACCCAGAGCAAATGATTTTGCCGCAAGTCGAAGGCGGCGCCAGCGTGGGTATGGGTGTCGATGCCCTGCCCGATACCGCACAGCTGTGTAGCTGTTTGGACGTCAGCAAAGGCGACATCGTCGAGGCAGTGCAGGGCGGTTGCACCGATATGGGCGGCATTAAATCCTGCACCGGCGCCACTACCGGTTGCGGTGGTTGTACGGCGCTGGTTAAGCAGGTAATGGACAACGAGCTGGAAAATCTAGGTATCGAAGTTAAAAACGATATCTGCGAGCACTTTGCCTACAGCCGGGTCGAGCTGGCCGACATTATCCGCGTTAAAAAAATCGAAACTTTTGACGAGTTATTGCAAAGCCACGGTACCGGCTTGGGCTGTGAGATTTGCAAGCCAGCAATAGGCTCCATCCTGGCGTCTTACTGGAACGAGTATGTCTTAAGCGACAACTTAGTGGGCCTGCAAGACACCAACGATATTTATTTGGGCAACATGCAAAAAGACGGCACTTACTCGGTAGTGCCACGGGTTGCCGGCGGCGAGATCACCCCGGATAAACTGATCGTGCTGGGTGAAGTGGCCAAAGAGTACGACCTGTACACCAAAATCACCGGCGGCCAGCGCATCGACTTGTTTGGCGCTCAGTTACATCAGCTGCCCGAGATCTGGCGCAAGCTGGTAGATGCCGGATTTGAAACCGGCCACGCCTACGGCAAATCATTGCGTACCGTTAAATCGTGCGTGGGCAACACCTGGTGTCGCTACGGCGTGCAAGACAGTGTCGGCATGGCCATCGCCCTGGAAGATCGTTATAAAGGGTTGCGCTCGCCACACAAAATTAAGTTTGCGGTATCCGGCTGTACCCGTGAGTGTGCCGAGGCGCAATCAAAAGACATCGGCGTAATCGCCACCGAAAACGGCTGGAACCTGTACGTATGTGGTAACGGCGGTATGCGCCCGCGTCACGGCGACTTATTTGCCACCGACCTCGACGACGAGACACTGGTGAAATACATCGACCGCGTGCTGATGTTTTACATTCGCACCGCCGATCGTTTGCAGCGTACCTCGGTGTGGTTAGAGAACTTAGAGGGCGGCCTGGATTACCTCCGCGACGTTGTCATCAACGACAAGCTCAACCTTGGCCAAGAGCTGGAAGACGAGATGACGCACAACATTGGCAAGTACCAGTGTGAGTGGAAAACCACCATCGAGAGCCCAGAAAAACTCAAGCGCTTTAGCCACTTCATTAACGCGGCAGAGCCTGACAGCAGCCTCGCCTACGTTGCCGAGCGCGGTCAAAAGCGCCCAGCGCGCGAGGAAGAGCGTAAAAATCAAATCCCGGCCGTAGAATTAGCGCAGTAAGAGTGGAGAATACAATGAGTACAGCAACTGCAGAAAACACCGAAGCCACCTGGGTAAAAGTGTGCGACAAAAACTCGATTGCCCCCGATACCGGCGTCTGCGCTTTGGTAAACGGTCATCAGGTCGCTATTTTTTACTCGCGCCAGCTGGATGAACTGTTTGCCGTGGGTAACTACGACCCGCTGGGCAAAGCCTACGTCCTGTCGCGCGGTTTAATCGGCTCACAGGGCGAGCGATTTTGTGTTGCATCGCCTTTGTACAAACAGCATTTTGATCTGCGCACCGGCGAGTGCCTAGACGAGGAGGGCGTTAGCATCCCCATCTACGAGCTAAAACTCGAGGGCGACTGGATCAGCGTGCGAGCCTAGAACTCAATAACGAGCGCAAGCTGTACCGCCTGCGCTCAATCATCTTCCCCCGATAGCTTCATGAAATCGGATTTGGGGTAGCCTTAGGGCTACCCCTTTTTTTATTTTGTGCCTGCGACCTTTGCAGAGTTTAAACGATTAATCGCCACCACCGTCCGAGCCGCCACTCCCATCAAAAAAATCCGGCCCCGGCGACGGCTGATTGCCATCCGAGCGCCGCGCCGCCAAAGCAAAGGCGACCCATATGGCAAGGGCAATCGAAAAAACCACTACCCCGAGCGGGGCAATCACATTGAATAAGCTATTGTCTGAGCGCACGTCGGTCATAAACCAACAGCTCAGCAACAGCGCGATTATCACAATCAAAGATTTCATGGGCAGCTCCGGCATCGCAAGGGGTGCGGTGGTCATCCTCTCAATAGCGCTTGTTATACCTTAATTGTGCAATGCAAAACGGACTTTGTACACATACCCGCGCCCTATTCGCCACATCCCGGGGGCCAAAGCCGTGGTAACATATCGGCTCAACAGGTATTGAGGTAGTTATGTTACAAGGTGTCATTTTTGATCACGACGGTACTCTGGTCGACTCCGAGCGCAAGCATTACTTACTTTGGGTTCAGCTGCTCGCCGAGTACGGCTGTGACTTCCCGGAGGACGAATACAAAGCACATTTGGCCGGCGTGCCGACCCACTTTAATGCCGAGTATTTAGTCGCCCACTACCCCTTGCCGTTAAGCGCCGAGGAATTATTTGCCAAGCGCGAGTTATTAACCCTGGGTGCCTTTGGCAAAGACGCCTGCCCATTAATACCCGACGCGCAAACGCTGGTGGAGTGGGTAGCGGCGCGTTCACTTAAAATGGCCATCGCCACCGGAGCCTCTGCACTCGAGGTGCAGCCCACGCTCACCCAACACGGCTTTGCGCAGTACTTCCCTATCGTCGCCACCCGTGAAGATGTCACCCACGCCAAACCCGCGCCCGATGTTTATTTACACGCGCTGCAACAAATGCAGCTTGACGCCGACGCCTGTATCGCCATCGAAGATAGCCCTACAGGGTTACGCTCGGCACTGGCTGCCGGGCTACCTTGTATTGTTGTGCTTAACGAGTACTCTCGCGGGTTGGATTTCAGCGGCGCGACCGTTGTGGTCAACTCAATGCAAGCGGCGCAGCAGTGGCTAACCGAGCACTATGGCTTGTAAACTTTTCAAGTAAAACCCTTAAAATGGCGCCGCGAAGACGCCACCGGGCATTAAACTGTGCACCATTACTCGTACTAACCGCTCTATTGGCTGTTTTACGGCGCTTTTTAAAAGCTGGTTCAACCTTTGCAACAAACCAGTTAAGCGGTACCCACCGCTAACAGCTAACCCCGTTAATACAGAGTATGGAGGTTTTGTATGAGTTATTCAGTAAAAGGTAAACGCGTTGCCATTTTAGCCGCAAACGGCTTTGAAGAATCCGAGCTGCAATCGCCACGGCAAACGCTAAAAGCCGCCGGCGCAGAAGTCGAGATTGTCTCAGCTGAAAAAGATACGGTTAAAGCGTGGGCAAAGACCGACTGGGGCGATGATTATCCAGTCGATCGCGCACTTGCCGAAGCCAGTGCCGATGATTACGATATGCTTATTATTCCAGGCGGCCTGTTTAATCCCGATTCGCTGCGTAGCGATACGGATGCCCTGAACTTTACCCGGCGCTTTTTTGAGCAACATAAACCCGTAGGTGCCATCTGCCACGGGCCATGGGTGCTGATCAGCGCAGGTGTTATCAATGGCCGGGACGTGACCTCTTACCCATCCATTAAAGATGACTTGGTTAATGCCGGCGCCAATTGGCACGATCAAGAAGTGGTATGCGAAAACGGCTTAGTAACCAGCCGTAGCCCAGAGGATTTAGAAGCCTTCAATAACAAACTGATTGAAGAGCTCGCCGAGGGCAAACACAAACGACAAGTTGCTTAAAGCACCGTGCAAAGCCCGGTGTTTAACCAGACATGCGCGTGCGACATTGACCAACAGGCCCACTCAGCCTACCACCAGATGTCGTACGTGCATTTTTAATGTGGAATATGTAAAAAGGGAAGATGTATGGATATTATTCGTTTGATACTGTCGATTTTACTGCCGCCCGTTGGCGTTTTTTTACAGGTAGGCTTTGGCCTGCATTTTTGGCTGAATATTTTACTGACCTTATGCGGTTACATCCCCGGCATTATTCACGCCGTTTGGATTATTGCCCGGCGCTAGCGCTTTAACTCAGGCGGGCTTAAATAAACAAGCCCGCCTGAGTTAAGATGACTACTGGGCCTCGGGCTCAGCGGGCTGATTTTCTTGCTGAGCTTTTTCTAAAATTGCCTGTAGCTCGGCTTGATGCTCTTGGGCAATGCGCATACCTACCTCACTCCCCTCCTGAAACAGCTGCGGCATAACATTAATCGCTTTTTGCCCTACCGGGGTTTTGTAAAAGTCGATTAATTTTTTAATCTCGTCTTCGGTAAAGTATTTACGGTAGATCTCGGCCATATCACCTTTCATGGCGTCCCAGGTAAAGTACTTGTTAGTCCACGCGCTAATTTCATCACTGTAGGGCGCAAGCGCCGGGTTAGATGAGGTAATCATGGTAACCATTTGCGACGAGACTTGCTCCATTTGCTCTTTGCTGCCCACTAAGTCCATTAGTTCATAAACGGGCTCAGCCGCTTGGGTAGACATACAGAGGGTCATTAACGACGCGGCGAGTAGTTTTTTCATTGCATTCTGTCCATAAGTTGCCAACGACTCGATATCATTGATAACTCGCACCCAGTTTCCAGCTGTTGGGTGGGAGCGTTATCGGTCGTTTTATCATGATTGCCGCGAGCCGCAAAAGCCCGCAGCGGTAAAAATCCCCCTGCATTTATAGCATATTTAAATCGCCGCTGCGTTACGAGTGAGGGCAAAAAATAAGCTAGCGCTGGCAGGCGGTACAATACACAGTGGTGCGCTGCCCCAACCTTACTTCTTTTAAAGGCTTGTGGCACTGCACACAGGGCTCGCCGCCACGGCCATACACTAAAAGCTGTTGTTTAAAATAGCCGGGCTTACCGTCGCTGCCAACAAAGTCGCGCAAGGTGGTGCCGCCTTGCTCGATAGAACGGGCTAAAACAAATTTTACCCGCGCCACCAGCTCGTCGCATTCGCGCCGGGTAAGGGTGCCGGCTTTACGGATCGGTTTTATGCCGGCCATAAAGAGCGCTTCATTGGCGTAAATATTACCCACGCCGACCACGACTTTACTGTCCATTAAAAACTGTTTGATGTTTTGTGTGCGCTTGCGAGCGCGGCGAAACAAATACTCACCTGAAAACTCTTCACTGAGCGGCTCGGGCCCGAGATGCGCCAGTAACGCGTGGCTGTATACATCACCCGGCTGCCACAAGATCGAGCCAAAGCGGCGCGGGTCATGGTAGCGCAGCAAGTTATCACCAAACTGAATATCCACATGATCGTGAGGAGCCGCCGCTGTGCCCGGCGGGACAATGCGTAAGCTGCCCGACATACCCAAGTGAATAAGCACGGTGCCCCCGGTAAAACCCAGTAACAGATATTTACCCCGCCGCGCCGCGTGCAATAACGTTTGCCCTTTAAGATGGCGCTCCAGCTCGGGCGGCACTGGCCAGCGCAAACGCGGCTGACGCACCGTTAGCGCGATCACTTGATGACCGACAATGTGCGGCGCGACACCACGCAAGGTGGTTTCAACTTCGGGTAATTCTGGCATTAGTAGATATCTCAGGTGCAAAGCACACAGTGTTTTGTCAGGCGCTATTGGGCCAAAAAAATGGCCCGCCGTAAACACTCGCCCAATACGCCCCCATCAAACAAGTATCAAATAACCTCTTACCCCGCGCCTGCCAGCCCCTTACAATAGCGCTTTTACGATTAATAAACTGGACGAATAATGCTGTTAGGTGTTGATACCGGAGGAACCTTTACCGACTTTGTGCTGGCTCACGCCGGGACACTCCGCATTCACAAAGTGCTTTCAACCCCCGACGCTCCAGAGCGCGCGATACTGCAGGGTATTGCCGAGCTTGGGCTCGAGCAGGCGTTGGCCCGGGGTGAGTTAACGGTGATCCACGGCAGCACAGTGGCCACCAACGCGGCGCTAGAGCGCAAAGGCGCTCACACCTTATACATTACCAATCGTGGCTGCGCCGATATACTTAGCATTGGCCGGCAAACCCGCGAGCAACTTTATAACCTGCAGCCCGAACCGCGCCCGGTGCCTGTAGCGCCTGAAGATTGTATCGAGGTGGGCTGCCGCTTAAGCGCCTCGGGGGAGCGTATCAGCGAGCTGAGCGAGGCCGATATTACGCACCTGCAAGCGGTAATCGCCAAGCGTCAGCCCGCCGCCGTCGCCATCAACCTGCTGTACTCGTTTCTCGATGACGGTGACGAAAAGCGCTTGCAGGCAGCGTGCCCCAGCAGCGTGTTTAGCTGCCGCTCATCGTTTGTGCTACCGGAGTACCGCGAGTACGAGCGCGGCATCGCCACCTGGCTAAACGCCTACCTTGGGCCTAAGGTGCAAGGCTACCTGACCCGGCTACAAGCGGGCATCACCCCCAGCCCGCTGGGCGTAATGCAGTCATCCGGCGGCACCATTGACGCCGCCCAGGCCGGCGACCGGGCCGTTAACCTGTTGCTCTCGGGCCCCGCTGGCGGGCTGGCCGCCGCGGCGCATTTTGCCCACCTGATTGGCAGCGAGGGCGAGCCCGAAAAACTGCTGACCTTTGACATGGGGGGCACCTCGACCGATGTCGCCTTGATCGATGGTGAGCTGCAACTGACCAGTGAAGGGCGCCTGGGCCCTTACCCCGTAGCCGTGCCCATGGTTGATATGCATACCATCGGCGCTGGCGGCGGCTCCGAGGCGAGCATCGACGCCGGCGGCTTATTGCAAGTAGGGCCCGAATCCGCCGGGGCCCACCCGGGGCCCGCCTGCTATGGCAAAGGCGGTTTACGTGCCACCGTGACCGATGCCAACGCCGTGCTGGGGCGCTTGCGGCCAGAGTATTTCTTAGGCGGCGCTATGGCGCTGGATGCGCCAGCCGCCGAGCAAGCGGTTGACGCCATAGCCAAGCCTCTGGGGCTGACACGGCAGGCCGCGGCGGCCGGCATTATCCAGCTCGCCAACGAGCATATGGTGAGCGCTTTGCGGGTTATATCCGTCCAGCGCGGCCGCAACCCGCGCGAATTTAGCTTGTGCTGCTTTGGTGGCGCCGGCGGCCTGCACGTATGCGCCCTGGCGGACGAGTTAGGTATGAGCCGCGCACTGGTGCCCATACACGGCGGCGTTTTATCGGCACTGGGGATGTTGGTGGCCCCTCGCGAGCGGCAGCTATCACGCACCATAGGCACCCGGGTTAACGAGTGCGACGCCAGCCATATCGACCAGCTAATCGCTGAGCTCAGCGCCGACGGCATGCAGCAGCTATTAAACGAAGGCGTTGCCCGCGAGCAGATTCAAACCCAAATCAATTTAGATTTACGCTATTACGGCCAGAGCTTCACCCTAAACTGCCCTTTTACCCAGCTTGCGGCCGCCACCGAGGATTTTCATCGCGCCCACACCCAGCGTTATGGGCATCAGCTGGATATACCGGTAGAGCTGGTGAATGTACGAGTAAGAGTGAGCGCCGCCGGCCAGGTGCCGCCGCTGCCGCCACTTAACCCGCTCGCGCAATGCACGCCCGAGTATGTCGCCCAGCTGCCTGATATTGGCGCTACCCCGGTGTATTTGCGGGATAAACTGGGGGCTTATGCCAAGCTCGCGGGGCCTGCTTTGATTTGCGAGCAAGTATCCACCACCTTGCTGGCGCCTGGCTGGCAAGCCGAGGTAGACGGGCTGGGCAATTTACAGCTGCACAAAGCAGCCGGGTAAAGGTATGAGTTAGCGCGCCGGATGTTCACCCAGCACTTGCCCGAGCCACAAAAACTTAACGGTTAACACCTCGGCCCGGGCGGCACTGGGCGACAGCGCCAAATCGTGCATGCCCCCTTCAATTTCTGCCAGCGCTACCTGCTTACCCAGCTTGGGGCCGTAGCGGCGGATATGGTCGACATTAAGTACCGTATCAACCGCCAGCAGGTCGTCGCTCCACTCGGTGGCGCGCATCGATCGCGCCGCGTGCATCACCAACACCGGGCACGCAATATCCAGCCCCTCGTGTAACCGCCGCTGGGCAAAATACACAGCCCGCGCCCAACCGGCCGTTATCGGAAACCCATCGGTTGGCTTAAGGGCAATGTTGTAGTGCCACTCGCCGTAAAAATCACTGTGAATACTCTTGGCGTACATCGAGGGCATACCATGGTGATACGCAATATGCGGAAACCAGCGCCCCAATGCCACTACCGCCCGCAGCGCCAGGCGCTCCCAGCCGTGAAACGGAAACTCTAAAAACGGGCTATTTAAATACAGGGCATCTATCGCCTCGCGATAGCGCCCCTCGTGGGCGTAAAGCGAGGTGATTAAGCCGCCCGTCGAGTGCGCATTAATCAGTAACTTTTCGGCACCATCGCTTTTAATTTGCGCAATCGCCGCATCAATTTCGGGGTAGTATTCGGCGATGTCTTCACAGTAATTGGGCCGTTCATCCGGGCGTAACGAGCGCCCGTAACCGTGTAAATCAAGGGCGTAAAACGCGTAACCCTCGGCGCGGTAGGCGTCGGCCAAATGCACCTGAAAAAAGTAATCGGTCAAACCGTGAACATACAACACGGCGCGACGCGCGACTTTGGGGTTATCCGCCGCTCGCACCAACGTGGCGCTAAAGGCACGCTGGTTATAATTTACCGTTAATCTGGTTTGCTCAAAATGCTCGAGCTCCGTATCAGCCACCCACTGGCTACCGGCTTGTGCGTTCACCATTACGCTCCTTCTTTACCATTCCCTAATGTGTTCAGCCAAAAACTCACCGTCAACGAGTTTGGATAGCGCGCGATCCTTCGCGATCGTGCTGTTTCATGGCTATAGTGCCACAGTTACATGACACTTCGCTTATCTGAGGATAGACTATATCGTCAGGGTTAAATTAATACGTCAAACCAGACACCCTTTGACTGGACCAAGAGGCATTAATGTGACCGACCAAACAACTCGATCAAACACATCCGCCGCGTTGCTACTGGGTCTTTTCCTGTTGGCCGCCGCCGGGCTGTTAGGGTATCAGTTACACAGTACCGCCATCGCCGTAAAAGATTATGAACGGTCGGTTACCGTCAAAGGTCTGGCCGAGCAAGAGCTGCCCGCCGACATCGTTATATGGCCGGTTAGCTACGCCCTTGCCAGCAATGATTTGGCAGCGCTGTATCGCGACATCGACAGCAACAGTGAAGCAATACGTCAATTTTTGTTGGCACACGATATCGCCCCGGCCGATATCAGCGTTAACGCCCCGACCGTAACCGATAAAACCGCACAATCCTACGGCGGCCCCGAGCCAAGGTTTCGCTACTCGGCCACTCAGGTCGTAACGGTGTACAGTACCGATATCGACACAGTGCGCCGCACGATGAACAGCGTGGGTGAACTGGGCAAACAAGGCATCGTACTTACCGCCGGCAACTACGACAGTCAAACGCAATATTTGTTTACCGGCCTCAACGACATAAAACCGGCGATGATTGAGCAAGCCACCAACAACGCCCGCGAAGTGGCCAATAAGTTTGCCGCCGACTCCAATAGCCGGCTGGGCAAAATTAAGCGCGCCTCACAGGGACAGTTCTCGATCGACGCGCGCGATGCCAATAACCCTCATATTAAAAAAGTCCGGGTCGTCTCCACGGTTGAGTATTACCTCGCCGATTAAATAGCCCATCATCAGGAAGCATCCATGAGCTTTGATTTAAGCCTACAAGAAATTATCGAGCATTTAATACGCCTAGGTATCGCGCTACTACTGGCGCTGCCTATGGCGTTTAACCGCGAGCAAAGTGCACGCGGCGCCGGCTTGCGAACCTTTCCGTTAGTCGCACTGGCGGCCTGTGCTTATATGCTGGTGGGCATTCAGGTGTTTTCCGGCTCAGATGCCGAGGCTAAAGTAATGTACGGCATTATTACCGGCATTGGCTTTATTGGTGGTGGCGCTATTTTAAAAAATAACGATCATACCGTGGGCACGGCAACGGCGGCCAGCATTTGGAACACTGGCGCTATCGGCGTATCGGTTGCCTACAATCGCTACGAAATCGCACTGGTACTGTCGGTGACTAACTTTATAATCTTACAGTTTTCCAGCCCACTTAAAAGAAAGGACACCCCCGACTAGAGGCTCTTGGCTAAACGGGTTTTCACTTCAATCCAGCGCGACATAAATTCAGTACTGCGCACACTGTGATAATTAAATAAAGCACCCAGAATATTGTCGCGCCGCCACTGCGCCAAATGGCTGTGGCGCTCGCGCAGAAACGCCATAAACGCCGGCGCCAAACGGGCGCGCTGATACTCTTGTGCCAGCAAAGGGGCGCAGGCACCGGAGGCCCGCCGCCAGTCAGTTTCGCTTTGATACAAGCGCACGGCCTCTGCGGCAAGCGCCGCCGAGCTATTCGCCACGGCACCTGGCCAGTCGCTATCGCCGTGCATACTTTCGGCGCCAATCGCGGTTGTGACACTGGGCGTTGCCGTTAGCATGGCATCCAGTAATTTACCTTTAATCCCCGCCCCTACCCGCAGCGGCGCCAACAACACACGGTGCCCGGCAACGGTAGTCAGTGCATCATCGGCCCACCCCTTCACTAAAAAACCCTGTTGTTTGTTGTGTAACGCGGTGGCCTTGGGCGGCGGGTAGGCGCCGTAAATATGCAGCTCGGCGCGGGGCAACTGCCGGCGAATGGCAGGCCATACATGCTGCTTTAACCACAGCACCGCATCCCAATTGGGGCGATGGCGAAAATTGCCAATACTGACAAAGTGCTCGCGCGCGGTAAATCCGGGGGCATTGGTGATGGTCGCATCAACAGTAAAAGGAAGGTGGTACAACAACTCGGCCGGTACCTGACAATAATCAACGAGCAACGAAGTTTCAAAGCTTGAAATCATTAGACTAAGATCGCAGCGAAAGATAGCCGCCAACTCGCGCAGCAGCATATCGTCTTCGCGCATCAGTGCAAACAACTCGGCACCGCCTGCGTTTACCGGCGGAACATCCGCCCCGGCACGCCCCGCGAGCGAACGCTTTAAAGCCAATTCGCGGGCCGCGCGCAAACTGTGTAGGTCTTCGGTATCCAATACCCGCAGCGCCTCGGGAGCAGCAGTGGCAACTCGCCAGCCAAACTGCTCTTCCGTCACAAAACGATCAAACACCACCACATCGGGCGCTAACTCAACCAGCCAACGCTCAAAGCTATCGCAATTAAGCGCGATAGCGTGCGGCGTTACCTTAAGCGCGGTTAAATCGCATTGATGATCGGTCGGTGAGGCGGCCGAGGCAAAATGCACATCCGTGCCATCGGCCTGAAAAGCATCAATTAAATCGAGAATACGCCGGCCGGCCGCCGATGAATTGGGCTCGGGCCACACATAGCCAATCACTAGAGCTGTTTGCATCTATAGTTTCCAGGCGAGACTTAGCGTACCAAAGTTATCGCGAGATGAGGCGTGAGTATCTATTTTGGTGCCGGACTTGTAACCAAACGTCAGGCTAACGTCATCCCAGGCATAACTGATACCAGCGGTAAAACTCATTTGTTCATGGCGCAAATCAGATGAGGGACTTTCACGATAGGTATTGCCGTTCACCAATATATTATTAAACACATAATCGGCTTCAAAACCTGCGTACACATACCAGCCACGCTCAACCGCTGCCGGGCTACTGGTGCGCCCCTGTTGCAACAAGGTGGTGGCAAAGCTGCGTTGTAACCCGTGACCAAAACGCACAATCGCGCCGCCGCCCACGGCGGACTCTAAATTACCGGCGCGCGCCTGCGCGAGTAAAACCACATCGGCCATTCGGCTTAATTCCTGGCGCCATACGCGGGCCCTGCGCAGGGCAAAAACGGGCTCATTTTTTAGCTGATAATCCCAGCCTTGCGGCTCCTTTGAGCCAACCACTTTATGAATAAACTTTTGCGACTGCTCGGCCAATGATGCCGGCCCCACCACCCCCACTGTCGTGCGGATCATATCAGCAATATTGCCATCCACCACCACGCGACTGGCCCGATAGATTAACAGGCCCGCGTAAGGAACATCGTTGGGGTCGGGCACCGGCTTGGTAATATCGGCCGGCGTCACCATCGCCTGACCAATAGAGTGTTCGTTAAAAGCCAGCTCAAAGCGGTCGTTTAACATCCAGCTTAGGGGCTTAGTCAGCACTGGCTCATCGATCGGCCCGGAGTCTGCCACCTGATATAGCGAAGCAAAAATGCCATTGGTATAACCGCCGCCATCACGACCGGTAAATAAATCATTTTGCCAAACCAGTGATACCCAGTCAGTTGCCTGAGCCTGATTAACAAACGCGAAACCCGCCAGCAATATCGCCGCTAATAGCCGGCGATGTGAACAAGCCTTACCCTTTGTGGTTGTTGTCACCTTAGCAACACCTAGCCTTATGCGTTGTTGTTTGGCTCGTCGCCGTCGGTGCGGGTATAAACTTTAAAGTTTTCCCGGTAGTCTTCGAGGTTGTCCCGCAAGTAATCGCGATACTGATTGGTCAGGTAACGCAGTGATGCATCGAGCTCGTCGGTGTACTCTTTGCGATCGACCGAAGAGCTGGCAACAATAAAAGCATTAAAGCGCGAGGCCGCTTGCAGCATGGCGGCACTGACCATACTTGGGTCGACATTGTCGCAGTGTTCGTTAGCGCGGGAAATAAAATCGTCCACCAGATCCCAGTACTGGCGTTCATCATCAGTCAGTGCCATAAGCTCTCTACTTAAGTTAACTCGTCATTAATTCATAAACGTCATACGGCGTATCAGGCCGTCTTGAAACTGGTAAATTTTAATGACTTTGGCGCTTTGACGCGCACCACCGACACTAAAACTGGCCAGCTCCAGCGTGACGACTTTGTCGCCAAGGACAATAACATTCTCTACCACGGCTTGCGGTTTGCGCTCTTTAAAGGTTTTTCCGGTCGCTTCAATCAGCGCTCCTTTACCGGCGGTAATGGGGTGATCGGGGTAGTTGTACACCTCAACATCCGGGTGAAAGTAACCCGAATAGGCACTGACATCGTGGTTGTTGTAAGCGCGGGTTTGCTCTTCGATCAGTGTCTCAAGTGGTGCGGCTAACACCGTAACACTGCAACACAATAACCAGACAACGACCGCCAAGCGGTTTACGAAATAGCCCATAGCTGACTCTTTTATCCAAAGGGACGATTGGGTTTGCCGAGTAGCACCAACACCAAGGTGGCAATGGGGCCAAGCAACAGCGACAATAAAAACCACGCGAGGCCGCTGCGATTTTTGCCCTGCGCCAGGCCGGCGTTAATTAACGCCAGCGTACCCCAGCCAACCACATAACCACTGCTTACCACCACGGTTTCATTCATCGATTACCTCCAGGGTTTTATTCACCAGGCGTTCGGAGCGCTCACCGGCGCCGCTCGACAATTGATAATCCGCGCGGCGGGTTGTAATCAACCTATCATCGTGAACCCGGTAATGACTGTCAGACTCTATTGTAATGGTAAAACTGATCACGATAAACGCCCGCCCCCGGGCACTCATGCGGGTGCGACTGGCCAGTGGGTTGCCCTGTTCATCGATCCAGACGGTGTAAGAGCCGTCGTATTCTTTCACGTATTTGCGCTGGCGCTTGGTTAAGCGCTCGTCGCTTAGGTTAAACTCCAGCCGCCGGGCGCGCTTTCCCTGATAACTATCTTCCTCGGCGCCGAGGTACTCAGCCGTTTGCAGCTCTTGGCGAATCGCCGCGGCGGCCCGTAACATCGGCTGCACAGTGGGCAAGGTCAGCTCATCAACGCCGTCCAATGTCGGGGTGGCCGCGTCCGGGTCATCCGCCCGCTCTTGTGCCTCACGCGTCATCTGTTGCAACAACTCACCAGAGTAACTCAGGCTAAGGCCCTCATCACTGTCCTTGACAATGGCCCGGGCCCGGCCGGTGCGCGAGATCATATCCTCGTCCTCCCCGGCATTGTGGGCCGACGTTAGCGCCACCTCTGTCGTTAAAGGGCTCTGTGGCTCCAGCCGCGCCAACGCGCTGTTTAATTGCTGCAGGCTCGCCTGAGCAAATTCCGGGTCATACGCCACTTTATCAGCGGCCACGGCCAGCGTAGAGCCTCCGTCCGCCAATAACATCAAAGCCAAACAGCATTGTTTTATCACCTGCGCCCACCTCCTTTTGCCATTGTCTTAGTTCTCGACCCTGCGGATCGGGTGGGGTTCATTGCCCAGTGCACTCTATTTAACCACCTTCGGGGCCCACACACTCTGTGCGCTTGCGCAAAATGCACAAACCCCACTGCATTTCAAGACTGTTATCATGGCGGGTTTTACGCATAATGCTGAAAACGCCGCGCAGGTGGCCCACAAGACTCCTTGAATTAAATAGGCAAGATCCATGAGCAGTATTTTTCAACGTATCGCCGACGAGCTGAGTGTACGCGAACAGCAGGTAGACGCCGCCGTCGCACTGCTGGACGAAGGGGCCACGGTGCCGTTTATCTCCCGCTACCGCAAAGAGGTCACCGGCGGCCTGGACGACACCCAGATGCGTAACCTGGAAGAGCGTTTGCGTTATTTGCGCGAACTGGAAGACCGCCGCGAGGCCATCTTAAAAAGTGTCGCCGAGCAAGAAAAGCTTACCCCGGTACTCGAGAGCGAGATTCGCGCGGCCGACACCAAAACCCGGCTGGAGGATTTGTACCTTCCCTACAAACCCAAGCGTCGCACCAAGGGCCAGATCGCCATTGAGGCCGGGCTCGAGCCACTGGCCGAGGGCCTGCTGGCCGACCCGACCCTAGACCCCGAAACCGAGGCCGCAAAGTACCTCAACCCCGAGCACAAGATAGGGGACAGCAAGGCCGCGCTGGATGGCGCCAAGTTTATCCTGATGGAGAAGTTCAGCGAAGATGCCGACCTTTTGGCCAAATTGCGCGACTTTTTACAGAAAGAAGCTAACATCACTGCGCGCGTTGCCAACGGCAAAGACACCGACACCTCTCAGGAAGTACAGAAGTTTCGCGACTACTTTGAGCACGACGAGCCCCTTAAGTCGACCCCCTCGCACAGGGCGCTGGCCATGTTCCGCGGGCGAAACGAGGGTGTACTGACCATTGCCATTACCGTGGGCGACCCCAACGAGCCCGCCAGCTCGCACCCGTGCGAAGCCATGGTGGCCGATCACTGGCGCATTCGCGACAGCGGCCGGGCAGCGGACAAATGGTTATCTGAAGTGGTGCGCTGGGCCTGGCGCGTTAAGCTACTTACTCACCTCGAGACCGACTTGCTGGGCGAGCTGCGCGATCGCGCCGAAGAGGGCGCTATTAAGGTGTTTGCCTCAAACCTTAACGACTTACTGCTGGCCGCACCCGCCGGACAGAAAGCCACCATTGGCCTCGACCCCGGGCTGCGTACCGGGGTTAAAGTGGCGGTGGTAGACGCCACCGGTAAAGTGCTGGATCACTGCGCCATTTTCCCTACCATGCCGCAAAACCGCACCGCCGAGTCGGAGAAGATCCTCTCGGCCCTGTGCCAAAAACACAATGTCGACCTAATCGCCATCGGCAACGGTACCGCCAGCCGCGAGACCGAGAAGTTTGTTAAAGATATGCTGAAAAAGTACCCCGAGCTAACCGCCAAACCGGTGATGGTGAACGAGGCCGGCGCCTCGGTGTACTCGGCCTCTGAATTTGCCGCCAAAGAGTTTCCCGATTTAGACGTCACCATTCGCGGTGCGATCTCTATTGCCCGCCGGCTGCAAGACCCGCTGGCCGAGCTGGTGAAGATCGACCCCAAATCCATCGGTGTGGGACAGTACCAACACGATGTATCGCAAACCCAGCTGGCGCGCTCGCTGGACGCGGTGGTAGAGGACTGTGTAAACGCCGTGGGGGTTGAAGTGAACACCGCATCGGCCGCGCTACTGGCGCGAGTTTCTGGCCTAAACACCACACTTGCCAACAATATTGTCGATTTTCGCAACACAAACGGCGCTTTTAGCTCCCGGGAGCAACTGAAAAAGGTCACCCGCTTTGGCGCCAAAACCTTTGAGCAAGCGGCGGGCTTTTTGCGCGTCGCCGGCGGCGACAACCCGCTAGACGCCTCGGCAGTGCACCCCGAATCGTACGCTGTAGTAGAAACCATCGCCGGCAAAAACGAGCGTCATATCGCCGGCATTATTGGCGACTCGGCCTTTTTAGGTAGCCTGAAAGCGGCCGACTACACCAGCGAGCAATTTGGCTTACCCACCATTACCGACATCCTAAAAGAGCTGGACAAACCCGGCCGCGACCCTCGCCCCGAGTTTCGTACCGCCAAGTTTCAGGAAGGGGTAGAAACCCTAAAAGATCTGGAACCTGGCATGATTTTGGAGGGTACTGTTACCAACGTCACCAACTTTGGTGCCTTCGTGGATATTGGCGTGCATCAAGACGGCCTGGTGCATATCTCGGCGCTGTCTAACACTTTTGTCAAAGACCCGCGCGAGGTGGTGAAAGCCGGCGACATCGCCAAAGTGAAAGTGATGGAGGTGGACGTAGACCGCAAGCGCATCGGCCTATCGATGCGCCTGGATGACACCCCCGGCGAGAAAACCGGCGGTGGTGACACGCCCCGTCGCGCGCGCGGCAACAAGCGTGACAGCGGGCGCAACCAAGGCTCGCAAGGCGGCAACAACAAAGCCGCACTGGGCAGCATGGGGGCTTTGCTACAGCAGGCCATGAAAAACAAGAACTAGCGCACAAAATGGGGTTGGATGGCGCTCAAGTTTTCGTACCGGCCGCCGCCAACCCTAGTACCGGGGACCCTTGTGTTTCTTGCCCGTATTGTACGGCATGAGGGAACCCGGAATTTCTCCGCTTATCAGTCTTCCAAACCCAGCGCAGGCATTAGCCGCCTCACTTCGCGCTGCTCGGCCTCGCTCAGCTCACCGTACCAACGCGGGTAGGGCCAGCCATAACCCCAGCGATAGGGCGTATTAAACAAGGGGCTGCCACCCAAACGGACACCGGCAAGCATCAGCAAGGCAATTTCCGACTCACCCACCTCGGCAACACAAGCCTCCAGGGCGAGGTCGGCGTCTAGTCGCTGTTGGTAGGTGCCGCCTTGCCAATAGGCCAGATCGTGCGCCTCACAGCAGGCCAGCCACAATTGCTCCTGCGCCCAGGTGCCATCGGGAAACGAGCTGCAGCCGTCGCTGGCAAACGGCAACAGCACCTGCGCGCTCAGCAGCGGCGCCCAACTGAGGGTTAAAAACGCCACCAGCACGGCTTTAGGGCAACGCGTTAACACACAGCCTCGTTATTCTTTTAGCGGGTTTCAGCAATACATTTATTCCACATTCAGCTGCCAGCTCACACCATAACGATCATCCACCCAGGCAAACAGCTCACTAAAGCCGTAGTTATCCACCGGCATATGAGCTTTACCACCGTCCAGTAATTGCCCGTAGGCCGCCTTAAGCTGTTCGGCACTGTCGCAGGTAACGAACAGCGACAGTGCCGGGGTAAAGCTAAACTCATGCTTAACGGGGCTATCCATGGCCATCAGCGACTGCCCCG